>CBDDGX010000030.1:0-582338 GCA_965228025.1 Polaromonas sp. | reverse complement strand
CCATGCGCGTGCGGCAAAAAACATGTTCCAGAGGCCGGCCTTGCGGGCCACTGGCTTCAACTCGTCAATCAGCGGCAGGGGCTGCCACGGGTTGCCGGCCTTGCGGAAGGCGTCCAGCTCATGGTGAAAACGCGCTTCGTTCGGGTAAATGTGCTCGTCGAAAAAAGGCGCCCATGCGCTTGAGCAAATCGGTGGTCTTGGCGGATTGTTCCGAAATCATGTGGTGTCCTTTGGGGGTGCAGCTACCGCGCGGGCTTGTGCGGTTTTATGGATGAGGTCTTCTGGTTTTGTGGTGTCGATTCAAACATCGACAGGCCGCTGTGGCAGTCACCCGCGTGACCGCCCATTTCACAAGCCGGCCTGTTCAAACGCCTCCACAAGATGTGAAAAGGTCAAAATGCAGCTCTTTGACCCCATCAAAATAATGCCCAAACCCTACGCTGGCAACATCGTACGCCACACCGAAGAAATCACGCAGTGGCTGGCGCGTACGCCACGCGAGCAGGCGCTTGAGCCGGAGCTCCCCATCATTGACGCCCACCACCACCTGTGGGACGTCAGGGCCGTGGCCAACCGCTACCTTTTGCAGGACTTGCTCAGCGACATCAGCCAGGGCCACAACATCTGCGCCACGGTTTACGTGGAGGGCCATGCGATGTACCGCAATACCGGACCAGATCACATGAAGCCGGTGGGCGAGGTGGAGTTTGCCAACGGCAACGCTGCAATGGCGGCCAGTGGCGTGTACGGAAAATGCCGCGTGGCCGAAGCCATCGTCGGCCATGCAGACCTCATGCTGGGCTGCGCGGTGCGCGAGGTGTTGGAAGCACAGCTTGCTGCAGCCGGTGGCCGGCTGCGCGGCATACGTTATGCAACGCCCTATGACGCGAGCGAACTGATCAACAAATTCATGTCCCGGCCTGTGCCGCCGCATCGCCTGTCAGACCCGGCATTCCGTGAAGGCTTTGCACAACTGGCCCGCTTCGGACTGAGCTTTGACGCCTGGCTATACCACCCGCAATTGCCAGACCTGCTGGCGCTGGCCCGCGACTTTGCCGAATCACCCATCGTCGTTGACCATGTGGGCACGGTTCTCGGCGTTGGGCCGTATGCGGGCCATCAGCAAGAAGAACTGCAGCGCTGCAAAAATGATTTGCGAGACCTGGCCGCCTGTCCCAACGTCAGCCTCAAGATTGGCGGTCTCGGCATGCCGGTCTTCGGGCTGGGGCTGCATGAACGTGAACTGCCGCCTTCGTCTGAAGAGCTGGCCAGAGCCTGGCGGCCCTATGTCGAGATGTGCATCGAGATCTTTGGCGCCGGGCGCTGCATGTTTGAAAGCAACTTCCCGGTGGACAAGCAGTCTTGCGGTTACAGCGAACTGTGGAATGCGTTCAAGAGCTTGACCGCTACCTGCACAGCGGCAGAGCGCACAGCCCTTTTCAGCGGCACGGCTGCAAGGGTCTACAGGATGGAATCGGTGGCTTGAACTCAGTCTTCGGGTTGTGAACGAATGAACGCCACGACGGCGCGCGCCACTTCCGCCCCCTTGTCTTCCTGGAGAAAGTGCCCCGCGCCGCGAGTGGTGGCGTGTGCCTGCCCTTGTGCCCCAGGCACCAGTTTTTGCCAGGTTTTATAGCCGCCACGGGTGACCGGGTCCCTGTCGCTGAACAGGGTCAGAAAGGGTTTGTCCCAGAGTTTGAAGACTTCCCAGGCGCTTTCATTGTTCGCGCGTTCCGGATCTTCCGGCGTGGTGGGTACAAAACCGGGAAAGAGCCGCGCACCCATCTGGTAGCTGCGTGAGGGGAAGGGCGCATCGTAGGCCGCAACTTCTTCCGGGGTGAGGCCATTCACGCAGCCGGCCTTGACAATGCGGCCAATCGGAAACCATGGGCTGTAGCGTGAAAACGCCCGCCAGATCTTGAAGGCTTTGGGAATGTCATCCATGCCGGTAGGCAGGCCCCCGTTTGCAAGCACAATGCGTGCGAAACGTTCAGGCTGCCCGGCTGCCAGACGCAGGCCTATGAGTGAGCCCCAGTCCTGGCAAAACAGCGTGATGCCGCGCAGCTCATTGGCCAGCATCCATGCAGTCATCCACTGCACGTGATGCAGGTAAGAGTAGTCGGCCTTCGCCACGGGTTTGTCTGAGCGCCCGAAACCAACAAGGTCAGGCGCGACAACCCGATAACCTGCATCGACCAGCACCGGGATCATCTTTCGGTACAGGTAAGACCAGGTCGGCTCCCCATGCATCAACAACACCACGGGTGCATCGCGCGGGCCTTCGTCGATGTGGGCAATCCGCAGCCCGCCAATATCGGTGTAATGCGGCGTGTATGCAAAACCCGGCAGGTTCGCAAAACGTTCTTCAGGCGTGCGGAGCACTTTGCCGGTGAGGGTAGGTGTGGTGTGCATGATGGCGGGTATCAGAACCGGTGGGTGAAGTTGATGGCTTTTGAGCCTGTGGGCATACTGATGAAGTCCCCGTCTGCGCCTACCCGCAGAGGACCGCCATAGATGCCGGGTGCCTTGCCGAGAAAGGCCTTTTCAAGGCCAGGCAAAGGTAGCGGGGGCGCAATGTGATTGAGCAGAAGGTAACCCACCCTGGCGTCGCGGGCGGTCTCTGCGGCTTCTTCCGGCGAGGTGTGGTAGTTCTTGATATCTTCAAAAATCTTCGCGAGGTTGGCGCGGCCGGCCCGAGCGGCGCCGTCTTTCAGCAGGTCTGTCATCGGCGAAGAAAGGGCCTCATGCACCAGCAGGTCCACACCTGCGGCCTCGCGCTGCACGGCAGCAGACTTTTTGGTGTCACCGCTGATGACCACACTGCGCCCCTTGTAGCTGAAGCGGTAACCGACCGAGGGGTGAACCGGGCCATGGTCCACCGTGAAGGCGACCACTTCAAGGTCTGTATCCTTGAGCACCACCACGCGGCCGTCAGCGCCGGGCGTGAAGGGCTGGGCCTTGCCGCCAAAACCGCCAGCGGGCACGGTGGCCTCGCCGTGGTGGGCCACGCGGTAGCTTTTGTCCTGGGCATAGGCCTGCATGAAACCCGCCACAACAGTCTCAACGCCCTGTGGACCGTAAATGGGCACAGGTGAGGTGTTTGCTGCCGAGCCCCAGCGCTGAAGCATCAGCTCGCCCAGGCCATCAATGTGGTCAGAATGGAAGTGCGTCAGGAATATCGCGTTGACGCGTCCGTGCTGGAAACCCATCTTGCCGATGTTGCGCACACTGCCACTGCCCGAGTCAATCACAAAGAGACGTTTGCCAGCCACCACCAGCGTGCAGGGTCCCGTGCGTTTTTCATCGGGGAAGGGCGAGCCCGCGCCGCACAGGCCCACATGCAGGCCGTCGGGCAAATTGTTCAGGGCGTCTGTGGCCAGGCGCTGCGCAGCCACATTTTTGGCGACCATCATGCTGAGCGGGCTTCTGACGAGGTACAGCCCGATGATGATGACGAGCAGCCCCGCAAATGCAATGACAGCCTTCTTCATGCTGCGCTCCCTTTTGAAAAAACCATGGTGCCGTCTTCCACAGACCCGTAGCGCAGGGTGAGCAGGTCCAGCGCGTAGTTCTGGTGCAGCCGCCAGGGCTTGCGGTTGCCCTGCGTCGGGAACTTGTCAATAGAGCGCTGTATGTAGCCGGACGTGAAGTCGATCCAGCTTTCTTCCTTCACGCGTACATCGTTCAGCGTGGGCGTGCATTGCCGCCAGCCTTTGCGCGCCATGGTATTCAGCAACCGGCAGGCGTAGTCGCCGACCAGGTCAGCTTTCAACGTCCACGATGCATTGGTGTAGCCCGTCACATAGACCAGGTTGGGCACACCGGCCAGCATCATGCCTTTGTAGCTCATGGTTTTTTTCATGACCACGTCTTTGCCATCGACCAGCAGTTCCATGCCGCCCAAAGCCAGCAGGTCCAGCCCTGTGGCCGTGACGATCAAGTCTGCCTCAAGCTCCTGCCCTGATTTAAGCCGTATGCCTGTCTCGGTGAAGGTGTCGATGTGGTCGGTCACCACAGAGGCCTTGCCCTTGCGTATCGCCTTGAACAAGTCGGCATCCGGCACCAGGCAGACACGCTGGTCCCAGGGTTTGTAGCTGGGTGTGAAGTGTTTGTCTACGTCGCAATCCGGGCCTACTGATTTTTTGACGCCGTCAATGATCAGTTTTTTGATGCGCTCAGGCCGGCGCTTCGACAGCCGGTAAAAAAACATGCCCAGCAGCACGTTCTTCCAGCGTGTCAGGCCGTAAGCCAGGCCTGATGGCAGGTGCCGCCGGAACCAGTCCGCAAGCCTGTCTTCAGACGGGCGCGACACCACATAGGTGGGTGAACGCTGCAGCATGGTGACATGGGCAGCCGTGGCGGCCATGGTGGGCACCAGGGTGACGGCGGTCGCCCCGCTGCCGATAACGACCACACGCTTGCCGGCGTGTTCAATATCGTCTGTCCATTGCTGCGGGTGCACGATGCGGCCCGCAAAACGTTCTGCGCCTGCAAAGGCTGGCGTGTAGCCCTGCTCGTAGTTGTAGTAACCGGTGCAGATGTAGAGGAAGTTGCAGCTCAGCTGCACGCGCTCACGCTGCGGGCCTTTTTCAAGCTCTACGTTCCACCTTGTGTCGGCCGATGACCAGTCAGCGCGCGTCACGCGATGCCCGTAGCGAATGTGGCTGTCGATGCCGTGGTCACGCGAGGTGTCAGCAATATATTTGAGTATGGTGTCGCCCTCGGCGATGGATTTTTTTTCCGTCCACGGCCTGAAGGCGTAACCCAGCGTGTACATGTCGGAGTCCGAGCGTATGCCCGGATAGCGAAACAGGTCCCAGGTGCCGCCCAGCGTGTCGCGCCCTTCAAGAACCGCAAAGCTGCGGCCCGGGCAGTTCTTTTTGATGTGTGCTGCCGCGCCTATGCCCGACAGGCCCGCGCCCACGATCAGTATGTCTACGTGTTCAATGCTCATGCTTGGCCTGTTGCTGCGTTTTGGATGCTGCGCCGCCTGCGCACAATGAAGAAAGCGGTCGCCAACAAGGCCAGCGCGGCCAGTATGGGCAAACCAGTGCGCAAAAAGCGGGGCACATAAACATTGATCAGTGCATTTGTCTGCACCTGGAAGATGGGGTCGTAGCCCTCAGGCATGGGAAGCACGCCGTTGGCCTGGGCGTAAGCGGCGTAGTCCGCCTTCATTGCGGCAAACACATCCGGCAAACTGGCCTGCAGGTCTTTCGTTTCACCCGGGTCGTTGCGAATGTCATACAGATGCCACAGGCCGTCGCCGACCGGCGGTATGTTCTTGATGAGTTTGTAGTCGCCCTTGAAGACGGCTTCATTGCCCGCCAGCTCATAACCAATCGCCTTGTCTGCTGCATGCACGCGCTGCGCCTGGCCTTTCAGGGCGGGCATGAGGCTTGCACCTGTCATGGGTTCAATGGGCTGGCCCCTGTAGCTGGCGGCAGGCCCAGGCAGTTGCGCCAGTTCGAGCAGCGTGGGTGCGATGTCATTGATATGTGTGAACCCGTTGAAGACATGATTCGTTTGCGCGCCCGCGGCACCGGCAATGATGAGCGGCACGCGTATGCCACCTTCGCCTGAATAAAACTTGTAGGTGCTGAGCGGCGACGCCGCAGCGCTGGCCCAGCTCGGCCCGATGATGCTGTACGCCCCCTTTTCACCCAGCTGGTCAATGCCCTTGTTGTACTGCCAGCCCAGCCACAAGCGGCCGCTTAAAAGCGCATACGGGTCTGATGCTTCAGGCCCGTTGTCAGACAGGAACACAAACACCGTGTTGTCGTACTCGCCGGTTTTCTTCAGGTGCGCGACAAGCCGGCCCACCTGGTGGTCCATCGCATCGGCCATGGCGGCATAGACCTCCATGCGCCGGGCCTGGTATTTTTTGTCGGTGTCGCTCAATGCATTCCAGTCGAGTGTGGTGTGCATCGCAGCCATCGGCGTGTCTTTGGGCATCAGGCCCAGCGCTATCGACCTGTCGCGGCGTTCCTGGCGCAGCACGGCCCAGCCCTTGTCATAACGGCCCTTGTATTTGGCGATGAATTCTTTGGGCGCCTGCACCGGGATGTGGTTGGCCTGGAAGGCCACGTAGGCAAAAAACGGCCTGCCGGTTTTAGAGCCTGAATCCAGGTACTCAATCGTTTTGTCCACAAAGTACTGCGAGGAGTAATAGTCGGCCGGCATCACGGCATCCTTGCCATCCTCAAACCAGTTGACCTTGTCAGAGAGGTCCAGGTAGCGCTTGCCGGTTTCCCAGTTGTCAGAGCCGCTGTCTGCCTGGATGATGGACCGGTCAAAACCACGCGCGGGCGGCAGGTTGAAATCCTCCTTGCCCACATGCCACTTTCCGGCCACGTAGGTGCGGTAGCCGCCGTCTCGCAGCAGGCTGGCTACGGTCACCACACGTTTGTTGAGCACGGTCTCATAGCCCGGCTTGCCCACATGGGCGCGCGGCACCGTCTCGCGCATGTTGCCGACGCCGTTGCGGTGGTTGTCCACCCCGGTCAGCAGCATGGCGCGCGTGGGTGAGCAGGAGGCGCTGGCATGAAAGTTTGAAAAGCGCGTGCCGCGCTGCGCCAGCGCATCGATGTTGGGCGTGGCTATCTCGCCGCCAAAAGCACCCACGTCGCTAAAGCCCCAGTCGTCAGCCAGCAGCAGCACGATGTTGGGCCGCGATTTGTCTGCCGCCGTTGCGGCTGACGACAAGGCCAGCAAGAAGCCGAAGAGGCCCATGAGCATGGGGCGGGCGTTCATGGCGAGGGCTGGTCCTTCGTGGCCATGGCCGCCTTGTGTTCGTCGGCCAGCGGCTTCCAGTGAAGCAGCCCAAACAGCAGCGTCAGCAGCATGCTCACGGCAAGCGGCCCCCGGTAATGCCTGACGTGTTTGAACATCACCACCAGCTCGATCACATGTATCGCCAGGATGATGAGCGCGATGTTCTGCAGGCGTGCGGCAAGGCCCGGTGCCAGCAGCCCCGCCAGGCCGGCAAGCGCGCCAGCATAGAGGGCCAGCAAGGCCAGTTTGATGATCAGTGAAATGGCTTGTCTCATGAGCGGCTGCGACTGGCCTGCGGCCTTGTCCCCTGTTTTTCTACTGGCTTGGTTGACTCAATACACTTGTGTATGGAAAATCAAATATACCATCACAATACACATGTGTATGGTTTAATTTGACACTGACGTTGTCGCATGGGCGGCAGCAAGGCCCCAACAGGAACTTCATGGCGACAAAGGAAAAGACAGGCAAACCTCCAGAGGCGTCGCGGCTGTCGCGTGACGACTGGCTGGACGCCGCCTTCAATGCAGTCGCCGAAGGCGGTTTTGACAAGGCGCGTGTGCTCATGATTGCCGATGCGCTGGGCGTGACGCGTGGCAGTTTTTACTGGCATTTCACTGACCATGCAGAACTTATCAGCGCCCTGCTCGCGCGCTGGTGCGAGCGCGAGATGGCGCTGGAACAGCAACTGCGCGCGGAAACCGCATCCTTCACCGACCCGCGTGATGACCTGGCCCACCTGCTCAAGGCCGGGCTGGCCCACGCCGGAAAGGACCTCGAAAACATGCGCTTTGAACTGGCTTTGCGGGGCCAGGGCAGGCGCGACCCCGATGTGGCCAGGATGCTGGCCGGCATCGACCAGGCGCGCATGGGTCTGTTCCAGGAGAAGTTCATGCGGCTCACGCATGATGCGAAGAAGTCATCCGAGCTGGCAGCGCTTTTTTACCTCGCCATCGTGGGCGGCAACCAGGCGTTGAGCCGCCCCGGCAATCCGCCCCAGTTGAATGTTTACCTGACCTCGCTGATCTCAAACTACCTGATTGAACAGCAGGCGCCCGCTGCAGCCCCTAAAAGGAAACCTGCAAAAAGCCGGGCCCCTGCACACAGGCCCACTATCCACAAGCCCGTCAAGCAGCGCGCCTGACCCCCTATTTTCTGAATGGACACACCATGCTGATCGCCTTTGTCATTGCCGTTGCGCTGGTTCTCTTTTTGTGGCTGGGCCTGCCTGCCACGCTCACCGCATTCGGGTTGCACCCCGCATACCGTGGCCCTTTGCACAAGCTCCAGGGCGGCAGGGCGCTTGTCGTGACCACCAGCCACGCCACGCTGGGCGCGACGGGAAAGGCCACAGGCGTTTTTGGCTCTGAAATGACGGCGCCTTATTACGAGTTTCTGGATGCCGGAATGTCTGTAGACGTGGCAAGCATTCGAGGCGGTGCGATACCGATCGAGCCCGATTCGTTTCGCTGGTTTCTTGCTGCGCCATCCGACAAACGCTACCTGAAGGACCCGGTCTTCCAGGCCAAAGTCAAAAACTCCCTGCGCATTGAGGCGCTCGACTTCACGCAGTACGACATCATCTTTCTGGCCGGCGGCTGGGGCGCAGCTTACGACCTGGGTACCTCGGCCGTTCTGGGTGAGCAGATCACGCATGCCTGGGCCGCGGGCAGGGTGTTGGGCGGCGTGTGCCACGGCCCGCTCGGTTTGCTGCTCGCCAAAGACACCAACGGCCAGACCCTGGTCAAGGGCAAACGCCTTACCGCCGTTACCAACAGGCAGGTCAAACAGCTGGGCATCACCATCACACCGCAGCACCCAGAGCGCGAGCTGCGCGCGGCAGGTGCTGTGTTTGAAAGTGCCAGCAAGGTGCTTGAGCCTTTTGCCAACCTCACGGTGGTGGATGGACGGCTGGTCACCGGGCAGAACCAGAACGCAGGTGTCGAGACCGCGCAGAAAATGCTGCGCGCTGCGGGTGGCCAGCCCGTAACCCAGAGTCTGGCCGTCGCATGAAGCTGCGCAGCACCCTGATCACCGCTGCAGTGCTCATCGCAGGGCTGGGCGGCCTGGTTTATGCCAATCGCCTGCTCATCCTGCAATACTCACTGGGCTGGTACACAGACATCCTGCACCCGCGCGACCCTAATAGGGAAGTGCCCTGGGTAGCAGGGCCTGCCACGGCGGTACAGCCACCGGCGCAACGCCCACCCAATGTCATCGTCATCCTGGCTGACGACATGGGCTTTAACGACGTCAGCACCTACGGTGGCGGGTACGCCAAAGAGGGCGTTCCTACCCCCAACATCGACACCATCGCACGCGACGGTGTGCGCTTTGATAACGGTTATGCAGGCGCGGCCATCTGCACCGTCTCGCGGGCTGCGCTCATGACCGGGCGTTACCCCTGGCGTTTTGGGGTCGAGTTCACGCCCACGCCAGGCGCCATGGCGCGGGTTGCGGGCCCCATGTATGCCGAAACCCGCGGGCTTCACCCCGTCATCATTGACCAGAAAAAGGCCGGTGAGGCAAAGCCTTTCAACGACCTGGGCATGCCGGCGTCAGAGCAGACAGTGGCCGAGTTGCTGAAGGCGCGCGGCTACCACAACATCCACATCGGCAAGTGGCACCTCGGCAGCACGGCAGAGATGCGGCCCAACAACCAGGGTTTCGATGAAAGCCTGTTCATGGAGAGCGGCCTTTACCTGCCCGAGAACTCGCCCAATGTCGTCAATGCAAAGCAGGCCTTCGACCCTGTCGACAATTTTCTCTGGCCCAATATGCGCTTTGGCGTCAGCTACAACAACGGCAAATGGTTTGAGCCCAACAAATACCTGACCGACTACTTCACGGACCAGGCCATCACAGCCATCAAGCGCAACAAAAACCAGCCCTTCTTTCTGTACCTGGCGCACTGGGGTGTGCACACGCCGCTGCAGGCCAGCAAGGCTGACTACGATGCGCTGCCCAACATTACCGACCACAGGCGCCGCGTCTACGGTGCCATGATCAGGGCCGTAGACCGCAGCGTGGGCCGCGTGCTGCAAACCCTGAAAGATGAAGGGCTGGACGGCAACACCATCGTCATCTTCACCAGCGACAACGGCGCGCCGGGCTATATCGGCATTCCTGAAGTGAACCAGCCCTACCGCGGTTGGAAGCTCACACAGTTTGAAGGCGGTGTGCGCGTGCCCTACATGGCCATGTGGCCGGGGCGCATCCCGGCCGGCTCGCAATACCAGGCGCCTGTCTCCAATATCGACATCCTGCCCACGGTTGTTGCAGCGGCTGGTGGAAGCCTGCCGACCGACCGCGTGACCGATGGCGTCAACCTCATGCCCTTTCTCGGCAAAGGTGCAGCGCCGCAACCGGGTCGTGCGCTGTTCTGGCGCGACGGGCCTTACCGCACCGTGCAGCAGGGTGGTTGGAAGCTTATCGTGTCTGAAAAACCGAAGAAGGACTGGCTCTTCAACCTGACGGCAGACCCGACCGAAAAGATCAACCTAGCCGCCGGGCAGGCAGACAAGGTGACAGAGCTGAAAAGTGTTCTGCAGGCCCACCACGCCAACATGCCGCCTTCGCTGTGGCCATCGTTCATAGAGCTGCCCGTATCCATCGACAAGACGCTTGACCAGAAGCAGACGCCTGACGACGAATACACCTACTGGTACAACTAGGGTCATCAAACTTCATGGCCGCACCGCGCAACAAGACACTGCTGATATCCATCGCCCTAATCACTGCGTGCGCGGCGGCGGGTGTGGTGTTGACGAGAAAGCCCGCACCTGAGGCTGAGCCGGTGAAGGTGGCGAGCAAGCGCGCCCCTGAAGTCACACAGTGCACCTTGCCCGCACAGACGGCGGACGCCAAACACGCAGGCATGGTCTGGGTGCCCGGCGGCAGCTATGACATGGGCGACACCGTCTACCCTGAAGAGTCACCCATCCGCAAGGTCAAGGTCGCAGGCTTCTGGATGGACAGAACCGAAGTCACCAACGCAGAGTTTGCAGCCTTCGTCAAAGCCACCAGCTACGTCACAGATGCAGAGCGCGGCCCCGACCCCAAACTGCAGGCCGCATTGCCACCCGAGATGCGCCTGCCCGGCGCGGTCGTGTTCGTCGTGCCCACCAGCGTCAACAACCAGGGCAGCGCCATGCAGTGGTGGCGCTACGTACCCGGCGCAGATTGGCGTCATCCCGGCGGCCCCACAACAGGCATTGAAGGCCGTGATTCATTTCCCGTCGTGGCAGTGAGCTACGCAGACGCAAAAGCCTACGCCAAATGGAAAGGCCGCAGCCTGCCGACAGAAGCGCAATGGGAGTGGGCCGCACGCGCAGGCCAGCCGCAAGCCAGCAAAGACCACGCCCAGCCCAAAGACGCCAACAGTTGGCAAGGCATCTTTCCCACAGTCAATTCAGCTGAAGACGGCTTTGCCGGCCTGGGACCGGTCGGCTGCTATGCCGCCAATGCGTACGGCCTGTTTGACATGATCGGCAATGTGTGGGAGTTCACGACAGACGCCTGGCGGCCGTTTCATGGCGACCCG
Organism: Polaromonas sp.; assembly: GCA_965228025.1. Lineage (GTDB taxonomy): Bacteria > Pseudomonadota > Gammaproteobacteria > Burkholderiales > Burkholderiaceae_C > Polaromonas. The sequence continues at coordinate 571,021 of CBDDGX010000030.1, read as the reverse complement.
GAAGGCAAACCTGACCAGGCGCCGCGCAGGGCTGATGCTGTTGCCGGGCAGCGGGTGATCAAGGGTGGGTCTTATCTCTGCTCACCTGATTACTGCATGCGCTACCGGGCTGGTGCAAGGCAGCCGCAGGATGATGATCTGGGGGCCAGTCATTTGGGGTTCAGGACAGTTTTAGCTGTGTCCGGTCACTGATTTGCCTTCGGCAGTTACGGGATTACGCTGCTGTTCAGTGCCTGTACGGCACCTAGAATGACCTCGAGGAGGGGAATGACGCCAGAGCAAAAAATGCCAGACTCGGGATCGATGCGCTGTTGCAGCAAGCAGTTGACACGTATGCGTTGTGGTCGATGCGAACATTACGCTTCGGCCAGGGTCATTGGCGAACTTCCCTTCAATACTTGGTTTTGCTGCTACCTTCTGTACGTCAACGGCAATGTTCTCATGCTGCAAGTGTGCGAACCTTCAGAAGAAGTCATCATTCACCATATACGGATGATCTGGCACGAAACGAAATCTTTTTTGACCAGAACGGATCATAAAGATGATGGAGACAAACTTAGCTCGGGTACAACCGCATCGGTTTTGGCCGCCCGACCAATGCCAAACCTGTCGATATTCAGTCGGGGGCAATCTTGCTTTCGCTGGTAAATTGCTAAAACCAACAGCCTCAACTGAAGGCAAAGGAAAACCGTGGCTGACTGGTTAATCAGAATCGATGCGCCTAGCATCACTCTTGACGTGTCGACCAAAACTTTGCAGATTGAAGCTCGACGAAGGCCGAGCATCAAGAATGGCGACACACTTGTTTTTGTGGATTCCATAGAGGGGAATTTTTTAGCCAAATTTGCTTCTGTTAAAGAAGTACTTGGTCGCACGTCAGAACCGATAAACGGAGTTTTGCCTGATGAAGTTAGCGCGCGCAGAAGCTCTAGTGTGCCTGTTCAAGCTACGACGGCCGGCGCATCTTCGAGGGAGTTTTTGAAGTATCGATATGCGTTAGATACAGTATTGGAATCATTTTCCAAAGATGGCACATTGAATATAGAAACTCTAAAGTACAGCCTTACATTTGTTCGAAACTTAAGACAGCCCGCTAGGCATTTTTGGCGCGGTTACCGGAGGCTGCCAGCTGTTGATAGGAAAACTATTGAATCGGGGGAAGTGTTCATAGCCAGGACTGGCTATCACGACTTATTGTTTGCTCTTCCAGTACAGCTTCAAACCGCTTTTGAGGTCGAGGAGATGTATCGCGCAGTAGAAAAACAATTTGATAAAAGCTACCTAGGCCGCCTCACTCGCCTACAGACATTTTTAGAAACTCGGATTTTTGCGGCGGGGGATCTAATTAAAGGAATAGATGAGGCTCTTGATAACTTGGGCCTAAACGAAAACTACTCGCATGTTTTAGCCACGGAAGGGGATGCGAATTCATATGACGGCGCTACTTCTCTGAACGCACAGTCAGATAGATTCGATCGATTGGGACAGGCAATTGGGCGCAAGTTTGAGATGAATAAGGAAGAAACCAATATCAGTAAGAGACCGCAGCCAGATGTAGACATACTGTCTGCTGCGTTACGCGAACTCCGGGCGGGCAATTTTTCTGAGATTGAGCGTAGATTTGAAGCTAACTTTAGGAACTCCCGATGAGTGCTTCCACCATTTTGGTTGGCCAGTTAAAAGCGATTGCAGTTGAACTTAAAAAAGCAGCTGTATGGAATGGCACTTCGTTGGCAGTTGATGCAGCAACGGACGATTTTCTTTTTGAACTTTATTGCTATTTTCAAATGGCAATTTGGCAGAAGAAAAAATATGTGATCAGGGTGGCCGGCAATGTCACTCCACCTAAAAAAGCTAAAAAACAAGCTTTCAACTCTGGTAAGGCCAATCTAAAAGATGAAGCACATTGGCCCAAAAAGCCGGCACTAAAAACCAATTTTTCCTACCTTAGCTTAAAGTTAAAAAATGGATCAGAAGCCTATCAGCTCTGCCCGGGAATCAGGGTTACAGACAAACATGGCAAGGATAGAGCGCCGGACATAAATTTACTGGTGTCGAACGCATCCGATACGCCAACATATTCGGATCTTTGCGGATGTTGGGACGCGAAATACACAAGCAAAAGCAATCGCCCCTTGCCTGATATTGCTGTCTCGGACTTCATTTACACATTTCAAGAACTCGGTTCGCCAATGCCCCCCACGGGATGGACGAAAAGTGCAGAGCTGCCGGGAAAGAAGTCTGGGCTCCTGACGAATGGATCAATGTCGTCAGAAAAAGATATGGCCTTGAAGTCTCACCAGATTTCGGAAACCAACAACTTCCCAAAGGCGCCTCATACCCGTCCTTAAAAACCTTGAAATTGCTGTAGCCCAATTCCGGTTGATCGAGCACAATCTGTAGCGGTCTGAGCAACGGCTTGAAAGCCAAGAGCGCTAAGCCAAAGCAGCGGCAAAATGTCGACTTCGATGTTCCCATTGCAGGTTTGGAAATGCTGGTGTGGAGGACAGATTTTTTGAAAGCGATGCCAAGCTCAACCCGTCAAAAACTGATCAGTAAACAAATCCTTCAGCGGCGTCTCTTTCTCAACAATGTTCCGCTCCCGGTAAAACGTCTGCACCTTCTGCAGGCGAAAGCTGTTGATCTCGCCTGGCGTGCGCTGGCCTGGGTACACAAACGAGGCGTAGTAGCGCACGATGTCGCGCACCAGTTCTTCCTTGCCTTTGTGCTGTGGGAACTTGCCGGTGATGGCGGCTGCCGCTGCATCGGGTGCGGCGATGGTGTCGGCCAGGCCGCGCAGGGTGGCGCGCACAAAGGCGCGCAGCAGTTGCGGTTTGGCGGCGATGGTCTGGTCTGAGCTGACCATGGCCTGCGCCATGCTGGGAAAGAACTCGTCAGAGCGGAAGACCACCGTCTTCACGCCGCTGCGCTGCACGGGCACCACCCAGTCGGGCACGCCGGCCATGGCGTCGGCCTTGCCGTCAATCAGCATCTGGTAAACACCGGTCGGCCCGGCGGGCACGATCTTGACTTCATCGGGCTTGACGCCAATGGATGACAAAAAGCCGAGCAGGGTGAAGTAGGTGGTGTCGGTGTTGGAGACCACGGTGATGGTCTTGCCGCGAAACTGTTCGGGCGAATAGATATTGCTGTCGCGCCGCGTCATGATCTGCGTGACCGACTTGCCGCCCAGCACGGCAATGGTCTTGACGGCCATGCCGCGCGGCCTGACCAGAATGGGTGTGTCGCCGGTGCCGCCGCCCAGGTCAAACTCACCGGCTGCCACACGCTTGGCTACTTCGGTGCCGCCTGCAACTGTCTGGAACTCAACGTCAAGGTTCTCCTGCGCGTAGTAGCCCTTGATGACGGCCACGTTGATTGGCGTGAAGGCCGGCAGAAAGGCCGGTGCGGGCAATGCGTAGCGCACGCGCTCAACTGCGCTGGCGCGCCCTGGTGCGGTGGCTGCAATCGCACCCAACAGGCCGGTCAGTAAAAAAGCCTTGCGGTTCAGCAAGGGGCCCGGGGTGTGTGGGTGAGTCAAATGCGGCCTCGAGAGAGAATGAAACAGAAATGAAAAATGCCGCGAAGTTTAGTTGGCGCATTGATCAATTCATGGCTGCAGTGGTGCTGAAAGTTGCAACAGTTTGCAATTCACGCTGTGCAAACGATTGTTTGCGCGATTGGCGTGCGCATGGTTTCGCTTGCGAAGCAAGCGCGTTTCGATGATGAAATTCTTGGTGAGTCGGCGCTACCGTTTACGCAGGCTCTTGGCTAGCCTGATTAGCGTACCAGCGTCGACGCGCCAAACAAACTGAGCACAAACTCCACCGCCAGTTCAGCGGTGCGGTTGCGCACGTCGAGTGCCGGGTTGATCTCGACCACGTCGAGTGAAGCCAGCCGCCCGGTGTCGGCAATCATTTCCATGCAGAGCTGCATCTCGCGGTAGGTGGGGCCGCCGCGCACGCCTGTGCCTGTGCCGGGGGCTTCGAGCGGGTCCAGGCAATCGAGGTCGAAGCTGACGTGCAAATGGGTGTTCTCGTCGACGCCTTGCAGGGCTTCGGTCATGGTGTTGCGCATGCCGTGCTCGTCGAGGTGGCGCATGTCGTAGACCTGCAGGCCGAGTTGTTTGATGGCCTGCTTTTCTTCGGCGTCTACGCTGCGTATGCCGATGAAGGCAATGTCGTTCGGTGCCAGTGCAGCCTGCTGGCCGCTCCAGCCTGTGAGGGCTACGGGGCCATGGCCCAGCAGGCAGGCCACGGGCATGCCGTGCAGGTTGCCGCTGGGGCTGGTGGTCTCGGTATTCACATCCGTATGTGCGTCGAGCCAGATCACGCGCAGCTGCTTGCCTTGCTGTCGGCAGTGACGGGCGACGGCGCTGATGGAGCCAATCGCCAGGCAGTGGTCGCCGCCCATGAGCAGCGGCGTCCGGCCTGCGCCGAGCGCGCTGCCGACGGCGTCAAACACGGCGCGGTTCCAGGCGACCACTTCATCAACGTGGCGTACGCCGGCGACGGGTTGCCCCCAGGGGTTGGGCGGACCGGCGAGGTTGCCGAGGTCGGTGACAGCCAGCTTGCCGGCGCGCAGCGCCTCGACCAGCCCGGCCACGCGCAATGCGTCCGGCCCCATGCCCGCGCCGCGGGTGCTCGCGCCTGCGTCAGTGGGCGCACCTATGAGGCTGATGGCGTGTGGGGCGGGCATTGGCTGCATTCTCCCGGTCCGCGGGGTCTGGTCAAGCCGGACGATTGCCGCACGGTTGTGTCGTCATGCTATTTTATTTATAGCTGCTCACGCACGTATCCATTGGGCTGGAGGCTGATTTGGCACCTGAAAATGCCTCAAGAATGGCCTGAAAAGCATTTTTTTGGGTAGACAAGAGACGGGAAAAGCCGAAAAGTTAATATGGAACTTAACATTGTTAACTTATAAATTAACTTTTACGCCACGGCTTCCGGCCCAAACGCCAGACCATCGAGCTTGTCGGGGTTGCGCATGATAAAGATGTTGCTGGCCTGGCCCAGGGCGTTGTAGGCAAAGGTGATGGCTGCGACGGTTTCGCCGTCTTTGGCGCGCAGCTGTATGGCGCGGCCGCCGTTGATCTCGCACGGCAGCCAGTCGTAGTTGGCCCAGTAGCCCGCCAGCTGGTCGGAGATGAGCGCCAGCACGCTGGCCTTGCCGTGAATCACACCTTCAATCGAGGTGACCTTGCCGCCGCTATCAGCGCACAGTGCGATGTCGTCAGCCAGCAAACCCGCCAGCGCGCCCGTGCCACCGCCTGTGATGGCATCACGGAAGGCGCTGAGCAGTCCGTCCTGCACTTTGGGCGGCGTGACGTGTCGCACCCGTGCCTGCGCCACGCTGGCCTGCGCACGCGAGACCAGTTTGCGGCAGGCGGCTTCTTCAATGCCCAGCGTGCTGGCAACTTCGGCGTAGGGCGTGTCGAATATCTCGCGCAGCAGGTAGGCCGCGCGCTCCTTGGGCGTCAGGCGCTCCAGCAGCAGCAAAAACGCGGTACCCAGTGACGAGGCCAGCAGCGCGTGCGTCTCAGGCGTTTCGTCGGTGCGTGTCTGTATCGGCTCGGGCAGCCATGTGCCTATGTAATCCACCCGGCTGCGCTGGGCATCGCGCAGCATGTCTATGCAGTGGCGGGTACACAAGGTGGTCAGCCAGGCAGCCGGCGCATCAATCGCCGCGTGGTCGGCCGCTTGCCACTTGATGAAGGTGTCCTGCACGGCGTCTTCTGCATCGGCGCGTGAACCGAGGATGCGGTAGGCCAGGCCGAACAGATGGCGGCGCCTGGCCTCAAAGATGGCGGTGACGTCTGCGCGTGTCATATGAGCCCCAGTGTGCCTGCGTTTCAGTGCGCTGAGATCTGCATGCGGTTCCAGAGGTTGATCATGCTGATGCTGCTGGTCAGCACGCTGATCTGCCGGTCGGTGAACGAGGCACGCAAACGGGCCCGCAGTGCCGCGTAGTCGGTCCTGGCGTCCAGCACGGTCAGGGCTTCGGTCCAGGCGAGGGCGGCTTTCTCGGCTTCGGTGAAGTCACTGACATGCGCCCAGACGACAAGGCGGTCAAGACGCTCGTTCGTCTCGCCGTCGTGGCGCGCTTCCTTGATGTGCATCTTGACGCAAAAGGCGCAGCCGTTGATCTGCGAGGCGCGCAGGTGCACCAGGTGGTGAAGCTGCGGGCTGACGTCATGACCGTTGATGGTTTCGCTGGCCTTGAGAAAAGCCTGGAAGACATCGGCGACGTTCAGGTCGTGGCGGACTGGGGCCGTGTTTGCAATTGGGCTGGTGGTGGCTGTCGTGTTCATGGTGTGTCCTTAAAAGTTGGAGTTACACCGTATTGACGATTCAGCCTGCGCGTTTGTGACGCGTCGCTTTCAGGAAAAGCGATTTATCCGCAGGGCGGTTTGGGCAGTCAGGGATTTGCGCTGGTTTTGGCTGCCTTCCCGGCCTTGGCAACATCGCCGCGCACCTTGCTCACGGTGCTGGCTGATACCGCTTCCGCCGTGTTGCCCCAGCTGCTGCGGATAAAACTCACCACATCTGCTACGTTGTCGTCGGTCAGGCGCCAGCCGAAGCCGGGCATGGCGAGTTGTGAGGGCGCTTCCTGGGTGTGCGGCATGGCTGAGCCTTGCAGCACGATGCGGATCAATGAGGTCGGGTCTTTGGCGGCGACCGTGCTGCTCATGGCCAGCGTGGGGAAGGTGCGCTGCGCGCCCTGGCCGTCGGAGCGGTGGCAGGCGTTGCAATTATTCAGGTAGACCATGGCGCCGCGTTGCGTGACCGTGCCCTGGCGCAGGGCCGCCGAGGTGATGTCGTTGGGGTTGGTGGCAATCGCTGTTGTCGCACCGGGGTTGTCGCCGAGCGACTTGAGGTAGGTGGCGATGGCGCCCAGGTCTTCGCGCGACAGGTGCTGCGTGCTGTTTGTGATGACCTCGGTCATGGCGCCGAAAGCGGCGGTGCGGTTGGTGCGGCCGGTCTTGAGGTATTCAACAATCTCCTGTTTTGACCAGGTCTGCAGGCCGGGATCTTCGCTGTTGCGCAGGGGCTGTGCATACCAGCCGTCGATGATGGTGCCCGAGAGGAAGAGTTCACCTTTTTCATGGGTCGCGGCCTTCTCGCCACCCAGCACGCTGCGAGGCGTGTGGCAGGCGCCGCAATGGCCCAGGCCCTGCACCAGATAGGCGCCGCGGTTCCACTCTGCGGTTTGTGCAGGTTCGGGCTCATACGTTTTGCCCTTGAGGTAAATTTTGTTCCACCCAGCCATCAGCCAGCGCATGCTGAAGGGCCAGGGCAGGTCGGTTTTGGCGTTGTCCTGCTTTGCTGCGGGCACGCCTTTCATGAAATAGGCATACAGCGCACCCAAATCTTCATCGGTCAGCCGCGCGAAGTTGGTGTACGGCATGGCGGGGTAGAGGTGGTGGCCGTCCTTTGCCTTGCCTTCACGCAGCGCGCGGTTGAAGTCTTCCTGTGTGTACTGGCCAATGCCCTGTTCTGTATCCGGCGTGATGTTGGTTGAGACGATGGCGCCAAAAGGCGTGTTCATGGCCAGACCGCCCGCAAAGGGCGCGCCTTGCGGACGTGTGTGGCAGCTGATGCAGTCGCCGGCGCGGGCAAGGTATTCGCCGCGCACCAGCAGCGCATCTCGCGGTGTGGGCGGCAGGCCGGCGTTCTTGTCTGCTGGTTTGGTGGTGGCTGCCGAAGCAGGCGTTGCCGGGCGGTCCTGTGCAGAGCTGACCAGCGGCACGGCGATGCTGATGAGCAAAGCCGTAATGGTCAGCACGGCGAGTGTTGCCGTCTTGAGCTTGTCGATGCGGTGTGCCTTCATGCCAGTGCTCCCGGGCTTTTGAGATAGCGCTCGCGTATGTGTTTGGCTGACCAGTAGGCCAGTGCGCCTACGATGCCGGTCGGGTTGTAGCCAAAGTTCTGCGGGAAGGCGCTGGCGCCCATCACGAACACATTGGGCACGTCCCAGACCTGCAGGTAGCGGTTGACGGCGCTGGTTGATGGGTCTGTGCCCATGGGCGCACCGCCTGTGTTGTGGGTGGACTGGTAGGCGCGCGTGTCGTAGTGGTCGCCCATCTTCTTGAAACCGGCCGCCATCTGGCGCGGGCCCATGGCCTGGGCAATGCCCTCCATCTTGCCCTTGAGGAACTGCGTCATGTTGATGTCGTTGGCCTTCCAGTCAAAGGTCATGCGCAGCAGCGGCTGGCCGTAGACATCCTTGTAGGTCGGGTCAAGGTCGAGGTAGTTGTCGCGGTAAGACATGACCGAGCCCTGGCTGCCTATGCTGATGGCGTAGCGGTAGTTGTCCTTGATGGCTTTTTTCCAGCCCGCGCCCCAGGCCGGTGTGCCCGGCGGCAAGCTCATCTGCTGTATGGGCCGGCCGCCTGTCACCGTGCATGCGATGGAGCCGCCTCCCACAAAGCCGAGCGGGCCGTGGTCGAAGTTGTCGCCGTCGAAGTCGTCAATCACGGTACCGCCTGCGCCTGCCCCGGCAAACGGGTTCATGGGCTGGTCGGAATTGAAGAACATCGAGACGCCACCGGTCATCTGGTAGGCGTAGTTGCGGCCCACCACGCCCTGGCCGGTGGCCGGGTCGTAGTGTTTGCCAATCTTCGACAGCATCATGAGCCGCACGTTGTGGAACTGGTAGGCGCACAGCACAACCAGGTCGGCCGGCTGCTCGACCTCGTTGCCCGCCGCGTCTATATAGGTGACACCGGTGGCCTTCTTGCCATCAGCCGACATGTTCACGCGCAGCACATGCGAGCGCGTGCGCAGCTCAAAGTTGGGCCGCGACATCAAGGTCGGCAGCAGCGTGGTTTGAGGCGAGGCCTTGGAATACATGTAGCAGCCAAAACGTTCGCAAAAACCGCAGAAGTTGCACGGCCCGAGTTGCGCACCGTGCGGGTTGGTGTAGGCGCGCGATGCATTGGCTGCCGCCTGCGGAAACGGGTGGTAACCCAGGCTGCGAGCAGCCTTGTCGAACAGCAGCGCGCTGTTGGTTGAGGCCAGGGGCGGAAGCGGGAATTCTTCGGAGCGGAAGCCTTCAAAAGGGTTGCCGCCGGCCTGTATCTGGCCGCGCAGGTTGCCAGCCTTGCCAGACACACCACAGACTTTTTCGAAGTGGTTGAAATGCGGCTCCAGTTCGTCGTAGGTCACGCCCCAGTCCTGGATCTGCATGCCCTCGGGAACGAACTTTTTGCCGTAACGTTCCATCACGCGGCTCTTGATGCGCAGGTCGTCTGGCAACACGCGCCATTGCTGGCCATTCCAGTGCACACCCGCGCCGCCCACGCCGTCGCCGGGAAGAAAAGACCCCAACTGGCGGTAAGGCACCGCTACATCAGCAGTGGTGTGGCGAATCGTTACCGTCTCCTTGGCGAGGTTCTGGAACAGCTTGCCGCGCACGCCGTAAGACAGCTCGTCGGTGATGCGTGGATAGGCAAAGTCGGGGTTGGTGTCGCGGTTCTCGCCACGCTCCAGCGCCAGCACCTTGAGCCCTGCGGCGGTGAGTTCCATGCCCATGATGGCGCCTGTCCAGCCAAAGCCGACAAGCACGGCGTCAACGGAAGGTTTTTTGATGGTTGCCATAACGCCGCCTCAACCCTGTGGGCCGTTGATGCTGACAGGAGGCAGCGGATATTGCACGCCGGGCCGGCCGACCCAGTCTGTGAAGTCGGCACGCGCACCAGGAAAGCCGATCATCTTCCAGGCGCCGGCATCCTTGTTGCCGCCGTGCATGGGGTCGCTGAGGTAGCCTTCCTTGGTGTTCTGTAGCAGAAAGCCGAAGAAGGTTTTTGATGAGAGGGTGTCGAATTTCGCTTCGCCGGACTCCATGCTTTTGAGCGCCTGGTCCTGCTGGGCGGCGTCGAGTTGCGTGAAGGTCTTGCCGCTGAAGGTGTTTTTGCAATAGTTGTCGCAGGCGGCGATGCCTGCACGGTACACATCACGCGGCGGCAGCTTGCCCTGATAGCCGAACTCGGGTGGTGACTCGACAAACGGCCCCTGCATGTACCAGGTGGCAGCATGGCCGAAGGCAGCATCCATCTGGCGGTCTATGAATTCGGGCACGCCGGCTTCAATGGCACCGGGGCCTGTGTCGTCTGAAGGAATAAGCCGCGCGACTGCAGCCTTGATGAAGGCCCATTCGCCGGGGTTGAAAAATGCTGGGTTGTAGGCGGCACCGGAATTGGGGCCTGTCGTTGGGCTGGAGGGCCCGGGTGGAATGACGGTGGTGGTGACTTCTTTGGTGCAACCTGTTGCCGCGAATGCTGCAGCGGGCACGATTACGATGGATTTGCGTAAAAATCCGCGCCGGGCCGAATCGTGGGACATGTGGGCTTCCTTGTCAGCGGGCGTTTCTTCCGGCGCTGTTTGTTAAATACGGAATCTGGCCCAGCCACTATGTTTTTTTACATGACCTTTGTCTGTAGGTGTTCTTCGCGACCGGGCGTCGGTTTGGCATGATGACGCCGTGCGGGCCCGTTCGGCCTGTTGCGAAGGGAGGTGCTTGTCAGTCGTTGCAGCCAGGGGCAAGGCGGGGCGTGCAGGCTTCCAGTTCACCGCGTAGCCAGCGGTGCGAAGCATCGTGCTGGTGGCGTTTGTGCCAGATCATGTACATCGGCATGGTGGGGCATGTTACGGGGACCCGGATGCTGGCCAGGCCGTGAAGCAGGCCGGTACGCAGCAGGCCGGGAACCGTCGCTACAAGCGAGGTAGCGCGAATGAACGACGGCAGTCCTGCAAAACCGGGGACCATCACCCTGAAGTTGCGCCTGATGCCCTGCGTCTCAAGCCATTGGTCCAGGTCCAGGTGGCGATGCGGCCCGTACATGACTGTCACGTGCTCCGCTGAAAGATAGTCTTCGCGCGTCACCGGCGGCAGGCGGTGGTCAGCGTCATAAAACACGCGGTATTCATCTTCAAACAAACGTTTTTGCACGATGTCTGCACCATCGGGTGGCCTGGGGCTGATCACCAGCTGGCAGCTTTCATGGCGCAGCATGTCGAGGTCCGGAATGTCAGACGGGATCACGCGAAGTGAAACCCCGGGTGCCCTGGTCCTGAGCCGCGCCATCAAGGGGGGCAGCAGTACATCACGCTGGAAATCGTTGGCGGCAACCGTAAAGGTGGTCTGCCAGTGCGCCGGGTTGAAGGGGCCCGAGGTGGCGAAGTTCTCCATCGCAGACAACAACTCGCGCGCCGGTGCGACCAGCGCTTCTGCGCGATCTGTGGCCACGATGCCGCGCCCCGACTTGACGAACAGCGGGTCACCGGTGATTTCCCGCAGCTTGTCCAGCAGATGGCTTACCGCCGATTGCGTGACGCCAAGCTTGTCAGCGGCCCTGGTGATGGAGCCGGTCTCCATCACCGCGAGCAGCAGCTTCAAAAGCCGGCCATCGAGTTGCGAATAATCGAATTTGCTCATGAATCACATCATGAAACTGCCGTTTATCTTTGGCAATGGGCGGCCCACACTTGCTTTTGACGATGATCAAACGAGACTTAAAAAAGGAGTGAAAACATGACCATCACACCGCTCACAGTTGCGATTCCGGGCACCACCCTTTTCGACGGTGAACAGGCCAAAAAAGGCTATGCGCTGAACCGCATGTGCTTTTCATTCAATTTCCGAAGCCAACCGTGCGGCCTTTCTTGCCGACGAAGAGGCATATATGCGCCGCTACGCGCTGACAGACACGCAGGCCGCTGCCATACGCTCGCGCAAAGTTCTGGACATGATTGCTGCGGGTGGCAATGCGTATTACCTGGCCAAGTTTGCGGGCATCTTCGGGCTGAACATGCAGGACATCGGCGCGCAGCAAACCGGCGTGACGGTTTGAAGAGTTCAAGGCACGCCTGCTGGCTGCCGGCCGCTAACCCGATAAAGGAAATGACATGGCACAACTTATAGGCGGCATCGCCAGCTCACACATTCCGGCCATAGGCGGAGCCATCCACAAGGGCCTGCAGAAAGACCCGTACTGGGCACCATTTTTTGATGGCTTCCCACCGGTGCACGAGTGGCTGGCCAAAACGCAGCCAGACGTGGTGGTGATGTTTTACAACGACCACGGCCTCAACTTCTTCCTCGACAAGATGCCGACGTTTGCCGTGGGCGCCGCGGCGCAATATGAGAACGCGGACGAGGGCTGGGGCATCCCGACGCTGCCGCCCTTCAGGGGCGAGGTCGATTTGTCGTGGCAGATCATCAACACATTGGTCGGCCGGGAGTTTGACATCACCACCTGCCAGGAGATGCTGGTTGACCACGCCTGCACCCTGCCGCTCAAGCTGTTGTGGCCGGGCGATGTGTGCCCTGTTGCCATCGTGCCTGTGTGCATCAACACCGTTCAGTTCCCTTTGCCGTCTGCGAAGCGCTGCTACGCACTGGGGAAGGCCGTGGGCGATGCCATCAGGGCCTGGGACAGCGACAAAAAAGTGGCCGTGATTGCATCGGGCGGCCTGTCGCACCAGCTCGATGGTCAGCGTGCGGGGTTCATCAACAAGGGTTTTGACCTTCAGTTCATGGACAGCCTGCTGAGCAACCCCGAATGGGCCACCCAGTTCAGCACCGAAGAACTGGTTCTGAAGGCTGGTACCCAGGGCATCGAGTTGCTCATGTGGCTGGCCATGCGTGCGGCCCTGAGGCACGGGCGACAGTCCGGCTGTTCGTAAGGTCCACAGCAACTACCACATACCCATCTCAAATACCGCCACCGGCTTGCTGGCGCTGGAGCCTTGCGACTGAAGCCTGGTAACGGGCTTTGAGTCAGGTGGCCTTTTCTGTTTTCATGGCACCGCGAATATTCATGCCTGCCAGGCCCACCTGCAGCACGATGAGGGCGGGTGCTTTTGCATACACGCCCCATGCGATCCAGAGCACGTTGCTGGCGATAAAGACCCAGAAGCCCCAGTTGCGCAGGCCCTTGTTGTTCGACCCTACCAGCCATGATGCGGCAATCGTGACGCCCATGGCTGGCCATTGAAGCAGGTTTATCCAATCCATCCTTGTTCTCGCGTACGTGGTTAATGTGGAGTGATGGTGCTTGACGGGATACCCTGCAAACAGCGTTTTGCGTCCAGAGACATCGTAGGACGCGGGCGTGCAACAAACCTGGGCCCGGGTGAGCGAAAATCCGGCCAATGCATACTTCCGCACTTGTTCTTTTCTCCGGCGGCCAGGACTCCACCACCTGCCTGGCTCAGGCGCTCTCAAAATATGAACGCGTTGAAACCGTGGCTTTCGACTACGGCCAGCGGCACATTGTTGAACTGGAGGCGCGGCTCAATGTGCTGCGCGAGATCAAGGCGCAGTTTCCACAGTGGGCGCACAAGCTGGGCGAAGACCATATGCTGGACCTTGCCGTGCTGGGGCAGGTCAGTGACACGTCCCTCACGCGTGACGTGGCCTTCAAGATGGAAAGCTCGGGCCTGCCCAACACCTTTGTGCCGGGCCGCAACCTGCTGTTTCTCACGCTGGCGGCTGCGCTGGCTTACCGGCGTGACCTGCAGGTGCTTGTCACCGGCGTCTGCGAAACCGATTTTTCAGGCTACCCCGATTGCCGTGACGACACCATGAAGGCCATGCAGCTGGCCTTGTCGCTGGGCATGGACAAACGTTTCCTGATCGACACGCCGCTGATGTGGATAGACAAGGCCGACACCTGGGCCATGGCACACGCGCTGGGCGGCCAGCCGCTGGTGGACCTTATCGTGGAGCACACGCATACCTGCTACCTTGGTGATCGCAAGCACCGCCATGCGTGGGGCTATGGCTGCGGCACTTGCCCGGCGTGTGAGCTGCGCGCAAGGGGCTTCGAACGTTATACAGAACAACGAGCCTGAGAACTCAAGCCCGCAACGTAGCGGGGATGAATCCCGGATCGGGTCCGGGATGACGGGCTACATATGTCTTTGTACTTCCTCGACGATATGGCGCGTGACCACAGGTGGCTCCTCGCCAATATGAAACGCCAGCTTGCTCTCGCGCAGGGTGACGTCGCTGGCGGTCACGCGGTCGAAGCGGCGCAGGTGTTCTGTCCATGACTCGTCGGTAATCTGCTCCACATAACGGCCCGGTTTGCCGATGTCGCGCAGCAGCTCCCACTGCAGTGCACCCTGGCGCAGGCGGCTGCGCCTGCTTTCGTGCATGAGCGCGTGGAATTCAGTGCTGCGTATGGGGTCAATGATGTATTCAATCGTGACCACCACCTGACCGACACCGGGGGCGGCATGCTCGGGTGCCTTGAAATCGTGTGAGGGCGTCAGGTCTTCTTCAATGCTGAGGTCGCCCAGGTGTTTCTGCGCTATGAGCATGGTGACGGTACCGCTGATGGCTGCGACCGTCAGGCCTATGGCCACAGTGCTCATGGTGGATATCTGCCCCCACAAGGCCGCACCAGCCGCGCTGGCACCCATGATGGCCATCTGGTAGATGGACATGCCGCGTGCACGCACCCAGTCGGGCAGTGACAGCTGTGCAGATACGCTCAGTGAATTGGCGCAGACAATCCACGCGGCCCCGTTAAGCACCATGGCCGGCACGGCGATGTAGATGTTGGGCGCACATGCAACAACGACGGTGACCACTGACTGGATCATGGTCGAGCGCAGCACCAGCGTGTCGCGCGGCATCAGCTGTCGCATGCGCGAGAGGTTGAGCGCCGCCACTATCGCGCCCACCCCCATCGAGGCCAGCAGCAGCGTGAAGGTGCCGGCATCGCCGCCGTGCAGGTTGCGTGCAATCAGCGGCAGCAGTGCCAGCAGCGCGGTGGAGTGCAGAAAGAACAGTGACACCTGCAGCAGCACTGCACGCAGCCGGGTGGACTGCATGACGAACTGCACGCCAACACGCATGGCACTGACCAGGCGTTCGCGGCCCAGGGGGTTGGGCGTGTGGGCGCGCCGCCAGCGCATGATGACCAGCCCGGAGATGACCGACAGTACGGCGTTCAGGACAAAAACATATTCCGTACCGGCGCTGGCAATGATGGCACCTGCCAGCAGCGGCCCGATGATGCGCGAGGCATTCATGGCCACGCCGTTGAGGGCCAGTGCCGCAGGCAGGTGCGCGCGTTTGACCAGCTCGGGCACGATGGCCGCAAACACTGGCCAGCGCATGGCCAGGCCCACGCCATTTGCAAAGGTCAGCGCCAGTAGCAATGCCGGCGTCATGACACCCGAGATGACCACGATGCAGAGCAGCACGGCAACGACAGCGACCCAGAACTGGGTCATGATGAAGTAACGCCTGCGGTCAAGAATGTCGGCCAGCGCGCCGCTGGGCAGGCCGAGCATGAACACAGGCAGTGTGGACGCGGTTTGCACCAGTGCGACCCAGATGGGCGAAGTGGTCATGGACGTCATCAGCCATGCGGCAGCGACGTCGTTCATCCACATGCAGGTGTTGGCTGTCAGCCAGGTCAGCCACAGCATGCGGAAGACCGGAACCTTGATGGGGTCCCAGGCCGAGAGCTTTTCGGGTGTCACCGGCGTGGCGCTGGCGGGTTGTTGTAGTTCCTCTGGCATTCAGTGACTCTTCAGGAGGGGGTCAATCGGTAACCGCATGTGACCTGTCATGTCGACAGTGCGCGTTCATGCAGGCTGTAACGTGCGGGTGAGCCTTCCGGCTGAGGCACCAGCTCCCACTGGCGGTTATGGAAGGCTGCGACGCTTGGCCGGTGCGCAATCGAGACCATCCCGCCATGTACGGCATGAACATGCGCCTGCAGTTTTTCATACAGCGTTTTCTCTGCGACCTCATCGAGCGCGGCTGTCGCTTCATCGGCAAAAATCCAGCGGGGCTTTTTCAGCAGCACGCGTGCAATGGCCAGCCTTTGCTGTTCGCCGCCCGAGAGTTTCTGGCTCCATGCATCGCTGTCGTCCAGCCGGCCTGCAAGTTGCGGCAGCAGGGCATCGGTCAGCACCTGCTTCAGGGCCTCATCACTGTACTGCGCGGCGGGCTGTGGATATGCCAGCGCATCACGCAGGGATCCGTCGGGAAAGTAGGGGCGCTGGGGTATGAACATGGCGTCAGGTGGCAAATGGCTTTTGCCTTTTGCAAAAGGCCAGATGCCGGCAAGGGCGCGAAACAGTGTGGACTTGCCGCTGCCGGAAGGACCCTTGAACAATACGCTATCGCCAGCGCGGGCTGTGACTGTGAGGTCGTCCAGCAAGGTCTGCCCGGATGGCAGGCTGATGCTCAGGCCTTGGGCTGAAAGGCTGTCTGCGCCCAGCGGTGCGACTGCGCTGCCGACGACACGGTCGATCGTGGCCTGTGTCTGGCTCTGTTGGTCTATGGTGGCCATGCTGTCTTCAAAACTGGTCAGGCGGTCTGTTGTGGCGCGCCAGCTGGCCAGGCTGTCATAGCTGTCGACAAACCAGCTGAGCGAGTCCTGCACCTTGCCGAAGGCAGATGAAATCTGGATCAACTGGCCCAGCTGTATGGCACCGCTGAAAAAGCGCGGGGCTGCCACGATGAAAGGAAAGATCACGGCGGCCTGACCAAAAAAACTCTGGAACCAGATCAGCTTTTTGTTGGCGCGTATCAGCTGGATGTAGTTGGCCAGTACGGTGCCGAAACGGCCGTCAAGCTGGCTGCGCTCCACGGTCTCGCCGCGATCAAGTGCGATGGATTCGCTGTACTCACGCACACGCACCATGTGGTGCCGGAAATTGGCTTCAAAGCGCTGCTGCATGAAGTTGAGCCTGATCAGTGCACGGCCTATGTAGTGCGTGAGCACGCTGCCGACCAGACAGTAGGCAATGGCCGCCCACACCATGAAGCCCGGGATGGTGTAGCTGTTGCCGCCCAGAGTGAAGCCGAAAGAGCCCGAAAGCGTCCACAGGATGCCGACAAAACTGACCAGTGTCACGACTGAATTGAGCAGGCCCATGCTCAGTGAAATGGTGGAGGTGGTGAAAGACTGCACATCTTCCTGAATCCGCTGGTCGGGGTTGTCAGGGCTTGCATTCACGTCGGTTTTGGCTGAATAGCGGGCCAGCTCCATCTTGTAGAAGGCATGGTTGGACAGCCAGCGGCGCAGGTAGTCGCGCGTCATCCATGAGCGCCAGCGCACCTGCAGCAACTGGGTCAGGTAGAACTTGTAAACCGCAATGATGATGGCCGCGAAGGCCAGGTAACTGAAGCGTCCCATCTGCTGCCAGAACACGGTCTGGTCGCGTTTTTCAAGCGCGTCGTAAAACACCCGGTACCAGTCATTGAACTGCACCGCCATGTAGACGGTACCCAGGTTGAGCAGCACGATGGCCAGCAGCAGGCCGCGCGCCTTCCATTTGTCTTCTGACCTGAAATAGGGCGCTGCAAGCGCCCACACCCT
Organism: Polaromonas sp.; assembly: GCA_965228025.1. Taxonomy (GTDB): domain Bacteria; phylum Pseudomonadota; class Gammaproteobacteria; order Burkholderiales; family Burkholderiaceae_C; genus Polaromonas. Next base: position 553,668 of record CBDDGX010000030.1, on the reverse strand, counting down.
TTTGGCAAAGTTGGTGAAGGAGCTGAATCTGGCTAGCAGGCCCGTTGGGCGTGTTGGCTGGTTCACGGTGACATCCGTTCTCGGTAGTATTAGGAAAGGTCAGTACAGCTGGTTTGAAACACCGCTGGCAACATGGCCCGCAGGCACATGCTCGGCGGCAGCATTGACATGACCGGTCTGGTCATCAAAGAAAAAATCGGGCTCGAACTCCCGTAAAAACTCGCCCTTGGCCAAACCGCCCAGGAACATGGCTTCATCGACCTCGATGTTCCAGTCCATCAGCGTGCGGATGGCGCGCTCATGCGCCGGTGCGCTGCGGGCGGTGACCAGCGCCGTGCGAATCCGCATGTGCGAGGTGCCAGCCTGCTGCAGGCGGTGCAGGGCTTCAAGCAGGGGCTTGAACGGACCGGCCAGCAGCGGTTGCGAGGCCTTGTCGCGCTCATGCTGCTGGAAGGCGTTGAGGCCGTCGGTCTGGAACACGCGCTCGGCTTCGTCCGAGAACAGCACCGCGTCGCCGTCAAAAGCAATACGCACTTCGTTGGGGTGTGCATCACTGGCGCGTGCGGAGTGCGGGTAGACCTGCGCGGCTGGCACACCGGCAGCCAGCGCATCGCGCACGTCGCTCAAATGGGCAGACAGGAACAGGTTGGCATGCAGGGTTTGAGGTAGCGCCAGGGCGCCTCGCCGCGGTTGAAGGTGCCGCGCTGTATGTTGAGGCCGTAGTGCTGCGCCGAGCGAAAGACACGCATTCCGGAGACCGGGTCGTTGCGCGACAGGATGACCACTTCAACGCGCTGCTGAGGCGGGCTTGCGGCTGCCGGTTCGCCCTGCTGCTCGGGGACTTCATTGAAGGCCAGCAGTTTCTTGACCAGCGAGAACGCCACGCCAGGTTTTGCCGGAACGTCCAGCCTGTCGAGTTGCAGCTTCATGTAGGCCGCATCTTTTTTTGCACCGGGCACAGGCGGTGCAGCCAGGCCGCTTTCGAAGATGCGGTTTTCTTCTTCAAAGTCAAACAGCGCGCGCGAGGAAATCGCGACGACGAGTTGACCATCCAGATTTGCTGCCATGTGTGTACCTTAGCAACGAGGGTATGTCATTTGATTTCCAGTGTGCACCATTGTCCATAGGATGGTGCATTTGACGGCCATTGATCGGCGCGATCTACCCTGCGCAGGCCTTTGGCCAGCAATTGTGCTGCTCGAATCACGCCAGCGTGAGTGACCCACAACACATCGCTATTGCGGGGCAGGGCGTCAAACGCCGATGCCACACGGTCCATAAACTGCGAAACGCTTTCGCCGTTCTGGCCTGCCGTGTAGTTGCCAAAGTCTGTTGTCCAGTCGTCGAGTTCTGATTTGGGGATGCTGGCCCATGCGCGATTTTCCCAGTTGCCGAAGTGCATCTCCTGAAGGCGGGAGTCGCTGGTGAACCTTAATGCAGGCCGCGTGCTGGACAAGGCGTCCGCAAGCTGCTGACACCTTTGCAGCGGTGAGGTGGCCGCCAGTATTTGTGCGGGAAGGATTTTTACAAGTTCTGCAGCGGCGTTTTGTGTGGCCTGTGCATCTGCCTGCATATCGAACTGTCCGTAGCAAGTGCCGCTGTCAATCAGCGGTTGTGCATGGCGGATCAGCCACAATTTCATAAGCTGATGGCCAGCCCGAAATAGAAGGCGATTTCGCAGACCTGCTGCGTTGCACCCAGGCAGTCGCCCGTGAAGCCCTGTAGCCTGCGTTTGAACATGCGACCCATCCAGAGCAGGGCCAGCGCTGCAAAGCTGCAGGCCACCAGCAGGTTGAGGGCGTCCATCACGCTGAACACCGCCAGCAACACCGCCAGACACCATGCCGTTGCCAGTACCAGGCTGGCCGGACTGATCTGGTCTGCAAGGGGTTTTGATTTGGAGACGGCGGTGTCGCCGACATGCGGCAGCAGGTAAATCAGCAGCAGCGGCAGGCCGCGTGACACTACATGACCGGCAAACAAGGCCGCGCAGATATACCATGCGCCAAATGGTGCTTCGTCCCAGTTGGTGGGTGCACCTTCAACCGAGCCCAGGATGGCCAGCAGCGCGACCTTGGCCAGCAGTGCCAGCACCAATGCCATCGCACCGAACGCGCCTATGCGTGAGTCTTTCATGATCTCAAGTGCGCGTTCGCGGTTAGGGCTGCCGCCCAGCCCGTCGGCCACGTCTGCCAGGCCGTCTTCATGAAAGCCGCCTGTGACCATCACGGTCACCACAGTTGATAAAACGGCGGCCACCAGCGGCGAGAAAGCGCTGTCGGGCAACAGCATCTGGAAAAAAGCAAATGCTGCGGCAGCGATGACGCCGACAAGAACACCTATGCCGGGAAAGTGCGCCGTGCTGGCGCGCAGCATCTCGGGGCTGTAACCCACCCATTCCGCGAGCCGGCCGGTGACGGGAATGCGGGTGAAAAACTGCAGGGCGAGCAGGTACTCGCGTGCAAACTGGCTGATCGCGTTCATGCGTGCTTCATGGGTGCGTCAGTCGGCTGCGCCGTCCTTGTTGCTGATGCCGGCCGAGGCAAAGCTCGCCATCTCGTTCATCAGGCGGGCAGCGGACTGCACCAGCGGCCAGGCCAGCAGCGCGCCCGTGCCTTCGCCCAGGCGCATGTCAAGGTCCAGCAGCGGCCTCGCCTTCAAATGTTCCAGCAGCAGGCGGTGGCCGCGCTCGGCCGAGCGGTGGCAAAACACCATGTAGTGAAGCACCTGCGGCGCAAGGCCCTGTGCGACCAGGGCGGCGGCGCCGGCAATAAAACCGTCGACCAGGATCACGCGGCGCTGGCTGGCCGCCTGCAGCATGGCCCCCGTCATCATGGCGATCTCAAAACCGCCCATGGCGGCCATGACCTGTAGCGGGCTAACGGCATCAGGGTGGCGCAACACGGCCAGCATCAGGACCTTGCGTTTGTGCAGCAATTGCGGGTCCGTCAGGCCGGTGCCGCGGCCAGTGGCGTCTTTCAGTGTGACGTCGGTCAGGCGGTGCAGCAGCAATGCGGCGGAAGAGGTATTGGCAATGCCCATTTCACCGAAGGCAATGAGGTTGCCCGGCAAGCCCCTGACGATGTCTGCGCCGGCCTGCAGGGCTGTGTGCAGCTCTTCCTCGGACATGGCCGCAGCCTTGGTGCAGTTTTTGGTGCCGTGCGCCACCTTCTTTTTGATGAGCTGCGGGTGGTCGTCGAAGTCGGCAGCAACACCTGCATCAACCACCTGCAGGTGAAAGCCGTGCTGCCGTGCCAGCACGTTGATGGCGGCACCACCTGCGAGCATGTTGCCGACCATCTGCACCGTGACTTCTTGTGGAAAAGCCGACACGCCATCGGCCGCAATGCCGTGGTCGCCTGCGAACACCAGCATCTGCGGGTCCTTGAAGCTGACCACGTCGTTGCGCTGTATCAGGCCGAGTTGCAAGGCGATGTCTTCGAGCTGACCCAACGAGCCGACGGGCTTTGTCTTGTTGTCTATCTTGTGGCGCAGCTTGGCTTCAAGTCTGACATCGGTGATGGGTTCTATGACCGGGAGTACAAAAGTCATGCTTTTTCTTCAATCAGTTTTTGCAGGCATGCGGGGCAGAGGCAACCGGCCTGCAGGGCGCCTTCTTTCCCGGGAGTGGGTGGCACAGGGATGACATGCGGCATCTCGAAGCACCAGCACTTGCTGTCATTTGCCACCATGCCGCAGCGCAGGCCTGCACCGCAGCGCGGGCATGTTGATGTGTCTTGCAGACCTGCATCCTGGGGGGCGCCTGGGGCAGTCATGACCGGCAGTTTCAGCTTTGCAGGAACAGGCGGTAGACCGGGTTATCGGTTTCCTCGACATGGGGGTAACCCATGGTGTCGAGAAAGGTCTTGAAGGCCTTGTTGTCGGCCCTGGGCACCTGCAGGCCCACCAGGATGCGGCCGTAGTCAGCGCCCTGGTTGCGGTAGTGAAAGAGCGAGATATTCCAGCCTGGCTGCATGCTGGATAGAAACTTCATCAGCGCGCCTGGACGCTCGGGGAATACGAAGCGCAGCAGGCGTTCATCCTTTGAGAGCGCGCTGTGGCCGCCCACCATGTGGCGGATGTGCTCTTTTGCAAGTTCGTCATGCGTCAGGTCAAGCGCCTTGAAACCGTGGCGCGTGAAATTGGCCGCGATTTTGGTGCTCTCGCCTTTGGCTGAAGTCGTCAGGCCCACAAATACATGCGCCCTGGCGTCATCGCTGATGCGGTAGTTGAATTCGGTCACAGAGCGGGGGCCGCCCGGCAGGTCGCCGATGACTTCACAAAAACGCCTGAAGCTGCCGCGCTCTTCGGGGATGGTCACTGCAAACAGCGCTTCGCGTTCTTCACCGACTTCGGCGCGCTCTGCGACAAAACGCAGTCGGTCGAAGTTCATGTTGGCGCCGCACAGGATTGCGGCGTAGGTCTCGCCTTGCGTCTTGTTGGCGGCCACGTATTTCTTGATGGCGGCCACGGCCAGTGCACCGGCCGGTTCGACGATGCTGCGCGTGTCGACAAAAACGTCCTTGATGGCGGCGCAGACGGCATCCGTATCCACACTGATGAATTCGTCAACCAGCTCGCGGCTGATGCGGTAGGTTTCCTCACCCACGAGCTTGACGGCTGTGCCGTCGGAGAAAAGGCCGACATCGTTCAATGTCACGCGCTTGCTGGCGCTGACCGATTGCATCATGGCGTCGGAATCGTTCATCTGTACGCCTATGACCCGGATTTCGGGACGCACGGCCTTGATGTAGTTGGCTACGCCGGAGATCAGCCCGCCGCCGCCAATGGCTACAAACACCGCATCGAGGCGGCTGGAACCCAGGCTTTGCAGCTGCATGAGGATTTCCATCGCAATCGTGCCCTGGCCGGCGATGACATCGGGGTCGTCAAACGGGTGCACAAAGGTCAGGCCGCGCTTTTTCTCCAGCAGCAGGGAATGGCTATAGGCGTCTGAATAGCTGTCGCCATGAAGCACCACTTCCGCGCCCCAGCTTTTGACTGCATCAATCTTGAGTTGCGGGGTCGTCGTCGGCATGACCACGACGGCGCGCGTTCCCAGCTTTTGTGCACTCATGGCCACGCCCTGGGCGTGGTTGCCGGCCGAAGCGCAGATCACGCCTTTCCTGAGCTGGGCCGCGCTGAGGTGGGCCATCTTGTTGTAGGCGCCGCGCAGCTTGAAGCTGAAGACCGGTTGCTGGTCTTCGCGTTTGAGCAGGACCGTATTTTTCAGTCGTGCGCTGAGGTTTTTGGCTTTTTCGAGTGCAGATTCAACCGCGACGTCATAGACCCTGGCCGTCAGGATCTTTTTCAGGTAGTCGGCAGGCTGAAGGTTTTTGCTGCCTGCATTGATGGCCGGCTTGCGTGCGGGTGCAGGACTGGCTTTCGCGGGTGTTTTGGCGGCTGTTCTGGTGTGTGTTGGCATTGTTTTCTCGCAGCCCCACATCATATCGGGCGCTGTTTTTTGATCCTGTGGTCCGGCACAGGCAAGAAAAAAGGCCCAGACCGTGAGGTCTGGGCCTGTAAATCCACCTTAGAGGAGGTGGAGGAGACAACCAGTGCAAAAATATCGTTGGATATTGATGCGATGATTTGAAGTATATCGAGTGATGTTGCGCTGCACAATTGCCTTTGTCGTGAAAATTACACACTTGTGCAGTTTTTAGGTGTGGTTGACTATAAATTTTTTGCATAAGGAAAGATGGATATGGAATGCACAGTGAGCTGGACCGGTCCCAGCGCTACCACCGGGTCGCGCTCAGGCATGACTTTCCTTGCTGAAACGGGGAGCGGCCACACCCTGGTGATGGACGGTGCTCCTGATGAGGCCAAGCCGGAAAACGGCGGCGCCAATCTTGCCCCGCGTCCCATGGAGACTGTGCTTGCAGGCACGGGCGGCTGTACGGCTTACGACGTGGTGTTGATCCTCAAGCGCGGTCGGCATGATGTGCGCGGCTGTTCCGTCAAACTGACGTCGGAGCGCGCCATGGTTGACCCCAAGGTGTTCACAAAAATCCACATGCATTTTCTGGTGACTGGTAAAGCGCTTGCTCCCAGTGCAGTGGAGCGGGCGATTGCCATGAGTCACGACAAATACTGCTCCGCCACCATCATGCTTGGCAAAACAGCTGAAATCACCACCAGTTTCGAGATCCAGGAAGCCTGAACCTGCTTGCCCGTTTAACCTGGAGCTGGCCTGGAGCCAGGCAGGGTCGGATTTGGGTCAGATGTAGTGCGCCGTGGTGGTCATCACCCTGGCTGCTGCACTCATCAGGGCCCTGACTGGTGGCGGCAGCTCAAGTGCGCCTGCACTGGATGCTTCCTGCGCATGGCGGGCCTCATCGTCTTTCATCTGCGCCACGATGGCGCGCGATTCATGGTCACCGGCAGGGAGTCTTTCAAGGTGGCCCGCGAGGTGCGCTTCCACCTGGCGCTCTGTCTCGACCACGAACCCCAGACTGAGCCGGTCGCCCAGCCGGCCGGCAACCAGCCCCAGGCCGAATGCACCGGCATACCACAGCGGGTTGAGCAGTGATGGGCGCGCATCCAGCTCATCCAGCCGCTGCCTGGTCCATGCCAGATGGTCGGTTTCTTCCTCGCTGGCGGCCAAAAATTGCTGCTTCAGGGCCGGATCCTGTGTGCTGATGGCCTGAGCGGCATAAAGCGCCTGCGCGCACACTTCACCAACGTGGTTGACCCGCATCAGCGCGCCTGCGAGGGCCTTGTCGGGGCCGCTGAGTTGAGTGCTATCGCCAGCCACCGTCGGGCACGGTCGGCTGGCCCGTGGTTTTGCAAAAAGGGTGCGGAGTGCGCCGTCGGCGGCGTTGATTAGGGAATCCATTCAGTGAGTACTTTCTGGGCGATTCTGGGGGATATATGAGGCAAGTCTATGGCAATCGGTCCTTGCCTGCGACCGGCTGGCCTGGAGGGCTGCTGTTGTGCTGCTTCCACGTGCGGTTTGGGATTTGTTGCACGGGTGCAACGAAAAAGCTTTTTTCTGGATAAATCCAGTCCAATTCCTTTGCCATAGCCTGCGTGGTCTGGTGCAATACATACAACTTCCTAAACGGAGGTTGGCCCGGGGATCCAAAATCCTGGAGCCCTATGTTTAACCTTGGAGAAACTCTCAATGAAAAAATCCCTGATTGCCCTGGCTGCACTCGCAGCTGTTGGCGCAGCATCTGCCCAGTCCTCAGTGACCCTGTACGGTGTTCTGGACATCGGCTACGGTCAGCAAACCACCACCACCCGTGACGGTTCGGGCTCGATCAAGAGCTCCGGCGTGATGGACGGTGCCAATGCTGGTAACCGTATCGGTTTCCGTGGTACGGAAGACCTCGGCGGCGGCCTGAAAGCCAACTTCGTGGTTGAGCAAGGTATCAGCCCAACGAACGGTTCCCTGTTCGGCGTTCGCTCTGCTTCAGCCGGTCACCAGATCGACGGCTTCTCCGGCGCTGGCTCTGCAACTGCCCTGTCCGGCGCAGCTGGTGCGTACTCCCAAGGTACCAACCGCCAGTCGTACATCGGCCTGTCAAGCGGCATCGGTACTTTCAACATCGGCTATCAGTACACCGCACTGTATGAACTGGGCACCCTGTCCGGCTACGCAGTTGGTTCTGAAGGCGTCCCCGGTGCTGACAAGGCTCACTTGCACGGCCAGTTCGGCAACGGCGGCACCCGCAACAACATGATCCAGTACATCAGCCCTAACTTCAGCGGCTTCACTGTCCGTGTTCAGTACGGCGCAGGTACCGGTCGTGAAAACGTCGAGTCCACCGCTGCTGGCGCTAACGGTCTGACGACCGACAAGCAACGCCGCATGGCTCTGATGCTGCAATACGCAAACGGCCCTCTGTCGTTGGCTGCTGCTTACACCAACCTGCGTTCGCAGTCTGCTAACGTGAATGCCGCTACCGGCGTGAACGGTCCTGCTGGCCAGACCACCAACGTCTACGGCTACATCGTTGGCGCACAGCCATTCGTTGCTGGCGCTCAGCTGACTGGTGTTGCTCGCACCGGTAACCTGTTCCAGTTGGGTGGTAGCTACGACTTCGGCGTTGCCAAGCTCGCTGGTACCTACAACACCGGCAAAAAACGGTGGCCTCGCTACCGGCGTGAACGGTGTTCAAGGCTTCAACTACGACTACCGCGCTTACCAGATCGGCGTGTCGGTTCCGTTTGGCGCCGTCGTTCCGTTCATCCGCTTATGGCCGTGCACGCACCGACAGCAACAACCCAGCTGGTGTTTGGCCCAACTGCTGCTGCAGCTGCGACCAACCGTATCGAAGACTACCGTCAAACCCAGGTCGGCGTTCGCTACAGCCTGAGCAAGCGTACGACTGCTTACGCTTTCTACGGCGAAACCACCAACAACGCAGCCGCTCTGGCTGGCAACACGTCTTTCTACAAAGACAAGAAAGACCGTTGTGGGTGTTCAGCACTCCTTCTAATTCACGGGGCTGGCTAGTCCAGCCTTTGAGTCTGAAATAAAAAACCCCGCTGCTTGCAGCGGGGTTTTTTTTATGGAGGCACATCAATGAGATTCGATACGTGTTTGCCCTCAAGCTCTTGCGAGTGACATCCCTTATTCTCTGAACATGAAGTTTTTACTCAGGATCATGACCATCTGGATGCTTGTCCAGCTGGTGGCATGTTCATCCATTCCGACAGGCGCACCGCGTTCTGACGCAAACCAGGATGCTCTGGGGAATAAACCCTTGGGCGAAAGCTTCCGTGCCGATCCAGGCGTCTGCCGAAGTCTGGCAGCATTTCAAATTTCCGGGCAAGCAGGCTACACAATTCAGCTATGCGCGCGAGGACGGGCGTGAAGCCCTGGTGGCGAGTGCGAAGTCATCGGCCAGCCTGGTGCGCAAAGTCGTGCATATCCCGCCTGCCGATATCGGCCAGATCAGGTTTTCCTGGAAGGTGCCGGCACTGATGTCTGGGGCCGACATGTCTGTCAAGGAGACCGATGATTGCTCGGTCCGTATCGTGCTCGCCTTTGATGGTGACAGAAGCAAATTCTCACCCAAAAATGCCATGCTTTCCGAGCTGGCGCGCCTGCTGACTGGCGAAGAGTTGCCCTATGCAACCTTGATGTATGTCTGGAGTAAAAATCGCCCGGCGGGCAGTGTGATCATCAACCCTCGAACCGACCGCATACGCAAGCTGGTGGTTGAATCCGGTGATGGCAAGCTCAACAGCTGGGTGGACTATGAGCGCACCATTCGCGCTGATTTTGAAAAAGCTTTTGGCGAGGCGCCCGGTGCCCTCATGAGCGTCAGCGTCATGACCGACAGCGACAATACCAAAAGCAACACGCAGGCCTGGTACGGCCCGCTCACCATCACTGCCGCCAAACCCTGAACCCTCACGGGTTTGCGGCGTTGCAGCTTATGTGTAGCGCTTGTTGCGCAGGTTGTTCTTCATTTCCTTGAGCAGGGGCTGCAGTTTGCCACCTATGCGCAGTGCAAGGCAGGTGGCAAGAATGTCAATCACCATCAAATGCATGAGCCGTGACACCATGGGGCTGTAGCGGTCATAACCTTCGGGGTGATCGGCAGCAAGGTGTATGTTGCCCGCCGCAGCCAGCGGCGAGCCGGTGGCAGTGATGACGATGGTTGTTGCACCGTTCTTGCGCGCGATATCACAGGCATCCATCAGGTCGCGCGTCCGGCCGGAGTTCGAAATGACCACCACACAATCGCCCGGGCCCAGCAATGACGCGCTCATCACCTGCATGTGGCCGTCGCTGTAGGCAATACTGGTCACGCCCAGCCTGAAGAACTTGTGCTGCGCGTCCTGCGCGACGATGCCCGAGTTGCCGACGCCGAAAAACTCAATGCGTTTGCCTGCCTTGTAGGTATCCTCCAGCGCATCGGTTGCCTTCTGTATGGATACCGATGATGCATCGTTGCGATATTTGAGGAAGGCAGCCACCGTGTTGTCGATGACCTTGACCAATACGTCGCTGGTCTTGTCGTCCACATCCACGCTGCGGTGTATGAAAGGTACGCCCTCACTCACACTGCCCGCCAGCTTGAGCTTGAAGTCACTCAGTCCGTCATAGCCGACGCTTCGGCAGAAGCGAACGATGGTGGGTTTGCTGACATGCGAGCGCGCCGCCAGTTCCGTGATCGGCAAATTTGCAAATGCACGCGGGTCGGCTAGCACCAGCCGGCCAACGCGTTGTTCGGCGGGAGCTAATGAGGGAAGCGAAGCCTTGATACGGTCAAGCATTGGAGGTTCCAACATATCGGCCTGAGGGAAAGGTCGCAACGGTTAATGAATGCAGCGATTTTGAAGGCAAGCAGGAGCCGCAGAACCGGCTTTGCCGGGCTGCAGGCGCCGCCCCCTTGAAGGGGGGAGGGGCTACACGCAGTGAGCCCAACGGGGGAGATGTTGATCTTTCGGCTTCGCCGGGCCGCAGGCGAGCGGCCCCCTCGGGGGGCAGGGAGTTACGCGAAGCGAACGACCGTGGGGGCAACATCAACATTCCTCGGTCCAGCAATAGCCGTCGCGCGCAATCATCGCGCTTGAGGCGCTTGGCCCCCAGGTACCCGCCGCATAATGGCGTGGCCCTTCAGCATCGTTCTTCCAGCTATCCATGATGGGTTCGACCCAGCGCCAGGCTTCTTCCTGTTCGTCGCTGCGTACAAACAGGTTCAGCCGGCCATCAATCACATCGAGCAGCAGCCGTTCGTAGGCACCCACACGCTCTGAACCAAAACGCTTGTCAAAATCCAGATCCAGCTGCACCGGCGACAGGGTTTGCGACGTTCGCCGGTTGTCCTGGCCCTGCGCGAGCAGGTGAAGCTCAAGACCATCCTTGGGTTGAAGATGAATCACCAGCCGATTGGCCGCACCCAGGGGTGAATTAAAAATTGCATGCGGTGCGGGCCTGAAGTTCACTTCGATATACGCAGCCCTGTCTGCCAGCCGCTTGCCGGTGCGAATATAAAACGGCACGCCAGCCCAGCGCCAGTTGGCGATCTCCGTACGCAGGGCCACAAATGTTTCTGTCTTGCTGGCCGCATCCACGCCGGCCTCCTGGCGGTACGCTGCAGCGGGCACGCCGTCGACATTGCCCGCTGAATACTGGCCGCGGATCACATGCTGGCGCAAGGTCTCGGGCGTCCAGGCTTTCAATGAGCGAAGTACCTTGAGTTTTTCATCACGAATCGCATCGGCATGCGCGTTGATGGGCGGCTCCATTCCGATAGCGCACAGCAGCTGCAACGCATGGTTCTGCACCATGTCGCGCAGGGCGCCGGTGCTGTCGTAAAACGCACCGCGTTTTTCAATGCCCAACTCTTCGGCAATCGTGATCTGGATATTGGCAATCGTCTCGCGCCGCCAGAGCGGTTCAAACAGTGCGTTACCGAAGCGCAGCGCAAACAGGTTTTGCACCGAAGGCTTGCCCAGGTAATGGTCGATGCGGAAGATCTGCCGTTCGCTGAAAACCTTGCGCACGCTTTCATTGATGGCCCGGTTGGACTGCAGGTCGTGGCCTAGCGGCTTTTCAAGCACCACGCGCATTTGCGGCCCGGCCAGCCCGGCGGCAGCAATCTGCTCGCAAAACACAGTGAACAGTGCAGGGGCGGTGGCAAGGTACATCACCACCGTGTCCGCGCTGTGCTCCTTCAGCTTGGTGCCCAGCCTGGCGTAGTCGTCTGGGTTTGAAAGATCCATGCGCAGGTAGAACAGCAGGTCGGCAAATTTTGAGAACTCTTCCTCGCTGGGCCGTTTGGCCAGCTCGACCGCATCAAAACGCGACTTGATCAGCGCCCGGTACTGCTCATCAGACAGGTCATCGCGCGCAACGCCAACAATGCGGCCATCCTTGGGCAGGGACCCATGGCGGAATGCCTGAAAAAGCGCCGGCATCAGCTTGCGCCAGACCAGGTCGCCCGTTCCGCCAAAAAGAATCAGATCAAAACTCATGTTTCAGACTTTCGATGACGTGAAAAGCGTGGGGCAACCAAAATGCGGGGGATATCTTGTAATAAAGTTTCATGATTGCTCGGCATAATGGTAACTCACACACGTAATCTGCTGACAAGGGGCGCGTCTGGCGCACCCTACACTCTCCGCCATGAATCAACTCGACGCCCTCAAGACATTCACCACCGTCGTTGCCGATACCGGTGACTTCAAGCAGCTGGGGCAGTTTTTGCCGCAGGACGCCACGACCAACCCTTCGCTGATTCTCAAGGCGGTGCAGAAAGCCGACTACCAGCCCTTGCTGGCAGACACCGTAGGACGTTTCCGGGGCAGGGCGCTCGATGAAATCATGGACAGGCTTCTGGTGCGTTTTGGCTGCGAGATTCTCTCGATCGTGCCGGGCCGCGTGTCTACAGAGGTTGATGCGCGCCTGAGTTTTGATGCCAACGCCACCTACACACGCGGCGAACGCATCATCGAGTTGTATGAGGCCGAAGGCATTCATATTGACCGCGTGCTCATCAAGGTGGCCGCCACCTGGGAGGGCATTCAAGCCGCAGAGAAGCTGGAGCGTCGCGGCATACACACCAACCTGACCCTGCTCTTTTCGTTCTGCCAGGCAGTCGCTTGTGGTCAGGCCAAAGTGCAGCTCATCTCTCCCTTTGTGGGCCGCATTTACGACTGGTACAAAAAGTCCGCAGGCACCGCCTGGGACGAGGCTGCCATGGCCGGCGCTAATGACCCCGGCGTAAAGTCGGTGCGCGAGATCTTCAACCACTACAAGCATTTCGGCATTGCGACCGAGGTCATGGGCGCGAGCTTTCGCAATGTCGGGCAGATCACCGCGCTGGCAGGTTGCGATTTGCTGACCATTAGCCCGGAACTGCTGGCGCAGCTGGCCGCATCAGATGCACCTCTGGCAAAAGCGCTGGATGCAGATGCGGCCAAAGCCATGGACCTCCCCGCCGTCAATTTCGACGAAGCCGGTTTTCGCTACGCCCTCAACCAGGACGCGATGGCGACTGAAAAACTTGCAGAAGGCATTCGCGCTTTTGCCGCCGATGCCGAGAAGCTTGAACAGCTGATGCTGGCTGCCTGAGCATGGCCCCACCCTCACGCATACGCTGTGACAGTACGCAGGCCTGGCCGAAGTTGCGGGCCTTGTATGAGGCCACGGGCAAGGCGCTGGACCTGCGTGATGCTTTTGCAGCAGACACGCAGCGTTTCCAGTCGCTCAGCCAGCAGGCACCACACGTGTTTGCCGATTTGTCCAAAAACCGCATCGACCAGGCCACAGAACAGCTGCTTCTGGACCTGGCGCGCGAATGCGGGCTTGAGCAGCACCGCGATGCGATGTTTGCGGGTGACCACATCAACAGCACCGAAGACCGCGCGGTCAAACACTTCCTGCTGCGCAGCCCGGCGGTGCCAGGCATGTCGGGCGATCTGGCGCAGGTGCATGCAACGCTGGACGCGATGCTGGCATATGCAGAAGAAGTGCGCGCTGACTCTGCCATCACCGATATCGTCAACATCGGCATAGGCGGCTCTGATCTCGGCCCCCAAATGGCCGTGCTGGCGCTGGCTGAATATGCGGTCAAGGGCAAACGTTTTCACTTCGTCTCCAACGTTGATGGTGAAGAACTGGCCGAAGTGCTGGCGCGGCTCAAGCCGCAAAACACGCTGTTCCTCATCGCCTCCAAGACCTTCACGACGGCTGAAACCATGACCAACGCGAAATCGGCGAAGTCATGGTTTGAAGCTGGCGGCGGCAAGAATGTAAGCCGCCACTTCGCCGCCCTCACAAGCAATGTCGGCGGCGCCAAAGACTTTGGCATCACCACCACCTTCGGTTTCTGGGATTGGGTGGGTGGCCGCTATTCGCTATGGTCGGCGATTGGCCTTCCGATTGCCATTGCGATTGGCGCCCAGGGCTTCAGGGATTTCCTGGCCGGTGCGCATGAGATGGACGGGCATTTCCGCAGTTCACCTCTGGCGCAAAACCTGCCGGTCCGCCTGGGCCTGCTGGATGTCTGGTACCGCAACTTTCATTGTTTTGGCAGCCGCAGCATCGCGCCCTACAGCAGCGCCCTGCGCCGCCTGCCCGCTTATCTTCAACAGCTGGAGATGGAAAGCAACGGCAAACGCGTCGATGCCCAAGGGCATCCGCTGCCGTTTGACACCTCGCCTGTGCTCTGGGGCGAGCCCGGCACCAACGGCCAGCACGCCTATTTCCAGATGCTTCACCAGGGTACAGCTGTGGTGCCGGTGGAGTTCATCGCCGTCAAAAAACCCATGTCCAGCCTGAAGGGCCATCACGACAAGCTGCTCGCCAATGTGCTGGCCCAGGCTCAAGCGCTAATGGTCGGTAAGAAGGATGAGGGCGGCCATAAGAACTTCCCGGGCAATCGTCCCAGCACCTTTCTGCTGCTTGATGAATTAAGCCCCACAAGCCTGGGCGCCTTGCTCGCCCTGCAGGAGCACCGCGTATTTGTCAGCGGTTCGCTATGGGGCATCAACAGTTTTGACCAGTGGGGTGTGGAACTCGGCAAGGTGCTGGCCAAAGACATTGAACTGCGCCTGAAGGGCGGCGACGTGGCCGGTCTGGATGCATCCACTGCCGGCTTGCTGCAGCGCCTTCGCTAGTTTTACTTTGCAGTGGGCCTGCTCATTGCCTTGATGGAGAAATCGATGAGCACCCAACACCACGGCGCCTGCCTTTGCGGCGGGATCAGCTTCACCATAGCAGGCGAGCTGGCACCCATTCAGGTCTGCCACTGTTCGCAATGCCGGCACGCGCAAGGCGGCCCGGTGGGGACGAATATCCCTGTTGACACTGCCAGCCTGAGCTTCCAGTCGGGCGAAGACCTGTTGCAGCACTATGAGTCCTCACCGGGCAAGGTGCGGGCTTTTTGCAGGGTATGCGGTTCGCCGGTTTTCAGCAGGAGGGCAGCCGTGCCGGGTGTGGTTCGGATTCGTGTCGGCTTGCTGTCTGAGCCTGTCAGCACGCATCTGGCCTTTAACGCTTATGTGACGGACAAAGCCAGCTGGTGGCCGCTTCAGGGCGACCTTCCCGCATACCCGGCAGCTTTCAAGGCAGAGCCACCGGCAATGCCATGAGTGCGATGCCCGCTGCGCTGCGCGTGAGGATTATTTCCGGCTGGTGACAGCCGCCGCGCGGCTGTGGCGCATTTGCCATTGCTGCACTGCGGTATTTCATGGTCAACTTGAGGGTTGCTGACTTCTGCAACTTCCTTTTTTTTGCACCCTGCCGACCATGCGTTTTCTATCCCTCCACCGTGTCATGACCCAGCGCATGAAACTTGTCCCGCTGCTGCTGCTCGCCACTCTTTTGACGGCCTGCGCTACAAGCCGGGATCTTGACGATGATGTGGACACGCCGCCCGCCCAAAGCAGCGGCGGCACTCTGGGCCCGGCAGTCGGGGTCACCGGCAGCGCCTGGGCGGCGGTATCTGCCGCTTCATTGCGCAATGCCGGCCACGCCGAAGACCTGAACTGGGAAATCTTTCGTGTGCCGGGCAAACAGCCCACGCGCTACGACTACGTGCAGCATGAAGGCCGCGATGCCGTTGTTGCCATGGCTGATGCCACCGGCAGCATCCTGCGCCATCGCCAGCGCATAGAAGCGGCTGACCTGGGCCGCGTCAGTTTTTCATGGAACGTGCCGAAACCCGGCCCCGGGCTCGCGGCTGCCGGTGCTGTGAATGGCTCGCTGCCTGAGCTTGAAGACGTGCCCGTGCGTGTGGTGCTGGCATTCGAGGGTGACCGCTCACGTTTCTCGTTCAAGAACACCATGCTCAATGAGCTGAGCCTGCTGCTGACCGGCGAGCAATTGCCGTTCGCCACGTTGATCTACGCCTGGTCGCGCGTCAACAAACCGGGTGATGTCGTGGTCAATGACCGAACAGACCGCATCCGCAAGCTCATCGTCGACTCGGGCGACCAGGGGTACAACCAGTGGCTCAATTACGAGCGTGACATTCGCGCCGATTACATCAAGGTTTACGGCGAAGAGCCGGGGGCGCTGCTCAGCTATGCGGTGTTTACCGAGGGTGAGCGCAATGAAGGCCAGCTCCAGGCCTGGTATGGCCCGGTCAGGTTGCACCCCGCCGGAAGGGCCACCGCCGCCATGTCGCCATCCAGGTAGCGTCTGACCGCTGAGGTTGCGCCCACGGCTTATCATGCGGTGGGGAATCCACCCCGCACACATCCTGAGGAGGAGAGTCACATGAATTTCGGCCAGGCCATTTCCACGTGTTTCAGCAAATACGCCAATTTCTCCGGTCGCGCCTCGCGGCCCGAGTTCTGGTGGTTCTTTTTGTTCCAGGTCATCGCCATGGGTGTCTCGGGCATGATCAGCGACATCCTTTACGGGATCGTTGCGCTCGCCCTGTTGCTGCCCAGCATCGCCGTCGGTGCGCGGCGTTTTCACGACATTGGCAAGACGGCCTGGTTGATGCTTATAGGGCTGATCCCGGTGGTGAACCTGCTGCTCATTTACTGGTTTGTGCAGCCTTCGGACGGTGCAAATGTCTACGGGGCCGGCCCGGCCCCTGCTACGACGGATGGTGCGCCGGGCAGCGTGTAAGCGCTGCAGCTTTTTTTATGGGCAGCGTACTGCGTGGTAACCATTATGGTGAAGGCCAGTCGGCCACTCCACAATGCTTAGATAGCTAAATAAAACACGCAGGAGACAAAGCATGCATCGTCGGATTTTCACGGCCACGGCCGTCCTCGCTGGTCTCATCCTTTCGGGCTGCATCTCGCCGCCCCCGCCGCCGGTTACGCTCAGGGTCAACGTCTTCCCGGGCTCGAGCAACCTGCCGCTGCTGGCTGCCATCAACAAGGGCTTTTTTGCCAAACGCAATCTGGCCATTGAAATCCAGAACACGCCCGACTCCGACTCGCAGCGAGCCGGTCTGCCCGCAGGCAAGTTCGAGATTGCCATTGCAGCTGTCGACAACGCCGTCGCCATGGTTGAGGTGGCAAAGAACGACGTGATCATCGTCATGGGCGGTGACTCGGGCATGAACGAGTTCATGGTGCGGCCGGACATCAACTCCTTTGCCGACATACGCGGCAAGTCGCTGGCGGTTGATGCGCCCAACACCGCCTATGCGCTGGTGGGCCGCAAAATCCTCAAGAACAACGGCCTCATCGACGGGCGTGACTACACACTCAAGCTGGCAGGCGGCACCCAGGGGCGGTCGGCGGCCATGGTGGCCAACCCCGATCTGGCCGCCAGCATGGTGAACCCGCCTTTTTCATTCACGGTGCGTGAGCGCGGCATCAAAAGCCTGGGCCGCGCCACAGACCTTGCAGGCGCCTACCAGGCCAGCGGGTCGTTTGTGATGCGCAGCTGGGCCGCAGCCAATGCGTCTGCACTCGAGCGTTACCTGGCCGCCTACATCGAGGGCTCACGTTACGCCATGAACCCGGCCAACCGCGCCGAGATGATCAAGCTGCTCGAAGACCGCTTCAAGCTGCTGCCGGCCGTTGCCGCGCAAAGCTACGACGCCCTGAACACGCCGGGCTTTGGCATGGCCACCGATGCGCGCTTCAGCATGGAGGGTTTCCGCAACGTGCTGGCCCTGCGCGCCGAGATTGAGGGGCAGTGGGGCGGCAAGGCGCCTGATCCCGGCAAGTACCTGGATCTTTCGTACTATGAGCGTGCCCTGTCCATGGCGGGGCGATAGGCGTACAGGATGGAAGAGGGTGATCAAAGAAGGTGGTAGATGCAGGGCGCTATTTATTTGATAGCTGCTCACGCACGTATCTATTGGCCTGCAGCCTTATTTGATGGTTAAAAAGGCCTTTTTTCGGTCTTTTTTGGGTCATTTTGATGCCCGAAAAGCATCCAGACGTCCAAATGTTAAGTTCCATATTAACAATGTTAACTTGGAACTTAACATTTCGATTGTGGGCCTCATGGTGGTCCGGGCATAAAAAAAGGGCTGCAGCGCTTTCGCATTGCAGCCCTTTTGGCTTTTGGCCGGTTGCGGGCTTGAGCCGGATTTGACTCCGGTTCGGCCCGCAGGCAATTACATGCCCATGCCGCCCATGCCGCCCATACCACCCATGTCGCCGCCGCCCATGCCGCCCATGCCACCAGGTGCGTCGTCCTTTGGAGCTTCAGCAATCATGGCTTCGGTCGTCAGCATCAGGGATGCGACAGACGCCGCGTTCTGCAGTGCGGTGCGGGTCACCTTGGTTGGGTCCAGGATACCCATTTCGATCATGTCGCCGTAGGTGTCGTTGGCTGCATTGAAGCCGTAGTTGCCCTTGCCGCTCAAAACAGCATTCACCACCACAGAGGCTTCGCCGCCTGCGTTGTAAACGATTTCGCGCAGGGGGGCTTCGATGGCTTTCAGGACCAGCTTGATGCCGGCGTCCTGGTCAGCGTTGTCACCCTTGATGACGCCAGCGGTTTGCTTGGCGCGCAGCAGGGCCACGCCGCCACCAGCCACGATGCCTTCTTCCACAGCAGCGCGGGTAGCGTGCAGGGCGTCTTCAACGCGGGCTTTCTTTTCCTTCATTTCGACTTCGGTGGCAGCGCCAACCTTGATCACGGCAACACCGCCGGCCAGCTTGGCCACGCGTTCCTGCAGTTTTTCACGGTCGTAGTCGCTGGTCGCTTCTTCGATCTGGACGCGAACCTGCTTGACGCGTGCTTCGATGTCGGCAGCTGCACCGCTACCGTCGATGATGATGGTGTTTTCCTTGCCCACTTCGATGCGCTTGGCCTGGCCGAGGTCAGCCAGCGTTGCTTTTTCAAGCGACATGCCGACTTCTTCAGCGATGACCTTGCCGCCGGTCAGGGTGGCGATGTCTTCCAGCATGGCCTTGCGGCGATCGCCAAAGCCAGGGGCCTTGACTGCGACAACCTTCAGGATGCCGCGCAGGGTGTTGACTACCAGCGTTGCCAGGGCTTCACCATCAACTTCTTCAGCGATGATCAGCAGTGGGCGGCCAGCCTTGGCGACTTGTTCCAGCGTAGGCAGCAGGTCACGGATGTTGCTGATCTTCTTGTCGTAGAGCAGGACAAACGGGTTGTCCAGGATCGCCGACTGCTTCTCTGGGTTGTTGATGAAGTAAGGGGAGAGGTAGCCGCGGTCAAACTGCATGCCTTCAACGACGTCCAGTTCGGACTCGAGTGACTTGCCGTCTTCAACAGTAATGACGCCTTCTTTACCGACCTTGTCCATCGCGTCAGCGATGATCTTGCCGATGGTTTCGTCAGAGTTGGCAGAGATCGAGCCGACCTGTGCGATTTCTTTTGAAGTGGTGGTGGCCTTGGAAGCCTTCTTCAGTTCTTCGACCAGGGCCGTGACAGCCTTGTCGATACCGCGCTTCAGGTCCATCGGGTTCATGCCGGCGGCAACGTACTTCATGCCTTCATGCACGATGGCTTGTGCCAGCACGGTAGCGGTCGTGGTGCCGTCACCAGCGATGTCAGACGTCTTGGAAGCAACTTCCTTGACCATCTGCGCGCCCATGTTCTGGAGCTTGTCTTTCAGTTCGATTTCCTTGGCGACGGAAACACCGTCCTTGGTCACGGTAGGGGCGCCGAAAGAGCGCTCCAGCACGACGTTACGGCCTTTGGGGCCCAGGGTCACCTTGACGGCGTTGGCCAGGATGTTGACACCCTCGACCATGCGTGCGCGGGCTTCGCCGCCGAAAACTACATCTTTTGCTGCCATGTGTGGCTCCTAAAAATATTTAATGAATGATTGAGAAAACGGTTGCAGGGCGAGAGATTTATTTCTCGACAACAGCAAACAGGTCTTCTTCTTTCATGACGAGCAATTCATCGCCATCGACCTTGACGGTCTGGCCGCTGTATTTGCCAAACAGGACGCGGTCACCAACCTTGACGCCGACGGGCTGAACTTCACCCTTGTCGTTCTTCTTGCCTGGGCCAACAGCCAGGATTTCGCCCTGGTCTGGCTTTTCAGCAGCGCTGTCAGGAATGACGATGCCGGAAGCGGTTTTGGTTTCGTTTTCAACGCGTTTGACGATCACACGGTCGTGCAATGGGCGAAGTTTCATGAGAGCTCCTTGTTTTTAAACAATGGTTTTAAGAATCAAAAGCGCCAACTGCAGACGAGCTGGCGTTTGGCAATCTGAGGCTTTGAGGCGCTTGTTAGCACTCATAGCCATCGAGTGCTAATCATAGAGGTATTTGGTGTCCGTTTCAAGACTGATTGTAAAAATCAGCAGCGAGGCCGAATTGCTGTGACACCGGTGCAGACGCCGTACAACATGGCCATGTTTACAAACGTGGCCATGTTATATAAAATGGCCGTGTTAGGAGTGTCCCATGCCCGTCATCGAATCGTCCGCAAGTCGACACCGAGAGGCTGAATCAGCCGTCGCCAATCTATTGAGCGGCGACGGCTGGCAGGTTGATGCCTCACATGACAGTGAACATGGCGGTGCTGACTTCATTATCCGGAGGGGCAGCCATAGCTTTGCTGTGGAGGTCAAGGCGCTCTCTGAGGGACGCGCTGACCGCGCACTCCCACTTTTGTCCCTGGCAATCCTTCAGGCGAAAGCCCATGCACGCAACATTGCGGGCGCGAAGCCACTGGCTGTTCTTTCGGTTGGAAACGCTTCCCCCAGTCTGGCTGGTCACTTGCGATCCTTCGCTGAGAGATATGCGGAAGGCGTTGCCATCGGTGTCGTCTCGGAAAACGGCTTCAGGCACTTTGTCGGCCATCCTTTCGACCAGCTGAATGCGGAACCGAGAAACGAAAAATGGCCTTCATCCCGTTCCTCTCACCAGGTGGTCAACCTGTTTTCTGATTTGAACCAGTGGATGCTAAAGATTCTCCTGGCCAACGAGTTTCCGGTGGAGCTGTTGAACGCGCCGCGGATCAACTGCCGCATTGGAGCAGATCTTGCGCAAGCAGCCGAAACATCGGCAATGAGCGTCTCGCGATTTCTGCAGCAGCTTCGCCATGAAGGATTCCTTGACGAGTCGCAGGGACTTGCTCTTGTGAGAAGACGCGAGCTCTTTGAACGCTGGCGCGCGGCAGTTCTACGCCCCGTCCCCGAAGTACCGATGCGGTTCGTTTTGCGGGCGCCCGTGCGCGAGCAACTGCGGGAGCTTATTGCTGGCCAGGCGGGAGAGGCCTGCCTCGGCCTGTTTGCCGCAGCGGAGGAACTGAAGTTCGGCCATGTCAGCGGTGTACCCATGCATGTATTTGTTCCGAAGCTGCCGAAGTCGGATGACCGTCGGTGGCGAAGCCTGCGGCCTACCTCTCCTGGAGAGATTCCTGATCTGATTCTCCGGCAGGCAGCGTTCCCGCAATCTGTATTCAAGGGAGCCGTGCCTCGTGATGGTTGGTTGGTCTCCGATGTTATTCAGACGTGGCTTGATGTCGCCGGCCACCCATCACGTGGCAGCGAACAGGCTGAGCTAATCTACGCAAAGTTTCTTCGCAAGATCATTGAGGGAAGTCCGGATGAATGACCTAGAACCGTTTGCCCGTTTGGCGCAAGCACTTGCTCCATGGTCAGGGCAGCTTGTGTACGTGGGCGGCTGGGCCCATCGGATTCACCGTCTGGATCCCAGAGCGAGCACGCCGGCGTATCAAGCGGTTTTTACGAAAGACACGGATCTTGCGTTCGCAAGCGCCGCGCCAATCAAAGGAAACATCAAAACTGCATTGGTGGAAAGAGGATTCAGGGAAGAACTTTCCGGCGATTTCCAGCCGCCCACAGCACACTACATATTGGGCGATGAAAACAAGGGCTTTTACGCGGAGTTTTTGACGCCACTGTCCGGCAGCGGCACGAAGCGCACCGGTGAGCAGGATGCGACTCTGGCGAAGGCAGGGATTTCGGCTCAGAAGATTCGGCACCTCGACATCCTTTTGGTCGAGCCTTGGGTGGTCAGACTGAAGCCCGACGCTGGGGTTCCGTTGGACGCACCAATGGACATCCAGGTCGCCAATCCCCTCGCCTTCATGGTGCAAAAGTTTCTGATCCAGGACAAGCGTCCACCGCAAAAAAGGGCGCAGGACATTCTGTACATCTTCGACACGATAGGACTGTTCGGCGGTTTTTTTGGTGAGTTTCAGTCCTCATGGAAAAACGTAATCGGACCATCGTTGGAAAATCTGCGTGAAAAGGTGGTCGCGCGTAACGAGGCGACCTTTTCGAGGGTGACTGACGATATCCGGAATGCCTCACGCATCCCGCAAGACCGCAAACTCACGCCCGAAGAAATCCAGGTCACCTGCCAAGTGGCATTTGAAAAAATTCTCGGCTGAATACCAAGTTAGGTGGAAATCGATACGCGCACGTCTAGCATTGCGGTAATTGCTTTTGTTAGGAACGGTACGGACAGTGGGAACCGTAGGGGACACATAGGTTTCTCCCTTGCTCTGATGTGTTCCGCCACTTCGAACGAAAACTTGAAACGTTGTATCGAGATATGAGCCTCGCTTGCATCCGAAAGCGTGGGATTGATTGTGAATTCGGTTGAACTCCCCTTGAGTAATACTGTGTAGTTGTACAGCAGTATCCCCCCCCCGATGCGGAAAATCAAAGTTAAATGGGAATCGAAATTAGGCCCCCATTGCGGGCCATGTGATCACTTTCGCTGTAGCGGCTGCTTTTATATCTGTCGCAGGCATCAACTGGTGCACGATCTGCCCTGCAAATACCTTCTCGCGAAGGTCCTTGAGGACTTCGTGCGCGCCGCAAAACGGGGTGAACACATCGATAAGCCATATCTGCTCACCCGAGGCCCAGTCGGACATGGCCAGTTGGTGCGGGGCGCTCTGGTAGCGCTGAGCCACCTCTTCACTGAGTTTGGCCCACGACACAAAGGCGACGGGTGCCTCATCCTTGAGGTAAAGCTTGGCTTGGTCCCGGAGCAACGCCGGCATGACGCGCCACTCCAGTTCACTGATAAGCGTGTGCCGGTTCACCGCTTGTTGCATCATCAGCCAGGTGACCGGGCCGAGTAGCGGGATTTTGCTGAGTACCTTGCGGGCCTGCTGTTTGGCCAGGTCGGCCAGTTCTGACAAATGTTCGGAAGGAGTCTCCGTTGGCGCAGACCGATTGTTAGTGGTTGAGGCGGGGGCAGACGTTTTCATGGGCTCTCCTGCGCAAGCAGGTTATTGATGGCGTGAAGATCGGATTCGGTCAGCGTCGCATTGCTGGCTTTGAGGCGCAGGCCCTGCATCAGGGTGTCAGCACGCGTCTTTTGCCAGTCGCGCTGGGCGGCATACAGTTGCTGCTCGGCATTGAGTACGTCGATGTTGATGCGTGTGCCGATGCGATAGCCAATCTTGTTCGCGTCCACTGCATTCTTGCTTGAGAAGAGCGCCGACTCAAGCGCCTTCATCTGGGCCATGCCGTTGACTACCGCGCTAAAGGCCTGGCTGGCCCTGGCCACGGCATCCCGGCGGGCAGCTTCCAGGTCTTGCACGGCCTTGTCTTTGAGCGAAATGGCCTCCCGCACCCGGGCCTGCACACCGCCACCGGCAAACAGCGGCACATTCAGGCTCAGCCCATACTGGCCTGAGCGGTAGCGTGTGACGATGTCTGCTGGCGAAGAGATGCTGCCAGAGGCGTAGTTGCGGCTATAACCTGCGGTCAGGTCCAGGCTGGGGGAGTGCGCGGCCTGGCTCTTGCTGATCTCGCGTTCAGCCACATCCAGTGCGGCTTGCGCAATACGCACCTGCAAGGCATGAATCCGGGCGCTATCCACCCAGGTTTGCTGCGTTTCAGGCTGCAGGCCGGGAAGCTGGGCTTTGTCGCGTAGTCCCGCCAGGCGCTCGACCGGCGTGCCCAGCATGCGGGTCAGCTCTGCATGCTTATTGTCGACATCACCTCGCGCAGCAACGGCCTGGGACTTTGAGAGGTCCAGCCGCGACTGGGCTTCGTGCACATCCGTGACGGTGGCTGTGCCCACTTCAAAGTTGCGCCGCGCCAGGCCGAGCTGCTGCTCGACGGCACTGACCTGCAGACTGCCGACTCGCTGGGCCTCGCGTGCAACCAGTACATCGAGATAGGCCTGTGCTGTGCGCAGGATCAGGTCCTGCTCACTTTGCCTGAACTGCTCCTCGGCCACTACCTCCTGCAACTGAGCCTGGTCCAAAGCAATCCAGCTGTTGGCGCGCCATAGCGGCTGCGTGATCTGCAGGTTCCAGTTCCAGCTGCCGACCTTGCGGTCCTGGTAAGGGGACTCACTAAAAGAGGCTTGGCCCGACTGACGGCTGTTGGCGCTCACGAGGTTGATGCTGGGCAAGAGAAGTGCACGCGCCTGGGGTACCCGCTCACGGGCAGCCTGCAGCGCATGGCGTGCCCCAAGGTACACGGGGTCCTGCTCCTGCACTTTGCGGTAGACATCGAGCAGGCTGTCTGCTTTTGCGCTGAAGGACAACAAACCTGCGACAGCAGCTACCAGCAAGGGTTTGCATGCCGTTTTTGCGTAAGCACGGGCAGACCCAACGCCGTCCGTTCCTGCTCGAGGGGAACGGTGGGGCCCTGCGCCCTCCCTAAAAATCATGATTGAGAAAGACGTTCTAGCGTTCACGCAACGCCTCCTGCTTGTAGCGCAGCATGGGCGCAATAAAGTATTCGATCATCCGGCGTTCACCCGTACGAATGTCGGACGTCACCGTCATGCCAGCGGTTACAGCGCCGTGCAGGCCGTTTACAACATTCGGTGTTTCGGCGGTATTAAGCTGTATGCGCACGGGGTACACCGGGCCCAGCTTGGGGTCGTTGACCGCATCGGTGCCGACCCATTGAACGGTACCTTCGATGTAGCCGAAGCGGGTGAAGTCAAAGGTCTCCACTTTGTTGATCACACGCTGGCCTATCTTTACATGGCCAATATCGCGATTCGCCACCTGGGCATCGACTTCAAGGGCGGCATTGCGCGGCACGATGGTCATGAGCGCCTGTGCCTGGGTCACCACGCCGCCGACCGTGGTCACGGCCAGTTGCTGCACCACGCCATCAATCGGGCTGTGCAGCACCTGCAGGTCGCGCCGCTGGGTGGCCTTGACCAGTTCCTGACGGGCGGCATCGCTTTTACGGGCGGCGTCTACCAGCTCGACACTTGCCCGGGCGCGAAATTCAGCCTGGGCCTGCTTGCGCTGCTGGATGGAGGCGTTGAGACTGGCAGATGATTCATTGAGACGGTTGCCCAGGACGGCGAACTCCTTTTCCATGTTCAGGAGTTCGAGCCGCGTTTCGATGACGCCAGTTTGTGCGATGTGGCCGGTAGTGGCGAGCTCTTCTCGCATCTCATGTTTTTTGCGCACCAAGGGCAGGCTCATTTGTAGCTGGGCCAGGTTGGCTGCAATGGCGTCGCGGTCTGCAGTACGACGCGCAATGTCGGCATCGAGTGCGGCAATCCGCGAGTCCTGCTCGCTTCGCCGGCTGGCCAGCACCGCCTGCTGGTTGGTGAGTATGGCCGCAGGCAGGCCCGACACCTGTGTCCAGCCGTCCTTGCCGGAGAGAAGGGCGCCCAGCCTGAGCACATCAGCCTGGGTTTCCTGGTATTCGCGCTCCAGGCGGTCCCGGTCTGCACTGGTGACCGTGGCATCGAGTTCGAGCAGCACGTCGCCAGCTTCGACTGCCTGACCGTCGCGCACAGCGATGGCCTTGACCACCCCGGCTTCCAGGGGCTGGATGATCTTGGCGCGGCCCGAGGGCATGATGCGCCCCTGGGCCGTGACCACAATGTCCATCGATGCCAGACTGGCGAACACCAGGCCCGTAAGGGACATGACGCATATCGCCAGCGAGACCATGCGCGCCAGATGAGCCGGTGGTCTGGCCTGCACGGCAATAGCTGTGGTTGTAAAAGGGTTGAGTCGGGCGGCCACTGCTTCCCCGATGGCGGTGGGGGTCGTTGTAGCAGGAACTATCTCGGTAACTTCAGGGCCGGAGTTCGTTGTGAATGACGCGTCAGGCATACGCCTGCTCCTGAACAGCCGCTTGCGTGGTTGCGGATGCAGGGGCTTGTCCATTCCACTCCAGCACCTGGTGCGCCTTGTACAAATCGTTGTAACGCCCCATACCGGCAATCAAATCGGCATGGCTGCCGGTCTCTATCAAACGGCCCTTTTCCAATACGAGAATCCGGTTTGCCAGCCGCAGGGTAGACAGCCGGTGCGCCACGATAAACACGGTTCTGCCTGCCGTGATTTGCGCCATGTTGTCGTGAATCACACGCTCGCTTTCGTAGTCTAGAGAGGCGGTCGCCTCATCGAGCAGCAGCAAACGCGGGTTGGTCACCAGCGCGCGGGCGATCGCGATGCGCGCCCTTTGCCCGCCCGACAGGCGACAGCCGCGCTCGCCAATGACCGTGTCATAGCCCTGCGGCATTTCCAGAATAAAGTCATGCGCACCGGCCAATGTGGCGGCATCCATGATCGCCTTTATGCCCAGGTCAAGGTTTGAAAAAGCAATGTTCTCGCGAATCGAACGGTTAAACAGCAGGGTGTCCTGGCCCACCACGCCTATTTGGCGGCGCAGCCAGCTCGTATCAACCAGGCTCAAGTCCATTCCGTCAATCAGTAGCCGGCCTTTTTCCGGGGTGTACAGGCGCTGCATCAAACGCATTAGCGTTGTTTTACCCGCACCTGAGACACCCACAATGCCGATGATCTCGCCAGGCTTCACGTCGAATGACAGTTCGGTCAATATCTCCTGGCCATCAGCTGCGTATCGAAAATTGACACGGTCGAACGTCACCCGCCCCACTATCTGGGCGGGGGTGGTGCGGTCTGGCTTGAAGGCGGGCTCTGCTCGTGCATCCATGATGTCTGCCAGCCGCTTGATCGATACCTTCATCTGGGTAAATTCCTGCCACAGCGACGCCAGTTTCAACACCGGCGCATTGACCCGGCCGGCCAGCATGTTGAAGGCAATCAAACCACCCACGGTAAGCTGCCCGTCAATCACTTCACGCGCGCCAAACCAGAGCAGCAAAGCCGTCAGCAGCTTGCTGGCCAAACTGATGCACTGGTTGGTGGCCGTTGCCAGGTGGCCTGAATTAAACGAGATGTTCACATAGTCGGCCAGGCGGCGCTCCCACTCGCGCTGCCAGTGAGGCTCAACCGCTTGGCTTTTAAGCGTTTCCATGGCCGTGACCGTCTCTACCAAAAACGCCTGGTTGTCTGCACCCACTGCAAACTTGTCTTCAAGTTTGCTGCGCAGCAAAGGTGTCATGAGCCATGACGCACCAAAAAACACGGGCAAGGCCGCCACTACGATCAGGGTCAGCGTGGCGCTGTAATAAAACATGATTGCCATAAAAACCAGCGCAAACAGCAGGTCAAGCCAGGCCGTCAACGCCTGCCCTGTCATGAAGCTGCGCGCGTTTTCAAGCTCACGCACGCGGGCCACCGTGTCTCCACTGCGTCGACTTTCAAAATAGCTCAGCGGCAAATGCATCAGGTGGCGAAACAGCTTGGCACCCAGCTCCACGTCAATGCGGTTGGTCGTGTGGCTAAAGAGATAATGCCGCATCGCGCCCAGCACAACTTCAAATATCGACACCCCCGACAACGCAATCACCATCACATCCAGCGTGCTCAAGCTGCGGTGGGTGAGCACCTTGTCTATCACCACCTGAAATATCAGGGGCGTCAGTAAAGCAAATATCTGAACAAAAAACGAAGCCAGCAACACTTCGCCCATCAGCATCCTGTACTTTTGCAGTGATTGCCAGAACCAGCCAAAGCCGAATTTGGCTGTTTGACCAGGCTCTTGAGTACTGCCAACGCATCGCCGGTTTACCGCTACCCATTGGTCCGACCACTGCACCGTAAAGTCAGCGACCGACATGTGCTCTGGCGCGGCACTGCCCACCTGCTGAAGCACAACGCCGGCTTCGTCAATACGGCCAACAAGTAAAAGTTTGCCATCGCGCGTCAAGGCCAGCAACGGAAGCACGGCTTTGGCCAGACTGGCTATATCGCCGTTTACAAGTTTTGCCTCGAAGCCCAACATTTGCAAAACATGGACGACGCCACCTGCGCCCAATTCATTGTCCCCGTGCAGGAACTGATGTTGCATTTGCCCCTGATCGAGTTGCTGCCCCAAAAGCCTGACGTATATTTGTATCAGCGCCAGCGTGGCACGGTTTTGTGCAAGTACGGCAGACTCTGCGGGTTCGGGAATCTCCCCCGTTAGATTTTTCTTCAAAAAAACTCCCTTGATAATTGCCTGCTCGTTCTGCCTTGCATGAGTTGCAAGGTGTTGACGAACTTGTTTTTGGTTTTACAGAGCCTTTGCTACTTATGCGGCCGCTTTTGCTGCTCCCCCAAGTTGCTTGAGCGGCAATACAAAGTTCGACCCACACGACTTGAAGCTCATGTGAGTCATAAATCTGTCAAAACGCTTCGCCTCAATGTCCACGCTCATGTTGATGCACAGCTCCGCTGCACCCCGGTTTTCGGCCCATCGCCTGAAAGCTATCAGTAGCTTGAGTGCGGCGGAACTGCCGCGGCAATCAGGCCGCACGTAAAAGTATTTGTCCTGTGCAACCAGCGCATCGCTGAAAAAATAATCAATGACATAACCCGCCAGCATGCCCGCCACATCGCCTTGCGAGCGCTCGGCCAATAAAATGCAGGCTACCTGGGGGTTAGCCACAAGCTTGACCAGCGAAGCGCTGAGTTTTTTCGCGTTCAAGGGATAAATCCTGAAACGCGATTCTTGGTGCATTTGTGCGCTCAGCGCCATCATCACGTCGAGGTCTTGTGCTTGTGCGAGCCTGACCTTCATGCATTCGCCCCCTGAAGCAGCGCAACAGATGAGTCCATCCACATCCCTGACAGCTCAGCCATGTCGGATGACGACTCATGCGCCATGACCACGCCCAGGGGCGGCGCGTCAGGCGAGGCCGTGTTGACATATTGAGCGAACAGAGCCGCCATCTGGTTAATGCGTGCCTGTGCGTCAACCGGCGGCAGGTGTGCGTCGGCCAGTGACTGCACTGCATCAGGAGTGAATGGTGCGCCTGGTGTTGGCGGTGCGGTTGTTGCCGGCGGCACCACCTGATTCAGCACATCCAGCGCAGCCTGTGGCAAGGCGACACCCTGGCCCGCAAACATGACATCACCTGCCTGGGTGTGATTGCCATCGGCCCAGCTCACGTCGCTGCTACCAAAGACCACGTTGCCATGGTCTATGTGGGCTATGCCATGGCGCTGCAGGCTCAGGGCTGTCATGCCCAATGCGTCGAGCGAGCTTAGCTCGCCAGCATCTTGTCGGCCATTGCCATTTTTGTCCTGAAACACGCCAAAGCGTCCCCACTGCGAATCAGCCGCAGTTAGCAGACCATCACCGTCGGTATCAAAGGCCGCGAGGCCTTCCAGGTCAGTGCGGGCACCAGCCTTGTAGCCCACAAACGACACCTCCTCGGCCCGATTGACGCGGCCATCGCCATCCACATCAAAAGCCAGTACACCATCACCTTGAGCAGACCAACCCATGCGCTCGCGCCAGCCGTCGCCATTGACGTCTGCGAAGAAATTGGAGTCTTCTGGCTTTATCAGGTCAATGCCATCGCCGGTCAGGTCAATTACCACTGGGCAACACCCGCCCCCACCCCCGCCAGCCGCGGAGGTACCCACATGCGTCACCCCCAGTGCCCGGTCAACAAACGCACCACCGCTGTCCGTTACGCGCACGGTGAAATAGTCCACGCCTGTGTAAGTATCTCCGCGCTGGCTGTAGTACTGCCAGGCGCCTGTCTCAGCCACCCAGTAAGGCCCGGTCTGAGTATGGTCCAGGCCGGACTCCGCGCCAGGGCCCGTGTACTGGTTGGCCCACGCATGGCCGTGCTGGGGGGAGGCGCTGATGCTGAAGCTGATTGCTGATGAATCACCGTCGGGGTCATAGGCAACTACTCCCCCGTTTTGCCGCAACGGGTCGTCAACCCGGTAGCCAGCCTCATTGACGTACTGAGTGGCATCGTCGGTTATAAAACTCACGGGCCGCAACTGGCCGTTGCGGTAAAAACTGCTACTCGAACCACTGAGCAGCCCACTGGCGTACAACGCAGTTGCCTGGGCAGCTGAGGTCACCGCCACCGTCGAGTAGCCGGTATAAGGTGTGCCAAATTCATCGTAAAGCGTAGTGGGCTGCTGGTAAGTGCCATACACAGGCCGACCACTCCATACGTCCTCAATGATGGGCGCATCATTTACCGACTGAACACTGAGGAACGCCACGGCCCAGGTTTGGCCGCCTTCGCCATCACTGACCTGGTAGGTAAAGGTGGCGTTGCCGTAGAAGTTGGCATCTGCCACAAAGCGGATGGTGCCATCAGGCATCAGGCTCACCGAACCGTGCGTGGCTTGATCCACCGCCGTTACGCGCAGGTCGGTGGCGGGGTTGTCCGCATCGGTGTCATTACCCAGTAATTGCGCCTGGGTAATGCTGAAGGGCACGTCTTCATAGCCGGTGAAGCTGTCATCCGTCGCCGTGGGGTTGATGTTGACGCGCGAGAAATCAATTTGCGCCGTAGCCGCGCTGCTGGCCCCATCGGCATCTATCACGGTGTAGTCGAAACTCCCCCGCCCGGCATAGCCCGCCTCTGGCACAAACAGCACACTGCCGTCCGGGTTCAGGGTGGCCGCACCATGCAGCACATTGGCGATGGCGCTGATGTGCAGGTTGTTTGGGGTTTCAACATCCGTGTCATTGGCCAGCAAAGCCGCCTGTGTAAGCGTGTAGCTCACATCGCGTTTGCCCCAGACCAGCTCACTGTTGGCCGCAGGCGCATCATTGACCGGGTTAAAAGTCAAATTGACAGTAGCATCACTAAGCCCACCGACCCCATCACTGACGGTATAAGTAAAACTCGCCTGGCCATTGAAGTTCAGGGCGGGCGTGAACACAATCTCACCGCCGACAATCTCTATCCGGCCCGCGGCGCTGTTGGCCGGGTCAAGCGCAACCGCCGTGATGCGCAGGTCTGAATGGGGGTTGTCCACATCGTTGTCGTTGGCCAACAGTGATGTGATGCTGAAATGCGCCTGGGTGTCTTCGTCAAGCGTGAGGCTTTCACCCAGCAGGCGCGGCGCGTCATTGACCGGGGCAATATTCAGGGTTGCCGTGCCCACGGTAAAGCCGCCTGCGCCATCACTGAGGGTGTAGGTAAAGGCGGCTGCGCCAAAATAGTCGGCGTCAGGGGCAAAGCGAATGGAGCCGTCAGGGTTGAGCGAGACCGTGCCGTGGGTCGCGTTGTCAACGCTGACGATGCGCAGGTCGGAATCAGGGTTGTCGACATCAGCGTCATTGACCAGCAGGGCGCTTTCGATGATGGCCTGGATGTCGTCTTCATTGAAACCGAGTGTTTCACCCAGCACCACCGGCGCGTCATTGACGGGGGCCAGGTTGACGACTGCTGTGCCAACCATCAGCCCACCGGCCCCGTCACTGACCGTGTAATCAAAACTTGCTGCGCCAAAGTAGTCACGCTCGGGCGTGAGCTGCAGTGTGCCGTCTGCCAGCAGCGTAATGCTGCTGTGTACGGCATTGCCCACGGCGGTGATGCTAAGGGTCTGTGCTGCTTCTGCATTGCTGGTGGCTGTGTCTACATCTGTGTCATTGGCCAGCAGCAGGGCCGGGCTAATGTTGAGCACTATGTCTTCATCACTGGCGACGGCTTCGCCGGTGACCACTGGTAGGTCATTGACGGCCAGCACGGTCAGGCTGACCGTGGCCTGGGTTTCAAAGCCATCGCCATGTCCATTGGCAGCGATGTTGGCACTGTCCCGGTCACCGATCGAGTAGCTGAACTGCGCCGGGCCGTTGTAGTTGGGCTCGGGCACAAAGCTCACCGTGCCGTCAGGCGCAAGAAACACCTGCCCGTGCTGGGCCAGGCCCACGCGGGTGATGCGCAGCACATCGCCATCGATTCGCGCGTCTACATCCGAGTCGTTGGCCAGCAGGCTGGCAGCGGTGAACTGCAGGGTGGTGTCTTCATTGCCTGCAGCCGTTTCACCCGCTGTGACCGGCGCGTCGTTAACGGCGGCGATATGCAAGCTGACGCTGGCATGGGTGGCAAGGCCGTACTGGTCGGCGACGGTGTAACTGAAAGATGCAGCGCCGTGGTAGTTGGCCTCTGGCACAAACACCACTTCAAGCGCGCCCAAGGCGTTGACCTGCAGCGAGACGCTGCCATGCACAGGTCCAAACACCGCGGTAATGTACAGGCCTGGCTCATCAAGCCTGGCCGGTGCGTTGACGCTGCTGTCATTGGCCAGCAGGGCCGCCGTCGCAAAGCGCAGGGTAGTGTCTTCGGTGCCTGCGGCCAGCTCGCTCTGGGTGACGGGAAAGTCGAGCGCTGTGTCTGGTGCCGGGGTGAAAGCGGCTGTTTGCAGTGTCTGCGCGAATGCTTGCGTACTGGCGGGCGACAGATTGTCTTGCGCGCTGCCTTGCAGGGCTTGGACGGCGGTGTCGCCTCTTGATTCAAGGCCGTCGCCGCTGCTGGCCCCGTTGTATCCGCCATCGTTGCGGACTTGATCTGCTATCCATGGCCAGGTTTTTGGGGTGAGTGGTATTGACGCTGGCATACCAGGCGTTGAGCCCTGCACGCCACCAGCCAGCGTGGATACGGGCGTGAACACAGGTGTGAAAGTCGATGTGATGATGCTGCCGTCCAGCGTTAATGCGGGGGTGTTGAAATCTTGCGACGGGTTTGTTGAAACGACGGGAGCAACAACATTTGCAGCCTCTTCATTGGACGCTGGTGCCGCCGCCGCAACCGCCGGCCACTGAACCGCCGCCGCACCTGCCGCAAATGCGCCCAGGGGGAGCATTCCGGCAGTCCTGTCAAACAAGGTGGGCGTGGCGCTTTGCACCATGTCGGCCCTGGCTTGACGTATGGCATCTGCCGCACTGCCTGCAGCAAATGGCACAAATGCCATGCCCGCACCGTTATTGCTTCTGAGCAGCAGCGGTGGCGGGTTGTTGTTGGCGGCCTGCCCGGTGAGGACGGCGCCCGCCGCCCCGCCTTGCAAACGCGTATCGCCTGCCGCCACCGTGGTGCTGGTTTGCACGCTGCGGGTTTGCACCGTGTTGGCTGAGGTATTGGTGATGCGGCTGTCGCCCTCATCTATGGTTTGCTGGTCTGCGTTGTGGGTGTCGGGTTCAAGCTCTCCGCCATGTACATGCGCAGCCTGGCCATCAAACCGCCGGGTGTTGACGGCATGCAATGTGGCAATGCCTGAGCCATCGGCCTGCTCGTCAAGCTGTAGCACGCCGCCTTCAAGGGTCTGGTACTTCACCCCCAGCATGTCACCCGTCAGGGCCTGAATCGTCAGGGCCTGGCGGCTGCCATCTGCGTGAATGATGCCGGGCGGGTTGCTGCCAAAGTCAATCGCCACAATGCCGGCCTGGCTCAGTGTTTGGGCTTCACCGCCACTGTTCCCGTCTGAGTTGACATCCATCCACAGGCGCAAGGCTGCAAACGCGGGGTCTCTGGCATCAAGCAGTTTGTCGTTGTTGGCATCAAGCCAGTTCGAACTGTTCAAGCCCGCACTGTGCAGGTTCAACAGCTCACCTGCGTCAAAGCCGCCATTGCCGTTCGCATCAATTGTCAGCATGCTCTGGTTGGCTGCAACCCACTGGGTGCTTTCAAGGTAGCCATCACCATCCACATCGACCAGTGAATCCACCAACGCGGGTTCCACCGGAAGAGCCAGCGTCAAGGCCTGCAGACTCTGGTGCACGCCATCGCCCGTGTCTTGCGGCAGGCCTGCTGCGCTGTCGGGCAAATGAAGGCCTTGGCCTTGCTGAAAGTGGGCGAGGGTGGTTTGCACTTGCCAAGCAGGGGCAATCGCGCCTTGCGCATGGGCCATGAAGTCACCGGCCAGGCTTTCACCCGTGCCATCACCGCGGCTGCCTGCGCCGTCGTAGTAGCGGGTTTGCTGGGTACCACTTTCATCCGTCCAGCGCAGCACCATAAAGCCCTTGGCGCCGTTGGCCAGGCTAAAGCCATCAGGGTCGTACTGAAACCCGATGGCGGGCAAGAGGTTGGGAATCAGCGCATAGCTGTTGCCAGATTGATCGTGGGTGTTGGCCAGCTGGGTTTGCAGGCCATTGACAAGGCTGCTCATCCAGCCTGCTGCGGTGGCGCCGCCGCCTTCAACGTTCTGGTCCGTGATGACGATGGTGTTGCCTGCGCCATCCCACTCGGCATGGGCGATGCCTTCGCGCATGGGGATATCGGGTTTGCTGTCACCGAACAGGCTGCCGAAGAGGGAGATGGCGATGGACAGAACCTGGCCGTAGCCGGGGATGAAGTTGGCCGCAGCGGCCAGAATGGACACAGGGTTGCCCGAGTCCAGGGCAAGTATCAGGCTCAAGCCCGGAATTACCTTGGCCGCATCAATGCCGAGCGCTGTGCCTATGGCCTCGCTGGCCATACCTTCGCCAAAGAAGTCAGCTACGGCAATGCCGCTGATGGTGATGCCGCCTATGTCGCCTTTGTCGAGGGCGTTCAAAAGACCAAGAACGGCGGCTGCGCCCCCCAACTCGCCGGGCAATTGACCGTCCGAGAGTTTGTTAACGACGTTGTAAATACTTGTGATGGCAGCCACACGCTGCAGATCACTCATGCTGTCCCAGTTCTGCAGGCCGATGATGCTGTTCATCAGGCCCAGGGCTCCAGCAACTCCGCCTGTCCGGGCAGCATCTGTTGCGCTCTGGTATTCAGCTTCAGTGGCTGGCTGGCCGCTGGGGGTGACGTAGCTGATGACCGGTTCGACGCCACCGTCTTCGAGGATACGGTTGCTGGTCAGACTTACAAAGCCGCCTTTGATGCTGTGGATTTCACCGATGATCTCGCCGTCGACATTAGTGATGACGGTGCTGCCACCGGGCAGGGTGATGAAGCTGAGGGCGTTCTTACCAGCTGCACCGCCGAGGTTAAGGCTTTGCAGTTGCGCTGCAAGGGTGTCTTGCTGGCCGGGGCTGAGGCTTGTGCCTGCGCCGACGAGGTAGTTGCTGTAACTGTTGGGGCTGGGGTGGGCGTTGCTGTCGGTGCCTCCCCCGCCTGCATCGCTCGCGGTGCCCGAGTCCGCACGGGCATACAGCGTGCCGCCTTCCGCGGGGGTGGCACCCTCTGCAGGGGGTGGAGGAGGATTGCGAAAGGCGTCAAGCAGGGCTTTCTCGAAATCACTCAGGGGATGCTGCTCCTGCGCCCAGCTGGAGATGCTTTGTACGACTTCGCCTGTACCTGGCTCGACCCACCCGTATCCGGCTTGGAACCTGGTGTGTATGACGATGCTTGTGCCGTCGGGCTGCACCTGGGTAATGTCTCTGGGCTGGCCTTGAACCAGCGCGGTGTTGTAGGCAGGATCGTTTGGGTGCAAAGGATCAGCGACTACCTGCACTTGTGAGTTTGCGATGGACTGCCCGCCTTTGTTGTACAGCGTGACGCTATAGACCATCTCGTCGGATCCATAGCCTGCGGCAGGGCGAGTCGCTGTGAGATTGCCGTCGCCGCTGAGCTCCAGTCGCCCGCCTTGGCCTGCGTTGATGACTTGGCCATCAGGCAATGTCGCGCTGGCACCGTCCCGACTGATGTAGATCGCCCCAGCTGTTGTGTGGTTGCCGGGAGGGGGGTTGACCGGAACGGGGCTGGACGTCTGTGAAGTCTCTAAGGCCGGACCAAGTACCCACACTGTGTTCGTACCTAAGGGGACGCCCAACTCGGTGTAGG
Organism: Polaromonas sp.; assembly: GCA_965228025.1. GTDB lineage: Bacteria > Pseudomonadota > Gammaproteobacteria > Burkholderiales > Burkholderiaceae_C > Polaromonas. The sequence continues at coordinate 517,988 of CBDDGX010000030.1, read as the reverse complement.
TGGTCTGTTCTTCCCAGTGGCCGGCAGGTGGTGAAGAAGATGGACCGGCGGCAACGCTCAAATTGTCGTTGGTCGTGCTGATATTTCCCTCATAGGCATTTGCTTCGGCTCGACCGCGATTACCCGTGCCAAGTGCCGCTTGCGCAGCCACGCTATCGCCGTCGCTCCACGCCTGGATGAAGTCTTTGCCAGATGTGGTGCCGAGCCAACCAGGGCTTCGGTAAAGCTTGGATGCAACCGCCGCAAACTCACCTGGCTCCAGAGTTTGAAATTCATCAACACCAAGCGTATTTACAAGTCTCGGCACGACGTCTCGCACGATGTAAGCCGCACTGAGTTTGTCGGCCTCGGCCGGCGTAACGCTAAACCCGCCTTCTTGCCCTTTGCCAAACAACGCCTTGGCTTGGTCCTTGAGACCCTGATTTAGCATGGATGCAGACTGACCAAGTTTGTCCAGGGGCAAGTCGTAGTACTTGCTCTCAGGTAAGCCTGCGTCACGCAGCAGGTCTTTGATCTGGTTTTCTGGCAGCACAGTCCAGTGCCCACCCGTGCCTTTGACGACAAACGTCAGCCCATTGCCTACAGTGGGCACACCATCTGCATTGCTGTAAATATTGGCGCGATAGCCTTCGACGTCGCTTTGCTTGAGCAAATTAACTGCGGCCATCACGTTGGCCGAGGATAAGCCTGTGCCTGCGCTGCCTGTCAGGTCCATCTCTGGGATGTATAGCGCTTCTTGGGGGCGCAAGGCGCCAATGAGTTCTGACTTGGTACCCCCAAAAAAATTACCTGGCACTACAGCTGCCACACCTGGCCCAGTACTGGTTTGCGAGCCGTAAAACATCATCTGTTTTTTTTCGTCATAGCCATAAAAAATGGCTGTGTGCTGGCTGGTGTTGCCGTTCACCCCCTTGAAAAGTAAGATGTCGCCCGGTCTGAGAAGAGTTTGATTGTCTGCAATGTCCTTCGGTTTGAAGGATGTAAAGTTGTCTGCAGCAATTTTTGTAATGTTGTCACCGCTAAACAAGGTTTGTGTTGTAAACCCAGCGGCGCTTGAGCCTGGCAAGTAGTAGCCTGCGCCGCGCAAGGCGTTATAGACTAATACCGAGCAGTCCACCTCGCGGATTCCATTGTTGTTGGTGTCGACGCCAAGTCGACCCAACTGACCGTATTCGTATTGAGCCCCGGGATTTCTAATGTCAGTTGCGAGTGTCCCTGCTGGACTACCTGTGCCCATCCCGTATTGCGTGAACGCTGCTCCAAGAATATTTCCACCCACGTCTATTTCCCTTTGTTTTTGAGTCTGCAGATGCTGGAATATTCATCGACTCTTGTGTAAGGGCTGGCACTTGCGCCTTGGGGTGTCAACTTTCTGTCTATTACTCGGGTTTGATCATTCAGCGACACGTCAACAAAAACGGGCTTTCCACTTTCAGCTGTGGAAAATTTATCTTGCATAGTGAACCGACCTACCGTCAGAAATTCGTAACGGATCACCGTTGCACTCGGAGCTCTAGTTATCGACACCATCCTCGCCGAAGGACATACGTTCCATTCGGTGAAGTTTTTGTCCGTTTGTCTGTTTACTAACTTCTCCCAATCTCCCATAGTCACTCCCATAAACCATCCGTTTTTCTTTTTCCAATCGTCTGGTATTTCCATCTGATTCATGTCGCCATTCATGTAATGCTGCAAAAACGTGTCCGCCGTCGTGATTATTTTTTTTCGTAGGGCCGCTTGTATTGGTTCTGTTGCTTGAAGCACTTTTAATCCCTGACCGATTTCTGATGCATAAGTGATCTTGATGGAGTACTTGAATGATTCGGCGGTTTTTGCCAACATTGCGCTACAGAAAGTCGCTGCTATTAACAAAACCGCGAGGCTGCGCCAGCAGCTGTGTAGATCGGACTGCTGAGCTTCAAGCGAAGTGCCACCAAACTTTGAGGCAATAGCTTTTCTAGATTTCACGCTGACTTCCTCCGTGAACAGTTGTTGGCCGCCCATGAACTGTCGATACTCAACCTTGGATGGACGGTCACTTTCTCCATTGACGAGGTTAAAAACCGCGGAGTCGTACTGAAAATCCTATGGCAGTTACCAGGCTGGAAATCGGGTTTGAGCAAGCTCTGTAGCGCAACTGCACTACCCTGCTCACCCGCACCCGCTTGATGGCCAGACGGTTGGTGACAAGGAAGGCGGGCCTTGGCTGAAGCGCTCCCAAGTGGTTGGCAAGGGTGCATGCAATTGCACGTCGACATGCGTTTGACCTGCTGGCGTTGGTGGCGGTCACATTCTTCTGCAGGGCGCTGCTCTTGGCCCAGCGCTGTGTGCAGTGTTGGCTGGAAGTGCCCCTCGTCTCTCAAGGCCGCCAAGCCTGAACCCTCGCGCAAACCCATCACGCCTGAAATTAAAAAACGGACCTTTGGCGTGCGCGGTGGCACTTTAGTGCCGGGCATGGTGCCTCGGTCTTCGTGTGGCTTGGCCATCACGTTCCTCCCTGAGTATTTTTTTTTATGCAACGGACTATTGCGGATGCTTCACAAAGCATTCGTGCAAATCATTTGCCCAAATCATGATGCAAAACTTCAGCCGCCGTGTCGTTACCCCCTGTCAGAACTGACAGGGTAGGAGGTGAAAACGTTGTTTTTTGGCTGAATTCTTGTTTGGGCAGCTCAAATTCAAATAATCCAAGCAAATCGGCTGATTTGCACCACCTCGATCGATGACGACGAAACGGCGAATGGGACGGTAAGTGGGCATTCCTACGTGAGGTCCAGTTAAAAAAACTGTAGCTGATGCCTGTCCTACAGCATCTTTCAGAAAAAACTGACCTGTTATGAGAAGCGCGGTATCTACAGTCATACAAGTCCCTTACTGGGCGGCCGCAAAAATCTCAAAAACTGGAGCCTTCACGGGCATGACAGAGGCACTTCATGGTTTTATTTGATCTGAACAATGCGCGTGGCAACACGCCTGCTGTCGCCGGGCATACGGGGCACGCCAGTGCTTTCCAGCCTGACGTTCTGGCTTCGGTGAAAGCCGTTAAGCGCTTGTCGGCCCACCCGTGGCCTTTTCCTGTCAAAAGTGATGTTTCCTGCCATGGCTCGGAATCTGCCCGTCGCGAGCGCATTGCCAGCAGCTTTGTGACCTGATCGGCATGGCGAAAAAGTCGTCAGACGCGCCTGTCCCGGCGCCTAAAACAGAAAACCGGGCTGAAAGAGGCGGCAGCGCGGAATTTGGTGAAGAGGGCACCAACAAGACTGTGCCCGCCCCTGACGCTGATGCCCAGCCCTCGGAGGATCTGCAGGGCACAAGAACCAAGTACATTCCAAAGACGCCGTATACACGCGGCTAACCCCACTACTGGAGCCAAGCCCACATGCTGAAGTACGCAGGCGTTTATCTCGCCGTTTTTTTGACGATGTTCATCATCGACATGGTCTGGTTGCGGGTCATTGCGGTGTCCTGGTACCAGCAGGGCATGGCTGAGCATCTGGCTGAATCACCCAATCTGGTGGCTGCAGCCGCTTTCTATCTGATGTTCCCGATTGGGCTCATGATTTTTGCCATCCTGCCGGGCGAGTCGGCCAGCTTGATGAAGGTGGCCATCATGGGTGCACTATTTGGTTTTTTCACCTATGCCACCTATGACCTGACCGCAATGGCCGTGCTCAAAAACTGGCCTGTGGGCCTGAGCATTCTGGACATGGCTTGGGGCACGCTGGTCAGCGGTGTGGCCAGCGTTGCAGGCAAGTATGCGCTGGATTACTTCAACCGCTGACCAAGATCCCCGATGCAACAAAAAAGCCACCTTGCGGTGGCTTTTTTTATGGGGGACCTTGAAGATTACTTCAGACCTGCAGCCGCGCGAAGCGCCGCTGCCTTGTCGGTCTTTTCCCAGGTGAACTCAGGCTCGTCACGGCCGAAGTGGCCGTAGGCTGCCGTCTTTTCATAGATGGGGCGCAGCAGGTCCAGCATCTGGATGATGCCTTTTGGACGCAGGTCAAAGTGCTCCTGCACCAATGCAGAGAGTTTTTCATCAGACATCACGCCTGTGCCTTCGGTGTAGACCGTGATGTTCATGGGCTTGGCCACGCCAATCGCGTAGGCCACCTGGATCTGGCACTGCTTGGCGAGACCGGCAGCGACGATGTTCTTGGCGACATAACGGGCTGCGTAGGCGGCAGAGCGGTCAACTTTGGAAGGGTCCTTGCCGCTGAATGCGCCGCCGCCGTGCGGGCATGCGCCGCCGTAGGTGTCGACAATGATCTTGCGGCCGGTCAGGCCGCAATCGCCCTGTGGGCCGCCGATGACAAAACGGCCGGTCGGGTTGATCAGGTACTTGGTGTCCTTGGTGATCATGCCCTTTGGCAGAACCGGCTTGATGATTTCTTCAATGATGGCTTCGTTGAACGAGGCCTTCATCTTCTTGGCGGTTTCCGACTGGTCGGGGCTGTGCTGGGTCGACAGCACGACGGTGTCAATGCTGTGCGGCTTGCCGTCAACGTAACGCATGGTGACCTGGCTTTTTGCGTCAGGGCGCAGGAAAGGCAGGCGGCCGTCCTTGCGCAGCTGGGCCTGGCGCTCGACGAGGCGGTGTGCGTAATAGATGGGCGCTGGCATCAGTTCCGGCGTTTCGTCGCAGGCGTAACCGAACATCAGGCCCTGGTCGCCGGCACCGGTGTTCAGGTGGTCGTCAGACGCGTGGTCAACGCCCTGGGCGATGTCGTTGGACTGCTTGTCGTAGCAGACCATGACCGCGCAGCCCTTGTAGTCGATGCCGTATTCGGTGTTGTCGTAGCCGATGCGCTTGATGGTATCGCGCGCTACCTGGATGTAGTCGACATGCGCGTTGGTGGTGATCTCGCCTGCCAGCACAACGAGGCCGGTGTTGGTCAGGGTTTCAGCGGCAACGCGCGAGAGCGGGTCCTGCTTGAAGATCGCGTCGAGGATTGCGTCGGAAATCTGGTCGGCTACCTTGTCGGGATGGCCTTCAGAGACGGATTCGGAAGTAAAGAGAAAATCGTTCGCCATTGCGTACACTCCATTGGGTTTATCGGCGCGTTGCCGTCTGGTGTGTCCCGGCGAACGCTTTAGCAGTTTGGTTTAATGTCGCTCTGCAAGTTGTTCAATAACTCAGCGACAGCCGCAATTATATGATGTGCGGCCCCCGGCTGATTTCCCCTTTTCTTTTCCCAACTATTCCCCAACATTCCCGCTAGATGCTCTGGTTGTTCCGGTTTTTCTCCCGCTGGCCGCTGGCCGCCCTGCACGCCCTGGGTGGTGCGCTGGGCTGGCTTGTCTGGGCCGCCAGCCCGCACTACCGCAGGCAGTTCCGCGCCAACGTCGCGCAGGCGGGGCTGCCGTTTGACGAGGCGCGGCCGGCGATTGCCGAGGCCGGGCGCTTTTGTGGCCGAACTGCCCAAACTCTGGATGCGGCCGCAGGGCGAGTCCTGCCTGGGCAATGTGCGCATGGAAGGCCAGGCCCACGCCGAGGCCGCTTTTGCGAAGGGCAAAGGCGTGATCTTCTTCGGCCCGCATTGCGGAAGCTTCGAGCTGGGCCCGCAGGCGCTGGCCGAGGTTTATGGGCCGATCACCGCCATCTATCGCCCCGCCCGCAAGCCCTGGCTGGCCGAGATTGAACTGGCCACGCGCCAGCGGCCCCAACTGACTGTGGTGCCGGCCTCGCTGAGCGGCATACGCCTGATGCACAAAACGCTCAAGGCCAACCAGGCCGTGGCCCTGCTGACCGACCAGGTGCCGCCCGAAGGTCTGGGCGTGTGGGCGCCGTTTTTCGGCAAACCGGCTTACACCATGACCCTGGCTGCCCGCCTGGCGCTGCAAAGTGGCGCGGTGCTGTTGCCGGTGAGCTGTGAGCGCCTGCCCCATGGCAGGGGTTATGTCGTGCAGATCCGGCCGCCCGTGCCTGGCGTGAATGACGTGCCGGGTGAAGCCCGGGTCGACCTCGTTTCCGCTGTGACCCGCATCAACGAAGCCATCGAGACCATCGTACGCAGCCAGCCGGGCCAGTACCTCTGGGGCTATGGCCGTTACAAGACACCGCGCAAGGAAGCTGCAACAGGAGAGGCCGCATGAGGACGACGCGGCAATGGCTCAACTACTTCTTCACGCGCGGCGGCATCATCTTCATGCAGGTGCTGGCGGCGCTGCCCTTTGGGGATGGTGCGTGCCATGGGCAAGGGACTGGGCTGGTTTTTGTACCTGGCTGTTTCGTCACGCCGGCATGTGGTTAAAAGCAATCTGCGGCTTTGCTTTCCTGAATTGACGGAAGAGGAGCGCAAGGTGCTGACGCGGCAGCATTTTGTGTATTTCGCGCAGGCCTGGCTGGACCGCAGCTGGATCTGGCATGCCCCGGCGCATGTGGTGGCGCGCAGGCTCAGGCTGGGCGGCGCCGTGCATGAACTTGAAGGGACGCAGCCCACCGTGATTTTTTCGCCGCATTTTGTAGGGCTGGATGCAGGCTGGACGGCCATCACCCAGCAGTTGCCGCGTGCCTTCACCACGATTTACACCGACCAGGCCAACCGCCTGCTGGACCGCTGGATCTTTCGCGGTCGCCGGCGTTTCTCCAACCGGCCAGGCGGCGGTGCAAGGCTGTTTGGCCGCATTGAAGGCGTGCAGCCCATCATCAGTGCGCTGCGCGAGGGCCAGCCGCTCTACCTGCTGCCGGATATGAACTTCGGCCCCGAGGAATCGATTTTTGTGCCTTTTTACGGCGTGCCTGCCGCAACCGTGCCTTCGCTGTCGCGTTTTGCGCGGCTGGGCCGGGCGAGGGTGGTGCCGGTCATCAACCGCATGACGCCCTATGGTTATGAGACGCAGGTCCTGCCGGCCTGGGAAAACTTCCCGACGGGTGATGTGGTGGCTGACACCGCGTTGATGAACAAACAGCTTGAGGGCTACATTGCGACCCAGCCAGCTCAGTACTACTGGGTGCACAAGCGCTTCAAGACGCGTCCTGAGGGTGAGCCGTCGGTTTATTAGCTGGCCGCCACATAATGCGTCATAAATGAATCCTTAAGTGCTTAAGGTGTTTTTTGTGACGCATTAAGTTTTGAGATCAACTTTTTGGCATTGTGGGCGTGCGCCAAAGCCTGAAAAATGCCGTCCCAGGCCCCTTTTTAGGGGCTATTTAGGCCTCCAGCCCTTTAAATACGTGCGTGAGCAGCTATTATTTTTGTAGCAATTTTATCCAACTTGCGCTGCCGCCTCATGCCAGAAACTGCTGCAGATGGCCGGCCACCAGCTCCGGCTGCTCGTGCACGATCCAGTGGGTGGCGTTCTCAACACGTTTGAGTTGCATTTGCGGCACATAGTCTTCAAGGCCATCGAGCAGCGATGGCAGGAGGGCGGTGTCCTGCGTGGCCCAGATTACCAGGGTGGGCAGACTCACCTGCAGCATGTCGCGCGGTATCGCCACGGCTGACGCTGCCGGGTCACTGGGACGGGCGGGCCGCAGCGGTGAGGCGCGGTAGTAGTTGAGTGGCCCCGTCAGGCCGCGCTCCCAGATGGCGCGGTACTGCGCGCGCCGCTCGTCGGTCAGCCATGGATTGTTGCCGTCGGCCGCGCCCATGCTGGTGAAAAAAGTCCAGAGCCTGCGGTAGTCGTCTGCTGCCAGCAGCTCTTCGGCGTCAGGCCGGATCAGAAAATTCATGTACGCGCTGGCCGCCTGCTGGGCGGGCGAGTGTTGCAGCTCACGCAGAAAGGTGCCGGGGTGCGGCGAGTTGATGATCGCCAGCTTTTTCATCAACTGAGGGTGGCTGGCCGCCAGGTTCCAGGCGACTGCGCCGCCCCAGTCGTGGGCAATCAGACACTCCAGCTTTCCACCTTCGGCCGCGATGAGCGCCGCAATGTCCTGAACCAGATGTTTGGGCCGGTAGGCTTGGGCGTCAGTGGGTGCGCTCGACAGTTCAAACCCGCGCAGGTTGGGCGCGATGCAGCGGAAGCCGCCGTTCTCGGGCTTTGAAAAGTGCGCCAGCATGCCGTCCCAGACAAACGCCGCCTCTGGGAAGCCGTGCAAAAACACCAGCACCGGCCGTCCGGGCTCGCCGCTGGTGCGGCAGGACAGCGTGATGCCGTGGGGCAGTTCGCGCAGGCTTGACGCGATCATGCTTTACGCGTCGCCGTGGTCTTCGCCATCGGCTTCATCGCTGGCAGGCGCGACTTCCTTCCCGGCTTTTGCCGGCTTTTCAGCCGGGTGTGCCCAGTCCCAGAGGTGCTGCGCGACTTCTTCGACACCGCGCTTTTTCAGGGCTGAAAACATCTTCACATCACCGCCCCCTGCCTGCAGTTTGGTGATCTGCATGGCCTTGGCGGCTTCGGTCTTGTTGAGCTTGTCGGACTTGGTCAGCAGCACCAGAAACTTCAGGCCCTCTTCGACACGGGGGCGAATCACGTCGAGCAGGATTTCATCGAGCTCGGTCATGCCCAGACGCGGGTCGCACAGCAGCACCACCGCCTTGAGGTTGTCGCGTGTCTGCAAATAGTTGCCCATGACCTGCTGCCAGCGGTATTTGGCTTCTTTCGGCACGGCCGCATAACCATAACCGGGCAGGTCGGCCAGCACCGCATCGGTCACGCCCTGTTTGCCCAGCGTGAACAAATTGATGCTTTGTGTGCGCCCCGGCGTTTTTGAGGCGTAGGCCAGCCCGGTGCTGCTGTGTAAGGGTGTTGATGCAGGTGGATTTGCCTGCGTTGGAACGGCCCCACAAATGCGATCTCGGGCACCTCCAGCCGCGGCAGGTGTTTCAACTCCGGTGCGGTGGTCAGGAATTTGGCCGTGTGCAACCAGCCCATGGCGATCTTCGGGATCGGCCCGGTCGCGACGATTTTTGGTCTTGGCGCCGGTGGTGGAAGCTTGCTGGAAGGAGGTGAGGTCATGGACTGGCGGTCATGGTCGGTGCGGTGCCAGGCGCTGCGCAGTGGTGTCGCCAAACGCGGTAACGCGGTCAAATCCGCATGTGGCTCAATATGAGACGGGCTACCGCAGTGGGGATCCTCCAACAACATTCTGGCAAGGCCCTGAAGCCATTGTAAAATCAGAAAGTTATAAGTTTTGTGCGCCAACCCATTAAAACATCCCCCGATATGAAGCTGTTTGTTACTTCCCTTTTGGCCGCCGTTCCTGGTTGTGCCTGCTTTGCCCGCATTTGCTGCCGGAGAAGCCGCTCATACCGCTGCCGCAGCACCTGCCGCCGCCGCACCCAAGGTCACCAAGCCTGATCTGGTCAAGGGCGAGGCCAGCTTCACGGCGGTGTGCGCCAGCTGCCACGGTGCCGATGGCAACTCGGGTACCCCGGTCAACCCCAAGTTGTCACAGCAGCACCCTGAATATCTCGTCAAACAGCTGCAGGAGTTCAAGTCCGGCAAGCGCAAGAACGCCGTCATGCAGGGCTTTGCATCTGCGCTGTCCGAAGACGACATGAAAAACATCGCCTACTGGGCTGCATCCAAAAAGGCCAAGCCCGGCTTCGCCAAGGACAAGGACCTCGTTGCCCTCGGTGAGCGCATTTACCGTGGTGGCGTGGCTGACCGCCAGATCGCCGCCTGCGCAGGCTGCCACAGCCCTAACGGCGCCGGCATCCCCGCCCAGTACCCGCGCCTGGGTGGCCAGCATGCCGAATATGTTGCCACGCAGCTGACTGCCTTCCGTGACGGCGTACGCGGCAACAGCCTGCAGATGAACCAGGTCGCAGCCAAACTCAATGACCGCGAAATCCGCGCACTGGCCGACTACATCGCCGGTTTGCGTTAAGCATTTCAGGCAAAAACTTGCCTTATATGCGCCCTTACATGCTTTTGCATTGAACCTCAGGGCGTAAAACCAGTCACAACCAGGCGGCCTTTCTCACGGAAAGTCCGCCTTTGTTCTTTACAGCACCCGCCGGCAGACCGCGTCCAATTGCCGGCCAGACCAGATCACCATCCAGGCGCATGACAGTTTCCACCCAAGGCATGAAGGTCAACTGGGGCTCCCGCACCGTGCGGGCGTCGGTGGAGTTGCTGTCGTCGATGCGTTTTTCAATCTCGCTGCTGACGGTCATCTGCATCGCGTCCATCATCGGCACCGTGCTCAAGCAGGCCGAGCCCTTGGGCAATTACGTCAACCAGTTCGGACCGTTCTGGGCGCAGGTCTTCAGCCTGGCCAGCCTGAACACGGTGTATAGCGCGTGGTGGTTTTTGCTCATCCTTGCCTTCCTGGTCGTGTCGACCTCGCTGTGCATTGCACGCAACGCGCCCAAGATACTTGCCGACCTCAATCAGCTCAAGGAAAACCTGCGTGAGCAAAGCCTGAAGGCTTTCGGGCACCGCGCTGAGAACACGCTGGCCGAATCGCCTGAAGTGGCCGCGCGCCGCATAGGCCAGACGCTGGTGCAAAGCGGCTGGAAGGTCAAGCTGCAGCAGCGCCCCGGCGTCCACGGTGATGGCTGGATGGTGGCTGCCAAGAAGGGTGCGGCCAACAAGCTGGGCTATATCGCCGCGCACAGCGCCATCGTGCTGGTGTGCATAGGCGGCCTGCTGGATGGCGACATGATCGTGCGCCTGCAGATGCTGCTCAATGACAAGTCCACCTACACGGGTGGCGGCCTGATTGCTGATGTGCCGCTAAAGCATCGCCTCAGTGACAGCAACCCGACCTTTCGCGCCAACCTGCTGGTGTCCGAAGGTTCGCAGTCGGGCACGGCCATCCTGAACCAGCCCGGTGGTGTGTTGCTGCAGGAACTGCCGTTCTCGATTGAGCTGAAAAAATTCATCGTCGAGTACTACTCGACCGGCATGCCCAAGCTGTTTGCCAGCGACATCATCATCCACGACAAGGAAACCGGCGAGAAGATTCCGGCACGTGTTGAGGTCAACCATCCGGCCCGTCACAAGGGCGTGGAGATTTACCAGTCCAGCTTTGATGATGGCGGCTCCAGCGTCACGCTCAAGGCTGTGCCCATGGGTACCGCTGCTGGCGCAACCAGCAAGCCGTTTGAAATCCAGGGCACGATCGGCAGCACGAGTGCGCTGACAAACGGCGCCGACAAGAACTGACGCTGGAGTACACAGCCCTGCGGGTTATCAACGTCGAGAATTTCGCATCAGGCAAAAGCATGGGCGAGGGCAGTGGCGTTGATGTGCGCAAGGTTGACCTGCGCCAGGCCATTGATTCGCGTCTGGGTGCTGCCAACAAGACAGTGACCCAGAAAGAGCTGCGCAATGTCGGCCCCAGCGTGAGCTACAAGCTGCGCGATTCCGCTGGTCAGGCGCGCGAATACAACAACTACATGCTGCCGGTGAAGATGGCCGATGGCGATAACAGCCCGGCTGTGTACCTGTTGGGCGTGCGTGAAAACCCGGCTGATACCTTTCAGTACCTGCGCATCCCGGTTGATGGCGAAGGCAGCATGGAAACCTTTTTGCGCATGCGCAAGGCATTGGCAGATCCGGCGCAACGTGAATTGGCTGTGAAGCGCTACGCCACGCTGGCCATAGGCGCTGACAGGCCCGAACTGGTACAGCAGCTTGCGGCGTCGGCTTCGCGCGCGCTGGCCCTGTTTGCCGGTGAATGGCCTGAAGGTTCGCCAGAGGCATCGAAAAAAACGGCAGGGCTGCAGGCGATTTCCGGCTTCATGGAAGCCAACGTCCCCGAAGCTGAACGCGCCCGTGCCGGTGAAGTGCTGATACGCATATTGAACGGCGTGTTATTCGAGCTGACGCAAATGACGCGCCAGCAGGCCGGTCTGAAACCGCTGCCGCAGGACGAAAAAACCCAGGGTTTCATGGCGCAGATGGTGCTGAGCCTGTCTGATGCACACCACTACCCTGCGCCCATGGCGTTTGAACTGAAGGACTTCACCCAGGTTCAGGCCAGCGTCTTCCAGGTCGCGCGGGCGCCCGGAAAAACGATTGTTTACCTCGGTTGTGCCTTTTTGATCATCGGTGTATTTGCCATGCTGTACGTGCGTGAGCGCCGTGTATGGGTATGGCTTGCACCGGGCGGCGTCAAGGCCGAAAATCAGGATGATGGCGGCGCGCCGGCCACAACGGACGGCACGGCCAGTTCCAGCCACGCGACCATGGCCCTGTCCACCAACCGAAAGACCATGGATGGCGACAGGGAATTCGAGATGTTGAAAACAAAATTGCTGCAGGCGCCCCAATGAACACCACAAGTATGGATAACAAGAACGTCACGACGACACTGTCGGCGGGGCGCGGGGCCGCAGCACAGACACTGAGCCTCAATGAAGGTTACTTTGCCAGGCGCAATGTGCTCGACTGGATTTTTGCAGCGCTGGTTGTGGCGGGCGGACTGTTTGCCTTTTCGCGTTACAGCGCTTTCATGGATGTCTATGAAAAAGGCATCCTGATCGCCGCCGTGCCTGCAGCGATTGCCATGGGCTGGTTCTGGCGTCCGCTGCGTGTGCTGATGGTGGTGGTCAGTGCCTTCTCCCTGCTCGGCATTGCGTCCTACCAGGTCGGTGGTGCTGGCAATCTGGCGCGCGCCGACCAGGTGTTCTGGCTCAAATACTTTCTCTCCAGCCAGTCGGCCATTTTGTGGATGAGCGTGCTGTTTTTCATGAGCACGATTTTTTACTGGCTTGGGATGTTTGCAAAATCCCAGAGCGACACGCTTGAGTCGCTGGGCTCCAAAATCGCGTGGGTGGCCGTGGGCATGGCGCTTATCGGCACCATGGTGCGGTGGTACGAGAGCTACCTGATTGGTGCTGACGTCGGCCATATTCCGGTCAGCAACCTGTATGAAGTGTTCGTGCTGTTCTGCTGGATGACGGCGGCTTTCTACCTCTACTTCGAGGCGCAGTACAACACGCGCGCACTGGGCGCTTTTGTCATGCTGGTTGTCAGCGCAGCGGTCGGGTTTTTGCTCTGGTACACGGTTATTCGTGAAGCGCATGAAATCCAGCCGCTGGTGCCAGCCCTCAAGAGCTGGTGGATGAAGCTGCATGTGCCCGCAAACTTCATCGGTTATGGCATGTTTGCGCTGTCGGCCATGGTGGCGCTGTCATACCTCATCAAGCAGCAGGCCGACGAAAAGAGCTGGTACAAACTCACGCCGCTGTGGCTGCTGGGCGTGGTGCTCTGTTTTGTGCCGATTGTGTTTCGCAGCAAGTCGCCTGTTGAAGCTGGCGGCAGCAACTACTGGCTGGGTTACCTGTTGGTATCAGGTTTGATCGCAGCAGGCATTTTGCTGGGCCGCAAACGCATCGCTGCGCGCCTGCCGAGCTTTGAGGTACTTGACGACGTCATGTACAAGGCGATTGCCGTCGGTTTTGCCTTCTTTACGATTGCCACCGTTCTGGGTGCGCTCTGGGCGGCAGAAGCCTGGGGCGGTTACTGGAGCTGGGACCCGAAAGAAACCTGGGCATTGATTGTCTGGTTGAACTATGCGGCCTGGCTGCACATGCGCCTCATGAAGGGCCTGCGCGGCACAGTGGCCGCCTGGTGGGCGCTGGTCGGGCTGGCAGTGACGTCATTTGCCTTTTTGGGCGTCAACATGTTCCTTTCCGGATTACACAGTTACGGAACCTTGTAGCCGCTGGCTGAATCCTTGTAAGAGTAGCCTGCGTATAACGACTAACAGCAAATTTCAAGGACAAAGCAATGCTCATCAGGACTAACGCCAGCGGTTTCAATCATCCGGTTTCCAGCGAGATCACACCGCAAGGCATCTATCAGGGCCGCCGCGACATGATTCGCCTGATGGCCACAGGCGCAGCCGGCGTGGCCGCAGCGGGTTGGGCAAGCCGCCAGGCCATGGCGCAGACGGTGCCCAAGCCGGGCAAGCTGGCGGCGCTGCCCGGTGGGAAGTCTGCAGTGTCTGGCGCAGTGACCATGGAGAAGGTGACTGACTACAAGGACGTCACCACGTATAACAACTTCTACGAGTTCGGCACCGACAAGGCCGACCCTGCCAAGAATGCCGGCACCCTGGTGACCAAGCCTTGGTCGGTGGCCATTGAGGGCCTAGTCAAGCAGCCCAAAACATACACACTCGAAGACCTCATCAAGCTGAGCCCCCAGGAAGAACGCATCTACCGCCTGCGCTGCGTTGAGGGTTGGTCGATGGTGATTCCATGGGTGGGTTATTCGCTGTCGGAACTGATCAAAAAAGTCGAACCGCTGGGCAGTGCGAAGTACGTCGAATTCATCACCCAGGCGGATCCCAAGACCATGCCTTTTGTCGGATCGCGTGTGCTGGAGTGGCCGTATGTGGAAGCGCTGCGCATGGATGAGGCGATGCACCCGCTGGCGCTGCTGACATTTGGCATGTACGGCGAGGTGCTGCCCAACCAGAGCGGCGCGCCGGTGCGCATGGTATTGCCATGGAAATACGGCTTCAAGAGTGGCAAGAGCATTGTGAAGATCCGTTTCACCGACAAGGAGCCGCGCACCGCCTGGAACAAGGCTGCCGCGCAGGAATACGGGTTTTATTCAAACGTGAACCCCAACGTCGATCACCCGCGCTGGAGCCAGGCCACCGAACGCCGCATCGGCGAGGACGGTCTGTTCGCCAAGAAGCGCAAGACACTGATGTTTAACGGGTACGAAGCGCAGGTAGGCCAGCTCTATGCCGGCATGGACCTGAAAAAGTTCTTCTAGATCTGCGCCAATGGTGTCGCGTCAGAAGCTGTTGCTGCATTCCGCAGCAAAGCCCATCCTTTTTGTAATCTGCCTGTTGCCCTTTGCGTGGCTGGCCTGGAATGTTCTACAGGCCCAGATGGGCAATGCCAACGTGTTGGGCGCCAACCCCGCGGAATACCTGATTCGCGCCACCGGCGACTGGACGCTGCGCTTTATCTGCATAGTGCTGGCCGTGACGCCGCTGCGTGTCATCAGCAACACCCCGACGCTCGCGCGCTTTCGGCGCATGCTGGGGCTGTTTGCCTATTTTTATGTGGTGGTGCACCTGCTGAGCTACAGCGGGTTCGACATGGGCTTTGACGTAGCCGACATTGCCAAAGACATCGCGAAGCGGCCATTCATTCTTGTGGGCTTTGCGGCTTTTGTGTTGCTCACGCCACTTGCTGCGACCTCGTTCAATGCCGCCATCAAGGCCATGGGCGCCAAACGCTGGCAGACGCTGCACAAGCTGGTTTATGTGATTGCCGGGTTGGGCCTGCTGCACTTCTTCTGGATGCGTTCAGGCAAGAACAATTTTGCCGAGGTATTTGTTTACGCCGCGATCATCGCCGCGTTGCTGGGATGGCGCGTCGTGCAATACATCAGGAAAAAGAAACCCAAACCTGCGCGCACAGGTGCACAGGCCACCGTCAGATAAGTTGGCTGCGCTGGGTGCGCCTAGCCGACCAGTCGCTCGTGGCGCATCTGGTCCTGTGAGCTTTCGCGCTGCCTGATCAGGTGTACCTGGGCACCATCTACCAGCACCTCGGCCGCTCGACCCCGCGTGTTGTAGTTGCTGGCCATGCTCATGCAATAAGCGCCGGCTGACAGAACGGCCAGTTTGTCGCCAGCCGCCACAGACAGTTCGCGGTTATGGCCTATCCAGTCACCGCTTTCACAGACCGGACCGACGACGTCATACGTCGCCTTTGCTGCATTTGTATTCGGCTCAAGCGGAACGATGGCATGGAAGGCCTGGTACATCGCCGGGCGCGGCAGGTCATTCATGGCCGCATCGATGATGCAGAAGTTTTTCTGCTCGCCGGGCTTGACGTAAAGCACTTCCGTCACGCAGACGCCGGCGTTGCCAACCAATGAGCGGCCCGGTTCAATCATCAGTTTTTTATTGCCGTAGCCGCGTGCATCCACCTTTGTCAGCAGTTTCTGCCAGAGCGTATCTGCTTCAGGCGGGGTATCGCCGTTGTAATTAATGCCGAGGCCACCGCCGAAGTCGATGTGGTCAAGTGTGATGCCTGCGCCCTCAATGGCCGAGACGAGGTCCAGCACGCGGTCCATGGCATCAAGATAGGGCGTGGTGTCCGTGATCTGAGAGCCGATGTGGCAGTCAATCCCGACCACTTTCAGGCCCGTGAGCGAGGCCGCATGCTGGTAGATGCGCAATGCGTCTTCATGCGCCACGCCGAACTTGTTGCCTTTGAGCCCGGTGGAAATATAGGGGTGTGTCTTGGGGTCGACATTCGGATTGACGCGAATGCTGACCGGTGCACGCATGCCCAGACTTGCGGCGACCTCAGACAGTACATCAAGTTCGGCTTCGCTTTCGACGTTGAAGCAGCCTATGCCGGCCGACAGGGCCTGCAGCATCTCTGCGCGTGTTTTTCCAACGCCTGAAAAAATAACTTTTCTGGCGTCACCGCCGGCTGCCAGCACCCGGTCGAGCTCACCGCCGGAAACGATGTCAAAACCGCAACCTGCCCTGGCAAACACCTGCAGCACGCCCAGTGAGGAGTTGGCTTTCATGGCATAACAGATCTGCGCATCACGGCCGGCGAATCCACGCTGGTAGGCCGACAAGGCAGACAGCATGGACGCCTTTGAATAGACAAAAAGCGGAGTGCCGTGAGCCTGCGCCACTGCGTCCAGCGCTACGTCTTCTAAATACAGCGAGCCGTCCCGGTAGGCTACGAATGGCTGGCCGGGCAGTTGCTCGCCTGCACCTTCAACAAGCGCGCTCATCGGGCGGCCGACGCAGGCATGAGCGGCTCGACGACGGGGGTCTGTGGTACTGACACGCTCAGCACGGGGGGGCTGGGTATGGTGGGCAAAAACAGCGGGCCTTTTTGGCCACAGCCTGCCAGCGCACACAATGCAAGGACTGCCAGAACAAGTCCATGGCGTGATGAGGTGCTCTGTGCGAAGCCTAGAATTTGGGGTGAAGAAACCATGATGGGATTGTAATGACCGAGCTTGAATACCTAGAGCATGCCGAGGCTGCCTTGAGGGCCGTTGAACTGGCATGCGACCGGATCAACGATGACACCGACGCGGACATCGATAACCAGCGCACAGGCGGCATGATCACGCTGACTTTTTCAAACCGGAGTCAGATCATCATCAACCTGCAAAAGCCCCTGCAGGAAATCTGGATGGCTGCAAAAGCCGGCGGCTTCCATTACAGGCTCAATGGCAGCCAGTGGCTTGATACCAAAGACGCCAGTGAGTTTTTTACCCAGTTGTCGCGTTATGCCGGCGAGCAGGCGGGGCAGGCGTTGACCTTCACCCCATAAATCCCTGGAGATCCTGGGCTCCTGAAGCCAGCGGTTCGCCTGCTTCAGTTTTTGAAGAGGTCGAGGATGCGCTTTTTTTCGTCAGCGGGCGGCAGCACGGAAATCGGCGTGCCCGGTGTTCCGGGTGTACCTGGAGAAGCGCCGGGAGCCGCCTGCTGCGCTGCAGCTGAAGGGTCCTGCAGGCCCACGCTGCTGACGCCTGCGCCTTTGGTGTATTCGTCGTAGTACCACTCACCACCCACGTTCACCACACCCTCGGGCACTGGCATCTCGGATACGGGCACATTTTTTAGTGCGTAGCCCATAAAGTCGATCCACACCGGCAGGCTCAGGCCCCCACCGGTTTCCCGGTCGCCAAGATTTTTCGGTGTGTCATAACCCATCCACACAGCTGCAGCCAGGGTGGGCTGGTAGCCCACGAACCAGGTGTCTATCGAGTCATTGGTTGTGCCGGTTTTGCCATAAAGATCGGGCCGCTTCAGGGTGGCCTGGGCTCGTGCTGCCGTGCCTGAGCGTGCGACTTCCTGCAGGAGGCTGGACATGATGAAGGCATTGCGTGCGTCCACGCCGCGCGATGATTCATCCGGTTTGGGCGGTTTGACGTCAACCAGGACCTTGCCCTTCTGGTCTGTGATGCGGGTGATGAGGTATGGGTTGATGCGGTAGCCGCCATTGGCGAATACCGAATAGGCCGTGGCCATCTGCATTGGCGTGACGGAGCCGGCACCGAGTGCCATCGTCAGGTAAGCAGGGTGCTTCTCAGCCTCAAACCCGAAACGGGTAATCCAGTCCTGTGCATACGGGGCACCTATTGCCTGCAGTATGCGGATGGAAATCATGTTCTTGGACTTTTTGAGGGCGGTCCGAAGGTTCATCGGGCCTTCAAACTTGCCGTCATAGTTTTTGGGCTCCCATGGCTGCCCGCCGGTCACGCCAGCATCAAAAAACAGCGGGGCATCGTTGACTACCGTGCCCGGAGTAAAGCCCTTTTCGAGCGCCGCAGAGTAGATGAAAGGTTTGAAGCTCGATCCGGGCTGACGCCAGGCCTGCGTGACATGGTTGAACTTGTTTTTCTCGAAATCAAAGCCGCCCACCAACGCACGTATGGCACCGTCCCTGGGGTCCAGCGCGACAAAAGCGCCTTCGACTTCGGGGATCTGCGTGATTTCCCACGTTCCCTTGGGTGTCTTGACAACGCGGATGACGGCACCGCGGCGTATCTTGATATTTGGGGCAGCCTTGTCAGCCAGCCCTGACTGTGCCGGTTTGAGGCCGTCCCCTGTAATTTCGACGCTTTCGCTGTTCTGGCGTATGGCCAGGATGCGCTTGGGATTTGCTTCCAGAACTACGGCAGACATCACATCGCCGTTGTCAGGGTTCTCTGTGAGGGCATCGTCGATGGCTTCATCGGCCTGTGCAGGGTCTGCTGGTATATCGATGAACTGCTCGGGACCACGATAGATCTGGCGGCGTTCATAGTCCATGATGCCCTTGCGAAGCGCCTTGTAGGCCATGGTCTGGTCGGCAGCATTGAGCGTGGTGTAGACGTTCAGGCCTCGGGTGTAGGTTTGCTCGCCGTACTGGTTAAACACCAGTTGACGTACGGTTTCGGCAATGTATTCAGCGTGCACCCTACCGGCATCCGGCCCGGACTTGACGGCCAGCTCTTCGGCTTTTGCGGCCGCAGCCTGAGCGGCCGTGATGAATCCGTTGTCTTCCATGCGCTCGATGATGTAGAGCTGCCTGGACCTCGCCCGCTTGGGGTTGTTGATGGGGTTATAGGCCGACGGTGCCTTGGGCAGGCCGGCAAGCATGGCTGCTTCCGCAATGCTGATGTTTTTGAGGGGCTTGCCGAAATAGGCTTCCGACGCAGCCGCAAACCCATAGGCGCGGTTGCCCAGGAAAATCTGGTTCATGTAGATTTCGAGAATCTGATCTTTTGTCAGCAGGTGCTCCAGCTTGAAGGTCAGCAGGATTTCATAGAGCTTGCGGGTAAAGGTCTTCTCGGAAGAGAGGTAGACATTGCGGGCCACCTGCATGGTGATGGTGGATGCACCCTGGCTCTTTGCCCGGCCTACGTTGGCCAGGCCGGCGCGTATGACGCCCAGGTAATCCACGCCGCCGTGGGAAAAGAAACGGGCATCTTCAATCGCCAGCACGGCATCTTTCATGACCTGCGGGATATCCTTGATGGGCGTCAGGCTGCGGCGTTCCTCGCCAAACTCCCCGATCACGATGCCGTCTGCCGAATAAACCCGCATGGGCAGCTTGGGGCGATAGTCCGACAGGTCCGAAATATCGGGGAGGTTGGGGTAAGCGACGGCCAGCGCGACGGCTACCACCATCACCGCGCTGAAGACCACGGCGAGCGCAATACCCCCGGTCCACAGCAACAATTTTGCCAACACGCGCAACCAGGGGCGTTGGCCGGACGAGGTGGGTTTGGAGTCCTGGGAGGTTTCGGGAGGGGTATTGGGCGGCATGTAAACAATCGTTGGGACGCACACGCATTATAAAAATGGGTGGCATATTCAAAGTGTGCCAGACAAGTAGCCACTTACACTGTTGGCTTTCGGGCAAAGCACTTGCCACAGCCCCGATTGCTCCGGCTTCCCCAAAAAGCGTCGGCTTTTGGCAACGGTAATAATGCTCAAAACGGGAAAAATCCTTACTGTACAAAGAGCTTACTGATAGTATTCAAGTGATTTCTTAAGTACGTAGGGCTACTCATTAGCCGTCTTTTGGGGACCGTTTTGATCTCTTTGGGGTCTTTATTCAGCCGTCAGGATCCGCCTTTGCTCGGTCTTGATATCAGTTCTTCCAGCGTAAAGCTGGTTGAGCTGAGCCGTGACAAGGCGGGCAATCTCGTTCTTGACCGCTGCGCCATCGAGCCGCTGGAGCGCGGCTGGATCACCGACGGCAATGTAGAGAAGTTTGAAGAGGTAGCCGAAGCCGTGCGCCGGCTGGTCAAAAAAAGTGGCACCAAAACCAAGCAGGTCGCCATGGCGCTGCCAGCTTCTGCTGTCATCACGAAGAAAATTATTTTGCCCGGTGGCCTGAACGAGTCCGAACTCGAAATACAGGTTGAGTCCGAAGCCAACCAGTACATTCCTTTTTCACTGGACGAAGTGAGCCTTGATTTCTGCGTGGTTGGGCCAAGCGCCACATCGGCCGGCGATGTTGAAGTGCTGATTGCTGCCTCCCGCAAGGAAAAAGTTCAGGATCGTCAAGGTCTGGCGGAGGCTGCCGGCCTCAAGCCCGTTGTGGTGGATGTCGAGTCCTACGCATCCAGGCTGGCTACTGCCAGGCTGATTGAAAACCTGCCCAACAAGGGTGTGGATACGATGGTGGCCCTGTTTGAGGTGGGTGCGCTGACCACCAGCATGCAGGTGATCAAGAACGATGAAGTGCTGTATGAACGGGACCAGGCTTTTGGTGGGGCCCAACTGACACAGCTGATCGTCAGGCAGTATGGTTTTTCACCTGAAGAGGCTGAAAGCAAAAAACGCAGCGGCGACCTGCCTGAAGATTACGAGTCTGGCGTGCTCAAGCCTTTTGTTGAAAGCATGGCCCAGGAAATCGGGCGTGCACTGCAGTTCTTTTTCACGAGTACCCCGCATAACAAGGTCGATTACGTCATGCTGGCCGGCGGGTCGTCCGCGCTCCCGGGCTTGACTGAAGCGGTCACCCAGCAGACCTCTTTTGCCAGCATGTGCGCAGACCCGTTTGAGGGCATGACGATTGGCAGCAATATCCGCGAGAAAAAGATGCGTCGTGAAGCCGCCTCCTATTTGACCTCTTGCGGCCTCGCCCTGCGGAGGTTCCTGCGGTGATTCTTGTCAATCTGCTCCCCCACCGCGAAGCTGCGCGCAAGCGCAAGCGGGAACTGTTTTTTACAGCGCTGGGCATTGCTGCACTCATAGGTGGCCTGATTTGCGGTGCTATTTACTCCTGGTACCAGACCCAGATTTCGGGTCAAAAAGACAGGAATGCCCTGCTGAAGAGGGAAATTACAAAGCTTGAAGGCCAGATCAAGGATATTGCCGGTTTGCAGGCGGAGATCGCTGCACTGCGTGCCCGTCAAAACGCGGTGGAGGATTTGCAGGGCAACCGTAATCTGCCGGTGTACCTGCTGTCAGAGCTCGTTCGGCAGTTGCCGGATGGCGTTTACATCACCACCATGCGGCAGGAAAACCAGACGGTTCTGATCACTGGTGTAGCGCAGTCCAATGAGCGCGTGTCCGAGCTATTGCGTAACCTGGCCAATAACAGTCAATGGTTGACACGCCCCGAATTGATTGAGATCACGGCCTCAAGCGTGGCGTTGAGCGCGCGCGATCAGCGCCGGGTCTCGAATTTCTCCATGCGTATCAGTCTGAGGCGCGCAAGCGACCAGCCTAAGCCGGTCAGTTCTGCTCCAGCAGGCTCCGTGCCTGCCGTCGCTCCGGCCGCACCGGCGTCAAAGGCAAAAGTTTGAAGCGGGTAGCTTATGGCCAAAGTTCCTAAAATAAATATTGATTTCGCAGCAGCCCAGGCGGCCCTGAAATCCCAGTTTGTCGGGCTTAATCCGAACGATCCGCCTTCATGGCCGGCCCTGCCACGATACCTCCTGTGCGTGGGCGTTACTGCATTTGTGGTCGTGGCATTGTGGTTTGTCTGGTTGAGCTCTTCTGATGAAGAGTTGACGTCAGAGCGTGCCAAGGAAGTCCAGCTGAGGGGCGATTTCTCGAAAAAGCTCACACAAGCCGCCAGCCTGGATGCGCTCAAGAAGCAGCGCGAACAGGTTCAGCAATATGTGACGCAGCTCGAAAAACAGCTACCGAGCAAGGCTGAGATGGACGCACTGCTGTCTGATATCAATCAGGCAGGTCTCGGCCGTAGTTTGCAGTTTGAGCTTTTTCGCCCCGGGCAGGTCAGCGTGAAAGAGTACTACGCCGAATTGCCCATCTCGGTTCGGGTGACCGGGCGCTACCACGATATCGGCCTGTTCGCGGCGGACATTGCCAATCTTTCCCGGATCGTCACGTTGAACAACCTGACAATTGCACCCGCCGGAAAAGACGGAACCCTCTCCATGGATACGACCGCAAAAACATTCCGTTATCTTGATAACGAAGAAGTGTCGGCGCAACGCAAGGTCGCGGGGCCCAAAAAATGATTTTTTGCAAGAACATCTGTCTGGCGGCAGTTTTGGGTGCCATAACCCTGGGGCTCGCCGGTTGCGGCGCGTCGGAGGAGGAGCAACTGCAGGGCTGGATGACGGAGCAGCGGAATCAGACCAAATCCAGGGTTGATCGCATACCTGAACCCACCAAATTCTCCCCCCAGCCGTATGCCGATGAGGGTGCTATAGAGCCCTTCAGCAGCCAGAAACTGACCCAGGCACTCAGGCGCGAATCGACGCAGTCCGCTGCAAATGCTGCCTTGATTGCACCGGAGCTTGCAAGGCGCAAGGAACCCTTGGAGGCCTATCCACTTGATGCTGTAGCTATGGTGGGGAGCCTGCTCAAGCTCGGCCAGCCTGTAGCGCTTGTGCGTGTGGACAACCTGCTCTATCAGGTGAAGGTGGGTAGCTATCTGGGGCAGAACTATGGGCGCATTACAAAAGTCTCCGACACGGGTATGACCCTGCGCGAAATCGTGCAGGACTCCGGCGGCGAGTGGATAGAACGCACGGCGACATTACAGCTTCAAGAGGTATCAAAATGAATAAGCAGACATTGACACGACGAGCTGTTGCCCCGGGGGGCGGGCTACGCAGTTTGCTTGATGGTTTATCGGGGCAGATGGCTTGCCTGTTTGCGCTGTTGGTGGTATCCGCATCATTGACGGTACATGCCCAAGCACCTGCCGCTGGCAATTCCATCCAGTCCGTTACCGGCTCTGTGCAGGGTGGTGTAGAGGTCATACGGGTTGAACTTGCAGAACCACTGACTGCCATACCAACCGGGTTCAGCATACAGACACCCGCGCGCATTGCACTTGATTTTCCGGGTGTTGGCAATGCTATGGGTCGATCAACGGTCGATATCAATCTCGGAAACCTGCGGTCGGCCAATGTTGTTCAGGCCGGCGAACGTTCGCGTGTGGTGCTGAACCTGAAGGCATCTACGGCTTACAAAGCAGAGATTCAGGGAAAGTCGCTTCTTATTTCCCTGGACCCGATTGTTGCGGCAGCCCCTTCCAGTGCAGCGCCGGCAGCATTTGCGGAAAACCGGAACAGGGACATCCTGCCGCTTAAGGATCTTGACTTCAGACGTGGCACTGACAGTTCCGGGCGGATCGTGGTGGATTTGCCGAATAACCAGGTCGGCGTGGACATACGTCCGCAGGGGCAGACACTGGTCGTGGAATTTTTGAAATCCGCGTTGCCTGAGGGACTGCGCCGTCGCCTTGACGTCGCGGACTTCGGCACGCCCGTGCAAAGCGTCACAACCTTCCAGGCTGGAGATAAGGTCCGGATGGTCGTGGAGCCGAAGGGCTTGTGGGAGCACAGTGCCTACCAGAGCGACAATCAGTTTGTGCTTGAAATCCGCCAGCAAAAGGTTGATCCGAGCAAACTGACGCAGGGGCAGGGCTTCAATGGTGAAAAACTGTCGCTGAATTTCCAGAATATTGAAATACGTTCCCTGCTTCAGGTCATTGCCGATTTCACTAATTTCAATGTGGTGACATCTGACACCGTTACTGGCAATGTGACCTTGCGCCTGAAGGATGTTCCGTGGGACCAGGCCCTTGACATCATCCTGCAGGCGCGTGGCCTGGGTATGCGCAAGTCAGGCAATGTCCTGCTGATCGCACCCAAGGATGAACTGGCTGCCAAGGAGAAACTCGATCTTGAGTCCAGAAATGCCATTCAGAGTCTGGAGCCCTTGCGCACGCAGGATTTCAAGCTGAACTATGCCAAAGCATCGGAGATCGCTGCAGGACTTATTGGTTCAGGCGCCGGAGCGACCAAAATACTTCCCTGCGCGGAAGTGTTATTTCGGAAACCAGGACCAATCAGCTCTTTGTGACCGACGTGCCGGCCAAACTGGAGCAGGTGCAGGCACTGATAGCCAAGCTGGATATTCCTGTACGCCAGGTGCTGATTGAGGCCCGTATTGTGGAGGCGGCTGACACATTTGGCCGCTCACTCGGCGTGCGTCTGGGCGGCAGGCCTTTCACGGTGAACAACAACGCTAACGTGATGTTTGGAAACAGCTATATCGCGCCCAATATCCCCGCAGGTACAGCGCCGGTTGCCGGCGGGAACTTTGGAACGAACGCTGGCGACTTTCTTAACCTTCCTGCGGTTGGTCAAAACGGATTCCCTGCGGCGACATTTGCGATCTCCCTGTTCAGTTCCAACCTCACCCGGTTGCTGAATCTTGAAATCTCTGCCGCCGAGGCGGATGGCAAGGGCAAGATTGTGTCCAGCCCGCGCATCGTGACTGCGGATCAGGTCAGGGCAGTGATTGAGCAGGGTACTGAATTGCCCTACCAGCAGGCCACGTCCAGCGGCGCAACATCGATCGCTTTTCGCAAGGCCAACCTCAAGCTTGAAGTCACGCCCCAGATCACGCCTGAAGGCAACATCATCCTGAATGTGGATGTGAACAAGGACAGTGTTGGCCGCATCACAAACAACGGGTTTGCCATTGATACCAAGCACATCCAGACCCAGGTGCTGGTTGAAAACGGCGGAACAGTTGTGTTGGGTGGCATTTACGAACAGAACGATCGTGAAGACGAAACCAAGGTGCCGTTTCTCGGTGATCTGCCCGGCATTGGCAACCTCTTCAAGCAGAGAACCAAAACAGCCACCCGCAACGAACTGCTGGTGTTTATCACGCCCAAGATGCTCACGAGCGGAGCTACGCTGCGCTGATTTCTGCGTCTGGCCTGACGGATCGATGTCCGCAGGCTGGAGGCCGGTTTGTGATCGCCAGAGCATGCACGGGTGCTTTGCAACTCCCGCCATCTGAATACTTCAAGCCATGTATGCGGTCGATTCACAGGCCCTAAAATCAGAACGTGAACAACCACCCCGCCAGAATCGCCTGCGTCGGTTTGCCGGGCTCGGGCAAGTCGACTATCGGGCGACAGCTTGCCCGACGCCTGGGCATCAGGTTTGTCGACTCCGATCAGGTCATAGAGCAGCGCATAGGTTGCTCCATCCGCGAATTCTTTGAACGTGAAGGCGAGGCTGCCTTTCGCGATCTTGAGGCGGAGCTGATTGACGAGTTAACCCAGGAGGGGGCGTGTGTGTTGTCCACCGGTGGGGGCGCCATTTTGCGCGAGGCCAACCGTATACGGCTGCGTGAGCGAACACTATCCGTCTACCTGCATTCGGCACCTGAAGAGGTGTTCAGGCGTCTGCGCAATGACCAGAATCGTCCGCTGCTGCAGGTTTCAGACCCGCTGGCGCGGCTGAAGGAGCTTTATGCCGCGCGCGATCCCCTGTATCGTGAAACATCTCGCTTTGTGATCGAAACGGGTCGTCCGTCCGTCTCGACACTGGTCAATACCATTCTGATGCAGCTGGAGCTCGCCGGTGTTGTACAGCCACATTGACTGCCGCCTGCTGCCTTGCGTCCGTCGCCCTCACAGGACGTCAAGCCCCTACACTTGAAGCTTATGTCAGCAAATATTCCGCCAGCAGGCGCCCAGGTTCAAATCAAGCTCGGAGAGCGCAGTTATCCGATCGTCATTGGCCCGAAGCTTTTCGGTGATTCCGCCACTTACGGACAGCTTTCTCAGGCAGACAACGGCGCTGATTGTCAGCAACACCGCCGTTGCCCCCCTTTACGCGCAGCAGCTTCAGGCGGCGCTCAAGGAGCGCTACAAAAGAGTGCTGCTGGTCGGTCCTCCCGGATGGCGAGGTGCACAAGGACTGGCAAACCCTGCAGCTGATTTTTGATGCGCTGCTGGAAAACGGCTGTGACCGGAAAACCGTCCTGTTTGCGCTCGGCGGTGGTGTTGTTGGTGACATGACCGGGTTTGCTGCCGCGAGTTATATGCGTGGCGTACCCTTTGTGCAGGTGCCCACCACCTTGCTGGCCCAGGTTGATTCCTCTGTCGGCGGAAAGACAGCCATCAACCACCCACTGGGCAAGAATATGATCGGCGCGTTTTATCAGCCGCAACTGGTCGTGTGTGATCTTGATGTACTGAAAACCTTGCCAGACCGGGAATTGAGTGCAGGGCTGGCCGAGGTCATCAAGTACGGGCCGATTGCCGATCCTGATTTCCTTGACTGGATTGAGGCAAATATGGAGGCCCTGCTGGCGCGCGACCCTGCAGCCCTTGCGCATGCCGTCAAACGCAGCTGTGAAATCAAGGCCTGGGTCGTCGGCCAGGACGAGCGGGAGCTGGGATTGCGCGCCATCCTGAATTTCGGTCATACCTTCGGGCACGCCATTGAGTCGGGCCTTGGTTACGGCGAGTGGCTGCATGGTGAAGGCGTGGGGTGCGGCATGGTGATGGCCGCGCATCTGTCGCAGCGCCTGGATCTGGTAGATAGCGCATTTGTAGAGCGACTTGTTCGCCTTGTTGCGATGGCTGGTCTTCCGGTGAAGGGGCCCGTGTTGTCGGGGCAGGACAATGCAGGCCGCTATCTTGAGCTGATGCGGGTAGACAAGAAGTCAGAGGCGGGCGAGATCAGGTTTGTGCTGATTGAAGCACCTGGCCGGGCGGTGGTTCGTGCTGCGCCCGATGCACTGGTTCGCGAAGTCATAGACGCTTGCTGCCGCTAATTCCCGCCAGACCCCGGCCATGACCCTGGCACCTTATGCTTGCGACCCTGCCTCGTCCCGCGGGCGCAGATTTCCCGAAATCGCTGCACCGACGCGTTCTGACTTTCAGCGTGACCGCGACCGCATCCTGCATTCGACGGCATTTCGCCGGCTGGTTTATAAAACGCAGGTTTTCCTTAACCATGAGGGGGACCTGTTCCGGACCCGTCTTACGCATTCGCTGGAGGTGGCGCAGCTGGGCCGCTCCGTTGCCCGTGCGCTGCACATCAACGAAGATCTGGTCGAAGCCATTGCATTGGCACATGATCTTGGCCATACACCTTTTGGCCACGCCGGCCAGGACGCCTTGAACAACTGCCTGAAGGCGCACAACCCAGAAAGTGCAGGCTTTGAGCACAACCTGCAGAGTCTGCGTGTGGTTGATTCGCTGGAAGAGCGCTACCCGGAGTACGACGGACTCAACCTGACTTTTGAAACCCGTGAAGGCATCCTCAAACACTGCTCGCGCCGGAATGCCTTGCGCATTGAGGCGCGCGAGCCGGGCGGGGTTGCAAACCGCTTCCTGCTGGCGGCAGAAAGTACCGGCTTGCGCAGACAACAGCCGTCGCTCGAGGCGCAACTCGCCAACCTGGCCGATGAAATTGCCTATAACGCCCACGATATTGATGATGGCGTGCGCTCTGGCCTGCTGCAGCTGGAGCAGCTTGAAGAGGTGGAGCTGTTCAGTTATTACCGGCGTGAAACCAGTCTTGCCCACCCTTTGCTGAGAGGGCGCAGGCTTCTGTTCGAGACCATACGCCGCATGCTCAGTGCGCAGGTCTACAACGTGATCGACGCAACTACGCAGGCTGTTGCACGTGTGGGCGCTGTGAATGTGGATGCAGTCCGGCAGGGGCCGCCGCTGATTTGTTTCAGTGCCGGGATGGCTGCGCAATCAGCGCTGCTCAAGCAGTTCCTGCTGAAAAATCTTTATCGACATCCCAAGGTTTCCGAGACCACCGAGTCTGCCAAGCAGGTGGTGCGTGAACTTTTTGCTGCCTACATGGCGGACCCCCTGCAGATGCCTCAGGCACACACTGACCGTTTCGATGGTGTTGACATGACGCATTCTGCGGGCGCCCGGCCTGAACGTGTGGTGGCCGACTACATCGCAGGCATGACAGACCGTTTCGCATCGAGAGAGCATGAGCGGCTTGTCGGGCGAGCGGCATTTCCCGCATGAGCAAAATCGCGGGCCAGCGTGGTGTCCAGCCAGGCATGCCGACGGCATTCTGTATTGTGGCGGCCGCCCTCGGTGCTGCGATGCACATAGGCAAGCTGCCGCCTGCTGTACCGGTGCTGGAACGGGTGCTTGGAATCACCCTGTTGCAAGCCGGTTTTCTGCTGTCGCTGGTTCAATTTGCCGGCATGTGTCTGGGCCTCATGACTGGCCTGGCCGTGCAGCGCGTGGGGCTCAAGCGCAGCATGGTGTGCGGATTGCTCCTCCTTGGTACAGCCAGCGTGCTTGGCTCGTTCGCCGAGAGTGCCACGTGGTTGCTTGTCACCCGTGCGTTTGAGGGACTGGGCTTTCTCTGGGTAGTGCTGCCCGGGCCCGGTCTGCTGCGTACGCTGGTACCGCGTGAACGCATCAACAGCATGATGGGGGTATGGGGCACATATATGCCGCTGGGAACCTCTCTGGCCTTGTTGTTGGGACCCTGGGCCATGCTTCTGGGAACGCACGATAGCGGTTGGCGCATCTGGTGGTGCCTTTTGGCGGCTGTCGCCCTGCTGATGGCAGTGTTGGTGTTGTTGCTGGTGCCCTCCGACCGTAGCGTGCAGGGGCCGGCAGAGCCCGGCGCCGCAGGAAAACCTGCGACCCGGACATTGCTGGTGCTGACACTGCGCGCCAGACCCGTCTGGTTGATGGCCTTTACATTTGCGGTCTATGCCGGGCAATGGCTGGCGGTGGTTGGATTCCTGCCGACCATTTATGCCAAGGCAGGTGTGGCGAGTACGACTGCCGCCTGGCTCACGGCGCTGGCTGCAGCCCTGAACATGGTAGGTAATGTGGTGGCGGGGCGCCTGCTGGAGAAAGGTGTTGCTGCGCCTGTTCTTCTGTCGGCAGGTTTCCTTGTGATGGGCACTGGCGCGCTGCTGGCTTTTGGCACCAATATTGGACCGTGGTGGCAGTACATCGCCATCATGGCCTTTTCTGCGGTGGGTGGGCTGATTCCCGCAACCCTGTTCAGTTTGTCTATCAGGCTGGCACCCCGGCCCGAAGCTGTCTCGGCGACCGTGGGCTGGCTGCAGCAGTGGTCGTCTGCCGGCCAATTTGTAGTTCCCCCACTGATGGCATGGGTGGCCGTGCTTGCCGGAGGCTGGCAATGGACGGGCGGCGTCAGTGCGGTCCTGTGCATCGCCGGTCTGTGGCTGGCGCTGCTGATCAGGGCCGAACTCGAACGGTTGCGGTAGCCCTGATTGCGAGCTTGATGAATCCATGCAGTCCCGGTGCATGGGCTTATGACATCTCGGCATCCATATCTGTGTTTTGCACGGCAGTTCAGCCTTACTCTGCTGGACTTGTGATTCGTCCAGAGTCTGCCTTCGCGCAAGCTCCTCGACGGGCATCAAACATGCTTGCAGAATTTCCAAACAGGGAGGACGCCATGACCATCAATCGCCGCCAGGTACTCTTGCGCAGTGTTTCTTCAGGCTCATTCATAGCCAGCCCTGTACTTTGGGCCCAGACCGTGAAGGGGCGCAAGCTGGTATTGGGCCAGTCGGTACCCCTTACCGGTGCCGCCGACCAGATCGGGCTGGCTTACTTTAATGGTGCAAAAATGTACTTTGATGCCATCAATGCCAAAAATGGTGCGGGTGGTTACCGGATTGAAGTCAAGGCGCTCGACGATGGATACAGCGCTGCGAAGGCGGCGGCCAACGCCAGACAACTGATTGACGAGGGTGTTGACGGCCTCTTCGGGTTTGCAGGCACCGCCAGCTGTGATGCTGCATACGCGGTCGCAAAGGCTTCCAATACCCTCTTCTTTGCACCATTCGCAGCCTCTGATGCTCTGCACGACGCAGCGCTCACCAGCGTGTTTCACGTGCGGCCTGCGCTTGCAGATGAAGCCTACAAGGTGGTGCGCCACTGCGCCACCCTCGGCCAGGACAGGATCGCCGTGTTTGCTGAAGAAGACGCCATGGGACGGGCTGGGCTGGCTGCTGTCAACCAGGCGCTGATTGACCTCAAGAGACCATCCCTAGTAGCCAGCGCGCTGTCTCCAGTCAACAGTGACAAAGTAGATGCTGCCGTTGCTGCGTTGATGAAGGCGCAACCCCAGGCCATCATCCAGGTCAGCCTGTTCAACTCTTCCGCCGCCTTTATCCGGAAAATGCGCCGTGCGGGGTACGCGGGCCAGTTCCTCAATTTCTCCGTCGTCGGCATTGACCCGTTGTTCAGCGCTTTGGGCAAGGAAATCGGCGGTGTGGTGATCTCGCAGGTCGTACCCGCACCGCGCAGTGTGGGCACGCCCCTGATCAAGGAATACCTCGACGTGCTGAACCAGACCGATCAGACGCCCAGCTATGAGAGTGTTGAAGGTTATGTCGCGGCACGTGCTTTTGCCGAAGGTGTCAGGCGCAGCACTTCCGGCAGCGCCAAACCTGACCGCGCCGGCTTGCAAAAGGCGTTTGAGGGCATGACGGATTACGACATGAGCGGTTTTCGTGTGAACCTGCGCGCCAAAAAATATGAGTCCGTGAGGGCCGTTGATCTCGTGACTATCACGCCCGACGGCAAGGTCTTGCGCTGAAAATCAATGCGCTGCCTTCCGCCAATGTGACATAGCAGGGCAGGCGCGCAGTCCGCCAGACCAGTCTCGAATAGATCCCCATTCGGGATGGGGTAATTAATCGGAATTAATCGGGGTCAGATTCCAATTAAACTGGCGTCAGCACAACCCAGGATACATCCGTATGGCTCGCCTTCCCCGACTGACTTTGCCTGGTTATCCGCACCACGTCATACAGCGCGGCAATAATCGCCAGCCCATCTTCAAGAGCGCGGCCGATTACGAGTACCTGCTTGGCCTGTTTTACGACAATGCCAGAAAATTCGACGTTGCCGTTCACGCCTATGTGTTGATGGGCAACCACTTTCACCTCCTGGTAACGCCGAAGACGGACACAGGGCTGCCGGGCATGATGCAGGCCGTTGGCCGGAGTTACGTTCGGTATTTCAATGACCTCCATGAGCGATCAGGCACTCTGTGGGAAGGGCGCTATCGTTCAACGCTGATCCAGACAGACCGCTACCTGTTGGCCTGCATGGCCTATATAGACCTCAACCCCGTACGAGCCGGTTTCGCCGCAGAGGCGGGCGACTATCCCTGGTCAAGCTATGGCCACTATGGTGGCTTGCGTAGCGACAGGCTGGTGACGCCGCATTCCCTGTATTGGACTCTCGGCAATACGCCTTTCGCCCGTGAAGCTGCTTACGCCGAATTGGTGCGCGCTGGCGTATCTGCTCCTCAGCGGGATGCCCTGACCCACTCTGTGCTGAGCGGCTGGGCCTTGGGAGAGCCTGATTTTGTTGCTGATCTGCAAAAACAGACTGTCCGCCGCGTTCAAAAAATGCGGGGCGGTAGACCAGTCCTTTCCCGATCTCGCATTGAAATCAAAAAAGACATTTGATTTGATTCGTCTTTTTTGTGATTTTGATGTGTCCCTAATTAAATTCCGACAATATTTGTGAGGAATTAATTGGAATCTGACCCCAATTAATAGATTTGGCATTGTTGTTGCTGCGCTTTATCATCCCCATCCCCGCGAATAAATTGACTAGGAGTGCGCCATGACAACGGCAGCTGAAATTAAAGATCTTCAAGACCACGGTTTGTACTCTGGTGCCAACGAACACGATGCCTGCGGCGTCGGCTTTGTGGCACACATCAAGGGCCACAAATCGCACTCCATCGTCCAGCAGGGCCTCAAGATTCTTGAGAACCTGGATCACCGGGGTGCTGTCGGTGCCGACAAGCTCATGGGCGACGGCGCTGGCATATTGATTCAGCTGCCTGACGCGCTTTATCGCGAAGAGATGGCCAAGACCGGCGTGCAGTTGCCGCCGCCCGGTGAGTACGGCGTCGGCATGGTGTTTTTGCCGAAAGAGCACGCATCCCGCCTGGCCTGCGAACAGGCGCTGGAGCGTGCCGTCAAGGCCGAAGGCCAGGTGCTGCTTGGCTGGCGTGATGTACCGGTCAACCGCGACATGCCGATGTCGCCCACCGTGCGCGAAAAAGAACCCATCCTGCGCCAGATCTTTATAGGCCGCGGGAATGACGTCATCGTGCAGGATGCGCTGGAACGCAAGCTGTATGTGATTCGCAAGACCGCCAGCGCGGCCATCCAGCGCCTCAAGCTAACGCACAGCAAGGAGTATTACGTTCCCAGCATGTCCAGCCGTACCGTGGTCTACAAGGGCCTGCTGCTGGCTGACCAGGTGGGGACCTATTACATGGACCTGACCGACACCCGCTGCGTCTCGGCCCTGGGCCTGGTGCACCAGCGGTTTTCGACCAACACCTTCCCCGAGTGGCCGCTGGCCCACCCGTACCGCTATGTTGCACACAACGGCGAGATCAACACGGTCAAGGGTAACTACAACTGGATGAAGGCGCGTGAGGGTGTAATGTCCTCGCCCGTGCTGGGCACAGACCTGCAAAAGCTGTATCCCATCAGCTTTGCCGACCAGTCCGACACCGCAACTTTCGACAACTGCCTCGAGTTGCTGACCATGTCGGGTTACCCGATCAGCCAGGCCGTGATGATGATGATCCCCGAGCCGTGGGAACAGCACACCACCATGGACGAGCGCCGCAAGGCCTTCTATGAGTACCACGCAGCCATGCTGGAGCCCTGGGACGGCCCGGCTTCCATCGTGTTCACCGACGGCCGCCAGATCGGCGCCACGCTGGACCGCAATGGCCTGCGCCCTTCGCGCTACTGCGTGACTGACGATGACCTTGTCATCATGGCGTCGGAGTCAGGCGTGCTGCCGGTGCCAGAGAACAAGATAGTCCGTAAATGGCGTCTGCAGCCCGGCAAGATGTTCCTGATCGACCTGGAACAGGGTCGCATGATCGATGACGAAGAGATCAAGGCGACGCTGGCGCACACCAAGCCCTACAAGCAGTGGATTGAAAACCTGCGCATCAAGCTTGACGATGTCGCCGCAAAAACCGCAGCAATCCAGCCTGCCGATTCCGGCGCTACCCTGCTCGACCGCCAGCAGGCCTTTGGCTACACCCAGGAAGACATCAAGTTCCTGATGTCCCCGATGGCTGCCAACGGTGAAGAAGCTACCGGCTCCATGGGCAACGACAGTCCGCTGGCTGTGCTCTCGAACAAGAACAAGTCGCTCTACAGCTACTTCAAGCAGCTGTTTGCGCAGGTGACGAACCCGCCGATTGACCCGATTCGCGAAGCCATCGTGATGTCGCTGGTGTCCTTTGTCGGCCCCAAGCCCAACCTGCTGGACATCAACCAGGTGAACCCGCCAATGCGGCTCGAAGTCGCGCAGCCGGTGCTCAACCCTGCCGACATGCAAAAACTGCGCGACATCGAAGCGCACACGCAGGGCAAGTTCCGCAGCTATACGCTCGACATCACCTATCCGCTGGCGTGGGGCCATGAAGGCGTCGAAGCCAAGCTTGCTTCGCTGTGCGCAGAAGCGGTTGATGCCATCAAGGGCGGCAACAACATCCTGATCATCAGCGACCGCGGCGTCAGCGCCACGCAGGTGGCGATTCCCGCGCTGCTCGCGCTGTCTGCCATTCACCAGCACCTGGTGAAAGAAGGCCTGCGCACAACCGCCGGCCTGGTGGTTGAAACGGGTTCCGCCCGCGAAGTGCATCACTTTGCCGTGCTCGCCGGTTACGGCGCAGAAGCGGTTCACCCCTACCTCGCGATGGAAACCCTGGCCGAGCTGTCCAGGGGCTTGCCGGGCGACCTCAGCACCGACAAGGCGATCTACAACTACATCAAGGCGATTGGCAAGGGCCTGTCCAAGATCATGTCCAAGATGGGCGTGTCGACCTATATGAGTTACTGCGGCGCACAGCTGTTTGAAGCCATAGGCCTGAACCGTGACACCATCGCCAAATTCTTCACAGGTACCGCCAGCCAGGTCGAAGGCATGGGTGTGTTCGAGATTGCGCAGGAAGCCCTGCGCATGCACAACGCCGCCTTCGGTGATGACCCAGTGCTGGCCAACATGCTGGACGCCGGCGGCGAATACGCCTGGCGCGTGCGCGGTGAAAACCACATGTGGTCGCCTGACGCGATTGCCAAGCTGCAGCATTCCACGCGCTCCAACAACTGGAATACGTACAAAGAATACGCACAGCTCATCAACGACCAGAACCGCAACCACATGACCTTGCGCGGCCTGTTCGAGTTCAGGATTGACCCGTCCAAAGCCATCCCGATTGACGAAGTCGAGTCGGCAAAGGAAATCGTCAAGCGTTTTGCCACCGGCGCGATGTCGCTGGGCTCCATCAGCACCGAGGCGCACGCCACGCTGGCTGTGGCCATGAACCGCATTGGCGGCAAGAGCAACACGGGTGAGGGCGGTGAAGACCCCGCGCGCTACCGCCAGGAGCTCAAGGGCATCCCGATCAAAAAAGGCGAAACGCTCAAGAGCGTCATCGGCCCGAAACAGGTCGAGGTTGACCTGCCGCTGCTCGATGGTGATTCGCTGCGTTCACGCATCAAGCAGGTGGCATCCGGCCGCTTTGGTGTGACGGCTGAATATCTCGTGTCTGCCGACCAGATCCAGATCAAGATGGCCCAGGGTGCCAAGCCTGGTGAAGGCGGCCAGTTGCCCGGCGGCAAGGTCACCGAATACATCGGTGCGCTGCGTTACTCCGTGCCCGGCGTGGGCTTGATTTCGCCACCGCCGCACCATGACATCTATTCGATTGAAGATCTGGCACAGCTGATTCACGATCTGAAAAACGTGAACCCGCGCGCCAGCATCAGCGTCAAGCTGGTCAGCGAAGTCGGTGTCGGCACGATTGCAGCCGGTGTGGCCAAGGCCAAGGCCGACCATGTTGTGATCGCAGGTCATGACGGCGGCACGGGCGCCTCGCCCTGGTCGTCCATCAAGCATGCCGGCTCGCCATGGGAAATCGGCCTGGCTGAAACCCAGCAGACGCTGGTGCTGAACCGCCTGCGCGGCCGCATTCGCGTGCAGGCCGACGGCCAGATGAAGACCGGCCGTGACGTCGTTATCGGCGCGCTGCTGGGCGCTGATGAATTCGGCTTTGCCACCGCACCGCTGGTGGTCGAAGGCTGCATCATGATGCGCAAGTGCCACCTCAACACCTGCCCGGTCGGCGTCGCCACGCAAGACCCGGTGCTGCGCCAGAAATTCAGCGGCAAGCCCGAGCATGTCGTCAACTATTTCTTCTTCGTCGCCGAAGAGGCGCGTCAGTTGATGGCCCAGCTCGGCGTGCGCAAGTTCGACGACCTGATCGGCCGTGCCGACCTGCTCGACACGCAAAAAGGCATTGCCCACTGGAAGGCTGGCGGCCTGGACTTCGGCCGACTCTTCCACCAGCCGGCAGTGCCTGCCGACGTGCCGCGCCTGCATGTGATGAACCAGGACCACAACCTGGAAAAAGCACTCGACATGCGCCTGATTGAAAAATCAAAAGCGGCGATTGAAAAGGGCGAGAAAGTCCAGTTCATTGAAGTCGCGCGCAACGTCAACCGCACCGTGGGCGCCATGCTGTCGGGCGAGCTGACACGGCACCATCCGCAAGGCCTGCCTGACGACACTTTGCGCATCCAGCTTGAAGGCACGGGCGGCCAGTCGTTTGGCGCTTTCCTGGCCAAGGGCATCACCATGTACCTCATCGGCGATGCCAACGACTACACGGGCAAGGGCTTGTCAGGCGGCCGCATTGTTGTGCGCCCAAGCATTGACTTCCGCGGCGACGCGGTGAAGAACACCATCGTCGGCAACACCGTGCTTTACGGCGCGACCACCGGCGAAGCCTTCTTCAGTGGTGTGGCCGGCGAGCGTTTTGCGGTGCGCCTGTCCGGCGCGACCGCCGTCGTTGAAGGTACGGGCGACCATGGCTGCGAATACATGACGGGCGGCACCGTCGCCGTGCTGGGCAAGACCGGCCGCAACTTTGCAGCCGGCATGAGCGGTGGCGTGGCTTATGTCTATGACGAAGACGGCCTGTTCGCCACGCGTTGCAACACCTCCATGGTCTCCATGGACAAGGTGGTCACCACCGCCGAGCAGCACACGCACGACAAGGCCGAGTGGCATGCCGGTGAGTCGGATGAAGAAATCCTCAAGCGCCTGCTGCAGGACCACAACCGCTGGACCGGCAGCAAGCGTGCGCGCGAACTGCTCGACAACTGGAGCGAGTCGCGCCTGAAGTTTGTGAAGGTTTTCCCGAACGAATACAAGCGTGCCCTGATAGAGCGCAAGGAGCGCCGCCTGGAAGCTTCAACCGAAACCACCAGCGCCCAGGTAGCGACCAACAAGGAAACGGCGGCTGCGAAGTAATCGCGGCTTGCCAACACCTCAGTCACTCAGGCATCAAGATAAAAGAATCGACAGGACCACGATCATGGGAAAAATCACCGGCTTCATGGAATACGAGCGCATCGAGGAGGGCTACAAGCCCGTGCCCGAGCGCCTGAAGAACTACAAGGAATTTGTCATCGGGCTGGACGACGCGCAGGCCAACAAGCAGGCAGCGCGCTGCATGGACTGCGGCACGCCGTTCTGCAACAACGGCTGCCCTGTCAACAACGTGATTCCGGACTTCAACGACATGGTTTTCCGTGCCGACTGGAAGAACGCGATCGACACGCTGCACAGCACCAACAACTTCCCCGAGTTCACCGGCCGCATCTGCCCCGCACCCTGCGAGGCCGCCTGCACGCTGAACGTGAACGACGAAGCGGTCGGCATCAAGTCCATTGAACACGCCATCATCGACCGCGCCTGGTCCGAGGGCTGGGTCAAGCCCCAGCTGCCCAAACACAAGACAGGCAAGAAGGTTGCCGTTGTCGGCTCCGGCCCTGCCGGCATGGCTGCAGCGCAGCAACTGGCGCGCGCCGGTCACGACGTGACGCTGTTTGAAAAGAACGACCGCGTGGGCGGCCTGCTGCGTTACGGCATTCCGGACTTCAAGATGGAGAAGGTCCACATCGACCGCCGCGTCGAGCAGATGGAAGCCGAAGGCGTCAAATTCCGCAACGGCGTGATGGTTGGCAGCCTGCCGAAAGACTCGAAAGTCACCAACTGGGCGAAAGAAACGATTTCCCCCGAGCAGTTGCAAAAAGATTTTGACGCCATCATCCTGACCGGCGGCGCGGAGCAGTCGCGTGACCTGCCGGTACCCGGCCGCGACCTCGACGGCGTGCACTTTGCGATGGAATTTTTGCCGCAGCAGAACAAGGTCAATGCGGGCGACAAGGTCAAGGGCCAGCTGCGCGCCGACGGCAAGCATGTCATCGTGATCGGCGGTGGAGACACCGGTTCCGACTGTGTCGGCACCAGCAACCGCCACGGCGCAGCCAGCGTCACGCAGTTCGAGCTGATGCCCCAGCCACCCGAGGAAGAAAACCGCCCCATGACCTGGCCTTACTGGCCGATCAAGCTGCGCACCTCGTCCAGCCACGAAGAAGGCTGCGAGCGCGAATTCGCCATCTCCACCAAGGAACTGATGGGCGAAAAAGGCAAGGTCACCGGCCTGAAGACCGTTCGCGTCGAGTGGAAAGACGGCAAGATGGTTGAAGTGGCTGGCTCTGAACAACTGCTCAAGGCTGATCTGGTATTGCTCGCCATGGGTTTTGTGTCGCCTGTGTCGTCCGTTCTCGAAGCTTTCGGTATCGAGAAAGACAACCGAGGCAACGCCAAAGCGACCACCGACTTCACGGGCGGCTACGCCACCAACGTGCCCAAGGTGTTTGCAGCGGGCGACATCCGCCGTGGGCAGAGCCTGGTGGTGTGGGCTATCAGGGAGGGGCGTCAGGCTGCACGGGCGGTTGACGAATTCCTTATGGGTTACAGCGACTCTGCCGCGCTAGAGACCCAGGCTGCTCTTCAAGATTCACGCCAAGGGGCGCTAGCGAAGCGCCCTTTTTTTGCTATAGAAAATATAGCTGCTCACGCTCGTGTCCATTGGCCTGGCGGCATATTTGACATCCAAAAGTGACCAAATTGTTAATATGGAAGTTAACACTTCGGGCTGCCAACGTGCCAGAAAATCAAAATGTTAAGCTGGAAGTTAACATTTTGCGGTTTTAAAGCCAGTTTTGACATATAAATCAGGCTGCAGACCAATAGACACGAGCGTGAGCAGCTATCGAATTAATAGCGGGTCATGGCTCCCCTGAATAGGGAGGTTGCCTTCAGGATCAGGTCAGGACTATGCCTTTATCATTCAGTGACCCGTCCACACGATCCAACAGCCTGTTGGCACCCTGATTCTCATGCCTGACACCCCTGTTGTTCCCCCCGCCAATCCCGCTTTGACTGCTCCACTGGTTGAATTCCGGGACGTGACGTTTTCCTACCCTGCCTCCGCGGGTGACCGCATCATCCTCCGCAAGGTGAATTTTTCTGTTCCGCGCGGCAAGGTCACGGCACTGATGGGCGCTTCTGGCGGCGGCAAGACGACTGTGTTGCGTCTGATAGGTGGTCAGCAGAAGGCCAATAGCGGCCAGGTGCTGTTTGACGGGAAAAACGTCGCTCAAATGACGCAGGCAGGGCTTTACGCCGCTCGCCGGCGCATGGGCATGCTGTTCCAGTTTGGCGCGCTGTTCACTGATTTGAGTGTTTTTGACAACGTCGCTTTTCCGTTGCGCGAGCACACGCAACTCGACGATGCGCTGGTTCGCGATATCGTGCTGATGAAACTCAACGCGGTTGGCCTGCGCGGCGCACGAGACCTGATGCCCAGCGAAGTCTCGGGTGGCATGGCCAGGCGCGTTGCGCTGGCCAGGGCCATGGTGCTGGACCCTGAACTCATCATGTACGACGAGCCCTTCGCCGGCCTCGACCCGATCTCGCTCGGCACGGCGGCCCAGCTGATACGCCAGCTCAACGACACGCTGGGTATCACCAGCATTGTGGTGTCGCATGACCTCGAAGAAACCTTCCGCATTGCCGACCAGGTCATCATCCTGGCCAATGGCGGCATTGCTGCCCAGGGCACACCCGATGAGGTGCGCCATTCCACAGACCCGCTGGTACACCAGTTCGTCAACGCCCTCAGTGAAGGCCCCGTGAAATTCCACTATCCAGGCCCCAATGTGGCTGACGACTTCGGCAACCATGCGCCAGGCCGGGGAGGGCGATCATGAGCGGCCACCGTTACAGCCCCGCGCGGCTGCTGTCTGGGCTGGGTTTTGCCGTCCGCAGCCACCTGGATGCCCTCGGCTACGCCACCCGGCTGTTCGGCCGCCTGCTGGCGCTGAGCGGGCCGGCGCTGGGCCGTTTCGGACTGGTGCGCGACCAGATCTTCTTTCTGGGTAACTATTCCCTGGCCATCATCTCGGTGTCCGGCCTGTTTGTCGGTTTTGTACTGGGTTTGCAGGGTTACTACACGCTGCAGCGTTACGGTTCATCCGAGGCGCTGGGCCTGCTGGTGGCACTGAGCCTGGTACGTGAACTGGGGCCGGTTGTGACGGCCCTGCTGTTTGCGGGCCGGGCCGGCACGGCGCTGACAGCCGAAATTGGCCTGATGAAGGCCGGTGAGCAACTCTCGGCCATGGAGATGATGGCGGTTGACCCCGTCAAACGTGTGCTGGCACCCCGTTTTTGGGGCGGCATCATTGCCATGCCCCTGCTGGCGGCTGTCTTCAGCGCGGTCGGCATCATAGGCGGCTGGGTGGTCGGCGTCGTCATGATTGGTGTCGATGCCGGCTCTTTCTGGAGCCAGATGCAGTCTGGCGTCGATGTCTGGCGCGATGTGGGCAACGGCATCGTCAAGAGTTTTGTGTTTGGGGTGACGGTGACTTTTGTGGCCCTATATCAGGGGTTTGAGGCCCAGCCGACGCCGGAAGGTGTCTCTCGCGCCACCACGCGCACAGTGGTTGTGGCGTCCCTGGCTGTGCTGGGGCTGGACTTCCTGCTGACTACCCTGATGTTCAGCGTTTAACCAACAATTGAGTCAGACCATCCAACCGCCCGCCCGCCTGTTTTTGCAAGCCGTGCGAGAATATCTGTAACATTTTTCCTTCATCTGAACCCCTGTTGACGGTGTCCTGAAGGCAGACAAGAGAGAACAATGCAACGCTCGAAAAATGACCTCTGGGTTGGTTTGTTTGTCCTGACAGGCGCGGCCGCGATCCTGTTCCTGGCGCTCAAGTCGGCCAATCTGCTGACGCTCAATTTCGATACGGCGTACAAGGTCACGGCCAAGTTCGACAACATAGGCGGCCTCAAGCCGCGTGCAGCTGTCAAAAGTGCGGGTGTGGTGGTGGGCCGCGTGGACAACATCGTGTTCGACGACAAGCTCTACCAGGCCAGCGTCAACCTCGCCATGGAAAGCAAATATGTTTTCCCCAAAGACAGCTCGCTCAAGATATTGACCAGCGGTCTGCTCGGCGAACAATATGTCGGCATTGAAGCTGGTGCCAGCGACAAAAACATGGCTGCCGGTGACGTCATCAAGAGCACGCAGTCGGCCGTGGTACTTGAGACCCTCATCAGCCAGTTTCTCTATAACAAGGCTGCAGACAGTTCGAATCCAGCGCCAGGGGCCGCCGCGCCGCCAGCAGGTAATTCAGGGAGTAGTGATAAAAAATGAACACAAAAAACACGATGAAAAAAGCGCTGCGCGTGGTCGCAGCGGGTCTGGCGCTGGTCCTTGTGCAGGGGTGCGCGACTGGGCCCAACGCCAATCCGACAGATCCGTTCGAGCCCTTCAACCGGGGCGTGTTCGGTTTTAATGAGGGCGTGGACCGCGCAATCCTCAAGCCGGTCGCCACGGTCTACCGTGACATCACGCCATCGCCTGTGCGCACGGGTGTGACCAACTTCTTTGGCAACATTGGCGATGTCTGGTCTCTGGTCAACAACATTCTTCAGGGCAAGCCCAAGGAGTCGGTTGAGACACTGATGCGTGTGAGCTTCAACACGATTTTCGGTTTCGCCGGCGTCTTTGACATTGCCACCGAAATGCGGCTTGAAAAGCATTCAGAAGATTTTGGCCAGACCCTGGGCTACTGGGGCATGGGCTCCGGTCCTTACCTGGTTCTGCCTGTATTGGGCCCGTCGAACTTCCGCGACGGAATAGGTACTGCAGTTGACTTCAATACCGACCTGGTTAACCGCACTGACAGGGTTCCGGTGCGCAACTCGCTGGCAGCGTTGCGTGTGGTCAATACGCGAGCGAATTTCCTGAGCGCAGGCGATGTGCTGGACCAGGCTGCTCTTGATAAATACAGCTTTACCCGCGATCTGTATCTGAAGCGCCGTGAGAGCCTGATCCGCGACAATGCACCCGAGAAGGAAGAGCGCTACGACCTGCCGGCAACACCCGCAGGCAACGTGCCGCCAGCCGCAAGGTAAGCCAAAAGTCATGTGGGCCGACAGGCTTACATGCTTTACAAATACAGGGGTAAAACTTAACCGTTCTTACCTCTGTGGCACTTGAGAATCCAGTCGTGGCCGCAATTTGAAACTATCAAACCGGGCGCGTGTACACCAGAAGTGCAATTGGTGCGCTGGATGTGCAAGCACCCGATGATTTCGACGTGAAAAGCAAGAAGGACAAGATATGAACCGTAGAACCTTGGCACATATGTTCGCCGCAATTTGCAGTGTGGCCCTGCTGGCATCTGCCCCCGCCGTTCGCGCTGCTGACGAGGCGCCGGATGCGCTGATCAAGCGTGTCTCTACTGATGTGCTCGACAAAATCAAGTCCGACAAGGATGTTCAGGGCGGCAACCTCACCAAGGTGCTGGCGCTGGTCGACAGCCAGATCATGCCCAACGTGAACTTCACGCGCATGACGGCGGCTGCCGTGGGCCGCAACTGGCGGCAGGCCACACCTGATCAGCA
The DNA here is from genome assembly GCA_965228025.1 of Polaromonas sp. Taxonomy (GTDB): domain Bacteria; phylum Pseudomonadota; class Gammaproteobacteria; order Burkholderiales; family Burkholderiaceae_C; genus Polaromonas. The sequence goes on along the minus strand of CBDDGX010000030.1, from coordinate 475,989 downwards.
AAAGAAGCTTCAGGAAGAGTTCAAGACCCTGCTGATCCGCACTTACTCGGGTGCGTTGGCACAGGTTAAAGACCAGAGCGTCAGCGTCAAGCCCTTGCGTGCTGAAGCGGCCGATACTGAAGTCACTGTGCGTACCGAGGTTCTGGGCCGTGGTGATCCCATCCAGCTCGATTACCGTATGGAAAAAACTGCTGGCGGCTGGAAGATCTATGACCTCAATGTGCTGGGCGTTTGGCTGGTGGAAACCTACCGCACCCAGTTCGCCCAGGAAATCAACGCCAAGGGCGTGGATGGGCTGATTGCATCCCTGGTGCAGCGCAACCAGACCAACGCCGCCAAGAAATCCTGAGCGGGCATCAGTCCATGCTGACACTTCCCCCCGTCCTGACGCACGCCGAGGCTGCCGGTTTTTCCGGCGGGCTGAAGCAACTCGTCAACCAGCAGGGTGGGCAGGTGGTGGCCGATGCAAGTGCCATGACTGAATTCGACTCATCGGCATTGGCAGTCCTGCTGGCATGCCGTCGGGAGGCCCTGGCTGCGGGCAAGGGTTTTTCGGTCAGCGGCCTGCCTCCCCGGCTGCGCCAGCTGGCTGGTCTGTACGGCGTTGCAGAACTGATTCCGCCCACTGCCTGAACCCTTGCGCGCAGGGCTTTGCAGCCATCGGAGCAGTGAAATTCGCCAGCCCCTTAAAATGGTGGGCTAATGCCTGCCATCTCATTCAAGTCTGTCTCCAAAACCTATTCATCTACGCGGGCCGCATCGGGGCCTGTGGTCAAGGCGCTTGACGATGTCAGCTTTGATATTCAACAAGGTGAATTTTTCGGCCTTCTCGGCCCCAATGGCGCGGGCAAGACATCCCTGATCAGCATTCTTGCCGGTTTGTCACGGGCAAGCAGCGGCAGCGTGGAGGTTCAGGGCAGCGACGTCGTAAACGATTACGCGACAGCACGGCGCAAACTGGGCATAGTCCCGCAGGAGCTGGTCTTTGACCCGTTTTTCACGGTGCGCGAAGCCTTGCGAATCCAGTCGGGTTATTTCGGCATCAAGAAAAACGACGACTGGATAGACGAATTGCTCGTCAGCCTTGGTCTCGCGGACAAGGCCAATGCCAACATGCGCCAGCTTTCTGGTGGCATGAAGCGCCGCGTACTGGTGGCACAGGCGCTGGTGCACAAACCCCAGGTCATCGTGCTCGACGAGCCCACGGCAGGCGTGGACGTGGAGCTGCGGCAGACGCTCTGGCAGTTCATCGCCAAACTCAATAAGCAGGGCAGCACTGTGTTGCTGACCACGCACTATCTTGAAGAGGCCGAAGCGCTGTGCAGCCGTATTGCGATGCTCAAGCAGGGCAAGGTGGTGGCACTGGCGCAGACGTCGGAGCTGCTCAAGGCTGCATCTTCGAATGTGCTGCGTTTCAAGGTCGACAGCGAGCTGCCAAAGGCATTGGCCGAGCGCGCACGCATCACCGGCCGCATCGTGCAGTTCCCGGCGCATAACGCGAATGAAATTGAACAATATCTGGCAGCCGTGCGGGAAGCCGGGCTGGTGGCTGAAGATGTTGAAATCCGCAAGGCCGACCTTGAAGATGTTTTTCTGGACCTGATGGCTGAAAAAGTCGTCAAGGAACCTGTGGAACTGAACCTGTCCGGAGTGGCGTTATGACTGGCTGGCAGACTCTTTTCTACAAGGAAGTCCTGCGCTTCTGGAAGGTCGGCTTTCAAACGGTGGGCGCCCCGGTGCTCACGGCCGTCATGTACATGCTGATCTTCGGCCATGTCATGCAGGGCAAGGAACTGGTCTACGGCCAGGTCAATTACAACGCCTTTCTGGTGCCTGGTCTCGTGATGATGAGCGTTCTGCAAAACGCGTTTGCCAACAGCTCGTCATCCCTGATACAGAGCAAGATCATGGGCAGCCTGGTATTCGTGCTGCTCACCCCGCTGTCACACTGGCACTGGTTTTTTGCCTACGTGTGCTCATCAATCGCGCGTGGCCTTCTGGTCGGCCTCGGCGTGTTTGCAGTGACTGCATTTTTCGGCATGCCGTCCTTCGTCGCGCCGCTCTGGATACTGCTGTTTGCAGTGCTGGGTGCCGCCATGCTGGGCGCGCTTGGTGTGGTGGCCGGTCTATGGTCTGAAAAATTTGACCAGATGGCGGCCTTCCAGAACTTTGTCATCATGCCCATGACGTTCCTGAGTGGTGTGTTTTATTCCATTCATTCGCTTCCCCCGTTCTGGCAAAAAGTCAGCCACCTCAATCCGTTTTTCTACATGATTGACGGTTTTCGTTACGGGTTCTTTGGCGTGAGCGACGTCTCGCCATGGCTCAGCCTGGGCATTGTGGGTGGCGCATTGTTGATCGTGAGCGCCATCGCAGTCACCATGCTGAAGACCGGCTACAAAATAAGACACTAGAAATATGACCCCCACGCTTTTCATTTCATGTAATACGCTGCCCCCCGAGGGGCTTTGCTTGCTTGGGGCGGCCCTGCGCTGCGCACTTACCTATGACCAGCGAAGAACTGAAAACAATCATTGCCGCAGGCCTGCCCTGCGAGCACGTCGAACTGTCCGGTGACGGCCGTCACTGGTACGCGACCATTGTGTCCGCCGCATTTGAAGGCAAGCGCCTCATACAGCGTCACCAGAAGGTTTACGCCACTCTGGGGACGCGCATGGAGACCGATGAGGTGCATGCCCTGTCGATGAAAACCTATACACCTGCCGAATGGGCAGCAAATTCCCAGTCTTAAACCAGAACAAGAACCATGGACAAGTTATTGATCAAGGGTGGTAAAACCCTGGCCGGCGAGGTCACCATCTCGGGTGCCAAAAATGCGGCCCTGCCCGAGCTGTGCGCCGCGCTGCTCACGGCGGACACCGTCACGCTGGAGAATGTGCCGCGCCTGCAGGACGTGAACACCATGCTCAAGCTCATCCGCAACATGGGTGTCACGGCCGAACGCAGCGATGCGGCGCCCAGCACGGTTGTCCTCAATGCCGGTGCCTTGAGTTCACCTGAAGCACCGTATGAGCTGGTCAAGACCATGCGTGCGTCGGTGCTGGCGCTTGGACCGCTGCTCGCGCGCTTCGGCGAGGCGACGGTCTCGCTGCCCGGTGGTTGCGCCATCGGATCACGACCTGTCGACCAACACATCAAGGGCATGCAGGCCATGGGTGCCGAGATTGCCGTTGAGCACGGCTACATGATTGCCAAACTCCCTGCTGGCCAGAAAAGGCTGAAGGGCTGCAGCATCACCACCGACATGGTGACGGTTACCGGCACCGAGAATTTCCTGATGGCCGCCACCCTGGCTGAGGGCGAGACGGTTCTTGAAAACGCCGCGCAGGAGCCGGAGATTGGCGACCTGGCCGAGATGCTCATCAAGATGGGCGCGAAGATCGAAGGTCACGGCACCAGCCGCATCGTTATCCAGGGTGTTGAGCGCCTGCATGGCTGTACACACCAGGTCGTGGCTGACCGCATTGAGACCGGCACCTTTCTGTGTGCGGTCGCGGCGACTGGTGGTGATGTTGTGCTGAAGCAATGGCCGCATCGACCATCTCGCCGCTGTCGTGGACAAGCTGCGTGAGGCAGGCGCTACGGTGACTGGCGGTGAAGGTTTTATCCGTATCCAGTCTAGCGGCAGGCTGATGGCGCAGTCATTCCAGACCACTGAATACCCCGGCTTTCCGACCGACATGCAGGCCCAGTTCATGGCGCTCAATGCAATCTCCAGCGGACCGAGTACGGTGACGGAAACGATTTTTGAAAACCGTTTCATGCACGTCAACGAGATGGTGCGCCTCGGTGCAAAGATCCAGATCGAGGGCAAGGTTGCGGTCATGGAGGGTGTCGAACGTCTGTCTGGTGCCACTGTAATGGCCACCGATCTGCGGGCGTCGGCCAGTCTCGTGATTGCGGGGCTTGTGGCAGATGGTGAAACGCTGGTGGACCGCATCTATCACCTGGACCGCGGCTATGACCAGATGGAAGCGAAGTTGCGCGGCATTGGTGCAGACATCGAGAGGGTGAAGTGATGATTACGCTTGCTTTGTCCAAAGGCCGCATCTTCGACGATACCGTTCCCCTGCTGAAAAGCGCAGGCATTGAAGTTCTGGACGATCCGGAAAAATCACGCAAGCTGATTCTCGATACCAATCAGCCAGATCTGCGCGTGGTGCTGGTGCGGGCAACAGACGTGCCCACCTATGTGCAGTACGGTGGCGCGGATATCGGCGTGGTCGGCAAGGACACGCTGCTCGAATCAGGTAGCCAGGGCCTCTATCAGCCGCTGGACCTGCAGATCGCCAAATGCCGCATCAGCGTGGCGGTTCGTGAGGGCTTTGATTACGCCGCTGCCGTGAAGCAGGGCTCCCGCCTTACTGTGGCCACAAAGTACGTGGCCATTGCACGCGAATTTTTCGCAACCAAGGGTGTACACGTTGACCTGATCAAGCTTTACGGCAGCATGGAGCTCGCTCCGCTCACGGGCCTGGCCGATGCAATTGTTGATCTGGTCTCTACCGGCAACACACTCAAGGCAAACCACCTTGTCGAAGTCGAGCGCATCATGGACATCAGCTCGCATCTGGTGGTGAACCAGACGGCGCTCAAGCTCAAACAGGCGCCGATTCGCGAACTCATAGATGCATTCGCCAGTGCACTCAAAAAATAGCATTTCTTTCAAAAAATGAAACTGGTAGCTGCCCCCGTCCGTCTGTCCACTGCATCCGCATCGTTTGATGCTGATTTCAAGGCGCGCCTGCATTGGTCGGCAGATACTGATGCGGCGATTGAACAGCGAGTGGCTGATATCCTGGCTGACGTGCAACAACGCGGCGATCCGGCGGTGCTTGAGTACACCACACGATTTGACGGCCTGGATGTTGCCTCCATGCAGGCACTTGAACTCACACAGGCTGAACTGAAGAATGCCTTTGAGTCCATCCCCGCCGCCCAGCGTGAAGCGCTTGAAGCCGCCGCACGCCGCGTGCGCAGCTATCACGAGGCGCAAAAGAAGGCCAGTGGTGAGAGCTGGAGTTACCGCGACGAGGACGGCACCCTGCTGGGCCAGAAGGTCACGCCGCTGGACCGCGTCGGTATTTATGTGCCCGGTGGCAAGGCGGCCTACCCGTCATCGGTGTTGATGAATGCCATACCTGCGCACGTTGCCGGTGTCGGTGAAATCATCATGGTGGTGCCCACACCCAAGGGCGACAAAAACGCCCTTGTGCTGGCCGCCGCATATGTGGCAGGCGTCACGCGCGCCTTCACCATTGGCGGCGCGCAAGCGGTTGCAGCCCTGGCCTACGGCACGCAGACCGTGTCCAAGGTCGACAAAATCACAGGCCCGGGCAATGCCTATGTGGCCAGCGCCAAGAAGCGTGTTTTTGGTACCGTGGGCATAGACATGATTGCCGGCCCGTCTGAAATCCTGGTGCTTGCCGACGGCAGCACACCTGCAGACTGGGTGGCGATGGATTTGTTCAGCCAGGCAGAGCACGACGAACTGGCCCAGAGCATTTTGTTGTGTCCTGATTCCGCCTACATCGACGCGGTGCAGGAGGCCATCAACCGCCTGCTGCCAGACATGCCGCGCGCTGAAATCATTGCCAAATCACTGAACGGGCGCGGCGCATTGATTCAAACCCGTAGCATGGAAGAGGCCTGCGACATCAGCAATCGCATCGCGCCTGAGCATCTTGAAGTCAGCAGCAGCGACCCGCACCGTTGGGAGCCGCGCCTGAAACACGCCGGTGCCATCTTTCTCGGCGCGTACACCAGCGAATCACTGGGCGACTACTGTGCTGGCCCCAATCACGTGCTGCCCACCAGCGGCACAGCGCGCTTCAGTTCGCCACTGGGCGTCTACGATTTCCAGAAGCGCAGCAGCCTGATTGAGGTCAGTGAAGCGGGCGCGCAGGTGCTGGGCCAGGTGGCTGCCGAACTGGCCTATGGTGAAGGCCTGCAGGCCCATGCACGTGCAGCCGAAATGCGCCTGAAGACCGTACCCGACATGAGAAAAACCAAATGACAGCGCCCGATGCTTCCCTCGCTCCCAATCTCAAAAAACTGATTCGCCAGGACGTGCAGTCCATGCACGCCTATGCCATCCAGGATTCGGCAGGCATGGTCAAGCTGGATGCCATGGAGAATCCGCACCGTCTGCCCGCGGCACTGCAGGCGCACCTTGGCCAGCGCCTGGGCGCTTTGGCGCTGAACCGGTACCCCGATGGTCGTGTTAACGATCTGCGCAAGGCACTGGCAGATTACGCCCAGATGCCCGAAGGATTTGACATCATGCTGGGCAACGGCTCGGACGAACTTATTTCGCTGCTGGCCATGGCGTGCGACGTGCAAGGCGGGTCCATTCTTGCCCCATTGCCGGGTTTTGTGATGTATGGCATAAGCGCCCAGTTGCAGGGCCTCAAGTTCATTGGTGTTCCGCTGACTGCGGACTTTGAACTTGATGAAGCGGCGATGCTGGCGGCCATTGCGGAGCACCAGCCGTCCATCATTTACATCGCCTACCCTAACAACCCGACGGCCAATTTGTGGGACGACGCGGTGATTGAAAAAATCGTCAATGCCGCACCGGGGCTGGTTGTGTTCGACGAAGCGTACCAGCCGTTTTCAAGCAAAAGCTACATCAACCGCATTGCAAAGCACAGCCATGTGCTGCTGATGCGCACCATGAGCAAGTTCGGCCTGGCCGGCGTGCGCATCGGTTACATGATCGGGCCCAAGGCCTTGATTGCCGAGATCGACAAGGTGCGCCCACCCTACAACATCAGCGTGCTCAACTATGAGTGCGCCCTGTTTGCGCTGGAGCATGAAGCCGAATTTGCCTTGCAGGCCAGGGAACTGGTCGAGCAGCGCGCGCAGTTGCTGCTGGCACTCGGTGGCCTCAGCGGCGTAAAGGCCTGGAAAAGTGACGCGAACATGATCCTGATAAGGGTGCAAGACGCCGCCAAAACCTTCGAGGGCATGAAGGCGCGGAAGGTACTTGTCAAAAACGTTTCTAAAATGCACCCATTGCTGGCCAATTGTTTGCGCCTGACGGTCGGTACCGCAGACGAGAACGCAGAAATGCTGGCGGCGCTCAAAGAATCTTTATGACTACCCCTACCACCGTCTTCCCACGCATCGCAGAGGTTTCCCGCAACACTGCGGAAACCAAAATCACCGTGAAGGTGAATCTCGACGGTACCGGCAAGGCCAGCCTGTCGACGGGCATTGGTTTCTTTGACCACATGCTGGACCAGATCGCGCGTCACGGCCTCATAGACCTCGATATCCATGCCGAGGGTGATTTGCACATTGATGGCCACCACACGGTGGAAGACGTCGGCATCACGCTGGGCCAGGCGGTGGCGAAAGCTGTGGGTGACAAAAAAGGCCTGCGTCGTTATGGTCATGCCTATGTGCCGCTGGATGAAGCGCTGTCGCGTGTGGTGGTCGATTTTTCGGGTCGACCCGGGCTTGAGATGCATGTGCCCTTCAAGAGCGGCATGATAGGCACCTTCGACAGCCAACTGGCGTATGAGTTTTTCCAGGGCTTTGTGAACCACGCTTTTGTGACCTTGCATATCGACAACCTGCGCGGTGACAACTCGCACCACCAGGCCGAGACAGTGTTCAAGGCTTTTGCGCGGGCGCTGCGAATGGCGCTGGAAATTGATCCGCGTGCTGCAGGCGTCATTCCCTCGACCAAGGGCTCGCTCTAGGCCTGGGCCTGGCTCATAAGCTGATGGCAACACCCAAAACAGTCGCCGTGGTCGATTACGGCATGGGCAATCTGCGCTCTGTATCACAGGCCGTGCAGCATGTTGCCAAAGGCAGCGGTCTTGAAGTCATCGTGACCTCAAAGGCCGAAGACGTGATGAATGCTGAGCGCGTTGTGTTGCCCGGCCAGGGGGCAATTGCCGATTGCATGCGTGAACTGGCCGAGTCCGGCATGAAAGATGCCGTGCTTCACGCTGCAGCGCACAAACCCCTGTTTGGGGTATGCGTCGGCATGCAGATGCTGCTCACCCACAGTCAGGAAGGTGTTCCCGGTGATGGCGGCGCAGGAACGGCGGGGCTGAACCTGATTCCCGGCGAAGTCATCAAATTTGACCTTGCAGGCAAAACCCAGCCCGATGGCAGCCGCTACAAGGTGCCCCAGATGGGTTGGAACCAGGTTTTCCAAAATGGTGCATCAGCCGGGAAGGCCCATCCGGTCTGGGCTGGCGTGCCTGACGGCGCTTATTTCTATTTTGTGCACAGCTTTTACGCCCATCCGTCTGATGCGCGCCACACTGCAGGCGAAGCGGAGTACGGCGCACGCTTTACCGCTGCCATTGCACGCGATAATATTTTTGCAACACAGTTTCATCCGGAAAAGAGTGCTGACCAGGGCCTGACCTTGTATCGCAATTTTCTGCACTGGAAGCCGTGATTTACCCTTCTCCCTTTCGTTAAACCGCTGACTTCCCCCGTTTTCTGACCGCAACATGCTACTTATCCCCGCGATTGACCTGAAAGACGGCCACTGCGTACGCCTCAAGCAGGGCGACATGGATCAATCCACCGTTTTCAGCGAGGATCCGGCGGCAATGGCCCGCAGCTGGGTAGACAAGGGTGCGCGCCGCCTGCACCTGGTTGACCTGAACGGCGCATTCGCGGGCAAACCCAAAAATGAAGCGGCGATCAAAAAAATACTGGCTGAAGTCGGTAGTGAGGTCGATGTTCAACTGGGCGGCGGCATCCGCGACCTCGACACCATAGAGCGTTACCTTGATGCCGGCCTGCGCTACGTCATCATCGGTACCGCAGCTGTCAAAAATCCCGGTTTTTTGCAGGATGCCTGCACGGCTTTTGGCGGCCACATCATCGTCGGGCTTGATGCCAAGGACGGCAAGGTGGCGACTGATGGCTGGAGCAAGATGACAGGCCATGAAGTCATAGACCTCGGCAAGAAGTTCCAGGACTATGGCGTCGAGGGCATCATCTACACAGACATCGGCCGCGACGGCATGCTCACCGGCATCAACATGGAAGCGACCGTCAAGCTCGCGCAGGCGCTGACTATTCCTGTGATCGCTTCGGGTGGACTCTCCAGCATGGCCGATATTGAAGCACTGTGCGAGGTTGAAGACGAAGGTGTCGAAGGCGTGATCTGCGGCCGCTCCATCTATAGCGGCGACCTGGACTTTGAAAAGGCTCAAGCGAGAGCAGATGAGTTGAATGGATAAAGCGGCTGCGACTTAGCCGCGATGACACTTCTACTTCTCTTTGCCTTTGGATCCCTTGGATCCTTGATGGCTATACCGGTCTTTCTTTTTTTGGGCGCACTCATCAGCATTGATGGCCCTGCGGCTCCGGCAGCGGTCCTTTATGCGATACCGGTTGTTTCCGGCACCTTGGCTTTATTGGGCCCTCTAGCGGGTCTGTGGATAGATAAAACCAGTGGAAATGTCTTCTGGTTATGGTTTATGGCCTGGTTGACTGCAGCGCCCTGCATACTGGCTTGCTTGTCCATCGTGCTGCTGATACTCGTTTAATTCTTTATTTCATCTTTCCAATGCTCGCGAAAAGAATAATCCCCTGCCTCGATGTCACCGGAGGCCGCGTCGTCAAAGGCGTCAACTTTGTCGAACTGCGCGACGCCGGTGACCCGGTTGAAATTGCCGCCCGCTACAACGAGCAGGGCGCGGATGAACTGACCTTTCTTGACATCACCGCCACCAGCGATGGCCGCGACCTGATCCTTCACATCATTGAAGCCGTGGCTTCGCAGGTGTTCATTCCCCTGACGGTGGGCGGTGGCGTGCGTACGGTGGATGATGTGCGTCGCCTGCTCAATGCCGGTGCCGACAAGACCAGTTTCAACTCCGCTGCGCTGGCCAACCCTCAGGTAATTGAAGACGCCTCCGCAAAATACGGCGCGCAGTGCATTGTGGTGGCGATTGATGCCAAGCGACGCTCTGAAGAAGATACCAGAACCCGTGGAGCCGGCTGGGATGTCTACAGCCATGGTGGCCGCAAAAACACCGGCCTTGATGCCGTGGCCTGGGCGACTGAAATGGCTCGCCGTGGGGCTGGCGAAATCCTGCTCACCAGCATGGACCGTGACGGCACCAAGTCCGGTTTTGACATCGCACTGACCCGCGCCGTGAGCGATGCTGTCAACGTGCCGGTGATTGCCTCGGGTGGCGTGGGCAACCTGGAACACCTGGCCGACGGCATACAGCTTGGCGGCGCCGATGCGGTGCTCGCAGCCAGCATCTTTCACTACGGTGAATACACGGTGCAGCAGGCCAAGCAGGCCATGGCGGCACGCGGTATACCCATACGGTTGTAACCCCCGTCGGCTTCGCCTTCCCCCCTGTCGGGGCGATATCTGCGGTCCGGCGATATCCTTGCCTTGGGAATCCTGGAGGCTATCCCAAATCCCGGACAATAGACACCATGAAATGGTTAGACGACATCAGCTGGGACGACAAGGGCCTGGTCCCCGTTATTGCGCAGGAGGCTGCCAGTGGCGACGTACTCATGTTTGCGTGGATGAACCGCGAGGCGCTGAAAAAAACCGCTGAACTGGGCCAGGCCGTGTATTACAGCCGTTCGCGCGGCAGGTTGTGGCACAAGGGCGAGGAATCCGGTAACCAGCAGACCGTGCACGAGATCCGCATGGACTGCGACAACGACGTGATCCTGCTCAAGGTCACGCAGCTTGGGCATGAGCCCGGCATAGCCTGTCATACCGGCCGCCACAGCTGTTTTTTCAGTCTTTACAAAGACGGCCAATGGCTGGTAACAGAGCCGGTCCTGAAAGACCCGAAAAGCATGTACAAACAAACTCCCGGCAAACATGACCACGAATGACTCCCTCCAGCGCCTGGCGCAAACCATAGAAAGCCGCAAGGTTGCCAACGGCGGCGACCCGGAGAAAAGTTATGTCGCGCGCCTGTTGCACAAGGGCCCGGATGCCTTCCTGAAAAAGATTGGCGAAGAGGCGACAGAAACCGTCATGGCCGCCAAGGACATGGACCACGGCGGCGCGACGCCCGAGTTGAAAGGCAAGCTGGTTGGCGAAGTCGCCGACCTGTGGTTCCACAGCCTGATTGCGCTTGCGCACTATGGCCTGAGCCCCGCCGATGTGATTGCCGAACTGGAACGCCGCGAAGGCACCAGCGGCATTGAAGAAAAGGCCTTGCGCAAGGCGCAGGGCCGCGATGTGGATGAAAAGCGCTGATGAAAGCGCCGGTATTGATGGCCGTAACCCAAGAGGAGCAGATGCGATGAGTGAAACCAACTTCGCCGATTTTGAAACCAAGACCGACGGTGACCGCACCGTCATGCATGTGCTGTACGGCCTGCATACGCTGGCCTGGTTCAGTGGCGGCGTGTTTGCCATCATCGCCCTCATCATCAATTACATACGCAGGGCCGATGAGACAGACCCTCTCTACATATCGCACCACAACTACATGATCAGCACCTTCTGGTGGACCATGCTCTGGCTGGTGGTGACCTCGCCCCTGTGGCTGCTGTTTTTCTTTCCCGGTGCCGTTGCGTATTTCATCATCTGGCTCTGGTACCTTTACCGCTGTGTGCTGGGCTGGATGCGTTTCAATTCGCAGCGGCCACCGGTTTTCAAGAGCGCTAACTGATCTGTAAACAAGACTTGCGATGAGCCACCCTGACAACTGTATTTTCTGCAAAATCGCCGCCGGCACCATCCCCAGCCGCAAGGTCTATGAAGACGATGATATTTTTGTCTTTCACGACATTGCGCCCTGGGCGCCGGTTCATTTTTTGATGATCCCCAAGGTGCATATTGCATCCATGGCGCAGGTTGGTACCGAACACGAAGCCCTGCTGGGCCGCATGATGGTGCTGGCGCCGAAACTGGCGCTGGAGCAGGGTTGCAGGCCTTACCCCGAAGGCGGCTTTCGCATCGTCACGAATACCGGGGCTGAAGGTGGGCAGGAAGTCCACCATCTGCACATCCACGTGATGGGCGGTCCGCGTCCCTGGTTGAAGGGTTGATCCGGTTACATCTGGCCGTCAGTGGCTGGAACTCTGGCCCTCCGCATGGGCCTAACCCTATAGCCCAATGTGTGTAATCGGCGCTTCGCGTGCCCGGGCTTTAGAATCGTTAAATTCACCTGCAACCACTGCATATAGATTTAGGAGTAAATCATGGGTTCATTTTCAATCTGGCACTGGCTGATCGTGCTGCTCATCGTCGTCATGGTGTTCGGCACCAAGAAGCTCAAGAACATGGGCAGCGACCTGGGCGGCGCCGTGAAGGGTTTCAAGGACGGCATGAAGGACGGTTCTGCCACACCTGAAACCCCGGTGCCACCACAGCAGGTCGCTACCGGTGCAGCTGCAGACAAAACCACCATCGACGTCGAAGCCCGCCAGAAATCCTGAGCTGACTTCAGAAACCCCAAGCAGTGATTGATCTCGGCGTCTCAAAAATCGCGCTCATAGGCGCGGTCGCGCTGATCGTGATCGGCCCTGAAAAGCTGCCGCGTGTCGCGCGCACGGTCGGCACACTGCTGGGCAAGGCCCAGCGTTATGTGGCCGACGTGAAGAACGAGGTCAACCGCTCCATGGAGCTGGATGAACTCAAGAAGATGAAGGAAACCGTCGAGGGCGCAGCCCGCGATGTCGAGAACTCCATCCAGACGCATTCCAGTGACTTCGAAAAATCATGGTCCGAAGCGACCAGCCAGGACAGCTACGGCGATTTGCCCGGCATGATTGTCTATCCCGAATACAAACACCCCAAAAAGAAGTGGCGCCTGAAAACCGGCGCCACGCCTCAGTGGTACAAGGCCCGTTCGGGCGTGCGCACCAAGGCCCAGTCGGGTGCGGCGCGCGTGGCACGTTTTCGTCCCCAGCCGGGTCCGCGGTCCTGATCATTTCCGGCGCGCGACCCAAGCGCATTCCATAAAGCGCAATCTTCCCCATGAGCGATTCCAACAACGACAAGCCGGACGAACTGGCAGGCACTGAACAGCCCTTTGTTCAGCACCTGATGGAGTTGCGCGACCGGATGATCAAGGCGGTGATCGCCATTGGCGTAGCGGCCGCGGTTCTCGCGATTTTCCCCGGCCCTGCAGCGCTCTACGACATCATGGCGCAGCCCCTGATCAACTCGCTGCCTGCGGGCTCCAAACTGATCGCCATCAACGTGATTTCGCCGTTTGTGGTGCCCATCAAGATCCTCTTCATGGCGGCCTTCATGATTGCGCTGCCGGTGGTGCTGTACCAGGTCTGGGCCTTTGTCGCGCCCGGCCTTTATTCGCACGAAAAGAAGCTGGTCATGCCGCTGGTGGTGTCCAGCACCCTGCTGTTTTTTGTCGGCGTGGCGTTTTGTTATTACGTGGTCTTCGGCCAGGTCTTCCACTTCATCCAGAGTTTTGCGCCCAAGTCCATCACCGCCACGCCGGACATTGAGGAATACCTCAGCTTCGTGCTGGGCATGTTCCTGGCGTTCGGCCTGGCGTTTGAGGTGCCGATCGCCGTCATCCTGCTGGTGCGCATGGGCGTCCTCACGGTGGCGCAACTGCGTGAATACCGCGGCTATTTCTGGGTCGCAGCCGCTATTGGCACGGCACTGGTCACGCCGCCTGATGCGGGCTCCATGATCATGCTGCTGGCCGTGGTGGGCGGCCTGTATGAAGTGGGCATCATCGCTGCGCAGATGTTCGTCAAGCACACCAAAGCGCCGGTCGAGCCTGAAACTGACACTGAAGTCGCGAAGTCCGAAACGCCCTAGACCTTGCGGCATACGGCGTGGCGGTGACGGGCACTTCTGCCCATCCAGCCGCGTCGCCGTTGCCGGCCTGAACCCTCAATCCATGACTTCGCATGGTTTCTTGGTCACAGATTTGCTACTAAATCAATAGCTGGTCACGCCCGTATTAATTGGCTTACAGCCTGATTGGGCACCCAAAAATGGCTTTTTCCGGACTTTTTCCGGCGATTTTGATCTGTGCAGCGGCTTCAAAAAGCCAAAAGTTAATATAGAAGTTAACTTTTTCGACATTTTTTGCCGTGTACGTTAAAAATTTAATGTGTACGACAAAATTTGCAAGTCACGCCCAACTGGCCAATGCCAGCCTTCGTTTCCGCGGTCAAGCCTAGCGCTGAACCTTGGGCCGCTGGCGTTTGCCCGGCGTAACGGCGATGTCGCTTTTGCCCTCTTTGCGCACAACGGTCAACGGCGCTGGAACGCCGGGCTTGAGTGCCGATACCGCGCCCAGCAACTCGGTCACGCTGCTCACGACCTTGCCGTCCACAGCCGTGATCACGTCACCCGGGCGAATGCCGGCCTGTGCGGCGGGGCCGTTTTGCAGCACACCGGTGATGATCACGCCGCTTTTGGCTTTCACATCAAAGGTTTCGGCCAGCTCGGCATTGAGCTCCTGAGGTTCTACGCCAATCCAGCCGCGGGTGACCTGGCCGTCTTTCACGATGCTTTCCAGCACCTGTTTGGCAGTCGACACGGGAATGGCGAAACCAATACCCATGGAGCCACCGGAACGCGAATAAATGGCGGTATTGATGCCCAGCAGGTTGCCGGCGGTGTCGACCAGCGCACCGCCCGAATTGCCGGGGTTGATGGCGGCGTCGGTCTGGATGAAGTTCTCAAACGTGTTGATGCCCAGCTGGTTGCGGCCCAATGCGCTGACGATGCCACCGGTCACGGTCTGGCCCACGCCAAAGGGGTTGCCTATGGCCAGTACCGGGTCACCCACCTGCAGCTGGTCGGAATTACCAAGAACAATGACGGGCAGCTTGTCGAGTTCGATCTTCAAAATCGCCAGGTCGGTGTCAGGGTCAGTGCCAATGATCTTGGCTTTGGCCTTGCGCTTGTCGTTGAGGATGACCTCAATCTCGTCAGCGCCTTCCACCACATGGTTGTTGGTGAGGATGTAGCCGCTCTCGCTGATGATGACGCCACTGCCCAGGCCGCCCTGGGGTTCGGCGCGGCCCTGGTCGCCGAAGAAAAACTTGAACCAGGGGTCTTCAGCCTGCGGGTTTCTGGAGGCGGCCTTGCTGGTGTTGATGCTGACCACGGCGGCAGATGCAATTTTTGCGGCCGAGCTGAAACTGCCGACAGGGCCCGTGGTGCGCTGCACGCTGCTGGCGGGCGCTTCAAGGACAGACACGGCATTCATGCCGGGCTGGCGGTTCAGCCACTCGGGCTTGAGGCTGGCCACGACAAAATAAGCCGCCAGGAAGACGGTGACGGTTTGGGAAAACAGGAGCCAGAATTTGCGCATGGTCAGGTTGGGGGGGCGAACAGGCCGCCAGTGATATCAAATGCCAGTGAGAAGGCCCGGTGACTTGCGTGTCATGGACTGCACGGATTTTCGCCCAGTTTGTATCTACAGGTGACGTATTCAAGGTGATGACCGTTAAAAGCGGTAAATTCACTCCCCAGACATTCAACACCAGGCAACATCAGGAGACCGCCATGAAAGCTAACAGCGTCCTCGCCACCATTGGCAACACACCGCACATCAGGATCAACCGGCTTTTCGGCGCTGCCAGCCAGTCGCACCAGATTTTCATCAAGTCGGAGCGCAGCAACCCCGGCGGCTCCATCAAGGACCGCATTGCGCTCAGCATGGTCGAGGCGGCTGAAAAGTCAGGCGCGCTCAAGCCGGGAGGCACAATCATTGAGCCAACCTCGGGCAACACCGGGGTGGGCCTGGCCATGGTGGCGGCTGTCAAGGGTTACAAGCTGGTGCTGGTGATGCCCGAAAGCATGAGCATCGAGCGCCGCCGGCTCATGCTGGCTTATGGCGCCAGCTTTGACCTGACACCGCGCGAAAAAGGCATGAACGGTGCCATCGCCCGTGCCAAAGAGCTGCAGGCCGAAACGCCCAACTCCTGGACACCCCAGCAGTTTGAAAACCCCGCCAACATCGAGGTGCATGTGCGCACCACGGCGGCTGAAATCCTGGCAGATTTCCCGAACGGAGTTGACCACCTCATCACAGGCGTAGGCACCGGCGGCCACCTGACCGGCGTGGCGCGTGTGCTGAAAGAAAAATTCCCTGCGATAAAGGTGTTTGCAGTGGAGCCCTCAGCCTCGCCAGTCATCAGCGGCGGCAAGCCATCGCCTCATCCCATCCAGGGCATAGGTGCGGGCTTTATCCCTGCCAACCTTGATACCTCCGTGCTGGACGGCGTGATACAGGTCGAGGCTGATGCCGCAAAAGATTTTGCGCGCCGCAGTGCCGCAGAAGAGGGGCTGCTGGTCGGCATCTCTTCGGGTGCCACGCTGGCGGCGATTGGGCAAAAGCTGCCCGAGATCCCGGCAGGCAGTGTGGTGCTGGGCTTTAACTACGACACCGGTGAGCGCTACCTTTCCGTCGAAGGTTTTCTGCCGTGACCGAAAATAGAGCCCCCACGCCGGTTTTTGGGGTCAGAGCCCAAATTTGCCGCGCCCTCGGCGCGCCCATAGGGATCGGCGCTTGCGCCGATGCAAAATTGGCGTCTGACCCCAATAACCGGCTGCCCCCGAGGGGGCTGGCCTTGCTTGGGGCGGCCCTGCGCTGCGTCCGGTGATGTCCCATGAACCTCGATAGCTCCGCCATAGCACCACGCGCCTTGCTTCTTGGCGCGTTTGATCAGTTGCTGCAACCCGACCGCTTCAAGGACTACGGCCCAAATGGCTTGCAGGTCGAAGGCAAACATGAGGTGCGCAAAATTGTTTCAGGCGTGACCGCCAGCCTGGCCCTGATCGAAGCCGCCGTGGCCGCGAACGCCGATGCGATTTTTGTTCACCATGGCCTGTTCTGGCGGGGCCAGGATGGCCGGGTCACCGGCTGGATGAAACAGCGCCTGGCCCTGCTGCTGGCACATGACATCAACCTGTTTGCCTACCACCTGCCGCTGGATGCACACCCCGAACTGGGCAACAACGCTCAACTGGGGCTCAAGCTTGGCCTGATTGCGCATCAAGGTGAGAAGGGGTGCTTTGGCGAACAGGGCCTGGGCTTTTTCGGGGGCAAGCACGATGGCGGCGCATATGCAAGTGCTGATGCCCTGGCAGATGGCATCGCAGCGGCATTAAACCGGCCTGTGACGCTGGTTCAAGGGTCGTCAGGCGCCATCCAGAATGTGGCCTGGTGCAGCGGTGGGGCGCAAGGCTATTTTGAAGCCGCGATTGCGGCGGGGGCAGATGCCTTCATTACCGGCGAGATTTCCGAACCCCAGGCGCACTACGCGCGCGAGACGGGCGTGAGCTTCATCGCCTGCGGGCATCATGCGTCGGAACGCTATGGCGCGCCTGCAGTGTCTGCGCACATCGCCTCGCAGTTTGGCCTGGTGCACGAATTCATCGACATCGACAACCCTGCGTGAGGGCCAGCAAGACCCCTCAGGCTGGTTTATTGCGGAAGCGGCCCGCCCTGGCGGTTTTGGGCACTTTGGGCGCATGTGTCAGATGTGCGAGTTGCGCGCGCTGGGCTCGCCAGGTGCTTCCCAGCTCGGCACTTTCAACCGGAATGGCGTGACGGGTTTCAGGGTCGAGAAGCGCCGCACGCGAACGCATGTGGCGCGCAGCTTCTGCCACAACCTGTGCCTCGTGCAGGATCTGGTCCACATCCATTCTGGCGCCGGACAGGTGCACGATGCCGACCCCGATGTCTGCGACAACCTTGATGCGCTCACCGTTCAGCGAGATCACGTCAATCGGTCGCCGCAAGCTCGACGCCACGCGCAGGCCGAGGGTGCGAATCATCTTCGGTGAATGCATGGTCTCCATCAGCACGATGAAACACCGGTCGTAGTAGCGGCCGGCAGGGTTCACCACCCCGGTGTGGCGTTGCATGCGCCTCGCCAGCTGTATGTAGATTTCATTCATGCCGTAGTGGCCGACCTGGCTGACCAGTTGTTCGGGTCCAAACAACATGACGGCCATCAGCGCGCCATCGCGCCTCGTGCGGACCAGCCGGCGCTGGGCGTGGATGATTTTCTGCACGATCACGACGCTGCTGTAGAGCTGCGTGATGCGGTCGCGCCGCGACCTGCCTTCATTCCGGAACTGCTGCTCATGCCGGTTGCGCAGCCAGACCATGACTGCAGTGACCGTCAGGCTCGCGAGCCCGGCCAGGGCAATGGCCAGCTGCCACGTGATGGATGGCCGTGTACCTCCCATGGCCAGCCAGTACATCCCCAGTTGCAGGGGAAAGGTGATCACAAAGCCGGCGGTGAGACCCCATGCCATTCGGTCGCCCAGCAGCGCTGCACGTACGCCGAGCCAGATCAGGACGCACAGGCTGCAGACGGTGATGGCGGCAGAAGCGGGGAGTTGCAGGTCGTGGTCAAGCAGCAGGCAAAGCGGTGCGCCGGCGAGCCCCGCAATGCTGACGGTGCGCATGCTGGTTTTCATGATGCGGTCGCGTTGCTGGGCCGAGAGCCAGCGGCTGGTGCCGTAGCTGCCCATGCTGGCGCAGAGAGGGCCGATCAGCACCTGCAGCACATGAAGTGGTTCGCCCCGAAGTTGAGTAAAAACGGCGCCCGCCAGTCCGCTGAGCAGCGTCACAAAAAGCCATCCGCTGGCCAGGTAAGCAAGTGCGTTGACGCTCGAGCGGGTGCGGCTGTACAGCGCATCGGCCAATGCCAGCAATACAATGAGGCCCATGGAGCCCACAACGGCGCTCCATATCATCATTTCAGCAGTTCGCATGGCCCCGGTCCCTAAAAGCAGGGGCGCTGCTGCTGGCGCGAAGAACCCGGGAATATGCATGAACCTGCCTCTCCTGTCTGCCGCGCTCCATGAGTGGCGAGGGGTCATCCCCCGCAATCCATGTGCCTGTGCAAATCATTATGAGGTGTTTTTTTGACGTGCGAAAGAGGGTAGAAGCCGAGCCATGAAAAAACCGCTGCTCATCACCATGGGCGATGCCGCTGGCATTGGGCCCGAGACGATTGCACGTGCGTTCAGAGAGGCGCCTGCTGATCTTGCCAACTGCGTGGTGGTTGGTGATGCCGCCACATTGCGCCGTGCGGCGTCTTTGGTCGCAACGACCCCGCAACTTCCCGTCGTTCAACTGTCTGACCTGTCTGGCCTTGGGCAAGTGCCGCCCAACTGCATTCCACTTCTGCAAATGGGCGGCCTTGCTGAATTGATACCTTTCGGCGCAGTCAATGGCCTGGCCGGCAGTGCAGCCGCGCAGTGCATTGTGTGGGCGGCACGCGAGGCATTGGCCGGGCGTGCAGCGGCCATGGTTACTGCGCCCATCCACAAGGAATCCCTTGCGGCGGCCGGTGACCAGTTTGCCAACTTCCCCGGACACACTGAAATGCTTCAGGCAGAAGCTGCGGCTTTCATGGGAAAAGGCGTCAAGGATGTACCCGTACGCATGATGCTGGCCAATGACGAGCTGAAAACGGTGCTGGTGAGCATCCACATGTCGCTGCAGGCGGCCATCCATGCGGTGACTTTTGACAACGTGCTGCAGACTCTTCACATTACCCATCAGGCCTTGAGCGCTACCCTGGGCCGCGCACCCCGTATAGGTGTTGCCGGCCTGAATCCCCATGCCGGAGAGGGCGGCCTGTTTGGCGCTGAAGAGCAAACCATCATTGGCCCGGCCATCGCTGCTGCGCGTGCTGCTGGCCTTGATGTGCATGGGCCGTTCGCGCCCGATACGGTGTTCATGAGGGCCCGCCACACGGTGGCCAAGCCCGGCGAGTTCGACGTGGTGGTGGCCATGTACCACGACCAGGGGCTGATTCCCGTGAAATACCTGGGCGTGGAGCAGGGCGTGAATGTCACGCTGGGCCTGCCGCTGGTCCGCACCAGCCCTGATCATGGCACCGCGTTCGATATTGCCGGCACCGGCAAGGCCGATGCTTTCAGCCTGATTGCAGCGGTGCGCATGGCGCGAAAGCTGGCATCCTGAGAGGAGAACGTCCAAGACGATCAGTGCGAGCATCAACTGCGTTGATGGCGAAAAGCAAGGTGTCTTTGCAAGCTGGGGCCGCCGGTCTGGCTCTGCCAGCTGGCCGGCGCCGTCCCCTTTAGGGGAGAGGCCCGCTACACGCAGTGAGCGGGCAACAGGGGGCGGGCCACGCGCTGCGACGGGCCGCCCCGAGCAAGCGACGCCCCCTAGGGGGGCAGAGAGCTACACGCAGTGAGCGAACGTGGGGGCTTTATTTCTTGAGGCTATCGCGAATTTCACGCAAGAGAACAATGTCTTCCGGTGGTGCGGCCGGGGCGGCAGCAGCTGGCTCGGCATGGCTGCGCTTGAGTTTGTTGATTTCCTTGACCATCAGGAAAATGATGAACGCCAGAATCAGGAAATTGACAACGACCGTCAGAAAATGGCCGTAGGCGAACACCGGGACACCCGCCTTGCGCAGGGCTTCCAGCGACATGTCGGTACCGGCCGGGACTGTGCCGAGCAGCACATACATCTGGGAAAAATCCAGCTTTCCGAAAACCAGTCCCACGACCGGCATGATGAGGTCGCTCACGACCGCATCGACAATCTTGCCGAAGGCCGCGCCAATGATGACGCCGACCGCCAGGTCGATGACATTGCCCTTGATCGCAAATTCCCTGAATTCCTTCATCATGCCCATGCTGTTCTCTCCTTTGAGTGTTTTTTACCGGTGAAATTGAAGGTGCATCCGGGTGGTGCATCCTTTCGCTCTGGTTTCGCGGACATTATGGAGCGTTTGCCGCACCATTCCCTGACCTTTGTGCAAGCACATTTAACTACGCACTCCTTGCTTAAAAAACAGGCAGATACGCCCTTCGGGAGGAGGGCAATCGTGTTCAGACCGATCCACCACGCTTGAAAAGCGACTTCGCGCTCCGCTACAATTACGGGTTGACCCCACCAAGCCTATTTCAAGCCGGTTCTTGAAGGACTCTCATGACTCACGCAAGCGCGAACGGCGCCCCAGAAGGTGCCCCTTTGGATAAAGATAAAAGAAACTGGATTGTTGCCACTGCTGCCGTTGGCGGCATTGGCGCAGTTGCCACCGCAGTCCCCTTTGTAAGCACCTTTCAGCCCTCCGAAAAGGCCAAAGCGGCTGGCGCGGCTGTTGAAGTGGATATCTCCGCCGTCAAGCCAGGTGAAAAAATCACTGTTGAATGGCGCGGCAAGCCGGTCTGGATCATCAAGCGCACGCCTGAGCAACTGGCCGAGTTGCCAAAGCTCGACGGCCTGCTGGCTGATCCCAAATCCCAGCGCAAGCAGGACGAACTGACGCCTGCTTACGCCCGCAACGAAGGCCGATCCATCAAGCCCGAAGTTTTTGTGGCTGTCGGCATTTGCACCCATCTGGGCTGCTCGCCTTCAGACAAGTTCCAGCCCGGCGCAGTGGGCGGCATGCAGTCGGACTGGGGCGGGGGTTTTCTCTGCCCCTGCCACGGCTCCACATTCGATATGGCTGGCCGCGTTTACAAAAACAAGCCCGCACCCGACAACCTTGAAGTCCCGCCGCACATGTACCTCTCAGACACCCGTCTGCTGATTGGTGAAGACAAAAAGGCCTGAGGCGTTTCGCAAACCCGGACAACCTCACAAGACCTTGTAGCCAGCAACTGAGGCAATTGCAGACAAGCATGCCCCGGTTGCTCGCAAAAGAACCCCACCGAACCAGGATCAGTTATGGCTGAATTCAAAGAAATTTCCCCCGATGCACCGCTCGCCGACAAGGCGATGAACTGGATCGACAACCGTTTCCCCGCCAGCAAGCTCTACAAAGAGCACATGAGCGAGTACTACGCGCCGAAGAACTTCAACTTCTGGTACATCTTCGGCTCGCTGGCCATGCTGGTTCTGGTCATCCAGATCACCACCGGCATCTTCCTGACAATGCACTACAAGCCCGATGCCGCACTGGCATTCGGCTCTGTCGAATACATCATGCGTGACGTGCCGTGGGGCTGGCTGATCCGTTACATGCATTCCACAGGCGCTTCGGCCTTCTTTGTTGTGGTTTACCTGCACATGTTCCGCGGCCTGATCTACGGCAGTTATCGCAAGCCGCGCGAGCTGATATGGATCTTCGGCTGCGCGATTTTCCTGTGTCTGATGGCCGAGGCTTTCATGGGTTACCTGCTGCCATGGGGCCAGATGAGCTACTGGGGCGCCCAGGTGATCGTGAACCTGTTTGCCGCGATTCCTTTCGTCGGCCCTGACCTGGCGCTGCTGATTCGCGGCGACTATGTGGTCGGCGACGCAACGCTGAACCGCTTTTTTGCCTTCCACGTCATTGCTGTGCCGCTGGTGCTGCTGGGCCTGGTGGCTGCCCACATCATTGCCCTGCATGAAGTTGGCTCGAACAACCCTGATGGCGTTGAAATCAAGGGCCCGAATGCCCCGAAAGATGCGCAGGGCCACCCGCTGGACGGCATCCCCTTCCACCCCTACTACACGGTGCACGACATTTTTGCCGTCTGCATGTTCCTGATGGTCTTCACCGCCATCATTTTCCTGGCGCCAGAGTTTGGTGGTTATTTCCTCGAGTACAACAACTTCATCCCGGCTGATCCGCTGAAGACGCCGCTGCACATCGCACCGGTCTGGTATTTCACGCCGTTCTATTCGATGCTGCGTGCGATTACCAGCGAGATGATGTATGCCCTGATTGCCTGCGTGATCGCTGCTGCCGCATTTGCCGTGATCAAAACAAGACTTGCCACCCTGTACAAGGCAGTGATCGTCGGTGCTTCGGTCGTCGTGATTGCAGCCATGCTGCTGATCGATGCGAAATTCTGGGGCGTGGTCGTGATGGGCGGCGCTGTCATGATTCTGTTCCCGCTTCCATGGCTGGACAAGAGCGCCGTCAAGTCGATTCGTTATCGCCCGAGCTGGAACAAATACCTCTACGGCATATTTGTCATCAATTTCCTGATTCTTGGCTATCTTGGTGTGCAGCCGCCATCGCCGATCGGTGAGCGCGTGTCGCAGGTCGGTACCCTCTTTTATTTCGGTTTCTTCCTGCTGATGCCATGGTGGAGCCGCCTGGGTACGCCGGGAACGCCGCCTGACCGTATCATTTTCCACGGGCACTAAGCTGGAGATAACAACAATGAAAAAACTGATACTCACGTTGATCGCCGCGCTTGGTTTCGTGGCAGGTAGCCACGCAAGCGAAGGCGGCATGGCCTGGGACAAGGCGCCCAGCAAGACCAATGATGTCTTGGCCCTTCAAAATGGTGCCAAGCTGTTCGTCAATTACTGCCTGAACTGCCATTCAGCTGCTTTCATGCGCTACAACCGCCTGAAAGACCTGAGCAGTGGCGACGCGCAACTCACGGACCAGATGATCAAGGACAACCTCATGTTCACGACTGAAAAAGTCGGTGACACCATGAAGGCTGCCATTGACCCCAAACAGGCCAAGGATTGGTTTGGCGGCAACCCGCCCGACCTGACCGTGATTGCCCGCTCGCGTTCAGGCGCTGGTGGCACGGGTGCGGATTACATCTACACCTACATGCGCACCTTCTACCGTGATGAGACCAAGGCCACTGGCTGGAACAACCTGGCGTTCCCCAACGTTGCCATGCCGCACGTTTTGTGGGAGCTTCAGGGCGAGCGCAAGCCGGTTTTTGAAGAGCGCGAGGAGCACGGTCACAAGGTGTCGGTTTTCAAAAGCTGGCAGCAGGTCACGCCCGGCACCATGACCCCATTGCAGTACGACCAGGCCATGGGCGATCTGGTCGGCTATCTCCAGTGGATGGCTGAACCTGCACAAAACACCCGCTTGCGCGTAGGCGTCTGGGTACTGCTTTTCCTGTTGTTCATGACTTTTGTGGCGTGGCGCCTCAATGCGGCGTTCTGGAAAGACGTCAAGTAATTTTTAGCCGTTTCTGCCGGCTTGCAACCTGCTTCCGGCAGGTCTCGCCGGCACCTTCGAGTGGAGGGTCCCGAGCTTCAAATCTTGGCCTCCACTCTTTTGTTTTCAGGAGTTCGAATCATGATGGTCCTTTATTCAGGCACGACCTGCCCCTTCTCGCATCGTTGCCGTTTTGTGCTGTTTGAAAAAGGCATGGATTTCGAAATCCGCGATGTAGACCTGTACAACAAGCCCGAAGACATCAATGTCATGAACCCCTACGGCCAGGTGCCCATCCTGGTTGAGCGTGACCTGATTTTGTATGAGTCGAACATCATCAATGAGTACATTGACGAGCGCTTCCCGCATCCGCAACTGATGCCCGGCGACCCGGTTGACCGCGCACGTGTTCGCCTCTTCCTGCTCAACTTTGAAAAAGAGCTGTTTGTTCATGTCAGCACGCTGGAATCGCGTGCCGCCAAGGGCAACGAGAAGGCGCTCGAAAAAGCCCGCGCCCATATCAAGGACCGCCTGACGCAGCTGGCCCCCATCTTCCTGAAGAACAAGTTCATGCTGGGTGACAACTTCTCCATGCTCGACGTGGCCATCGCCCCCCTGCTGTGGCGCCTGGATTACTACGACATTGATCTGTCCAAGAATGCAGCGCCGCTGCTCAAGTACGCAGAACGCATCTTCTCGCGCCCTGCATACATCGAGGCACTGACCCCATCCGAAAAAGTGATGCGCAAGTAATTGCCTGGCGAATCGGGATTTTGAATCTTGGCTGAATTCATGAATGCGCTGGACTCCACCTCCACACGCCCGTATCTGATACGGGCGCTGTATGAGTGGTGTACCGACAACGGGCTCACGCCCTATGTCGCCGTGGCTGTTGATGACAGCGTCCAGGTGCCGCGCGAGTACGTCAAGAACAACGAGATTGTGTTGAACATCAGCTTTGATGCAACTTCGTCACTCAAGCTGGGTAATGATTTCATTGAGTTCAAGGCGCGTTTTGCGGGCAGTGCGCGTGACATCATGGTGCCGATTGGCCGTGTGATTGCGATATACGCCCGCGAGAACGGTCAGGGCATGGCTTTCCCGCTGGCTAATGTATCAAGCCCGGTGACCACATCTGTTCTTTCGCCCTTAGCTGCGGCGGCTGAAGCCAGGCCAGCGCCCACGCCTGCCGGCTTGTCGGTTGCACCTTTGCCATCTGCAGCGCCGGCCGAAGCCAAAATCGTTCAACTGGTGCCTGCCGACAGCGGTTCCAGCGCAGGCGATGACTCCGAACCGCCAACGCCACCCAAACCAAAACAGGGTGGCAGGCCCTCACTCAAACGCGTCAAGTAAAATAGTTTTCCGTGCCGATTTAGCTCAGTTGGTAGAGCAACCGCCTTGTAAGCGGTAGGTCATCAGTTCGATTCCGATAATCGGCACCATTTTTTCGTTCAAAGAGATCCAAAGAAGCTTAATAAAGCCGCTTCTCCAGAGGGAAAGCGGGTTTTTCTTTGCCCAAAGAGTTCCAATGAGGTCCAACCAGATACCGTCAAAATTGACGGTATATTTGACTGTACTTTTTTGTTGTTTAGAAAAATACCGTCAATATGTGTTGAATGCTGCTGAAATCTGACCCGTAAAGAGTAGTAATTTCCATCGAAACCTGATCCACGTAGGCCCTACCCTGCTAGTTTTCAAAAGCGGGGAACTCAGGAGTGATAGACGTGGCGACTTTGAATGTCATCAGGCGCTGGGCACTGCGAGAGCAGATGTCCATCCGCGAAATTGCAAGGCGTACAGGCCTCGCACGCAACACAGTAAAGAAGTACCTCAGATCCGAGGAGAGCGAGCCCAGATACGCCAGGCGTGTCAGCTCAAGCAAGCTCGATCCCTATGCCGAGAAGCTGGCCGGATGGCTGGTAACCGAGGCAACAAAATCGCGCAAACAGCGGCGCACTTTAAGACAGATCCACACACTTCGGAGAGTGGGCGAGTGTGTTTGGCGATGCCAAAATGACTACGGCGCTTCTGGACCGGCTTACCCATCGGTGTCATATTCTTGAAACCGGAAATGACAGTTACCGGTTCAAGAACAGTTCTGCAAAACCCCAGCCAAAGAAGGAGAAGATCAGTAAATCAGATACCCGGTGAGCACCTTGTGCTCACAATAAAGTGTGGGTCAGGATTTGATGGAAGTATGGAGTCAGGCTTCAGCAGAATTGAACATTGAGTAAGAAGACTGAGGCTCGAATTCGTGCCCAGATCGTATCTAAGGTACTCCCTCCACGAGACTCTGGATGCTGTCAAAGTCAGAATCCGTCGAAGCCGGACATCTCGGCTTTAACTTGTGGAAAGTAATGCTGACCAGGTGGATGGTACGTGAAGCCAACTAATCGTTTGATTTCACAAAAGAGCAGTCAAAAATGCGATAACAAGTAAAACTCATTAAGTGTTGCATTCCGCTGAAGTCTGACCTGAGTTTTCCATCGAATATTGACCCACACTCTTTGTGAGAAGAAGGTGCTCACGGTGTGGATAAGTTCTTAGTTTTCTCCTTTCGGGGCTGAGTCTGTGTGGATCTGCCTCAAAGTGCGCCGAAACGATGCGGTTGATCAATCAAAGACTCTTAGCCTCTATGGCATCAAAGGTCCGCGAAAGCAAAGCGAGCTCCCTAGCGTTGCACAACCTAGCATACGCGGCAAATTCCATTATTCCGATACATCGCAACTGGCGACCATGTTTGTGTAAGCCAGGTTGCAACGGGTGTCTTTCTGCTGCCAACACTAGATCGCAGGCCAACGATAGATTCAAGCTGCCCGCGGCCACCACTCCGTGCACACTTGCGATCACGGACGCGTAGATTGCCGCAAGCAACCTGATGGCTTGCTTCATGTCGTTGAGTGCAACACATGCAGCTAGTTTCCGATACCTTCTTAAAAATCGAAAAGCCGCCAAAGTTGTGGAGTCATCTCTAATGTCAAAATCGATTGCTGAGTAAATTGCGTTCAGTCTTTTTCACAATACAGTCCAACGGCTTGGCGTCCGAAGGTGACTACGAGGATTAACCGGCATTCTTCCTTTAGGTTGAGAATGGCGTTGGCTTAAGGTTGAAAGCCTGTTTGACGTGGATGTAGGATGCGCCGGATGATCGGCCAATCGCGTCAAGCTTGGTCGTATCGACGTGAAAGTGGTCATCGACCATGCCCTCGTGAAAATGAAGCATCACCACTTCGCCCAGCACCAGACGGTAGCGTCCCAGCGTCACGATATCTACCAGTTTGCATTCCATCTGCACGGGTGCTTCGCGAATACGCGGCGGCCTGATTTTGGTCGACGCTTCCAAAGTGAAACCCGCCTGCGTGACCTCGCTGGTTTCTTGGTCAAAGTTTTCAGCGCATAGCTGCATGGCGGCACCCATGGCGTAAGAGCATATGTGCACCACAAACTCGGGCAACGCGATGATGTTGCGTACGGTGTCTTTGGGGCTGCCATCCGGTCGTATGGCGGCTGAAAATGCTAGCACCGGCGGAGCATTGGCAACCACGTTAAAAAAACTGTACGGTGCCGCGTTAACGCCGTAAGCACCCAAGGTTGAAACAAGCGCAATGGGCCGGGGCACAACGCTTCCGGTCATGAGCTTGTACTGCTGCTGCGCGTCGAGCAGCTTCGGGTCTATGTCCATGCGACCTTAAGCCGTGGTTTCCTCGATGAAGCTGGCGGTGCTTCGCACGCGCCCCATGCGCGGGAAGAGCGTGCGCAGCGGAAAGTCGTGCGTCTCGGCCGACATGGCTGCCATCGCATCTTCGATGAACACCTGGTTGTAGCCGTGCTCATAGGCACTACGGGCCGTTGATTCAACGCCGATGTTGGTGGCGATACCGCCTAGCACCAGTGTGTTGATGCCACGACGGCGCAGTTGCAGGTCGAGTTCGGTCCCGAAGAAGGCGCCCCACTGGCGCTTGGTAATAATGATGTCGCCCTCTGTTGGTGCTAGTTCAGACACCACATCGGACCAGTCAGCCGGACGCTTTGGGGCCGCGGCTGCAGGGCTGTCTGTGAGGGGGGCCAGGTTGTCACCGTTGTCTGCAGAAAAGGCCACCCGAACAAATACGATGGGTGCCTTGTGTGCACGGAACTGTTTGACAAGCTGCGTTGCGTTGGCAACTACGTCCTTGCCACTGCGTGGAGCAGTGTTCAGGCCGACGATGCCGTTTTGCAGGTCGATCAGGACGAGGGCGGATTTGCTGAAATCGAATGAAGGAAGAGACATATAGGATTTAGTAGTAAAAAGTGAGAAAAACTAATAGCGAAAATGAGTAAAGTAAATCGAGAGGAAGCTAATTCGCATGCCTATCTGCTAGTGGGCTCCATTGCCAGATGCGGCAACTGCTGACGTATGGCTTCACGATTTCGCCATACGTGCTCGCGCATAAGGTTTTCGGCACGCGTACCCTGGCGGTTGCGTATGGCGTCAAGCACGGATACATGCTCACTGTGGGAGCGCAACGCTTTTTCCTTAGAGTAAATGCGGTCATAGGTCTGGGCTCCAGGTGACAGGCGCGGATCGAGCAGCCGGGGTTGCCGGCGCATCATGAGCGCTGTTTCTGCAAGTTGACGGTTGTCTGCCACTTCGAGCACACGTTGGTGAAAAGCCAAGTTGAGTTCACGCCACACCGCGTGCTGCGCGTCTTCCCAGTCCGGGCTTCCGAGGACTTTTTCCGAACGTTCAATGATCTGGCTGAAGTCGGCGTCTGCCACTGGGTCCAAGCCGTGTTCGGCTGCCAGCCTGCTTGCCATAGCTTCTAGTACGCCGCGTACATCGTAGGCATTGAGGATGTCCTTCAGGGCGAACTCGCGCACGGTGTATCCCCGGTTGGGCGAATAAAGTAACAGACCCTCATTTGCCAGCACGCTAAGCGCATTGCGAACGGGTGTACGTGAGACCTTCAGATGCTCTGCCAGCATTTCTTCAGTCAGATGCAAACCCGCGCCCAGCTCTCCGCCTAGTACAAGGTTGCGGAGCTGACTGATGACGCCTTCAGTTCGTGTGGTTGTTTTCATGTGACGTGCTTTCTATTCAATTCGTTGACGCCGGCATGTGTCCAGGCCTTATTCCGGTGTGTATTTGGCAATGCGCGCCGCGTTTTCCCAGAAGGTCCGCTCTGCGCGGGTTGATTTGAGCAAATCTGCTGCCGTGCCCTGATTCACCGACCAGCCAAATGTGGCAAATTTTTCGCGCACTTCGGGCTGGCCCAGGATTTCGGTGGTTGCAGTGGCGATGCGCCGTACGGTGTCTTGTGGCGCGCCAGCGCGTGTCCAGAACCCCCCCGTGATGGAGATATCCAACTTGGGAAAACCGGCCTCCCTGGCTGTAGGCACGTCAGGGAACACCGCGCTACGCGCGCTGCCGGTAAACAGAATAGGCCTGACCTTGCCGGTATCCACATGCTGTTTGTACTGACCCAACGGATCCATGGTGGCCTGGACTTCGCCGCTCAGCATAGCCAAAGAGGTTGGTGCACTTCCTTTGTAGGGAATGGCCGTAACGTCTATTCCCGAGGCGTTCTTGAACATTTCCATCATCAGGAGGCCCGATGCGGTGGCATATCCATAGTTCATCTTGCCGGGTGCGCGCTTGGCATCTGCGACGAAGGTTTTCAGGTCACCTTTGGTGTTGACGAAGAGATAGTTGGAGTACGACCAGACTGGGACGACGGGCTCCATCTCCTTAAGCACGTCAAACTGGAGGTCCTTGATGAAGACGGGGGAGAGAGTAGAAACGCTTTGCATGAAAAGCGTGTTGCCGTCAGCAGGCGCGTTGGTTACTGCTCTGGCGGCGATCAGTGCGCTACCGCCTGGCTTGTTGTCTACCACGACGGGTTGACCCAGCTTTGTCGCCAGATGCGTGGCGATCAAGCGTGCGCCCGTGTCAATCGGACCACCTGCGGCAAAAGGCACCACGATGGTGATGACTTTTTTGTCTTGACTCTGTGCGGCGAGCGGCAGTGCAAGGGCCAGTGCGGCAAGGCTGCTGATTAAAACGTTTTTTGTGTTGGCTTTCATGGATGTCTCCTAATTGTTTAGTTTGGTGAGTCGGTGGAAATTGAGGCTGCTACGGAGACCGCTACTTGATGCCGCGTTCGCTGCAGTAGATCGGCTACGGTGGACAGTGGCGCTTCGCCTAGGCCGCTGTCACACAGTCTGGTGAAGCTTGCGAGGGCGGCCTCCAGTACAGGTGTTGCAAGCCCGTCGCTATGCGCCGTATGCAGGAATAAATCCAGGTCTTTTTTGGCGATACGGACCAGACCTGTTGCTGGGTGTTCGCCACTCAAAAACCGCGGTGCATAAACGTCCAGGATGCGGCTGCCAGCCAGGCCTGATTGCAATACCTCTACAAACATTGCGTCGGAAAACCCCGCCGCTTTGGCTGCAAAAAGGGCCTCCGACAGTACGGCGCAGTTAGCCATAGTGACAGCATTGTTGATGGCCTTGAGCGCCTGCCCGCTACCGAGGGGACCGGCATCAATGATCCGTTCTGACACGTGAGCAAGGACGGTTTTTGCCCGAGCACGCCCCGCTTCACTTCCGCCCAGAAGGATGTGTATGGTCCCCTCCCAGGCCTCTGGAGCTCCGCGCAGCATGGGTGCATCTACAAATTCCAGGCCGCGTTGAAGCGCTTTTGCGCCGAGATCGCGAGCTGTTTCGGGGCCTATGGTGCCCATCTCGATGAGCAAGGCATCGTTGTCTGCATTTTGTAAAAGTCCTTGCTCACCCAGATATGCCTGTTCGACGCTTTGGGTGTCGGGCAGGCAGGTGATAACTGTGCTGGCGCCCCGGACGGTGTTATCAACCGAGGAGCCCGCACGTGCTCCGAGTTCGGTTAGTACTTGGGTTGATGACGAGTGAATGTCAAAAACCGATAGCGCAAAACCGCTGCGCAACAGATTGCGTCCAATCCCGCGTCCCATACGGCCTACGCCTATGAGTGCAATGGTTTCAGCGCGGTTTTCATTCATAAAAAAAGAAGCGTATTTTTATCTGCAGGGTAGTGGGTAAGCTTGCGCGAAAGCAAGATTGGATGCAATAATAGCATTTAAATCGGAAAAATGCTAAATAAACTTAACTGAAAGCCTTGATTGTATGCAAAATGGTTCGAAGAATTACGATGCGGTGGTGGTGGGGCACGGGGTTGCGGGGTTGGCCGCTGCGGTTGCTGCAGCCGAGGGCGGTGCGAAGGTCGCACTCCTGGAGCGCGCCGATCGAGATAATCGCGGTGGCAATTCCCGCTACACAGAAGCATGGATGCGCATGAAGGATGAGGAAAACGTTTCTGACGACTTCTTTGACCGTCTTGGCGGCGCGGCGCATGGCGCGATACCGCCCGACTTTTTGAAGGAGTCATCGAACGATTACTCCACCTGGCCGCAGAGCCTGAAGTCGTATGCCTTCACTGATCCTGAAATCATCACTGCCTTTGCTGACAATGCGCCGCCCACAATTGCCTGGATCAAATCGCACGGTGTCAGGCTTACTCAAAACAGCGTCATGCTGCTTCAGGGTGGCTTGAGCCACCTCGGCCCAAGCGGCGGCGGCATTGCGATCGTTGAGGCGATGGGCGAAGCTGCTGAAAAGCTAGGTGTCGACATCCTGTATGAAACCACTGGACGCTCACTGGTGCTCGATGATCGCGGCGATGTGGCAGGCCTGCGGGCATGGGCTCCAGGACAAGGCCTGTTTACATTGAACGCAAAGTCAGTGGTGCTGGCCTGTGGCGGCTACCAGGGCAACGTCGAAATGATGACGCGCTACGTTGGCGCCAATGCGTATTTAACTCGCCCAGTGTCGCCAGGCGGAATCTACAACAAGGGCGAGGGAATTGAGATGGGCCTGGCCGCAGGTGCAGCGCCAGCAGGTCAGTATGAGATGTTCCACGGTGAGCCTGTGGATCCACGCTCTGCACGCGCCGAAGCGCTGATTGCTGTCCTCAATTACGGCATCATGGTCAACAACTCTGGCGAGCGCTTCATTGACGAAGGCCGGAACAAGTACGAACTAATCTACGACGACCTGTCGTGGGCCACGATGCGCCAGAGGGACGGCATCGCTTACCTTGTTTTTGATTCGCGCTTGCTGGATATCCCCAACATTCGCGTGCGCATCAAGACTGACATGGAGCCCTATCGCGCATCGTCCATCAAGGAGATGGCGGCAAAAATCAATGTGCCTGAAGCGGCTCTGGCCAAAACTTTCCATGGCTATAACGCTGCTGTGCAGGATGGCGAATTCGACCACACTCGCCTGGATGGCAAGGGTACCGATGGGCTGCTGATTCCCAAGTCCAACTGGGCACGCAAAATTGACGAAAAAGACCTTTATGCCTATCCGGTGATGTGTGCCAACACCTTTACCTGCGGTGGCCTGAAGATCTCGCGCGACGCAGAAGTGCTTAATCGAGATGGCTATCCGATCGTGGGCCTGTATGCTGCTGGAGAAACGGTGGGTATGTATTACCGCCTCTATGTCGGCGCAACCTCCGTGCTACGTGGACTTGTCTTTGGCCGACTGGCTGGCAAGAAGATTGCAGCATCGCTCAAGCGTTGAGGCTGGGCCAGCATGACCATACGTAAAACAACACGGCTTCGGCAGCTCATTGAGTCGCCAAGAATCCTGGTCATGCCAGGCGCCTATGACGTGATTACCGCCAAGATCATTCAGGAAACTGGATTCGATTCGGTACAGATCTCAGGGGCAAACGTCTGCGTTGCCCACTATGGCGTTCCCGACTACAGCCTGGTGTCCATGCGCGAGATGGTCGAACAGAGCGGTCGAATCGCTAATGCTGTGGACATACCCACCATGGGGGATGCGGACACTGGCTTTGGCAACGCCGTCAATGCTTACCTCACAGTGCGGGCCTTTGAAGCGGCAGGGCTGGCCGGCATCAACTTAGAAGATCAGGTGTTCCCCAAGCGCTGTGGCCATCTCGAAGGTAAGGTGCTGCTGGACTTCGATGAGGCTGTCATCAAGGTGGCTGCAGCTGCAGACGCAAGGGTGGACAAGGACTTTGTCATCAATGCTCGTACGGATGCGCTGGCTGTGTTTGGCATTGAAGAAGTTATACGCCGCGGCAATGCATTCCTCGATGCAGGCGCGACTATGGTGTTTGTGGAGGGTGCGAATTCCGTTGACAACATTCGCGCTGCCGTTCAAGGCATCAAGGGGCCGGTGGCCGTAAACCTCGTTGAAGGTGGGAAATCTCCTCAAAACCTGGGCTTTGCCGAGCTGGAGGCGTTGGGTGTCGCGCGGGTCAGCGTGCCATCCACTGCGATGCAAGCCACGATTAAGGCCTTGCGAACCGTGTTTTCGCGACTTAAAAGCGACGGCGGTATTGGCGGCTACGACGAGCTATTGAGCGGCTTTGGCGTTTCGCAGCGCCTCGTGGGCTTTAACGAAATCCTCGAACTGGAAAAAAGATACCTTTCGCCACTGGTCCGCAGGGAAGGACACTGAGCATGTCCAGTGCTCCGCGTACATTGACCGGCAAGCTGTGGGATCAGCATGTCGTGGCCGAACTGAGTGCAGAGGTGGCGCTCTTGCATGTGGACCGCATCTTCATGCACGACAAGACCGGGGGGCGAATGCTAAAGGGAGTAATGGACCCGGGCCACGCGGTGGCGCATCCAGAGCTGGTCTTTGGTACTTTTGACCATGTCATAGACACCGATGTGGGGCGTACCGACCAGACCAAGATCCCAGGCGGCACGGAGTTCATACGCTTGTATCGCGACTACTCAGCGAAGGCGGGTATTCCACTTATTGAGATTGACGATGAGCGCCAGGGCATCGCCCATGTGGTGACGCCAGAACAAGCCATAGCATTGCCCGGAGTCACACTGGTTTGTGGGGATAGTCACACCTGCACCCTGGGCGGTATTGGCGCTTTGGCCTGGGGCATAGGAGTCAGCGAGGGGGAGCATGCGCTGGCCACGCAAACCTTGAGGGTGCGCAAACCACGCCACATGCGTGTCAATTTTGAAGGTCAGCTACAAGTCGGCGTTACCGCCAAGGATATGGTCTTGGCACTGATAGGAAAGTACGGCGCTTCTGGCGGGCGTGGTTACGCGGTGGAGTTTGCAGGCGAGGCTGTACGAAAACTGGACATTGATGGTCGGCTCACGTTGTGCAATATGGCGGTAGAGTTTGCTGCCTGGACGGGCATCGTCGCACCGGATGAGGTGGTGTTTCGCTATCTGAAGGGCCGTGCGTATGCGCCCACGGGTGCCATGTGGGACCATGCGTTGTCGCATTGGCGCACGCTGAAAAGTGACGAGCATGCGGTGTTCGATGCAGAACTTACGCTGGATTGCAGCACGCTGCAGCCCCAGGTGACATGGGGTACCAGTCCACAGCATGTAGTGGCTGTCGGTGGAGTGGTGCCAGACCCCGCAGTGCTTGCCGACCCGACTATGCGGTCATCGGCCGAAAAAGCATTGGCTTACGCACGCCTCGCACCTGGCACGCAGCTTGATTCGATACCTATCGAAGCCGCCTTTATTGGTAGCTGTACAAACAGCCGCCTTTCGGATTTGAGAATGGCCGCGCAGGTACTCAAAGGTCGGCATGTGGCGTCTGGGGTTCGCGCCATCTGCGTGCCTGGCTCGACTCAGGTGAAGCTGGCTGCGGAGGCCGAAGGACTGGACAAAATCTTTCTAGAGGCAGGTTTCGAGTGGCGTGAATCGGGCTGTTCGCTATGCTTTTACGCCAGCGGCGACAGCTTTGGTCAAGCCCGTCGCGTGATCAGCTCTACCAATCGCAACTTCGAAAATCGACAGGGTGCCGGCGTGTGTTCGCACCTCGCCAGCCCGGCAACCGTCGCAGCATCTGCTGTGGCAGGTTACATCGCCGATGCACGGAGGTATTCGTTGTGATGGACAAATTCACTCGTGTTTCTGGCATTGCTGCTCCACTGATTCGTAACAATGTCGATACGGATGCCATCATTCCGTCGCGCGAAACAAGGTCAGTGTCGCGGGATGGCTACGGCGAGAAGCTGTTCGCCAACT
Organism: Polaromonas sp.; assembly: GCA_965228025.1. Taxonomy (GTDB): domain Bacteria; phylum Pseudomonadota; class Gammaproteobacteria; order Burkholderiales; family Burkholderiaceae_C; genus Polaromonas. Next base: position 441,100 of record CBDDGX010000030.1, on the reverse strand, counting down.
GGCGTTACGAGCCTGGTTCCCGGTTGGAGAATCCGGGTTTTGTTTTGAACCAGCCACCCTTTCGTCAGGCACGCATTCTTGCCAGTGGCAGCAATTTTGGCTGTGGCTCATCGCGCGAGGCAGCCGCTTGGGCGCTGTATCAATTCGGCATACGCTGTGTAATTGCGGAGAGTTTCGGCGCCATCTTTCAGAATAACTGCGTGCGTAACGGCATCCTGCCCGTGGCATTACCTGCGGACGCCATCGCCCAACTGCTGGCTGCAGATGAGTCTGGGCGACCTGCAGAGATGGAGGTCGACTTGCTTAAGTGCGAGGTGCGTGCACAAAGTGGCCAAAGTTGGACGTTCTCCATTGGCGCACTTGACCGTGAAATGCTTCTCGAAGGTCTGGACGAGATATCACTGACCAAAAAAATGGCTGATGACATCTCCAGGTTTGAACAGAAAGACAAGGTTTTACGCCCCTGGATTTACGAGCTTTCGCGCCGCGACGAAACCGGCAGTTCTAGGATTGGCGGCGCATGAAAAATGCATTTATCGCTGGGGTGGGCAACACCACCTTCGGTCGCCTCGAAGGCCAGGATGCGGTCGATCTCATGGCGGTTGCTGCGCAATCTGCGCTTGACGATGCGCAACTCGCACGAGAGGACATTGATGGCGTGCTTTGCGGTTACGCCACTACCAAGCCACACCTGATGCTGGCTACGCTGTTTTGCGAGCGCTTTGGGTTATTGCCGGCGTATGCCCATGGGATGCAAGTTGGGGGTGCCACGGGCGTAGCAATGATCATGCTGGCACGCGAGCTGGTGCGCAGCGGTCGCTGCAACAATATTCTTGTCGTCGCCGGTGAAAACCGTTTGAGTGGACAGACCAGGGACAGTTCCATACAGGCGTTGGCGCAGGTGGGCGATGCGGACTTTGAGGTGCCCAACGGCGCGTCAGTGCCTGCGTACTATGCCTTGTTGGCCTCACGATACCTTTATGAGACTGGTTGCACCGAAACTGATTTGGCAGAATTTGCAGTGCTGATGCGGGCCAATGCCTCTGGCCATCCCGAAGCGCATCTGCGTGAGCCCATCACGGTGAATGATGTACTCACGTCCAAACCCATTGCCACACCTCTCAAACTGTTGGACTGTTGCCCCATTTCCGATGGGGCGATGGCATTGGTGATATCTGCAAATCCGAAAAGCGAAGGTCACCCTCGCGTCGTTCTGGCCGGTGCTGGTCAGGCTCATACGCACCAGCATCTCACCGCCTTGACTGACATACAGCAGTCTGGTGCCGGCGCAGCTGCACAGCGCGCCTTCAGTGATGCTGGACTGTCACGCAAGGATATCGACTATCTTGGTATTTACGACTCCTTCACCATCACTCTGGTAATGCTGCTTGAGGAAACTGGTTTTTGCCCGCGCGGCCAGTCTGCGGCCATGGTGCGTTCGGGTGAGTTGGTGCCTTCAGGGCGGTTACCTTTGAATACGCATGGCGGACTAATGTCTTTTGGACATTGCGGGGTTGCGGGGGGCATGGCGCACACGGTAGAGGCTTTTCGCCAAATGACCGCGCGAGCTGGTGAGCGCCAGTTGCGCCAGCCGCAACATGCCTTTATCCATGCAGACGGCGGTGTGCTCTCATCCCACGTCAGTCTTATCCTCTCGCAGCCATCATGACGCTCTCGATCAGTTCTTTTTCCGAAGGTCTGCAAGTCGGCGAGCTACGGTATCAGCGTTGCCGTGGTTGCGGCGCAGCACAGACTCTGGTGCGGTATGCCTGCCATTTGTGCGGATCGCTGCAGTTGGCCTGGCGGACCTCGGGCGGTTTGGGAAAGATATATGCGTTGACCGAGGTTACACGAGCTCCTTCCGATATCTACAGACCTTTGATGCCTTACACACTTGCCTTGGTTGATCTGGATGAGGGTTTTCGTGTCATGGGCCATGCCTTTCGCGGTCTGGCGATTGGCGATCCTGTACGAACGGATTTTTTCACTCACGAGAACTTGCACCTGCTGCGGTTTGCGCGTGAATCCCAATGATTACCTACACAACACTTAAAAACTGGGTCATTCCTGACGTTGAACACAGTTACTCAGCCGATGACTGCATGCGGTATGCGCTGGCCATTGGCATGGGCGCAGACCCGGTGGACGCTCAGCAGCTGAAGTTTGTGAACGACACGGGCGAAGGCATGCCTCTTGCGATGCCCACCATGGCGGTTGTTCTGGGTTATCCGGGTTCATGGATGCGTGATCCCGCCACAGGGATAGATTTTTCGCTTATCGTGCATGGTGAAGAAAGCGTCACCTGGCATGCACCGCTGGCAGCCTCGGGCACGGTCGTGGCAAGGCATCGTGTCACGCATGTCGTCGACAAAGGTCAAGGTCGTGGTGCGGTCATCACCTATGACAAGGAACTCACAGACAAAGCCAGTGGGCGGCGTCTTGCGACAGTTACCCATACCACGGTAGCGCGTGGTAACGGCGGTTTTTCTTCAGTTGATGGTCTGGCGGATGTATCGCCGCCCAGACGACAACCGGTAGCTACCGGCGCACCCGACAAGGTGATGGAGTTGCCTACGCTGCCCCAATTGGCACTGCTGTATCGGCTATGCGCTGACCGCAACCCGCTGCACTCAGACCCAGTTTCGGCCAGAGCCGCGGGCTTTGAGCGACCGATATTGCACGGCTTATGTACCTATGGGGTGGTTTCCCGAGCAATTCTTGAATGCTGGTGTGACTTTGAGCCAAACCGTTTGAACAGCTTGTCCGCACGCTTCACCGCGCCAGTGTTTCCTGGCGAGACGATAAGCGTGGAAATGCATGCAGTCGAAGGTGGCGTCGACTTCCGGGCCATCGCCAGGGAGCGCGGCAAGGTTGTGCTCGACGGCGGACATGCCGCCATCGCCTGAAAGGAAATGAATTTGACGACCGACGACCCCGCACGCCTGCTTGTCCAAAGGGATGGCCGAGTGCTGCATCTGATTATCAGCAACCCTTCCGCGCGCAATGCGTTGCATCCCGATATGTACCGTACGGCCATAGCGGCATTGAGCGAGGTTGAAAGGGACGATGGCATTGGCGCAATCGTGCTGAGCGGCGAGGGCGAACATTTCTGCGGTGGTGGCAACCTGCACCGTCTGCAAAGCCAGCGCGACCAGCCGCCACAAGGCCAGCTTGATAACCTGGGTGCACTGCATGAGTGGGTGATAGCGATTCGTAATGCACCCCATCCCGTGATTGCAGCGGTCGAAGGTGCTGCCGCAGGTGGCGGTTTTTCGCTTTGCTTGGGCTGCGACCTAATAGTGGCTGCAGAAGATGCGCGTTTTGTCATGTCCTACGCTCGAATTGGCCTCACGCCTGACGGTGGAGCCTCCGATAGTCTCGCGCAGGCGCTACCACACCAGGCTGCGCTTGAAATTTTGCTTGATGGCAGTGTGGTTTCCGCAGCCAGGTTACAGCAGTGGGGGGTGGTCAACAGGGTAGTGCCACCCGGCACGGCTGTATTTACCGCGCTTGAATGGGCTGCGCGTTTGGCAAACGGTCCAAGGCTGGCGCACCAAAACATCAAGCGACTGGTGTACGCCGCACGCCATCAAACGCGAGTCCAGCAACTGGATGCCGAACGCGAAAGCTTTGTTGCTGCGCTCTACGGAGACGAGGGCGGCGAAGGCATAGCCGCCTTTCTCGAAAAACGAATACCTGACTACCTCACGCTACCCAAGCAAAAACCAATTCAATGATTTCCTTGAAAACACATAAATCCGATTTGCTCCAGTCCGCCTTGAACCCACAGTCTGTTGCAGTTGTTGGCGCATCTGAAAATATCCACAAAATGGGTGGGCGGCCCATCCACTACATGCTTCGTCAAGGTTTTAAGGGACGACTGTATCCGGTCAACCCTACGCGCGGAGAATTGCAGGGCCTAAAAAGCTATCCATCACTGTCTGCTTTGCCGGAAGTCCCGGACCTGGTGCTCGTAATTGTCGGGGGTGCGGCTGCGGCTAATGCGGTGGATGAGTGCGCGGCACTGGGTGTCAAGTCCGTCATCGTGATCGCCTCGGGCTTCGGTGAAACGGGTGAGGCGGGCCTGAAGATACAGAACGATATGGCAGACAAGGCTCGCGCTGCTGGAATGCGACTATTTGGTCCAAACACCCAGGGCCTGGCTAACTTTGGCAATGGCGTGGTTGCCAGCTTCTCGACTATGTTCACGGAGGTCCAGCCGGCGGACGGCCCAATAGCTGTTGTTAGCCAGAGCGGCGGTATGAGTGCGATGCTTTACGGCCTGCTTCGCGGCCGCGGCCTGGGCGTGCGGCATGTGCACGCCACCGGAAATGAGGCCGATGTCAGCGTCGCAGAACTCGCATGGGCGGTTGCCCATGACCCTGATGTAAAGCTATTGGCACTCTACATGGAGAGCCTGGGCAACGCAGACTTGTTGGCGCGTACAGCGGCTTATGCCCGGTCGCGTGATCTTCCTATTGTTGCCATCAAGGCTGGGCGATCGGTCAGTGGACAGAAGGCGGCGTCTTCTCACACCGGTTCGCTTGCGAGTGAAGATCGGGTGGTGGATGCCTTCTTTCGTCGTCACGGTATTTGCCGTGTGCGGGATCCGCAGGCACTGGTGTTATCGGCCGAAGGCTATCTCAAAGGCTGGCGGCCGGCTGGCCGACGTCTCGTCGCCATCAGCAATTCGGGCGCCAGTTGCGTAATGGCAGCGGATTTTTCGGAAGAACTGGATCTTCCGTTGGCAGTATTGGACGAAACCACCAAAATCGAAGTCGCACAAAAGCTACCGGGCTTTGCCACCGCCACCAATCCCATAGACATAACAGCGGCATTGCTGACCAATAGTCGCTTGTTCAGCGACATCCTGCCAGTTTTGGCTAAAGACAAAAATGCCGATCTCTACTTGGTCAGCATTCCGGTGGCGGGCGTGGGATATGACTTGGAAGCCATCGCTGGCGACGCGGCAGATTTTGCAGAATTGACTGGGAAGCCAGTGGCCGTGGCTGCCTGGCAGGAAGCCGTAGCGGCGCCTTTCAGAGCCCACGGCTTGGCTACTTTTGCCACCGAAGCTGAAGCGCTTGGCGTACTAGAACTTGTCGCCACGCATGCGGAGTTGCTGCGTATACCTAACGCAGTTTGGCCGCATCAAGATTCACCCGTGCTTCCCTCGGGCGATTCGCCTTTCTTGAACGAGTCTGAAAGCCTGGCTGTGCTGGCGTCTGCGGGTATACCAGTTGTGGCGCACCGCCTCTGCACCAGCGCCCAAGATGCGCGCGACGCTTTCAACACGCTGGGCGGGCCGGTCGTCGTCAAGGCTTGCTCAAAAGATGTGCCTCACAAGTCTGAACACGGTTTGGTTGCCTTGAACGTGAAGAGTGGCGACGAGGTTGCAACGCTGTTCGATGCACAGTGGGCCACACTGGCGAAGCTCGGCGCATCGCGCGATGGTGTACTGGTTGCATCAATGCGCAAAGGGTTGTACGAGTTCATGGTAGGCGCGCGGGTTGACTGCAACGTCGGGCCCGTTGTGGTGGTGGGCGGCGGCGGTAAATACGTGGAAGCGCTGAACGACATTGCACTGCTGGTGCCGCCGTTTGATATGCCAGAAGTGAAGCTCGCGCTTGGCAAGCTTCATATCGCGCCGCTTTATGCCGGCGTGCGTGGTGATGTAGCCATGGACATTGATGCTCTGGCCACCATCGTTGTGCAGGTGGGCAAGCTCATTGTTGCGGCGGAGGGAGCCATGCGCTCCATGGACCTAAACCCTGTACTTGTGGGGCCTGCGGGTCAAGGCGCTGTGGTTGTTGACGCACTTATCGAACGAGGCGGATGACTTTGTTAATCCGCTGAAAAATTTAGATATCGGAGACAAACATGTAAAGCGGTCTACTAATTATGAGTAGCGCGATCGGATTACTACTTATTTTCTCAACGTTATTTGTAACTACAACTACTTTTAAGTCTAGAGCTGCGTCACATAGAAGACCAATATGAATCAAATGTTTTCGCCTCATCTCCTCGAACTACGCGACCGTACTCGCAGCTTCATCGCCGAACAAATCATCCCTTTTGAAAAAGACAAACGCCAGACACCGCACGGGCCGGAAGAATCGCTGCGCGAAGAGCTGGTCGGGCTGGCGCGCACGGCCGGCCTGCTGACGCCGCATGCGTCCCGCGAGTTGGGAGGCCTTGGGCTTAGCCACATCGAAAAGGCCGTCGTGTTTGAAGAGTCCGGCTATTCAACGCTGGGACCCATTGCGATGAACATCCATGCGCCCGATGAAGGCAATATTCACCTGATGGAAGCAGTCGGGACAGAAGCGCAGAAGGCGCGCTGGCTGGCGCCGCAGGTCAAGGGTCTTACGCGTTCCTGCTTTGCCATGACTGAGCCCTCACCGGGTGCCGGTGCCGACCCGTCGATGCTGATGACCACGGCAGTGAAAGACGGCGATGACTACCTCATTAACGGCGTCAAGTGGTTCATTACCGGCGCGCGCGGCGCGGCCTACTGCATCATCATGGCCCGCATGGAAGACGGCTCGGCCTCGATGTTTCTCAGCGACATGGACCGCGCCGGCATCTCGGTCGTGCGCGATATGGATGCAATGGACCAGTGCTTCAGCGGCGGGCACAGCGTGGTCGAATTCAAGGATGTTCGCGTGCCGGCTGCCGACGTGCTGGGCGAGATCGGTAAGGGCTTCAGGTATGCGCAGGTTCGCCTCGCGCCAGCGCGGCTGACGCACTGCATGCGCTGGCTCGGCCAGGCTCGGCGGGCGCATGACGTCGCGACCGAATATGCGCGGCACCGTCTTGCTTTCGGCAAGCCGCTGGGTGAACACCAAGGCGTCGGATTCATGCTGGCCGACAACGATATGGATTTGCAGACCGCGCGGCTGCACATCCAGCATACGGCTGCATTGCTGGACAGTGGCGGGCGCGCCAACTTTGAATCAAGCCGCGCTAAGGTGGTTTGCTCCGAGGCTGAATGGCGCGTGGTGGACCGTTCCGTGCAGATTCTTGGCGGCCAAGGCGTTACTGCTGAGACCATCGTGATGCGCATCTTCACCGACATGCGTGCCTTCCGCATCTACGATGGCCCGAGCGAGGTGCATCGTTTCAGCATGGCGAGAAAGATTATTGCGGGAAGGGTTTCTGAGTGACCGAAACCTCGCCGTTATCGGACATGTTCGGATTGGAAGGACGAATCGCACTTGTAACAGGCGCATCAAGCGGCTTGGGCACTCACTTCGCCCGCTTGTTGTCCAGCGCGGGTGCGAGGGTGGCTGTGGCAGCACGCCGAGCCGACAAATTGAAGACTTTGGTAGACAGCATTAAAACGGCAGGTGGAGAGGCTAGGGCGCTTTCGCTCGACGTGACTGACAGTTCTAGCGTAAATAGGTGTTTTGACGAACTGGCGAGTTGGGGAGTACCAGACGCGGTGGTCAACAATGCTGGCATCACCGTGACACGTCCGATACTCGAGCAGACGGAAGAAGATTTCGATAGCGTGATCGAGACCAACCTCAAGGGATGCTGGCTGGTGGCCACCGAGGCTGCTCGGCGCATGGTAGCGGCAGGTCGCGGTGGCAGCATTGTGAATATCGCGTCCATCCTGGGCGAGCGGGTAGCTGGTGGAGTGGCGCCCTATGCCATCTCCAAGGCTGGCGTTGTGCATACCACCAAAGCTATGGCCCTCGAATTGGCACGCTACGGGATCCGCGTGAACGCACTTCTGCCAGGTTATATGGTGACCGACCTTAACCGAGACTTCCTGGCGAGTGAAGCGGGCGACAAGCTGCGCTCGCGCATCCCGAGTCGCCGTTTTGGCCAACTGACCGACCTGGATGGTCCGCTTTTGCTGCTCGCCTCCGACGCGGGCGCAGCCATGTCGGGCTCCACGGTGGCCGTCGATAGCGCGCACCTGGTAAGTTCGCTATGAATGCACTGCAAGCTCCCCTGCCACTCGAGGCGCTGACGCCATACCTGCAAGCACAGGGACTAGCCGGCAACGGACCGCTCACCCTGTTGCCCCTGTCGGGCGGACAGTCGAACCCCACCTTCCGCGTCAGCACCGGCGAGCGCCAATATGTCCTGCGCAAAAAGCCGCCAGGGCAGCTCGTTGCATCGGCCCATTCCATCGACCGCGAGTACCGGGTGATGAAGGCGTTGCAGAGCAGTGGAGTACCAGTGCCCCGCATGTTCGCGTACTGCAATGACGAAAGCATTGTCGGAACGCCGTTCTATTTAATGGAGTTTCTTGAAGGCCGTGTGCTGGCGGATCAATCGCTGCCAGGCATGGAACCCTTAGAGCGGGGTGCCATATACCGCGAGATGAACCGCGTGATCGCTGCGCTACACCACGTGGACTACGAGGCCATAGGCCTTGAAAACTACGGCAAACCAGGCAACTATTTTTCAAGGCAGATCAACCGCTGGTCACGTCAGTGTCGCGAGTCCACCCTGCCGGTCAACGAGGCCATGCAAAAGCTGATGGAATGGCTGCCCGAGCACATTCCGGCCGGCGACGAAACCACTCTCGTGCATGGCGACTTCCGCCTTGACAATCTGGTGTTCCACCCAACCGAACCGCGCGTGGTTGGCGTGCTCGACTGGGAATTGTCTACCTTGGGGCATCCGCTGGCTGATTTTTCGTATCAGTGCATGTCTTGGCGCATTCCGCCTGTGCTGTGGCGCGGCATCGCCGGGCTCAATCTGGCAGCACTAGGCATCCCCAGCGAAGAAGAGTACTTGGCCAGGTATGCGAAGGCTACGGGCCGTGACCCGGCTGAGCACTGGGAGTTCTATATGGCCTACAACTTGTTTCGCATGGCTGCCATCCTCCACGGCATTGCGCAACGCGCAGTCGACGGCAACGCGGCCGCAGACGATGCCGTGGAGACCGGCCGCAAGGCAGGACCGCTGGCCGAACTCGGCTGGCGGTGTGCACAACGGCATGACGCTGTTGGAAGCTGACTAACTTCCGGAAAGTTTGCATGAAAAAGATTTAGCCCGGTGCAGGGATTGGTGCCTTCCGGGCTGGTGCCCCTCGTTCGCGGAAGCCTCTAGGGAAAGTAGGAAAGCCTCTATATATAGAGCACCGAGCGTGTCTTCTAGGGCGTGACGGTATTTTTGACGGTACTTTTTCTATAAATTTAAAATTTTCCCAATAGGGTGTGAGTCAGATAATCGCACCACCCCTCCATTCACCCGCAGCGTGCAGGCATTACGCCGAGACGCTGCGCTAGTGAAACAATAGCGCCAAGCCCAGTCCTTACGTGCTTCCTGCCCAGAGCAGAAATTTAAAGTACTACTTTTTGCCTATTAGTATCTTTAGCCGAATTGATGTAACCTTCCATCCCTTGCCATGAAGGCGGGACTGGATAAGCGGGGTCAGTTGGCGGAGTTTTGCAGCAGCAGCGTTTCCGCTGACGAGCAGGCACCAGGTTTCGCCTTCAATGGGTCCGGCCCTGACGGCTGATCTCAGACCCTCGGGAATCAGGGTTTCTATGGCCTTAAGCCGATCGCTGGACTCTTTCACCAGTTCGGTGAGTCGCCCAAGCGCGGGTGAGTTTTCCACGGCCTGATGGGCTGTAACTGACCTCACTGGTTGTGCGGGTCTGACGGGATATGAGTTCTGGGTCACGAGGACAGTCTGGTCTGAATGGCCTGGTTTTGTGAGGGACTACAAGTGCATTTGATTATCACGGATGCGTGGCTTGCGAAGAGCCGGGCGATTTACCTGAGCGGTACAAAACTGGTGGTGGCCGGTTTTGTTGCCTCATTCGCGCTGATGCTGGTGGCTGCCGGCCTGTACCACTGGGTGTTCCTCAAAGGTGCGCGTGAAGGCTGGCCTGTCATTGGTGCGCTCGTCAAACTCATGGTCAAGGACGAATTTGACCAGCGCGACCGTTTCATGCGCGAAAACCTCGACGTCATGGCCAAACGGCTGGGCGAAATGCAGGCCAAGATGATGCAGCTTGAGGCGCTGGGCGAGCGCGTCTCCGGGCTGGCGGGTGTGAGCCCGGCAGAAATCAAGTCCACCATGGGAAGCGGCGGTGCGCTGGTAGGCAGCCGCTCCCTGACCATGGAAGAACTGCAGGCGACACTCGCCGACCTCGACAAGCTGACCGACCAGCGGGTGGACCTGATGACTGTCATGGAATCGCGCCTGTTCGACCAGAAGATCAAAAAGCTCATGGTGCCTACCCAGCAACCCGTTGCCGGCGGCGTTCTGGGTTCTTCCTTTGGCTGGCGCATTGACCCCCTTAATGGCCGCTCGGCCCTGCACACCGGTCTGGATTTCCCTTCCGAGCCTGGCACGCCCATCGTGGCAGCAGCTGGCGGCATCGTGGTGACCCAGGAGTACCACCCGGCCTATGGCAATATGGTCGAGATTGACCACGGCAACGACCTCATCACACGCTATGCCCACGCCTCAAAGGTGCTGGTCAAAAAAGGCGACCTGATCAAACGCGGCCAGAAGATTGCCGAAGTCGGCACTACCGGCAGGTCTACCGGACCGCACCTGCATTTTGAAGTGCTGGTGCAGGGCGTGTTCCAGGACCCCCAGAAATTCCTGACGGCAGGCCGCGACGTGCCGGCCATCAACATGGCCGTCGCCAGCCCCGCCAAACAGCCCGTACAGGCGGCGCAAATACCCCGTCCAAAATAGGACTGGCGTCACAGGTAAAATGGCCGGTTTGGCGCACAGTTGAACTTTACTGGCGCGCCCATACCTGAGCACTGCAGTACCAGTCCGTATTCAATAAGGGATTTTGGCCGCGTTGCAACCCATGAGGGCTGCAGGGCGGCCTCGCATTTATGGCCTCCAACATCCTGACCAAAATCTTCGGCAGCCGCAACGACCGCCTGCTGAAAACCTACCGCAAAACCATTGAGCGCATCAATGCGCTGGAAACGCAATACGAAAAGCTCGACGACGACCAGTTGCGTGCCAAGACAGAAGAGTTCAAGACGCGCGTAGCTGCCGGCGAGACGCTGGATGATGTGCTGCCCGAGGCCTTTGCGGTCGTGCGTGAAGGCAGCAAGCGTGTCATGAAGATGCGCCATTTCGATGTGCAGATGCTGGGTGGCATGTCGCTGCACAACGGCAAGATTTCCGAAATGCGTACCGGTGAAGGCAAGACCCTCACGGCGACGCTGCCGGTTTACCTCAATGCCCTGACCGGCAAGGGCGTTCACGTCGTCACGGTCAACGACTACCTCGCCAACCGCGATGCGCGCTGGATGGGCAAGCTCTATAACTTCCTCGGCCTGAGTGTCGGCATCAACCTGCCCAACATGCCGCGCGAGGAAAAGCAGGCCGCTTACCGCAGTGACATCACCTACGGCACCAACAACGAATTCGGTTTCGACTACCTGCGCGACAACATGGTTTATGAGGTGGCAGACCGCGTGCAGCGCGGCCTGAACTACGCCATCGTCGACGAGGTGGACTCCATCCTGATCGACGAAGCGCGCACGCCGCTCATCATCAGCGGCCAGGCTGAAGACCACACCGAGATGTACATCGCGATGAACAAGGTGGTGCCCTTGCTCACTCGCCAGGAGGGCGAAGCCGACCCGCGTACCGGTGAAGGCGTGACCAAGCCGGGCGACTTCACGCTTGATGAAAAAACCCACCAGGTCTTTTTGACCGAGCAGGGCCACGAGAACGCAGAGCGCATCCTTTTCAACCTGGGCCTGATCCCCGAGGGCGCCACCCTGTACGACCCGGCCAACATCACGCTGATGCATCACCTGTATGCAGCGCTGCGTGCCAACAACCTCTATCACCGCGACCAGCACTATGTCGTGCAGGCGGGCGAGCAGGGCCCCGAGATTGTCATCGTCGACGAGTTCACCGGCCGGCTGATGACGGGCCGCCGCTGGAGCGATGGCCTGCACCAGGCCGTTGAGGCCAAGGAAGGCGTGCCCATCCAGGCCGAGAACCAGACGCTGGCATCGATCACCTTCCAGAACTATTTCCGCCTCTACGGCAAGCTGGCCGGTATGACCGGCACGGCCGATACCGAAGCCTATGAGTTCTCTGAAATCTACGGGCTTGAGACCACGGTCATCCCACCCAACCGCATCAGCAAGCGCGATGACCAGCTGGACCGCGTCTACAAGACCACACGCGAGAAATACGAAGCGGCCATCAAGGACATCCGCGAGTGTTACGACCGCGGCCAGCCTGTACTGGTCGGTACCACCTCGATTGAAAACTCCGAAATCATCGACCAGCTGCTGATCAAGGAAAACCTTCCCCACCAGGTTCTGAACGCCAAGCAGCATGCGCGTGAGGCCGACATCGTCGCGCAGGCCGGCCGCCCCAAGATGATCACGATTGCCACCAACATGGCGGGCCGCGGCACCGACATCGTGCTGGGCGGCAATGTTGAAAAGCTGGTCGAGGCTGTTGAGGCCGACGAGTCCATAGACGCCGCTGCAAAAGAAAAAGAGATCGCCCGCCTGCGCAAGGTGTGGGACGAAGAGCACGAAATGGTCAAAGCGCTCGGCGGGCTTCGCATCATCGCCACCGAGCGCCACGAGTCGCGCCGTATCGACAACCAGCTGCGAGGCCGTTCAGGCCGTCAGGGCGACCCGGGCTCATCGCGTTTTTACCTGAGCCTTGACGACCCGCTGATGCGCATCTTCGCGGGTGACCGCGTCAAGGCCATCATGGAACGGCTCAAGATGCCGGACGGTGAAGCCATTGAGGCCGGTATCGTTACGCGCAGCATTGAATCTGCCCAGCGCAAGGTCGAGGCCCGCAACTTCGACATCCGCAAGCAACTGCTTGAGTACGACGACGTCGCCAATGACCAGCGCAAGGTGATCTACCAGCAGCGCAACGACATCATGGACGCCGCCAGCCTGCAGGGCCAGATTGCCTCGCTGCGCGAAGGCTGTTTCACCGATCTTGTGCACCAGTACGTGCCCGCCGAAACAGTGGAAGAGCAGTGGGATGTTGCCGGGCTTGAGAAAGTCCTGCTTGATGAATGGCAAATCGACCTGCCGCTGGGCAAGGAAATCGAAGGCTCGGCTGCCATCACCGATGAAGACATCCTTGAAAAAGTGCTGGCTGCGGCCAATGCCGCTTTTGACGACAAGGTCACCAAAATCGGTGAAGAAAACTTCCTGCAGTTTGAACGCATCGTGTTGCTGCAAAGCATAGACACGCACTGGCGTGAACACCTGAGCTCGCTCGACTACCTGCGCCAGGGCATTCACCTGCGTGGCTATGCACAGAAGCAGCCCAAGCAGGAATACAAGCGCGAGGCTTTCGAACTCTTTGGCCAGCTGCTCGACAGCGTCAAGAACGAAGTCACCAAGGTGCTGATGACGGTCAAGATCCAGTCCGGCGAGCAGCTTGAGCAGGCCGCCGAAGAAATGGAAAACCGCGCCGAGAACATCGCCAACGTGACCTACACCGCACCGACAGAGACTGGCGAAGTGGAAGTCGTCATGGAAGACGAGCCGACTCGCCGGGCACAGGCTATTCCCGCAGGCGAAGTGCCGCGTGTCGGCCGCAACGACCCTTGCCCCTGCGGCTCGGGCAAGAAATACAAAAACTGCCACGGGCAGTTAACTTAGCCCCCACGTTCACTCACAACGCGCCAGTTCTCTGCCCCCTGAGGGGGCGCTTTTTCCCAGGGGCGGCCCGTCGGAAAAACTTGTCAGTCTGCTGGTCTACTCTCTGGAGTCAGGAAAACATGCCCGTCAATCTCGTCGCCACACCTGCATCAGACCTTTTTCCAGTGCCAGGTGTGCGCTGGGGCATCACCGAAGCGGGCATACGCAAGGCCAACCGCAAGGACCTAGCCGTACTGCTGCTCGATGAGGGCGCTTCGGTAGGCGCAGTCTTCACGCAGAACCGCTTTTGCGCGGCGCCCGTGCAGCTGTGCCGCGAGCACCTTGCACAGAACTTCGGCATACGCGCCATGGTCATCAACACCGGCAATGCCAATGCCGGCACCGGTGAAGACGGCCTGATGCGCGCGAAGGCCAGCTGTATTGCGCTGGCAAAAGACCTGGACCTGGCACCCGAGCAGATCCTGCCGTTCTCAACCGGCGTCATCATGGAGCCGCTGCCGCACGAGCGCATAGAAGCCGGCCTGCCCGCAGCGATTGCCGATGCGAAAGAAAACAACTGGGCCAATGCCGCAGAAGCCATCATGACGACCGACACGGTGGCCAAGGCGTTCTCGAAAAAGGTGAACATCGGTGGCGTTGAAGTCACCGTCACCGGCATCAGCAAGGGCGCGGGCATGATACGCCCCAACATGGCGACCATGCTGGGCTTCATGGCTACCGATGCAACCGTGGCGCAGCCGCTCATGGCACAACTGGCACGTGAACTCGCTGAAGGCTCGTTCAACCGCGTGACCGTTGATGGCGACACCTCGACCAATGATTCGTTCGTGGTGATGGCCACCAACAAGGCGAAACACGCGGCCATCACCTCGCTCGACAGCGCAGACGGCAAGGCCCTGCGCGCCGCCATGCTCGACATCGCCCGCAAGCTGGCGCAGGCCATCGTCCGCGACGGCGAGGGCGCGACCAAGTTCATCAGCGTGGTGATCGAGGGCGGCAAGACCGGCGAAGAGTGCCGCAAGGTGGCCTATGCCATCGCCCATTCGCCGCTCGTCAAGACCGCATTCTTTGCCAGCGACCCCAACCTTGGCCGCATCCTGGCGGCAGTCGGCTACGCAGGCATTGATGACCTCGACCAGACCAAAATCGATCTGTACCTGGACGACGTGCTGGTTGCCAAAAACGGTGGCCGTCATCCCGGCTACGTCGAAGCAGACGGCCAGCGCGTGATGAAACAAAGCGAGATCACCGTGCGTGTGGTGCTGGGTCGCGGCGATGCGACGGACACCGTCTGGACCTGCGATTTTTCTTATGAGTACGTGAAGATCAACGCCGACTACAGAAGCTGACGACATGATTTTTGTCGTAGAAACTGAAGAGCAAACTTTGTATGTATTTCGTGATGAAGTAGAAGCTATTGCCAATTGCGAGGGCTTGGATGTTGAAGCTGCGATTTGGCTTTTTTGGGACGCCGCCGGAAAACCGTTAGCACCTGAATTTACGGTGCCAAATAAGCGTGGCCTCTTCGTCGTCGAGAATGGGCAATACCGCCTTGTCGCGGCGCCCTCTGATCACCACGCCGATTTACTTGAAGCGCTTGAACATATTGTCAAGGTTGACGGTGCGCCTTTTTTCACGACGGTGGACAGCGTTCAAAGCTATTTGACCTCGCTGTAAAGAGAGGCGTTGTTTCGTGTTGATTTTCTATTACCGACAATTTTGTTAGACCTAAAGTTATGAACGAGCAGTTTGAACGGCTGATCACGCGTTTCGATTCGCTGATCACGCGCATCGAATCCATACTCCCGCAACCGCTCACGGCCCCCGACTGGACGGCTTCCGTCGCCTACCGTTACCGTAAGCGCAGCTCCGGCCACGGTTCGCTGGAGCCGGTGCGCCACATCGGCAACATGAGCCTGGGCGACCTCAAGGAAATCGAGGACCAGAAAGAAAAGATACGCCGCAACACCGAGCAGTTCGTCAATGGCAAACCGGCCAACAACGTGCTGCTGACAGGTGCGCGCGGCACCGGCAAGTCATCCCTCATCAAGGCCTGCCTGAATGAGTATTCGCCCAAAGGCCTGCGCCTGATCGAGGTCGACAAGACCGACCTGGTGGACCTGCCCGACATCGTCGATGTGGTTTCCGGCCTGCCTGAAAAATTCATCGTCTTCTGCGATGACCTGAGTTTTGAAGAGGGTGAGCCCGGCTACAAGGCGCTGAAGTCCATTCTTGATGGCTCGGTGGCTGCATCCACGCCCAATGTGCTGATCTACGCCACCAGCAACCGCCGTCACCTGCTGCCCGAGTACATGACCGAAAACCTCACCTACACGCACAGCGAAGACGGCGAAGTGCACCCGGGTGAAGTGGTTGAAGAAAAGATTTCGCTGTCTGAACGTTTCGGCCTGTGGGTGAGTTTTTACCCCTTCAGCCAGGACGAATACCTCACCATCGTCACGCAGTGGCTGTCGTCTTTCGGTGTGCCCGAAAGCGCGATGGTGGCTGCCCGCCCCGAGTCGCTGGTGTGGGCGCTGGAGCGCGGCTCGCGCAGCGGCCGTGTGGCCTACCAGTTTGCGCGTGACTACGCGGGACGCGGAAGCGACGGCAAACAGGCCATCACGCCGGTCGCCGATTACAAGCCGCGCGACCCCGCGGACAAGGCTCAGGACTACTGACGTGGCTGTTCTTGTTGCCCACGGCGACAGGCCGCGTGAAGGCGTCGAGCCCGGCAAGGACCGCAAGGTCGTTGATGTTGCCGTCGGTGTGCTGCTGCTGCCCAATGGCGACTTCCTGCTGACCTCACGCCCCGCGGGCAAGGTCTATGAAGGCTATTGGGAATTCCCGGGCGGCAAGCTCGAAGCCAGTGAGACGGTCGAGCAGGCGCTGCGCCGCGAACTGCAGGAAGAAATCGGCATCACCATAGGCGCTGTGCACGACTGGAAAATCGAGATGGTCGATTACCCGCATGCCCTGGTCAAGCTGCATTTCTGCAAGGTGTTCGACTGGTCGGGTGAACTGCAGATGCGAGAAGGGCAATCCTTTGCGTGGCAATCGCTGCCGGTAAAAGTGCAGCCGGTGCTGCCCGGCGCCATTCCCGTGCTGGACTGGTTTGCGCAAGAGCGCGGCTTTGCTGGAGCCACACTGGCCTGAGTTCTGTCGTTTGTAAGCGCCGGCTGATTGCGCCGGGCATGAAAAATGCACAAGATGCAGCATGCCCAGCGCCAGATTCACCCACACTGCCGGTACCGCCACCTACAGCTTTCATGACCTGAAAGACCTGCTGGCCAAAGCCACGCCGCTTCGCTCTGGCGATGTCCTGGCAGGTGTTGCGGCATCTACAGACGAACAGCGCGTCGTCGCGCAGATGGCGCTGGCCGATTTGCCCCTGGCCACCTTCCTCAATGAGGCCGTCGTGCCCTATGAAGACGATGAGGTCACCCGCCTCATCATCGACAGCCATGACGCGGCGGCGTTCGCGCCCATCAGCCACCTCACGGTAGGCGACTTCCGCAACTGGCTGCTGAGTGACGACGTTGACAGTGCCCTGCTCAAATCGGTGGCGCCCGGCATCACGCCCGAGATGGCGGCAGCCGTCAGCAAGCTGATGCGCAACCAGGACCTGATTCTTGCCGCGCAGAAATGCCAGGTTGTCACGGCATTCAGAAACACCATAGGCCTGCCGGGCCGGCTCTCGACCCGCCTGCAGCCCAACCACCCGACCGATGACGCCGCAGGCATTGCAGCCAGCCTGCTTGATGGCCTGCTCTACGGCAGCGGTGATGCGGTCTTCGGCATCAACCCCGCGACTGACAACGTGCCGCAGGTGGTCAAGCTGGTCGGCATGATGGACGAGATCATCCGGCGCTACGACATTCCCGCGCAGTCCTGCGTGCTCACGCATGTGACCAACACGATTGAAGCCATCAAGCGCGGCGCGCCTGTGGATCTTGTGTTCCAGTCCATAGCCGGCACCGAAGCCGCCAACCGCAGTTTTGGCATAAACCTGAAGCTGCTGGCCGAGGCACATGACGCGGCGCATTCATTGAAGCGCGGCACGGTCGGCAATAACGTGATGTATTTTGAAACCGGGCAGGGCAGTGCGTTGTCGGCCAACGCCAACCACGGGATGGACCAGCAGACCTGCGAGGTTCGGGCCTATGCGGTGGCGCGGCACTTCAAGCCTTTGCTGGTCAACAGCGTGGTCGGGTTCATCGGGCCTGAATATTTATACGACGGCAAGCAGATCATCCGCGCCGGGCTTGAAGACCATTTCTGCGGCAAGCTGCTGGGACTGCCCATGGGCTGCGACGTCTGCTACACCAACCATGCCGAGGCCGACCAGAACGACATGGACGTGCTGCTGACCCTGCTGGGCGTGGCAGGCTGCACCTTCGTGATGGGCGTGCCTGGCTCGGATGACATCATGCTTAATTACCAGACTACGTCGTTCCATGATGCGCTGTATGCGCGCCGCGCGCTCGGCCTGCGGCCTGCGCCGGAGTTCGAGGCCTGGCTTGAGTGCATGCAGATCACCGCTGGCGGTAGTGGGTACATGCAACTGACGGAAGATCTGCCTCCCGCGTTTCTCGAGTCCATCAAAAGACTTGGCTAACGATGACGTCCCCAAAGCCCGCCGTCATCGCCAACCTCTGGGGTCAGCTGCGCCAGTTCACCGATGCGCGCATCGCGCTTGGCCGCACGGGTGCCAGCCTGCCAACGCAGCCGCAGCTCGCTTTCCAGCTCGCCCATGCGCAGGCGCGGGACGCCGTGCACCAGGCGCTGGATGTGCCGCGGCTGCTGCAGGACATGGTGGCGGCGGGGTTGCAGGAACCCTGCGTGCTGCACAGCGAGGTGACTGATCGCCTGCAGTACCTTCAACGCCCCGACCTTGGCCGCCGCCTGGATGCGCCATCGCGCGAACGCCTGAAGTCGCTTCCGCCCGCGCCTGGGGCGGGCTGGGACATCGCCATCGTGATCGCCGATGGGCTGTCGTCGCTGGCGGTGGCGCAGAACGCCGTGCCGTTTCTCGTAGCTTTGCAACGGTTGCTGGCGGATGATGTGCGCGTCGCACCGCCTGTCGTTGTGGAACAGGGCCGCGTCGCGATAGGCGACGAAATTGGTGAACTGCTGGGCGCGCGGCTGGTGTTGCTGCTGATAGGCGAGCGGCCGGGCCTCAGCTCGCCTGACAGCATGGGCGCCTACCTGACCTGGGCGCCGCGCGTGGGCCTGACGGACGCCAGCCGCAACTGCGTCTCCAACATCCGCCCGGCGGGCCTGCCCTGGGATAAAGCGGCGGTAAAAGTCCATTACCTGCTGTCGGAGATGCAGGCGCGGCAGCTGTCGGGCGTGGGCCTGAAGGATGAATCCGCTGATGCGCTGCGGGTGACCGGCTCACAGCATGGCAATTTCCTGTTCGGGCCGTCGTGATGAGTGTTTAATTGCTATATTTTTAATAGCTGCTCACGCTTGTATCTATTGGTCTGCAGCCGTATTGAATGCCTAAAAACGGCCTTTTTAGGGCATTTTCGGGGGCTTGTGGCGTCAGAAAGCTGCTACAAGCTCAAAAAGTTAATACCCATATTAACTTTTTGGCATTTTTTAACGTATACATTAAAAAATAGCCCTTGCACCCTTATTTCAGTGCGCTGGCGGCTGTGGCGGCTTCTTTGGGCTTGTCGGCTGCAAACAGCAGTGAGGGCTTGCCAGCTTCGACCAGCGCGAGTTCGGCCTGCACAAACCGCAGCCTGGTCTGCGCCTGCAGGTCCTGCTTGCAGGCCGTCCAGGGTTTCATGCGTTCGCGGGCGGTGTCGTCGCGCTGCTGCTCGAAGAATGATTTGTCTGGCTCCGGGTGGGGGCCGCAGGCTTTTTCAACGGTATCGAGAAAGGCGGGCTGCATCAGCATGCTGCGGTTCCAGCCCTTGCGCTGGAGCATGAGCCTGTCGATGATGAACATGCTGGTGGCCGGTGTGTCCCGCATTTCGTCGAGCACGGCCTGCGGCATGCCCTGGGCCAGCAGGTAGCTGTAGAGCCTGCTGCTGATGGCCTGGAGCAACTCGGTGCGTGTGGCCGCACTGATGCCGCGATCGTTGGCGGCAATCCGGTGCACGCCCAGCTCGGCAAACGGGTAGAGCACCCGGTCGCTTCCGGCGGCAAACAGGATGAAGCAGGCGCTGTAGCAGCGGGATTCAGACCCGACCACCACGCTGGCATTACTTTTTTCAAACAGGCTGGCAAACTTCAGGGCTTCGATGACATTGCCGCCCTGTGAGTCCAGCCAGATGTAGTTGGTATAGCCCTTGAGGTTGCCCGGCCGCAGCAAAAAAGTCCTGAACTTTTCGAAGTCACCGTCCCTTATTTCGCCCGATATGCCGATGGCCAGAGGCCCGAAGGTGCCGGCAGGCAGTTGCGTGAACTCGGCGGCGCGGGCGGTGACCGGCTGGCTGCTGAAAACAGCTGCAACAACCAAAGCGCACAGCAGGCCGGTGATTCTGGAAGGGCTCATGCGCGCTGTGTCGGCGGGTGTACAGGCGCTCAGCCCTTGAATTCCCAGTTGCTGCTCGCGCCCAGCACCGCGTTCGGGTAGGGCGCCTTGCCGCGCGAGCCGTTATAGCGGCCCAGGCCCATGAAGAGGTCGCCCTTCTCGCGATCAAGGTAGTGGCGCAGGATGACGCAGCCAAAACGCAGGTTGGTCTGCATGTGAAAGAGCTTGCTCGCGTCGCCGTCGCCGATCACACGCGTCCAGAAGGGCATGACCTGCATGTAACCGCGCGCGCCCACCGGACTGACGGCAAATTTGCGGAAATTGCTCTCGACCTGGATCAGGCCCAGCACCAGCGTGGTGTCCAGCGCGGCGCGTTTGCTTTCGTACCAGACGGTCTGCAGAAACTCCTTGCGGATCTGCCACTCCGGTTTTTTCTTTTTGAGGCGGTCGCTCATCGCGCCCAGCCAGCGCAGGTAGGCCAGGCGGCTTTCGGTGTCCTTGAACTCGGGCACCGGCGGCGCCTGGCTGGCGATGGCCGAACTCAGTGCCGTACGCACCGAGTCGATCATCGGCTCTTCGAGTTGCCCGCCGGCCTGCGCCTGACCCGGCAACAGCAGGGAACCGAGCAGCGCGGACGAGGTCAGCAGGCAGGCTCTTCGCGAGGATGTGCCTGTTGCATCGCCGTGCAGTGTGTCGTGCTGCATGAAAAGTGTTGGCTTAAATGCCCAGCTTGCCCTTGAGGAAGTCCAGCGCGCCAGCCGCATCGATTTTGGTCGACTCGGCATCCCGGCGGTGCTGGTATTCAAGCTGGCCTTCCTTGAGCGCGCGGTCGCCTATCGTCACACGGTGCGGCACGCCTATCAGTTCCCAGTCGGCAAACATGGCGCCGGGGCGTTCGTTGCGGTCATCCAGCATCACGTCAACGCCGGCAGCCATCAACTCGGCATAGAGCTTGTCCGATGCGGCCTTGACCTCGGGGAAGCGGTCCGGGCTGATGGGGCACAGCACGATGGTGAAAGGCGCAATCGCGTCGGGCCAGATGATGCCCTTGGCGTCGTGGTTCTGCTCGATGGCGGCGGCCGGCAGGCGGGTGATGCCGATGCCGTAGCAGCCCATCTCCAGAAATTGCGGCTTGCCGTTTTCACCCAGGAAGGTCGCGTTCATGGCTTTGGAGTATTTGGTGCCGAGGTAGAACACATGGCCGACCTCGATGCCGCGCTCGATGGCCAGAGGGCCCTTGCCGTCGGGGGAAGGATCGCCTGCAACGACGTTGCGGATATCCGCGATCAGTTCGGGCTCGGGCAGGTCGCGGCCCCAGTTGACGCCGGTGGTGTGAAAGTCCACCTCATTGGCGCCGCAGACCCAGTCGGCCATGACGGCGACTTCGCGGTCGGCAACCAGCTTCAGGGGCTTTTTCAAATTCAGGGGGCCGAGGTAACCGGGCTTGCAGCCGAAGTGGTCTTCGATCTCGGGCAGGGTGGCAAAGCGGAAACCGGCGAGCCCCGGCACCTTGCCAACCTTGACTTCATTCATGTCGTGGTCACCGCGAAGCAGCAGCAGCCAGACCTGTGTTTTGACGACCTTGCCGGTTTCATCGAGCTCGTCAGTCGCCAGCACCAGCGACTTGACGGTGGACTGCAGCGGAATCGACAGCAGTTCGGCCACCTCGGCGCAGGTCGCCTTGCCCGGCGTGGCGGTTTTGGTCAGGGTCTGTGAAGCGGCCTTGCGCTCGCCTTGCGGTGGCAGGGCTTCGGCTTTTTCCATGTTGGCGGCGTAGTCGCTGCCGGGGCAGTAGACGATGGCGTCTTCACCCGTGGCGGCAATCACCTGGAACTCTTCGCTGAGGTCGCCCCCAATCGCGCCGCTGTCGGCTGCCACAGCGCGGTAGGTCAGGCCAAAGCGGTCGAAGATACGGCGGTAGGCAGCGGCCATGACCTGGTAGCTCGCCTTGGCGGCGTCCTGGTCGCGGTCAAAGCTGTAGGCGTCCTTCATGATGAACTCGCGGCCTCGCATCAGGCCAAAACGCGGACGCCGCTCGTCGCGGAATTTGGTCTGGATCTGATAGAGGTTCTTGGGCAACTGCTTGTAGCTCTTGATGTCCTGGCGCATCACGTCGGTGACGACTTCCTCGCTGGTCGGCTGCACCACAAAGTCGCGGCCGTGGCGGTCCTTGATGCGCAGCAGCTCGGGGCCCATTTTTTCGAAGCGGCCGGTTTCCTGCCAGAGCTCTGCCGGCTGGATCACCGGCATCGTCATTTCGATGGCGCCTGCGCGGTTCATCTCCTCGCGGACTATGGCCTCAACCTTGCGTATGACACGCAGGCCCATGGGCATGTAGTTGTAGATGCCGGCGCCCAGCTTTTTGATCATGCCGGCACGCATCATGAGCTGGTGGCTGACGATCTCTGCGTCCGCGGGTGCTTCCTTGAGGGTGGAAATGAAGAACTGCGAGGCTTTCATGTGCGTTTTTTCTGGAATTCGGGGTTGGAACGGCGCGGGATGCGGGCCGGAGGCCTTGCGCCAGCTTGGCTGTAGAGCCTTCGCTGTGCATAATGGACTCAGTTTAAAAAATTTGAGGTTTGATTATGCTTGACCGGGACGGCTTTAGGCCCAACGTCGGCATCATCTTGCTCAACCAGAGAAGTCAGGTATTTTGGGGCAAACGTATCCGTACCCACTCGTGGCAATTTCCGCAGGGTGGCATTGACCGGGGCGAAAATCCCGAGCAGGCCATGTTCCGAGAGCTGCATGAAGAGGTGGGATTGTTTCCACAGCACGTACAGGTGCTGGCCCGAACCCGAGACTGGTTGCGCTATGAGGTGCCTGACCGGTTCATCCGCCGCGATGCGCGCGGACACTACAAGGGGCAGAAACAGATATGGTTTCTGCTCCAGCTGGTTGGTCACGACTGGGATTTGAACCTGCGTGCCACCGACCACCCTGAATTCGACGCATGGCGCTGGAACGACTACTGGGTGCCGCTCGACGTCGTTGTTGAATTCAAGCGGGGCGTTTATGAAATGGCCCTGACCGAGCTGGCGCGTTTTGTGCCGAGGCTTGACCACAGGCCTGACCACCGCAACCGCTATCTGAGGGGCAATGCGCATCCCCGCGACCCGTCCTCGCCGCATGGCATGGATGGTCCTGGCCGCCCGGGCGCTTCCTTCGAACTACCGCCCGGTGCCACCTTTGAACCGGATCCGCAGACCAGCCTTGGTCCGGATACCCCCAGGAAAGAATGATGAGATTCAAATCGGTTTTCAAGGCTTCCGTTGCGGCGCTCCCGGCCATGCTGCTGGCGGTGACGCTGTTTGCGCCAGCGGTGGGCCACGCCCAGTTCTTCCAGGACAACCCCGACTGGAAGGAAGCCGACGTTCCGCCACCGCCTGCCTACGATGTCCGCAAGCTTGTGACTTTTGAGGTTGCCGGCAGTTCGTCACTTGTCTATGGCGTGGATCCGGCGTCCATCACCATCTCCAATGCAGACGGTGTGGTGCGTTACGTGATGGTGGCTACCAGCCCCAGCGGCGTGAAGAACGTGGTGTATGAAGGCTTGCACTGCGCTACGGGCGAAGTGAAGGTCTATGCACGCGAGGTGGTGGGCAAATGGCAGCCAGTCAGCAATCCGCAATGGCAGTCGGTGTTTGACCCTTTGCCCTCACGTCACGCGCTTGCATTTGCGAAAGCTGGTGCCTGCGATGCACGCGCAACAGCGGGCTCGATAGGCGAGATCATCACCAAGGTCAAAAGCCGCCACCTCTACCGCGACCAATAGCGCTTGCTGATGGTCTTCGCTGATGCCGTTTATCGGGTCAGCACCAGGTTGGTCCGGTGGAGCATTTCGGCCTCGCCCGTGTAACCCAGCAGCTTTTCAAACTCTGAAGAGGCCTTGCGGCAAATCAGCCGGGCTTCCGAGCTTGAATAGTTGGCGAGACCTCGCGCAATCTCAACGCCCTCAGCATCGCGCACGGCAATCACATCGCCGCGCGAAAACTCGCCCTGCACAGCTGTCATGCCGATAGGCAGCAGGCTTTTGCCTTCATCGCGCACCTTGATGACGGCGCCCGCATCGACGGTGACCGAGCCGCGCATCTGAAGGTGATCGGCTATCCATTGCTTGCGGGCCTGGTTCTTCTGGGTTTGCGCGATCAGCAGGGTACCTATGGCTTCGCCTTGCGTCAGGCGTATCAGGGCCTGCGGTTCGCGGCCCCAGGCGATGACGGTGGATGCGCCAGAACCCGCAGCACGTTTGGCCGCCAGAATCTTGGTGATCATGCCGCCGCTGCCTATGCTGGAGCCCACGCCGCCGGCCATCGCCTCGAGCGCCGGGTCACCGGCATTGGCCACATCAACAAACTTTGCGTCGGGGTTCTTGCGCGGGTCAGCAGTGTAGAGGCCGCGCTGGTCCGTCAGGATGATGAGTGCATCGGCCTCAACGAGATTGGCGACCAGTGAGCCCAGCGTGTCGTTGTCACCGAACTTGATTTCATCAATCACGACGGTGTCGTTTTCATTGATGACGGGCACCACGCCCAGCTGAAGCAGCGTCAGCAGCGTGGAGCGTGCGTTGAGGTAGCGCTCGCGGTCGGCAAGGTCGGCATGGGTGAGCAGCACCTGCGCGCTGCCAATTCCGTTTTCACGCAGCTTGGTCTCATAGGCCTGTATCAGCCCCATCTGACCGACAGCCGCCGCCGCCTGCAGTTCATGAATGGCTTTGGGCCGGCTCGCCCAGCCGAGGCGTTTCATGCCTTCGGCAATCGCGCCGCTGCTGACCATGATGACCTCGCGGCCGTCCTTCACCAGCGCTGCGAGTTGTGTGCACCATTCACCTATCGCGTCGAAATCAAGCCCGCGGCCCTCGTTGGTCACGAGGCTGGAGCCCACCTTGACCACGATGCGTTTGGCATTGCGCAGGACGCTGGAGCTTGAGGTGTCAGACATGCTTGGGTGTGTTTCTGGCCGTCACAGACACGCAGGGTGCCCGTCTTGTCAATTTTCTGGAACAGCGCCTTTGTGGCGCATTTGATTATTCGGGTGGCAGTTCCACAAACCGCGGGTCAATGTCTTCCGGCGGCTGTTCGCTCTTTTGCACTTCCTTGACGTGTTTATAGATGGTCTTGATCAGCTGCTCGCAGCCTTCACGCGTCAGCGCAGAAATTTCGAACACCGGGCCCTTGAACTTGAAGCGCTTGACGAAATCCTTGACGATGTCGGCGCGTTTTGTCGCCATCGACCATGTCGAGTTTATTGAGCACCAGCCAGCGTGGCTTCTTGTACAGCGCCTCATCGTATTTCTTCAGCTCGCCAACGATGGCCTTGGCTTGCGCGACAGGGTCCACACCTTCGTCAAACGGGGCCAGGTCAACAATGTGCAGAAGCAGGCGTGTGCGCTGCAGGTGACGCAAAAAACTGATGGCCGAGGCCGGCGCCTTCGGATGCGCCCTTCAATCAGGCCGGGAAGGTCGGCGACCACAAAGCTCTGCTCGGGCCCGACACGCACCACGCCAAGATTCGGGTGCAGGGTGGTGAAGGGGTAGTCGGCAATGCGCGGGCGGGCGTTGGACACCGCCGAGATGAAGGTTGACTTGCCTGCATTGGGCATGCCCAGCAGGCCGACGTCGGCCAGTACTTTCAGCTCAAGCTTCAGGTTTTTGCGCTCGCCGGGCCAGCCCGGCGTTTTGCTGCGTGGCGCGCGGTTGGTCGAGCTATTGAAGCGCAGGTTGCCGAAACCACCGTCGCCACCCTTGGCAATCATGATCTCTTCACCGGGAACCAGCAGCTCGAACAGCACCTCACCGGTTTCGCCATCGGTGATGATGGTGCCGACCGGCATCTTCAGCATGATGTCGTCGCCCTTGGCGCCGAACATGTCCGAGCCCATGCCGTGGCCACCGTTGCGGGCCTCATGGCGGCGCGAGAACCGGTAATCCACCAGGGTGTTCAGGTTGATATCGGCCCACCGCGTAAACATGGCCGCCACGTCCGCCGTCACCGCCGTTGGGGGCCGCCGAATTCCTTGTACTTTTCGTGACTGAACGAGACGCAGCCCGCCCCGCCATCGCCCGCGGCAATGTCAATAAAGGCTTCGTCTACAAATTTCATAATTGGTAAAAAAGTTTCGCTACGCTGCGGTCCGCACGATACTTTTTACCAGATTTGCCAGTAAAAAGAGCTTGGGGCGGCCCGTCGCTTTTTTAAAAGATAAGAACGAAAAAAAAGCCCCGACAGGTCGGGGCTCCGTTTCAGTCAAGCGACTTAATCGAAGTGATCAGCTTACGCCGGGGTCACATTGACAGTGTGCTTGTTCAGTGCGCCCTTGGTGGCGAACGACACCTGGCCGTCGACCAGCGCAAACAGGGTGTGGTCCTTGCCCACGCCGACGTTCACGCCAGGGTGGAACCTGGTGCCGCGCTGGCGAACAATGATGCTGCCTGCGCTGATGATCTCGCCGCCAAACTTCTTGACGCCAAGCATTTTGGGCTGTGAATCACGCCCGTTTCGCGTAGAGCCGCCGCCTTTTTTCTGTGCCATTTTTTCAATACTCCTTGGTGCGTTACTGCTTAACCGACGATGGCGCCCGATTTGCAGTTCCGTGAAGTTCTGACGGTGACCCTGACGTTTTTGGTAGTGCTTGCGACGGCGCATCTTGAAGATGCGAACCTTGTCGTGCCTGCCCTGGGAAAGGACAGTAACCGTAACAGTAGCGCCGGACACCAAGGGCGTACCGACCGTGATAGTGCTGCCGGTGCCGACAGCCAATACCTGGTCAATAACGATCTCTTGGCCTACGTCCGCAGCAATCTGTTCTACTTTAATTTTTTCTTCCAGTAGCAACCTTGTATTGTTTGCCACCGGTTTTTATGACCGCGTACATGTAAGACCTCTTAAATTGAGTTCTGCGGACGGATTTCCACAGAGCCCAAGATTCTAGCATGGCACGCAGCAAATAGCCAGTATGGGCGGTTTTGCCCCTTACAGGCCCTGTCGGGGGAGCCCTGTCTTCCTATAATCTGGCCACATTTAACGTCTGGAACGCCTTTTGTCCGTCAACTCTTCAAGCACCGCCTCCGCCCTGGCCCTGATCGCCGATGACATGCAGGGAATGGACGCGGTGATTGGCCAGCGCCTGAAGTCAGAAGTTCCGCTGGTCAGCCAGGTGTCCCAGTACATCATCGCAGCGGGCGGAAAACGCCTCCGGCCAGCCCTCTTGCTGCTGATGTGCGGTGCTCTTGGTTACCGCGGCGAGCAGCGCTTCAACCTGGCGGCCGTCGTCGAATTCATCCACACCGCCACACTTTTGCACGATGACGTGGTGGACGAGTCCACGCTCAGACGGGGCAGGGCGACGGCGAACGAGGCTTTTGGCAACCCGGCCAGCGTTCTCGTGGGCGATTTTTTGTATTCCCGCGCTTTCCAGATGATGGTCGACGCTGGCGACATGCGCATCATGCAGACTCTGGCAGAGGCGACCAACGTGATTGCCGAGGGCGAGGTTCTGCAGCTCATGAACATGCACGATGCCTCCCTGTCGGAGGACGGTTACCTGATGGTGATCAGGTCCAAAACCGCAAAACTCTTTTGAAGCCAGCGCGCGGCTGGGTGCCTTGCTGGCCAAAGTGTCGACAGACCTGGAGGCAAGCTGCGCCGAATACGGCCAGGCCCTGGGCACCGCTTTTCAGGTCATAGACGACGTGCTTGATTACGACGGCGATGTGTCTGAAATGGGCAAAAACCTGGGCGACGACCTGCGCGAGGGCAAGGCAACCTTGCCGCTCATTATTGCCATGCAGCGCGCGACCGATACAGAGCGGATGACCATACGTGAAGCGATAGAAACCGGCGGCACGGCAAAAATGGCAGAAATCATTGAAATCGTCCAGAAGACCGGGGCACTGGTCGCGACCCGGGATGCCGCCATGGCCGAGGCGCAACGCGCACTGGATGCCTTGCAAAACCTGCCCGAAAACATCTACAGTAATGCCTTGCGGCAACTGGCCTCGCAACTGCTGGAGCGGCGCTCCTGATACGTTGCGGCCGGCTCCCGGTGCCGGGCGCGGGGTGTAGCTCAGCCTGGTGGAGCGCTACGTTCGGGACGTAGAGGCCGGAGGTTCGAATCCTCTCACCCCGACCATCCTCAAAGGCCGCAGGTGGCGCAACGCAGTTGTTGTCTTTTGGCGCGTGGACCTGCCTTTTTGCCGCTTTCCCCACATGGGCCGGGCCAGCGTGTATTTTCGATTTACACCCATGGCGCGATGGGCGATGATATCCACTTGATGCTACCCGTTGCCCCGACAGGGCAGGACTTACAGGACTATGGCCGCTGTTGAAACCGTATTGAACGAAGCCCCTTCCATGGCATTACCCGGTTTGGGCCGGGCCCTGGTCATGGCGGGAAAGCTGGGCCAGAAAGCCGCCGAAGACATCTTTCGCAAGGCCCAGAGCGGCCGTACAAGCTTTATTGCCGAACTGACAGGCTCCGGCGCGGTCTCTGCGTCCGACCTCGCCCACACCATGTCGTCGGCTTTTGCCGCGCCCCTGCTTGACCTTGACGCCATTGATATACAGCGGCTGCCCAAGGGGCTGCTGGACGGCAAGATCTGCCAGACCTACCGCATCGTTGTCCTGAGCAAGCGCAACAACCGCCTGATCGTCGCAACTGCCGACCCTTCCGATCAGGAGGCGGCAGAAAAAATCAAGTTCTCGACCCAGATGGGTGTGGACTGGGTCATTGCAGAATATGACAAGCTGTCCAAGCTGGTGGAAGCATCTACGACCACCGCTGCCGAGGCGATGGAAAGCATCATCGGGATGACTTTGAGTTCGACGAGTCCAGCGCCGAGATGTCGAGCGAAAGCACCGACACCAGTGTTGCAGAAGTCGAGGACGCACCGGTCGTCAAATTCCTGCAGAAAATGCTGCTTGATGCCTTCAGCATGCGGGCATCTGACCTGCACTTCGAGCCTTTTGAGCATACCTACCGCGTGCGTTTCCGGGTTGACGGCGAGTTGCGCGAAATCGCCTCGCCGCCGGTGGCCATCAAGGAAAAGCTTGCCGCCCGCATCAAGGTTATTTCCAAGCTGGACATCTCCGAAAAACGCGTTCCGCAAGACGGCAAGATGAAGCTCAAGATTGGGCCCGACCGTGTGATCGATTTCCGGGTCAGCACCCTGCCGACCATGTATGGCGAAAAAATCGTCATCCGGATTCTTGACCCGAGCAGTGCCAAGCTGGGCATTGATGCACTGGGTTATGAGCCTGAAGAAAAGGCGCGCTTGCTGGACGCGATCAGCCGGCCTTACGGCATGGTGCTGGTAACCGGGCCGACCGGTTCCGGCAAGACGGTCTCGCTCTACACCTGCCTGAATATCCTGAACAAGCCGGGCGTCAACATTGCCACGGCGGAAGACCCGGCTGAAATTACCTTGCCTGGCGTCAACCAGGTCAGCATGAATGACAAGGCCGGCATGACGTTTCCGGTCGCGCTCAAGGCTTTCCTGCGACAGGATCCGGACATCATCATGGTTGGTGAGATCCGGGATCTTGAAACTGCGGACATTTCCATCAAGGCTGCGCAGACAGGTCACCTTGTACTGTCTACCCTGCATACCAACGATGCGCCCACCACGCTGACACGTATGCGTAACATGGGTATTGCCCCCTTCAATATCGCCTCCAGCGTGATCCTCATCACCGCCCAGCGGCTGGCCCGGCGTCTTTGCCCCAATTGCAAGAAGCCGCAGGATATTCCGCGTGAAACGCTTCTGGAAGCAGGTTTTACCGATGATGAGGTTGATGGTTCGTGGACGCCCTACCGCCCCGTGGGTTGTTCGATGTGTACCAACGGATACAAGGGACGCGTTGGTATTTACCAGGTCATGCCCATTACCGAAGAAATCCAGCGCATCATCCTGCGTGATGGCAGCGCGCTTGAGATCGCCGCACAGGCGCAGTCCGAAGGCGTGCGCAGCCTGCGCCAGGCCGGACTCTATAAAGTTAAACTAGGCATGACGTCGGTCGAGGAAGTTCTGGCCTGCACCAATGTCTGACGCTTGGAGTTTCCTGTGCCTGGCAAGGTGCGCGAAGGTCACGCTTCACGGTAACCCCGCTCTCTGAACGAGAAAATTTATGGCAACAGCAGTATCCAAGGGTGTTCAGGAATTCGTTTTTGAATGGGAAGGCAAGGACCGTGGCGGCAAGGCGGTCAGGGGCGAGATACGTGCGGCCGGCGAGAACCAGGTCCAGGCGGCGCTGCGCAGGCAGGGCGTGCTGCCTACCAAGATCAAGCGTCGCCGCATGCGCTCCGGCAAGTCCATCAAGCCCAAGGACATCGCCATTTTTACCCGCCAGCTGGCCACCATGATGAAAGCTGGCGTTCCCCTTCTGCAGTCCTTTGACATTGTGGGCCGTGGCAATGCGAATGCCAGCGTCACCAAGCTGCTTAACGACGTGCGTACCGATGTTGAGACCGGTACGTCCCTGAGTGCGGCTTTCCGCAAATACCCGCTTTATTTCAATGCGCTTTATTGCAACCTGGTTGAAGCCGGTGAAGCCGCAGGTATTCTGGAATCCCTGCTGGACCGGCTGGCGGTTTACATGGAGAAAACCGAGGCCATCAAGTCCAAGATCAAGTCTGCCCTGATGTACCCGATTTCGGTGGTGATCGTGGCGTTTGTGGTGGTGGCCGTCATCATGATTTTTGTGATTCCGGCATTCAAGTCGGTGTTCTCCTCCTTTGGCGCCGACCTGCCTGCGCCAACCCTGTTTGTGATTGCCATCAGTGAATTTTTTGTAGCCTACTGGTGGCTGATTTTTGGCGGTACCGGCGGCGGCCTTTACTTCTTCTTCCAGGCATGGCGGCGCAGTGAAAAGATGCAACGCGTCATGGACCGGGTCATGCTCAAGATCCCTGTGTTTGGCGCATTGATTGAAAAGTCATGCATTGCCCGATGGACGCGTACCCTGTCCACCATGTTTGCGGCTGGCGTTCCGCTGGTTGAGGCCCTCGATTCCGTCGGTGGGGCTTCCGGCAATTCGCTGTATGCCGATGCGACCGAGAAGATACAGCAGGAAGTCTCGACCGGTACCAGCCTGACGGCAGCCATGAGCAATGCCAACCTGTTCCCGACCATGGTGCTTCAGATGTGTGCAATCGGTGAAGAGTCCGGCTCCGTCGATCACATGCTTGGCAAGGCGGCAGACTTCTACGAAGCCGAAGTAGACGAAATGGTGGCCGGGCTTTCCAGCCTGATGGAGCCCATCATCATCGTGTTTCTTGGCGGTCTGATAGGCGGCATCGTGGTGGCCATGTACCTGCCCATCTTCAAGCTCGGCCAAGTCGTCTGATGCTGGCAGGGGTGGCCGGCTTGTCCGCCTGGATGCTTGCCGGCATCGCTGGGGTATTTGGCTTGTTGATCGGCAGCTTTCTCAATGTGGTGATTCACAGGACGCCGCTCATCATGTACCGGCAGTGGCTGCGCGAATCCAGCGACAACCTCATGGCTGCCGACCCTGCGATGGGCGTCAATGTGTCGTTGTGGGATCTCATTTTTGGCGGCAAAACCGCGCCTCCGCAGCATCTCTACACCAGTGCCGAAGCTGCCGGCAAGGCACTGGAGGCGTTGCCTGCTCTCGGAATCGCCAAACCCCGCTCGCGCTGTGCCCACTGCGGCTCTGACATTGCCTGGTACCAGAACATCCCGGTGCTGAGTTATCTGGCGTTGGGTGGCAAATGCGCCGCTTGTGGGAAACGCATCAGCATCCGCTACCCGCTTGTCGAGATTGCCACGGGCGTTCTGTTCGGGCTGTGCGCGCACCGCTGGGGGCTCACACTGACGGCGGCTGCCTGGTGTGCGTTCGCGGCCATCCTGATCTGCCAGTTCATGATCGACCTTGATACCCAGTTGTTGCCTGACAGCCTGAACTACCTGCTGCTGTGGATGGGACTCGTTGCCTCCCTGCTGGGCCTGACGGTGCCGCTGGCGTCAAGCGTCTGGGGTGCCGTTGCGGGCTACCTGATTTTGTGGACCATCTATCACCTTTACCGCCTGGCCACAGGCAAGGAAGGCATGGGGTACGGCGACTTCAAGCTGCTGGCTGCCCTGGGCGCATGGCTGGGTGCCGACTATCTGCTGGCCATTGTGCTGGTGTCTGCTGTCGTCGGCACTGCGCTGGGCAGCGCCATGCTGGTTGCCGGGCGTCTGGCCAACAAGGATGTTCCCATCGCCTTTGGCCCCTTCCTCGCGGGCGCCGGACTGGTGTGTCTGGTGCTTGGCCCGGAACAGGTGCGGGCATTATTGCCGTTTGCCTTTCCTTTTGTGATGCGCTGACATGCGGGTCGGCCTGACGGGTGGAATAGGCAGCGGCAAAAGCACCGTTGCCAGCATGCTTGTCGATTGCGGCGCCGTGCTGATTGATGCCGATGCCATTTCGCGCGCCGTCACTGCGGCAGGCGGCGCGGCCATCGCACCGGTGGCTGCGCAGTTCGGCCCGCAGGCCATTACGCCCGAAGGCGCCATGGACCGTGATTTCATCCGGCAACTGGTGTTTGACAATCCCGCCGCGCGCCTCGAACTGGAAGCCATCATCCACCCGCTGGTCGGTCTTGAATCATCGCGGAAGGCAGAGCAGGCCACGCGCGCAGGCAGCGCCTGCGTGCTGTTTGACATTCCTCTGCTGGTGGAGTCAGGCCGCTGGCGGCAGCAACTGGGCAAGGTGCTGGTCGTTGATTGCAGCGAAACCACCCAGGTCGCGCGTGTCACGCGACGCAACGGCTGGACACCGGAGGCCGTGCAGAAGGTGATGGCGGGCCAGGCGACACGCACGGCACGGCGTGCAGCGGCTGACATCTGCATCTACAACGATGGCCTCTCGCTCGAAGAACTGGGCCTGGCGGTCAGGCAGATTTCGCGCAGCTTCGGGCTATGATGCGCAGACATCCCTCAATGAGCCGATAAAGACAGTGCCGTGATCCTTTACGAGTATCCCTTCAACGAACGCATACGCACTTACCTGCGGCTCGAGCACCTCTTCCACCGTCTTGGGGAGCTGGCTGCAAGGGACACACCCACCGACCATCACTACGCCATCACCACGATTTTTGAAGTGATGGACGTTGCGGCGCGCGCCGACCTGAAGATGGACGTGCTGAAAGACCTTGAAAAACAGAAACAGATTCTCAACAGCTATCGCGGCAACCCTGCGATAGCTGAAACCGTGCTGGATGAAGTGACTGCACAGCTTGAAGGCTGTTTTTCCGCGCTGAACGGCCTGGCAGGCAAAGCGGGCCAGACGCTGACCGAAAACGACTGGCTGATGAGCATACGTAGCCGCGTCGGCATTCCCGGTGGCACCTGCGAGTTTGATCTGCCTGCCTACTTTGCGTGGCAACACTTTGACGCTGCCACGCGCCAGCAGGACCTGCAGCGCTGGATCTCGACGCTTGTGCCCCTGGCTGAATCGATTCGACTGCTGCTGCAGCTGCTGCGCGACTCCGGCGCTGCACAAAAAGTGATGGCATCCGGCCGGCCAGTACCAGCAAAACCTGCCTCAGGGACGCACTTTCCAGCTGCTGCGCCTTCGCATGGATCCGTCGCTGGGCCTGATTCCCGAGATCAGCGGCAACCGCCTGATGGTGTCAGTGCGGCTCATGCGCCATGAAGGCGACGACCGCCTGCACGCCTCTACCGATGATGCATCTTTTGAACTGACCCTCTGCTCTTGAACTGTTGGGCCTGCAGCCCTTGTTCAGCCAGTTATTTATCACCATCTGTAAATCATGAAGCCAGCCATGACACCAGATCAGCCAGCCCCCAAAGTTGTTGTTTGTCCTGCCTGCAAGGGCAAAAGTATTTATGCGCCCAGCAATGCGTTTCGTCCCATTTTGCAGCCAGCGATGCAAGAACATGGACCTCGGCGCGTGGGCCAGCGAGAGTTTTCGCATGCCCGCTGATACGCCGCCTGACGACGGGTTCTCGGGCGACCCAAGATTTCAGTGATCAGGCATAAAGCCTGAACCTTTGTCGTGGATGCGGCCATCAAGAGCCGCAGGTTTTTAAAAACTCAGGGAGGAAACAAATGAATCAAAAATCCGTGCTTCAAGCACGTTCGTCTGGGATTGTTGGTCGCCTTGATCGTCTGCAGCCTTGTGCATGGCGGCACGTTCGCAGCAGAAGTCTGAAGTGCACCGATAAAGCCCAGTCCGCCACTAAAAAGAAAAAGGCCGACAAGCCAAAGTCAGCCAAGGTGAAATTCATGCCGGGTTCGGAAGAAACCCGCGCCGAGCGCCGGGCGAGGCTCAAGATCGAGTGCAAGGGCGCGGTCAATGCCGGCGTCTGCACGGGCTACACACGCTAAACCAGCGGCCACCCGCTAGCCGCCAAGGCTGGGTCAGGCTGCGGGCGTGCCCAGAACCTGCTGCAGCTCGCCGTTTTCATACATCTCCATCATGATGTCTGAGCCGCCAATGAATTCACCCTTGACATAGAGCTGCGGGATGGTGGGCCAGTTGCTGTATTCCTTGATGCCGTGGCGGATTTCCGGGTCTTCCAGCACGTTGACTGTGGCGGGTTTGGTCACGCCGCAGGCCCTCAGGACCTGAATGGCTTTGCCTGAAAAACCGCACTGGGGAAACTGCGCCGTGCCCTTCATGAACAGCACAACGTCGCTGGACTTAACGATCTGGTCAATGCGTTGCTGGGTGTCGCTCATGGTCAATCCTTGATCTGGTGGTTGGGCCTAATCGGCTCTACATGCCGATTCGAGCCGAAAAATTCAATGCCTGATTATCCCGCTGTTCGCCCGGATTTCCGGGTTGTCAGCGAGGCCATTGCCCGCCTGAACAGCGATTTATCCCCGCAATATCCTGACGGCTTTGTACCTGCGATAAAGCCTTGTTCAGGTCAGTAATTCACAC
This sequence comes from Polaromonas sp., assembly GCA_965228025.1. Lineage (GTDB taxonomy): Bacteria > Pseudomonadota > Gammaproteobacteria > Burkholderiales > Burkholderiaceae_C > Polaromonas. The sequence goes on along the minus strand of CBDDGX010000030.1, from coordinate 406,100 downwards.
ACCCTGCCTGACTGGTCGTAGCCGTGTTCAAGTAACAGCCAGCCGCCCGGGTGCAGGCGGTCCGGGCGCCTGTCCAACGATCTGGCGTATGTCATCCAGCCCGTCGGTTCCGGCCGTCAAGGCCTGCAGGGGTTCATGCTTCAGGGCTGCCAGATGGTCGTCGGCGTCGGCGATATAAGGCGGATTACTGAGTATCAGATGAAAGTGGCCGCTGACTTTGTCCAGCCAGGCGCTTTCTGAAAATTGCACGGCGTAGGGCAAGTTGCGCGGCGTTTTTGCGGGCGACAGCCAGCGCGTCGGCACTCGCATCAATGGCAGAGATATCAACCGGACGGCCGTCCTGTTGCCAGGTGTGTGCCAGCGCCAGTGCGATCGCGCCGCTGCCCGTGCCCAGATCCAGTACCCGGATTTTCTGGGTAAGTGCCCACTGCGGCGCGAGGTCCAGCGCCCATAGCACCAGTGTCTCGGTGTCCGGGCGCGGCACCAGCACACGTGCATCTACCTTCAGCTGCAGCCCGAAAAATTCCTTGTAGCCCACGATGATAAGCCAGCGGTTCGCCTGCTGCGCGGCGCAGGCAGAACTGGTGAAAAGCCTGGCTGACGGTTTCGCCCAGCGCATCATTCATCATGGGCCAGCAACCAGGCGCGGTCGGTATCCGGGCGGCCCAGCGCGATGCAGCAGCAGCAATTGCGCATCCAGCCTGTCCAGGCCCAGCGTGGCGGCAGCCTGCAATGCCTGTGCGCAAGTCATGGCCGTGGATGCCGCTCAATTCTGGGATGCCGTTTCCAGCTCGGCGAGTTGTTCGGCACCGCTGGCCACCTGCAGGGCGGTGACCACGTCTTCCAGGTCGCCTTCCATGATAGTGAGCAGCTTGTACAGCGTCAGGTTGATGCGGTGGTCGGTGAGCCGGCCCTGCGGGAAGTTGTAGGTTCGTATGCGGTCGCTGCGATCGCCGGTACCGACCAGGCCCTTGCGCAGGGCCGCATCCTTGGCGGCGCGTTCAGAGCGGTCTTTTTCGTGGATGCGCGCGGTCAGCACTTTCAGCGCCTGCGCCTTGTTGCTGTGCTGGCTGCGGCCGTCCTGGCACTCGGCCACGATGCCGGTGGGCAGGTGGGTAATCCGCACGGCCGAATCGGTCTTGTTGATGTGCTGGCCGCCGGCGCCACTGGCGCGGTAGGTGTCGATTCGCAGGTCGGCCGGGTTGATCTGTATGGCGACGGCTTCATCAGGCTCGGGCATCACCGCCACCGTACAGGCGCTGGTGTGGATGCGGCCCTGGGTCTCGGTCGCTGGCACGCGCTGAACGCGGTGGCCGCCCGATTCAAAACGCAGCTTGCCGTAGACACCCACCCCGTTCGCGTCTGTTGCACCATCCACGCGCAGCACCACTTCCTTGTAGCCGCCCAATTCACTCGATGACTCGCTGATGATTTCCGTACGCCAGCCCTTGCGCTCGGCATAGCGTGTGTACATGCGGAACAAATCGCCCGCAAACAGAGCCGATTCATCACCGCCCGTGCCGGCGCGGATTTCAACAAAAGCCGGGCGTACATCGTCCGGGTCTTTGGGTATCAGCATCAACTGCAGCGCCTCGTCGATCTGTGCGATGTCGGCCTTGGCTGCGGTGATCTCTTCTTCTGCCATCTCAACCATCTCGGCATCGTTGCCGGCGTCGCCCAGCATGGCCTGCGCACTGGCCAGGTCGGCCTCGCGGCTGGTGAGCTTGCGGTACTGCTCGGCAATCGTGCTGGCCTCGGCGTGCTCACGCGTGAGGCTGCGAAAGCGGTCCAGGTCGCTTACCACGTCGCTGGCGGACAGCAGCGCGTCCAGCTCATGCAGTCTTAAAAGCTGGCGTTCCAGGGTTTGGCGGAGAAAGGGTTTCATGAGTGGATGGTCTGTATCTGCCTGTCACCCCGGACTCGCTCCGGGATCCATGACTTTGCTTGCGTTGTCGGGTTCGGATTCGTGGATTGCGGATCAGGTCCGCAATGACAAAACCAGGGCGGTGATGAATCGCCGCTAACGCTCTTTGTCTTCAGGCCGCAGCCTTGGCAACTGGCCGCGCAAAAACAGTTTGGATACTGTTTGTGCAGTGGCTTCGCGGTTGGCGGCATCGCCTGCGTGAAGTTCGGCCAGGGTGCCGTGCAGCATTTTCTGTGTCAGGCCGCGGCTCAGGGCGTCAAGAACATCGTCAATCGACTCGCCTTTGGCCAGCAGCTTCTTGGCGCGGGCAATCTCCAGCGCACGCCATTCGTCGGCCTGTGCGTTGATTTGCTGGATCAGCGGCACCGTGCCGCGCTGGCCCAGCCAGTGCATGAAGTTCTGCACACCGGCGTCGATGATGACTTCGGCTTCGGCGACGGCGGCCTGGCGGCTGTCCTTGCCGGTCTGTACCACCTGCGCGAGGTCGTCGACGGTGTAGAGGTAAATGTCGGGCAGTTCCTTGACCTCGGGCTCGATGTCGCGCGGGACGGCCAGGTCGACCATGAACATGGGCTTGTGTTTGCGCAGCTTGACGGCGCGCTCGACCGCGCCCAGGCCGATGATGGGCAGGGTGCTGGCGGTGCAGCTGATGACGGCGTCAAACTCGTGCAGGCGCGTCGGCAGGTCGGCCAGGCGCATGACTTCTGCGCCGAAGCGGCCGGCGAGCTTTTCGCCGCGCTCCAGCGTGCGGTTGGCAATCGCCATCGATTTTGGTTTGCGTGCGGCAAAGTGGGTGGCGGCCAAGTCAATCATTTCACCAGCGCCGACAAAAAGAATGCGGATGTCGCTGAGGTCTTCAAAGAGCTGTCCGGCCAGGCGCACGGCTGCTGCAGCCATGCTGATGCTGTGCGAGCCGATTTCAGTGCTGCTGCGAACTTCCTTGGCGACGGCAAAAGAGCGCTGGAAAAGCTGGTGCAGCGTGGTGCCCATGGCGCCGGCATCTTCGGCGGCACGCACGGCGTCTTTCATCTGCCCCAGGATTTGCGGCTCGCCCAGCACCATGGAATCCAGTCCGCTGGCGACGCGAAACGCGTGGCGTGCGGCCTGGTCGCCCTGCAGGGTGTAGGCATGTGAACGCAGCAGCGCAGGCGAGACGCCGCCGCTCTGGGCCAGCCACTCGAGGGTGTTGTCGAGGTCGCTGTTTTCGCCGGCACAGTAGATCTCGGTGCGGTTGCAGGTCGAGAGAATCGTGGCTTCGGGCTGGCGGGCGAGCGAGGAGCGCAAACCCTTCAGGGTCGGCTCTATCTGGTCCATTGAGAACGCAAATCGACCGCGCAAATCGAGCGGTGCGGTGTTGTGGTTTAGCCCAAGGGCCCAGACTGACATCCCCTGATTATAAAATTGAAGTGTCCCGGCAGACCTTGGCCTGCATCAATAGCCGCTCAACAGTGATTCAAGGGGCGCTTTTTGGGGCCCTTTCCGGGCTCTTTCTACCGGACGATGGAACCCGCATGACCGCCTACCTGCTCGCCGACCACCTGCTCAACTTCATGCTGCCCGCTGCTGCTGTGGCTTTGCTGTTGATGCTGCTGGCGCAGTTTTTCGGCCGGTTTTACAAACGCAAACGCACTTCAAGCTACAGCTGGCGGGCGCAGCTGGGCATTATTTTTGTCGTGAACCTCGCCATTCTGGTGGCGGGGCTGGTGGTGTTTGGCGTTGACGGCAAGATGGCGACCTATGCGGCGCTGGTGGTCGGCGGCGCGCTTTGCCATTGGGTGTTGGGGCGGGGCTGGAAGGCCTGAGGTCTCCCGTAGACGTTCTGCGTCGCCAAACAGCTGAATTTGACGTATATGTTAATTTTTTAATGTTTACGGCAAAAACTTAACATCTACGTTAAATTCTTGTTTTCAACGGGCTTGGCCGATCTGAAAATGCGCCGAAAATGCCCTAAAACAACCTGTTTTAGGTGGCAAATCGGGCTGTAGGCCAATAAATACAAGCGTGAGCAGCTATCAAATAAGTAGCAAAATGGGCCGAAAACAGCCCTGTCAGTGCTGGTCGTCAGGTTTAAAGACATGCACCTCGTCAGTGATGATGCCGTCCAGTCCCAGCGCCAGCATCTCCTGCACTGCCGTCGATTCGTTGGCGGTGTAGCAAAGGGTCCGCAGCCCGGCTGCTTTCGCCTGCCGCACGGTGCCCTCGTTCCACAGCCTGTAGTTGCAGACGACGGCGGCGCATTCCAGCCTGACCGCAGTGTCCAGCCAGCCCGCGTCCAGGCTGTCGCGCAGCAGGCCGCGGGGCAGTTGCGGCTGTGCGAGGCGGGCTGCTTCCAGAGAGGCCGGCTGAAAGGACGTCAGCAGCGGCGGCGTGACGCCGGCAGGCCATAGCCTGGCGGCCGCATGGGCTACGGCCGTGCCGGTGGCGCCTTCAAGCCCTGGCGTAGGCTTGATCTCGATGTTCAGGAAAAAGTGGTTGTTCAGGCAGTAGCGCGCAATCACTTCCAGGCTGGCCAGCGGTTCACCGGAATACGCCGCCGAATGCCAGCTGCCTGCATCAAGTCCTGAAAGCGCCTGCCAGTCGAGTGCGCGGGCATCGCCCGTGCCGTTGCTGGTGCGCTCAAGCGTGGCGTCGTGCAGTAAAAACAGCACGTCGTCAGCGCTGAGTTTCACGTCGCATTCGAACATGCGGTAGCCGTGGCTGGCACCGACTTTGAAGGCGGCGAGGGTATTTTCGGGTGCCAGCTTGCCGGCGCCGCGGTGCGCAATCCAGCGGGGATAGGGCCAAACAGTGGCCCCCACGCTTGCCACTCTGTGTGCTGCGCTGCCCCCCGAGGGGGCTGTGCTTGCTTGGGGCGGCCCTGCGCTGCGCACCTTGTCCAACTAGATTCTCTTGCCTGTTTCTGAGTCAAACCAGTGCAGGCGATCAGGGCGCGGCGCTACATGAATCGTCGCGCCAATCTCAGGTGCGGTCGACAGGCTTTCGTCGGTGCGCACGATCAAAAATTCATCGCCCATACGGCAATACACCAGTCGTTCGGCGCCCAGCATTTCGATGGTATCGACCTGCACCGCCCAGCCCGTGCTGCCAACCTGCAGATGCTCCGGGCGGATGCCCAGGATGGCGCCAGGTTTGCCGCCAAAGTCGGCATTCGGTGCGTGTTTGAGCAGGTTCATCGGTGGCGAGCCCATAAAGCTCGCGACAAAGGTGGTTGCGGGCCGGTTATAGACCTCTTCCGGCGTGCCGAACTGCTCCATGCGGCCGGCGTTCATCACCATCATGCGCTGGGCCAGCGTCATGGCCTCGACCTGGTCGTGCGTGACGAAGAGCGAGGTGATGCCGAGTTCGCGGTGCAGCTTCTGGATTTCCAGCCGGGTTTGCACGCGCAGCTTGGCGTCGAGGTTGGACAGCGGTTCGTCAAACAAAAATACCTGCGGCTGGCGCACGATGGCGCGGCCCATGGCGACGCGCTGGCGCTGACCGCCGGACAGCGCACGGGGCTTGCGGTCCAGCAGGTGGCCCAGCTCCAGAATTTTTGCGGCCTTGTCGACGCGGGTCTTGATTTCGGCCACCGGCACTTTGGCAATCTTCAGGCCGTAAGCCATGTTGTCGAAGACCGTCATGTGCGGGTAGAGCGCGTAGTTCTGGAACACCATGGCGATGTCGCGCTCGGACGGTTCCAGGTCGTTGACGACCCGGCCGCCTATGCTGATCTGGCCGTCACTGATCTCTTCCAGCCCGGCGACCATGCGCAGCAGTGTCGACTTGCCGCAACCTGAAGGCCCGACGATGACGATGAATTCATGGTCATTGATCTCGGCGTCCACGCCGTGCAGCACTTTGACGGCGGTTTTGCCGGAACCGTATTGCTTGACGACGTTTTTGAATGAAAGTGAAGCCATTATTTTTCAGTGTCCACAAGGCCCTTGACGAACCATTTCTGCATCAGCACGACCACAAACGCGGGCGGCAGCATGGCGAGGATGGCGGTCGCCATCACGACGTTCCATTCGTTTTGCGAGTCGCCGCCGGCGATCATGCGCTTGATGCCGATCACCACCGGGTACATGTCTTCGCTGGTGGTGGCCAGCAGCGGCCAGAGGTACTGGTTCCAGCCGTAGATGAACTGGATGACAAAGAGTGCAGCCATCGAGGTTTTCGACAGCGGCAGCAGGATGTCCCGGAAAAAGCGCATGGGCCCGGCGCCGTCCATGCGGGCGGCTTCAACCAGTTCATCGGGCACTGTCAAAAAGAACTGCCTGAACAGAAAGGTCGCGGTGGCCGAGGCGATCAGCGGCACCGTCAGGCCTGCATAGGTGTTGAGCATGCCGAGGTCGGACACCACCTTGTAGGTCGGGCCAATGCGTACTTCCACCGGCAGCATCAGCGTGACAAAAATCGCCCAGAAGAAAAAGTTTTTCAGCGGAAAGCGGAAGTAAACAATCGCAAATGCCGACAGCAGCGAGATAGCGATCTTGCCAAAGGTGATGACCAGTGCGGTTACGAGGCTGACCCACATCATGTGCGCCACGGGTGCCGTTGAGCCTTGCCCGTTGGCATTGCCGAACAACGCGGCCTTGTACGTTTCCCAGAAGTTGCTGCCCGGCAGCAGCGGCATGGGGGTCTGCACGATTTCCTGCGCGGTGTGGGTCGAGGCCACGAACGCCAGATAGAGCGGGAAGGCGACGATGAGCACGCCGAGAATCATCACGGCGTGGGCCAGAATTCCTAAAGTAGCGCGGCGCTCGACCATCAGTAGTTCACCTTCTTCTCGACATAACGGAATTGAAGAACGGTAAGAACGACAACGATGGCCATTAGTACAACAGACTGCGCAGCCGAACCGCCCAGATCCATCGCCTTGAAGCCGTCGTAATAAACCTTGTAGACGAGGATGGACGTTTCCTGCCCCGGCCCGCCGTGCGTGGTGGCATCCACGATGGCGAAGGTGTCAAAAAAGGCGTAAACCATGTTGATCACCAGCAGGAAGAAGGTGGTGGGCGACAGCAAGGGGAACTGGATGCTCCAGAACCGCCGCCACGGCCGCGCACCGTCAATCGCTGCGGCTTCGATCAGTGATTTGGGGATCGACTGCAGGCCGGCCAGGAAGAACAGGAAGTTGTACGAAATCTGTTTCCATACCGCCGCCATCACGATCAGCGTCATGGCGTGGCCGCCATCCAGAAGATGGTTCCAGTTGATGCCGATCTTGCCAAGCGCATAGGCCACCACACCCAGCGAAGGCGAGAACATGAAAACCCAGAGTACGCCAGCAACGGCAGGTGCCACGGCATAGGGCACGACCAGCAGCGTTTTGTAAAACAGCGCGCCCTTGATGATGCGGTCGGCAAACACCGCCAGCATCAGCGACAGGCCTATGCCCAGAACGGCGACCAGAATCGAAAACAACGCCGTGGTCTTGAATGACGCGAGGTAGCCCTCGTCGTTAAACAGCTGCCTGAAGTTGGCGAAGCCGACCCATTCGGTCGAGGTGCCAAACGCATCCTGCACCTGGAAGGACTGCAGCAGAGCCTGCGCGGCGGGCCAGAAGAAAAACACGCTGATCACGATGACCTGCGGTGCCAGCAGCAACCAGGGCAGCCAGGCAGAGCGGAAGAGAACGCGTTTTTCCATAAGTCGGCAAGTATGGCGGGTGTCACAGCGGCTGGCCAGCCGCTGTGATCAGAACATCAACCCTTGTTAGCCTTCTGGAAGCGCTCGAGCTGCTCGTTGCCGCGCTTGACGATGGCGTCGAGGGCTTCTTTTGCGGTCTTCTTGCCGCTCCAGACCTGTTCGAGCTCTTCGTCCTCGATGGCACGTACCTGCACATAGTTGCCCAGGCGTATGCCGCGGCTCTTGTCGGTGACCTTGCGGATCATCTGCGTCACGGCCACGTCGGTGCCGGGGTTCTGCTTGTAGAAGCCCGACTTTTCAGTCAGCTGGTAGGAGGCCGTCGTCACAGGCAGGTAACCCGTGCGCTTGTGGCTGGCCGACTGCACTTCGGGACTGGAGATGTAGTTGAAGAACGCTGCGACAGCCTTGTATTCAGCGGGCTTCTTGCCGGCCATCACCCACAGGCTGGCACCGCCGATGACAGTGTTCTGCGGTGCGCCGGCAACGTCCTGGTAGTAGGGCAAGGGTGCCAGGCCGTAGCCGAACTTGGCGTTCTTGGCGACGTTGCCGTAAAAACCTGACGAGGTGTTGATCATGGCGCACTCGCCAGATACAAAGCTGGCCTCAGGCACATTGCCGCGGCCCTTGTAAACGAACAGGCCCTGTTTGGCCATGTTGCCCAGGTTTTCGATGTGGCGCTGGTGCAGGGGCGAGTCGACCTTCATGCGGGCATCCATGCCTGCCAGGCCGTTGGATTTGGTCGCAAATTCAACGTTGTGCCAGCTCGAGAAGCTCTCAAGCTGCGTCCAGCCCTGCCAGGCGGTGGTAAACGGGCATTTATGGCCGGAAGCTTTCAGCTTGGCGGCGGCGTTGACCACTTCGGGCCAGGTCTGTGGCGCCTTGTCGGTAGGCAGGCCGGCGGCCCTGAAAGCGTCCTTGTTGTAATAGAAGATGGTGGTCGAGCTGTTGAACGGGAAACTCAGCATCTGGCCGTTGGGCGCCGTGTAATAGCCGGCGACGGCAGACACGTAGGCTGTGGGGTCGAACTTGTAACCGGCGTCCTTCATGATCTGGGCTACGGGCACCACGGCGCCCTTGCTGGCCATCATGGTGGCGGTGCCAACCTCGAACACCTGCAGGATATGCGGCGCGTTGCCGGCGCGGAAGGCTGCAATGGCGGCGGTCATGGACTCGTCGTAGCTGCCCTTGAAGACCGGGACGATCTTGTACTCTTTCTGGCTGGCATTGAAGTCTTTGGCCAGGTCATTCACCCATTCGCCGTTGACGGCCACCATGGAATGCCACCACTGGACTTCGGTCTGCGCCTGGGCGGCGAGGGGTGAGAGGAGGGCAGCTGCGGCGATCGCAAGTCCTGAAATGCGGACGGAAGGCAGGTTTTTCATTAAAACTCCAGAGGACGGTTGCTTTTTGACGAACAGGACAGTGTGCAAACTGTTTGTGACAGGGCGATTTAAGCGATTTGCCGTCGGTTTAACAAGCGGGTTTCCCATGAGGCCATCGACCGGTCGCCGCGAGCTAAATGCTGCGCTGCGTTAACATAGCAAAGACACAGGACAAGAGCGCCAGGCAGCGGTTTCACGATTGCCTGGGCCGCCGAAATTGCACGATGAACGCCCCAACGACATTCCAGGAACTCAATCAGCTCGTCGCCGATGCCAAGGCAGGCGAGGCCCGCATACGTGAGATTCCCTACAACTACACCTCGTTTTCAGATCGCGAAGTCGTCATTCGCCTGCTGGGCGAGCACTCCTGGGAGTTGCTGAACCGCCTGCGCGACGAGCGCCGCACCGGCCGTTCAGCACGCATGCTTTATGAGGTGCTGGGCGACATCTGGGTCGTGCAGCGCAACCCTTATTTGCAGGATGACCTGCTGGACAACCCCAAACGACGCAAGCTGCTGGTCGAGGCGTTGCAGCACCGGCTAAACGAGGTCGAAAAGCGCCGTACGCCCGATGTGGACAGTGAACGTGATGCCATCGTGCAGGAGTTGCTGCAGGCTGCCCGCAGTTCGGTAGGCCGTTTTTCTGACTCCTTTGAAGAGATTGCAGAACTCCGCCAGCGGACCGAGCGCAAGCTGCGCAAACTGACACTGAAAGACAACATCAAGTTTGATGGCCTCTCGCGTGTGTCGCATGTGACGGACGCTACCGACTGGCGGGTCGAGTACCCGTTTGTGGTCCTGACACCGGACACCGAAGTTGAAATGGCGGGCCTGGTCAAGGGTTGTATTGACCTCGGCCTGACAATTGTTCCGCGTGGCGGCGGCACCGGCTATACGGGGGGCGCGATTCCACTGACCTGGAAATCAGCCGTCATCAACACCGAAAAACTCGAAGCGATGACCGAGGTCGAAATGGTCAGGCTGCCCGGCATAACCGAGCCGGTGGCGACCATCTGGACGGAAGCCGGTGTGGTGACGCAGCGCGTGGCCGATGCAGCCGAGCGCGGCGGCTTTGTCTTTGCGGTGGACCCGACATCAGCCGAAGCCTCCTGCATAGGTGGCAATATCGCCATGAATGCCGGTGGCAAAAAGGCGGTGCTCTGGGGAACGGCGCTCGACAACCTCGCCTCATGGCGCATGGTGACACCTGATTCGCAATGGCTGGAAGTCACCCGCATTGACCACAACCTCGGCAAGATTCACGATGCCGAGATGGCGAGCTTTGAGCTTAAATATTTTGAGGCCGATGGCAAGACACCGGTGCGCACCGAGCGGCTGGACATTCCCGGCCAAAGCTTCCGAAAGGAAGGCCTGGGAAAGGACGTCACCGATAAATTCCTCAGTGGCCTGCCTGGCATCCAGAAAGAAGGCTGTGACGGGTTGATCACCAGCGCACGCTGGATAGTGCACCGCATGCCGGTGCATACGCGCACGGTTTGCCTTGAGTTTTTCGGCAATGCCAAGGACGCGGTTCCAAGCATTGTCGAGATCAAGGATTTCATGTTCGCCGAGCAGAAGCGCACACAGGCGTTGGGCTCGCCCGTGCTGCTGGCCGGGCTGGAACACCTTGACGACCGCTATCTGCGCGCCGTCGGTTACGCCACCAAGTCCAAGCGCGGTGGCCTGCCCAAGATGGTGCTGTTTGGCGACATCGCTGGCGATGACGCCGATTCTGTAGCGCGTGCGACCTCTGAAGTGGTGCGCATCGCCAACTCACGGGCCGGTGAGGGTTTTATTGCCATCAGCCCCGACGCACGCAAGAAATTCTGGCTGGACCGCAAGCGCACCGCTGCGATCTCGCGCCACACCAATGCCTTCAAGATCAATGAAGACGTGGTCATCCCCTTGCCGCGCATGGCTGAATACAGCGACGGTATCGAGCGCATCAATATTGAACTGAGCCTGCGCAACAAGATCAGGCTGTGCGATGAACTGGAGATGTTCTTTCGCACCGGCAACCTGCCTCTTGGCAAGTCTGACGACGCCAATGAAATCCCGTCTGCCGAACTGCTGGAAGACCGGGTCGGACAGGCTCTGGCGCTGATTGTGGAAGTTCGCGAGCTGTGGGCCGGCTGGCTGCGCGATGTCGAGCCGCTCTTCAAGGATCTGCAGGACCACACGCTACGCGCCAGCTGGAAGACCCAGTTGCGCACGCCGTTGCAGGCGATCTTCACCGGCGGCGCATTTTTGCCGATTCTTGAAGAATGCACGGCCATCCACAAACGTGTGCTCAAGGGCCGTGTCTGGGCCGCGCTGCACATGCATGCCGGTGATGGCAATGTGCACACCAATCTGCCGGTCAACAGCGACGACTACGACATGCTGCAGACGGCGCATGAAGCGGTTACCCGCATCATGGCGCTGGCGCGTTCACTGGACGGCGTGATCTCCGGCGAGCACGGCATCGGCATCACGAAGATGGAATTCCTCAGTGATGAGGAATTGCAGCCTTTTGCTGACTACAAGGCCAAGGTTGACCCGGAAGGGCGCTTCAACAAAGGCAAACTGCTGCGTAACGGCATTTTTGCCGTGCCGCAGAAATTGGCCTCTGAGCCAAATGGTCCGCTGAAAGATCTGTTGTCTGATCTGACCAATGCGTACACCCCAAGTTTTGGCCTGATGGGGCATGAATCGCTCATCATGCAGCAGAGCGATATCGGGGCGATTGCCGGCAGCGTCAAGGACTGCCTGCGCTGCGGCAAATGCAAGCCGGTATGTGCCACGCATGTGCCGCGTGCCAACCTGCTCTACAGCCCACGCAACAAGATCCTGGCGACATCGCTGCTGGTTGAAGCCTTCCTGTACGAAGAGCAGACAAGGCGCGGGGTCAGCATCAAGCACTGGGAAGAATTTGAAGACGTGGCCGACCACTGCACGGTCTGCCACAAATGCCTGACCCCTTGCCCTGTCGACATCGACTTCGGCGAGGTGTCCATGAACATGCGCAACCTGCTGCGCAAGATGGGCCAGAAGTCGTTCAGGCCGGGCAATACCGCGGCGATGTTTTTCCTCAATGCGACCAGCCCGCAAACCATCAAGTTCATGCGCAGCGTCATGGTTGATGTCGGCTTCAAGGCTCAGCGCCTGGCCAATGACCTGCTGCGCCGCCTGGCGCGCAAGCAGACCGCAAGGCCTCCAGCCACGGTGGGCCGTGCGCCGGTGAAAGAGCAGGTCATCCACTTCATCAACAAGAAGATGCCGGGCGGCCTGCCCAAGAAGACGGCGCGTGCGCTGCTGGACATTGAGGACAAGGACTACGTCCCCATCATTCGCAATCCGAAAAGCACGACGTCGGAAACCGAGGCGGTGTTTTATTTCCCCGGTTGCGGCTCGGAGCGGCTATTCAGCCAGGTCGGTCTGGCGACGCAGGCCATGCTCTGGCATGCGGGTGTGCAAACCGTGTTGCCGCCGGGTTATTTGTGCTGCGGCTACCCGCAGCGCGGCAGCGGCCAGTTCGACAAGGCTGAAAAAATCATCACCGATAACCGGGTGCTGTTTCACCGTGTGGCCAACACGCTTAATTACCTGGACATCAAGACCGTGGTGGTGAGCTGCGGCACCTGTTATGACCAGTTGCAGGGCTATGAATTCGAAAAGATATTCCCTGGCTGCCGAATCATCGATATCCACGAGTACCTGCTTGAAAAAGGCATCACCTTGCGCACTGACATGCCGGGCGCGGGCTATCTGTACCACGATCCCTGCCACAGCCCGATGAAGCTGCAGGAACCGATGAAAACAGTCAAGGCGCTGCTGGGCGACAACGTGCTCAAGAACGACCGCTGTTGCGGCGAATCGGGGACCCTGGGTGTGACCCGGCCGGATATCTCGACGCAGATCCGCTTCCGCAAGGAAGAAGAGCTGCGCAAGGGTGAAGACCAGTTGCGCTCCATGGGCGCGGTCGACAGCAAGGAAAACGTGAAAATCCTGACCAGCTGCCCAAGCTGCCTGCAGGGTCTGTCGCGCTACGGCAATGACCTGAACAACGGTCTGCTCGAAGCCGATTACATCGTGGTTGAAATGGCCAACCAGATCCTGGGTGCCGAATGGCTGCCGACCTATGTCGAGGCTGCCAACCATGGTGGCATTGAGCGGGTTCTCGTCTGATGGCTGGACTGGCCAAGGATTCCCCCACGCCCACAGCGCTTACCGTGCATGGTCAGTCGCGGGTCCTCGAAGTTGCCTTTTCGGATGGTGCTGAATTCAGGATTCCCTTTGAGCTGATGCGCGTTTATTCGCCATCGGCAGAAGTCAAAGGACACGGCCCTGGTCAGGAGACGCTTCAGACTGGCAAGCGCGAGGTGGGCATCAAGGGCATGGAGCCTGTCGGCAACTATGGCGTGAAACCGTTGTTCTCCGACGGCCATGAAAGCGGCATCTTCACCTGGGACTACCTGTACGAGCTGGGAGCGGGGCAGGACAAGCTGTGGGCTGATTATGAGAGCCGCCTGAGCGCTGCCGGCATGAGCCGGGATGCGCCCATGGTTGTCGCCGATGGTCACGTCTGCGGGAATCACTGAATTTCCAGCTGGTTGCCGGCGTCTGATCGTCAGTCATGCGCCAGTGTTGTTTTTCCAGCATAAAACCTTTGAATGCCCTGAACTGCCACAGGGTTGTCGCTCTCATTGGCGGCTTTGACCTCTAGCATTGAGGGATGTCAAGCACTCACTTCGGATTTCAGTCGGTAGACGAGCAGGAAAAGGCAGGCCGCGTACGCAGCGTGTTTGACTCCGTCGCGCCCAAATACGACGTGATGAACGACCTGATGTCCATGGGCCTGCACCGCGCCTGGAAGGCTTACACGGTGCTCGTGGCCAACGTGAAGGACGGCCAGTTCGTACTTGATATCGCGGGCGGCACTGGTGACCTTGCCATGGCATTTGCGCCAAAAGTTGGCGTCAACGGCAAGGTGGTGCACACCGACATCAACGAGGCCATGCTGCGCGAAGGCCGCAACCGCCTCCTCGATGCGGGTATCAGCGTGCCCACGCTGGTCTGTGATGCCGAGCACCTGCCTTTCCCGGATGCCCATTTCGATCTGGTCACGGTGGCGTTTGGCCTGCGCAACATGACGCACAAGGATGCAGCCCTGCTTGAAATGAACCGTGTGCTCAAGCCCGGCGGCAAGCTGCTGGTGCTGGAGTTCTCGAAGGTCGCGAAACCATTGACAAAACTTTACGACTGGTATTCCTTCAAGGTGCTGCCAAAAATCGGCAAGCTGGTGGCCAATGACGACTCAAGTTACCAGTACCTGGCCGAATCGATCCGCATGCATCCTGACCAGGACGAACTAAAGGCCATGATGCTCAAAGGTGGTTTCGGCCATGTGGACTATCACAACATGTCTGGCGGCATCGTGGCATTACATGTTGGAATCAAGTGCTAAACGCTAACAGTTCAAAAAAAACCAAACGAGACAAATTGCCCCAAGGAGACTTTTCATGAAAATCTGGTCCATTGTTCTTTCCGCCATGCTGGCGCTGACGCTTACTCTGGCGGGCGCAGATGCGCAGGCCAAACGCATGGGCGGCGGCAAGTCCATAGGCAAGCAGTCATCCAACGTGACGCAACGTGAAGCAGCACCGGGCGGTGCTACATCAGCGGCCAAACCTGCTGCACCAGCGGCTGCAACTCCTGCCGCAGCACCCAAACGCCCTTGGGGCGCCATGCTTGGTGGCTTGGCTGCTGGGCTGGGTTTGGCCTGGCTGGCTTCATCACTCGGTTTGGGTGGCGCATTCGGCCAGATCATCATGTTCGCCCTGCTGGCGCTGGTGGTCATGCTGGTGATCGGCTTTGTCATGCGAAAGCTCAAGGGCCAGTCCGGCGGGCAGGCGCAAACCCCCTATGCATTTCAGGGCGCTGGTGATGCGAGTACGGCGACGACGCCTAAAAACTACAGTCCCGAGAATGTCGGCAATGATGCATCCGCCCGACCATGGGAGCGCAACAGCATGGCTTTTGACGCCAGCAAAAATGCTTCTGGCTCAATGATTGGTTCTGCCTTGTTGGGTTCGCAGAACTGGGGTGTGCCGGCAGGCTTTGACGCTGACGGCTTCCTTAATGCCAGCAAGACCAATTTCCTGACCTTGCAGGATGCATGGGACCGCTCGGACATCACCAGCCTGCGCGCCATGATGACCGACGAAATGCTGGAGCAGATCAAGGTCCAGCTGGCCGACCGCGAGTCGCACACCGGCGGTGGCACCAACAAGACCGATGTGGTCATGCTCAACGCGCAGCTGCTCGGCATTGAGGAGCTCAACGACGTGTACATGGCAAGCGTAGAGTTCTCCGGCATGATCCGTGAAGACGCTTCGGCTGGTGCAAGCCCGTTCCGTGAGGTCTGGAACATGACCAAGCCGCGTAACGGTGGCAGCGGCTGGCTGGTGGCGGGTGTGCAAGCACTTCAATAGCCCCCACGCCGGTTTTTGGCCGGGCAAAGCCGGTTCCATGGCTTGAACTTCCGAAGACACCGCTCCGGTGAGGGCCAGCAGGGTAATCTGCAGACTCATTGGGCCGCTTCCACTCCGTGTTTATCGGTCAAAATCGGGGACGTATGAATACATCGTCCCCTTTTTCATTTCTGGAATCCCTTGCCAACCGTTTTCAGCCTCCTGCATGGATGGTTGATGAGGGTCAGCAGCGGCTTGTGCTTTTCCTGAATCATGTGCTGATGCAGGAAAAAGAAGCGCAGGACCGCCTGATGCGAAAAAAAGGCAATGTCATTCACATTCGCTGGGGTGTTTTTTCGCTGGACCTGCTGGTCACACCTGCCGGTCTATTTGACCGGGCACCTGCATCAGCCAAGCCTGACCTGTCGGTTGCCGTAGCTGCTGAATCTCCCCTCGCGGTTGCCCAGTCGGTATTTGCCGGCAAACCGCCACCAGTCAAGATTGAAGGTGACGTTCAGCTTGCAGCGGAACTTGGCTGGCTGGCCGAGAACCTCAGGTGGGACGCAGAAGAAGATTTGTCGAGGGTTGTGGGTGATATCCCTGCCCATGCAATAGCCGATATGGGCCGCAAAATCCTTGCGGGGCTCAGGCAGTTCATCGCGATGCAGCCCGGAGCGCCGGGTACTGCGGTGGTACCTGCAGCCACGACCGCTTCTGGCAACGGCAAGGCCGCTGCATGAGCCGGATTTTTCGCGGGGTCTTCATCATCTGGACCGTACTGCGGTTTGGCCTGGATGAACTGGTGCTCTCAAGTTTTGAGAAGCCCTGGATACGACTGCTGACGCGTGTCGTTTCGGTGGGCCGCAATCTCAGGGCCCCCAGGGGCATGCGTTTGAGGGAGGCGCTTGAAGGTCTGGGTCCCATTTTCGTGAAATTCGGGCAGGTCATGTCAACCCGTCGCGATCTGCTGCCGACCGACATCGCCGATGAACTGGCCCGTCTGCAGGACCGGGTGCCTCCCTTCGACTCAGCCATTGCGATTGCGATTATTGAAAAAGCCTTTGGCAGGCCGCTGGCACAGATTTTTGCGACTTTTGATTCTGTGCCGGTAGCCAGCGCCTCGATTGCGCAGGTCCATTTCGCCACATTGCCTGACGGCCGTGAAGTGGCCGTGAAGGTTTTGCGTCCCAACATGAAACCGGCGATCGAAAAGGATCTGGCGCTGATGCACATGATGGCGGGCTGGGTTGAGAGTGCATCTGCTGACGGCAAGCGACTGAAACCCCGAGAGGTGGTGGCCGAATTTGACAAATACCTGCATGACGAGCTCGACCTGCTGCGTGAGGCCGCCAACGCAGCCCAACTGCGCCGCAACATGCAGAACCTTGACCTGGTCATGATCCCGGAGATGGTGTGGGATTACTGCATGCCCGATGTGATGGTGATGCAGCGCATGAAGGGCGTACCCATCAGCCAGATACAGCGCCTGCGAGATGCGGGCGTTGATATGAAAAAGCTGGCACGTGACGGTGTCACGATCTTTTTCACCCAGGTGTTTCGCGATGGCTTTTTTCATGCCGACATGCATCCAGGCAACATCCAGGTCAGCCTGGAGCCTGCGACTTTCGGACGCTACATTTCCCTGGATTTTGGCATCGTCGGCACGCTTACCGAGATTGACAAGGAATACCTGGCTCAGAATTTCAGCGCATTCTTCCAGCGTGATTACAAGCGAGTCGCTGAGCTGCATCTGGAATCCGGCTGGGTCCCTGCGAGTACACGTGTTGATGAGCTTGAAGCCGCGATTCGTGCTTGCTGCGAGCCCTATTTTGACCGTCCGCTCAGGGAAATTTCGCTGGGCCTGGTGCTGATGCGCCTGTTCCAGACCTCACGCCGTTTCCACGTCGAAATACAGCCGCAACTTGTGCTGCTGCAAAAGACCCTGCTCAATATCGAGGGTTTGGGCCGCGAGCTTGATCCGGACCTGGACCTGTGGAGCACCGCCAAACCTTTCCTTGAAAAGTGGATGCTGGAGCAGGTGGGCCCGGAAAAATTGCTCGCCCAGTTGAAAGCTGAGGCGCCTGCCTATGCCAAACTCTTGCCCGGTCTCCCCCGACTTTTGTCGCAATACCTCAAAGACAGGCCAGTCTCACATCATCGGGAACTGCTGGAGCTTCTGGCCGAGCAAAAACGTACCAATAAGCTGTTGCAGGGCATCATTTATGGCGGGGCCGGATTTTTATTGGGACTCATCGTCATGCAGGTTGTCCTGAGGGTGCGTATTTTTTAGGCTTCGGCCTCTCGGGCCTTTGCTTGTGGGGGGCTTTTCCTGCATCGCGCATATCCGGGCAACGCCTATAATTGAGGGCTTTGCACCTTGGGTGCGAACTCCCGTCGCCTCACCCGAAATAACCTAAGAGCCATGCCAATTTACGCCTACAAATGCGGGTCCTGCGGATTCGCGAAGGATGTTTTGCAAAAAATGTCGGATGCGCCCCTCAGCGTCTGCCCCAATTGCGGCGCCCCTGCCTTCCAGAAGCAGGTAACGGCTGCCGGGTTCCAGCTCAAGGGTTCGGGCTGGTATGTCACTGATTTTCGCGGAGGCCAGGCTACCGGCGCGACCGCACCATCGGGCCAGGGTGAGTCCGCATCTTCTGGGCCTTCAAAATCCGGCGAGTCGGCCTCAGCCCCTGCCGCGAGCGCCGCCGCACCTGCCCCGGCTGCATCCCCGGCCCCTGCTCCCAGCAAGCCATCTTCCGGCAAGGATGGGGCCTGATGTCTGCGATCCGCAAGTGGCTGCTCGCGGGCCTGTTGGTATTGGTGCCACTAGGCATTACTGTCTGGGTGCTCGACTGGATCGTGGTGACGCTGGACCAGACGCTGCTGATTCTCCCTGGCTCCTGGCATCCGGACAAACTGATCGGGTTTCACATTCCCGGCTTTGGCGTGTTGCTGGCCCTGTTTATCGTGTTGCTGATAGGCGCACTGGCCAGCAACTTCCTGGGCAAAAAACTGGTCAGCTGGTGGGACATCCTGCTCAACCGCATTCCCATCGTGCGGTCCATTTATTCGAGCGTCAAACAGGTGTCCGACACCCTGTTTTCCGAAAATGGCAATGCCTTCCGCAAAGCCCTGCTCGTTCAGTGGCCCCGTGAAGGTGTCTGGACCATTGGTTTTCAGACCGGTACCCCGGGTGGCGATGTCGTCAACCATTTGCCCGGTGATTACCTCAGCGTGTACGTGCCGACGACACCCAACCCTACTGGTGGCTACTTCGTCATGCTAAAGCGTGAAGACTGCATAGAACTGAAGATGAGCGTTGACGAAGCGCTGACGTACGTGATTTCCATGGGTGTGGTGGTGCCTGGAAGTGCCGCCAATTACAAACCCAAATAAACCTGAAGCGCGGTATGGCCGCCAATTGCGCATTCCGCAAATGCAATCGAATTTAGAAGCGAATTTATCTATGTCCATGGTGTCCCAAGTCAAATCACAAATGCGTTCCCATTACTGTGGGCTGGTGACAGAAGCCCTGATGGGTGAAACCGTCAGCCTGTGCGGCTGGGTCAACCGCAGGCGCGATCACGGCGGCGTTATTTTTGTGGATCTGCGCGATCGTGAAGGTTATGTCCAGGTGGTCTGTGACCCTGATCGCGCCGACATGTTTTCGACGGCAGAAAGCGTGCGCAACGAGTTTTGCATCCAGGTCAAGGGTGTCGTTCGTGCACGGCCAGAGGGCACCACCAATGACGGACTGAAAAGCGGCAAGATTGAGGTGCTGTGTCATGAGATGACGGTTCTCAATCCGAGCGTGACCCCACCGTTCCAGCTGGACGATGACAACCTGTCGGAGACCACCCGCCTCACGCACCGGGTGCTTGACCTGCGTCGCCCATACATGCAGAACAACCTGATGCTGCGTTACCGGGTTGCGATGGAGACCCGCAAGTTCCTGGATGCCAATGGTTTTATTGACATCGAAACACCGATGCTGACAAAAAGCACACCTGAAGGTGCGCGTGATTACCTGGTGCCCAGCCGTGTCAATGAGGGAATGTTTTTCGCCTTGCCGCAAAGCCCCCAGCTGTTCAAGCAGTTGCTCATGGTGTCAGGCTTTGACCGCTATTACCAGATCACCAAATGCTTCCGTGATGAAGACCTGCGTGCCGACCGCCAGCCGGAATTCACGCAAATCGATATCGAAACATCATTCATGGGTGAGCAGGACATCCGCGACATGTTCCAGGGAATGATCAGCAAGATCTTCAAAAACGTGCTGGATACCGACCTTGGTGAGTTCCCGGTCATGGCCTATGCGGAAGCCATGCATCGTTACGGCTCTGACAAACCCGATCTTCGCGTGAACCTTGAATTCACAGAGTTGACGGACATCATGGGTGATGTGGACTTCAAGGTATTCAGCGCACCGGCGACAACGCCTGGCGGCCGCGTTGTCGCACTGCGCGTGCCCGGGGGCTCGGAGATGAGCCGCGGCGAAATTGACGGCTACACCGAGTTTGTAAAAATTTACGGTGCCAAGGGCCTGGCCTGGATTAAGGTCAATGATGTGAGCAAAGGTCGTGAAGGCCTCCAAAGCCCTATCGTCAAGAACATTCATGATGCGGCGATTGCGGAGATCCTCAAACGCACCGGCGCTGCCAACGGTGATCTGATTTTCTTTGGCGCTGACAGGGAAAAAATCGTCAATGACAGCATAGGAGCCTTGCGCCTGAAGGTCGGTCACAGTGCCTTCGGCAAGAAGGCGGGCCTCTTTACAGCGGGCTGGAAGCCTCTCTGGGTGGTTGATTTCCCGATGTTTGAGCATGACGAGGAAAATCAGCGCTGGAGCGCAGTACATCATCCGTTCACTGCGCCCAAGGATGGTCATGAAGACTGGATGGATACCGATCCTGGCAAGTGCATTGCAAAAGCCTACGACATGGTGCTCAACGGCTGGGAACTCGGTGGAGGCTCTGTCCGCATCCATCGCGCCGAGGTGCAGAGCAAGGTTTTCAGTGCGCTGAAAATTGGACCCGAAGAGGCCCAGCAAAAGTTCGGGTTCCTGCTGGACGCACTTCAGTATGGTGCACCTCCGCATGGTGGTCTCGCGTTCGGCCTGGACCGCATCGTCACGATGATGACGGGCGCGGAGTCTATTCGCGACGTGATTGCCTTCCCCAAAACCCAGCGTGCACAGGATTTGCTGACGCATGCTCCTGGCCCGGTTGATGAAAAGCAATTGCGCGAACTGCACATCCGCCTGCGCAACCCGCAGCCAGCCTGATCACGATCGCGCAAATCCTGATGATTGCCTGAAGCTTGCCAGATTCGGGAGCTGAATGCCTTGAAAGCCGTCAAGATTCCCGAGTCGGTACTGGTGGTGATCTACACACCGGCCCGTGAGGTGCTCCTGATCGAGCGGGCTGACAATCCAGGCTTCTGGCAGAGCGTCACCGGCTCCCGTGATGCGCCTGACGAGCCTCTCGCGCAAACGGCATCGCGAGAGGTGTTCGAAGAAACCGGTATCAGCTGTGATCCTGGGGTTTTCGAAAACTGGGCGGTTTCCAATACCTACGAAATCTATCCGGCCTGGCGTGGCCGTTACGCGCCAAGTGTGACGCACAACACAGAGTATGTCTTCGGCCTTTGTGTTCCTGCCCGAGCGCCGATAGCGCTGAATCCTCGTGAACATACAGCCTTTGAGTGGTTACCATGGCTTGAGGCGGCCGACCGCTGCTTTTCTCCTTCCAATGCGGAAGCAGTGCTGATGCTTTCGCGCATGGCGCTCCAGTTCGGCGATTGAGTCTTCCGCCAGCGGGGCTGCAGTCACGGTGTAAAAACCAACACAGAGGAAGGTTGCGGACGCTGCTTCAATCGTGCAGCCTACAGCTGCACGATTGCGGGCTTCATACTCTGGAGTCTGGTGATTACCTGGATAAATTCCCACAACTTCTCTCTAATGCAGGATCTGATTGTCCAGAGGCCAGAAGGCCTGTACTGCCCGACCGGTGATTTTTATATCGACCCCTGGCGTCCGGTTGACCGTGCAGTCATTACACATGCCCATGCCGATCATGCGCGAGCAGGGCATGGACACTACCTGGCTAGCACCCCCTCGGAAGGCGTATTAAGGTCGAGGCTTGGCGAAGGCATTAACCTGCAGAATCTGGACTATCGCGAACAGATCACGCACAAGGGCGTGAAGATTTCCCTGCACCCGGCAGGCCATGTGCTCGGGTCTGCGCAGGTTCGTCTTGAACAAGGTGGGCAGGTGTGGGTAGCCAGCGGTGATTACAAGGTGGCGCCGGATACGACATGTGCGCCTTTTGATGCGGTGCCCTGCAATGTGTTTATCACGGAGTCGACATTCGGTCTTCCGATCTATCGCTGGCGGCCCGATGGCGAATTGTTTGCCGAGATCAACAGCTGGTGGGCCGCCAACGCGGCAATCGGGCGCGCAAGTGTTTTGATGTGCTACAGCTTTGGCAAGGCACAGCGCATTCTCAGTGGCCTTGATGCGGATATTGCGCCCATCATTGTTCACGGAGCAGTGCAAACACTCAATATGGCGTACCGGGCTGCTGGCGTCAGCTTGCCCGATACGAAAACTGTGAGTGAAGTGACTGATCCCGCTGACTTCCGGCGCGCCTTGGTGCTGTGCCCGCCAGGCGCAGCGGGTGGACCCTGGATCAAACGCTTCGGCGATGCCAGCGATGCGTTTGCCAGCGGCTGGATGCAATTACGCGGTGCGCGCCGACGAGGGGGTTATGACAGGGGATTTGTGCTCAGCGACCATGCAGACTGGCCGGGCCTGATGGCCGCCATAGGTGCCACCGGTGCCAGCCGAGTCATTGTCACGCACGGTAGCGTTCCCGTGCTTGTGCGCTACCTTACCGGGCAGGGCCTTCAGGCGGAAGCTTTCGATACGGAGTACGGTGACGACTCCCTGGACGCGCAGCGTGAGACGACGTCATCTGTGGACACCACGCAGCCGGATGCGGCGCCATGAAACATTTTGCCCGCCTGTTCACCGAACTTGATGCAACCACATCCACTCTTGCGAAAGTAGATGCACTGCAAAGGTACTTTGCCGGCGCGACTGCAGGAGATGCTGCCTGGGCGGTTTATTTTCTTTCCGGCGGCAAGCCCAGGCAGGTCGTCAAGACCTCCGCATTGCGTACTCTGGCCTGTGATGCGGCAGGTATTGAGGACTGGCTGTTCGAGGAGTGCTATCAGGCTGCCGGAGATCTGGCCGAAACCATCGCCCACATCCTTCCTCTGGACTTTGCCGAATCAGACCTGGGTCTTGCCGAGTGGGTAGAGAATCGTCTCCTGCCGCTTCGTGGCCTGCCAGAAACCGAAGTCGCCTTGCGCATACGTGCTTACTGGCGCGAGCTTGACTCTCAGGGCCGCTTTCTGCTGACCAAGCTGGTCGGTGGCGGTTTCCGTGTGGGGGTGAGCAAGCTGCTCGTCCAGCGCGCGCTGGCGGCTCATTCGGGCGTTGACCCCAAGCGGATTGCGCAGCGGATGATGGGCTATGTGGATGCGAAGACAATGCCCACCGCGCACCGGTATGAGGCGCTGCTTGCGGTCACTGAGGCGGGTGCAGTGGATGTTCGGGATACTGGGCAGCCCTATCCATTTTTTCTTGCACACCAGCTGGACACGCCTCCCGATGGGCTGGATGCGAAGCTGGGTTCTGTTGGTGACTGGCAGGTGGAATGGAAATACGACGGCATTCGTGGACAGGTCGTGAAGCGGGCCGGGCAGGTATGGATATGGTCACGCGGCGAAGAACTGGTCACCGAGCGCTTTCCCGAGATTGTTGCGCTGGCCCAGTCACTGCCTGATGGTACGGTGCTGGACGGAGAAATCATGGTGTGGGCCAACGATGCTGATGCCACTGAATCTTCAACCGGCAGGCCTGCCAGCTTTGCCCTGTTGCAACAGCGTATCGGACGCAAGATTCTGGGTAAAAAGATCCTGAATGATGCGCCTGTGACCTTCATGGCGTACGACCTGCTTGAACTGAAGCACCAGGATATTCGCAGTCAACCCCAGGCTGACCGCCGCCAGAAACTTGAAGTGTTGCTGGCAGGCACGGCGCTGAGAATCTCCCCTGTGGAAAGGCTGCCCTCCTGGGCGGCCTATGAAGCGCTGCGTACAGAATCGCGCACACGCGGTGTTGAGGGTTTCATGCTGAAGCGGCTGGACGCGTCCTATGGTACGGGTCGTACCAAGGCTGACGGACTCTGGTGGAAGTGGAAAATTGAGCCAATGACGGTCGATTGCGTGCTGATCTACGCCCAGGCCGGCCATGGCCGGCGTGCATCGCTTTACACCGATTACACGTTTGCGGTCTGGAACCGTCGGCCACTTAATGCAGAAGAAGCCGCATCAGTCGTGCAGGCGATTCAAAAGCGGGAACCTGCCATGCCTGATTCGTTGCAATTGGTGGCGTTTGCCAAAGCGTACTCCGGTCTCACCGATGAAGAGTTTCGCCGGATAGACAGCGTGATTCGCAAAACCACCCTCGAAAAATTCGGACCGGTCCGAAGTGTCAAACCCACCCTCGTCTTTGAACTGGGATTTGAAGGCATCAACCGCAGCCCGCGGCACAAAAGCGGTATTGCCGTGCGGTTCCCCCGAATGCTCAGGATACGCGACGACAAAGCCCTGCATGATGCCGACACGCTGGAGAGTCTTGAGTTGCTATTGAAGTTATAGCCAAAAAACCATAGCGCGATGGGTTTTCTCGGTGGCGTGGGGCCAAATCCCCGGGCATGCCTGATTTTTGGGCAGACTGGTAACATTGGTCATGCTTATGAAATCTGATACGCCACAACGCGAGAGCACAGACGAAGGCACGCCGGTATCCGTCAAGATCCGGGAACGCCTGAACCTCGCCCGCAAACGTTTCAACGCCAACGACAACATTGCCGAGTTCATCGAGCCCGGGGAGCTCGAAAAGTTGCTGGACGAAGTTGAAGTCAAGATGCAGGGCGTGCTTGACAGCATGGTGATTGACACGGCAAGTGACCACAACACCAACAATACCGCGCGACGCGTTGCCAAGATGTACCTCAATGAGGTGTTTAAAGGCCGTTATGTCTCCGGACCCACCATTACCGAATTCCCCAACGCCGAGCATCTCAATGAGCTGATGATCGTCGGCCCTATCACTGTTCGAAGCGCATGCTCTCACCATTTTTGCCCTGTCATTGGCAAACTCTGGATCGGTGTTCTGCCCAACGAACACACGAACGTGATCGGCCTTTCCAAATATGCGCGCCTCGCAGAGTGGGTGATGGGCCGTCCCCAGATCCAGGAAGAGGCAGTGGTCCAACTTGCTGACCTGATACAGGAAAAAACTTCCCCGGACGGCCTGGCCATCGTCATGGAAGCCACCCACTTCTGTATGGGATGGCGTGGTGTCAAGGATATGGACAGCAAGATGATCAACTCGGTCATGCGGGGTGTCTTCCTGAAAGATCCCAACCTGCGCCGCGAATTCCTCTCGCTGATTCCCAAGAACAACAACGGCAACTGAGGATATTCAAACATGTTGGTACGCCTTCTCTACGCCAGCCGCGCTGCAGACCAGACCCCCGCCGCAACAGATGCCATACTGGCTCAGTCGCGCAGCCACAACCCTGCCTGCGGCATTACCGGCATCCTCTGTTACGGTGGCGGTATCTTCCTGCAGGCCCTGGAAGGTGGCAGGACACAGGTCAGCGAGTTGTATGGACACATCCAGAAAGACATCCGCCACAAGGATGTCATCCTTCTTCACTACGAAGAAATTTCTGAACGCCGTTTTGGCAGTTGGACCATGGGTCAGGTCAACATCGCCAAACTGAATACCTCAATCCTGCTGAAGTACTCGGAGACACCCGAGCTTGACCCGTACTCCGTGTCGGGCAAGGTGTCGCTGGCGTTGCTTGAAGAGCTGATGGCGACCGCCTCCATCATGGGCCGTACCTGAGTCTTTGCAAATTGCTCTGCGCCGACTGGCGTGATGGGCAGCTTATGCCATGCCGCTTTCTGCGTTTGTTCTGGTCATTCTTGCCGGGCTGATTCACGCTAGCTGGAACATCGCTGCAAAAAAGGCGGGAGGTGACTCCCGCTTCGCTTTTTTCACCAGCATCATGGTGATGCTGGTCTGGGCGCCCGCGGGTTTATGGGCCGCCTGGGGCGTTATCCCGGGATGGAGCTGGCGTGAGTGGGCGCTGGTCGTGGTCAGCGGTGTGCTTCATGTGCTGTATTACGTGATCCTGCTGCGCGGCTATCGCAAGGCCGATCTGACGGTGGTCTATCCACTCGCACGTGGCTCAGGTCCCTTGTTGTCGTCCCTTGTGGCCATCATTTTTCTGGGTGAGAAAATTTCTGCTCTTGGGTTTGCGGGAATAGTCGGGGTGGTGAGCGGTGTGTTCCTGGTTGCAGGTGGCCCTGCACTTTTGCGGGCTGCCCACGAACCTGCCCAGCGAAGGCGCATCCACAAAGGCATGCTTTATGGTCTGCTGACGGGTGCCTTCATCGCGAGCTACACGTTTGTTGATGGGTATGCCGTCAAGTTCCTGTTGATGTCGCCCATACTTGTCGACTATTTTGGCAATTTTGTACGCGTCGTGTTGCTGGCCCCTTCGTTCCTCAAGGACAGACCCGCCGGTGAGAAACTCTGGCGCAGCCAGTGGAAATATGCCCTTCTCATAGGCACCATCAGCCCCCTGTCTTATGTGTTGGTGCTCTACGCGATGCAGGTTGCACCGCTCTCACATGTTGCTCCCGCGCGCGAGGTGTCCATGCTGTTTGCCGCCCTTATTGGGGGGCACATGCTTGGTGAAGGAGACCGGATCCAGCGTTTGATGGGTGCGGTCCTGATAGCTGCCGGCGTGATGAGCCTTGCCCTGGGTTGACGTCTTCTCGTGCATGACAATCACCGCATGACTTTATCTACAGGATTACTGGTCGGGTGTGATTTCTCAAGTGCGCCCACCCCCCGGAAACCTATCGTCATGGCTTTGGGAACCTGCTCCGCCGGTCGCGTCCAGCTGTCCAGTATTGAGCTTCTGGACTCACTCGATGCTTTTGGCGAGTGGCTGGCCCGTCCGCAGCGGTGGCTGGGTGCTTTTGACTTTCCTTTCGGCCTGCCGCGCGAGTTGGTGATGCAGCTCAATTGGCCTCAGACATGGCCGGAACTCATCAGGCACTACTCGCGAATGGAGCGACCGGACATACGTCGTAGCTTTGCAGCCTTCTGTAATGCGCGCCCGGTGGGTGGCAAATTTGCACACCGCGCCTCAGACATTACCGCTGGCGCCAGCCCTTCGATGAAATGGGTCAACCCGCCCGTTGCCTACATGTTGCATGCGGGTGCACCGCGATTGCTCGCGGCCGGCGTGCACGTGCCTGGATTGCATGAAGGTGACCGTACGCGTGTTGCGCTGGAAGCCTATCCCGGATTGCTGGCTCGTGAAATATTGGGCCAACGCTCTTACAAAAGTGACGACAAGGCCAGGCAGACCCCAGACAGGCTGATTGCGCGCAAGGACCTGATCACCGCACTGGAGCATGGGCAGACGCGGTTGTCGCTCCGGCTCAAATTGACGCACGCCCAGCGCGATAGTCTGGCTGATGATGCGAAAGGTGACAGACTGGATGCCACCCTTTGTCTGATGCAGGCCGCCTGGGCGCAAACCCGGCATGAGGAGGGCGGGTCACTTTATGGACTTCCACCGGATATTGATCCCATTGAAGGGTGGATCATCACGGTATGACATGACGACATTCAGACAGCGGCCACAAGACTGCCGAAAGCCATTCCGCACACAGAGGTGGGGATTGAAGTTGAGGTCAGCCCCGCATGCAGCGGCGAGCATTCTGCGAAAAGCGGTGACGGCTTTTGCCTGCCTGCTGGCGATGTTGACAGCGTCTTCACTGGCTGCTGCGGCGCAACAGGTAAAGACAGGCATTGTGAGTCGTATAGTCGATGGCGATACGGTCTGGCTAAATAGCGGCGGCACATTGTTGAAGGTGCGCATCGCAGGCATTGATGCTCCGGAAATCTGTCAACCACATGGTCTTCAGGCGCGCGAAGCCTTGCGGAGGAAGGCGTTGGGTCAGGTAGTCACCATCACCTATCAGAGGGTTGATGACTATGGTCGACTGCTGGCGCGGGTCGATATGGGGGATGAAGACATCGGGCGGTGGATGGTCATTCACGGACATGCGTGGTCTTACGGCTACCGCAACTACCGCGGCCCTTATGCGCTGGAGCAACAGGCTTCCAGTAATTCCCGATGGGGTCTTTTTGCCCTGGATGCGGCCGAAGCTCCTCGTGACTTCAGGAAACGTCATGGCAGCTGCTTCCCCTGACTCCGGGCGAACCTCTGTTAGGGGCAAACTGCAAATGGGTTGAAGTGTGCCGGGAGGAATCGGTTCGTCAAAGCAGGCTGGAGTCCGCCGTCAGGGCGAACATAAAAAAGCCTCCGCGATGGAGGCTTTTTTGCGTCCGGGGCCAAAACCCCGAGAGTTTCGTCCTTAAGGACGGACGGCGATATCGTTCCGAACCGCACGGACGTTCTTCACGCCGCGTGCCAGAGCTTCTGCTTTTTCCTTTTCAGCCTGGGATTTTGCAAAACCAGACAGTTGCACCGTACCGTTGAGCGTTTCAACGTTGATGGAGGTGGCTGCAACAGTCTTGTCCTCGACATACTTTGCCTTGACCGCGGTCGTAATGGCAGTGTCGTCAACAAAAGCGCCGGCGGTTTCCTGACCACGCACAACGGCGCAGCCTGTGGACAAGATGGTGATACCGGCCAGGGCGGCAAATGCAATTGCGCGAGCGTATTTCATATTATTTCCTTTGATGATTGAAGTCTGTCAGTGCTGTAGTTAAAAAGCCTGTTGATAGGTCGCACTACGCCAATCAACCGGTGGTTAATCATTTTCCAGCGTGTCCTTGAAGGGGTTCACGAGGTTTCCTTCTGTTCACGACCTGCTTCGTGACCCGATGAAAGTATTGACATCAGCAGCACCGGCAGGTCCGAGGTCTTGAGCGCGGCAAAAACAAGTCCTGTCACGGAGATCAGCCGCCAGGGGCGCAATACCACGGCCGCAGCCCCCACCCCTGCTGCAATGCCCAGCAATAGCAGGGGTTTGTCCTCTGCGAATTTGTTCAATGAGGGCCTTGCAAGATTGAGTGCCAGCTGCGCTGGGTGATGTCGCCACCAGACCTTCGCTGTGTGCTTGATTGCAGCCCATGAGCCACCGTCAGCAGGTGCGTCGCCGTAACCCTCGAGGCCGTCTGATCCAGACGACTGTGGAGCGCCATCTTCCGCCGCATCTTCCTGGTTCATATAACGAACAATGGCCTTGCGGCTTGCTGCGAGACGCTGCTGCGGGGTGAGTTCTGTTGCGTTCATTATCCGACTCATGCCGCCATGCGAAGCGCACGGACATCATTGTCCAGTTGTGCCTTCAATTCCGGGAAATGCTCTTGCGGCATCGGCTGTCTGGCCTTTAAAAAAGCCACGATCGTCAGTAACAGCGCCAACCCTGGAACGGCAACCAGTGCCCAATGGAACTGGTTGTTGATGAATCCCAGCATCACAGCCCCACCCGCGAGAGACAGGAAAAGAAAACCGCACAGTACTGCCAATATCCAAGCGGCAATGCGCGTGGCAACATTCGTGCCAATCGCTTTCACCTCCTGATTGAAGAGCGCGGCGTAGGCCGACACATGGTCGGCAACCAGATCGGGGCGCTGTATGACTGTGGAAAACAGTGGATGAAGCATGGGTCCCTACGCAAATTTTTTTATCGCCAGGCTGAACGCGGTCCATGCAGGCATGAGTGCATCCAGACAACCGGGCAGATCAATAGCGGTTGCGGTTGCGACTCGCCGATACCAGCAATGCAACTGCAGCGCCAACAGCTGCAGCGATCAACACGGAGCGAACCGGCTGTTCAGACACATACTGGGTCGTGGCAGTTGCATATCGGGAAAGGGACTGCTGTGCCTTTTCCTTGGCTTCTGCTGCCATATCAAGACTTTGGCGGGCCAGCTTCTGTGCCTTTGTCGCCATGGCTTCGATCATGGGATCGACGCTGCCTCGCAGCTCACGAACCTTGTCCTCAGCACGATCCAGTGCATCGTTGGCATAGGCGCGAGTGTTGTCTACTGCTTTTTCTGCAGAGTGCAGCGCTTGATCCGACGCCTGCTTTACGCCGGCAACTCCTAGAATTGTGTCGTTGGTTCGGGATGTGGTGATAGGCATGAAGATTCCTTGGGTTTGGGTGTAAATTGGGAGTATCGCGACTGAATTTGGGGCTTTGGCCAGCCTGGGACCGCTATGTCAGTTCTTGCGCAGCAGGCTCACGACAAAGCTGACGATGGCCATGATGGCAAAGATGAAAAAGAGGATCTTCGCGATTTCCACGGCACCAGCCGCAATACCGCCAAAACCAAAGACTGCTGCGATCAATGCGATGACCAGAAATACGACAGAGTAGTGCAACATGCAAGTTCCTTGAAGATTGATTTTTCACAATCCCTTCAGGCTCATGGGTGAGCGCAAAGGGACTCTTGAAACATGCTTCAAGCTTATTGACTGCTGCCTTTTTGCATCATCGGCTGTCGTGCCGCACAGTTGTCAGCGGCGTAGTTCATGCGCTGTAGGATGCTGCTGACAGTTTTTTTACCGCGTTCAGCCACGCTTTAATGAAACAGGTGGCGACGCTGTTGGGTGTATCAGATGGTCTTTGGCAGGACCGCTGAAATCCGGGTTCCGGTTTCCTTTGTACTTTCAACCGTCAGCCTTCCGCCGGCTGCTTCGACGCGGTGGCGCATTCCGGCCAGGCCATGACTGCTGTTTGAGACATTGCTGACCTCAAAGCCCTTGCCGTTGTCATGAACCTCAATGAGGGTGTAGCTCTCCATATTCTGCAGACTGATCACGGCCTGGCTGGCCTCGGCATATTTGGCAATGTTGGTGAGGGACTCCTGCACCAGCCGGTAAACAGTCAGTTGCGCGGACCCGCCGAGATCCACTGTTTCGAGATCTGTCGTGATGGACAGGCCAGATCTCTCCTCGAACTCCCTCGCGAGGATTTCCAGCGATGCGACCAGTCCGAGGTGAGACAGCGAGGACGGCCTCAGATCTTCCACAATACGCCGTTTCAGGGCGATGCCGCTGTTGAGCGTTTCCGTAAGGTGGGCCAGCCTGTCTGCGGCTTCCGGAAGGTTGCCTGCCAGGCGGGATTTCAACCGTGCCACATCGAGCTTCGCAGCCGTAAGCAAGGCACCGAGCTCGTCGTGCAATTCGCGGGCAAGATGTCCCCGTTCATCTTCACGGACGTTTTGCAGATGGGTAGCCAGCTCGGCCAGGTTGGCTGTGCGCTCCCTTACCTGCAGATCGAGCTGATCACGTTCCCGCTGCAGTGACTCTTTCTCGCGTTCACCAGATTTCAGCAACGCCTGGGTTTGCAGAAGGTACATGTAGAAGGCCAGCAAACCCGCCAGCGCCATGATGGCGACACCAATCCGGGAAAGTTGCAACGTCTGCTTGATCTGCGACTGGGCCTTTTCCATGCGCGTGATGCTGCTGGCGGCAAGTGTGACGGAGCGCGCACGAATCGCTTCCATGTGCTCCTGTCCCACGTCTGTCGTCATCACGAATTTCCAGGCGTCTTCATTGCCCTCGCGGCGCATCCTCACGCTCAGATCCATCTCTGCCAGCTTGCTCGATACATGACGCGACATGGCGGCAAATTCGGTCAGCTGGTCCGGGTAGGGAACAAAGAGCCGCCGCAGTACATCAAGGTTCTGGTTGATCTCTGCAGTGGCTGCACTGTAGGGTTCGAGGTAGCGGGCCTCCCCGGTGAGAAGGTAGCCGCGCTGGCCTGTCTCTGCATCCAGCACATGCTGCATGAGTTTATTGAGTGCCCCCCTGGTTTGCTGGGCCTCTTCAATACTGGCCGCAGCGGCGGTAGACTGGCTGAAACTGAGCTCGTTAATGAAAATCAGGATGGCAGCTGCCAGCACTGCGAGAGGCAGGCTGATGGCCATTTTGGGAAGTGCAAATTTCTTCATGACAAGATCAGTAGGATACTTCCCGATGTTATTCGTCAATAATAGGTACTGAATTTAATGTGGGCAGCCGGCTGGTTAGCCTGTGTCACACCGTTTGCCTGCAAAGCAGGCTTTCCTAGAAAGACAGCGACATGATCAAAATTGGAATTGTGGATGACCACGCAATTGTGCGGTCCGGACTCAAGCAATTTTTCTCCGACCAAGTAGATTTGCGCGTCGTCGGCGAAGCTGGCAGCGGCCGTGAGGCCATCGACCTTGTGCGCAATGTCGAACTGGATATCCTGGTCATGGATCTGTCCATGCCCGGTCAAAGCGGCATTGACGCTCTGGCGATGATACGTGCGAAGGCACCTGACGTTGGCATTCTCATTTTGAGTGGTTACCCTGAAGAGCATTACGCGGTCAACCTCATCCGTCAGGGAGCCAGTGGCTACCTCAACAAGGAATGTGACCCTGCTGAAATCGTCGATGCGATACGCGTCATTTCCCTTGGAAAGCGCTACATCACACCTACGGTTGCGGAGCTTCTTGCGCAGCAGCTGAACAGGCCAAATGACATGGCATCGCACGAGCAGCTGTCGGAGCGCGAGTTCCAGGTTTTTCTCAAGCTTGCCAAGGGTGAAACGGCCGGCGACATCGCCAAGGCCCTCTCGCTCAGCGTCAAGACCGTAAGCACCTACAGGACGCGGGTGATGGAGAAGATGAGTCTTGCGTCGAACAGTGACCTGACTTACTACGCCCTGAAGAACAAGTTGATCGACTAATTTCGCCTGTTCCCCGAAACCGCGTTTGCAGCGCGGTTTCACCCGTTGGTGCCGCCTAGCTGAATGCAATAGTCCACCAGCGCGTCAATTTCGTTGGATTTGTCAAACACGGCATCCACCCCTATCTGGGCGCAGCGCTGCCTTATGTCGGCTGTCGCGTAATTGCTCAGAACCACAACCTTCTGTGATGGTTTTCTGTTCCGGCAGGCGCTAAGCACCCCCAGCCCACTGCCCTGTTTGAGAAACAGGTCAATGATGGCCAGATCCCAGTCACCGGATTTTGTTGTGAGCCAGGCCTTGCCTTCGTTTTCCGTGTCTGCGGTCCCAACGGCTTCAACGCCTGCCAATTCTTCAAGGGTCGCAATCAGGTTTTCGCGGATGGTCGGGTTGTCTTCGACGATGAAGGTTTTCAATCTCACGGGATCAGGTCCAGGTGGGTCGCTGCTGCCGGCGATGGCTCGTGGTGCCTTGCTGGTGAAGATCAAGTTGCAAGGTGTGTTTCCTAATGTATCTTCATTTGCTTTGATTCTGACAGCACCCGGGTGAACGGGCTGTAGGATGTTTCCTACCCGGCGCTGTAGGCAGAGGCCCACAGCTTTCAATGGCGATGGCTCATGGCCTCAAGAGCCTGTTCGGCCGACAGTTGGGAATGTCTAAAAATCCCTCCACAGAACTTCCTGACCCCGTGGCACGAAATATGGTTATCAGGCGAATTCTCACGGGGCTGGCTTTGTTTATCGCAGCGCTGATATTGCTGGTCGTATTTTTTCCGTGGGACGCCATGCGCGGTCCCATCAACCGTTATGTTTCCGATCAGCTTGGCCGCCGTTTTGAGATCACCAAGCACCTTTCAGTTGATCTTGGCAGAACGGTCACTGTGCGTGCTGATGGCCTTGAACTGGCCAATCCCGAGTGGGCCAGCGAGCCCTATCTGGTCAAGGCAAAGGCGGCGGAATTTGACATCCGTTTGTGGCCTCTGCTCAGGGGCAAGGTCGAACTGCCCCGGATTGCGCTGATAGAACCACAAATAGGCCTTCAGATGGAAGCAGATGGCCGGAGGACATGGGCGCTGTCGCGTGACACCTCGGACACAGGCTCTGTGCCGGCGATAGGCGCGTTGACTGTCGATGCTGGCACATTGAAGTACCGCGCCCCGGCCCAGGGCGCAGACATGATTGCCCAGTTCTCTCTTGCGGCGGAAGGCACCACGCCCACAGCGGGCACAAATGGCACGCCCTCGTCCAGCCTGCCCTTGAGTTACAAGGTGGCAGGCAAGTGGCGTAACGCCCCGTTTTCCGCCAATGGCCGTGCGGGAGGCGTGCTTCAGCTCAGTAAGGATTTCCAGGCGGCATTTCCAATTGAGGTCAACGCCGCCGCAGGCAACACCACACTCAAGGCCAAAGGCACGATTGAAAACCTGCAGGAATTAAGTGGGTTGAACGCCAGCTTCGACATTCAGGGCCGCAATCTGGAAGAGCTCTATGGGCTTGCCGGCGTGGTTTTGCCCTCTACGCCACCCTACAAGTTGCGCGGCCGGCTGGACAAGCACGGTGATCTCTGGTCTGCCAGGCAGATTCAGGGCGTACTGGGCAGCTCTGACCTGAGCGGTGACCTGAGCTTTGATACCTCGGCGGCAGTGCCCTTGCTCACCGGCAAGGTTCAGTCAAGGCTGCTTGACTTTGAGGATCTGAGGCCGGTGATAGGTTTGCCGGTGAAGGCAGCTGTAACGACAGCCAGAGGCTCGACCGCGTCAGTTGCCGGCCCTGCGCCTGCAAAGCCTGTAGCCGTGACAAGGGCCGACCCTTCCCGCAAGGTGTTGCCGACTGCAACGCTCGATCTGGTGCGCCTGAAATCCATGAACGCGGATGTGGTGTACAGCGCCGCGAAAATACGCCATGTGGAAGAACTCCCGCTCGACAAGGGCAGTGTTCACGTCAAGCTGACCAACGGCGTTCTGCAGCTTGACCCGCTCATGCTCGGGGTGGCTGGTGGATCGCTGGCCGGCAAGTTCAGCGTGGATGTCAATGTGGCACCTGCAGCTTTCGATGCGCATCTTGCGTTACGCGCAGTGCAGCTTAATCAGCTCTTCCCGACCATAGAAACCACAAAAAGCGCATTTGGGAAGGTCAGCGGGCAGGTCAACCTGACCGGGCGTGGAAATTCTGCAGCGCAGATGCTGGCATCATCTTCCGGTGATGTCGCCGTGCTGATGGGCAAGGGTGAACTCAGCAACATACTGCTGGAGTTCATGGGTCTGGATGGCGGTGAGGTGATCAAGTTTTTTGTTCGCGGGGATCGCAACGTCAAGCTGCTTTGTTCCGCTGCTGCGTTTGAAGTCAAGCAGGGGCTTATGAGCAGCAAAGTGATCGTTCTCGACACGTCTGACACGGTGATAAATGGGAACGGGCAGATCAATCTGGCGAACGAGACGCTGGACATCACCCTCAACCCGCAACCCAAGGACCGAAGTATTCTGAGTTTTCGCTCACCACTGAAGATTGGCGGAACGTTTGCATCTCCTTCAGCAGGCCCTGACAAACTGGCGCTGGGTGCCCGCGCCGGCGTGACTCTGGGGCTGGCATTCCTCAATCCCTTGCTAGCCCTGGCAGCAACGATAGAGACAGGCCCGGGTGAAGACGCCGACTGCCGTGGTGCGCTTGCTGTTGCTGCAGATCCCAAGGCAAAAGCCCAGCCGGCGGCCGCTTCGCCAGTGGCTGCCGTGCAGCCCAAAAAACGTACCGAAGTCTCTACGCCCGTCGCACCACCAGCCCAGGCGGTGAACTAAATGGCGGGGGCCCGGGCCTGCGGACCGCAAACTGCACAATGCGGATCACGCGGCATTCTGACTTCATTCCACGACATGCTGCGGCCATCCAGCATCAGCATGCGGCCGGTCAGTGTCTCGCCGGCGCTGCAAAGTATCTTGAGGGTTTCTGCAGCCTGGATGCTGCCAATGATGCCTACCAGTGGCGCAAAAACGCCCATGGTCGCGCACTGGGCTTCTTCGAGCTGCTGTGTTTCAGGAAACACGCACGCATAACAGGGTGACGATGGACGGCGTGTGTCGTACACGGCGACCTGCCCGTCGAACCTGATGGCCGCGCCCGAGACGAGTGGTTTTTGATGCCTGACCGCTGCCCGGTTGATGGCGTGCCGGGTGGCAAAGTTATCGGTGCAGTCCACCACGATGTCCGCCTGCTTCACCAGTGTGTCGAGGAGCGCATCATCCGCGCGCTGCGTCACCACTGTCACCTGTACGTCGGGGTTGATGTCCGCAATCGCCTGCCGGATGGACCCGGCCTTGAATTGCCCTACGCTTGAAAGCCTGTGTGCGATCTGACGCTGGAGGTTGGTGGCATCGACCGTGTCGTGATCGACGATGGTGATACGACCTGCGCCGGCGCTGCCAAGGTAGAGTGCGACGGGTGAGCCGAGGCCACCCGCGCCGACTATCAGTACATGTGAGGCCAGGAATTTTTCCTGGCCTTCTATGCCAATTTCATTGAGCATGATGTGCCGCGAATAACTCAGCAGCTGCGTATCGTTCACGGCTGGTTCATGAAATTATCAGGTGACAGCTGATGCCTGATCGGCAGGCTGTCAGTTGTCTTTTTTCTCGTTCTTGTTTTCAACCACGGCGGTCTTGCTGACCATCACAGGCCGGCCCTTCAGCTTGTTGAGCGCCTGGATCAGCGGGAAGTCCTTGTCGCTGCCCAGTTCGGGCGGGCGACGTTGCTCGGGCGGCTTTTTGGCGTCTTCTTCAAGACGCTTCAGGGCTTCCTCGCGGGCTTTTTCGCGCGCTGCATCCTTGACCTCTGCACCCTGGCCGCTGTTGAGGTGTTTCTCAAGGTCGGCTTCACGGGTGCGCAGTGCCGCGAACGGGCTGCCTTCCAGGGTTTCGTCAACCATCACATCGGGAACAATGCCCCGTGCCTGGATGGATTTGCCACTCGGCGTGAAGTAGCGGGCAGTGGTCAGCTTGATGCCGGTATCGGGCCCAAGCGGACGCACGGTCTGCACCGAGCCCTTGCCGAAGGTCTGGTTGCCCATGATGATGGCGCGTTTGTGGTCCTGCAGGGCGCCGGCGACGATCTCGCTGGCGGAGGCCGAGCCTTCATTGACCAGCACCACCAGAGGCACAGTCTTCATGGCGGCCGGCAGGCGCTTGAGCGGGTCATTGCTGGTGGCGCGGCGCAGGTAGAACTCTGGCGAGGCCTTGTAGACAAATTTGCTTTCGGCCAGTTGGCCGTTGGTGGACACAACCGTCACGTTCTCGGGCAGAAAGGCAGCAGAGATCGCTACGGCTGCATCAAGCAGGCCGCCCGGGTCGTTGCGCAGGTCAAGCACCAGGCCCTTGAGGTTGGGTTCCTGCTTGTAGATGGCTTCCATCTTGGTGGCGAAATCGTCAACCGTGCGTTCCTGGAACTGGCTCAGGCGAATCCAGGCGTAACCGGGCTCAACCACCTTGCTGCGCACGGACTGGGTGCGGATTTCTTCGCGGATGATGGTCACGGGGAAGGTGCGGCTTTCATCCTTGCGGAAAATGGTCAGCACGACCTTGCTTTTGGGCTCGCCGCGCATCTTTTTGACGGCATCGTTGAGGGACAGGCCCTTGACCGCTGTGTCATCAATCTTGGTGATCAGGTCATTGGGTTTGAGGCCCGCGCGGTCTGCAGGAGAGCCTTCGATGGGCGATACCACTTTGACAAGGCCATCTTCCTGGCTGATCTCTATGCCAACGCCGACAAAACGGCCGCTGGTGCCTTCACGGAATTCCTTGAAGGACTTCTTGTCGAAATAGGCAGAGTGGGGGTCCAGGCTGGCGACCATGCCCGAGATGGCGTCGGAAATGAGTTTCTTTTCATCCACAGGCTCGACGTAATCAGTCTTGACCATGCCAAAAACCGCAGCCAGCTGCTGCAGTTCTTCAAGCGGCAAGGGGGCCAGGCCACCGCGCGCAACTGCCTGCAGCTGTACTGTGGTGAGCGCGCCGGCCATGGCGCCAATTGAAATCCAGCCAGCGATTTTCAGCTTTTGACCCATACAAAAATACCTTTTTAGCCTGTGGGGGAGCGCTTTCGCGCCCTTGTCTGAACAATATACACCTAGGACAAAGACTGAGCGCTTCAGTTCCTTTGCCTTCAGCTATATGTACGCAAAAAATGCGCAAATAGACGCCAATAAGGCCATTTTGAGCAAGGTTTTACCCTCCGTTTACACAGCCCGGGGTGACAGGCCCTAACTGGTGCTCATCACCTTGCCCGGCGCACCGGCCGCAGCGGCGGCTTTGGCGGCTGCCTCTGCATCACCCAGGTAGTAGTGGCGCAAGGCTTTCAGGTCGGCGTCGAGTTCATACACCAGCGGAATGCCGTTGGGTATGTTCACGCCCACGATGTCGTCATCAGAGATGTTGTCCAGGTGCTTGACCAGCGCCCGTATCGAGTTGCCATGGGCGGCCACAACAATGCGTTTGCCAGCCTTGATGGCGGGTGCCATGGCTTCGTTCCAGAAGGGCAGCACGCGCGCGACCGTGTCTTTCAGGCACTCGGTCAGGGGCACCTGTTCGGGCTGCAGTTTGGTGTAGCGCACGTCGGCGCGTTCGCTGCGCTCGTCGCCCGCGTCCAGCGGTGGTGGCGGCACGTCGTAGCTGCGGCGCCAGGCCAGCACCTGCGCGTCGCCATACTTCGCAGCGGTCTCGGCCTTGTTCAGGCCCTGCAGGCCACCATAGTGGCGTTCATTGAGGCGCCAGCTGTGCACCACGGGCAGCCAGGTGCGGTCCATTTCGTCCAGCGCGTGCCAGAGTGTGTGGGTCGCACGCTTGAGCACGCTGGTATAGGCGACATCGAAGTCGTAGCCTTCGGCCTTGAGCAGCCTGCCGGAGTTTTTGGCCTGTTCAATGCCGGTGGAGGTCAGGGCCACGTCGGTCCAGCCGGTGAAGCGGTTTTCAAGGTTCCAGGTCGATTCACCGTGGCGGATAAGGACGAGTTTGTACATTTTTATGGGTTCTGGGAAGATTTTGGGAAGGGCTTGGTAAGGTCAAAAGATGGGGCTGATCCGGTCCGTTTACACCTCCATTCTAAAATCACGCCTTTGCCTTCCCATTTGCCTCCCGAAAACACCAAAGGTTCAACGTGAAATTTCTGATCGATAACTGGATGCTGTTCGCGATTGCCATTGCCTCCGGTGGCATGTTGCTCTGGCCGACGATTGCCAGCGGCATGAATGCCGGCGCCCTGAGCGCTGCCGGTGCCGTGCAGCTCATCAACCGCGAAAGGGCAGTCGTCATTGATGTCTGCGAGGCAGATGAATACGCTGCCGGCCATGTGGGCGGCGCCAAAAACGTGCCTTTCAGCGAGCTGGAAGAAAAGCTGCCGCTGGCCGTCAAGAACAAGGCCTTGCCGCTCATCCTGGTATGTACCACGGGTGCCCGGGCTAACCGCGCTGTCGCTGTTGCCAAAAAACTTGGTTACGAGCAGGCCCAAGCACTGGGCGGCGGGCTGAAATCCTGGAAAGACGCTAACCTTCCCCTTGAGAAAGCCTGAAGCGCAACTACCTCTGAACAGTGGGAATGCGCGCCACGCCAGCTTGCACCACCTGAGAACA
This sequence comes from Polaromonas sp., assembly GCA_965228025.1. Lineage (GTDB taxonomy): Bacteria > Pseudomonadota > Gammaproteobacteria > Burkholderiales > Burkholderiaceae_C > Polaromonas. The sequence goes on along the minus strand of CBDDGX010000030.1, from coordinate 367,252 downwards.
GGAATCGACCATGCAAACCGTCAAGATTTACACCACCGGCACCTGCCCCTACTGCATACACGCCAAGCAGCTTTTGAAAGCGCGCGGCGCAGAGCTTGATGAAGTCCGGGTCGACCTTGTGCCCGGTGAGCGCCAGAAGATGATGGAGATTTCCGGTCGCCGCACCGTGCCGCAGATTTTTATCGGCGACACCCATGTCGGCGGTTGCGACGACCTGGTGGCACTCGACGGCCAGGGCGGTTTGATGCCGCTTCTCAACGCAGCCTGAATGCCGCCTGCCCAGGTCGGGGCTGTCTTCCAGTGCTGAGATAATCAGTCTCAAGCCTGCGCCTGCCGCAGGCCGTTTTAATTCACCACCGCAACCCGAAAGATCACCATGGCTGAAGCCAACCAGGACCCCGTATTCCAGATCCAGCGCGTCTACCTTAAAGGCGCCTCGCTCGAGCAGCCCAATTCGCCCGAAATCCTGATGAGCCAGGAGCAGCCTGCCGTCGACATCCAGCTCGGCGTCGAAGCCACCCCTGTCGCCGACGGCATCTTTGAAGTAGCTGTGACAGCCACGGTGCACACCAAGATCGGCGACAAGACCGTGTTCCTGGTCGAAGCCAAGCAGGCCGGCATTTTTGAAATGCGCAACATGCCGCAAGAGCAGCTCAACGCCGTGCTCGGCATTGCCTGCCCGCAAATCGTCTACCCCTACCTGCGCGGCAATGTGGCCGACGTGATCCAGCGCGGCGGTTTCCCGCCTGTGCACCTGGCTGAAATCAACTTCCAGGCCATGTACGAACAGCAACAGGCCGCTGCTGCTGCCGAGCCGGCCGCCCCGCAAATCATCGTCTGATCTTGCTGCCCGCCAGCAGGCGCGCCATGCCTGGTTTGCCATGAACATCACCATCTTGGGCGCTGGCGCCTGGGGCACGGCGCTGGCCGTGAATGCGGCCTCGCGCCGCAGCGCGGGTCATCGTGTCACCTTGTGGGCACGTGATGGAGCCACGGCAGCCCAGCTTCAGGCCGCGCGCAGCAACAGCCGTTACCTGCCGGGCGTCGTTTTGCCGGGCGAGCTCAAAATCGCTGGCGGTGCGGGCACGCTGGCCGATGCCATCAAGGGACAGGACCTGCTCATCATTGCCGCGCCTGTCTCCGGCGTGCGTGGCTTGCTGCTGGGCCTGTCGCAGGCAGATGTGCCTGTGGCCTGGCTCAGCAAGGGATTTGAAGCGGCTGTAGCAAGTGCTGCCCAGCCCCATGGCCTGATGGTTCATGAAATTCGTGCCCAGGTCGCGCCTGCACTGAAAGCTGGCGTGCTCAGCGGCCCCAGCTTTGCGCAGGAAGTCGCCAGCGGCCAGCCGACGGCACTGGTCGCCGCCAGCGAGCATGCCGATGTGCGCGCCGCACTGGTTGAAGCCTTTCACGGCAGTACGCTGCGTGTGTACGCCAATGACGACATCGTCGGCGTCGAGGTCGGCGGCGCTGTCAAGAACGTGCTGGCCATTGCCACGGGGCTGTGTGACGGCCTGCAACTGGGGTTGAATGCCCGCGCAGCACTGATCACCCGTGGCCTGGCCGAAATGACCCGCCTGGGCGTGGCGTTGGGTGCCCGCGCCGAAACCTTTACAGGCCTGTCTGGCCTTGGCGATCTTGTGCTGACCGCCACCGGCGACCTCAGCCGCAACCGCAAGGTCGGCCTGGCGCTGGCCCAGGGCAAGACACTTGACGAAGCCGTGGCCTCGCTCGGCCATGTGGCCGAAGGCGTTTACTGCGCCCGCACCGTGGTGCAACGCGCCGCCGGGCTCGGTGTCGAGATGCCTATTTCGCAGGCCGTCGTCGCACTGCTGGACGGCAGGCTCACGCCGCCCGAAGCCGTGGCGTTGCTGATGGGGCGCAACCCCACGGCCGAACTGCCCTGAAACCTTCCCGAGCGGCGCCTGCCGTCCGCCTCGGGATTTACCCGTGTTTGCTGCAATTCAAGGGCGCATCCCGTTGGCACTGCCGTTTGCCGGCGTTACGCTGTGTCCCGTGCTGGCATGGATGAGCACTGACACCTGCCGGCCTTTTTAAATCCATCAGGCACGGAGACCCACATGACCATTTCCCGTATTTTCCGCACTTCAAAAACCCGTTCGCGGCCTTTGCTGGCGGCTTCCCTTGTCGCTGCCACGGTGCTGCTGGGCGCCTGCGCCACGGGCGGCAACGGCATGTCGTTTTTTGTGACCAGCGCCAACCCCGGCAAGGGCGGTGATTTGGGCGGCCTCTCGGGCGCCGACCAGCACTGCCAGGCGCTTGCCACCAGCGCCGGTGCCGGCAGCCGCACCTGGCGCGCTTATCTGAGCAACACCGCCACCAAAGACGCGCGGCCCGTCAATGCACGCGACCGTATCGGCAGCGGCCCATGGCACAACGCCAAAGGTGAACGTGTTGCCTTCAGCGTCGACGACCTGCACAGCGGTGGCAACAAACTCACCAAGCAGACGGCCCTGAGCGAAAAGGGCGAGATCATCATGGGCCGCGGTGACGCCGTCAACATGCACGACATCCTGACTGGCTCCTCACCTGATGGCCGCGCGATTGTCAGCGACAAGGACACGACCTGCGGCAACTGGACGTTGAGCACGGGTGGTTCGGCCATGGTGGGCCACCATGACCGCATGGGCCTCAATGAAAGCGCCGAAGCCAAATCCTGGAATACGTCGCACGCCAGCCGGGCCTGCGACATGGCCTCACTCAAGGCCACGGGCGGCGCCGGGCTGATGTATTGTTTTGCCCGATAGGAATCATGGGGCATGGCGCAGACTGTGAGGGTTGCGAAATGCTATTAATTTAGTAGCTGCTTACGCTAGTATCTATTGGCCTGGAGGCCAATTTGATACCTGAAACTGGCCTCAAAACCCGAAAAAGTTAACTTCCATGTTAACTTTTTTCATTTTGGGGCCTGTTTTTTGGAAAATGTTAACTCCTGTATTAACTTTTGAGTGCCCAATGGCCGATTCTGATGGCCAAATATGGCTGCAGGCCAATAGATACGAGCGTGAGCAGCTATTGATTTAATAGCGGTGTCGTGGGCGTTGTCGTGGTCGTCTTCCCGGGATGACCCCGCACAGGCCCTAGGTACCGCCTCATCAGCACCCGGCTCGACAGTGCATGTCGTGCAGCGTGTAAACCGGTTTGGCCAGCACAGAGCAGAAGCCGGGGTATGGCTGGCAAAAGCCGATGGGGCCGGTTGGGATGCTGCCGGGATGGTCCGCAGGTTCGGCGACCAGGACCACTGAATCGCGGTTAAGCAGCCGATTGCTGATGAAGCGCGTGGCCAGCCTCAGGTCGTCAGGCTGATCGTAGAACTGGCGTCAGGCGTTGAAGAGGGTGGCGACGGCCATCACATCGGCAGGGGTGGCTTGCCTGACGGGATTCATGACCTCGCCCGTTTGCAAAAAGCACAGCGAATGCATCGCGGCCTGCGGCTCAAATTTCGAGGTTATCAATCAGCCGCGTGCTGCCCAGCTTGGCTGCGCCCAGCACCACCAGCGGTTCTTCCATTGATGCCTGAGGCGGCATCAGGTCGGCGCGGCGGCGTACGGTGAGGTAGTCGGGCTTCCAGCCGCGGCGGGCGAGGGCCTGCATGGCCTGCGCCTCGAGGGCGGGCAGGTCGGCGGGGTTCGCGGCCCGGGCTGCGGCACCCAGGGCTTTGAGGGCTTTTGAGAGTTCTGCCGCTTCCTTGCGTTCGGCTTCGCTCAGGTAACCGTTGCGTGACGACAGCGCCAGGCCGTCGTCGGCGCGCTGGGTTTCGCCGGCGAGGATTTCAATCGGCAGCGCAAACTGCTGCACCATGCGGCGCACGACCATGACCTGCTGGTAGTCCTTCTTGCCGAAAGCTGCGATGCCTGATGGCATGCCGGCATAGACGCAGGAAAAGAGCTTGAGCACGACGGTACTGACACCTATGAAAAAGCCGGGCCTGAAGTGGCCTTCAAGAATGTCGCTCAGGTCGGTAGCAGGGTGCATCTTGTAGGTCTGCGGCTGCGGATAGAGCTCCTGCTCGCGCGGGGCAAACAGCACGTTGCAGCCGGCGGCTTCGAGCCGCTGCGCGTCGGCGTCGAGCGTACGCGGGTAGCTGTCAAAATCTTCATGCGGCGCAAACTGCAGGCGGTTGACGAAGATGCTGGAGACGGTGACGTCGCCCAGCGGCTTGGCCTGCCTGACAAGGGCGATGTGGCCGTCGTGCAGGTTGCCCATGGTGGGCACAAAGGCCGGGCGCTTGAAGCCGCTGAGCTTTTCGCGCAGCTCGGCGATGGTGTGGACGATGTGCATTGTCATTGTTTGTCTCCCTTGGCGATTTATTTTTTACCAGGCGTGGCTGGCGTTGACCGGAAAGCTGCCGTCCTTCACGGCGCGTACATAGGCTTCCATGGCGCCGCGAATGCTGGCGGTTTTGTTGTCCGGGCCTTCCATGAAATTGCGGACGAACTTCGCCATCTTTCCAAGGTTCATGCCCAGCATGTCGTGCAGAACCAGCACCTGGCCGGAGGTGCCGTCACCCGCGCCTATGCCAATGGTGGGGCAGTGGGTGAGTGTTTTGGTCAGCTCCGCAGACAGGGCCGCCGGCACCATCTCCAGCACCAGCATGGCGGCACCTGCATCCTGCAGCGCCGTGGCCTCGCGCCTGAGCAGCGCGGCTGACTCATCCGACTTGCCCTGCACCCGGTAGCCGCCCAGCGCATGCACGGTTTGCGGCGTCAGGCCCAGGTGCGCGCATACCGGAATGCCGCGTTCGACCAGAAAGCGCACGACTTCGGCCGTCCAGCCGCCGCCTTCAAGCTTGACCATGTGCGCGCCGGCCTGCATCAGCACGACGGCGCTGCGCAGGGCCTGTTCTTTGGACTCGTGATAGCTGCCGAAGGGCAGGTCGCCGATCAGCCAGGCCGTGCCCTGAGAGCGACGCAGGCCGTTGGCGACTGATTCGGTGTGGTGACGCATGGTTTCCAGCGTCACGCCGACGGTGCTGGTCAGGCCCTGGCAGACCATGCCCAGAGAGTCACCGACCAGGATGCATTCCACACCGGCGGCATCGGCCACGGCTGCGAAGGTGGCGTCGTAGGCCGTGAGCATGGCGATTTTTTCGCCATGGGCATGCATCTCGCGCAGGCGCGGCAAGCTCATGGGCTTGCGGGCGGAAGGTGTGGATGCTGGCGGCAGTGTGCCGTAGGGGGTACCAGGCGTGGGGGGCGTTGCGGAAGAGGTGTTGTCAGTACTCATGGGCAGGAATTGGAAAGGCAATGACCGGTTGTCAGGAGGGGCTGAAAGGAGCCCCTTTTTGCTTGTTCCGGGAGTCTAACCGCGCCGCCGACCGCAGCGACAAAAGCTCAACTGACGATCTTGCCGCCTGTGCCGACCACGCCGACGTCCACAAAACTGCCGCCCACACGGTTGCCGCCGCCGAAGCTGACCGTCATGCCGCCCATGTTGAAGCCCGTGATGCTGTCGAGTGCGGTGATCAGCGATGCGCGGGTGACGTTGTTGCCGGCGCGGCGCAGGCCCTCTGCCAGCACGCGGGCATTGGCATAACCTTCAAGCGTGGGGGTGGAGTAGTCGGTCCAGCCACTGGCGGCCATGTCGATCTGGTAGCGGCGCACCAGTTCGTTTTTGGTCGAAAACGGCGAAGGCACAACGAGGGCAAAGCCCATGCCGCGCCCGCTGTCGCCCATGGCCGTGATGTTGGCGGGGCTGGCGCTGATAGACAGGCCGTAGACGGTGCTCGTGCCACCGGCTGCGCGCAGGGCCTTCATGAATATCGGAGCGATGCCGCCCAGAACCATGATGACCATTTGCGGCTGGGCTTTGGCAATCGCCTGCGCGGCGGGTTCAACCTCCGTGCTGGCAGTACCCGGCGTGGTGGCCATCACCACTGGCTGTAGTTTGGCATCGGCCATGGACTTCTGGAATGCAGCCAGTACCGACATGCCCAGCGGGTCCTTGGGGTAGACGATGCCGATTTTGTTCATGCCCAGCGTGATGGCGGTGCTGATGAGTTTGTCGACCTCGGCGTCATAACTTGCGCGAATCCAGAACACATTGGGCGGGCTGCTTTTACGCAGGCCTGAGGTACCGGTGTTGGGGCCGACGATGGCCATGTCCTGCACGGTCTCCATGATGGATGCGGTCTGGCGCGTGCCCAGCGGGTTAATGATGGCCAGGATGGACTTGTCAGCCTGGAAAGCCAGGGCGTTGGTCTTGGCAATATCGGGTTTGAACTGGTCGTCAGCCTTGACGATTTCGACTTTGGCGCCATTGATGCCGCCGGTCTTGTTGATGGCATTGAAATAAGCCGATGCGCCGCGGAAGTTGCCGTTGCCATTGGCTTTTTCTGCGCCGCTGTCGTCAAAGGTGCTGCCAATTTTCAGGGTGCGCGCCTGTGCGAACGAGGGCGCTGTCAAGCCGGCTGCTGTCAGGCCCCCGAGTGCGACGAGGTCGCGGCGGCGCAGGATTGGGGTGTTTGGGTTTGTCATGTTGTCTCCGGGGAATAAGGGCGCGTGGCGGGTGCGGCGCAAGTCCATCGACGGTACGCGTGTTTTTGTCCTGCGGGCTGCGCGCATTGTGCATAGCAGTTGTCGAAAAACGCTATATCGGCAGGGGTCTGCTGACCCTGTATTGAACCTTATGCCTGCTGAACAGGGATGGTCGAACGTTCTTCCTTGATACGGTTGTCAGGGTTGACGAAAACAAGTTTTGGCAAAAAGCCTTTCACTTCCTGTTCTTCAACCTGCGCAAAGGCCGCAATGATGACCAGGTCGCCCACCGCAGCACGCCGTGCGGCCGATCCGTTGACCGAGATGATGCGGCTGCCGCGTTCGGCACGAATGGCGTAGGTGATGAAACGCTCGCCATTATTGATGTTCCAGATGTGAACCTGTTCGTTCTCGCCAAGATTGGCGGCGTCCAGCAGGTCTTCGTCGATGGCGCATGAGCCTTCGTAATTGAGCTCGCAGTGGGTCACGGCGGCGCGGTGGATTTTTGATTTGAGCAGGGTGCGGAACATGCGTATATCTCCGGAAATCGATGAGGTGCCCGGCGGCATGCCGGGGTCATTGGCCAGACTAGGCGGGTGTGTATGCCAGTCTTACGTAGATGGGGGCAAAGGCCTCGGCTTGCGTGACTTCCAGCAGGCCTTCTTTTGACAGCTCGAGCAGCGCAATAAAGGTCACCACCAGCACAGGCATGCCGCGCGTGGGATCGAACAGTTCTTCAAACTCCAGGAACTTGCGGCCCTGCAGCTTGCGCAAAACAATGCTCATGTGCTCGCGCACCGAGAGTTCTTCTCTGGAGATGACGTGGTGCTGCACCAGCTTTGCGCGTTTGACGATGTCACGCCAGGCGTCCTGCAGGTCAACCACGTTCACATCGGGGAAGCGCGGCTGCAGCGACTGTTCGACGTAAACCTGCGCGCGCAAAAAGTCGCGGCCGAACTGCGGCATCTCGTTGAGCTTGTGGGCAGCCAGCTTGATCTGCTCGTATTCGAGCAGGCGGCGGACCAGTTCGGCGCGCGGGTCTTCGGGCTCCTGGCCTTCGGCAACTTTTTTGGGCGGCAGCAGCATGCGCGACTTGATCTCGATCAGCATGGCGGCCATCAGCAGGTACTCGGCCGCGAGCTCAAGGTTGGTGGCGCGGATTTCGTCGACATACACCAGGTATTGCCGCGTGACTGCCGCCATGGGAATGTCGAGTATGTTGAAGTTCTGCTTGCGTATCAGGTACAGCAGCAAGTCCAGCGGGCCTTCGAAGGCTTCGAGAAAAACCTGCAGCGCATCCGGCGGTATGTACAGGTCATGCGGCATCGCAAAAAGCGGCTCGCCGTACAGGCGCGCCAGCGCTACCTGGTCTATGACGGCAGGCATGTCGGGGCTGGGCACCGCCGCCAGGGCCATGCCGGAAATGTCGGGCATGCCCGGCAACCCGGGTATGGGCGACTGGCCGGATTCTGGCGGTGAAGAGGGGGGCTGTGACATGAACAGGTGGCCGGCGGTGACTCGGGGGGCAGAAAAAAGCCGGCTCGCCGCCTTATTTGCTGTTCGGGTGGCCGGCGGTTCCGTAGACGTAAGGCTTCTGGGCGACCCTGGCGTCCAGATAATCAGCCTGTTCTGTGCGGTTGAGGTTTTTGTCCCAGAGTAGCGCCCGGCCGGCGCGTTGTTCGGCTTCCAGGGTCGGCTTGGCGGCCTTGAGCCCGTCGATGAACTGGGTGGCATCCGAGGTGTAGTCGGCGCGCCGGAAGAAGCGTAGGAGGGACATGGGTCTAAACTGTTCTTTATAGGGTTTGACGAACTGAGCCCGATTTTACCGGGGACTGCCTTGCGATCTTTTTTATTCTCTTCAATCCTGGGATTGGGCCTTGTTTTGGGCCTGACGGCCTGTGACTCCCAAAACATTGCCGAGCTGGAAGAAGGCGTGGCTACCGAAGTCGATGTGAGGGCCCGCTTCGGTGAGCCCGAAAAGATCTGGGAGGCGTCAGACATGGCTTCCACCCCCTCGCCAGGCGCTGCGGCTGCCACAGGCGCGCGCACCTTTGAGTACAACCGGCAGCCACAGGGCATGGTCAATTACATGATCACCATAGGGCCGGACGGCAGGATGAGCGCCCTGCGTCAGGTACTGGCCCCGCAGAATTTCGCGAGGATAGTGCCGGGCATGCCCATGGAGCAGGTACGCAAGACACTGGGCAAACCCATGAAAGTCACGCCTTTTGCTGGCCAGCAGCAGACCCACTACGACTGGCGCTACCTGAACCCGCCCAACACGGCCATGATTTTTACCGTGGTGTTTGACAGCGACCTCAAGGTGGTCAGCACGGCTTCGGTGCAGGAAGAGCTGGCCAATCCCAAGGGGGGCTGAGCCTGAAACAGCCCGGTCGCTAGACGGACTCGACCTTTTCCAGAAAGCCCGAGCGTTCCATCACGGTCCTGGGCTCCGCATTGAGCCCGGCCAGTACCAGCCTGCCGCCGCGCAGCACGACAGCCTTGTGTACCTGTTCCAGCACATCCAGGCCTGAAGCATCCAGCGACTGCAGCGATTGCAAATCCAGCCGCACGACCAGACCCTGGGGCGCGCTTTCAACCAGCGTCAATATCGGGTCAAGTTTGGCAACGGCGCCGAAAAACAGCGAGCCGTAAAGCTGGAAGTTCGCGCTTTCAGGCGTGCGTGAGACCTCAACGACCTGGAACAGCGTGCTCATTCGGCGTATGAACAAAATGCAGGCCAGGATCAGGCCGACCTGCAGTGCCACCGTCAAATCAAAAATGACAGTCAGCAGAAACGTGCCAAGCATGATGAGTGCCGAGTGGCTGCCCACCTGCCGCAGCTTGGTGAATTCACGCCACTCGCCCATGTTCCACGCCACATACAGAAGAATCCCAGCCATCACTGACAGGGGCACATGCACAGCCAAGGGCGCTGCGATGAGCACGATGGCCATCAGCGTGAGGGCGTGAATCACCCCTGAAACGGGAGAGGTTGCGCCTGCCCGCACATTTGTCACGGTGCGTGCAATCGTGCCGGTGGCCGGCATGCCGCCGAAAAAAGGCACCACAAAATTCGCCACGCCCTGCGCCATCAACTCCTGGTTGGGATCATGCCGCGTCTGACCGGAAATCTGGTCGGCAACGCGTGCGCACAGCAAGGATTCGACAGCGCCCAGCAGCGCAATCGTGATGGTGGGGTCCACCAGCAGGCGCACGGTTTGCCATGAAAAGTCAGGCAGGGCGAATGTGGGCAGGGCACGCGGAATGCCGCCGAAGCGCGTGCCTATGGTTTCCACGGGAAGGCTCAGAAACCAGGCGAATGCCGTCAGCGTGACCAGTGCCACGATGGGCCCCGGCATGCGTGATGCCATGCGGGTTGCGCGTTGCAGCGGCAGGCCTTCGACCGCCTGCATCATTTTGAGCAGCCGGGTGGTAAAGCCCTGGCTCGCCCGTGCCTTCGGGTCAAACAGCCTTGGCCATATGAACAGACCCAGCAGGCAGGCCAGCCCCAGGCCCAGCGAGTGGAGGTTCATGCTTTGAAGATGGCTGCCGATGATTCTCAGTTGCGAGAAAAAATCAACCGGCATTTTTGCAATGTCCAGGCCCAGCAGGTCCTTGATCTGCGACAGCACAATGAGAACGGCGATTCCGTTGGTGAAACCGATGACGATGCTGACAGGCACATAGCGCACCAGCGTTCCAAGCTTGAAAAAGCCCAGCAAAAACAGGAGCACGCCAGCGCAGGCTGTTGAAATCAGCAGGTTGGCCAGGCCGTAGCGCTCGAGAATGCCGTACACGATGACGATGAAGGCGCCAGCAGGGCCGCCTATCTGCACTGCCGAGCCACCCAGCGCGGCAATCAGCGCACCGGCGATGATCGCCGTCCAGATGCCGGCCTGGGGGTTGAGTCCCGAGGCTATCGCAAAGGCCATGGCCAGTGGCAGGGCCACGATGCCGACTGTGATGCCGGCCCCCAGATCCTTCACAAACCGCTCACGCGAGTAGTTGTGCAAACTGTCCAACAAACGTGGCCTGAAATGTGCGAAGTTTGGGATGGGGCGCATGGAAACCTATTGTGGCCGCTGCTGTGCTGGATTTTCGCTGTTTATTCATACATACTGAAACCATGCTTTTGCCCTGATGCTTTTGCCCTGATGCTTTTCCACTTTGAGATGTGCACGCGCCTGACGCTTCATGAAAATCCCCGGATTCAAAACCTTTCTGCCGATCTGTGCAGTGCTCATTCTGGGCATTGCATCGCTGGCGTACTCCGCGCATACACCTGCGCCAGTCTGGAAAGGCGTGCAGTATCCGGCCGAAGTGCTGATGGACGAATCGGGGGAGCAGTCCCTTGAGTTCATCCGTAACCGGTTTGCGCGCGGCGAGGGCGCTGCCTTGTCGGGCAACCAGCAACTGCCCTTTGGCGGCAAGAGCACGGGCTGGCTGCGCATCGTGCTGCCTGCCGTCACATCACCTGTCGATGTCCTGTTGACTGTGGTGCACCCGGGGCTCGATGCCGTGTCGCTGCATGACCTTCTGCCAGGCGGTGACTGGCATGTGCAGCATTCGGGGGATTCCCTGCCAGTGGCAGAGTGGTCCAGGCCTTACCTGCATCCGGCTTTTCCGCTGGAACTGATACCCGGCGAGCCCCGTGCCGTCTACCTGGAAGTGCGCCATAGCAGCCCGGTTGGTGTTTACTGGCAGCTCTGGGACCGCGCCAGTTTTGACCGCCAGAGCAGCACCTTGCACATGGTGCTGGGCGCCTACCTCGGTTTTGTGATCCTGGTCGTGGTGCTCAGTTGCGTCAATGCCTGGAACTGGCGCGACCCCATACATCTGGTGTATGCAATCTATGTGTTGATTCTCGGCGTCGGCCAGTTGACCCTCACCGGGCTGGCGGGCGAATATTTCTGGCCGCACCATGCCTGGTGGAACGACATTTCTGCGGTTGTCATTCCCATGTTTTCGGCTGGATGGGCCGCATTGCTCGTACACAGGCTGGTGGTCGAGCGCGGTAACCATCTCGTCAGTGCTTTCCTGCTCAGCATCATGGTGATCTCGCTGTCATACACCGCAGGCTTCCTGCTTTACGGGCGCTTACGTCTGTTCCACACCTCCAACTTTGCGTACCTCTATTTCCTGCCGGTTCTCATGTGCAGCCTGATCTGGTTTTCGATGCGCCGGCCCGCAGTAGGCCTGTGGGCGCTGGCGGGCTTCTTCTGTCTTTTTGTCGGCTCGCTGTTTCCGATACTGCGCAACCTTGATGTTGTGCCCATCAGCTTCTATTCGCAGTTTGGTGCGCAGATTGGGGCAGCGATGGAGATTCCGCTGGTGCTGGTGGCCCTGTACTTCCGCAGCCGCGACCGGCGTGATACCCAGGTGCGCCTGAGCGCGCTGTCGCGCGTGGACCCGCTCACCGGCGTGGCCAGCCACAGGCTTCTGATGGACAGGCTGGAGCACCTGCTGGAGCGGCACCAGAGGGATCCGCAGGTAGGCGCAGTGCTGCGCATACGGCTGGTCAACGGATCTGAAATCCGCTCGGCCTATGGGGCGTCGCTGGCGCAGGCGGCACTGGTGCGTGCGGGGGCGTGCGTCGCCATGCCGGCGCAGATCAGCGACACGGTGGGCCGGCACAGCGATGGTGACTTTGTGCTGCTGATCGAAAGCAAAACCACGGAGTCGCAGGTTACCGATGTGGCCCAGCGCATCATTGCAGAAGGACTGCGCCCGGGCCGCAACCTGCCACGCGACCTCATGCTGCAGTTGCATGTGGCCTGTGTGAGCTGCCCCTTACCCAAAGATGACGGCGAAAGGCTGCTCCGGCATCTGGGCGACCTTCTTGACGAAATTGCCAAAACTCCTCGAAAAGCCTTGCGGTTCATGCACTACAAGAGCGCCGGCCCGTCCCAATCCCAACCGCTCGATGGCGGCGAGGTGATCTAGGTCTGGCGGGCGGCTCCTAGCGTACGCGCATGCCGGGCAGGGCGCCGGGCAGGGGTTCCAGCACATAAATGCCGGGCTGTGCCTTCTCATCGCCATGGCTGGCGGCCAGCACCATGCCTTCGCTGATGCCGAACTTCATCTTGCGCGGCGCAAGGTTGGCCACCATCACAGTGTGTTTGCCGATCAGGTCTTCGGGCTTGTAGCTTGAAGCAATGCCGCTGAACACATTGCGCGTCTTGCCTTCGCCCACATCCAGCGTCAGGCGCAGCAGCTTGACCGAGCCTTCCACCGCTTCACAGTTCACGATTTTGGCAATGCGCAGATCGATTTTGGCGAAGTCGTCGATGGTGATGGTGGGCGCGAGTTCTTCGCCGCCGGGGATGGTGGCTTCTGCTTCGGGTTGAGCGGGTTCTGTTGATGGTGGCGGCTCGAACAGGGCTTCGAGTTGTTTGGGGTCCACGCGTTGCATGAGGTGTTTGTAATCGCCGATCACGTGGCCTTTGCCGAGATTGTTGGCAGCATCTGAAAAAACCAGTGGCTTTGTTTTCAGGAAAACTTCCACCTGTGCAACAAGCGCGGGCAGTACCGGTTTCAGGTAAATGCTCAGCAAACGGAAGGCTTCAATGCACACAGTGCAGACATCCTGCAACCGCGCATCCATCCCCTGCTGCTTTGCGAGTTCCCATGGCTTGTTCTGATCCACGTACGCGTTGACCCTATCCGTCAGAAGCATGGCTTCACGCAGGGCCTTGGCGAATTCTCGGCTTTCGTACAACTGGGCTATCACATCGCTTTGTGTCTTCAGTGTTTCCAGCAGCGCACTGCCGTCTGCCGATGCCTCGGCCAGAACGCCACCAAAGCGCTTGGCGATAAAACCCGCCGCACGGCTGGCAATGTTGATGTATTTCCCAATCAGGTCGCTGTTGACGCGCGCCATGAAGTCATCCGCATTGAAGTCAATGTCTTCATTCTTGGCATTGAGTTTGGCGGCCAGGTAATAGCGCAGCCATTCCGGGTTCATGCCCAGGCTTAAATATTTAAGCGGGTCCAGGCCGGTGCCGCGGCTCTTGCTCATTTTTTCGCCGTTGTTCACGGTGAGAAAGCCGTGTACAAAAATGTTGTTGGGCGTCTTGCGGCCGCTGAAGTGCAGCATGGCCGGCCAGAACAGGGTGTGGAAGGTGACGATGTCCTTGCCGATGAAGTGGTACTGCTCCAGCGCCGGGTCGGACATGTATTCGCTGTATGACAGCCCGTCTTCGCCTGCTTCGATGCAGCGCTTGTCGAGCAGGTTTTTCAGTGAGGCCAGGTAACCCACGGGCGCATCCAGCCATACATAAAAGTACTTGCCCGGCGCATCGGGAATTTCAATGCCGAAGTAGGGCGCGTCGCGGCTGATGTCCCAGTCGCCGAGGCCTTCGCTTTGCGTGCCGTCCGGGTTGGTGCGCACGCTGAACCATTCCTTGACCTTGTTGGCCACCTCGGGCTGCAGCCTTGGCTTGCCGCTTTCGTCGTTGCCCTGGGTCCATTTTTCAAGAAAATCAACACAGCGCTGGTCAGAGAGCTTGAAGAAAAAATGCTCGGAGCTTTTGAGCACTGGCGTTGCGCCCGACAGGGCCGAGTATGGGTTGATCAGGTCGGTAGGCGCATACACAGCACCGCAGTTTTCGCAGTTGTCGCCATACTGGTCTTTGGTGCCGCATTTCGGGCAGGTGCCCTTGATGTAGCGGTCTGGCAAAAACATGTTCTTTTCAGGGTCAAAGAACTGCTCGATGGTTCTGGTTTCTATCAGCGAGCCCTGCGGGTTGTCGCGCAGGTCACGGTAGATCTGCCGGGCCAGGTCATGGTTTTCCGGCGAATCGGTAGAACTCCAGTTGTCAAAGCTGATGTGAAAGCCGTCCAGGTACTCTTTGCGGCCGGCTGCAATATCGGCCACAAACTGCTGCGGCGTCACGCCGGCTTTTTCGGCGGCAATCATGATGGGTGCACCGTGGGCGTCGTCGGCACCTACAAAATTCACATCGTTGCCCTGCATGCGCTGAAAACGCACCCAGATGTCGGCCTGGATGTACTCCATGATGTGGCCGATATGGAACCTGCCATTGGCGTAGGGCAGTGCGGTGGTAACAAACAGGCGGCGCTGGGACATGGATGGGGCTTCTTCGGACTTTTTGGGGCTAACCTGCAATTTTAAGGTGCCGGGCTGCGATTGGCCTCACCAAACCCTTATGCCCACAGATTCAGCTTTGCAGCGTTAGACTTCAGCGCAGTTCCATGGGGCACACCTGATGTGTCGCCGCGCCAGATTCAACCGGAAAAAAACATCAATGAGCCCAGACCAGCAATCCGTCCTGACCGCCCTCCAAACCGTGGTGGACCCGAACACCGGCAAGGACTTTGTTACCAGCAAGGCCGTTAAAAACCTGCAAATCAGCGGCGGTGATGTGTCGTTTGATGTGGAACTGGGTTACCCTGCCAAAAGCCAGTTTGCTGCGTTTCGAGAAAGCCTCACCGCTGCCGCCAGGTCAGTTGCGGGTGTTGAAAAAGTTGATATCTCGCTCAGTATCAAAATCGCCAGCCACAGCGTGCAGCGCGGCGTGCAACTTCTGCCCGGGGTGAAAAACATCATCGCTGTCGCTTCGGGCAAGGGCGGTGTGGGCAAGAGCACGACGGCTGCCAATCTGGCACTGGCGCTGGCGGCAGAGGGCGCAACCGTAGGCCTGCTTGACGCCGACATTTACGGCCCCAGCCAGCCCATGATGATGGGCATTGAAGGCAAACCCGAAAGCCTGGACGGCAAAAACATGGAACCCATGCTGGGCCATGGCATACAGGTTATGTCGATTGGCTTTCTTGTACCGCAGGACCAGGCCATGATCTGGCGTGGCCCGATGGCCACGCAGGCGCTTGAGCAATTGCTGCGCCAGACCAACTGGAAAGACCTTGACTACCTGATCGTCGACATGCCGCCCGGTACCGGCGACATACAGCTCACGCTGAGCCAGCGCGTGCCGCTGACGGGGGCAGTCATCGTCACGACGCCGCAGGATATCGCATTGCTTGATGCGACCAAAGGCATCAGGATGTTCGAGAAGGTTGGTGTACCCATCCTGGGCATTGTTGAAAACATGGCCGTTCATATCTGCAGCAACTGCGGTCATGCGGAGCATATTTTTGGTGAAGGTGGCGGCAAGAAAATGGCGCTCGACAACCAGATGGATTACCTGGGTGCATTGCCGCTGGACATCAACATCCGCATGCAGGCCGATGGTGGCAAGCCGACCGTGACTGCAGATCCCGGTGGACAGGTCGCGGGAATATACCGGGACATTGCACGCAGGATGGCTGTTACCGTGGCGGCAAGGGCAAAAGACTTTTCCGCAAAATTCCCGACCATCACGATCTCGAAAAACACCTGAGCATTTCCTGCGATGAACCTGCTGGCTTCACTTCGATACCTGGCGGCGCTTGATGAACACAAGCATTTTGGCCGTGCTGCGCAGGCATGCCACATCACCCAGCCCGCCTTGTCGAATGCGCTGAGGGCGCTGGAAGCCGAGTTCGGTCACGTCATCGTCAGGCGTGAGCGCAATTTCGAAGGCTTCACACCGGAGGGCGAGCGAGTGCTTGCCAGTGCGCAGCGCATGCTGCATGAGCGCGAGCTGCTGCAGCAGGAACTCGACAGCGTGGTAGGCAAGCCCCAGGGCTCGTTGAGCATTGGCGCCGTGCCCACAGCCATGCCAATAGCAGCGCGTTTTTGCGCGCTCCTGAAGACCCGTCACCCCGGCATCGCGCCGCAGGTACGCTCCATGAGCTCCAATGAACTGGAGGCAGGCCTCGAAAGCCTGTCGCTGGACATGGGCCTTGGCTATACCGAGCGCCTTCGCGTCAACGGGCCGCGGCTGAGGCAAATACCTCAGTACACAGAGCACTACTTCTTTGTGCGCAGGGCGCAGAAGGCGCATAAAAGCGCTCTGCGGATAGGTGGCCCTATCTCCTGGGCTGAAGCTGCTGCACACCCGCTTTGCCTGTTGACGCGGGAAATGCATAACCGCACTATTGTTGAAAACGCGTTCATTGAAGCCGGTGTTGTGAGTCGTCCTGCTATCGAAACAAACTCCATCCTGACCCTGGCACTCTCCGTGGTGGAGGGAGATGTGTGTACGGTGATGCCAGGGGCGCTGGTGGGTGCGGTTCGTGGCTACCGCGAGCTTGAAGCGCTGCCGCTGGTCGGGCCCGAAGTCCGTACTGCGATTGGCTTTATCGCACAGGGCAGTGATCGGCGTTCACGCACCCTTGAGGCGGCGCTGACGCTCGCGCAAGACGCCAGCTGGTTGCGCCACGCCGCTGCACACAGCGGTCTGTTGAGTCTTTAAGCCTGCGAACCTTCAGGGGCGGCCGGTCCGGGCACCCACGCTTGCCGCGGAAGACCCGATGCAGCCATACGACTCCGGGGCGGGATTCGCGTTTACCCTTCATTTATTTTTTGAATCGTTGCATGTTCCGATTCAATTTGACCGCCCGACAGGTCGCCCGTGACACTTGCTTGCCTTTCCACGGCAGGTCAAACACATAACACGGAGACAAGCACATGTCAGGAATTCTCGATAAAGAGCGCATCATTGCCGGGCCGGGGTTTAACCGCTGGCTCGTACCGCCAGCTGCACTTGCCATTCACCTCTGTATCGGGATGGCCTATGGCTTCTCGGTTTTCTGGCTGCCACTTTCCAAGGCGCTGGGTATCAAGGACGGCATCAAGTGCGGCCCTGAAGTCGGTTTTTTCCAGGAGCTGTTCACCACCACATGTGACTGGAAAATTTCCACGCTGGGATGGATGTACACCCTGTTTTTTGTGCTGCTGGGCATATCAGCCGCGACCTGGGGCGGCTGGCTTGAACGTGCTGGTCCGCGCAAGGCTGGTGTGGTGTCGGCCGTGTGCTGGTGTGGCGGCATGCTGATTTCGGCATTGGGCATTTACCTGCACCAGTTCTGGCTGATGATTCTGGGCTCAGGCGTGATCGGTGGTATCGGCCTTGGTCTGGGTTACATCTCGCCGGTCTCGACGCTGATCAAATGGTTCCCGGACCGCCGTGGCATGGCTACCGGCATGGCCATCATGGGCTTCGGCGGCGGCGCGATGATCGGTTCGCCGCTGGCAGCCGATCTCATGAAGTATTTCGCAACGCCCACCAGCGTGGGTGTGTTCCAGACCTTTGTGGTGATGGCGCTGATCTATTTTGTGTTCATGATGGCAGGTGCCTTTGGATACCGCGTGCCTGAAACCGGCTGGAAGCCCGCTGGCTGGACGCCTCCACCAGCGCAGGTGAACAACACCATGATCACGCAGCGCCATGTGCATGTGAAAAAAGTCTGGGGGATTCCCCAGTTCTGGCTGATCTGGATGGTGCTGTGCATGAACGTGAGCGCGGGCATCGGCGTGATCGGCATGGCTTCCCCCATGTTGCAGGAGGTATTTGGTGGCTCGCTGATAGGCGTGGCCAAGAAGTTCGGAGAACTCGACAAGGCACAGCTCACCGCCATTGCATCGGTTGCCGCAGGTTTTACCGCGCTGCTCAGCCTGTTCAATATTGGCGGCCGCTTCTTCTGGGCCAGCCTGTCTGACAAGCTCGGCCGCAAGATGACCTACATCGTCTTTTTTGTGCTTGGCGGCCTGATGTATTTCAGCGTCCCGGGTAGCGCTGCAGCTGGCAGCATTTTGCTGTTCGTGGGCGCGTTCTGCGTGATCCTGAGCATGTATGGTGGCGGTTTCGCGACTGTGCCGGCCTACCTTGCAGACATTTTTGGCACGCAGATGGTGGGTGCCATTCATGGCCGACTGCTCACCGCATGGGCTACCGCCGGCATTCTGGGGCCTGTGGTTGTGAACTACATGCGCGAGTACCAGCTGGGCCTTGGCATACCGCGCGAGCAGGTGTACAACCAGACCATGTACATCCTGGTGGGCATGCTGGTGGTGGGGCTGATTTGCAATTTGCTGGTCAAACCCCTGAATTCGAAATGGTTCATGACGGACAGCGAACTGGCTGAGGAAAAGCGTCTCGCGCACGAAAAAATGGCTGCATCGGAAGTTCACCGCACCGCTGGTGGTGCCGATAGCGTGAGCCCGGTGCTCGTCGCTTTTGCGTGGCTGGCAGTGGGCATCCCGCTGGCCTGGGGCGTTTACCGCACGTTGCAAAGCGTGGCCAAGTTCTTCGCCTGATCAGACAGACACAACAGGATATTCATGGTTTCACCCGCTCTCGTCCCCGATGTTCCTGTGGTGGCACTTGCCACGCTGGATGACATGCGTGATCGCATCCGCCGCAAAAGCAAGCTCAAGGGCAGGCAGGCGGATGATGATTCGGTAGAGGAGGTCAGGGCGCTCGTTGGGCAGGCCCCGCATCGACGTGATCTGTTGATCGAACACCTGCACAAAATCAACGATGCCTACCGGTGCCTGCATGACAGGCATCTCGTGGCCCTCGCCAAAGAGATGAAAATCCCGATGGCCGAGGTCTACGAGGTTGCCACTTTCTATCACCACTTCGAGGTGGTCAGGGGTGATGAAACGGTGGCGCAGCTGACGGTGCGGGTGTGTGATGGCCTGAGTTGCGAAATGGCCGGTGCGCAGGACCTGCTGGCCCGGCTGCCGGCATTGCTGGGCGCAGCTGATGTACGGGTGATAGCGGCACCATGCATAGGGCGCTGTGAACAGGCGCCGGCCGTGGTGGTACACCAACACCCTGTGCCTGTAGCGACTGCCGAGTCTGTGCTCGCAGTTGTCAAGCAGGCTTTGACGATGCACCCTGCTGCATCTCCAGCCATTGAGTTCATGGCATCCAGCCATGCAGAAAGGGCGGTCTCACCACATCCGCATGCTGTTGAGGTAGCGCCGGGTTATGCCGGCTATGAGACCTACAGGGCGGGTGGCGGTTACGCACTCGCTGTTGCATTGGCAAGCGGGAAGCAGGATGCCGAAAGCGTTATTCACGCGATGGAAGACTCGGGTTTGCGCGGTCTCGGTGGCGCAGGATTTCCTGCCGGGCGGAAGTGGCGCATCGTCCGCGACCAGCCCGCGCCGCGCCTGATGGCGGTGAACATCGATGAAGGCGAGCCTGGTACCTTCAAGGACAGAACCTACCTGGAGCGTGATCCGCACCGGTTTCTGGAAGGCCTGCTGGTTGCTGCGCAGGTGGTGGGTACGGATGCCTGCTATATCTATCTGCGGGATGAATATCACGGCTGCCGGACCATACTTGAGACGGAGATCGCGAAGCTGCAGGCCAACCCGCCGTATCCGGGTTTGCCGACACTTGAGCTGCGACGCGGCGCCGGTGCCTACATCTGCGGAGAAGAGTCCGCCATGATTGAGAGTATTGAGGGCAAGCGCGGTGAGCCGCGCATGCGGCCGCCATACATCGCAGAGGTCGGCCTGTTCGGTCGGCCTACTCTGGAACACAACTTCGAAACCCTTTACTGGGTGCGTGACATTGTTGAAAAGGGCGCAGGCTGGTTCACCAGCTTTGGACGCAACGGGCGCAAGGGTTTGCGCTCCTTCAGCGTGAGCGGGCGTGTGAAGTTCCCCGGCGTCAAGCTGGCGCCTGCCGGGATATCGGTGGCTGAATTGATTGAAGAGTATTGCGACGGCATGCAGGATGGCCATACGCTGTACGCGTATTTGCCCGGTGGCGCGTCTGGCGGGATTTTCCCGGCGAGCCTGTCGGATGTGCCCCTGGATTTCGACACCCTGCAACCGCATGGCGGTTTTATCGGGTCTGCCGCGGTGATCGTATTGAGCCAGCACGACAAGGCACGCGATGCGGCCCTCAACATGATGCGTTTTTACGCACATGAGAGTTGCGGCCAGTGCACGCCATGCCGTGTTGGAACGGCAAAAGCCGTCGCCCTCATGGCATCGCCAGTCTGGGACAACGACACCCTGGAAGACCTGAACATCGTGATGACCGACGCGTCCATTTGCGGGCTGGGGCAGGCTGCGCCCAACCCCGTGCGTTGCGTCCAGAAATACTTTGCCCACGAGGTGGCATGACATGAACGCTATTGCCAAACTTGCAGAAGTGACGCCGCAGACGGTGTCGTTCAGGCTGGACGAGAAAACCATTCACGCATTTGAAGGCGAGACCATCTTCAAGGCTGCGAAGCGTCACGGCATTGACATTCCGCACCTTTGCTACAAGGATGGGATGCGACCCGACGGCAATTGCCGCGCCTGCGTGGTCGAGATCAAGGGTGAGCGTACGCTGGCGCCCAGTTGCTGCCGCAACGCTACTGCGGGCATGGAGGTACAGGCCAACAGTGAGCGCGCCCTCAAGAGCCAGAAGATGGTGCTGGAAATGCTTCTCTCCGACATGCCCGATAAAGGTTACAAGTGGAATGACGGTGATGGCAAAACGGACGACGCCCTCCAGCACGGCGAGCTGAGCCAGTGGGCATCGCGCATGGATGTGTCGGTGCGTCCGGCACTCAAGGCCCTGCGCCGCGATCAGCCTGCCGCCGACATGACCCATCCGGCCATGGCCGTCAATCTTGACGCCTGCATCCAGTGCAACCGGTGTGTACGCGCATGCCGCGAAGAACAGGTCAACGACGTGATTGGTTATGCCATGCGCGGTTCGCACAGCGAAATCGTGTTCGACCTGAACGACCCGATGGGCGACAGCACCTGCGTGGCCTGCGGCGAGTGCGTACAGGCCTGCCCGACCGGTGCACTGATGCCAAAGACGCAGGTGGGCACACAGGCGGTAGACAAAAAAGTTGACTCTGTCTGCCCGTTCTGCGGTGTGGGCTGCCTGTTGACCTACAACGTGAGGGGCAACGAGATCGTGAGCGTCGATGGGCGCGACGGTCCGGCCAATCACAGCCGGCTCTGCGTCAAGGGGCGTTTCGGCTTTGACTACGCGCACAGCCCGCAGCGCCTGACGGTTCCGCTGATCCGCAAGGCCGGTGTAACCAAAGACCCGGAACTGCTGGACAAGCTCAACCGTGACACCGCGCACTGGTCGGATGTTTTCCGTGAAGCCACCTGGGACGAGGCCCTGGCGCTCACCACCGGCAAGCTCAGTGGTTTGCGGGACACATATGGCAAAAAGGCACTGGCCGGATTTGGCTCGGCCAAAGGCAGCAACGAAGAGGCCTACCTGTTCCAGAAGCTGGTGCGTACCGGCTTTGGCAGCAACAACGTTGACCACTGCACGCGCTTGTGCCATGCCAGCAGCGTGGCGGCCCTGCTTGAAGGCGTGGGCTCCGGCGCGGTGAGCAACCAGGTCAACGACGTGGAGCATTCGGACCTGATTTTTGTGATCGGCTCCAACCCCACATCCAACCACCCGGTGGCGGCCACGTGGATGAAGAATGCAGCCAAAAAGGGCGCCAGAATCGTGTTGGCCGATCCCCGCATCACCGACATCGGCAAACATGCCTGGCGCACCCTGCAGTTCAAGGCTGACACCGATGTGGCCATGCTCAATGCGCTGATCCACACGGTGATTGAAGAGGGCCTGACAGACCAGGCGTTCATCCGTGACCGTGCCAGCAACTACGAAGCGCTGCGGGAGAACGTCAAAGGCTACAGTCCTGAAGCCATGGAGCCGATTTGCGGCATTCCCGCAAAAACGCTGCGCGAGGTTGCGCGTGCGTTTGCCAGCGCCAAAGGGGCGATGATTCTGTGGGGCATGGGCATCAGCCAGCACGTGCATGGTACGGACAACGCGCGTTGCCTGATTGCGCTGGTGACTGTGACCGGCCAGATCGGCAAGCCCGGTTCAGGGCTGCACCCCTTGCGTGGTCAGAACAACGTCCAGGGTGCAAGCGATGCAGGTTTGATCCCGATGATGTTCCCCAATTACCAGCGTGTGGATAACGCCGGCGTACACCAGTGGTTTGAAAACTTCTGGGGCACGACGCTTGATGACAAGCCGGGTTACACGGTGGTGGAGATCATGCACAAGGCGCTGGCGCCCGACAGTGACCCGCACAAGATACGCGGCATGTACATCATGGGCGAGAACCCGGCCATGAGCGACCCCGACCTCAACCATGCGCGGCACGCGCTGGCCAGCCTTGATCACCTCGTGGTGCAGGACATCTTCATGACGGAGACGGCGTGGCTGGCTGATGTGGTGTTGCCAGCAACCGCCTGGCCTGAAAAAGACGGCACTGTCAGCAATACCGACCGCATGGTGCAACTGGGCAAAAAAGCGATTGAGCCGCCCGGCCAGGCAAAACCTGACCTGTGGATACTTCAGCAGATTGCCCGCGGCATGGGGCTGCACTGGGATTACCCTGGAGAAAGTGATGGCGTCGCGGCGGTCTATGAGGAAATGCGCCAGGCCATGCATGCAGCCATTTCGGGCATCACGTGGGAACGCCTGCAGCGCGAATCCAGCGTGACCTATCCCTGCCTCAGTGCCGAAGACCCGGGCTCACCGACGGTGTTCATCGACAGGTTTCCAACCAGTGATGGACGTGTGCACCTGGTGCCGGCGGACATCATTCCTGCCGATGAAAGACCGGATGCCGACTTTCCATTCGTGCTCATCACCGGCCGCCAGCTGGAGCATTGGCATACAGGCAGCATGACCCGGCGCGCGTCGGTACTTGATGCCATCGAACCGATGGCCACGGCCTCCATGTGCGGCGATGACCTGAATGCCATGGGTCTGGAGCAGGGTGACGTGATCACCGTGGAGTCGCGGCGCGGTCGTGTGGCCATCCATGTGCGGCGCGATGATGGAACACCGCGCGGGGCAGTATTCATTCCGTTTGCCTATTACGAAGCTGCGGCCAACCTGATGACCAACGCCGCGCTCGACCCGTTCGGCAAGATTCCCGAGTTCAAGTACTGTGCGGTAGCCATACGCCGTGGCGGGCAACCTGCACTCAAAACAGGTTACGGCACCGGCGCAGCGCAGGCGTTTTAATACGTCACGTCCAGAACTTCATGCCCAGAGAACTTCCCTTCCTGACCGAGGCACGTGCACCTCTCACGCATGCCATTGAGGTGGTGGACGAATCGGGGCAACTGCAGCAGGTCGACATCCCTGCCGAGCGGCCCCTGACGGTTTACATCGACAAGCGGGAACTGGTGACCCTCATGACGCTGGGTTCCCGGCCTGAGTGGCTGACGCTGGGCTACCTGCTGAACCAGCGGCTGATTGGTGAC
Organism: Polaromonas sp.; assembly: GCA_965228025.1. GTDB lineage: Bacteria > Pseudomonadota > Gammaproteobacteria > Burkholderiales > Burkholderiaceae_C > Polaromonas. The sequence continues at coordinate 343,633 of CBDDGX010000030.1, read as the reverse complement.
GCCGGTGACGTCGCGTCCATCACTGTCGATTGGGATGTGGGTGCCGTTGCCGTGAAGACCAGGGAAGGCATTGCCGATATTGCAGAAAAGACGGCACGCCGGGTCGTGACCACCGGCTGCGGCCAGGGTAGTCTTTTTGGAGAGGTCATGGCGCACATTGAGGGTGTGGTGCTGCCACCCACTGCAGTCACGCAGTCGGAGGTCTATTCGATCGTCAACACCATGCGCATCAAGGACAGCACCTACAAGTCGGCGGGTTCCGTGCACGGGTGCGCGCTTTTCCGTGGTGAGGAGCCGCTGCTGTTTGTGGAAGACGTGGGCCGGCACAACGCCATAGATTCGATTGCGGGCTGGATGGCCCTGCAGTCATCCGGCGACGCCTCCATGGACAGGGCCGGCCTGGTGTTCTACACGACGGGGCGGCTTACCAGTGAAATGGTGATGAAGGCTGCGCAGATGGGAATTGCGGTCGTCATCTCCCGCAGTGGCATCACACAGATGGGTCATGCCCTTGCGCAGGAACTCGGTCTTTGCGCCATAGGCCGTGCGCTTAATAAACGGTTTCTGTGTTTCAGCGCACCGCAGCGGCTGAAGCTGGACATTGCGGTTGCCACCGGCATGGCACAGGCCGGGGTTTGAGTTCTCTGGGCGATAGCGCGCAGGCCGCCTGGCAGCTGGTGGTGGCTGCAGACCCGGTCCTGCTGTCCATCGTGACACGTTCGCTGGCCTTGAGCGCCAGTGCCAGCGGCATCGCTTTTTTACTCGGGTGTGTTCTGGGGTCCTGGCTGGCGGTCAGCCGGTTCGCCGGGCGCGAGTTTCTGCTCGCGGTACTCAACACACTGCTCTCCCTGCCCTCCGTTGTCGTGGGCTTGCTGGTCTACCTGCTGCTGTCGCGCTCGGGGCCCCTGGGCTTTCTGGGCTGGCTGTATTCGTTCAAGGCCATGCTGCTGGCGCAGGTCATCCTCGTCTTGCCCGTGGTCGTGGCCCTGGTGCGGCAGGTGGTGGAAGACGCCCATGTGTCACATGGCGAACAGTTAAGGTCACTGGGTGCCGGCCCGCGCCTGACCGGATTGCTGCTCGCTTGGGACGAGCGCAGTGCCTTGCTGACTGTCGCACTTGCAGCATTTGGCCGTGCCGTCTCTGAAGTAGGTGCGGTCATGATTGTGGGTGGCAATATCGACGGCTTTACCCGTGTGATGACCACGGCCATCGCACTGGAAACAAGCAAGGGCGATCTGCCGCTGGCCATGGGTCTGGGCCTTGTGCTGCTGCTGGTGGTGCTTGCCCTGCAGTTGTTGATCTGGGGGTTGCGTGTCTGGTTCAGCGCACTGGTGTCACCGCTGAATACTTCTGTTGCATCGCCCATTACAAGGGCCGGGCCATGAGCCCCCTCTATCAGCTGGACAAGGTGCGTGTGGTGCTGTCTGCGGGGCGCGATGCACCGGCTGCCCTTGCGGACGTTTCGCTGCAGATAGAAGCCGGTGAACGTGTGGCGCTGGTGGGTGCCAACGGCAGCGGCAAGTCCACCTTGCTGCGCGTACTGCACGGGCTGCGTGTACCCACCTCAGGCGTTGTGCGGCGACGGCAGGGCCTGCAGCAGGCCATGCTGTTCCAGACCCCGGTATTGCTCCGCATGTCGGTGCAGAACAATCTGGCACTGGCCCTTTGGCTGCATGGTTCCCCCTGGAGGTCCGCCCGCCAGACCGCATTGCACGCGCTTGCCCAGGCAGAACTTGAAGAAATCGCGCCGCGCAGTGGCCGGCAGCTGTCTGTAGGGCAAACCCAGCGTGCAGCCCTGGCGCGGGCGCTGGCCCTCAATCCGCAGGCCTTGTTGCTGGATGAACCCACGGCCAGCCTGGATCCGCATTCCAAGCGGCTGGTCGAAGGCGTGGTGCAGTCGTATGGCGGCACCATCGTTTTTGCCAGCCATAACCTGGGCCAGGTCAAGCGCCTGGCCACCCGCGTGATTTACCTGGAGCAGGGCCACCTGCTGGCTGATTTGCCAGTGGCAGACTTTTTTGACCACGCACGCCTGCAGGCGGATTCAGCCGCTGCAGCCCATTTTTTAAAAGGAGAGTTGACAACATGAATACCTGCCATCAAAGACCGTTTTCGTTGCTGGTCACCAAAGTACTGGGCGCAGTACTGCTGCTCGCCTCCAGCGCGGTGTTTTTCCCAGCCGCTGCTGATGGCGTCGACCACCTCCACAGAACAGTCGGGCCTGTTCGCCCATTTGTTGCCGGCCTTCAAGGCCGCCAGCGGCATGGACGTGAAGGTGGTTGCAGTAGGTACTGGCCAGGCGATAGACATGGGCCGCAGGGGTGACGCAGATGTGCTCTTTGTGCACGACCAGGTGGCTGAAGAAAAACTGGTGGCAGATGGCTTTGCGACAAAACGCATGGCCGTCATGTACAACGATTTTGTGCTGGTCGGCCCTGCCTCTGACCCCTCTGGTGTGCGCGGCAAGGACATCGTTGCCGCGCTGCGCAAGACGGCAGCCGGCGCCGCGCCTTTTGTGTCCCGTGGTGACCGCAGTGGAACCCATGTGGCCGAGTTGCGCTACTGGAAGCAGGCCGATCTGGACGTCTCAAAAATCGCTGGCTACCGTGAATGCGGCTGCGGCATGGGGCCCGCGCTCAACATCGCCGCATCGACAGGCGCGTATGTGCTGACAGACCGCGGAACATGGCTGAACTTCCGCAATCGTGCGGGCCTGGCTGTGCTGGTGGAAGGCGATGGCAAACTGTTCAACCAGTACGGTGTGCTCCCGGTCAACCCGGCCAGACATCCGCATGTCAACGCCCTGGGCGCCAACCGCTTTGTCGACTGGGTAACCTCGCCCGCAGGCCAGGCAGTGATCGCCAGTTACAAGATAGGCGGGGAGCAGTTATTCTTCCCCAATGCCAAGCCCTGATCTGCCTGCGACTTCATTGACCTCAGTTGCCCCGCCATTTGCGCAGGGCTCAGGGATAACTGACATCACTGCGCTCGTGCTCGCCGGCGGGCGCGGCGCTCGCATGGGGGGCGTGGACAAGGGGCTGCAGCCGTTTCGTGGTCAGCCGCTCGTGCGGCATGCGCTGGTTCGCCTTGCAGGCCAGGAGGGCGGTCCTTTGCATGGCGTACTGGTCAATGCCAACCGCAACCCCGACCTCTATCTGCAACAGGCGCAAGCCTGTTTTGATATCGGCACAGCCAGGGTCGTTGCAGACCGGGTGCAGGATTTTTCCGGCCCGCTGGCGGGCTTTGAGGCCGGGTTGGCGCTTTGCAGCAGCCCGCTGTTGTTGACGGTACCCTGCGACAGTCCGCTGTTTCCGCTGGATCTCGCGAGCCGTCTGCTCAACGCTCTGATGACGGCGGAAGCGGATATAGCAGTGGCACAAGCGCTTGAATCCGGACGGGATGGTTATTCAGTGCTGCGCAGTCAGCCAGTTTTTTGCCTGCTGAAGGCCAGCCTTCATGAAAGCCTTTCGGCCTTTCTGGCTTCAGGCGGGCGCAAAATTGATGCGTGGACGGCGCAGCACCGGGTGGTGCAAGTGCCCTTCAATACCGCGGCTGATGACCCCAGGGCATTTGCCAATGCCAATACCCTGGACGAACTCCGTTCGCTGGAAAAAATAACACACATGATCCCGCTTGAAGACATCGCACGATCCCTGCAGGGGTATGACCCGCAGGCCCTGAAAATGGATGACGCCAATGCGTTTATTCACCGCCTTGTCGCGCCGGTCGAGGGCGTGGTGACACTGCCGCTGCGCGAGTGCCAGGGTCGGGTGCTGGCTGAAGGCCTGGTGTCTGGCATGGCCGTGCCGGCCCATGACAACTCCGCCATGGACGGTTTCGCTTTTGACGGCGCTGCGCTGAAGCTTGGTGAGCCCCTGATTCTTCGCAGCGTGGGCACCGCCCTGGCCGGCAAGGCCTGGCAAGGCAGCGTCGGTGCCGGGCAATGCCTCAAGGTGATGACCGGGGCCATTCTTCCGGCCGGGCTGGACACCGTGGTGCCGCATGAACTGGTTCGCGTGGATGGAGACACCGTTCACATACCCGCCGGCCTGCTTCGCGCAGGCGACAACCGCCGCCTGCGCGGTGAGGATTTGCAGCTGGGTGGTGTGGCGCTTTCCCGGGGGCAGCGGCTGTCGCCCGCTGCGATTGGTCTTGCCGCCAGCCTGGGCGTGCAGACATTGCCGGTGTATCGCCGCCTGCGGGTGGCCTGCATGTCTACTGGCGATGAGGTGTTGTCCCCTGGGGAGGCCATGCGCGAGGGCGCTGTGTATGACAGCAACCGTTACACCGTCACCAGCCTTCTGGATCGCCTGGGTTGTGAGGTCATCGAGTGCGGTGTGGTGCGCGATGACCCGGTGGCACTGGAAGCTGCGTTTCGCAGCGCGGCCGCGCAGGCCGATGTCATCATCAGCAGCGGCGGTGTCAGTGTGGGTGAGGCCGATTTCACCAAGGGCATGATGCGCAAGCTGGGCGATGTTGTCTTCTGGCGCATTGCCATGCGGCCAGGCCGGCCGTTTGCGGTAGGCCGTATTGGCAATACGGTGCTGTTCGGCCTGCCCGGCAACCCGGTGGCGGTGATGGTGACCTTTCTGTCGCTGGTGAGGCCGGCCCTGTTGCGCATGATGGGCGCAGGTGATGAGCCTGTGCCCCTGCTGCGCGCCCACAGCCAGGAGCCCATGCGCAAGAAGCCGGGCCGCACCGAATACCAGCGCGGCATCGTCAGCACTTCGCCTGAAGGCCGGCTGGAAGTGCGTACGACGGGCAACCAGGGCTCGGGCGTGCTGAGTTCCATGGTGCAGGCCAACGGGCTCATCGTGCTGCATCACGGCCAGGGCAGCGTCGCTGAAGGCGATCTGGTCGACGTGATGATGTTTCACGGCGTCGTCTGACATCTTCTGGCCGATAGACTGCGGCCAAACCCGCACGGTTTGGGGCTTTTCCCAAGCTGCTAAGGTAGCGCCATGAATCCACTTTTCATCAAACTCGGCTGGCGCACCCTTTGGCGCGACCTGCGGGCGGGGGAACTGCGCCTGCTGATCGTTGCCGTCACGCTGGCTGTTGCCGCATTAACCGCCGTCGGTTTTTTTGCGGACCGCCTCAAGGGTGGTTTGCAGCGTGACGCACGCCAGCTGCTGGGTGGCGATGCGGTGATACGCAGCGATGGCGAGACGCCTGCGGTGTTTATCGCCAAGGCGCAGGCGCTGGGGCTGAAGGCCATCTCGACCGTCAACTTCCCGACCATGGGCCGCGCCAGTGATGCCGATGGCGGCGCCAGCAAACTGGTGTCCTTCAAGGCCGTGCCTGAGAGCTATCCCCTGCGTGGCAGCATGAAGGTTGCCGCCAGAGCCGAAGACACCGGTAGCCTGACGCGGGAAGTGCCAGCCCCCGGCACGGCGTGGGTTGATGCATCCCTCCTGGATTCACTGGGTCTCAAGCTCGGCCAGACCCTGCTCATGGGCGACGGCAGTTTCAAAATCACGCGCATCATCGTGCAGGAGCCCGACCGGGGCGCGGGTTTCATCAGTTTTTCGCCGCGTGCCATGGTCAACCAGGCCGATGTCAAGGCCACCAACCTGATTCAACCGGCCAGCCGCACCAACTACCGGTTTGCAGTGGCAGGCGATGACAAGGCCGTCAGCGAGTTTGTGAAATGGGCCAACGCGGAAATCAAGAAGCCTTTTGCAGAATCCGGCATACGTGGTGTGCGGCTGGAGTCGCTGGAATCGGGCAGCCCCGAGATGCGGCAGACGCTGGACCGCGCCGAAAAATTCCTCAACCTGGTGGCGTTGCTGGCGGCGCTGCTCAGTGCAGTGGCGGTTGCCATCGTTGCGCGCGGGTTTGCGGCCAAACATCTGGATGACTGCGCCATGCTGCGCGTGCTGGGCCAGCCGCAACGCACGATTGCGCTAGCCTATGCCTTCGAGTTTGTGCTGGCCGGGCTGTTTGCCAGTGCGCTGGGTGTGGTGGTGGGCTTTGCCGTGCATTACGGTTTTGTTGCATTGCTTGCGGGCCTTGTCGAAACCGCCTTGCCTGCGGCCACCATCTGGCCGGTGCTGTTCGGCATGGGCATGGGCCTGACCTTGCTGATGGCCTTTGGTTTGCCGCCGGTGCTGCAACTGGCATCCGTGCCGCCGCTGCGCGTGATTCGCCGCGATGTGGGCAACCTCAAGCCTGCATCCATGGCGGTGCTCGGGGTTGGCGTGCTGGGTTTTGCCGCGCTGCTCGTGGCGGCCAGCAGTGACCTGAAGCTGGGCCTCATCGCCGTCGGCGGTTTTGCGGGGGCGGCGCTGGTGTTTGCCGTCACCAGCTTTGCTGCCGTCAAGCTGCTGCGTGCCAGCGTGAATGAAAGTACCGCACCACGCTGGTTGGTGCTGGCCACACGCCAGCTGTCGGCCCGGCCCATGTATGCCGTGGTGCAGACCAGCGCGCTGGCCGTCGGCCTGCTGGCGCTGATGCTGTTGGTGCTGCTGCGCACCGACCTTATCAGCAGTTGGCGCAAGGCCACGCCGCCTGATGCCCCCAACCGTTTTGTCATCAATGTGCAGCCCGACCAGGGAGAGGCTTTCCAGAAAGCCCTGCGCGACGGCGGTGTGAAAAAGTTTGACTGGTACCCGATGATTCGCGGCCGCCTTGTCGCTGTCAACGGCAAACCCGTGACGCCTGATGACTATGAAGATGACCGCGCCAAACGTCTGGTGGACCGCGAGTTCAACCTCTCCAACAACCCCGAGATGCCAGGCCACAACCAGATCGTGGCGGGCCGCTGGACATCCGGCGAAAAAGACGCGGTGAGTGTTGAAGATGGCCTGGCAAAAACGCTGGGCCTCAAGCTGGGCGATTCGCTGCGCTTTGACATGGGCGGCCAGGTTAGTGAGGCGAAGATCACCAGCCTGCGCAAGGTCGACTGGGGCTCGATGCGCGTCAACTTTTTCGTGATGTATCCAGTGGCCGCTCTGACGGATGTACCGGTGTCGTACATCACGGCGTTTCGCGCACCCGAGCCAGTGGTCGCGATCGCCGGGCAGCCTGCGCCGCAGAGCTTCGACAACCAGCTGGTACGTGCGTTCCCGAACGTCACCAATGTCGACATGAGCAGCACGCTGGCGCAGGTGCAGCGAGTGCTCGACCAGGTGATTCGTGCCGTGGAGTTCTTGTTTGGCTTCACGCTGGCGGCCGGTCTGGTGGTGCTGTTTGCAGCCATCACCGCCACGCGTGAAGAGCGCGCCAAGGAGTTCGCCATCATGCGTGCGGTCGGTGCCCGGGCTTCGCTGCTCAGGCAGGTTCAGCGGGCTGAACTGGCTGGCGTCGGCCTGCTCGCAGGCTTTCTGGCATCGGTGGTGGCGCTGGGTGTCGGCTGGGGCCTGGCGCGTTATGTCTTTGACTTCAACTGGACGGGCTCGTGGACGGTGCCCGTGATGGGCAGCATTGCAGGTGCGTTGCTGGCGCTGGCGGCAGGCTGGTGGGGTTTGCGCTCGGTGCTCAACACGCCGGTTGTGGAAACCCTGAGGCGTACTGCGGGGAACTAGTTTTTGCTTGCGCGACAATCGGGCATGACCTTGTCTTTTTCTTCACGGCATCCGGGATGAGGCCGCAAATCACGGTGGCAGACCGCCACGGCTTTGACGCCATCATCGATGCGCGTTCGCCGGCTGAATTTGCCATCGACCATATTCCCGGTGCCATCAACTGCCCGGTGCTTGATAACGAAGAGCGCCGCATCGTCGGCACGCTCTACAAGCAGCAGGGCTCTTTTGAGGCCAAGCGTGTCGGCGGTGCAATGGTCGCGGCCAACCTTGCGCGCCACATCCGGGAGAAGTTCGCCGACAAGCCCTCGACCTGGAAACCCATGGTTTATTGCTGGCGCGGCGGCATGCGCAGCGGCTCCATGACCACCTGGCTGCGCCTCGTCGGCTGGGATGCGCAGCAACTGCCGGGTGGCTACAAGGGCTGGCGTCGCCATGTGATTGCGCTGATAGACCGCCTTTCTGCTGATCTGCCCTTTGTCGTGATCTGCGGTGCCACCGGCAATGCCAAGACGCGCATCCTGCAGGCACTCGCTGCACAGGGCGAGCAGGTGCTTGACCTCGAAGGCCTGGCCTGTCACAAGGGCTCGCTGCTGGGCGCCATGCCCGACCAGCCGCAGCCGTCACAAACCGCGTTTGAAACCCGGCTGGCTAGCGTGCTGGAAGGGGTTGACCTCAAGCGCCCGCTCTACGTTGAGGGCGAAAGCCGCCGTATCGGCCAGATCAATGTGCCGGTGCAACTGGTTGAGCGCATGCGCTCCAGCCCGTGCATAGAAATAGAAGCCACCACCGACGCACGCGTCGAGTACCTGCTGCGCGACTACAACTATCTGGGCGACAAGCCCGACTGGCTGGCTGAACGCATAGGCATCCTCAAGGAACTGCATGGCAAGGAAACCATTGCGCGCTGGCAGGCCTGGGCGATTGCACAGGATCTACCGCCCCTGTTTCGCGAACTGGCAGTACAGCACTACGACCCTGCCTACAACCGGTCGCAGCGCAACAACTTCAGGCAATGGGAGCAGCGGCAGGTCATATCCACCGCCGATCTGTCACCTGCGGCAGTTGACTCGCTGGCAAGGAGCGTGACTGCGCTGGCCGTTAACCCTGCGCCCACTGCAGCCCCGGCCTGAGGGAAAACAAACATGCAGATAGAAGAAAAGCCACCGGGCAACCCGCCCTTTGCCACGCCGTTTGAATGGATAGGCGGCGAGGCGCGCATACGCGCGCTGGTCGATCGCTTTTACGACCTGATGGACCTGGAGCCGGCCTACGCCGTGCTGCGCGGCGTGCACGGCAACACGCTTGAGAACGCGCGTGACCGCCTGTTCTGGTTTCTGTGCGGCTGGATGGGCGGGCCGCAGCATTACACCGAGCGTTTCGGCCACCCGCGCCTGCGCATGCGCCACATGCAGGGGCAGGGCGGGGCGACGGGCCCCATAGGCATCCGGGAACGCGACGAGTGGCTGGCCTGCATGGACCAGGCCATGCGCGAGACCGGGGTGGACGACGAACTGCGTGTCCGCCTGAACACCTCGTTCTTCCAGACGGCAGACTGGATGCGCAACCGGGGTGAGAGTTAGCACTGCCTTACTTGCAGCGCTCCCTTGCTCCCTCTCCCGCTCGAAGGGGGCGGGGGGGTGAGGGTTCCCAGTATGCGAACTGCCGCAGCCAGTACGGCAACCGATCCGCCCAGCGTGAATTTTGCTATTAAAAATATAGCTGCTCACGCTGGTATCTATTGGCCTGCAGCCCGATTTGGCACCTAAAAATGGCCTTTTCGGGAATTTTTTGGTCTCTGAAGCCGCCTGCCAGCCACCATGAAAAGTGGGTTTTGCCGTATACGGCAAAAATTTAACGTACACGCTAATTTTTTAACGTGCACGTTAAAACCATGAAAGTTACTTCGCTTTCAGCAGCTCGCCCACTTCCAGCAGCACCATCTCGTTGTCGTCCGCCTTGTTGGGCTCGCGGCTGCTTGAGAAGGGCAGGTTGTTGTCGTTGCCGACCACGATGTGCGTCGCATCCACCACGTCGACGTTTTCAATCGTGAAGAAGGGGAAGGTCAGCACGCCGTTGTTCAGCGGCTTGCGTGCCAGCTTGTTGGGGTCGGCAATGTTCAGCAGGTCGATGTAGCCGATCTTGCGCACAGGGCCGCCGACGTTGGCGTCGCTCAGCTCGATCTTGTAGACGCGCTTGAATTTCGCGATGTCGTGAAAGCAGTCGGTGCGCTTCTGGCCTTCCGGGCAGGCCTTGTCGGCTGTGCCTTCGCCGTTATCGCGCTCGATGATGAGGCCGGTGTTGCCGTCAATCATGTTGAAGTCGCCGATTGCGTGGCTGGCACCTTCGAGCACGTACTTCCAGTGGCGGCCCGTCCATTGCTGGGATTTCACGTCGAACTCCAGCACGCGCAGGTAGTCCTTGCCGTCGATCTTCTCGTTGCCCTTGGTAGCTGCGTCGTACAAAGCGCCTTCAAGCAGCGCATACAGCTTGCTGCCGTCTTTTGACGATGCCATGCCTTCAAAACCCTTGGAGCGGCGTACCTGGAAATCCACCGCGCCGCCGGGTGCGCCTGGGGTGGTGATGGCTGGATGGTCAGGCGAGCGCACGACCTTGCCGTCGACCTGCGTCTCAAACACGGCCAGCACCTTGCCGCTCATGTCGGTCTTGATCAGGAAGGGGCCAAACTCGTCGCCAATCCACAGTGCGCCGCCGGCGATCTGGAAGCTCTCGGTGTCAAAGTCGCTGCCGGTCAGGTAGCGCTTGTTGGTACTTTCATGAACGATGCGAAACGGCACCTTTTTGTCGGGGTCATGCAAAAAAATGGTTTCCAGGCGCTTCATGCTGCCGGCCTTGAAGTCGATGGCATAGCGGTTCAGGTAGAGCATGGCGTCGGGCGAATTGGCCTTGGCGCCAAAGCCGTTGTCGGTCAGCACCCAGAAGCTGCCATCCGGCATTTTTTTGATGCCCGAGTGGCCCTGCAGCGGCTGGCCCCTGAATGGAACCGAGACGCCCGTTGGACGGCCGGCTGACAGGCCTTCAATCGTGCCCGGCTTTTCAACCCGCTGCGGTGTGGTGAATTTGCCGCTGATCTTCAGGTCTTCAGGCGCGTCCTTGGGTGCCTGCACGAACGACTGCGCGGGCATCACGACATGGCCGGCCAGCGTGGCGGGGAAAGACGTCTGGGCCTGTGACGGCAGAGCCGCCAGCGCGGCCAGGGTGATGGCACAGAGGGAAGGGCGGAAGGTCAGGCGCATGCAGAAATCCTTTGTTGTAAAGGACGCCATGGTGCGCACACCATGTGACGGCGTGATTACAACGGGGGTGCCGGCTTTAGCCCTGCATCAGCAAAACCACCAGCGCGCCAGCGCCGCCCTCGGCCGGCCGTGCCTGCACAAATGCGAGTACTTCCTGCTTCTGTATCAGCCAGCTCTGCACCTTGCCCTTGAGCACCGGCGTCTTGCCCGGTGAGCCCAGGCCCTTGCCGTGCACCACACGCACGCAACGCCAGCCGACCTTGTGCGCATCCTTGATGAAGTGGCTCAGCGCCTCGCGGGCATCTTCGCGCCGCAGGCCGTGCAAATCAAGCTGGCCCTGAATGCTCCAGCCGCCCCGGCGCAGCTTGCGCACCACTTCCGGCCCCATGCCGGGACGGCGGTAGCTGAGCGCCTCATCGGTATCGAGCAGGGTGTCTACATCAAACTCGTCTGACAGGGCTGAACGCATCACCGCCAGTTCATCGAGCTGCTGCTGTACGGCAATTGGCGCCGCCTGCGCCACGGGCAACACGGCGCGCTGGCCGGGCAGGTGTCTGGGCGGCAATGGTTTGACCGGGCCTATGGTGCGCGAGAAGAGTTCTTTCTCAGCCTTCGCCTTTGCTGCGGCGGCTGCGCGTGCGGCAGCCAGCTCCTGCGCCAGCCTGGCGCGGGTTTCGATTTCTTTCTTGACCGCCTTGAGGTCCTGCAGACTTTTGAGTGCGGGGGCTTTCATTAGGGGGTTATAGCAGTCCCAGCTCGGCCATGGAGACCGCACCCGTGCTTGTCACTACAAAGTGGTCAAGCACCCGGACATCGACCAGTGCAAGCGCCGACTTCAATGTTTGCGTCAGGGCTTCGTCGGCGCGCGAAGGTTTAGCGGTACCGCTGGGGTGGTTGTGGGCGAGCACCACACTGGCGGCGTTCAGGGCCAGCGCGCGAATAACAACTTCACGCGGATACACAGATGTTTGTGTGAGTGTGCCGCGAAACATTTCTTCGAGGACGATGAGGCGATGCTGGCTGTCGAGGAAGAGCACTGCAAACACTTCGTAAGGCCGGCTGCCAAGATGAAGCTGCAGGTAGTCGCGCACCGCCTGGGGTGTGGCGAACAGGGTTTTTTCTTTCAGCTCTTCAGCGAGCGCACGCCGGGCCAGCTCAAGGACGGCGATCAGCTCGGCCGTCTTCGCGGGGCCCAGACCCTTGATGCTTTTGATTTCGTCAGGCGTGGCGTGCAGCAGGCCCGCCACGCCACCAAACTTCTGAACCAGCTCCTCGCCTAGCTGCAGCGCGTTTTTCCCTTGCAGTCCGGTACGTATGAGCAATGCGAGCAGTTCAGCATTGCTCAGTGCGCCGGGGCCGCGGGTCAGCAGTTTTTCACGCGGGCGCGAATCCTGGGGGATGTCTTTCAGTAGCATTTTTTATTCTTTGTTTGCCGCGGCCGGACGGCTTGAGGGGTAAAAATCCGCCAACTGGCCTCCCTGTGCGGTACTTTCTACAATAGGGGCAGTTTACAAACAGTCCAGCTGTACCCCACTGGAAGCCGAAAGTTTTATGTCCCACGTGGAAACCACCACCCCGCCTGTCGTCGAGCAGGGCTCCTTCCTGACGCTGCATTACCGTATGGCCGGGCCATCGGTGGGTGGCAAGCCGGGCGCCGACATCATCAACACTTTTGACGGCAAGCCTGCCACCCTGAGCCTGGGCACGGGTGAGTTGTCTCCCGCCATCGAGCAGCGCCTGCTGGGCCTGGCCGAAGGCACGCGCACCACTTTCGAGCTGCCTGCCGGCGAAGCCTTTGGCGACCGCAACCCGGAGCTTGTGCAGTGGGTGGCGCGCAAGCTGCTCAATGAGCTGGGCGACCCGGATGAGCAATACAAGGTTGGTGATGTGGTGCAGTTCCCCACGCCTGACGGGCTGGGCCAGTACGCCGGTGCGGTGCAGCAGGTCAAGGGCACGGGGGATGCGGTGCAGTTTGACTTCAATCATCCGCTTGCGGGCCAGCCTGTCGTTTTTGAAGTCCAGTTGATCGGGGTTTTGTGATGATGAAAAACGGGCCTGAAGAAATCCTGATGGCCGAGCCGCGCGGTTTTTGTGCCGGCGTCGACCGGGCCATTGAAATCGTCGAGCGCGCGCTGGCCAAGTTTGGCGCACCCATTTATGTGCGCCATGAGATCGTGCACAACACCTATGTCGTCAATGAGTTGAAGGACAAGGGCGCGATCTTCATCGAAGAACTCGATGAAGTGCCACCCGGCGCCACGCTGGTGTTCAGTGCCCACGGCGTCAGCCAGGCCATCCAGAAAGAGGCTGCGCGCCGGGGCTTCCAGATATTTGACGCGACCTGTCCGCTGGTGACCAAGGTCCATGTTGAAGTCGCCAAGCTGCACAAGGAGGGCTACGAGTTCATCATGATTGGCCACAAGGGGCACCCCGAAGTGGAAGGCACCATGGGACAGCTGGAGAGCGGCATCCACCTGGTGGAAGACGTGGCCGATGTTGCACGTATCGCGCCAGCCCAGACCGCACTGCTGGCGGTGGTGACCCAGACCACGCTGAGTGTGGACGATGCGGCCGAGATAACCGCCGCCGTAAAGGCGCGTTTCCCGCAGGTACGCAGCCCCAAGATGCAGGACATCTGCTACGCCACCCAGAACCGGCAGGACGCGGTCAAGGTGCTCAGCCCGCAGGTCGACATCCTCATCGTAGTCGGCAGCCCGACCAGTTCCAACAGCAACCGCCTGCGCGAGCTGGCCGCCAAGCTGGGCACGGATGCCTACATGGTTGACGACGCCAGCGAGCTTCAGGAAGCCTGGTTTGAAGGCAAGAGCCGTGTTGGCCTGACGGCCGGTGCTTCTGCGCCCGAGATTCTGGTCAAGCAGGTCATTGACCGCATCAAGGCGCTGGGAGCTGTGTCCATCCGCAAGATGGACGGCATTGAGGAAACCATCAAGTTCCCGCTGCCCAAGGGCCTGAAACTGGATTCACAGGCTCAGGTCATGGAAGTCAGCGACAGCCAGTTGCATCAGCTGTCCTGATCCTTTCCTGCCTTGAACAAGTAGCTGGCCGCGACTGCCTTGAGAGCTTCGCTGCGCGCTTTCTCCGCATCTTTTCAGAAAATACAATCACGCCATGCTCGACATCAACCTTCTCCGCAAAGACCTGCCATCGGCCATCGCCCGCCTGGAAACACGCAAAACGCCGCAGGCATTTTTGAATGTCGACAGTTTTCAGGCGCTGGAGGCTGAACGCAAGGCCATCCAGTCACGCACGGAAGAGCTGCAAAACCAGCGCAACACGCTGTCAAAGCAGATCGGCCAGCTGAAATCCAAGGGCGAAGACGCCAGCGCCGTGATGGCGCAGGTGAGTGCGTCCAAGGTCGAGCTTGAAAGCTCCAGCGTCAGGCTGGAGCAGATCCAGTCGGAATTACAGGCCCTGCTGCTGGCTGTACCCAACCTGCCGCATGAATCGGTACCCCATGGCAGTGACGAGCATGGCAATGTCGAAGTCCGCAAATGGAGTCCTGCTGCAGGCCTGGGCGGCGAGCCGCCAGCTTTTGCCTTTGAGCCCAAAGACCACGTCGACGTCGGCGCGCCCATGGGCCTTGACTTTGAACTCGGCACCAAACTCACAGGTTCGCGTTTTACCGTCATGAAGGGGCCACTGGCTCGCCTGCACCGTGCGCTGTCGCAGTTCATGCTGGACGTGCAGACGGCCGAACACGGCTACACCGAGTGCTACGTGCCCTATATCGTCAACAGCGATTCGCTGCGCGGGACGGGGCAGTTGCCCAAGTTTGAAGAAGACCTGTTTGCCGCAAAAAAGGGCGGGCAGGAGGGTGAAAGTGAAAATGCTGCGCTCTACCTGATCCCGACATCCGAAGTGCCGCTGACCAATTTTGTGCGCGACGAGATCGTGGCCGAGGCGCAGCTGCCCATGAAGTTCACGGCCCACACGCCCTGCTTCAGGTCGGAGGCAGGCAGCTATGGGCGTGACACGCGCGGCATGATCCGCCAGCACCAGTTTGACAAGGTCGAGATGGTGCAGATCGTTCATCCCGAGAAAAGCTATGAGGCGCTCGAACAAATGACAGGGCACGCGGAGGTCATCCTGCAAAAGCTGGGACTTCCCTACCGTGTGATGCTGCTGTGCACGGGTGATATGGGTTTTGGCGCCACCAAGACCTACGACCTTGAAGTCTGGCTCCCGGCGCAGAAGACCTACCGCGAAATCAGTTCGGTCTCAAATTGCGAGGCCTTTCAATCGCGCCGCCTTCAGGCCCGTTTCAAGAATGCCCAGGGCAAGAACGAGTTCGTGCACACGCTGAACGGTTCAGGCCTTGCGGTGGGGCGTACGCTGGTCGCTATTTTGGAGAACTACCAGCGCGCCGACGGCAGTGTGGCCGTGCCGGAAGCCTTGCTGCCCTACATGGGCGGCATTACCGTTTTGGGCTGCTAGAATCACGGGTTCGCGGAGAGGTGGCAGAGTGGCCGAATGTACCTGATTCGAAATCAGGCGTACCGCAAGGTACCGTGGGTTCGAATCCCACCCTCTCCGCCAATACATATAACGGTCTGATGCTATCAAGTAGATGGCTCAGGCCGTTTTTACTTCTGGCCGATAAACGTCTTTGACGTTTTGCGCCATCACTTTATTTGTCTACCGCCCAACAGCGTCACATGTGCGGCGGCTACTTCACTATCAAGGCCCTAAAGCAGGCCTTCCGTGCGTGCGAGGTGGCCGGCCTGCGAGCGGCTTTTGACATTCAGGCGGCGAAACAGCCGCCAGAGATGTACTTTCACCGTGTGCTCGCTGATCTGCAGCGATTCCGCGATGTCGCGGTTGCTCATGCCCTTGTCAAGCAGGTTGAGCAACTGTTTTTGCCGTTTCGACAGTTTCTCGGGTACGACTGCATTGGCGCTGTCGCTCGCGCTTCCTTTGGCCAAAAATGCCTGTAAGGCCTGGGATATGTCGCTGCTGCTGGCTGATTTGTGGAGAAAAGCCTGTGCACCTGCTTCAAGGGCGCGGCTTTCAGCGTCGGGTGCGTTTGATGCGGTGAACACCACGATGACCGTGTCGGGAAACTGGTTGTGCAGCTGGCGTATGACAGAGGAGCCGTCCGGGTTTGCGGTGCCGGGGTCGACACAAATCAATTCAGGTGTGTCATGGGTCTTTGCTGCTTCGGCGGCAGCAGCGATATTGCCCAGTTCAACCGCAGTGAAACCCATGCGGGCCAGCAAAGCCATCAGGGCTTCACGCATAAGCGGATGCTCGTCTATAACAAAAATGCTCATGAACGCGGTCTAAAAGAGTGCATTGCTCGGTAAAAAAGCAAGCATAACCGTTCAAAGTCAAATTAAATGGACTCCAATATTTTTAAATACCGGAATTTTGTCGCATTTGTCGTTCGCCACAACAACGGAGGGCACAAACTAATTATTTCTTTGTAACCCAAATGTTTGGGTTCAATCAGCGGCCTGTTGCAGTTGTTTCAAGGCCGCCGAAATATCGTCAGGGCTGACGCCTTCCAGGGCAGCAATCTGGCCAGCCAGTGCGGTCAATGCGGCCTCGCCATGCTGGTGTAGCGATGCGATGGCCTGCGCAGCGTCCCGGGGAGCCGCAAATCCCAGGCTTTGCAGCAGCAGCCTGCCGTCGCTTCCGACCAGTTTGAAGTAAAACTGCCCGTCGCTTTCGCGGTATTGCTTGAACCCCGCGGTAGCGGCCTTTGCCGATTTCTGTTTTGCCGGCGCGGCCGGGGCCGCCAGCTTGCGCAGGCCGACCGCATGGCGCAACTCGCGCATGAAAGGCGCAGCCAGCGCGCGCGCCTTCTCGCCGCCAGCCTGCAGGATGGTTTCGATCTTTGCCGAGTTGCTGATCAATGATTCATAGTGTTCGCGCATGGGCGCGATGTCCTGGTCTATGCGGTTGAGCAGCATCGCCTTGGCGTCGCCCCAGCCAATGCCGTCTGCATAGGCCTTGCGCATCGCGGTCGTCTCTTCCGCCGAGGCAAAGGCCTGGTAAATCTGGAACAGCGCAGAGCCTTCGGTGTCCTTGGCTTCGCCGGGTGCGCGCGAATCGGTCACGATGCCGGCAATCAGCTTTTTGAGCTGTTCACGTGACGAGAACAGCGGAATCGTGTTGTCGTAGCTCTTGCTCATCTTGCGGCCATCCAGGCCGGGCAGGGTGGCGACGGATTCTTCAATCAGCGCTTCTGGCAGCACAAGATGATCGCCATACAGGTGGTTAAAGCGCTGTGCCATGTCACGCGCCATTTCAATGTGCTGGATCTGGTCACGGCCCACCGGAACCTGATGCGCCTTGAACATCAGGATGTCTGCGCCCATCAGCACCGGGTACATGAAGAGGCCGGCCGTCACGTCGGCATCGGGGTCGTTGCCAGCGGCTTCGTTCTTGTCGACCGAGGCCTTGTAGGCATGGGCGCGGTTGAGCACGCCCTTGCCCGTCACGCAGGTCAGCAGCCAGGTGAGTTCGGGGATTTCGGGGATGTCCGACTGGCGGTAGAACACCACGCGCTCAGGGTCCAGGCCGCAGGCCAGCCAGCTGGCTGCGATCTCCAGCGTAGAGCGCTGTATGCGCTCGGGCTCGTCGCATTTGATGAGGGCGTGGTAGTCGGCGAGGAAATAAAAACTCTCGGCGCCTGCGCCCTTGCTGGCAGCGACGGAGGGGCGGATGGAACCGACATAGTTGCCCAGGTGCGGCGTGCCCGAGGTGGTGATGCCGGTGAGGAAGCGCTGGGCCGTGCCTGAGGGTTTTGGAGCTGTTGTCATGGGTGAATTAGCGAAACATTGCCAGCAGTGGCGAGGTGACGAGGTTGAGCACGGCGTAGCCGAAAGACATTAGCGGGCGCAGCCAGTAGGTGCCGACCACGCCGGCCAGCACAAGGCCCATCACGACAAAGAAGCCCCAGGGCTCAATGCGCGACACCCAGAGCGCCTGTTTGAGCGGCAGCAGACCGACCAGGATGCGGCCGCCATCAAGAGGCGGCAGCGGGAACAGGTTAAACGCCCACATCACCAGGTTGACCAGCGCGCCAGCCTGCGCCATCTTGATGAAAAATTCTTCCTGCAGGCCCATGGCAACCATGACCACCAGCGCCAGCGCCCAGAGAATGGCCTGTATGAAGTTGGACGCCGGGCCGGCCAGGGCGACCCAGATCATGTCGCGTTTGGGATGGCGCAGGTTGCCAAAATTCACTGGCACAGGCTTGGCATAACCGAACAGGAAAGCACCGGAAGTCGCGAAGTACAACAGCAGCGGCATCGCAATCGTGCCAAGCGGGTCTATGTGCTTGATGGGGTTGAGCGTCACACGCCCCATGGACCACGCGGTGTTGTCGCCAAAGTAGCGCGCTACATAGCCATGGGCGGCTTCGTGGATGGTGATGGCGAAGAGTACCGGCAGCGCATAGATGGCGACGGTCTGGATAAGGTTGGCGATGTCCATCGGATGATTATCCCCGGTGCGCTGGGTCTGCAAGGGATGCCCCGCGTTGTTGCGGCCCTTGACCGGGGTTACCCCGGCCGGCGGGCCGCGCCTAGCGCTGCACCCCTTGCCGCCCCAGCGCGCTACAAACCCAGCCGTGCCACGTCGCCGCGGCCCTGGCGCGTAACGACGGCCTCACCGCCATCGCCCATGGGCGTGAGGTCTATCACGGTGGAGGGTTCCTGGTGGCAGGCGCCGGCGTCAATCACGGCGGCCAGTTCATGCTCCAGCAGGTGGCGAATGTCCTGCGCGTCATTGAGCGGTTCGGTTTCGCCGCGCGGAATCAGCGTGGTGGCCAGCAGCGGCGCCCCATGCAACTCCAGCAGGCACTGCAGGGTTTTGTGCTCGGGTACGCGCAGGCCTATCGTCTTGCGCGACGGGTGGCTGAGGCGGCGCGGCACCTCCTTGCTGGCCTCCAGAATGAAGGTGTAGGGCCCGGGTGTGGCGGCCTTCAGCAGCCTGAACTGCCGGTTGTCGACGCGTGCATAGCTGGCCAGTTCGCTGAGGTCGCGGCACAGCAAAGTCAGGTGGTGTTTGTCATCAACCCCGCGTATGCGGCGCAGGCTGTCGGCAGCCGCCTTGTCGTCGAGGTGGCAGACAAGCGCGTAGCTGGAGTCGGTGGGCACCGCTGCAATGCCGCCTTTTTCAAGCAGCGCGACAGCCTGCTTCAGCAGGCGGGTCTGCGGGTTCTCGGGATGGATTTCAAAAAACTGGGCCATGGCTCAATGTTTCAGGCTTCTACAGGATGGACTTCAATCTGCCGGGCGCTGCGGCTTTCGCGAAAGGCCAGCCATGCGCCGCCCGTGCCGCATACCGCGATCAGCACCATGCCGGCGATGGACCATTTGTCAGGGATGTGCGAAAACACCAGCCAGCCGCCCAGCATTGCAAAAGCGATTTGCGTGTACAGGTAAGGCGTGAGGGACGCGGCGGGAGCCCCCTGGTAGGCCAGGATGATGAGGAAGTGACCTATCGTGGCAAACAGCCCCATCAACATGAGCAGGCCCCACAGCTGCCACGAAACCTGTGAGCTCCATACAAACGGCAGCGCAAGGGTGACCACCAGCGTGCCTACCCAGCCGGTGTAGAGGTGCATGGTCACCGGGTCTTCGGTGCGTGTCATCTTGCTGGTGAGCACCTGGAACCACGAGTTGCAGGCCACCAGGGCCAGGGGAAACAGCATGGCCCAGGTGAAGTTTTCACCGCCCGGCCGGATGATGATCAGCGTGCCCAGGAAGCCGCCGCCGACCAGTGCCCACCGCAACGGCGACACTTTTTCGCCCAGTGTTGTGGAGGCCAGCAGCGTGATGATGAGCGGCGTGATCATCTGTATGGCGGTGAATTCGCCCACTGGCAGGTAACGCAGGCTCAGGAAGGCCAGCAGGCTGCTGGTCATGATGAGGAGGCCGCGCAGAACCTGGAACTTCGGGTGCGCCGTTTTGAAGACGGACATGCCCCGTGTCGGCAACACCAGCAGCGTCGTCGAAACCGCCTGGAAGGCGTAACGTACCCACAGCGCCATCAACAGGGGGACGCTGGCAGTCACGTATTTGGTCGTGGTGTCCAGCGCTGCAAAAAATATCATGCCGGCCACAATCAGCAGGATGCCGCTCGCAGGCCTGCCTGCGCCCGCCGTCTGCCCCGGGTTCACTGGATACGGTCCGCCAGCAGTTCCCACACCGGCGTCAGGCCGCCAGGCAGGAAAGGCAGCGTGCCCAGGTCGGTGTGGCTTTCGTCGGGGCTGTGGAAATCGCTGCCGCGCGAGGCGGCCAGGCCGAACTCCTTTGCGGTTTCGGCGTACTTCACGTATTCCTGTGCGGTGTGGCTGCCGGTGACGACTTCCACGCCGCGCCCGCCGTGGTTCTTGAACTCGGTGAACAGGGCGTACTCTTCATTCGGCGTGAACTTGTAGCGCGCCGGGTGCGCAATGATGGCCATGCCTTTGGCGCTGGTGATCCACTGCACCGCGTCGCGCAGCGAGGCCCAGCGGTGCGGCACGTAACCGGGTTTGCCTTCGGTCAGGTATTTGCGAAAGACTTCAGAGGTGTCCTTGCAGAAACCGCCCTCGACCAGAAAGCGTGCAAAGTGGGTACGCGAGATGAGTTCGGGGTTACCGACAAACTTCACAGCGCCTTCATATGCACCCTTGATGCCGACTTTCGCCAGGCCGTCGGACATTTCCATCGCACGCTGGCCACGGCCGCCGCGTGTGGCGTGCAGGCCCTTGAGCATGTCGGCGTCGTCTGCATCAAACCCCAGGCCGACGATGTGCACGGTTTCATTGGCGAAGGTGACGGAGATCTCGGTCCCGGTCAGGTAGCGCATGCCGTTCGCTTTGGCCGCAGCAGCTGCGCGGTGCTGGCCGCCGATTTCGTCATGGTCGGTGAGGGCCCAGAGCTCTACGCCATTGGTGGCTGCGCGCTCGGCCAGTGCTTCGGGTGTCAGTGTGCCGTCCGAGACCACCGAGTGGCAGTGCAGGTCGGCGTTGAGGATGCTGGCGGCTGGCGTGGTCGGGGAAGTCACAGGGCCATTTTAGGCGCTGCGCCACAAGCCTGCCCGACGGCTCCCGCTTACCCCGGCGGCGGCGTGGTGAAGCTGCACAATGCGGCATCCATTTGTTTTTTGAACTTGCCAGGGAGCCGTCCATGATCATCGTCCATCACCTCAATAACTCGCGCTCGCAGCGTGTGCTCTGGCTGCTTGAAGAGCTGGGACTCGACTACGAGATCAAGCGCTATGAGCGTGACCCGAAGACCATGCTGGCCCCGCCTTCGCTGCGCGCCATCCACCCGCTGGGCAAGTCGCCTGTCATCACCGACGGCGACCTGGTGCTGGCTGAATCAGGCGCCATCATCGAATACCTGGTCGAGCGTTACGGCCAGGGCAAGCTGTCGCCCGCGCCGGGCACGCCCGCCTACCTGCGCTACCGCTACTGGCTGCACTACGCAGAAGGCTCGCTGATGTCGCCGCTCCTGCTCAAGCTGGTGTTCGACAAGATCGAGCGCTCGCCCATGCCATTTTTTGCCAAACCGATTGCCAAGGCCATCTCGGGCAAGACCAAGGCGGCTTTCATCACGCCCAACATCAGCACCCACCTTGATTACCTTGAGGGTGAACTGGGCAAAAGCACCTGGTTTGCAGGAAATGAGTTTTCAGCCGCCGATGTGCAGCTGAGCTTTCCGGTTGAAGCCGCTGCCGCGCGTGGCGGGCTTGATGCCAGCCGCCCGAAACTGATGGATTACCTCAAGCGCATTCACGCCAGACCTGCCTACAAAAAGGCCATCGAACGAGGCGGCGAATACGAACTGCTGGATTAACCCAGCAGTCGGATCAGAATGGTTGGCATGAAGGCATATGCCTGGGCATATGCTGATTTGGAGCCATGCTTTGGGCTGAAAAGCAGTCAAAGATGCCTGAAAAGAGGTTTTTTTAGGTGCCAAATCGGCCTCCAGGCCAATAGACACGAGCGTGAGCAGCTATTAAATATGTAGCGTTGCGTTGCGAACTCAACCAGCCTTGATTTCAGCCGCTTCGACCAGAAAACGCACCCGCCGCACGCCTTGCCATTCGTCCGCATCCAGTCGGAAGGCCAGCGTCACCCTTTCGGGCAGGGGCTCTGTGTGGCCGAACCAGATGCCGTCGACCGGCTGGCCCTGGTGTTTGAGTTTGAGCGCCAGGTGCTTTTCGCCAACCAGGCGCTGCGATACGACTTCGAGCTCTTCACTGAAGGTCGGCGCGGCAAAACCCTGGCCCCAGACTTCCTTGTGCAGGGTGTCGACCATGTCGGTGCGGCGGTATTCGGCAGCCAGCGGGCCGTCGGTGTCCATGCGGCGGGTCAGCGTGGCGGCGTCCAGCCATTCGTGGGCGACCTGCTGCAAGGCGCTTTCAAAGGTCTCGAAGTTTTCTTCGCTGATGGTGCAGCCCGCTGCCATGGCGTGGCCGCCAAAACGCAGCAGCACACCCGGGTGGCGCTTGGCGACCAGGTCAAGCGCATCGCGCAGATGGAAACCGGGAATCGAGCGGCCCGAGCCCTTGAGCTCGTGCTCCTTGCCCGGGGCGCCGCTGGCGGCGAACACGAAGGTCGGGCGGTGCAGCTTGTCCTTGATGCGGGACGCCACGATGCCGACCACGCCTTCGTGAAAGTCGGGGTCAAAAATCGCAATCGCCGGCGGCGGCACCTCATCGACATCAATCATCGCGTCAGCAGCCATCTGCGCCTGCTCTCGCATGCCAGCCTCGATGTCGCGGCGTTCGCGGTTGATGCCGTCCAGCGTGCGGCCCAGCTCATCGGCGCGCGTCGCATCGTCGGTCAGCAGGCATTCGATGCCCAAAGTCATGTCGCTCAGGCGCCCGGCGGCGTTGATGCGGGGGCCGAGGGCGAAACCGAAATCGAAGGTCGTTGCCACATTCGCCTTGCGGCCGGCGGCGGTGAACAGGCTGGCCAGCCCGGCAGGCAGGTAACCCGCGCGTATGCGGCGCAGGCCCTGCGCCACAAGACGGCGGTTGTTGGGGTCGAGTTTGACGACGTCGGCGACTGTGCCCAGCGCCACCAGCGGCAAGAGCACATCAACCTTGGGTTGGTTTTGTGCGGTGAAGATCCCGCGTTCACGCAACTCGGCCCGCAGCGCCAGCAGCACATAAAACATGACGCCCACACCGGCAATCGATTTGCTTTCAAACGTGCAATCGGGCTGGTTGGGGTTCACGATCACATCGGCATCGGGCAACACGATCTGGCCGTCTCTCAGCGCTGGCAAATGGTGGTCGGTCACCAGCACCTGCATGCCCAGCGCCCTGGCGCGTGCCACGCCATCCATGCTGGCAATGCCGTTGTCTACCGTGACCAGCACATCGGCTCCGGTGGCCTTGACGCGGTCGGCAATCGGGGCGGTGAGGCCGTAGCCATCAACGACGCGGTCAGGTACCAGGTAGCTGACGTTGCTGGCGCCCAGCAGTTTGAGGCCGCGCAGGGCAACGGCGCAGGCGGTCGCGCCGTCGCAGTCGTAATCGGCCACCACGCAGATCTTTTTATTCGAGGCCATGGCGTCGGCCAGCAGGCGTGCAGCTGCCTGGGTACCCAGCATGCCGGCGGGCGGCAGCAGGCGCGCCAGGCCGTCATCGAGCTCGTCTGGCGAATTCACGCCGCGCGCCGCGTACAGCTGGGCCAACAGGGGATGGATGCCCGCCTGTTGCAGCGCCCAGACGCTGCGCGGGGGTACGTCGCGTACCTGGATTTTCATATTGCGTTTATCGATTCTTTTGAGGGTTTACAGCTGCTCAAGCACCGCCAGAGGCGACGGGGAGGACAGCAGGTTTGTGATGCGGCTGAAGATGCTTTGCGACCCTGTTTCAAACGTCTGCGCATTGCTCTCGCCGCACAGGCAGAGGCGCACGGTTTGGCCGGCGTTTTGTTGTACGAGCAGGTTTGCAATCTCGCCCTGGTCCAGTTGCGTCCAGGCCTGCGCATAGGCATTCCAGTCGTCGGTGAATGCAGCGTGCGCAAGTTTGCGAGGCGCGGCGACAGGGGGTTTTGAAGCTGGCGGGGGCTCACTTAAGGCACCTGTCCCGCTGATCCAGAAGGAGTTGAGGGGGCGCAGGCGCTGTTCGCCACGTTCGTCATTCAGTGGATGTGTGTAAAGCAGCATCTGCATTTCGTTCTGTAGTCGTCGTAGCGAAGGTACTGTCTTTGCGCCCGGTAGCCAGGGGTCCACATTGCGGCCCAGCACCCTGTCCAGCGACGCAGTCGCCAAGTCGCGAAATATCTCGCCTTCAGCCAGCCATCGGTCCGGCGCGGCGTAGTGCAGGGTGATGCCTTCGGTTACGAAATAGGGCTGCATCGCGGCCAGCAGGGTTTGTGACTGCTTTGCCGTCAAGCCCAGCGCTGACGGGTCTGTCATGGTCGCGTGCTCACGGCCCATGGTCCAGTGGCAGGGCGTGATGAAAGCCCAGGCCTTGCCGGTTGTCACGCCTTTTTCCAAAGCTTCCAGTGCCGCCCATGAGATGAGCCCATCGACCGTGTCGTTCAGGCCCAGCGCTTTAGCCAGTACCCGCTCATGTGGGGTTGAGAGTGACAGCGCCTCGCCAGCGCTAGTCTCCACCAGCTTCATGCCCTGCAGCAATTTGCCCAAATTTTTCAGGCTGCCGGTGGGCTGGGACTTCATGGCCTGCAGCCAGCTGTCGCCGGCGCAGGCGGCAAATGGGATGACGAGCTGGGGAGATTGGGCGACGGTCATGGGGCTATTGTCCGGGATGCCACAATTAGCAGGATGCAAACCCCTTATGAACTGATTTTGGGCTGGCGCTACACCCGCGCCGGCCGGGCGACGCGGCGCAACGGTTTTATCTCCTTCATTTCCGGCGTGTCCATGCTCGGCATTGCGCTGGGCGTTGCGGCGCTCATCATCGTGCTCAGCGTGATGAATGGCTTCCAGAAGGAAGTGCGCGACCGCATGCTGGGTGTCATCTCGCATATCGAGGTGTTTGCGCCCGGTGGCGCGGCCCTGCCTGACCCGCAAAAAACGCTGGCCGAAATCAAGGCCAACAAGGCTGTCGTTGGTGCTGCGACCTTTATCTCTGCGCAAGCCCTGCTGGCGCGCGGCGAAGACATGAAGGGCACGCTGGTGCGCGGCATAGACCCGGCGCTTGAAGGCCAGGTCACGGACCTTGCCGCTACGTCTGTCACCACCCTGGCCAAACTTGTGCCTGGCCAGTTCGGCGTGGTGCTGGGTGGCGAACTGGCACGCGCCATGGGTGTACGTGGGGGTGACACAGTGACGCTGATTGCGCCCAGCGGCCAGGTCACGCCGGCCGGTGTGGTGCCGCGCCTCAAACAGATGACGGTGGTGGGCACCTTCGATTCAGGACACTTTGAATACGACTCGGCACTCGTCATGCTGCACCAGGACGACGCTGCAAAAATTTTCAGGCTGGAAGGCCCGACCGGCATACGCATCAAGCTGAAGGATTTGCATCAGGCACGTGAGGTGGCAGTCGAGCTGTCACGCTCGCTGAGCGGTGACCTGCTGATACGTGACTGGACGCAGCAGAACAAGACCTGGTTCTCGGCCGTGCAGCTTGAAAAACGCATGATGTTCATCATCCTCACGCTCATCGTCGCCGTGGCAGCCTTCAACCTGGTCAGCACGCTGGTGATGACGGTGACCGACAAGCGCGCCGACATCGCCATCCTGCGCACACTGGGTGCCAGCCCGAAAAGCATCATGAAAATATTCATGGTGCAGGGCGCGCTGGTCGGTGTGATCGGTACCTTCTCGGGCCTGCTGCTGGGACTGGGTATTGCGCTCAACATCGATGTCATCGTGCCCGCGCTGGAGCGTTTGCTCAACGCCAGTTTTTTGCCCAAAGACATCTACCTCATCAGCCGCATGCCGAGCGAGCCGCAGTACAGCGACATCATGCCGATTGTGGTGATCTCGCTGATCCTGTCATTTCTTGCCACCATTTACCCCAGCTGGCGCGCCAGCAGAGTCAACCCAGCAGAGGCCCTGAGGTATGAGTGAAAAGAATTCCATAAATCCGATGTTCGGGCGCATGACTGCGTTGCGCGGTGCTCGGAATCCTCATGCACACAAGTGCACTCCGGTGTCCTGTGCTCCGTGCGCCTTGCCCTGCATCCCGCACACCGAATTTCTGAAACTCTTTTTGGGTAATTGTTATGAGTGAGGTGGTACTTAAGGCCAGCGGCCTTACCAAACGTTTCCACGAAGGCCTGATCGACCTGACCGTGCTGCATGGCGTGGATTTGCAGGTGCATGCCGGCGAGACGCTGGCCATTGTTGGCTCCTCGGGTTCGGGCAAAAGCACCTTGCTGCACCTGATGGGCGGGCTGGACGCGCCCACCAGCGGACAGGTCGAGCTCAAGGGTCAGCTGATGTCATCGCTGTCGCCCCAGCAGCAGGGCGAGCTGCGCAATAAACACCTCGGGTTTGTGTACCAGTTTCATCATCTGCTGCCCGAGTTCAGCGCGCTCGACAACGTGGCCATGCCGCTCTGGATTCGCCGCGAGACCCCGGCAAAGGCTGCTGAGGTTGCGACGGCCATTCTGGCTTCGGTGGGGTTGAAAGAACGCATTCACCACAGGCCCGCAGAACTTTCGGGTGGCGAGCGCCAGCGCGTGGCGATTGCGCGTGCGCTGGTCACCAACCCGGCCTGTGTGCTGGCCGATGAGCCGACAGGCAATCTTGACCGCTCAACCGCCGATGGCGTGTTTGACCTGATGCTGCAACTGGCGCGCGACAAGGGCACGGCCTTTGTGATGGTCACGCATGATGAGACGCTGGCCGCACGCTGCGGGCGTCAGCTGAAGCTGGTGTCGGGCAAGTTGTCGCTCCCGCCAGCAGATGCCTGAGAGGCATACAAGCTGTGCGTTCCTTGACCAGGCGTTTGAAGACCATGTCCATCAGGTGCACCATGCACCTCAGCCCACTTGTGCTGACCGTGTGTGCCTTGTCTGTGCACGCTCAGGCGCAGCCACTCGATGACCGCCCGGCCCAGCATGCCGTCAAGAGGTTCGTGCAGTTGTGCATGAGCAGCCTGGCTGACCGTAAAACCATAGAAGAGTCTGCGCAGCAATTGGGTCTGCAGCGGCTCCAGCCAAAGGCGGCAGCCAATTTTGCAGGCGATGCGAATGCGTCTGTCTGGGTTGAACAGAATGAATTCGGTAACTTCGCCGTGGGTGCGAGGGAAGGCAATTTTTGCAGCGTGTATGCAAGAAAAGTGGATGCTGCGTCATTGACAGCAGCGTTCAAGACCTGGCTACCCCCTAAAGAGTCGGAATACGAAACAGAAGCCCTACCGATTTTCAGCAACCAGAACCAGACCACCATCACCTACAACATCAGGCGAAAGGGCGAGCTTTTTGCGGTCTGGTCATTGAGTACGTCCACGGTTGAAAATGCAATCTATCAGGGCGTCATCTCCATGAAGAAGTTCTGACTTTCAGGACGGGGCAAGGCAGACGGTCAAATCCCTGTGTATGGAGACAATTGCCGGGGATATACGTCAGAGCAAATAAATTTTGGCCCTTTCCCTGATAATGGAGGGTTGCCCGTGCTGACCTTGGCCCCCCACTGATTCCGTTCAGTGCGCGGTGCGAACCTGCCGAACCTGCCGACCCTGCAATTTGGGCTGTAATTTACCCACCGAGCTTTGACAGACCACTACACCTCTCTTGGCCTCAGCAGCGCCGCCACCCTGGCGGATGTCAAAAAGGCTTTTCGTCAGCAGGCGTCTTTCTGGCACCCCGACAGAAACGCGGCGCCCGAGGCGGCTGCACGCTTTCGCGCGGTACAGGAAGCCTATGACGTGCTGTCGGATGCGGACAAACGCCAGGCCTATGACGACAACCGCCGCCGCAACCTGCTGGACAGCCCCATAGATACGGCCCGTGAAATATGGGCTGCGTATTTCAAGCCTTTTAATCCCCTGCCTTGACACCGCAGCAACATGAAACATAAAGCTGCATGAGCATTTCCCCCTTTTTTGCCGACATGCGTTCTGCCTACATGTCGGAACTCGATGACCTGCGTTTTGATTCTGAGGGGCGCGACGTTTTGCGCCAGCGGCTGGCCGACAAGCGGCAGGAGCTTGGTTTCCTGGTCAAGATGATGGAACTCAGCCCCGAGATGGTGGCTGTTGTGTTGCACCAGGGCTTCAGCTTCAGGTTGCCGGCCGTGATGGACCACCTGCTGACGCACGAGGCCGATGAGTTCCCCGAGTGGAGCAGCCTGTCTGACGCTGTTGGAATCGCACCCTGGGCCCAGGACGTGGCTGAGGTGGTGCTGAAGGAGCCGGGCGGTGAATGGTTTCTGACCGTCGCTGCGGGCCTTGAATACATGGCCGGCAGGCCCGGTCCCGCTTCGCAGGCATCAGGCCGCGATGACGATGCGGATGAAGAAGATGATGACCGTGAAAATGGACAGAACCTCGATGATGACCATGGCCGGTCCAGCGACGATGCCATCGACAGCGATGCCCGCTCTGACGAAGAGGCGAGTGGTGACTGGCTTGCAGACCAGGGTTTTGACCGCAAAGACTAGGACACACTCATGAACCACCTCGCCCTCATCACAAAAACCCAAACCCTGATTGCCGCTGGTGACATCGTGGGTGCTGAATCTGCGCTGGTTGAACTGGCTGATGCGGAAGGCGACTCTGCGCTGATGGTGGTGCTGGAGCAGTTGCCGGCCAAAGACATCCTGGCGGTGATCCGCGAGTACGACAACTCCAAAGAGTCGGTCATCAACCTGCTGGTCAGCCCGCAACAGTTTGCCCGCGCCGTGGTGATTGAAAAGCAGTACAAGGACCTCACGCGCACTCACCTGCGCGGGATGGTCAACTCCATCATCTTTCGTGAAGACGCAGAGCCTGTCGAGTTCCTCAACGCCATTGGCGATCTTGATGGCGGCAGCGAGGCGCTGGCTGATTATTTTTCGGACCAGTGGAGCCGCGTTGAGGCTTTTGCGCGCACCGGTACATTCGATGCCATGGAAGACCACGGCGAGATGCTGTCGCAGACGGCGCTCCTGGCCTCGGCTTATGCCAAACCCGTGCTCTCGCAGGACGAAGTGGCAGACGCCGACTGGATGGAGCTGGCCTGGATACTGCGCTATGAATTGCCTGATCTTTTCATCGAGATGCTGATGGTGCTGCGCGCCAAGGCCAGTGCACATGATGCCGGGCTCGATGACGAAGAAGAGGCCGAGGAAGACGATGGCAAAGTGGAGACCGGCGACACCGATCGCGGCAAGGCGACTCCGAGTGCACGCGAGTCCGACGAAGAGTCGGCCATCTGAAGGCCTGGTTTCGAGAGCAGGCCCCTGTCATCATGTCTACACAAGCAGTACCCGAACTTTCGTCGATCTCACTCTACGATGCGCGGCCCTTTTTCGAAAAGGCGCTGCAGCACGGGCTGCAGAACCGGATCATCGACCAGGCAAAACTTGAGGCCATTTGCACCGACGCGCCCAAGGGCATGGTGCAGATCGCGCGTTACTTTGGCAGCGAATTTTTGCGCCCCGAGCTTGAGACCGCCAAAGAGCGAATCATCAACCTGGTGAGCCTGTATCTCGAGAGCTCATCGGGCGGGGATTTGCGAAAGGCTGCGGAGGCACTTCGCGACAATTCCTTCCTGTCGCGTTCCAAGGGCGGATCGGACATGCTCAAGGCGCTGATTGCCATGCCGCAGAACAGCCATTTCGGCATGAATGAACGCGGTGGCTTTACCGATGCGCACATTCCGCTGCTGGCGAAATGGTCCTTGCGCAGTTTTCCCGACTACCAGGCCGAGCTTTCAAAGCGCAAGCAGGTTGCAGATGTCATCGACGCCGCCATCTGGCTGGCAGATGAACTGGGCACGGATGCTGATGATCTTGAAGAGGCCGGCAAGGACGCAGAAGCCGTGATCCGTACCGCACTGCTGGTCATGGCCTGTGGCCGCAGCAGGATGCCCGACTGGGTTGCATTTGAAAAGATGATTGCGACGCTGCGAAAAAAACATGCGGGCAAGGTGGCCGGATTCAAACTGGACCTGCCCAAAAATCTGCCCGTTGAGTTTGGCGAGGTGACCAATACGGTACGGCAATCTGTGCTGGCCGATGGCGCGAAGCTGCTGGACGCAGGCCTGCCGGCCCGGCGTCTGTTTGACCAGACGCCTGCCTTCATGGGCCGGTATTTCTGGCTTGAAGACGGTTTGAGCGAAGTCGATCACCATGACCGTGAGACCTCACTCGCATGGAACAAGGCCACGGGCGGCAACAGCGATGACGGGTCCCTGCTGACACTGTTCCTGTGTGTGGCTGCCGGTGCTGCGCCCAAAACGCTGCTGACAGAAAAAACCGCGACCACGCTGATTCGCAAGATCCAGAAGTCCGGCTTTGATGTTGAGCTTGCCAGGCAATTCATCCTGGACCATGCGCCTGCACAGTACCAGGGCGACTACGTGCAGTTGTGGCTGGATTTTGTGGGTGAGGCGCAGCAGACGCTTGAAAGCGATTCAGTCCACGCCTTGAATGACGCGCTGGCCCTGCTGCGGCGTGAGTGCAATGTGAAGAGCTGAAGCGGCCTCGACACTCAGAACGCTTCAGGCAGTTACTTCAAAGGATCCGGTTAAACCAGGCCAGTGACAGGCCGGCAGACAGCAGCGCCAGCGCTGCCGCCACCAGTGCCATCAAGCCCGAAATTTCGGTTTCCTTTTTCTCGACGGCAAGACGTGAACTCAGCGTCTCGTAGACCTTCTTCAGGTCTGCTGCCGTGCCTGCATAAAAGTATTCGGCCTGCGTGGTGCGGGCAATGCCCTTGAGGGTTTCTTCATCGAGCTTGACGCGCATGGACCAGCCTTCAAAGCCTATGGTCTCGCCATCGACAGTACCGACGCCCACGGTGTAGACACGTATGCCGCGGTCTGCAGCGACCTTGGCTGCCTCCAGTGAATCGACGCCTGTGGTGCGTTGGCCATCGGTCAGCAAGATGATGGCTGCCGAGGTGTAGGAGCCCGGCGCTACCGGTACAAAAGCAGGTTTGGCGTCCTTGTCCTTGCCGGCCTGGTCCAGCGACACACCGCGCTGGCGGTCCCGACCGTTTTGCATGGCGTCAAGGCTGATGCCGGCATTGGGAAAAATTTCGGCCAGGGACACCACAATGCCGTTGCCTATGGCGGTCCCGCGTTGCAACTGGAACTTGTCTATTGCGGCAACAAGGTCTTCACGCGCCAGTGTTGAGGGCTGCACAACCGAAGCCGTTCCTGCAAACGCGACGATACCCACCCTCACATTGCGCGGCAGTTCTTTCAAAAATGCCTTGGCGGCATCTTGCGCCGCGACCAGCCTGTTGGGCTTGACGTCGGTGGCGCGCATGCTGCCTGACACGTCCATGGCCAGGATGATGGTTTCACGCTGTGAAGGCAGCGTGACGACCGCAAAAGGCCGGGATGACGCGATCAACATCGCAGCCAGCGAAAGCAGGAAAAGAATGGGCGGTATGTGCCGGCGAAAGCTCTGGCCCTTGCCCATGGCTTCGCGCACGATGGACAGGCTTGCGTAGCGCAGCGCCATCTTTTTCTTGCGGCGCAGCAGCCATACATACAGCAGCACCAGCAGTGGCAGGACCAGCAGCAACCAGAGGAATTCGGGCCAGAGAAAAGTCATGGATGTCCTTTAGTCTTCTGTCTTTTTCTCGGCGGGCTCATGCCGCCCGCTTCAGGTGTGCAGGCATGGCGCCGGAAGATGCGCGGCTGCGGCGTTTGCGCAGGTCGGTGAAACGCATCAGGGCATTGACCAGGTCGTCATCGGTCGACAGTTCCAGGGCATCCACACCCGCGCGCACCAGCGATTGCCGCAAATCGGATTCACGCTGCGCGGCGATGCGCGCAAAACGCTTGCGGAAACCGGCGTCATGGGTGTCGACCAGCAACTGTTCGCCGGTTTCTGCATCGCGGATCGGGATCAGGCCGAGGTCAGGCAACTGCAGCTCCAGCGGGTCCAGCAGGCGCACAGCCACGACCTCATGGCGCTGCGCCAACTGGCCTAATGGCTTTTCCCATCCGGTTTCGCTGATGAAATCGGACACCACAAAAATGGTGGAGCGCCGCTTGATGAGGTTAGCGCCTGACTCAAGCAATTCATGCAGCTTTGTCGGGCCGGCCTGGGCGGCTTCGGGTCGGGTTTGCAACTTGTTGATCAGGTGCAAAACATGGTGGCGGCCTCCACGCGCAGGAACGACGGTATCAACGCCCGAGCCATAGAGCATGGCGCCCACACGGTTGCCGTGGCGGGTCAGCATGCGGGCCAGCACGGCGACAAACTCTGCCGACACGTTGCGTTTGCGCTGTTCGCCGGAGCCGAAATCCATGGAGGGGCTGAGGTCCAGCAGAAACCAGGCACTCATCTCCCGGTCTTCAGTGAACACGCGAACGTGGGGAATCTGCAGCCGGGCCGTGACATTCCAGTCTATGTGGCGAACATCGTCATGGTGCTGATATTCACGCAGGTCGGCGAGGTCCATGCCGGTGCCGCGCAGCAGCGTGCGGTAGTCGCCCTGCAGAAGGCCGTCGAGGCGGCGGAGCACCGTCCATTCGAGGCGCTTGAGCAACTGCTCCGCACCGGCTGCGCCGGATGTTGGTGTGTTCATGCAAACACTCCAGACGGCCGCAGCGCAGGGCCGCCCCAAGCAAGGCCAGCCCCCTCGGGGGGCAGCGACGTACACGCAGTGACGAGCGTGGGGGCACTGTCAGTCAGCGCAGGGCCGCCCCAAGCAAGGCCAGCCCCCTCGGGGGGCAGCGACCCGCGCAGCGGCGGAGCGTGGGGGCTAACAATACTAGGCAGCGAGTTTTTCATGGGCGAGGGGTTTCGCTGGTGCCGGGACTTTGCTCATGATCTTTCCGACAACCGAATCTGCCGTCAGCCCTTCCGACAGGGCTTCATAAGACAGCACAAGGCGGTGGCGCAGAACGTCGGGCACGAGGTCGGTCATGTCTTCGGGCAGCGCATAACTGCGGCCACGCAGCATGGCCAGTGCGCGAGCGCCCTCGGTGAGGTTGATGGTGGCCCGCGGACTGGCACCGAAGGTAATGAATTGCGACAGGCCCTTGATTCCGTGCTTTTCGGGGTTGCGCGTGGCGGAGACCAGCTTCACTGCGTATTGGACCAGCGAGGGATCGACGTAAATCCGGCGGCACTCCGCCTGCAGCGCTGCGAGTTGCTCTGTGGTGGCCACGCTGGACACGGCGACGGCAGGGCCGGTGACCCGCTGCACGATCACAAACTCTTCTTCATCAGTCGGGTAGTCGACCAGCACCTTCATCATGAAGCGGTCAACCTGGGCTTCAGGCAGGGGGTAGGTGCCTTCGGTTTCAATAGGATTCTGGGTTGCCATCACAAGAAAGGGTGAGGGGACCTTGTGTGTCACGCCGGCTATGGTGACCTGGCGTTCCTGCATGACCTCAAGCAGGGCGCTTTGCACCTTCGCCGGTGCGCGGTTGATTTCGTCGGCCAGCAGCAGGTTGGTGAACACCGGGCCCAGCGAGGTAGTGAATTCACCGGTCTTCTGGTTATAGATACGGGTGCCAACCAGGTCGGCGGGGACAAGGTCGGGCGTGAACTGTATGCGCTTGAAGTTGCCGCGTACCGTGTCGGCCAGCGTCTTGACAGTCAGCGTCTTGGCCAGGCCGGGCACGCCTTCGACCAATAAATGCCCCTGCGCCAGAATGGCCACCATGACGCGCTCAAGGAAGCGGTCCTGGCCAACCACCACACGTTTGACCTCATAAAGAATCTGCTCCATCAGCTGGGCAGTGTCCTGGTTGACCGATGCGTTTTCCGGGTTGAACGAGTCCATGGAGATCCTTCAATAAACAGGTGTTTCAGACAGATGTGGCCAGGGCGGCAAAGTTCAAAAATGCCGCGAATTTAAAACTAGAACGGTGGCATGCCCGCAGCAGCGGCTGCATTTTCAATCGGCACGGCAAAGCCTATGCCGACAAAAGTGCGTTGCTGGTTGGGGTTGTAGATGGCAGTGACGATACCGACGACCTCGCCATCCATGGTGACCAGCGGGCCGCCGGAATTACCGGGGTTGGCTGCGGCATCAAACTGGATCAGGTTGGTCATTTCCTGTTTGCCTTCCGGCGAGCGGAAGCTGCGCTTGAGCCCGGAGACGATGCCTGCCGAAGCTGAAGGGCCGATGCCAAAGGGAAAGCCTACCGCCATCACCTGATCGCCGGGGCGCAGGTCTGCGGTCGAGCGCATGGTGGCGGCAATCATGTCGTCAGGGATTTTGTGCGCCTGCAGCACTGCGAGGTCATTTTCAGGCTGAACACCTATGACAGATGCCGTCGTTTCCAGGCCATCTGCAAATGTGATTTTGATGATTTTTGCACCCTGCACGACATGCAGGTTGGTGAGGATGATGCCCTTGTCGACGATGACCACGCCGGTGCCCACGCTGCGCTGTACTTCCTTGGGTTCCTTGCCGTCTTTGGCATCCTTGCCCGTATTCTTTGGATCCTTGCCCGGTTTGCCACCGGCGGCCACCTTGTCATCGGCTTCCTCACCAAGTCCGATCACGCGCACCACCGATGGCGCGATCACGTCGTAGGCCCTGGAAGCCGGGGACGGAAGGACGGTGTTTTCAAGTGTTTTCAGGACAGCCGCATTGATGTGTTCCTGCGTCAGCCGCTGCGAGCCCTGGCGGGTGGACATGAACAGGCTGATGCCCAGCATGAGTGCCAGTACGCCCACCACAGACCAGAGCAGGTAGATGTTGCCAGGTGAAAGATGTCGCCTGAGCCGTGCCATTCGGGATGGGGCGGCGCCTGCGATGACAACTTGCCCTTCCGGAGGCGGATGACCGCCGGGGCCTGGGGACTGTGTCGCTGCTGGGCGTGTGGAACTGCTGTAGAGGGCTGGCCTTCGCATCCGTTCACCTGTGAGGTTGGTGTCAAAATCAGGGAAATAACCGGGCTGACGCAAGCAAGGTATCACGATTTTTGCATCCGTGCACGCGCCCTGGCGATCACAGGGATTCATTCTGCTTATGGCGCTTGTGTGTCAATATCCCCTGCCCTCATGCAGTACCCCGCTTTTCTTTCACCATGACTTTCTGGATAGATACACATTGCCATCTTGACGCGGCCGAATTCGAGGGCGATGCGCCGGCCGTGCATGCGCGCGCCGTTGCCGCCGGGGTCACGCACTGCGTGATACCTGCGGTGGCAGCCGGTAATTTCGGCAGGGTGGCCGGGTTGGCCCGTGCGTTCTCCTGGAGTTATGCGCTGGGCATACACCCCCTGTGCGTTCCTGACGCAACGGAGGCGGATCTTGAGATCCTGGATGAAGCCTTGAGCCAGGCGCAGGCTGATCCGAGGCTGGTCGCAGTCGGTGAGATTGGCCTTGATTATTTCGTCCCAGCCCTGACCACAAGCCAGATGCGGGAGCGGCAGGAGTTCTTCTACCGCGCGCAACTCAAACTGGCCCGCAAACATGGCCTGCCGGTCATTCTTCACGTCAGGCGTTCAGCTGACAAGTTGCTCAAGCACCTGCGAGAGATCGTCCCTGAAGGCGGCTGGACTGGCATAGGTCACGCTTTCAACGGCAGTGAGCAACAGGCGCAGGAATTCATCAGGCTGGGCTTCAAACTGGGCTTTGGCGGGGCAGTGACTTTCGAGACCGCCCTGCAGTTGCGCCGGCTTGCGGCTGATCTGCCGCTGAATGCGCTGGTGATGGAAACCGACTCCCCGGACATTCCGCCGCACTGGCTTTATAAAACTGCCGCAGATCGTGAGCAGGGCCATATGCAGGGCCGCAATGAGCCGGCAGAGTTGCCGCGCATTGCGGAAGTTGTGGCATCCCTGAGGGGTATGACGGCCGAAGCACTGGCTACCGCGACCAATGCCAATGCGGTGGCCGCCTTGCCTAAGTTGCGTGGCCTGGTTGCCGCGTGAGTACCTTGTCAAAACCCGCGTTGACATCCTTGCCGCCATTGGTGTCCGCTGATACGCGGCTGTTGATACTCGGCAGCTTTCCAGGAGTGGCATCTTTGACGGCCCGGCAGTACTACGGGCATCCGCAAAACCACTTCTGGAAGATTCTGCAGGCTATCTGGCCTCTGGATGTGATGGGAGCGGATTATCAGGAACGCAGCGAGTGGCTGTTGTCAAAAAAGCTCGGTGTCTGGGATGTCTATGCGTCATGCGAGCGCGAGGGGAGCCTGGATACCAGCATTCGAAATGCCGTGCTGAATGACTTCAGCCTGCTCGAAAAATCATGTCCGAAGCTGGATGTCATTGCCCATAACGGCGGCGAAAGCTTCAGGCATGCCAAACACACCATGCGGACCGGTTTGCCGGTTTACAAGTTGCCGTCCACCAGCCCTGCCAATGCGTCATGGAATTTTGAGCGCAAACTTGCCGCATGGCGTGAAGTTTTTGAGAAACATGGATTGAGCTGATGGCAAAAAGAGAAATATTGAAGACCGCGCCGCTGCCCGAAGTCAACTTTTCAGACTTCGGTGACAAACGTTATCTGCACCTGGGCACAGAGTGGGTGCAGGGCTCCATGCTGATCGACAAACCCTGGGACATCGAGCTTGAGTACGTCCAGCGCATGATGGCCGGCTTGCTGTTCCTGGAACCCGCGCAGTTGCAAAAAAAGCATGCCATGCAACTGGGCCTGGGCTCTGCCGCACTGACCAAGTTCTGCTACAAAAAACTGCGCATGAAGACTTCCGCGATAGAGATCAATCCACAGGTGATAGCGGCCTGCCGCGGCTGGTTCAAGTTGCCGAAAGATGATTTGCGCCTGCATGTGATTGAGGCCGATGCGTCCCTGGAGATCAAAAAACCGCAGCATCAGGAAAGCGTTGACCTGTTGCATGTGGATTTGTATGACCATGAAGCGGCTGCGCCTGTACTGGACAGTACGGATTTTTATGCGGACTGCTCTGCGCTGCTGGCCGAAGATGGTGTCATGACGGTCAACCTGTTCGGCCGTGATTCGAGTTACCAGAAATCGCTGGAAAAAATCGCGGAGGCCTTCGGGCCGCAGGCCTTGTGGGCTTTTACTCCTACACGCGAAGGGAACACAGTGGTCATGGCGCAGCGTGAACCTTCCCGTCCGGACAGGGCCGGGCTGTTGCTGCGGGCTGCGGATATTCAGTCACGCTGGGATTTGCCTGCGAAGAAGTGGCTGCGCATATTCAGGCCGGTGGTGTGATGGCTTTACATCGCATCAGGTGCGGCGCCTGTTCCCTTTTGGCCCTATGCGTTAAAGTGAAGCCATGAGTGCAGTGATGCCCCCAACCCCTCCAGCTTCCTCACGTAAAAGCGCGGCAAAGCCACCCCATGTCGGGCCGCTGGACTGGCGGCGGCTGGTTGAATGGATGGCTGAAGACGGCATCATCAGCCAGGCTGAAGCGCAGCGAACCATCGCACGCTGCTCCCAGGCACAGAGTTCATTGCAGCCACTGGCACGGCTGGCGAGTGTGAGCATGACCCGCTCTTCTGACGGCCGCCCTCTGGATATAGAGACCATGACCGAGTGGCTGGCGGGGCGTGCCGGTTTGGCATACCTGCGCATAGATCCGCTGAAAGTCGAGGTCGGAAAGGTGTCCGACACCATGTCTGCGATTTACGCCGAGCGCCACAAGGTACTGCCGGTGCAGGTCAAGGGCTCGGAGGTGGTTGTTGCGACGTCGGAACCTTTCGTCACCGACTGGGTACCCGAGATCGAACGCCAGGCCAAGCGCACTGTGCGTCTGGTGGTGTCGAATCCCCTGGAGATCACCAAATACACAGCCGAATTTTTTGCGCTCGCCAAGTCTGTCAAGGCGGCGATCAAGTCCGGCGGTAATTCCGGCTCTGCCAGTTTTGAACAGCTCGTTGAGCTCAACAAGACCAACAAGCAGCTAGACGCCAATGACCAGGGTGTGGTGCAGGTGGTGGACTGGCTCTGGCAATACGCGTTTGACCAGCGCGCGAGCGATATCCACCTGGAACCGCGCCGCGAACAGGGCGTCATACGCTTTCGCATCGACGGTGTTCTGCATCTTGTCTACCAGTTGCCCATGGGCGTTCACAACGCCATGACGGCGCGCATCAAGTTGCTGGGCCGTATGGACGTCGTGGAAAAGCGCCGCCCGCAGGATGGCCGCATCAAGACCCGGAACCCGCGCGGTGACGAGATTGAAATGCGGCTTTCTACCTTGCCGACTGCCTTCGGCGAGAAAATGGTCATGCGTATTTTTGATCCCGACACCACGGTCAAGGATCTTGACGGTCTCGGGTTTTCGCAACACGATGCCGACCGTTGGGAGCAACTGGTCAAACGGCCTTACGGCATCATTCTGGTCACCGGCCCCACCGGCTCGGGGAAGACTACTACGCTCTATTCAACGCTCAAGCGCCTGGCCACGGAAGAGGTCAACGTCAGCACCGTTGAAGACCCGATTGAGATGATCGAGTCTGCGTTCAATCAGACGCAGGTTCAGCCGCACCTCGATTTCGATTTTGCGGAAGGCCTGCGCGCGCTGATGCGGCAGGACCCGGACATCATTATGGTGGGCGAGATCCGCGACCTTCAGACGGCGGAAATGGCCGTGCAGGCAGCACTGACAGGCCACCTGGTGTTCAGCACGCTGCACACCAACGATGCCCCATCGGCTGTATCGAGGCTGATGGAACTGGGCATACCTTCATACCTGATCAACGCGACGCTGCTTGGCGTGCTGGCCCAGCGGCTGGTGCGTACCCTGTGCAGCAATTGCCGTGAAAAAGACGACAGTGCTCCGCGCGAGGCGCTGGCAGAGCTGGTCAAGCCCTGGCAGATCAATGGTGGCTACAGACCCTACAAACCTGTGGGTTGCGTCGATTGCCGGCTGACTGGCTACAGGGGGCGGATGGGACTTTACGAGCTGCTCACCATCACCGAGGGATTCAAGGAAAAGGTCTCCAACGAGCCCAATATTGACGCCCTGCGCCGCCAGGCCGTGTCGGAGGGCATGCGGCCCCTGCGGCTGGGTGGTGCGCTGAAGGTGGCGGAAGGACTGACCACCATCGAGGAAATCCTTTCCGCCACGCCGCCGATGTCCTGAGCTTCAGAATTTATCTGAAATAGTTTTCGCACCCGACTGGTGCGGAACGTGCTTGGCACCGGTGCGCATATGTAGCTTTGGCGGTGTTTACCCCTATAAATCCCGATTTCAACCTGACCACAAACTGACCTGCCGGGCCATATGTGTGCATATGATTCGCAAAGTGGTTTTTGGCTCATTTCGTACTGGGAAAACGCGATTTTTATAGGTGAAAGCCACATGCCAAAACGGCATGAATCAATGCAACAATCGCGAAGTTCAATTTTTCTACTGGAGACAAGCCGTGAATATCAAGAGTCAGAAAGACTTTTTTTCAGGCCTCATGTTTATGGGCGTCGGCGTGGCGTTCGCATGGGGCGCTACCACCTACAACGTTGGAGAGGGCGCGCGCATGGGCCCTGGTTACTTTCCGCTCATGCTGGGCATCCTGATGGCCATCATTGGGGCCGTGATCACCTTCCAGTCGCTGGTCGTTGAAACCGAGGGTGGCGGCAAGATCGGCAAGTGGGCCTGGAAGCCCCTGGTGTTCATCATCCTGGCGAATCTGACCTTCGGCGTGTTGCTCGCCGGCTTGCCGAGCATCAAGTTTCCTGCATTTGGAATGATCGTGGCAATTTACGCGCTGACGTTTATTGCCAGCATGGCCGAGCCTGGCTGGAAGGTCAAAAACACTTTCATTCTGGCAACCGTTCTGGCTATCGGAAGCTACGTCGCCTTCGTTGTCATTCTGAAGCTGCAGTTTCCCGTGTGGCCATCGTTCATCACGGGCTAAGGATAAAAAATGGATCTGATCGCAAATCTTTCCCTGGGTTTTGGCGTTGCGTTTACGCCTATCAATCTGGTTTACGCCTTTGTCGGCTGCCTGCTGGGTACGCTGATCGGCGTTTTGCCCGGCATCGGGCCTGTGGCAACCATCGCCATGTTGCTGCCGGCAACCTATGCGCTGCCTCCTGTTTCCGCGCTGATCATGCTGGCCGGTATTTACTACGGCGCGCAGTACGGCGGCTCCACTACCGCCATCCTGGTCAACCTCCCCGGCGAGTCTTCGTCTGTCGTGACGTGTATTGACGGATACCAGATGGCCAGAAAAGGGCGGGCGGGGCCTGCACTGGCAGCCGCCGGCCTCGGGTCCTTCTTTGCAGGTTGCGTGGGTACGCTGATTCTGGCTGCCTTTGCGCCTCCGCTGACTGAACTGGCATTCAAGTTCGGCCCTGCTGAATACTTTGCCTTGATGGTTCTGGGCCTGATCGGCGCTGTTGTGCTGGCTTCCGGTTCACTGCTCAAGGCCATCGCCATGATCGTGCTGGGCCTGCTTATGGGCCTGGTGGGTACCGACGTCAATTCGGGTGTCGCCCGTTTCAGCTTCGATATTCCTGAACTCACTGACGGCATCGGCTTCGTTGTGATCGCCATGGGCGTGTTCGGTTATGGTGAAATCATCAGCAACCTGGCGCAGCCGTCTGACGAGCGCGAGGTCTTCACTGCCAAGGTGACCGGTCTGCTGCCAACCAAGGAAGACTTCAAGAACATGGCACCTGCGGTTCTGCGCGGCACGGCCCTGGGTTCTGCGCTGGGCATTTTGCCTGGTGGCGGTGCGCTGCTGGCTGCCTTCGCGGCCTATGCGCTTGAGAAGAAGATGAAGATGAAGCCGGGTGAAGTGGCTTTCGGCCAAGGCAACATTCGCGGTGTGGCCGGCCCTGAGTCTGCCAACAATGCAGGTGCACAGACCTCCTTCATTCCGCTGCTGACGCTGGGTATTCCACCCAACGCCGTGATGGCGCTGATGGTCGGTGCCATGACCATCCACAACATCCAGCCTGGTCCACAGGTCATGACCAGCAACCCGCAGCTCTTCTGGGGCCTGATTGCTTCCATGTGGATCGGTAATGCGATGCTGATTATCCTGAACCTGCCGCTGATCGGCATGTGGATCAAGCTGCTGACCGTGCCTTACCGTTACCTGTTCCCGTCCATCGTGCTTTTCTGTGCGATTGGTGTTTACTCGACCAACAACAACACCTTTGATATCTGGACCGTGGGTATTTTTGGTGTCGTCGGTTACCTGTTTGTCAAACTGGGTTGTGAGCCGGCACCGCTGCTGCTGGGCTTTATTCTGGGCCCCATGATGGAGGAGAACCTGCGAAGGGCGCTGCTGCTGTCGCGCGGCGACTGGAGTGTGTTTGTCACGCGTCCAATATCCGCTGGTTTGCTGGGCGCAGCCGTGTTGATGCTCGTCATCGTGCTGCTGCCGTCGATCAAGAATAAACGTGAAGAGGCCTTTGTAGAAGATTAAGGCCCAATGCGCCGGGGTCTCAAGCCTGCGACGCATGACTTCACTCAAAAGGCACCTGCGGGTGCCTTTTTTCATGTCCTGCGTTGCACAATCACACAGCAGCTTTGATATGGTTCAGGCAAACATCTACTTCTGGCAGTCCACATGACACTCAAATTCAGCTTCGAGAACTCCTATACCTCCACACGGCTTCCGCTGTTTGCGCGCAATGTGGTGTCCACTTCGCATCCGCTGGGTGCGCAGGCTGGCCTGCGCATGTTGCTCAAAGGGGGGAACGCAGTTGATGCCGCCATTGCCGCAGCAGCTGCCATGACCGTTCTTGAACCTGTCAGCAACGGCCTCGGCAGCGATGCCTTTTGCATCCTGTGGGACGGCAAGGAATTGCAAGGGCTCAATGCCTCGGGCCGTGCGCCAAAAAGCTGGACGCCGGACTACTTCACGCGCAAATACAGTGAAGGCGCAGAAACGCCGCCTCGTCGCGGTATGGATTCGGTCACGGTACCAGGCGCCGTCAGCAGCTGGATGGCCATGAGTGAGCGTTTCGGCAAGCTGCCTTTTGCCGATCTGCTGGAGCCAGCCATTGATATCGCGGAGCGCGGTTACCTGGTGCCTGTGGTGGTGCAGCAGAAATGGGCTGCTGCAACTGAAGAACTCAAGTCCTTGCCCGGGTTCGCGCAGGCCTTCCTGCCCTGGGGCCGTGCGCCCAATGTGGGAGAACTGTTCCGCTTCAAGGCTGCAGCGAAAGCATTGCGTGCGATTGCCGAAAGTCGCGGTACAGCCTTTTACGGTGGTCAGATTGCCCAGGCCATAGAGAGGTTTTCATCCCTTAACGGCGGCAGCATCACGGCCGCAGATTTTGCTGCTTACAAGCCTGAATGGGTCAAGCCGATTGGCAAGGACTACCGTGGCTACACGCTGCATGAGATACCGCCGAATGGCCAGGGCATCTCGGCCCTCATGGCGCTGGGCATATTGAGCAACTTTGACGTTGCAGGCATGTCTGTGGACGGCGCCGATTCGCAGCACCTGCAGATCGAGGCCATGAAGCTCGCCTTTGCCGATACCTATAAATATGTGTCTGAGCCCTCGTCAATGGCGGTGACGGCCGAACAAATGCTCGATGACGCTTACCTCGCTTCCCGTGCCAAACTCATCAACATGAAAAAGGCACAGGATTTTGGCGCAGGCAATCCTGTCAAAGGTGGCACTATTTACCTCACCGCAGCAGACGAGAGCGGCATGATGGTGAGCTTTATCCAGAGCAACTATCAGGGTTTCGGTTCTGGCTGTGTAGAACCCGACTTTGGCATCAGCCTGCAGAACCGCGGTCATGCTTTCAGCCTGAGTGAAGGTCCGAATCAGGTCGCACCGGGCAAGCGCCCGTTTCACACCATCATTCCGGCCTTCCTTACCAAAGACGGGCAGCCTGTCATGAGTTTTGGTGTCATGGGAGCCAACATGCAGCCGCAGGGGCACATGCAGACCCTTGTGCGCATGCTCGATTACGGCCAGAACCCGCAGACAGCCTGTGATGCGCCGCGCTGGCGCTTCAACAGCGGGCTGGAGATCAACGTTGAATCCAGTCTTGACCAGGACACCGTCCGGGAGCTTGCTGCGCGCGGGCACCAGATGGAGGTCATCAATGACTCCTACCAGGACTTTGGCGCCGGCCAGTTCATATGGCGTGCCGGCGAACCAGGTGTGGAGGGTTATGTGGCTGCCAGCGATGCACGTCGTGATGGACAGGCCGTTGGCTTCTAGGCTTTGAGATGGGAACAGGCAAGTTTTGAGCACTACACAGGAACGGCAAACCCCCGAAATCAACTCACAACAGCCGCAGCCTGTGGTCAAAAACCTGCTGCCCGGCCTGCTGCTGGCTACCTTGGGCGCTGTGGCTTTCAGCGGTAAGGCCATCATCGTGAAGCTGGCCTACAGGCACGACGTTGACGCGGTCACGCTCATCATGTTTCGCATGTTGTTTGCCTTGCCTATTTTCGCTGTGATGGCCTGGTGGGCCAGTCGCGGCAAGCAGGCCCTGACGCGCAGGGACTGGATGGGCGTATGCGGCCTCGGGTTTATTGGCTACTACTTCTCCAGCTTCATGGATTTCGCCGGGCTGGTC
The DNA here is from genome assembly GCA_965228025.1 of Polaromonas sp. Taxonomy (GTDB): domain Bacteria; phylum Pseudomonadota; class Gammaproteobacteria; order Burkholderiales; family Burkholderiaceae_C; genus Polaromonas. Next base: position 300,337 of record CBDDGX010000030.1, on the reverse strand, counting down.
TACATCAGTGCCTCGCTGGAACGGCTCATCCTGTACCTCAACCCCACCATCGTCGCACTGCTGGGTCTTGTGCTGTACGGACGCCGGGTCACCGTCAGGCAGCTTGTGGGCATGGCCATCAGCTATGGCGGTGTGGTGCTGGTGTTTGGCCAGGAGTTGTCCGTACAGGGCGCGCACACCGCATGGGGCTCGCTACTGGTGTTTCTCAGCGCACTGAGCTATTCGATTTATCTTGTCTACAGCGGCGAGCTGGTACGCCGCCTGGGCGCGCTGCGGCTGGTGGGACTTGCGACATCGGTGGCCTGCCTGTGCTGCCTGCTCCAGTTTGTATTGCTGCGGCCACTGAGTGCTGCGCTGGTGGTGCCTGAGGTCATCTGGTTGTCGTTGCTTAACGCCACCTTGTGTACAGCTTTGCCTGTGCTGATTGTGATGATGGCCGTAGAGCGCATAGGCGCAAGCCTCACTGCGCAGACCGGCATGATAGGCCCACTGTCCACCATTTTGATGGGTACGTTTTTTCTTGGTGAGTCATTTACCCCGCTGGTCGCCGCCGGCACCGCGCTGGTGCTTGCAGGCATTTTTGTCGTGACCAGAAAACAATAAGGACTCAGGCTCTCAAACCGCCTAGTTCTTTTTGGCAGGGGCAGGGCGTGCGGGACGGGCCGGAGCGGCGGCCTGGGCATTTGCCCTGCGGTTCGCGGCGGCGAGGTTGTCCATGCGCTGCGCAACGGTCACTGCAGGCTGGCCTGCATAGGCATCGAGCCGTGTGCCCATGGCCAGCTCAAGCTGGTTAAGCCTCAGCTGTGCGGGAGGATGTGTGCTCAGTGACAGCGCAAAGAAGGCATCGTCCGGCGACGCGGTGCGCAGGTTTTGCAGCACCGCCACCAGGCCATAGGGGTCAAACCCTGCGCGCGCTGCCAGCGCCACGCCCGTGCGGTCGGCATCGAGTTCATCGTCCTGGTCAAGGCCCTTGGTGTACATGTTCTTGCCCAGACCGAGCAGCTGCGCAGAGAGCATGCCGCCGACATCGTTCTTGAGCTGTGAACCTATGAGCTGCGTCAGCAGGCCAGCGCGTGCGGCCTTGTTCATTGCAATCAAATGGTGTTTGGCCGTCACGTGGGTGATCTCATGCGCAAGGATGCCAGCCAGTTCGGCTTCGTCAGTCACCCGGTCCATCAGGCCCCTGGTCACAAACACATAGCCGCCCGGCGTGGCGAAGGCGTTGAAGCCAGGGTCGTCCAGCACCGCAAAAGTCCATGGCAGGTCCGGGCGTGATGAGTGCAGGCTGATCCATCGGCCCAACTGGTTGATGTAGCGCTGCATGGCCAGGTCACCGTAAAGCGGCTTGCTGCCCATCAGCAGCGCAGCCAGCTGGCGGCCTATCTGTATTTCTTTTGGCTCGTCAATCTGTTCAAGCGACTGCGACAGCATCTGCACAAGGTCACCGGCGCCGGGGCGTGCGGCTTGCCCCGTTGCGCCGGGTGCAAAGCCACTGAGCAGGCTGCCAGCCAGGCCTGCGGGTGTTGCAGGCTGCGGCGCTGTCTGTTGTTGTGCAGGCTGCCCGGGTTGGTTACCGCGCAACAGGTTCTGGAAAAGGTTCAGCGCCTTGCTTGCATCCTGATTTTGGGCTACGGCGGGGCAAACACAGGCCACCAGAACAAGGGGCATGAGAATTTTCTGGATGTTCATGTTGTCTTCCTAGCCGCCGCCGCTGAACTGACTGTTGCCTCCGCCCGCAGGGGTGGATGGAGATGACGTGCGGGGCGGCGGGCTTGGCACGGGCAGCGGCTCAACCGTCCGGCTGGAGAGTGATGCAGTGCTTGCAAATTGCCTGGCCTGGCTGGCATCCAGCCGTGCGGTGTCCAGCAGTGTCACGGCGGTCAGGTTGGGTTGTGAGTTGGCAATGTCTTCGGCGCCCAGCCCCCGGATACCCACAGTGGACGTCGCAGGCCCCGCGTTGCCCTGCGCACTTCCACGGCTGAAAAAACCGGTGATGCTGCGCAACGCGCCTGTGGCACCGCCGCCCTGCGCACCTGCACTGGCAGGCGATGTGATGTCGAACATGTGCACCCAGCCCTGGGTGCCGTCTGTCATGCGTACCTTGACCCACGGACCCTGGCGTTCTCCAAGACGTGCCACCGATGTTTGTACCGGCAAAGGCGCGAGGATTCTGGACGCCTCGCCCGGTGCGTCGCGTAATTGCGATGCACGCTTGACAAGCACAGCCTCGCTTTGCGCAAACACCGCGCCACTGCAGAGCAGCAGGGTGCCGACCATGACCTGTATTGCGCGTAGACCGGATTTACTCAGTATCATGACCCGCTCCCTCTTGTGTGTGTCGGTGTAACGAAGGAATTATTATGGATTTGGGTATTGCAGGCAAATGGGCGCTGGTGTGTGGTGCCAGCAAGGGTCTGGGTCTGGGTTGTGCGCAGGCCCTGGTGCGTGAGGGCGTGAATGTGCTCATGGTGGCCCGCGGTGGCGATGCATTGAAGACGGCTGCAGAAGCCATCGCCGCTGACCCGGCGAACGGCGCCGGTGTTTCAGTTCAGTTTGTAGCGGCTGACATCACGACGGTCGAAGGACGCGCCGCAGTATTTGCCATTCGCAGAGACTTTGACATCGTTGTCACCAATGCCGGCGGCCCGCCCACCGGCGACTTTCGCGACTGGGACAGGGACGCGTGGATCAAGGCGGTGGATGCCAACATGCTGACCCCCATTGAACTCATCAAGGCCACGGTTGACGGCATGGCTGCACGCGGCTTTGGCCGCATCATCAACATCACTTCGAGTGCGGTGAAGGCACCTATTGATATCCTGGGTTTGTCCAACGGCGCACGCAGCGGCCTGACGGGTTTTGTGGCGGGCGCTTCGCGCAGCAAAATTGCAGCCAGCGGCGTCACCATCAACAACCTATTGCCGGGCGCATTTGATACAGACCGCCTGAAGGCCACCTTTAGTGGCGCCGTACAAAAGACGGGCCAGCCCCTGGATGTCGTCATGGACGCGCGCCGCAAGGGCATTCCCGCGCAGCGCTTTGGCACGCCTGATGAGTTCGGCGCGATCTGTGCCTTTCTCTGTAGCGTGCATGCTTCGTACATCACCGGGCAGAACGTGCTGGCTGATGGCGGGGCTTATCCGGGTACGTTTTAGTCTGGTGTTGCGGGTGCGGCCTCACGCGCTTCACCCACCTCACAATAGGCGCATATGAAAGCACCCAAAAGACTGCAGTCACTGATTGAAGAAGGCCTGATCGACACGGTCGTGCGGCAGCTCATGAGTGGCAAGGAAGCCATGGTTTACGTGGTGCGCTGCGGTGATGAAACCCGCTGCGCCAAAGTCTACAAGGAAGCGACCGAACGCAGCTTTCGGCAGGCGGTCGATTACACCGAGAACCGCAAGGTCAAGAACACCCGCCAGGCGCGTGCCATGGCCAAGGGCACACGCTATGGCAGGCAGGCGCAGGAAGCCGCATGGCAAAGCGCCGAGGTCGATGCGCTGTACCGGCTGGCCGCTGCCGGCGTGCGGGTTCCCAAACCCTACAACTTCTGCGACGGCGTGCTGCTGATGGAACTGGTGACTGACGGGCATGGCGATGCGGCACCACGCCTCAATGATGTTGAGTTCACGCCAGAGCAGGCGCGTGCACACCACGCCACATTGCTCACAGAGGTGGTGCGCATGCTGTGCGCCGGTGTCGTGCATGGTGACCTGTCCGAGTTCAACATCCTGCTCGGCAGCGAGCAGGGTGACGATGGAATGGTCGATGGCCCGGTGATCATCGACCTGCCTCAGGCCATAGATGCCGCCGGCAACAACCACGCCAGCCGCATGCTGCTGCGCGATGTGGCCAACCTGCGCGCCTTCTTCGGCCGCTTTGCGCCTGAGCTGCTGCACACCAGCTTTGGCCTTGAGATATGGGACCTTTACCAGCGCGGCGTGCTTTATCCTGAAACCATACTCACAGGCCGCTTTGAGCAAAAGGCCGGTGCCGTTGACATGAGCGCAGTCATGCGCGAGATCGACGACGCACGCGCTGAAGAGGCCGCACGCCTGGTGCGCATGCAGTCCCCGGGCTAGCAGCAGACGCTGCACGAACCTGTGTCCGGCCTGCATCAGGGTTTGTGCGGAGGCGGGCGGTGCCTCGTGCAACCCTTGTTGATTCGTGGCAACATTGACCGGCGCCAAGGCCATGCCCCGCTGCATGCGCTGGCCGTCCATCCATTCATTGAACCCATCGAATCCAAGGAACCCCATGACCGCAAGCTCCAAAGCCATCTGTATAGACAAACACGGCGGCCCTGAAGAACTCAAACTGGTGGATGTCAGCGTCGGTGAGCCCGGCCCCGGGCAGATCCGTATCCGCCACAAAGCTGTCGGCCTGAATTTCATCGATATCTACCAGCGCAGCGGCCTTTACCAGTTCCCCATGCCGTTGCAGCTGGGCATGGAGGCATCGGGCATCGTCGAGGCTGTTGGCGAAGGTGTCACGCACCTGAAGGTGGGCGACCGCGCTGCCTACGCCAGCACACCGCCCGGCAGCTATTGCGAACTTCGCGTCATGCCGGCCATGTGTGTCTGCAAGCTGCCCGACGCCATCTCGTTTGAAACCGGCGCCGCCATGATGCTCAAGGGCCTGACTGCGCAATATTTGCTGCGCCGTTCACTGCCTCAGGGTGGCCTGCAGGCTGGTGACTTTGTGCTGTTTCATGCTGCTGCCGGTGGTGTGGGCCTCATCGCCTGCCAGTGGGCCAAGGCGCTCGGACTGCAACTCATTGGCACCGCAGGTTCGGACGCGAAGTGCGCGCTCGCCAAAGCCAACGGTGCGGCCCATGTCATCAACTACAGCACCGAAGATTTTGCGGCACGCGTCAAGGAGATCACAGGCGGCAAGGGTGTCAAGGTGGTGTACGACTCTGTCGGCAAGGACACCTTTGACAAGTCGCTCGACTGCCTGCGCCCCTTCGGTCTGATGGTGAGTTTCGGCAATGCATCAGGCCCGGTTGCACCGTTTTCCCCCGGCATCCTCGCACCCAAGGGTTCTTTGTATGTCACGCGCCAGACGCTCTTCACACACATCAGCAGCCGTGAGGTAACGCAGGAGATGGCCGATGACCTGTTTGCCATGGTCACCAGCGGCAAGATCAGGATTCACATTGACCAGCAGTTTGCGCTGGCCGATGTTGCCGAGGCGCACCGCTCACTCGAAGCGCGCAAGACCACGGGCTGCACCATCCTCACGCTGTGAGCCTCATGGCCGCGCCGCTCGCATTTGATCAAGCGTGGCTCCAGGCGCTGCGCACGCGCGCCGTCGTGCAGCCGCTGCGCCCCCGCGTGCCGCTGTGGGCCGGCGAGTCTGTCATCGGTTCGGTCGAACCCGACCTGCTGAACGACAGGGCGCTGCACGGGATGCTCGATGTGCTGGAGCCGCTGCTGCAGGAAGAGCAGCCGGCCGAACTCGGCTGGCGGCTGCTGGGGCGATGTCAGCACCAGCCTCAACCAGCTTGCCCGTGCGCTTTATGGCGCGGGCCTGGCAGGTGAGTGGCGCAACGAGCAGCTTGCGGTACATGACCAGTACGATCACCTCAAGGGTACGGTAGAGCGCGCAGCCGTGAGGCCGCTGGGCATCGCAACCTCAGCCGTGCACCTGGTCGGCCAGACGCCAGACGGCCGTCATTGGGTGCAGCAGCGCTCGCTGAAAAAATCAAACGATCCCGGCCTGTGGGACACGCTGATGGGCGGCATGGTCTCTGCTGCCGATACGGTAGACACGGCGCTGGCCCGTGAAACCTGGGAAGAAGCCGGGCTGAAGATGCCCGACCTGCAAAACCTCATCTATGGCGGCCGCATCACCACGCGCAGGCCGTGTGCCGACGGCAGGGGCACGGGTTATGTGATCGAAGACATCGCCTGGTATCGCTGCATCGTGCCCGAGGGCCTTATGCCTGTTAACCAGGATGGAGAGGTGACGCAGTTTGCGTTGCTGGACGGTGAAGCTTTGCTTCAGGCCCTTCAGCGAAATGAGTTCACGATCGAGGCTGCGCTGATTCTGGCTGAGGTGCTGGCGTCGTAGAAGCCTCGCCCAGAGTTGCTGTTGCCGGGCGATATTTTGCTATTAATTTGGTAGCTGCTCACGCTCGTTTTTATTGGCTTGCAGCCAGTTTTGGCACCTGAATTTCGCCTTTTTTGCCCTGAAAAACCAGTTTTTAACGCGTTTTCATCCGAAAAATCCCTTATAGATACGATTTTCGTAACAGTGGATATAAAAAATATGAACTTTTGATAAATTATTACGTTTTATGTAATAAACGGGCTCCACGAGGCTTTTACGCCTGCAGGTGGAAGGCTCAACAAGGCACAACTGGTCCCAAACCGTCAGCCGTTGCCGCTGCGCTGATTGCACGGCTGACTTGTCCCCCGCCGCGGCGGCAGGCGCCGGGCGCCCTGCCGGTCCAGCCCTTGAACGTACGCTCGACGGCGGCGCTGTCGGCTAACACGAGTCATGAAGCCAGCGCAGTATTTAGGTGGTGTACAACAGGGATCATGAAAAACCTGATTGCAAGAAAGCCGGGCGCATGAACCCTCCATTGACCGGCATACGAATCGTCGAATTTGAGGGCATAGGCCCCGGCCCACTGGCCGGGCGCATGCTGGCCGATATGGGCGCACAGGTCACTGTGATTGCCCGGCCTCAAAAAAGCGCTGTCAGTGAAAAGCTGGGCGGTGCGGGTGACAACCCGCTACGGCGTGGCAAGACTGTGGTGCTGCTTGACCTTAAACAGGCCGATGCCAGGGCCGAAGCGATGGCTTTGGTTGCAGGTGCCGATGCGCTGATTGAAGGGAACCGGCCCGGTGTGATGGAGCGTCTTGGCCTGGGGCCGGCAGACTGCGCGGCGCGTAACCAGAGACTTGTGTACGGCCGCATGACCGGGTGGGGCCAGAGCGGGCCGCTGTCCCAGGCGGCTGGGCACGATTTGAACTATGTGGCGCTGACCGGCCTGTTGTCGCTGTCAGCCTACCGCGGTGAGCGGCCCATCGTGCCGCCCACTGTGGTTGGTGATGCCACAGGTGCCCTGGGGCTTGCTTTCGGCATTGTTTGCGCTTTGCTGGAGGCACGTAGCAGCGGCCATGGCCGGGTGGTTGATGGTGCCATCGTTGATGTGCTGTCCATGCTGGGCGGCATAGCCCAGTGGGTACGCCGCAGCGGTGAACTTGACGGCCCCGTGCCAAGCCCTTTCCACGACTCGCCTTTTTACGATGTGTATGCCTGCGCCGATGGCGGCTTCATCACGCTTGGCGCGCTTGAGCCGCAGTTTTACGCGTTGCTTCTGGACAAGCTGGGTCTTGCAGATGTGGACCGCACGGCGCAATACGACAAAAGCACCTGGCCGGCTTTGAAAGAGCGTTTCACGGTATTGTTCGCGGGCAGGCCACGTGAATACTGGTGTGATTTGCTCGAAGGCAGCGACGTGTGCTTTGCGCCCGTGCTGAGCATTGCCGAGGCTGCAGTACACCCGCACAACGTGGCGCGTGGCATTTACAGCGTTGGTGCCGGTGGTGCGATTGATGCTGCGGCTGCGCCGCGCTTTCTGTCTTTCCCGGAAGCCTGACCCCGGGACTAGCGGCGCAGTCAGTCTTCAGCCAGGCTTTGCTGCTTGAGCCGGTTGGGCGCCAGCGCACCGGCCGAATCAAGAATCGGGTAGGCAATCGAGCAGATGTGCGAATTGATGCGTTTGAGGTCGCTGATGAGGTCGATGTGCAGAGAGCTGGTTTCAAGGCTCTGCACCGTGTTGGCTGACAGGCGGCCCAGGTGGCTGGTGGCATAGGCGCGTTCAAGGTCGCGGAAGCGGGCTTTTTCTTCAAGCAGCTTTTGTGCGTCGCGCACCGAGCCGTTCAAAAACACGCTCATCGACAGACGGAGGTTGTCGAGCAGGCGGCTGTGCAGTTCGCAGATCTCGGCCATGCCGGCTTCCGAGAAATTGCGGCCGGGCTTGATCTTCTTGTCTTCAATATCGATCAGCACACGCTCGATGATGTCGCCGATCTGCTCCATGTTGATGGTGAAGCTGATGATGTCCGTCCAGCGGCGGCTTTCTTCTTCGGCCAGTGCTTCGCGCGAGATCTTGGTCAGGTAGTACTTGATGGCTGAATAAAGCTGGTCGACCTGGTCGTCCATCCTGCGCAGGTCTTCGGCCAGCTTGAGGTCGTTATTGCGTATGACCTGCAGCATGCCCAGCAGCATGCTTTCGACCACATCGGCCTGGTGCAGGGCTTCGCGCGCGGCGTTCGAGATGGCCAGTGAGGGCGTGGACAGCGCAGAAGGGTCCAGGTGGTTGGGCCGCGTGCCGGACACGGCCTTTTGCGGCTTGGGCAACAACTTTTGCGTCCAGCGTGCAAACGGCTCCGTCAGGCCGATGAAGGCGACACCCACCACCACGTTGAACATCAGGTGGAACATCACCACAACCGACGCGGACTGTTCACCCAGCAACGGCCTGACGTGCTGGAGCCAGAGGCCGATGAAGGGCGCGACGACCACGACGCCGAGTATCTTGAAGCCCAGCGTACCCACGGGCACCTGCCGCGCCTCTATCTGCGAGCGCATCGTGGTCAGCACGGCCAGCACGCCGCTGCCGAGGTTGGCGCCCAGCACCAAACCAAGGGCGACCTCTAGCGGCACGCCGCCTGAAGCGGCCAGCGTTGCAATCAGCAGTACAACGGCCAGGCTTGAATACGAAATGATGGCCAGCACCATGCCCAGAGTGATTTCCAGCAGCAGGTCGGTGCCGACGGAGGCGAGCAGGGCCTTGATGGCCGGCGATTGCGTGAGCACTTCTGTCGACACTGTCACCAGCCGCAGGGCGAGCAGCATCAGGCCCAGGCCGATCAGGATGCGACCTATGCGCCCAACCTTCGAAGCCTGGCGCGGAATGAAAAGTACCACGCCGACAAAAATCAGCAGCGGCGACAGCCACGAAAGGTCGAATGAAAAGACAACGGCAATCAGCGCTGTGCCTATGTCTGCGCCGCGCATGACAGCCAGCGCTGCCGGCAGGCTGATGAGGCCCTGCGCCACGAATGAAGAAGTGATGAGCGCGGTGGCGGTGCTGGACTGCACCAGCGCCGTCACGCCTATGCCTGAGAGCGCTGCGGTGAAGCGGTTGCCGACACTGGTGGCCAGCACCTTGCGCAGGTTGGCCCCGAACACCCGCAGGATGCCAGTACGTACAAGATGGGTGCCCCAGACAAGCAGCGAAACAGCTGCCAGTAAATTCAGTAAATGCTTCATAAGTCTCAGGAAAGACTATACGCCTGCGAGAAGCGTGCCAACGGCATCCATGATGCCGCCTGAAACCGGAAAACGGCGACGCTACTTTGCTTTACGTACCCGCAGAAGCTCGTCGAGGATGAGGCAGACGGCGCCTATGGTGATGGCGCTGTCGGCAACGTTGAATGCGGGAAAGTGCGTGTTGCGCCAGTGAAAGTCCAGAAAATCCACCACGTAGCCATGCATGCTGCGGTCAATCACGTTTCCGATGGCGCCGCCCAGTATGCAGGCCAGCGCAAACGAAAACAGCTTCTGGCCGGCATGCGAGCGCAACATCCAGATGATGAAGATGGCCGCGCCCACGCCAATCGCGGTAAAGAACCAGCGCTGCCAGCCCGACTCGGATGCGAGGAAGGAAAACGCAGCGCCCGCGTTGTGCACCCGGACGATGTTGAAAAAGCTGGTGACGTAAGTCGCATCGCCGAGCTTGTAGTAGCCCAGAATCAGCACCTTGGTGAACTGGTCGGCAATCAGCAGCAGCAGGGCCAGGCCCAGCCACGGCAGCATGGCGCTGGAGCTTTTGGTGTAGGTGGTCTTGGCCATTACGCGTATTTCCTTGCTTCGCCCGCGCCGTAAAGATTGCTGGTGCAACGGCCGCAGATGGTGGGATGTGCAGCGTCACTGCCGACGTCTTCACGATAGTGCCAGCAGCGTTCGCACTTTTCGTTGGTGCTGGCCTGAACAGTCGTTGCCAATGCGGGGCCGGCTGCGAGTGTGATGGCAGAGGTGATGAAGACAAACTTCAGGTCTTCGCCAAGGCTGGCCAGCAGCGCCTCGTCTTCAGTAGAAACCTGCAGTGCGATGTCAGCCTGCAGCGATGAGCCCACCTTGCCGTCGGCGCGCAGGACTTCGATGTCCTTGTTGACCGCATCGCGGATCTCGCGGATACGCGACCATTTGGCCAGCAGCGCAGCATCCGGTGTACCCAGTTCTGAGTAGGTCTCCAGAAAGATTGAATCCGAAGAGCCAAACACCGTCCATGCTTCCTCAGCCGTGAAGCTGAGGAAGGGCGCCATCCAGCGCAGCATGGCGTGGGTGATGGCGTGCAACGCTGTCTGTGCACTGCGGCGTGCCAGCGACTTCGGCCCTGTGGTGTAGAGGCGATCCTTCAGGATGTCGAGGTAGAAGGAGCCCAGGTCTTCGCTGCAATAGATCTGCAGTTTGGAGACGACGGGGTGGAACTCATACACCTCGTAATGCGCCAGGATATCGGCCTGCAACTGCGCCGCGCGGCTCAGCGCATAGCGGTCTATCTCGAGCATGTCTTCAAAGGGCACGCTGTCCGTCGCCGGGTCAAAGTCGCTGACGTTGGCCATCAGGAAGCGCAGCGTGTTGCGGATGCGGCGGTAGGCGTCCACCACGCGCGCAAGGATCTTGTCGTCGATGCCAAGGTCGCCCGAGTAGTCGGTTGATGCGCACCAGAGGCGGATGATTTCTGCACCCAGCTTGCCGCTGACTTCTTGCGGCACCACAGTGTTGCCTTCGCTCTTGCTCATCTTGCGGCCCTTGCCGTCCACCGTGAAGCCGTGCGTCAGCAAGCCCTTGTAGGGCGCGCGGTCGTACATGGCGCATGAGGTGAGCAGCGATGAATGGAACCAGCCGCGGTGCTGGTCGTGGCCTTCAAGGTAGAGGTCTGCCGGCCAGGTCGATTGCGCGGCGTGGCTGTGGCGCAGCACGTGGTCATGCGTGGTGCCCGAGTCAAACCAGACGTCAAGGATGTCAGTGCTCTTGATGTAGTTTGGCGCATCGGCACCGATGATGGATTCGGCGCTCGCCTTGCTCCAGGCCTCAATGCCGCCGGCCTGCACCATGTCGGCAGCCTGGTCCATGATCTCCATGGTGCGCGGGTGCAACTCGCCCGTCGCGGTGTGGATGAAAAACGGCAGGGGCACGCCCCAGTTGCGCTGGCGGCTGATGCACCAGTCGGGCCGGCCGGCAATCATGTCGCGCAGGCGGGTCTTGCCGTTCTCGGGGTAAAAACTCGTCTCTTCAATCGCGGCCAGTGCCAGCTTGCGCAGGGTTTGCGGCGCCTTGTCTTTGGTGAAAACGCCTTCGCCTTCATCCATACGCACAAACCATTGGGCGGCTGCGCGGTAGATCACCGGTGTCTTGTGGCGCCAGCAGTGCGGGTAGCTGTGGGTGATGTTCTGTGTTGCGAACAGGCGGTCATGCTCGCGCAGCTTGTCGATGACCAGCGGGGCGGCTTTCCAGATGTTGAGGCCGCCGAACAGGGGCAGTTCATCCACATAGCGGCCGTTGCCTTGCACAGGGTTCAGGATGTCGTCATAGGCCAGGCCATTGGCGACGCAGGAGTTGAAATCTTCTACACCGTAGGCAGGCGCGGAATGCACGATACCCGTGCCGTCATCGGCCGTGGCGTAGTCGGCGAGGTAAACCGGGCTCAGGCGTTTGTAGCCCGCATCAACGTCGTACAGCGGATGCTCGAAGTTGAGGTTGGCGAGGTTCTTGCCCGGCGCTGTCGCGATGACCTTGCCTTCGAGGTCGTAACGCTCCAGGCATTTCTCGACCAGCACGGAAGCCAGTACCAGCAGGCCACGCGGGGTATCGACCAGCGCATATTCAAGCTCGGGGTTGAGGTTGAGCGCCTGGTTGGCCGGTATGGTCCACGCGGTCGTCGTCCAGATGACGATGAAGGCGTCTTTCTCAAGTTTGCTCAGACCAAATGCTGCGGCCAGTTTTTCAGGCTCGGCAGATTTGAAGCCGACGTCCAGCGTCTGCGATTTTTTGTCGGCGTATTCGATCTCGAACTCGGCAAGGGACGAGCCGCAATCAAAACACCAGTACACCGGCTTGAGGCCGCGGTACACAAAACCGCGCTCCATGATGCGTTTGAGTGCGCGGATCTCTTGCGCCTCGTTGCCGAAGTCCATCGTGCGGTAGGGGTTGTCCCATTCGCCGAGCACGCCCAGGCGTTTGAAGTCGGCCATCTGGCCGGCGATTTGCTCGGTTGCGAACGCGCGGCTCTTGGCCTGTACCTCGTCTCGCGGCAGGTTGCGGCCATATAACTTCTCGATGGCGTTTTCGATGGGCAGGCCATGGCAATCCCAGCCCGGCACATAGATCGCGTCCAGGCCCTTGAGCTGGCGCGCCTTGACGATCATGTCCTTCAGGATTTTGTTGACTGCGTGGCCGATGTGGATCTTGCCGTTGGCATACGGCGGGCCATCATGCAGTACGAACTTCGCAGCGCCATGGCGTGCATCGCGCAGGCGTTTGTAGATGCCCTTGTCTTCCCACTCCTGTACCCAGCCGGCTTCGCGCTTTGGCAGGTCGCCACGCATCGGGAAGGGTGTGTCGGGCAGGTTGAGGGTGCTGCGGTAATCGGTTTTGGTGTCGGACATGGGTGATGCTGAAAAAGGCTTCGACAGGCTCAGCCCGAACGCTTGCGTTGGGAAGAAGGAAGGATTGGTTGCCGTTCGCCCAGAGCCTTGTCGAAGGGCGGCGGCCAGTGACGAGATCGTCTAAATTCGGTCGCGCGTCGTCTGGCGGCTGGTCTCTGTGTGCATGGACGATGCCTGCGCCCGGGCAAAAAACGCGCGTGCGTCGTCACAGTCTTTGGCAATGCCTGTTGTCAGGCTTTCCAGACTGTCGTACTTCAGTTCGTCATGCAGTTTGTGCAGCAGTTCCACGCGGATGATTTTACCGTACGCCCCCTCGCCCCCAAGGCTGGCGGGCCATTCGAGGCAGTAGGTCTCCAGCAGCACCCGGCCACCATTGACATCATTGGGATCTATTGAAGGGCGAATGCCGAGATTGGCTACTCCGGGCAGGGGGTTTTCAGCCAGGCCATGCACCTCCACCGCAAAAATGCCGCTGGCTGCCGGGTTCCAGTGCGAGAATCGCAGGTTCAGCGTACGAAAACCCAGGGTGCGGCCCAGTTTGCGCCCGTGCACCACATGGCCCGAGATGCTGTACGGCCGGCCCAGCAGGGCGGCGACCTTGTCCATCTCGCCTTTGCCGAGAGCGTCACGTACCGCAGAGCTTGAAACCCGAAGGCCATGGACTTCATAGCTGTTCATGCGGGCCACATCGAAACCCAGGCGCCCACCTGCGGCGTCCAGCATGGCGTAATCGCCCGCACGCTTGCTGCCGAAGCGGAAATCGTCTCCCACCAGCACATAACGCGCGCCCAGGCCTTCGACCAGCACATCGTTGATAAATGCTTCCGGCGACTGGCTGGACAACCGCGCATCAAAGGGCAGCACGACGCACTCGTCAATGCCGCAGCGGTTCAGCTCGGTGAGTTTGTCGCGCAGAGTGGCGATGCGGGCGGGTGCGAGTTCGGGTTTGCGCGCCAGGGCGGCGAAATAGTCGCGCGGGTGCGGGGCTCGAAGGTCATCACGCAGCTGGGCACTCCGCGATGCTGTGCCTCACTTTTGAGCAGGGCGAGCATGGCCTGGTGGCCCCGGTGTACGCCGTCAAAGTTGCCAATCGTCAGGGCGCATTCGGCTGCAAGCCCCGGCTGGCGGTATCCGCGAAAGACTTTCATGGGGGAATTTGTCAGTGGGTAATTTGGGGCCGCGCAACTCGGCGGGTGACCGATTATCGTTTTTATAGCGCCGCTTGCCGCTTAATGGGCCTGTGTAGACCGTTTGTCATCATTTCACTGTATATTGATACACAGTCAGCCAATCAGTCGAACGCCCCGTTTCCATGTGTTTTTTACCATGATGGAGGTCTGTTTTGAAGGTCTTGAAGCTTTCTGCGCAGGGATTGCCGCAATCCTGGATCAGCCTTGAAGAAGCCGTGCTTCATTACGCGGCCGACGAAGTGCGCTGGGAAATGGGCGCACGTGTGGCAACCTTTCACGGTGGCCACAACGCCATCACGGGCGACCAGTCCATCATCACTGTCAACAGCATCATAGGCACCAAGGGCGTGCCCAACATCAACCCCTTTGACCTCAAGCCGGGGCTGACCAACAGCAAACTTTTCGCACGTGACCGCAATGTCTGCGCCTACTGCGGCGAGCATTTTCACGAAGAAGACCTGACGCGCGAGCACATCGTGCCTTTTGCGCAGAAGGGCATAGACACCTGGATGAACGTCGTTACTGCCTGCCGTGCCTGCAACCACCGCAAGAGCAGCCGCACCCCTGAGCAGGCCCGCATGCCGCTGCTCTACACGCCATATGTGCCCAGCCTGTGGGAAGACTTCATTTTGCGCAACCGCCGCATATTGGCTGACCAGATGCAATTTTTGATGGCACACGTGCCGCGAACGTCGCGCCTGCTGATCTGACTGCAAATCTTCGCTCCACGAAAAAGCCGCCCTTGAGGCGGCTTTTTGCTGGCTGGTTTGCGTCGCGCCTGCTACGGCAGGCCGGTGGCAGTGACACCGCATGTGACAGCAAACGTCAGGGTCTGGTTCTGGCTGAAGGTGTTGATCTGAATACCCAACCCCGTTCCCGCTGTCCCCTGAAGGTAGGGGATGGTGGTGGACCCCGCGATTAGGACAAGTCGCACCTACCCCTGTCGGAGCGCAAGTCACACTGGCACATGACAGCCCGGTTACCCCGGGGTCTAGCAGGAACGAGGGCGCGGCCGGACTCCCCCCGAGATGGGCAACGGTGACCGTGTACACCACCGTCTGGCCGGCCTGAACCGTACCTCCGAGTCCATTGGTTTTCGAGATGGTGATGTTCGCAATCGGCGTCAATGTGACTGTTGCGGTGGCGTTGTTGTCTGTGGCGTCGATGTCCACGGTGCTTGATACCGCCGCAACGGTCACAGTGTTCACAAACGTTCCTGTCGTAGTGCTTCCCCGGGCTGTGACAGTCACCGTACACGTTGCGCCCGCCGGTGCATAGCCCATGGTTCCGGTAAGGCGCGTTCGACCTCCCACCACCGCCGTGGCTGTTGTACAACTGCCCCCCCCTAACTGAATCGCGGTAATGCTGAGCACCGGGGTTATCAGTGTCGGGAAGGTGTCCGTGAACGTCGCCGACCCGGTACCCCCGCTGGCCGAGTTGGTAATCGTCAGCACATACTGCATGGTCTGCGATATACCCAGCGTTGCGGTATTGGTCAGGGGGTCGGTGGTGCCTGCACGAACCTGCTTGGCCACTGCGAAGTCAGTTCCGACTGTCAGGGTTGCTTGGGTGGCCACGGTGTTGGTGCCTGCCGTAGTCGTCAGGCTGCCCGCCGGTATGGTGTTGACATAGGGCGTCAGCGCCGCCGTTGCGGTGACCGGAAAACTGATTGAGCAGCCGCCAGCCGGAATTCTTCCGCCGGCCGCCCAGGTCATGCTGGTACTGCCTACGGTGATGGTGGCACTCGGTACGGATGTATTGCACGTACTGGTAAAGGTGACCGTGTTGAAAACCCGCATCCCTGTGGGGAAGACATCCGAGAACGGTTGCATCAAGTAGATGGGCGCAGTGTTCGTATTGCCAAACGTGATGGTCAGTGTCGACGTGGTGTTGCCAACTCCGCCTTCCTTGTACACGGGATTAAATGACTTGGAGATCGTCGGCTTGGCCGGGGCAGTCGGGCAGTTGCCCAGATCGGTGGTGGTGTAAAGCGTGGCGGCCGAGGCGTCCACCAGCACTTCGGAGTTGGTGGTTCCAGGGACAAACCTGTATGCAATCTGATTGGTCGTGGCACCGGCAAAGTAGTTGAGGCCGGTTACCGGATCGACGGATCCGCCGGCAATGCCGTTGCCTGGGCCGGTAGCATAGGTCACGCTGGCGCCCACCGTGGCGCTGGTGATGGTGCCATTTGGGCTGCCGTTGGTAATGGCGAGCGTGAGAGGGTAGCCTGTGGGCGGTGTGGTGGCGCTGAGCAGCCAGACTTGACCGCTCTGGTCAAGATAAAGATCGCCGCTGGCGCTGGCCACTACCGCACCCGTGAGGGCGACAGTAACGGTTCGCCACACGGCGTTGGTGGTATTGCCGGTTTTCGAAACCGTAGCAACCTGGTAGGTACCTCCACCGCTCAGGTAGACCAGATTGCCGGCACTATCAACGAACGCACCAATAATATTTCCATTGCCACCTGGTGCTGCGGGGGTAATGGTTCCTACCGTTGCCGTCACCTGGGTGTTCAGGTTGACTGACTGAACATTTAGTCCCGTTCGATCGAAATAGTAGAGAACGCCAGCGCCAGGGTCGCCTGCCAGCGCATTGGCATTGGTTCCCCCGCCAGTGTGAAGCTTAGGGTCGTGAACTTGGCTGCTGTGCCAGCGCTGTTGTTAAAGAAGCCCAGGCGGGATGGTGCAGCCCCCCCCGTCGTAACGATACCCCACATGGCGGTACAGGCGGACTGCGCAAACGAAACAGCGGGCACCAGCGCCAAAAGTGCAAATCCCAATGCCAAAAGCCACGACCTGCAAGCGGTCCTCAGGGAGTAAAAGCGGGTGGGCATCAGGATGTAATCAGGAAGTGCTACGAATTGTACATAGCGATTACGTTGCCAAAAAGGAATCGGATGAGGCTGTTGTTGCCTGCCGACGCCCGTATGCCTGATGTCACATGGCCGATCCCGTTTGGTGCATTTCCCTTCCGCCTGAGGGCATCAGGGCAGGCCGTCGGCATCCACCCCGCAGGTCAGGGCGAAGGTCAGGGTGCTTCCGTAGGGGAAGTCTGAAATCACGATTCCCCCCGTGGGCGACATGTTTTTGCAGGTTGGCCACCGTGACCGAGCCAGCGGCCGGGCAGGTCGCGCCATTGCCAACAGCCCCGGTGCATGCGATCTGTGTACAGTTCAAGCCGTTGACGTCGGGATCGCGCAGCGCAGCACCGTCTGCGTCGGCCAGGCCCGTATTGGCCACCGTGATGGTGTAGGTGGTGGTGGTGCCGGCGACCAGCGAGCTGGCGTTATTGGTTTTGGAGACCGTGAGGGATGTCGCTGCAGTCACTGTGGTGCCTGGGGCAGTCCCCGTCAGGTTAGCCGGGGTGGTGTCCGTGACATTGTCTGGCAGCGACAGCGCGGCAGAGTTGATGGCGACCCCGTTAAAAGTTGCCCACAAGGGCGCGCTGACGTTGTAGGTGAGCACCCCATTTTTTGAGAGGCTCACCACCTGGTTGATGTTGCCGGTGCCGCTGGCTGCGCCGCAGGCCGTGGTGATGGTGGTGGCCGAGCCCGCTGTCGTCACGCTGCACGACCATGTGGCTGCCGACGCATTAAATATGGTCGGGTCCAGCACATCGGTCACCGTGGCACCGCCCCCGACCAGGCCCGGGCCGCTGTTGGTCACTGTCAGCACATAAGTAATGGTCAGGTTGCTGGCCTGCTGGATGGTGGCCGGGCTGGTGCGGGACTTGGTGACGACGGCATCGACCGGGAATGAGCGCGACAGGTCATTGACGCTGAACCCCGTGCCTGTGGCACCGATGTTGGTTGCGCTGCCATCCTGCGTGTCTATGCCCCAGGTCTGGTTAGTGGCCCCTGTGCTGGCAATCAGGCAGGGAAATGTCGCGATGGTGGCATTGCAGCCTGTAACGACGGTGGAAACTTCCGTCAGTCCGTTGGGTGTACCTGTCAGGCCGACCGCGCCGAGGTTGGTCGTCGCAGCGGCAGCATTGTTGGCAGTCGTCTGCAGCGTAGCGCCTGCAACGCGGTAAAGGCTGTAGCCGGCGCTACCCCGTGTCGAGTTGGCCAGAATGTACAGGTCGCCGTTGTTCACGCAGGTCATGTCGCCGCTGCCGTTGACCCGAACATTGGTCAGGGTAATGCGGCGAATGCGCTGCCCGGTGGTGGGGCTGATTTTCCCAAATATAAACAGAGGCGGCATTGGTATTGGCTGTGCCGGTGTTGGACGCTGCATACAGACGGCCATCGGGGCAAAACGTCATGCGGATGATGTTGGTGACCAGGTTGGTCGCCGCTACCAGCGAATCAGCGCAGGTCTGGGGGTTGATGACCCGCAGGTCGGGGTTGGCCGCCCCGCTTTCAATGTAATACACAAGGCCATCGACCGGGCTCACGCCATTGGCCGCACTGGCCAGCCATATGGCGCACAGGTTGGTTGCTGCACCGGTTGCCGGGTTGACCGAAAAAAGCCGGTTGTTGGCGCCCTGCGTACCTACGCCGTAAACCGTCTGGGCCATGGCCCGCATGCAAGACAGGCTTGCGATCAGGACCAGGGGCGGCAACTGCCAGGCGCCAGAGAACGCGACCTAAAAAATGATGGGATGGGTTGGCGTGTGTTTCCGTGGCGTAATTCATTGGATGGGCGGCAAATCAAAATACCAGTCGGTCACCCGGGCTCGCTGATTTTTGGAATTCTTGTTTGCAGGATCCTGGGCACAAGATCGTGGACGGCACGGCTGTCTGTGGGCATGCACCACTTCCGTGCATTTTCCGGAGACTGGCTCGCCAGCATTGTCCCGATGCCTTGATTGTCTCCTTAAAGTTTATCCAAACGTTACAAAACGTGTCAGACAAAGTCGATTCTTTGCGCGGCTGACAGTGTTTGTCAGCCGTCCGCGTTGCTGCCCGACCTGAGAGGCAGTGCCTCAGGCAAAGACGCCGGCGGTGTCCTGCATGCGCGCGCTCACTTCGCCCAGCTGGTGCAGGGAATCGCCAAAACTCATCTCAAGCTGCGTGAGCTTCTTGAAATAGTGGCTGACGATGTACTCGTCCGTCACGCCGATCCCGCCGTGCAGTTGCACTGCCTGCTGGCCGACAAAACGCATGGACTGCCCGAGCTGGTACTTGGCGCGCGCCATGGCGCGGCTGCGCTCATCTGCGGGTGCATTGAGCTTGAGCGAGGCGTAATAAACTCAT
This sequence comes from Polaromonas sp., assembly GCA_965228025.1. Taxonomy (GTDB): domain Bacteria; phylum Pseudomonadota; class Gammaproteobacteria; order Burkholderiales; family Burkholderiaceae_C; genus Polaromonas. The sequence continues at coordinate 281,258 of CBDDGX010000030.1, read as the reverse complement.
CGAGCGGGCCAGCTCCAGCTGCATCTTCATGTCGGCCACGCGGTGGCGCAGCGCCTGGAAGCTGCTGATGACCACACCGAACTGCTTGCGCTGGTTCATGTAGTCGACGGTGACAGCCAGCGTCTTGTCCATCACGCCCACGGCTTCTGCACAAGTTGCGGCTATACCGATGTCGACGGCGTGGGCGAGGGCCGTGAGGCCGTCTTTGGTGATCAGTGTGGCGGGTGTGTTTTTGAGGGTGACGTCAGCAGCGCGGCCGCCGTCCTGCGTCAGGTAGCCCTTTGTCGTCACGCCCGCTGGCTGTGCGCTCGACGAGGAAGAGCGCCATCTTGCCGTCTACCGTCGCGGGGACGATGAATGCGTCGGCATGGTCGCCGGCAGGCACCACGTTCTTGGTGGCATTGATCGTAAAGCCCGTGCTCGCAACAGTTGCCGCGGCTTCGCAATTTTCAAAGTGGTAACGCGCAGCACGCTCCTGGTACGCCAGCACGACCAGGCTTTCGCCACCTGCTATTTTGGGCAGCCAGGCGGCCTTCACCTCGGCAGTGCCGTAAGACGCGATGACCGCACCGGCGATCAGCGTCTGCGCCAGTGGCTCCAGCACGATGCCTCGGCCGAGTTCTTCCATCACGACCATGCCCTCAACCGGGCCCATGCCCAGTCCGCCATCGTCTTCGGGGATGTAGAGGCCCGTCAGGCCCAGTTCCGGCCAGCTCGCCGTAAGCGTCGCGTGAGAAGCCGCCGGCCTGGGTGATGCCGCGGCGTTTTTCAAAGTCGTAGCCCTTGTCCACCCATTTACGGACGGCGTCGCGCAGTTGTTCCTGGTCGTCAGAGAAATCGAAATCCATGATGTGTTCCTTGATTCTTTTTGACCAGCTCAGCCGAGGACGAACTGGGAGACGATATTGCGTTGGACTTCATTCGAGCCGCCGTAAATCGTGGTCTTGCGCATGTTGAAGTAAGTGGACGCCAGCGGGGCATTGCCCAGCGCACCGCCCGGGAAGTCGCCTTGCCAGCCGGCTTCCATGGCTTCTTCAATAAAGGGGCAGGCTGTAGGGGCCGGCGGCCAGCATCATCAACTCTGCATAACGCTGCTGAATCTCACTGCCGCGAATCTTCAACAGGCCGGCGATGTCGAGTGAGTTCTTGCCGGATTTTTCAGCCGACAGCACGCGCAGCACCAGCATCTCAAGTGCCACAACATCCACTTCAAGCTTCGCGATCTCGTCACGGAAACGCAGGTCGTCATAGACACCCTCGGTTTTGGAGATGCGTTTGAGGCGCTCCAGCTCGCGCTTGGCGCGGTTCACGTCGGCGATGTTGGTGCGCTCGTGGCTGAGCAAATGCTTGGCGTAGGTCCAACCCTTGTTTTCTTCACCGATCAGGTTCTCGACCGGCACTTCAACGTTGTCGAAGAAGACTTCATTGACCTCGCTCTCGCCGTCGAGCAGCTTGATGGGGCGGACGGTGACGCCGGGTGATTTCATGTCGAGCACGATGAAGCTGATGCCGGTCTGCGGCTTGCCTTCATTCGAGGTGCGGACCAGGTTGAACATCCAGTCGCCGTACTGACCGAGCGTGGTCCAGGTCTTCTGGCCGTTGACGATGTATTTATCACCCTTGCGTTCTGCGCGGGTCTTCAGGGATGCAAGGTCAGAGCCTGAGCCTGGCTCGCTGTAACCCTGGCTCCACCAGACTTCACCGCTGGCGATGCCGGGCAGAAAGCGTTTTTGCTGTTCTGGCGAACCGAAAGCCATGATGACGGGCGCCACCATGACAGGGCCGAAAGGCACCACACGCGGGCCGCCGGCCAGCGCGCATTCTTCTTCAAACAGGTGTTTTTGAATGGCGTTCCAGCCCGGGCCGCCAAATTCTTTTGGCCAGCCGTGACCCAGCCAGCCTTTCTTGCCGAGGATTTTGGCCCAGCGCTGCATGTCGTCACGCGACAGCTTGAGGGCGTTGTGCACCTTGTGCGCGATGTCGGCCGGCAGGTTGGCCTTGACCCAGGCGCGAATCTCTTCGCGAAAGGCCTGCTCTTCGGGGGTGAACGCTAAATCCATGCTTGTCTCCGTAATAAGGCAATCAAATCGCAACCCATGGGTTTTAGCACGAATGTGCTTTTCGGCTTGTCAAGGCGGGGACAAATCAGGCTTCGGGCGCACCGCATCGTCAAGTTGAATCCCGAGTTGCCCACTGATGGTTGTGATGTGCTGCCGCAGCTGCGCGTTGTCGGCTTTGAGGCGCGCCACCGTGTTCTCAAGTGCCGTCACCCGGGCCAGCAGGTCTGACGCTTCAGATGCACTGGGCGCGGAGGCCACCATGGCGCTGATGTCAGGCGCGCCGCACAGCAGGTGCACCCAGCGTTGCTCACGGGCGCCGGGCGCACGCGGCAGCTTGAGCACCATGGCCTGGCCGCCGTCTTCGCCGCGCTGTTGCAGCTCCTGCAGCACGGCTTCGACCGCGCCGGCATCCGCAAACCTGTACCAGCGTTCACCACTGGTGCGAAGCTCTGCGGGCGTTTGCGGCCCGCGCAGCATCAGCAGGCCCATGACGACGGACTGCGCCTCGCTGGTGGCGGCTGCGCGCTGGAAATTGTGCTCAAAACGCGGCACGCGGCTGGAGCTGCCTTCGAAAACCAGGCTCTGCTGTTTGAGGCTGTCGATGGCGGCGCGCGCTTCGTCGTCTCCCACCTCCATCAGCGGGTCGCGGCTGGTTTTCTGGTTGCAGCCCGAGACCAGGGCGTTCAGGCTGAGCGGGTAGCTGTCGGGCACTGTGCGGGCTTTTTCCATCAGCGTGCCGAGAACGCGTGCTTCTATGGGGGTCAGGACTTTCAAGGTCATAAACTAGGGGAATATGGAAGTGGAAAAGTGGAAGTCAGGGCAGGTATGAAAAAGAACATTGTGATTCTGATCTCGGGCAATGGCTCCAATATGGTGGCCATTGCTGGCGCAGCCCAGAAAGAAGACTGGGCCGGGAAATTTGGGGCGGGTATTGCCTGTGTCATCAGCAACCGCGCCGACTCTGAGGGCCTGAACTCCGCCAAAGCCCTGGGCATTTCAACACAGGTGCTGGACCACAAACAGTTTGCATCGCGAGACGCTTTTGATGCCGCGCTGCAGCAGCTGGTCGACAGCTTCAACCCGTCTATCGTCGTGCTCGCCGGCTTCATGCGCATCCTGACGCCTGGCTTTGTGGCGCACTACGCCGGGCGGCTCGTCAACATCCACCCGTCCCTGCTGCCGGCCTTCACGGGGCTCAACACGCACCAGCGCGCCATTGATGCGGGTTGCAAGGTCGCAGGCGCAACCGTGCACATGGTGACAGCCGATCTCGACCACGGCCCCATCCTCGCGCAGGCGGTGGTACCGGTGCTGGCGGGCGATGACGCGCCTTCGCTGGCAGCGCGTGTGCTCACGCAGGAGCACCGGGTGTATCCGGCGGCAGTCCGTGCGCTGCTTTCTGCAGGCTGATTGCTATATATTTGGTAGCTGCTCACGCTGGTGTTTAAAGGGCTGCAGCCGTTTTTGTGCCTTAAAACGGCCTTTTTTCGGCTGTTTTTCCGGCTTTGGAGTGCGCTGACGTACCCAAAATCAGCCTGAAACTCCAATTTTTAATGTATACGTTAAAAATTTGCCGTATACGTTAAATATCACACCAGACGTCCGGAAAGGCATTCCTGGCGCTTGCTGAGACTTGCCAGCACGGGATTCGCAGACTGCCTCAGGGCACGCGTTCGCAAGCTTTCATGTTTTGGATTCAAACGGCGAAATGTCCAAGCCCGCCGCAAGGCCAAAACCGCTTTGCACATCCGTTGCCATGCCCACGTCCGTATTCAGTTCAGCCGCTTGAACCAATTTCGGTTTCGGCTTTTAGTTTCAACCAAATCCAAAGGACTTCACATGCAGACAAAACACAAGATCGCTTCCATCGGCCTGGCTCTGGCCATGGGCTTCAGCGCAGCATCGGCGTTCGCGCAGGTCACCGTCGGTGGCGCGCCCATGTATGCCAACAAGGACATCGTTGACAACGCCGTCAACTCCAAGGACCACACCACGCTGGTCGCAGCCGTCAAGGCCGCAGGCTTGGTTGACACCCTCAAGAGCGCCGGCCCGTTCACCGTGTTTGCACCGACCAACGCGGCGTTTGCAGCACTGCCAGCCGGCACGGTTGACACCCTGCTCAAGCCAGAAAACAAGGGCATGCTGACCGGCATCCTGACCTACCACGTTGTGCCGGGCAAGATGGACGCAGCGGCACTGACCAAGGCCATCACGGCTGGCGGCGGCAAGGCCATGCTGAAGACGGCTGCTGGCGGCACGCTGACGGCAACCGCAGCTGGTGGCAAGGTCATGGTCATGGATGAAAAGGGCGGCTCTGCCACCGTGACCATCGCTGACGTGTACCAGTCCAACGGCGTGATCCACGTGGTTGACAAGGTCCTGCTGCCTAAATAATTTCTGGCAGCCTCACTCGTTGGGGCAAGCGTGAAATGAAAAAGCCCCGCATGGTTTGCGCCATGCGGGGCTTTTGTTTGCCTGTCGTCAGCCCAACTGGTGAAAGGCCGCTTTCACGATGCTGGCTGCATCCACGCCAAAAAAGCTGCGCAGCGCTGCGCGTGTGTCGCTGCGGCCGAAGCCGTCAGTGCCCAGCGTCATGTAGCTGCGGCCCTCGGGCAGGAAGGCGCGGATGCTTTCAGGCACGGCGCGCACGTAGTCGGTGGCGGCAATGATGGGGCCAGTGCTTGATGCGAGTTGTTGCGCGACAAATGTCTTTGTCGCTGCGCCGCCATCCAGTGCAGCCTGCTGGCAGGCCGCGCCGTCACGGGCGAGTTCGCTCCAGCTGGTCACGCTGTACACCGTGGCGTTGATGCCCTGGTCGGCAAGTTGCTGCGCCGCCTTGACGACTTCGGTCAGGATGGCGCCGGAGCCCATGAGCGTGACTTCCTTCGTTCCGCTTTTTTCGCCGCTCTTTGCAGCGAAGCGCTTGAACTGGTAGCAGCCGCGAATGATGTCCGCCTCGCTGCCGGCAACCAGGTCGGGCTGGGCGTAGTTCTCGTTCATCAGCGTGACGTAATAAAACACGTCCTTCTGTTCGACCATCATTTCCTGCATGCCCTTGTCGAGGATGACGGCCAGCTCGCAGGCATAACCGGGGTCATAGGCCTTGCAGTTCGGGATGGTTGCAGCAATCAGGTGGCTGGTGCCATCCTGGTGCTGCAGGCCTTCGCCGCCCAGCGTTGTGCGGCCCGATGTGGCGCCGAGAAGGAAGCCGCGTGCGCGTTGGTCGGCGGCCGCCCAGATCTGGTCACCCACACGCTGGAAGCCGAACATCGAGTAGTAGATGTAGAAAGGCAGCATGGCCAGGCCGTGCACGCTGTAGCTGGTGGCGGCTGCAGTCCAGCTGGCGAGCGCACCCGCCTCGCTGATGCCTTCTTCAAGAATCTGGCCGTCCAGCGCCTCGCGGTATGAGAGAACTGAGCCGATGTCTTCAGGCGCATAACGCTGGCCAACGCTTGAGTAGATGCCGACCTGCTTGAACAGGTTGGCCATGCCGAAGGTGCGTGCTTCGTCGGCCACGATAGGCACGATCTTCGGCCCCAGCGCCGCGTCCTTCAGCAGCGCGCCGAGAATGCGCACAAAAGCCATGGTGGTGCTCATCTCCTTGCCGTCGGCCTTCAGCGCAAAGCTGGCGTAGGCGGGCAGAAGAGGCACAGGCACGATGTCTGCAGCGGTTTCGCGCTTGGGCAAATAACCACCAAGCGCGGTGCGCTTCGCGTGCATGTACTGCATCTCTGCGCTGTCTGCGGCAGGTTTGTAGAAGGTCAGGCTTTTGGCCTGCTCGTCCGTGAGCGGCAGGTTGAAGCGGTTGCGAAATTCCAGCAAGTCCGTCTCGTCGAATTTCTTCTGCGAGTGCGTGGTCATCTTCCCCTGGCCGGCGCTGCCCATGCCATAGCCTTTTTTGGTGTGCGCCAGAATCACCGTCGGCTGGCCCTTGTGATTCGCCGCCGCTGCGTAAGCCGCGTGAATCTTCACCAGGTCATGGCCTCCGCGCTTGAGGCGGTCGATCTGCTCGTCGGTCATGCCTTGCGCCAGGCGTGCCAGCTCATCGTTCTGGCCGAAGAAGTTGTCGCGGTTGAAGCGCCCGTCCTTGGCGGCGAAGGTCTGCATCTGGCCGTCGACCGTGTGCGCAAAAGCGCTGGCGAGCGCGCCGGTCAGGTCGCGTGCGAACAAGCCGTCCCAGTCGCTGCCCCAGACCAGCTTGATGACATTCCAGCCGGCTCCGGCGAAGAGTTTTTCAAGTTCGTCGATGATGCGGCCATTGCCGCGCACCGGGCCGTCAAGGCGCTGCAGGTTGCAGTTGACCACCCAGACCAGATTGTCCAGGCCTTCGCGTGCGGCCAGCGTCAGCGCGCTCATGGATTCTGGTTCGTCCATCTCGCCGTCGCCGAACACGCCCCACACGCGTCGCTGGTCGACGTGTTTTCCATTTTCATTGCGGCCTGTGCAGTCGAGCAACTGGCGGTGCGTGAGGTAGCGCATGAAACGTGCGTGGTAAATCGAGCTGATGGGGCCAATGCCCATCGACCCCGTGGGGAACTGCCAGAAGTCGGGCATCAAATACGGGTGCGGGTAGCTGCACAGGCCCTGCGCATCACCCGAGGTCAGCTCCTGCCTGTAGAAGCCCAGGTCTTTTTCGTCGAGCCGGCCTTCAAGGTAGGCACGCGCATAAACGCCGGGTGCGCTGTGCGGCTGAAAGAACACCAGGTCGCCGCGGTGCTGGCCTTCCGCCGTGCCTTCGCGGGCGTGAAAGAAATGGTTAAAGCCGGTTTCAAAGAGGTCGGCCGCGCTGGCATAGCTGGCGATGTGGCCGCCCAGTTCTGCGGAGCCGCCGGTTTCAGCCTGGTTGGCCTTGACCACCATGGCCAGCGCGTTCCAGCGCATCAGCGATGCGAGTCGTTCTTCCATCGCCAGGTCGCCAGGGAAGACCGGCTGCTCGTTCACATGGATGCTGTTGACATACGGCGTCGACAAATCGGGTTGCCAGCCGGTGCGCTGGGTGCGTGCGACGCGGCTGAGCTCATCCAGCATCTGGCGCGCGCGGGCCGGGCCTTGTGTGGCGACCAGTGCCTGGAAGGCCTCGCGCCATTCCGCAGTTTCCTGCGGGTCAGGATCAATGTTGTTCATTGCCGAGGCGGCCTGCAAAAGATGGAGTGGGGTGGTGTCGTTCATGGCATGTTGACTTTACGCATTTCTATGCAAAAGTTGCTGCTTCAATAAGGCGTGTAATTGCCTGTTTGAAGCATAAAATGCCGCATTAAAGAAATTTATAAGACAAATGCAGCTTGATACCACCGATTTGAAGATTCTTTATGAACTGCAGCGTGACGGCTCGCTGTCCAATGTCGAGCTGGCGCGGCGGGTGCATTTGAGCCCGTCACCGTGCCTGGCGCGCGTGAAAGCGCTGGAGGCCGCCAAGGTCATTGACCGATATGTAGCGATTGCCAATGCGGCGGCGCTGGGGCTGGGCCTGAGCGTGTTCATCTCGATCAGCCTGCGCTCGCAAAGCAAGGAGGCGCTGGGCGAATTTGAACGCCGCATCGCGGAGCACGACGAGGTGATGGAGTGTTATCTGATGACCGGCGACAGCGACTACCTGATACGGGTAGCCATTGCGGACATCGCTGCGCTGGAAAAATTCATTCTTGAGCAGCTGACGCCCATCCCGGGCATTGAAAAGATCCGCTCAAGCTTTGCGCTCAAGCAGGTGCGCTACAAGACTGCCCTGCCATTGCCGGTCAGCCAGTAGCGGGTGCGCTCACTTGTTGGTGAGCTGCCACTTCTTCTCGAACTTGTCCTTGTCGGCCTTGAAGCGCATGCAGCGGTCGGCAACCTTGGCATCGAGTTTGAGGTTGTCGACTTTTTTACCGTACATGACGCGGCCGCCGCAGTCGCCGTAAATCTTCTTGCCGGCTGGGGCTGCGTCATCCTTCAGGTAACCGGCAGCTTCGCAGGCGGCAAACACTGGTGTGCACGGGTCAGGTGCAGCGTTGTACATCTGCGCAAAGACGGGGCTCATGGCCAGGATGAGTACTGCGCTCGCGATGATGGATCTCATGGTCTCTTCCTCCGGTGTTGTGAAGGGCTCCACTGTCGCATGATTTTGCGCAAAAGCAACGGGTTTGTGAGCGGCGCAACCTGCCCCGGGTGCACTACATCTTGGACTGGAAGACCAGGCCGGCGTGCTCACGCAGTGCGTGGAACCTGATCTTCGGCCATTGCTGCTCGACTGCGCGCAACGTCGCGCTGTGGTCTACCAGCAAGGTTGGTGCATCCACGGCATCGAGTGCGACACGGTGCGCATTGGCGTCCATGAATTTTTTCAGCTCATTCGGGTCTTCAGATGTCACCCAGCGCGCCAGGTTGAAGCTGCTGCCCATGATGCGCGCCTTGACGCCATACTCATGCTCCAGCCGGTGGGCAACCACTTCAAACTGCAACTGGCCCACGGCGCCCAGCAACAGCACCGAGCCAGCAATCGGCCTGAAAACCTGGATCGCGCCTTCTTCGCCCAGCTGCGTCAGCCCCGCACGCAACTGCTTGCTGCGCAGTGGGTCGGCGACTTCAACCGAACGGAACATTTCAGGCGCAAAAAATGGCAGGCCGGTGAACTGCAGTGCTTCGCCTTCGGTCAGCGTGTCGCCCAGTTGCAGCACGCCGTGGTTGGGGATGCCGATGATGTCGCCGGCAAAGGCAGTGTCGAGCAGTTCGCGTCGCTGGCTCATGAAGCTCACCACGGTGTTGGGGCGAAGTTCCTTGCCGCTGCGCACGACCTTCAGCCGCATGCCGCGCGTGAACTCTCCGCTGGCTACACGCAAGAACGCAATGCGGTCGCGGTGGGCAGGGTCCATGTTGGCCTGGATCTTGAAAACCACGCCGGAGAATTTTTTCTCTTCCGGATGGACTACACGCTGGATGGCTTCGCGGTCGGCCGGTGCGGGTGCCAGGTCAACCAGTGCATCCAGTACTTCCTGAACGCCGAAGTTGTTGATGGCCGAGCCGAAAAACATCGGTGTCTGTTTGCCGGCGAGGAACTCATCTCGGTTGAATTCAGGTGTGGCGCCTGCAACCAGTTCAATTTCGCCTTGCGCCTGTGTGTATTCAGCGCCAAAGCGGCTGATGGCTTCCGCGTTGTCCAGTCCCGCGAGGATTTCATCATCGCCGCCAGCTTTTTCTTCGCCGGGGCTGAAGACACGCATGCGGTCTTCGCGGCGGTCGTACACACCATGGAAAAGTTTGCCCATGCCGACCGGCCAGGTGAAGGGAATGACCGTCATGCCGAGTTCGCGTTCAATCTCGTCCATCACGCTCATGGGGTCCTGCACCTCACGGTCCATCTTGTTGACGAAGGTCAGGATGGGGGTGTTGCGCGCGCGGCAAACCTGCAGCAGGCGGCGGGTCTGCGGCTCGACGCCGTTCGCGGCGTCAATCACCATCAGCGCCGCATCAACCGCGGTCAGCACGCGGTAGGTGTCTTCCGAAAAATCCTGGTGACCGGGGGTGTCGAGCAGGTTGATGACACAGTCGCGGTATTCCATCTGCATGACGGACGAGGCCACTGAGATGCCGCGCTGCTTTTCGATTTCCATCCAGTCGGATGTCGCGTGGCGTGCGGCCTTGCGCGCCTTGACGCTGCCGGCGATCTGGATCGCACCCGAGAACAGCAGCAGCTTTTCAGTCAGCGTGGTTTTGCCGGCGTCGGGGTGGGAGATGATGGCAAACGTGCGGCGGCGCTTGACCTGTTTTTCGATTTCGGTGGGTTCGGACATAACCCACGATTATCGACGACGCGGCTTATTCCACAGGCGTTGCGTCATCAACCTTGGTGAAGCGCGGCTGCTGCACGCCGTTAATCACCACTTCTTCATTGAACATCGCCGCGGGCCGCACCCAAAGGCCGTGTTCACCGTAAAGGGCGCGGTAAAGCGTCATGGGCTCCAGGCTTTCGCTGTGGCGTACGGTGCCGACCACGTCGTAGAGCATGCCCTTGTAGTGGCGGTAGCGGCCCAATGGCGTTTCAATCAGCGGCGGAAAATTCTCTGGGGTAATTTCTGACATGGCGGCGGCGGAGTAAGGGTAAAACGCTCGGAGAGAGAGCGGAATGGGAGAATAAGGAACTTGTCCGTGGGTAATTTGGGGTCGCGTTGCGACGCAATCGGGATGAGTTGGCTATCAACATTACGCCGCATGGGCTCATGCCCATGCAAGGGATTTGGTAGTCAAATCGCCCGATTTCGTCACAACCCGTAGGGCAAATGGATTTTCGGGCGATCTGCGTTGTTGCAAAATCAGGCAAGGCATCAGCCTTGCCTTGGATTTTGCGCCTAGCAGCTCATCCCGAAAACCCATTTGCGCGGCCCCAAATTACCCACGGACAAGTTCCCATCTATGCATCCTAAAGCCTTACTCGACAGTTGTTCCGAGCTCCTCAAGCACGTCCTCCGATTTGACCATCCCGCGGACATGGTGCTGTCGCGCTATTTCCGCGAGTTCCGCCTCGGGCCGCGTGAGCGTGCGACGGTTGCCGAAACCATTTATGGCGTGCTGCGCAAAAAGAACCTCTATACCTATCTCGCCCAGCACGGCAGTGGCCCGCCCGAGCGCCGGCTGGCGATTCTCGGTTTTGCCGCCGACCGTGAATTTCTGCTGGCTGCGCTGACCGACCAGGAAATCGACTGGCTCAAACGCTGTGACCAGGTCAAACCGGCAGACCTGATGGAACTGCATCGCCACAACTTGCCTGCGTGGCTGGTCGAGCCGCTCAAGGAACAGCTTGGCGATGACTTCTGGCCGCTGGTGGAAAGCCTCAATGCCCCAGCTGGTCTGGACATGCGTGTGAACACACTCAAGGACAAACGGGCCGATATCCAGAAGGAGTTGAGCAAGTTTTCACTGAAAACCGTTGCCACGCCTTACTCGCCTTGGGGATTGCGCCTTGCCGACAAATCTCAACTGGGCAAGCTGGATGCGTTCACGCGCGGTGCCATTGAGGTGCAGGATGAAGGCTCGCAACTGCTTGCGCTGCTGGTCGATGCCAAGCGGGGCGAGATGGTGGTTGATTTCTGTGCTGGTGCGGGTGGCAAGACGCTCGCGCTGGGCGCGATGATGCGCAACACTGGCCGCCTGTACGCGTTTGACACCTCGGGCCACCGGCTGGATGCGCTCAAGCCGCGGCTGGCGCGCAGTGGGTTGTCAAATGTGCATCCGGTGGCGATTGCGCATGAGCGCGATGACCGCATCAAGCGCCTGGCTGGCAAGATTGACCGTGTGCTGGTCGATGCCCCCTGCTCGGGGTTGGGAACGCTCAGGCGCAACCCGGACCTGAAATGGCGGCAGAACCCCAAGGCGATTGAAGAACTGGTCGCCAAGCAGACCGCGATTTTGCAAAGTGCGGCGCGGCTTTTGAAGCCCGGTGGTCGGCTGGTATACGCCACCTGCAGTGTGCTGCGGCAGGAAAACGAGGCGATTGCAGAGGCCTTTGGCGCTGCAAATAAAGAATTTACGCCACTTGAAACCGGATCTTTATTGACGCATCTTGGGGTGGAGCATGCCGAAACGCTTGTGAGCGGTCCGTACTTGCGTCTTTGGCCCCATCTTCACCACACTGATGGTTTCTTTGCGGCAGTGTGGCAAAAGGCATGATCTTTGATTGAAAAAGTGGAACGAAATTACGAAAAGCGATTGTTTATGCGACCTGACGGAACCCTGAACCATCTGTAAGGTCTCACGAAAAGCTTGGTTTTTAGAGGGTGTGCGCTTAAAATTGACGCAGCCCGGACCGCCAGAGTAGCGGACAGTTTTTGCTGCATTTCCCGATTCGCATAAAGGACATACATGTTTGTTTTTGACGCCGCCATTGACTGGTTGGCCCACGGACTTCTCGCTGCAAGCTGGTGGCAAATTGTGTTGTACACCCTGGTGACCACACACATCACCATTGCCAGCGTGACGATTTACCTGCACCGTCACCAGGCGCACCGCGCCATGGACCTGCACGCCATTCCGTCGCATTTTTTCCGTTTCTGGCTGTGGCTGGGTACCGGCCAGGTGACAAAAGAGTGGGTGTCCATCCACCGGAAGCACCACGCCAAATGCGAAACCATTGAAGACCCGCATAGCCCGCAGGCGCATGGCATCAAGAAGGTGTTTTGGGAAGGTGCAGAGCTGTACCGTGCCGAAAGCAAGAACAAGGAAACGATGGTCAAGTACGGCCACGGTACCCCCAACGACTGGATCGAACGCAACCTGTACACCCGCTACAGCTGGCAGGGCGTTGGCCTGATGATGATCATCGACCTGGCCCTGTTCGGCGTTGCCGGACTGGCCGTGTGGGCCGTGCAGATGGCCTGGATTCCCGTGACGGCAGCCGGCATCATCAACGGTATCGGCCACTACTGGGGCTATCGCAACTTTGAAGCACCTGACGCGAGCACCAACATTTCGCCCTGGGGCATCATGATTGGCGGCGAAGAGCTGCATAACAATCACCACACCTATCCAACTTCCGCCAAGTTCTCGGTCAAGCCTTACGAGTTCGACATCGGCTGGATTTACATCCGGGCGCTTGAGCGTGTGGGCCTTGCCAGCGTCAAGAAGGTGCCGCCCAAGCTGCAACTGGGCTCCATCCAGCCTGTGGCTGACGAGAAAACGCTTGAAGCCCTGATCGCCCACCGTTACGAAGTGATGGCTGGGTTCGCGCGTGAATTGCGTCGTGCCGGTCGTGCTGAAGTCGAAGTGCTCAAGGCCAAAAAGGCTGACATCTCTGTCTTGCGTGCCGCCAATCGCTGGTTGCACCGTGACGATGACAAGGTGCCTGCGACTGCAAGAACGCACATTGCGCAGGCTCGTGCCGAGCACCCTGTGCTCGACAAGATGGTGATCATGCGCGAAGAGTTGCGTCAGATGTGGCTGAGTACCAATGCATCACGAGAGCAACTGGCAGCTGATCTGCAGGCCTGGTGCCACCGTGCTGAAGAAAGCGGCATCTCTGCGCTGCGTGACTTCTCGATGAAGCTGCGCGCCGCCCGGGCCTGATATCTCCGGGCGCCAAGCCCTGTGAAAAAACCGCCTGCGGAGACGCCAGGCGGTTTTTTTACGCCTGATGCCTGGGAGTAATCCACGCAATGGCATGGGGAGGGTGATGAATCTGGCTGGCGTGGCATGCGGCTCAGGGACACGCAGACCTCGCCATGCCCACAGAAACTGCTTCTTCGCAGCTTGAAGCCCTGAGCCTTGCTGGTCTCATTGGGGAGGTGGAGGCAAAAGCCAGACGTAAAAAAACCGCTGTGAAAACAGCGGTTTTTTTAGTCGCAACAAATGCTGCGTGGGAAACAGGCTGAATTACTTCAGCTTGATTTCCTTGTATTCCACGTGCTTGCGTGCTTTTGGATCAAATTTCATGATCAGCATTTTGTCGGGCGTGGTCTTCTTGTTTTTGGTGGTCGTGTAGAAGTGACCGGTGCCGGCAGTTGATTCCAGCTTGATTTTTTCGCGTGCGCCTTTAGCCATGTCGGTTCTCCTTAGACTTCACCGCGGGCACGAAGGTCCACCAGGACAGCATCGATGCCTTTTTTGTCGATCAAACGAAGACCAGCACTGGTGATGCGCAGACGCACCCAGCGGTTCTCGGACTCGACCCAGAAACGGCGGTATTGCAGGTTAGGCATAAACCGGCGTTTCGTTTTGTTGTTGGCGTGGGAAACATTGTTTCCTACCATCGGGCCTTTGCCCGTAACCTGACAGACGCGTGCCATGAGCACTCTCCGTATAAAAAATTGGAAATCGGATGCGAAAACCAGAATCGGTGAGACGTTCGGGAATTCAGCTTAGCCAATGATTATAGCCTGAAAAAGGATTTCGTCCAAATTCGGAACCCCAAAGGCGGGCGGGCATCAGCAATTAGCCAGAAAACGTCGCTTTTCAGTCGTTTTGCTCAAGGAAGCGCTGGGCATCCAGGGCCGCCATACAGCCGGTGCCGGCGCTGGTGATGGCCTGGCGGTAAATGTGGTCCTGCACGTCGCCCGCTGCAAAGATGCCCGGCACGCTCGTCATGGTGGCAAAACCCTGCAGGCCGGTTTTTGTGATGATGTAGCCGTCCTTCATTTCCAGCTGGCCACTGAAGATGTCGGTATTGGGCTGGTGGCCGATGGCGATAAAACAGCCCTTGAGGGTGATGTCCTGTTTTGTGTCGTTCAGCGTGCTTTTCAGGCGCACACCCGTCACCCCGCCCTGGTCGCCCAGTACCTCTTCCAGCGTGTTGTGCACCTTGAGGACGATTTTCCCGGCGGCGACCTTCTCGTTGAGTTTGTCGACCAGGATGGCCTCAGCCTTGAATTTGTCGCGCCGATGAACCAGGTAAACCTTGCTGGCAATGTTTGACAGGTACAGGGCTTCTTCAACAGCGGTATTGCCGCCGCCCACCACGCAGACTTCCTGTTCGCGGTAGAAAAAACCGTCGCAGGTCGCACAGCCTGAGACGCCGCGGCCCATAAAGGCGGTTTCGGAGTCAAGCCCCAGGTATTTTGCGGATGCGCCGGTTGCAATGATGAGCGAGTCGCAGGTGTAGGTGCCGCTGTCACCGGTCAGGGTGAAAGGGCGCTTGCTGAAATCGACCTTGTTGATGTGGTCAAAGATGATTTCGGTCTTGAAACGCTCTGCGTGTTCCAGAAAGCGCTGCATGAGGTCCGGGCCCTGCACGCCGTGCACGTCGGCTGGCCAGTTGTCGACCTCTGTCGTGGTCATGAGCTGGCCGCCCTGCGCGATGCCGGTGATGAGAACCGGGTTGAGGTTGGCGCGCGCGGCATAGACGGCTGCGGTGTAACCGGCGGGGCCGGAACCCAATATGAGGACCTTGGAGTGTTTCATTGTGAAAGGTGGTTTTGCAATGGTGGCAACTAAGTTAAAGTCGCGATATTCGGGACGCTGATTCCAGCAGGCAATGCTGGCATTAAAAATGCAATTGTATGAAGACGCTTTAGTCCTGTCGTCGGTGAGGTCGGAGGAAATTTAAATATGTCTACGATGGTGTCCAACCTGGAACTGATTCGCCGGGTACCCCTGTTTTCAATGCTGACTGCCGCCCAGGCCGAATCGGTATCCGAGGCGGTGGTCAAATCCCGCTTCAAACGGGGCGAGGCCATTGTCGAGCAGGGCAAAAAATCCAACGCCCTGTCCATCATCCTGACCGGCCGCGCCCGCGTCATCACCACCGATGCGCGCGGTCGTGAAGTGATCCTGGCCACCATGCAGCCCGGTGACTATGTCGGCGAAATGAGCCTGATCGACAACGAGCCCCATTCCGCTACGGTACGTGCCGAAGTGCAGACCGATGTGCTGGTGCTGGGCCGCCAGGAATTTGCCCGTTGCCTGCCTGAAAATTCATCCATGGCCTATGCCGTAATGAAGGGCCTGGTTCAGCGCCTGCGCCATGCCGACCGCAAGATCGAGTCGCTGGCCTTGATGGATGTTTACGGGCGCGTTGCCCGTGCCCTGCTGGAGTTTGCCGTTGTTGACTCCGAAGGCAATGCGATCATTCGCGACAAGGTGTCCCGCCAGGATCTGGCCAAGATGGTCGGTGCCTCACGCGAGATGGTCAGCCGCGTGATGAAAGACCTCGAAGAGCGTGGTTTCATCGAAACCCGCAGCGACGGCTCCATGGTGGTCAAGGAACGCCTGAATTCCCTCGGCTAGCTCTGCGGCTGCCTGACCGCGGTCGCGGCAGCCAGCCTGTCGTTTTCGGATCTTTTACCCGACTGCGGTAAGCTCTGAAAAGTACATGACTTACTCTCTCGACACCCTGAACTCCCGAAATGCCCCGGCCGCAGGCGCGCCAGGCGGCGTCAAGCGTTTTGCCCATGAGGTTGCCCTGATTCTTGGCCTGCTGGGCCTGGTTTTCTGGCTGGCAGCCCTGCTCAGCTATTCACCCCAGGATGCCGCCTGGTCTACTTCTGGCAGTGGTCAGGCTACCGGCTTGCTGCCAGCGGTGGCACGCAATTGGGGCGGTCGCCTTGGTGCATGGCTGGCGGATGCCAGTTATTTTCTTCTCGGTTTCTCGGTCTGGTGGATGCTTGCTGCCGGCGCCCGCGTCTGGCTGGCGTCTCTGGCCCGCTGGCTGCGGGGTGAATCGCGCGCCGAAACTTCCGGCCTGCACACCAGCCGCCTGAAATTCTGGCTGTCACTGCTTCTGCTGCTGTCTGCCAGCGCCGGCCTTGAGTGGTCGCGGCTCTACCGTTTTGAAGGCCGGTTGCCTGATCAGGCGGGTGGCGCGCTGGGTTACCTGGTCGGCAGTGCCGGCATGAAATGGATGGGTTTTGCAGGCTCGGGGCTGGTGTTGATTGCGCTGGGTGTGATTGCCGTGTCTGTGGTGTTCAGTTTTTCGTGGGCGCACGCGGCCCAAAATATCGGCGAGTGGATCTATAACCTCATCGACTCGCGCCGTGAAAAACGCGAGATCGCAGAAGATCTTGCGCTTGGCAAGCTCGCCGCGCGTGAGCGTGAAGAAACGCTGGTCGATGAACGCATAGAGATTGAAGAGCACCACCCTGTACCCGTGCTGATCGAGCCGACGCTGGTCGATATTCCCAAGAGCGAACGTGTGGCCAAAGAGCGCCAGAAGCCGCTGTTCAGTGAGATGCCGGATTCGAAACTTCCTCAGGTCGACCTGCTAGACGGCGCAGTGGGCCGCCAGGAGAGCGTGGCGCCCGAGACGCTGGAGATGACCTCACGGCTCATCGAGAAAAAACTCAAGGACTTCGGCGTTGAAGTACGCGTTGTTGCCGCAGCACCAGGCCCTGTCATCACGCGTTATGAAATCGAACCTGCCACAGGGGTCAAGGGCTCGCAGGTTGTCAACCTGGCCAAAGACCTGGCACGCGCGCTCAGCCTGGTGTCAATACGCGTGATTGAAACCATTCCTGGCAAGAACTTCATGGCGCTCGAACTGCCCAACGCCAAACGCCAGTCGATCAAGCTCAGCGAAATTCTCGGATCGCAGGTGTACAACGAGGCGAGGTCACTGCTTACCATTGGCCTGGGCAAGGACATCGGCGGCAATGCCGTGGTTGCGGACCTCGCCAAAATGCCGCACTGCCTGGTGGCCGGCACAACCGGTTCTGGCAAGTCTGTCGGCATCAACGCGATGATTTTGAGCCTGCTTTACAAGGCCGATGCACGCGACGTGCGTCTGCTGCTGATTGACCCGAAGATGCTGGAGATGAGCGTCTATGAAGGCATTCCGCACCTGCTGGCACCTGTTGTCACCGACATGCGCCAGGCAGCTCACGGCCTCAACTGGTGTGTGATGGAGATGGAAAAACGCTACAAGCTCATGAGCAAGCTTGGCGTGCGCAACCTGGCCGGTTACAACGCCAAGATTGAAGAAGCCAAGGACCGCGGCGAATTTCTCTACAACCCCTTCAGCCTGACGCCAGACCAGCCAGAGCCGCTGGAGCGCCTGCCCTACATCGTCGTGGTGATTGACGAACTCGCCGACCTGATGATGGTGGTCGGCAAGAAGATTGAAGAGCTGATTGCGCGTCTGGCGCAGAAAGCCCGCGCTGCCGGCATCCACCTGGTGCTGGCCACGCAGCGCCCCAGCGTCGATGTGATCACCGGGCTCATCAAGGCGAATATTCCTACCCGCCTGTCTTTCCAGGTGTCCAGCAAGATTGACAGCCGCACCATTCTTGACCAGATGGGTGCCGAGGCCTTGTTGGGAATGGGTGACATGCTTTACATGCCGAGTGGTACAGGCTTTCCAATCCGGGTGCATGGTGCGTTTGTGAGTGACGACGAAGTTCATCGCGTGGTGGCTTACCTCAAGTCCCAGGGCGAACCCAACTACATCGACGGCGTGCTGGAAGGCGGTACCGTGGACGGGGAGGGCGGCGACCTGGGTGGAGACCTCAGCGAGGCCGGCGGTGACAAGGACCCGATGTACGACCAGGCCGTGGAGGTGGTGCTGAAGAACCGCAAAGCCTCGATTTCGCTGGTGCAGCGCCATCTGAAGATTGGTTACAACCGTTCCGCCCGAATGCTTGAAGAGATGGAAAAAGCCGGCCTCATCGGTGCCATGTCGGGCAGCGGCCAGCGTGAAATTCTGGTGCCTGCACGGGCTGAATGACGACAGGCAAACCGACAGGCTGGCCCCAAACTTCTTCTCATGATTACCGAAACTTTCTCCTCATCTTTTCGTGCACTAGCTGTCGCTTCGTTGGCCGTAGCCTGTGTCGCAGCAAACGCGCAAACGTCAGGACTTGACAGCCTGGAAAGCTTCGTCAAAAACACAAAAAGTGGCCGTGCTGCTTTTACCCAGGTGGTAACAAGCCCTGCCAAAGACGGCGCAGCTCCCAAGACCAAAACCTCCAGTGGCACTTTCGAGTTTTTACGACCCAACCGTTTCAAGTTCGTCTACACCAAGCCGTTTGAGCAAAGCATCGTGTCCGACGGCCAGACCCTCTGGCTGCATGACCTTGATTTGAACCAGGTGACTTCGCGCAAGCTGGCACAGGCATTGAATGGCACGCCAGCGGCAGTGATTGCGACGGCGTCTGACCTCAAGGGCCTGCAGGCCGACTTCAACCTGAAGGCATTGCCTGAAAAGGCCGGGCTGCAGTGGGTTGAAGCCACACCCAAAGGCAAGGACGGCCAGTTGCAAAGCATTACCGTGGGGCTGAAGCCTACTGACAAGGGCAGTGAACTGGCCGCACTTGAAATCCTCGACAGCTTTGGCCAGAAGTCGGTGATGACCTTCAACCAGTTTGAAGTCAACCCGGCGCTCGCAGCCACCAGCTTCCAGTTCAAGCCGCCTTCCGGTGCCGCTGTCATTCGCCAGTAACCGGGCGATACGCTTGCCCCTTGCGGGTTAAGCTTGGGGCACCATGACGGTAAACCGATCCACCGGCAATAAAAAAAACACGCCTGCGATTCCGCTGGCGGAGAGGCTTCGCCCGCAAACACTCGGTGAAGTCATAGGCCAGCAGCACTTGCTGGGCGAAGGCATGCCGCTGCGCATCGCTTTCGAATCAGGCCAGCCGCACAGCTGCATTTTGTGGGGCCCGCCTGGTGTCGGCAAGACCACCATTGCACGCCTCATGGCCAACAGCTTTGATGCGCATTTCATCACCATCTCAGCCGTGCTCGGCGGGGTGAAGGAAATCCGCGAAGCCGTCGAGCAGGCCACCATCTGGCGCGGCCAGAGCGGTGACCTTGCAGATGCCGCAGGCAAGCCCACCATCGTGTTTGTCGATGAGGTGCACCGCTTCAACAAAAGCCAGCAGGATGCTTTTTTGCCGCATGTTGAAAGCGGCTTGTTTACCTTTATCGGCGCAACTACAGAGAATCCTTCTTTCGAAGTGAACTCGGCCTTGCTGTCGCGCGCCGCCGTGTATGTGCTGCAACCGCTCTCCGAAGATGACCTGCGCAAGATCGTCGCCGTTGCGCTTGAACGCAAGGCGCTACAGGGCATTGAAAGCATGGAGGCCGCAGCGGTAGACAGGCTGGTCGCTTATGCCGATGGCGATGCGCGCAGGCTGCTCAATACGCTGGAGTCATTGGCGGTTGCGGCGGGCAATGAGAAATCCGGCCCCATCACCGAAGTCACTGATGCCTGGCTGATGAAGGTTTTGGGCGAGCGCATGCGCCGCTATGACAAGGGCGGCGAGCAGTTCTACGACACCATTTCTGCGCTGCACAAATCAGTGCGTGGTTCCGACCCCGACGCCGCACTCTACTGGTTCATGCGCATGCTCGATGGCGGCGCCGAGCCCAAATACATGGCGCGGCGCCTGATACGCATGGCCAGCGAAGACATTGGCCTGGCCGACCCGCGCGCCCTCCGCATGGCACTTGATGCTGCCGAAGTCTATGAGCGTCTTGGCTCACCCGAAGGTGAACTGGCGCTGGCGCAGTGCGTTCTTTATCTTGCCATCGCGCCCAAGTCCAACGCCGCCTATGTGGCTTTCAACGAGATCAAGGCCTTCATCAAGAACGACGGCACGCGCCCCGTGCCCATGCATTTGCGCAACGCCCCGACCAAACTCATGAAATCTCTGGATTACGGCAAGAACTACCGTTACGCCCACAACGAGGAAGACGGCTTTGCAGCAGGTGAAAACTACTTTCCTGAAGGCATGGTGCCGCCCGAGTTTTATCGCCCGGTCAATCGCGGCCTTGAAATCCGCATCGCCGACAAGCTCAATGAGCTGAAGCAGAAAAATCGGGATAAAAAAGGCGGCTGAAAAAGCGTATCTGCATGTGTTTTCCACGGGTAAACCCCGCGAAAACCGGCGGGTTGGCCCGATTCTCGCTAAAGCCCCGTGGCTACAATTTGCGCATCAGCTCGCCTTCAAGGCGGGCTTTTTGTTAACCTGACCTGCCAGTCAGGCGCGCAGAATTTTCTACAAGTTACGGGAGAGTCGTTTTATGGAAGTATTCCTGCAACAGATCATCAACGGTCTGGTTCTGGGCAGCATGTATGCCCTGATCGCTCTGGGGTACACCATGGTGTACGGCATCATCAACCTCATCAACTTCGCTCATGGCGAGGTGCTCATGGTGGGTGCACTCACCAGCTGGACCATCATCGGCCTGATGCGAGACGCCATGCCCAATGCACCCGGCTGGCTGATTTTGCTGATTGCATTGCTGATTGCCTGCGTGGTCTGCGCCGCGCTTAATTTCGCGATTGAAAAAATCGCCTATCGCCCACTGCGCAACTCGCCCAAACTCGCACCGCTGATCACCGCCATCGGCATGTCGCTGCTGCTGCAGACGCTGGCCATGATCATCTGGAAGCCCAATTACAAACCCTACCCGACATTGCTGCCCGCCGACCCCATCCACGTAGGCGGCGCGGTCATCACCGTGACGCAGATTTTCATTCTTGGCGCCACGGCAGTGTCCTTGTCCATCCTGATGTGGCTGGTGCATTACACAAAGCTGGGCCGGGCCATGCGCGCCACGGCAGAGAACCCGCGCGTCGCGGCACTCATGGGCGTCAAGCCTGACACGGTCATCTCCGCCACCTTCATCATTGGCGCGGTGCTCGCGGCGCTGGCCGGTGTCATGTACGCCTCCAACTACGGCACGGTGCAGCACACCATGGGCTTTTTGCCAGGCCTCAAGGCCTTCACGGCTGCGGTATTCGGCGGCATCGGCAACCTCGGCGGTGCGGTGCTTGGGGGCATCCTGCTGGGTCTGATCGAGTCGATAGGCGCGGGTTACATTGGCCCGCTCACAGGCGGTGTGCTGGGCAGCCAGTACTCCGATATTTTTGCCTTCATCGTGCTGATTTTTGTGCTCACGCTCAGGCCCTCAGGCCTTTTGGGTGAACGTGTGGCGGACCGGGCCTAGGTTGTTTGTTGAAGGACACATCATGATGAAACCCAACAAACTCGTCACCTCCATCATCGTCGCCATCGGGCTGCTGATACTGCCCTTGCTCCTTCAGCAGGGCGGCAACGCCTGGGTGCGCATTGTCGACATGGCCCTGCTGTATGTGCTGCTGGCGCTGGGCCTGAACATCGTGGTCGGTTATGCCGGCCTGCTGGATCTTGGTTACGTGGCCTTCTTTGCGGTGGGCGCCTACCTGTTTGCGCTGCTGGGATCGCCGCACCTGGCCGATGCCTTCCCCGCCATCAAGGCGGCTTTCCCCAACGGCCTGCATTTGCCTATCTGGGCCATCATCCCGGCAGCCGCTGCGCTGGCGGGATTGTTCGGTGTGTTGCTGGGCGCGCCGACCCTCAAGTTGCGCGGTGACTACCTTGCCATCGTCACGCTGGGCTTTGGTGAAATCATCCGCGTCTTTCTCAACAATCTTGATCGGCCCATCAACCTGACCAATGGCCCCAAGGGCATCAGCCAGATTGATTCGATGAAGTTTTTCGGCTTCGACCTCGGCAAGCCACACGAGTTTTTCGGCTTCACGTTCAACTCGGTGTCCATGTACTACTACCTCTTCCTGGTGCTGGTGATCTTCTCGATCATCATCTGCCACCGGCTTGAGAACTCGCGCATTGGCCGTGCCTGGATGGCGATTCGTGAAGACGAGATTGCCGCCAAGGCCATGGGCATCAACACCCGCAACCTGAAGTTGCTGGCCTTTGGCATGGGCGCCACCTTCGGCGGTGTGTCGGGCGCCATGTTTGCTGCCTTTCAGGGTTTTGTATCGCCGGAATCCTTCAGCCTGATGGAGTCCATCATGATCGTTGCCATGGTCGTGCTGGGCGGCATAGGCCATTTGCCTGGTGTCATCATCGGCGCACTGTTACTGGCGGCTTTGCCCGAAGTATTGCGTCACGTCGCCGGCCCGTTGCAGGCCATGACCGATGGCCGGCTTGATTCGTCCATCCTGCGGCAACTGCTGATCGCACTGGCCATGATCGTGATCATGCTGCTGCGGCCGCGCGGGCTGTGGCCGTCGCCCGAGCATGGCAAGACGCGCATCAAGCCTGTCGGCCCTGTCGCCTCCAAATCAATCAATCCATAAGGAGAATGGCATGAGCGAAACCATTCTCAAGGTATCCGGCGTCTCCAAGCGCTTCGGCGGGCTGCAGGCCCTCAGCGATGTAGGCATCCATATCGAGCGCGGCCAGGTCTATGGCCTGATCGGGCCCAACGGTGCAGGCAAAACCACCTTCTTCAATGTGCTGACGGGCCTCTACACACCCGACAGCGGCAGCTTTGAACTCGCCGGCAAAAAGTACACGCCAACCGCCGTGCATGAGGTCGCCAAGGCGGGCATTGCACGCACCTTCCAGAACATCCGTCTCTTCGCAGAAATGACGGCGCTTGAGAACGTCATGGTCGGCCGACACATCCGGACAAAGTCGGGCCTGATAGGCGCCGTTCTGCGCACGCCCGGTTTCAAGTCTGAAGAGGCCGCGATTGCCAAACGCGCGCATGAGCTGCTTGACTATGTCGGCATCGGCAAGTACGCAGATTTCAAGGCCCGCACCCTGAGCTACGGCGACCAGCGCCGGCTGGAGATCGCACGTGCACTGGCCACTGACCCGCAGCTGATTGCGCTTGACGAGCCAGCCGCCGGCATGAACGCGACCGAGAAGGTGCAACTGCGCGAACTGATAGACCAGATCCGCAAGGACAACCGCACGATCCTGCTGATTGAGCATGACGTCAAACTCGTCATGGGCCTGTGCGACCGCGTGACCGTGCTCGACTACGGCAAGCAGATTGCCGAAGGTGCGCCCGCCGACGTGCAGAAGAATGAAAAAGTGATCACCGCCTATCTGGGCACTGGCCACTGAACGCCATTGAAAGACATCACAACATGGCAAACACACTTCTCAAGATCAAAGGCCTGAAGGTCGCGTACGGCGGCATACAGGCCGTCAAGGGCGTCGACCTGCATGTCAACGAGGGCGAACTCGTCACGCTGATCGGCTCCAACGGCGCCGGCAAGACCACCACCATGAAGGCCATCACCGGCACGCTGCCCATGGTCGACGGCGACATTGAATACCTGGGCAAAAGCATTCGCGGCAAGGGTGCGTGGGATCTCGTCAAGGCCGGTCTGGCCATGGTGCCCGAAGGCCGAGGCGTGTTCACGCGAATGACGATCACCGAGAACCTGCAGATGGGCGCCTACATCCGCAGCGACAAGGCCGGCATCGCCGAAGACATCGAGAAGATGTTCACCATCTTCCCGCGCCTGAAAGAGCGCAAGGACCAGCTCGCCGGCACCATGAGCGGCGGCGAACAGCAGATGCTGGCCATGGGCCGTGCACTGATGAGCCGGCCCAAGGTGCTGATGCTCGACGAGCCGTCGATGGGCCTGTCACCCATCATGGTCGACAAGATTTTTGAAGTTGTGCGCGATGTGTATGCGCGCGGCGTCACGGTGCTGCTGGTCGAGCAGAACGCCAGCCGCGCGCTCGGCATTGCCGACCGCGGTTACGTGATGGAGTCGGGCATCGTCACCATGAATGGTGATGCCAAACAGCTGCTTAATGATCCGCGTGTTCGCGCTGCTTATCTGGGTGAATAAATCGCAGATCGCCGGAGCGCAGCATGCCAGCCCACAACAAGATCAATTACGTCGAATACCCGGCGCGTGACCTTGACGCGACCAAACTGTTTTTTCATACCGCGTTTGGCTGGTCGTTTGATGACTACGGCCCTGACTACATCGCCTTTTCAGGCCAGGGCCTGGATGGCGGGTTCTTCAGGTCTGAACTTGCCGCAAGCACTGACAAGGGCAGCGCGCTGATCGTCTTTTACAGCGAGCGTCTTGAAGAGACTCTGACTGATGTGGTCGCTGCCGGCGGCAAGGTCGTGAAGCCCATCTTCCCGTTTCCGGGTGGCCGCCGCTTCCACTTCACCGAGCCCAGCGGCAACGAGTTTGCGGTTTGGGCGAAATAGGGCGTCTTGCAAGCCAGCACAACCCATGGGATTGCGGCGGTGATCGACGTGGGTCAACTGAAATGCTATTAAATTCGTAGCTGCTCACGCTCGTATTTATTGGTCTGCAGCCTGATTTGGCATCAAAAAACGGCCTTTTGGGGTGGTTTTTCAGGCATTTCTGCTCGCCGAAAACAAAAATGGACCGCTCTGGCTGAATTTTTAACGTACACGTTAAATTTTTGCCTTGTACGTTAAAAAGTGGCTTTTGCGGCTCGTAGCCGCTTCGGCGGCTCGAACATCAATCAATCCAGCGTGATGCCAGCGTCCTTGATCACCTTGGTCCACTTCGTGTATTCCGCTTTCACGAAGCGCGCCGTCTCCGCAGGTGGCACCCAGGGTTTGGGGTCGAAGCCGCCGGCGGCGAGTTCCTTGCGCATGTCTTCGTCTGCCAGCGACGCTTCCATCGCCTTGTTAAGGCGGGCAATCGCTTCAGGCGGGGTTTTCGACGGCGCAAACAGGCCGAACCAGGTCGTCATCTCCAGCGCGGGGAAGCCGGATTCCCTGGCGGTCGGGATGGTGTTCAGCGTGGCGTCTCGTTTCGGGCCGGTCACAAACAGGGCGTTGACCTGCTTGCTTTCGATGAAGCGGCGCGCTGACGGCAGCGAGTCGATGTAGATGTCGACGCGGCCACCCAGCAGGTCAATGTAAACCGGTTGCGCGCCCTGGTAGGGCACGTTGGTCATGTTGACGCCGGCTTCCTTCAGAAAGGCCGCTGCCAGCACCTGCTGGCCTGTGCCCGCGCCTATGTTGGCGAGATTCAGCTTGCCGGGGTTGGCCTTGGCGTATTTGACGATGGACGCGACGTCGTTCAGGCCCAGATCCTTGCGCGTCACCATCACATAAGGGCTTTCGGCGGCGATGCCTATGGGGGTGAAATCATTGAGCGGGTCGTAAGGCAGCTTTTTGTACAGGGCTGCGTTGAACACCATGTTGGCCAGGCCGCCCATGGCCAGCGTGTAGCCGTCGGGCGGCGCCTGCAGCACGGCCATGGTGCCGACCAGCGAGCCCGCGCCGGGACGGTTGACCACCACGATGCTCTGGCCGAGGTTTTTGGTCATGGCTTTTTCAAGGCGGCGCGCCACCAGGTCGTAGCCGCCACCGGCTGTGGTGCCGACAATGAGCGTGACGGCTTTGGTGGGGTAGGCCTGCGCGATCGCCGGGGATGCCAGGCCGAGGCCGGTGCTCATACACACGGCAGCCACTGTCGAAATGATTTTTTTCATGATTTGTCTCCTTCAAGCCAGGCTCTGCCCTTGGCGTAGATTGCGCGCTCTTCGTCGCTGTAAGGGGCGGGAATGCCCAGGGTGATGCTGTGGCCCTCGGAAGCCTGCACATAGGCCAGGTGCCGGAAGCCAAGCGGGTACTTTGCAAGTTCGCTGGGGTCGAGACTGACAGAGCCGGCCGGGTCTACGGTGCGCAGAAAGTCCTTGTCATAGACCGGCTCACGCGCCTGTATGCGCCACTGGCCATCGTCGCCCTTGATCAGGCAGTCAAGGAAGCGGCCGTAGACGGTGATATCCACCACCTGGCCGTGTACCTCGCTGCGCAGCAGCAGGGTGATGCGTGTCTCGCCGGTGGCGCGCCTGCCTTTGACGTAACTGGTCGTGCCGCCAATGATGTGCATGCCGCCGCGGTCTTTGGGTTGCCGCTTGCGGCCCTGAATGCTTGCTTCAAGAAAGCCTGCCGCCGGGCCGTTGTACCAGGTGGTGACCATGGTGGCGTCGGGTGTGTAGCAGTTGCGAAGCCGCTCCCAGTCGCCGGTATCGCGCCAGTTGCCCCAGTTCTGCGCGAGCTGCGCAATCTGGAACTGGTCCAGCAGTTCGTCCGTGTTCACGGAATGTTGCATGTCTTTTGTCTCCTTCAGTCGCGCTTGTTGCAGGGAGGGCTGTGCCTTCTTGCAGGGACTGTAGGGACTTACAACCTGCCCCGTAAGATGGCAGTTTGATGCGACCCATGCCTGCGAGGCATGCGTCTGTGCGCCTGCCAGGACTTATGTTCCCGGCGGGGGATAGCGCTTGAGCATGGGAACGGCAGCCCGGCGGATCATGTCGCAGAAGTACTCGGCCGCTGGTGTGGGTGGTACGGCGGCCCGGTAGATCAGCGCAATGGCAGGCGCGCTGAGTATCTGTCCAACCTCAATCACGGTGAGCAGGTCCCTGAACATCGGCAGGTCGGCCCAGGTGCGTGAGCTGATGACGATGGCGTCGCTGCTGGTAAGGGCCGTGATCAAGGTCAGGCCCGAACCCACACGCATCGAAAGCCGTGGCGGCGGCAGGCCGTGTGATTCAAAGATGGCACCAAACTCAAGCTCGGCCTTGTCGGTGATGGAGGTCGTGAGCCAGTTCGCATCCATCAGTTCAGAAAGCGACTTCGCGCCCGCAAGGGGGTGGCCCTTGCGCGCCAGCACAACACGTGAGGGCTGGAACAGTTTTTCCACCTTCAGGTCAGGCGGAATGTTGATATCGGGCACAGGCCCGACATACGCGTCAACGCTGCCGTCGCGCAAACGGCTTTCGACCTGTGGATAGACACCTTCAATCAGGTGCAACTTGACCAGCGGGTAACGCTTCTGGAAGGGTGTGAGTGATTCGCCCAGCAGCGTGAGATGGCTGACACCTGAAATGCACACGGCCACATCGCCATGCACCTCGCCCTGCATCTGGCTGATTTCCGTGCGGCCCTTTTCAAGCTCGCCGACAGCCATGCGTGCGCGGCGTGCAAACACGATGCCCATGGGCGTCAGCGCCGCGCCGCGTGCGTGCCGCTCAAACAGCGGTGCGCCCAGTTCTTTCTCAAGCTCGCGAATGCTGCGGCTCAGCGACGGCTGGGCAATGCCCAGGTGCTTGGCGGCGGCGCTGATGCTTTCCTTCTCGACGATGGCGAGAAAGTCGCGCAGGTGGTGGAGCTTCATGTGTTGATCTTCATGCGCCGACCTGCGCGCCGTGTGCGCTCAATCGACCTTGGCGCCTGAGGCCTTGACGACTTTTTCGTATTTGGCGAGTTCGCTTTTCATGAAGGCACCAAACTCTGCGGGCGAGCTGGCCACCGGTTCGGCCATCAGCGCGGCAAAACGTGTTTTGGCTTCTGGCGTGTTCAGCGCATCAACAAACGCCTTGTTCAGTTTGGCCACCACATCAGGCGGTGTGCCCGCGGGCGCGACCAGGCCCCACCAGGTGTCGATCTCAAAACCCTTGAGGGTTTCGGCAACAGCGGGTGTATCTGGCAAGACCGGGCTGCGTTTTGCTGTCGTCACGGCAATCGCCTTGAGCTTGCCGGACTTGATGTTGGCCGATGCTGTGGCCAGGTTGTCAAAGTTGAAATCAACCTGCCCACCAAGTAGCGCAAGCTGCGCCGGGTTGCCGCCGTTGTAGGGAATGTGCACCGCAAAAATGCCGGCCTGCGCCTTGAACATTTCACCAGCCAGATGGCCCGCACTGCCGTTGCCACCGCTGGCGTAGTTCAGCTTGCCGGGGTTGGCCTTGGCGTATTTGACAAGGTCGGCCACCGTGTTGATCTTCAGGCGGTTGGCCGTGTCGGCATTCATCACCAGCACATTCGGCACACGCAGCATCTGCGTGATGGGTGCAAAGTCGGTTGCCGCGTTAAAGGGCATTTTGCTGTACAGCCACGGGTTGATGGCGTGCGTGGCGACGGCAGAGATGCCGATGGTCATGCCGTCGGGCGCGGCCTTGGCGATCGCATCGACACCAATGTTGCCGCCGCCACCGGGTTTGTTTTCGATGATGACGGTCCCGAGTGAATCCTTGACACGCTCAGCCATCAGGCGCGCTGTCACGTCGATGGGGCCGCCCGGGGCGTAAGGGACGATGATGCGCATGACTTTGGGTTGCGCGAATGCGAGGGTTGATGACATCGCAATGGCCGCGACAGACAGGAGTGTGGCGCGCCGACGCAGGCTGCTTTTGGAAGAGGTGGTGTTCATGGGGCTATTGTTGCAAAAGTATGTGGGGTGGGTCCTATGGGAATCCATTACGGCGGACTTCAGGGGTACCGTGCTTATGTCGAAGATTAGTGCCCTTCACGACCAGGCCGGGTCTCGCCCCGGCGGGCGAGTTACTTTTCTTTGCTTCGCCAAAGAAAAGTAACCAAAAGAAAGGCGACCCTGTTCGTCGTCCCCTACGCTGCGCTTCGGGGCACCCTGCGATGCTCGGTCCAGCCGGGGTCTGAAACAACTCGCTACGCTCAAACAAGTTTCAGCCCTGATCCGTCTGGCCCTGCGCTTCTCGGCTCCTCTCCAAGGGTTGGGCGACGAAGTCCGAAGACTCGCCTCAAGCGCTTTGCGCTTGAGGCTCCCCGAATCCGAACCCGAATTCACTCCCCCAACCCGTGGAGGCTGGGCCGAGCAGCGCAGACGGAGGCGGAAGGTCAGGCCAAACTTGTTTGAGCGAAGCGAATTGTTTGGACTGCCGCCGGAGTCGAGCAGCGCAGGTTAAGTTATTGGGGTCAGACACCAATTTCACTGCAGTGCAAAGCACTGCACCCGAAGGGCGAGCCAAAGGCTCGGTGAATTTGGGCTCTGACCCCAAAAACTTCCCAGACGGCGGGTCGCCTTTTCTTTGGTTACTTTTCTTTTGGCGAAGCAAAAGAAAGTGACTAGCCGCCGGGCTACCCCCAGCTTCTATGTGAAGGGCAACGCGCTCAAAGCACCTGCCCAGCTCAAGCCGTCGCCTGATGCTTTTCCTTCTCCGTGACAAACGAGTCAGCATAAAACTCGTCTTCAGGCAAACCAGCCTTGATGTAAGCCGCCTGCGCAGAATCGATCACGATTGGCGCACCACACGCATAGACCTGGTGCCCAGACATGTCGGGGATGTCCTGCAGCACGGCGTTGTGTACGAAGCCGGTACGGCCCGTCCATGCGTCCTCAGGCAGTGCGTCGGAGATCACCGGAACGTAGCTGAAGTTGGGCATCTCGGCGACCTTGGTGTTGACCCAGTCGTTCATGTACAGGTCGGCAGGGCGGCGGCCGCCCCAGTACAGCACTGCGGGGCGCGTGATGCCCTTGAACTGCATGTGCTCGATGATGGCCTTGATGGGCGCAAAGCCCGTGCCCGATGCCAGCAGCACCATGGGCTTGTCACTGTCTTCACGCAGGTAAAAGCTGCCGAAGGGGCCTTCAATGCGCAGGATTTCTTTTTCCTTCATGGCGCTGAACACGTGGTCGGTGAACTTGCCGCCGGGCATGTGGCGGATGTGCAGTTCAACGCCGGGGTTTTCAAGCTGGGTGTGCGGTGCAGTGCCCATTGAGTACGCGCGGCGGTCACCGTCGCGCAGCAGGAACTCAACGTACTGGCCGGCGTGGTACTTGAACACATCGGCAGCAGGCAATTGCAGGCGCACATTCATCACGTCGTGTGAGGCCTTTGCCAGGCTGGCGACGCGCACCGGCATTTTCTTGATCGGGAAGGCGCTTTCGTCGGTGACCTGGCGTGACTCAAGAACCAGGTCGGTTTCGGCAGTGGCGCAGCAGGTGAGGATGAAACCATCAGCCGCTTCTTCAGCTGTCAGCGCCTTGACCTGGTGTGTGCCCTGCTTGATGGTGCCTTCGAGCTTTTTGCATTTGCATGAGCCGCAGGCACCGTCCTTGCAGCCGTAGGGCATGCCAATGCCCTGGCGAATGGCGGCAGACAGCAACACTTCATCTGCCTGCGCAACAAAGGTACGGCCGCTGGGTTGCACGGTCACGTTAAAGCTCATAGTCGTTATCCTTGGGGGTCTGTAGTTTTTTTGTCTCGCCGCTTTTCGCGCTGACCCCCAATTTTGCCCTCAAATTCAAGTCCCCTCGGTGCGCTGCCCGCACGTTTTCGCCGCCAGCGCGTTTTGATCATCGGTTGCGGTGACGTGGGCCTGCGCGCAGCAGCCGCCTTGCCTGCGCGGGTCAATGTCATGGCGCTCACGTCTTCCCCTTCAAAGCTCGCGACGTTTCGCGGACGAAACATCAAACCCCTGCTGGGCAACCTCGACGATGCAGCCACTCTGCGCAGGTTGTCGGGGCTGGCTGACCGTGTCATTCACCTGGCGCCGCCGGCGAATGAACTCGCCGATGCGCGCCACGACAGCCGTACGCGCAGGCTGCTCCAGGCCTTGCGGCTTCGCGGTATGCCGCAAGCGCTGGTTTATGGATCAACCAGCGGTGTGTATGGAGATTGCAGCGGTGATGTCGTGGCAGAAACCCGCGGCGTGAACCCGACCAATGCCCGCGCGCATCGGCGGGTTGATGCGGAAGATGCGGTGCGCTTTTTTGGGCGCTCGGCAGCTGTCCCGGTACACATCCTGCGGATACCGGGAATCTACGCCCCCGACCGTGAAGGCGGCACGCCGCGCACGCGTCTGCTCAAGGGCACGCCGGTGCTGGCTGCTTTTGATGACGTTTATACAAACCACATCCATGCAGATGACCTTGCAAGCGCGTGCGTTGCAGCAATGTGGCGCGGCAAACCTCAGCGCATCAGCAATATCAACGACGATACGCAGTTGAAGATGGGCGACTACTTCGATCTGGCCGCCGACATGTACGGCCTGCCCAGGCCGCCGCGTTTGCAGCGCGCCGAGGCAGCGCAGCAGTTGGCACCCATGATGCTGAGCTTCATGGGCGAATCACGCAGGCTGGACAACCGCCGCATGAAAAATGAACTGCGGCTGCGTTTGCGTTACCCGACCGTGCACATCGGCCTGAAAACACCGGCCTGAAGTAAAGACCCGCTGTTGCGCTGTATGCAGGTCTAGAATAATTTTGGGGAGTCCATAAAAAGAAGACAGGCGACAGGAGACAAAAAATGACTTCGTTTGCTCGACCCCCGCGCACAGGCCTGATGGCTGCTGCATTCAGTGCCATGTGTTTGTTGCCCGCGCTTGTGGCGACGAATGCAAGCGCGCAAACCTACCCCAACAAACCCATACGTATGGTCGTGCCCTTTGCGGCAGGCGGCTCTGTCGATGTCCTGGGCCGCGTGATCGCCGACAGGGTGGCGCTTGCGATCGGCCAGAGTGTGGTGGCCGACAACCGCATAGGCGCCAACGGCACGATTGCCCACCAGATGGTGGCGACAGCGCCGCCCGACGGCTACACGATTGGAATGTCGGGCACCTCGCCGCTGGTGCTGGCGCCGCACCAGTACAAAAGCCTGCCCTACGATTCACGCAAGGACTTCACCTATCTTGCCTGCGCGGGCACGACGCCCTTTGTGCTTGACGTGAACCCCTCGCTGCCTGTGAAGAACGTGCGGGAACTGGTGGCCTATGCCAAGGCCAACCCGGGCAAGCTCAACTTCGGTTCTGCAGGCCTGGGTAATTCGGCCCACCTGTCGGCTGAACTGTTCAAGCAGATTACCGGCGTGGACATGGTGCATGTGCCGTACAAGGGCAATGCACTGGCGATGGCTGATCTGGTCAGCGGCCAGATACAGGTGTTGTTCGACCCGGTACAGACCTCTCTGCCGCAGATTCGTGCTGGCAAGGTCAGGCCTTTGGCCGTTACCAGCAAGTCACGTTTTACCGAGCTGCCTGATTTGCCGACGGTGATGGAGTCCGGTTACCCCAACTATGAATTCGTGGTCTGGTACGCCTTCATCGCGCCTGCCGCCACGCCGGCGCCCATCGTCGCCAGGCTGAACAGCGAAATCAACAAGGTGCTGCGCGACCCGGAGATCAAGGCGCGCTTTGCGGCCCTGGGCGCCAACCTCACAGAATCAAACCCGGCAGATTGCGCAAATTTTGTGCGCAGCGAATACGCGCAGTGGGGCAAGCTGTTTACAGACCTGGGCATCAAGCCGGAATAGTGGTCTTGGCTGCCCGGCGGTTGGGCACCTGTGGCGTGCCTTGCAGTTGCTATTAAAAACGTAGCTGCTCACGCTCGTGTCTATTGGTCTGGAGGCCGATTTGATGCCTTGAAAAGGCTTTTTTTGAAGTTTTTTTGAGGATCTGGAGGCTACGCAACACACCCAAACCCGTCTCTTTGCCCAAAATGTTAACTTGCAAGTTAACATTTTTTGGTGCCGCGTCGGCAGGATACTTCGGCCCGAAAGGAAAGTTGTGGGAACATGGACCGCGTGACAAGGTCCCTGTTTATCGCGCCACCTCCGCAAGATCGAGCTCATCCGGGCGTCGGGCTGGCCGTCATCGCCGCACATGTGGGGCTGTTGTTCATAGCCAACCTGTACTGGCCGTTGCAGACGGTGGCAGAACGTATTGTGGTGCAGGTGTTCCGCAGCGATTCGGCTCCCAACCGTGTGCCCCCAGACCTGGCAGCCAACGCGGCAGCCAGCGGTGAATTTGCACGCAACCCCGGCAGCATCACGGCCCGGCGCTTCGGGCGCGCAGCCACGCAGCTGGAGTTTCCGGCGACAGAAGCCGCCCCCGAGCCATCCTTGCCATCTGTTCCCGCAGCGGCCCCCGCGCTACAAAGCACCCCGCTGTCTGCAACGCCGCAGGCTGTGATCGAAAAGGCAATACCCGTGCCGGTTCGTGCGGCTTCGCTGGCTGCTCCTTTGCCCCCGCCCGCAGTACCCGAGCCACCTGCGCCGCAGCCGGCCCCCGTGACGCAAGCTGCAGTCACTGCAACAATCCCAGCGCCAACGCCAACGCCAACGCCAACGCCAACGCCTGCTCCTGCTCCTGCTCCTGCTCCTGCTCCTGCTCCTGCTCCTGCTCCTGCTCCTGCTCCTGCTCCTGCGGTTCAGGCGCCTCAAGTCCCGGTACCACCGGTGCCCGCGCCCATGCCCGCGCCAGCAGCGGTCGCACCGCGTGTCACAACGGCTTCAGAAGCTGCGCCTGTGCAAACGGCGCCTGCCACCTTGCCCAGAACCACAGCCACGCTGGTCGCACCGGCAAGCACGCCAGCCAGTGCGTCTACAGCGCTACCTGCCTCTTCAGTTGCTGCGCCCGGGCCGGCTGCTTCCAATACCCTGCCGGGCACGCCAGCACCGTCAGGCACCTCAGCGGGCGGCGTTTCGGCGGGGCCCGGCGGCACGGGTTCTGTCCCGGCTGGCGGCCTTCAGGGCGGTGGCCTGGCGCCGCCGCTGGACCTTCGCCTGCCGCCGCGCTACATCTACCGGCCACCTGTTGCGGTGCCCCAGCGCAGCCTGTCTGAAATGGCCAACGAACAACTCAGGCGCAAGCCGCGTGATCCCTTCGCGGAAGCGATAGATCGCGCAGCCAACATCGACTGCGCGAAAGAAACACCAGAAGGCCCGGCCCAGGGCCTGCTTGCGATAGGCCCCTTGCTCAAACGCGCCATTGAAGAAAAATGCAAGAGATGACGGCACAACAACTCTTTTCAAACGCCACGCTTTTATTTCCAGTACAAAGGTATTCCATGAACCAGCCGACCACCGCGACCCTGCGCCTCACGCGTCTTTCCGGTTTTTTGCCTGCGATGTTTCTGGCCATGTTCCTGGTGGCGGTTGCGCTGCCCGCAGCGGCGCAAAGCCAGCTCAGCACGACGCTGGGCACCAGTGCGCCGTCGTCGGCTGCTGCGCCTGCACCGGTGCCCGTCCCTGCGACGAGAGTGGCCGGCATTGCGCCCGGCGACGGCAAGGTATTGCCATCGGTTGCCAACCCTTATGGCCTGTCCGCCATCTGGCTGCAGGGTGACTGGGTGGCCAAGGGCTGCCTGTTGCTGCTGGCCCTGATGTCGATGGCCAGCTGGTACGCATTGCTGGCCAAGACCATCGCGCTGAGGCGCCTGCGCAAACAGGCGGCGATGGCGCGTGGCGTATTTGACGACGTGATCCATTTCTCGGCGCATGTGCGCAAGCTGGATGTGAACAACCCTGTGCGTTACGTCGCAGATGCCGGCAGCGCGGCCGTCCACCAGTACGCGGCGCTCAGGCCGCGTGTCGACTACGACACCTGGCTGGTGCGTGCGATAGAGCAGGCGCTGTCGGGTGTGCAGATACGCATGCAAAGCGGCATGGCGGTGCTCGCCACCATTGGCTCCACCGCGCCCTTTGTCGGCCTGTTCGGCACGGTATGGGCGATCTACACCGCGCTGGTCAAGATAGGCGCCTCCGGGCAGGCGTCCATTGACCGCGTGGCGGGGCCGGTGGGTGAGGCGCTCATCATGACCGCGATTGGCCTGGCGGTCGCCGTGCCGGCGGTGTTTGGCTACAACTGGCTGCTCAGGCAAAACAAGCTGGCCTTCGAGTCGCTGCGCAACTTCGGCGCACAGCTGCATTCGCTGCTGCTGGCCACGACCGATGTGACGCAGGGCGCTGATGGGGCACTGGCGCCCGAAGTCGCCCCTCCTGTGGTTGACTGACCATGGCACTTTATTCATCAAGCGACAGCCAGGCCGAAGACGGCTGGATGGCCGAGATCAACACCACACCGCTGGTCGATGTGATGCTGGTGCTGCTGATCATTTTTCTGCTGACGATTCCGGTGGTGAGTGCCACCGTCAACGTCAACCTGCCGGTTGAATCAGCGCAGTGGCGCGACACCAGCGGCGACTACGTGGTGGTCACGGTTGACCGTGTCGGCAACCTGTATTTCAATGACAGCTTCGCGCCCGACATCCAGGCTTTGTCATCATTGATCGGTGAGATCGCTACCTTGACGCCGCAGCCTGAAATACACATACGCGCCGACGCCAGTGCGCCCTATGCCTACATCGGCCAGGTGATAGACACGGCACAGGGCCACGGCTTTGCGCATGTCAGCCTGGTGACCGAGCCGGCGCAAAACCGATGAAGCTCTACACACAACACCTGTCCAGTAGCAACGGCGATGACACCGACGCCGGGCCCATGGTCGAGATGAACACCACACCGCTCATCGACGTGATGCTGGTGCTGCTGGTCATGCTTATCATCACCATTCCTGTGCAACTGCATTCCGTCAACCTGGACATGCCATCGATGCAGGCGGGCAGCACGCCCGAGGTGGTCGAGGTGCAGATGAATGCCGCAGGCTTTCTGCAATGGAACGGCGAGACGCTGGCCGACATGCAGGCCGTGCAGGCACGCATCGCCGCGGCTACAGCCCAAGCTGTGCAACCCGAAATTCACCTGAAGCCATCTTTCGATACGCCTTACTCTTTTGTTGCGGCCTTCCTGGTGATGGCCAACAGGGCCGGGTTGCAGAAAGTTGGCGTGGTCAACCAGGGCGGATGAGCCCTATCCCCTTTTTAATTTTTTCAGGAGTTTGACTATGGAATTTCCCCAGTGGATTGTTGACCGCGTCACCAGCCGGCAAGGCAGCCTTCACCCCTACGACAGCTTTGATGCGGGCAAGCTCGCATTCGTGGTGGTCGACATGCAGAACCACTTCGTATTGCCGGGTTTTCCTGCTGCAGTGCCTTCTGCTGCAGCGACCATTCCTTCCATCAACCGGCTTGCAGCGGCTGTACGCAATGCTGGTGGCAAGGTGGTGTGGATACAGACCACCTCGGTGAACTCTGACGTGCACCTGTCGCTGCACTACAGCGAAACGTATACGCCTGATCGCAAACAGAAGCGCATGGATAGCCTTGACCCCGGCGCAAAAGGCTATGAACTGCACAGCGAGCTGGATGTGCAGCCCGGCGATGAACATGTCGTCAAGCTTTGCTACAGCGCGATGGTGCAGGGCTCATCGGATCTCAACCAGTTGTTGCGCAAGCTGGGCATTGAAACCATGCTGATAGGCGGTACCGCCACCAATGTCTGCTGTGACTCCACCGGTCGTGACGCGATGATGCAGAACTATCGTGTGGTGATGGTCGAAGACGCGCTGTCTGCCTTCACGCCTGATGAGCACATCTGGGCCTTGAACAACTGGATGCTGGTGTTCGGCGATGTCCTGTCTGTTGATGAAGTGGCTGCGCGGCTGGTGCCCGTCAGGCAGGCTGCCGCCGCAGCCTGAACTGTCTATTCGGCGGCTGTGCCTGTTTCTGCGCGCAGCCGCAAGGCGCGTGCAAAGGCCCAGCCGGTCAGCGGCAGCGCCACCGCAGGCACCAGCAGCATGAGGGTGTGGCCGAGATGGTCATAGGTGTAGCCGACAATCGACACACCGATGGCCTGCCCGCCAAATAGTGAGAACGCAAACAGCGCCACAGCCGTGCCCCTGAAGGCGGGCACCATTTGTGTGGCATGTGTTTGCAGCGTGTTGTGAAAGAGGTAAGTGCCAAAACCCGTGAGCAGTGCCAGCGGCCCGGCTACCCAGGCAATGGGCGACAGCAGCAGGCCCAGAAAGCCTGCGCCCATCATCAGGCCGCCAGCCAGCACCATCCGGCGCTCGCCATATTTTTCAACAATCTTCTTGGCCGTCACGGCATAAAGAAGGCCGCCCAAGGCATAGAGCGCGATCAGCGCTGATGCAAAAGTCAGGCTCAGGCCAAACCGGTTGTGCAGGTAAGAGGGCAGGTAGCTGAGCGTTCCCAGCAGAA
Source organism: Polaromonas sp. (assembly GCA_965228025.1). GTDB lineage: Bacteria > Pseudomonadota > Gammaproteobacteria > Burkholderiales > Burkholderiaceae_C > Polaromonas. The sequence goes on along the minus strand of CBDDGX010000030.1, from coordinate 244,397 downwards.
AGATGCCTTCTGCAAGCACGGCCAGCAACACCACCCGGGCCCAGGGCACGGTCACCACTGCACGCAACTGCCCTGTGACATCAAGTCCGCCGGTAGGCGCTTGGTGCACCGGCTCGGTCCGCAGCCATTTCCAGAGCATGAATGCCATGATGCCAAAGCCCAGTGACAGGCTGAGAAACGCGCCGCGCCATCCCAATGACGAATCGGCGAACAGCCCGCCCGCCAGCTGCCCTGCCATCATGCCCGTCAGGCTGCCTGCAACAAAGCGCGCCAGCGTGGCCTGCCGGTTTTCATACGGAACGTTGTCGCCTATCCAGGCCATGGCCAGCGGCATCACCCCTGCTGCGCACATCCCCCAGGCGACCCTCGTCCAGACCAGGACCTCGAATTTCCCGATCAACGCAGAAGCGAGTGCGGCGAGAGCGCAACCGGCCAGCGATATCCAGATCAGGCGCGCCTTGCCGTAACGATCACCGAGCGGGCCGAACACCAGCTGCATGAGACCGTAGGCGATTGAAAAACTGATGATGACCTGGCCGGCAGCGCCAGGGGTGCGGTTGAAGTCAAGCGCCAGCCGCGGCAGCAGCGAGTCGCAGATGCGCAGGGCGGCGCCACTGAAAAAGGCCGCGCAGGCCATCAGCGTGACAGTGGTGTTGATGCGCGCCGGCGACAGTGTCTGTGTCAAGGTGGGGCGGCCGGAAGTATTGATCGGGGATGTGCTTCGCTGCTCAGGCTCATGTTGTATTGAGTCCTGGTGCCCGGGGCCGGAATCGAACCGGCACGCCTTGCGGCGGGGGATTTTGAGTCCCCTGCGTCTACCAATTTCACCACCCGGGCAGGAATGAGCGGAGCCTCGAATTATGGCACAGTGTGGGTCTATGAAATACCCAACCATCGAAGACGCCATTGGCAAAACGCCCCTGGCGGCACTGCAGCGCATAGGGGCTGCCGAGAATGAAAAACGTGGCAACGTCATCCTCGGAAAGCTTGAGGGCAACAACCCGGCGGGTTCTGTCAAAGACCGGCCGGCGCTGTCCATGATCAGGCGGGCTGAAGAACGCGGTGATATCAACCCTGGCGACACGCTGATTGAAGCCACCTCGGGCAATACCGGCATCGCCCTGGCCATGGCGGCCGCGATCAAGGGCTACCGCATGGTGCTCATCATGCCGGAGGACCTGTCGATTGAACGCGCCCAGACCATGAAGGCTTTTGGTGCCGAACTGATCCTGACGCCCAAAAGCGGTGGCATGGAACACGCCCGCGACCTGGCCGAAAAAATGGAGAAAGAAGGCCAGGGCCGGGTGCTTGACCAGTTCGCCAACCCGGATAACCCGAGAGTTCACTATGAGACGACCGGGCCTGAAATATGGACAGATACGTCAGGCAAAGTGACACATTTTGTCAGTGCCATGGGGACAACCGGCACGATTACCGGGGTTTCGCGCTACCTGAAGGAGAAAAATCCGGCCATCCAGATCATCGGTGCCCAGCCGGCCGAGGGTTCGCGCATCCCCGGCATCCGCAAGTGGCCTGAAGCCTACATGCCGAAAATTTATGACGCCAGCACGGTTGATCGCCAGGTGTCGGTCAGTCAGCTTGACGCTGAAGACATGGTCCGCCGGATGGCGCGAGAAGAGGGTATTTTTGCGGGCATTTCGGCGGCAGGTGCTTGCTGGGTGGCCCAGGAAATCGCCAAAACCGTGACCAACGCTGTCATCGTGTTTGTGGTCTGCGACCGGGGCGACCGTTACCTGTCGACAGGGGTGTTCCCGGCATGACGCAGGAGTTCAAATTTTGCCCAAACTGCGCTACCCCGTTGGCGATGGTCACCCAGATGGAAGACGGTGGCGAAAAAACCCGCCTGCGCTGCCCGGCCTGTGGCTATACCCACTGGAACAACCCCACGCCGGTACTTGCAGCGGTGGTGGAATATGAGGGCCAGATCCTGCTGGCACGCAACGCGGCGTGGAGCCACAAGGCTTACGCCCTGATCACGGGCTTCATGGAGGCTGGCGAGACGCCTGAGGACGGTATCAAGCGCGAAATCGAGGAGGAAACCAGGCTGCATACGCTGTCGCTGGACCTTATCGGGGTGTACGACTTCCAGCGCATGAACCAGATCATCATTGCCTACCATGCCGTCTGCGAGGGTGAGGTGGCCCTGTCCCCAGAACTGGTGGACTACAGGCTTTATGACTTCGACAAGGTCAAATGCTGGCCGGCCGGAACGGGTTATGCCCTGGCCGACTGGCTGAAGTCAAAAGGCCACAACCCCGAGTTTGTGGAATGGCCCCGGCGCGACTGAAGCCGCCAGCGCCTTTAAAATAGGGGCAACCCAAGGACCAAGATGAATATTGACAAAGAACTCGACACCCGCGGACTGAACTGCCCGCTGCCCATCCTGAAAGCCAAAAAAGCACTGGCCGACATGCAAAGCGGTGAACTGCTGCGTGTGGTGTCTACAGATTCGGGTTCAACCCGGGACTTCATGGCTTTTGCCAAGCAGACCGGCAATGAGCTGGTGGAGCAGAGTACGGCTGGCGGCGACTTTATTCACATTCTCAAACGTCGATAACGTCAGTAGACAGACGGTTTTTTCGCCAGTCAGTCGAGCTTGAGCTCTTTCAGGTAAGCCCGGAAGTTCTCGCCCACTTCAGGGTGCTGCAGCGCCAGTTCTACCGTCGCTTCCAGAAAGCCTGACTTGCTGCCGCAGTCATAGCGCTTGCCCTTGTACTGGAAGGCATACACCGCTTCTTCCTTCATCAGGCTGGCAATGCCATCCGTTAGCTGGATTTCCCCGCCCACGCCTGTCGGCTGGCTGCGGATATGCCGGAAAACAGCCGGGGTGAGAATGTAGCGGCCCGCCACACCCATGCGCGAAGGGGCCACTTCAGGCGCTGGTTTCTCGACCATGGTGTTGACCTTTATCAGGCCGTCTTCCATCGTCTGACCGGCCACGATGCCGTAGCGGCGGGTGTGTTCTGCGGGTACTTCCTGGACGGCAAGTATTGACTGCTTGAGCCGGTCAAACTGCGAGCTCATCTGCGCCAGAACCGGCTCGCCGTCCCTGGGGCCGACCATCAGGTCATCGGCCAGCAATACTGCAAACGGCTCATTGCCCACGAGGTGCTCGGCACACAGAACTGCGTGTCCCAGGCCCAGTGAGCGCGGCTGGCGAACGTATGAAAAATCCATGTCCTGTGGCTGGACGGATTTAACCAATTTGAGCAGTTCAAACTTCTGGGCTACCTCAAGCTCGTTCTCAAGCTCGTAGGCCGTGTCAAAGTGATCCTCAATGGCACGCTTATTGCGTCCTGTTACAAAAATCATGTGACGAATACCGGCCGAATAAGCCTCTTCAACCGCATATTGGATCAGCGGTTTATCCACCACCGGCAGCATTTCCTTGGGTTGGGCTTTGGTCGCCGGCAGGAAACGGGTCCCAAGACCGGCGACCGGGAAAACGGCTTTATTCAAATTCGTAATTTTGGGCATTGGGGTAGATCAGGGGAAAAACAGTGAGTTTGCGGCGGCCGGTGCGACTGGCGCGTCGGACAATTCCGCAAATTTGAGCGACACAAACGCCCACAAAATGAAAAACGGCTAACCAAGGACAGCAGGGTGGACATCTTACTTCTAGACGCACTGGTACCTGAGGCCATGGCTTGGCTTGAAGCCAGGCACAGCGTCGAATACCGTCCTGAATTTGCCGATGACATGGTCTCCCTGCGCCAGGCTGCCTACAAGACCAAAGGCATCATCTTTCCGCGCCAGACCATCGTCACGCGCGATTTTCTTGATTTCCTGCCCAAGCTGAAGGCCGTCGGCCGACTGCATGTCGGCACTGACAACACCGATCTTGAAGCCTGCAAGGAACGCGACATCAAGGTTATCCACGCCAGCAGCGCCAATGTCCGTTCGAACGCCGAATACCTGCTCAGCTGCCTGCTGATCCTTTACCGCAGGGGGGTGGTGTCGGCGCTCATGGGTCGCCGCCATCCTGCAGCGCAGATGGGGCGCGAACTGAGCGGCAGCACCGTGGGCATACTCGGCCTGGCGCCTACCGCCCACACCCTTGCCGGCATGTTGAGTGGCCTGGGTGTGCGCCTGATTGGTTACGACCCAGCCGTGCACCATACCGCGCCAATCTGGGAGCGCCTTCGCATCAAGCCAGTGACGCTGCCAGAACTCATGAGCCAGGCCGACGCGGTCTCGGTCCAGATGCTTTACGCCAGCCGCTTCAAGGGCTTTGTCAACGACAAGTTGCTGGCAGCCTGCAAGAAGAACCAGCTTTGGGTAGGCATCAGCCGCAGCGAACTCTTCAATGAGGCGGCCCTGGCTGCGGCGCTCACGGACGGGCGCATAGAGGCCTGTGTGATTGATGGCGCAGAGCCAAAATTTCTGGCCGAGACCTCGCCTCTGCACGGGCTGAAGAATCTGTTTGTCACGCCCCGCCTGGGTTCGCACACGCGCGAAGCGCGCCTTCGCTCAAGCTGGTATGTCGCGCATCGCATGCATGAAGCCATCACATCGGAGAAACCCGCCAGCGATTCCTCGCTGAGCGCACCTATGGACCTGACCGGGACATCAACCGATTCTGGTTCGGGCTCTCAGTGGGTAGAGCCGGAGTTCGATATTCGCTAGGGATATTGCCCCCACGTTCGCTCACTGCGTGTAGCTCTCTGCCCCCCGAGGGGGCTGGCCTTGCTTGGGGCGGCCCGGCGCGGCGGCCGATCGCCCCCACGTTCGCTCACTGCGTGTAGCTCTCTGCCCCCCGAGGGGGCTGGCCTTGCTTGGGGCGGCCCGGCGCGGCGGCCGATCGCCTCCACTTTCGCTCACTGCGTGTTGCTCCCGAGGCCTTGCAGGCCTGCCTGCATGCGAAGCCCCTCCGTTTCCTGCATTAAAAAAGCCCCGACCGGCGGGGCTTTTTCTAGCGTGGGCAGGCCTACTTCAATCGCACCAGCTGCTCGCGGATCTTGTCCAGCGCGGCGTTGTTGTCGGCCAGACGCTTGCGTTCCTGTTCGAGCACGGCTGGCGGCACCTTGCTCACAAAGGCTTCGTTTGCCAGCTTGGCTTCTGAGTTGGTGATCTGGCCAGTCAGGCGGCTTTCTTCCTTTTGCAGGCGGATTTTTTCTGCGGCCAGATCGACTTCCATGTAGAGGCAGAGCCGGGCTTCGCCGACGATGGCGACAGGTGCCGATTGTGCTGCTGTGACCCAGCTGGCTTCGTCATCAAACACCTTCACTTCACTGAGCTTGGCGAGTGACTTCAGCACCGGTGCAATGCTGTTCATGAAGTCCGTGTCGCCCAGCACAAACAGCGGCAGGCGCGTGGCGGGTGACACGTTCATCTCGCCACGCAGGTTGCGGCAGGCATCGACCAGTGTCTTGAGTTTGGTGACATGCGCTTCGGCTTTTTCGTCTATCTTCTCGGGCTGGCTTTTCGGGTAAGCCATGTTGCCGATGTAGTCGCCTTTTTTCATGCCGGCGACGGGGGCAACCTTTTGCCACAACTCTTCGGTGATGAAGGGAATGACGGGGTGCGCCAGGCGAAGAATGCCTTCCAGCGTGCGAATCAGCGTGCGGCGCGTGGCGCGCTTCTGCGCGTCGTTGCCGGTCTGTATTTTGCACCTTGGCAATTTCCAGGTACCAGTCGCAGAACTCATCCCAGACAAACTGGTAAATGCTGCCGGCAACGTTGTCCAGGCGGTAGTCGGCAAAGCCTCTTGCCACATCGGCTTCCACGCGCTGCATGGTCGATGAAATCCATCGGTCAGCCTGCGAGAAACTCATGTAGTTATGAAACTCGCCGCCGGGCTGGCACTGCTCTTTGGTGTGCTCTGCAAGCCCGCAATCCTGGCCTTCGCAATTCATCAACACAAAGCGCGTGGCGTTCCAGAGCTTGTTGCAGAAGTTGCGATAGCCTTCGCAGCGCTTGCTGTCAAAGTTGATGCTGCGACCCAGGCTAGCCAGTGACGCAAAGGTAAAACGCAGCGCATCGGCGCCATAACCGGGAATGCCGGCAGGGAATTCCTTCTCGGTGTTCTTGCGAACCTGTGGCGCTGTTTCGGGTTTGCGCAGGCCTTGCGAACGCTTCTCGAGCAGGGGTGCCAGTTCAATACCGTCAATCAGATCGACAGGGTCCAGCACATTACCTTCGGACTTGCTCATCTTCTTGCCCTGCGCGTCTTTCACCAGGCCGTGGATGTACACATGTCTGAAAGGCACCTGGCCGGTGAAGTGTGTGGTCATCATGATCATCCGGGCGACCCAGAAAAAGATGATGTCGTAACCGGTGACCAGAACGCTCGACGGCAGGAATAAATCGAGCTCTTTTGTTTTCTCTGGCCAGCCCAGTGAAGAGAAGGGCACCAGCGCCGATGAGTACCAGGTGTCGAGCACGTCTTCGTCGCGCACCAGCTTTTTGCCGGGCGCCTGCTTTTGCGCATCTTCCTCGTTTTCGGCCACATAGACCTTGCCATCTTCGTCATACCAGGCCGGTATCTGGTGGCCCCACCAGAGCTGGCGCGAGATACACCAGTCCTGGATATTGTTCATCCACTGGTTGTAGGTATTGACCCATTGCTCGGGCACAAATTTCACATCGCCGCTGCTCACCGCATCGATGGCTTTCTGGGCAATCGACTTGCCAGTGGGGTCCTTGTCGCTTACCTTGCTGAGCGCCACAAACCACTGGTCTGTCAACATGGGTTCGATGACCTGACCCGTTCGCGCGCAACGCGGCACCATGAGTTTGTGTTTTTTGACTTCGACAAGAAGACCCTGCGCTTCGAGGTCTGAAACCACGGCCTTGCGCGCCACAAAACGGTCCATGCCGCGGTATTTTTCGGGCGCGTTGTCGTTGATGGCTGCATCCAGCGTCAGCACGCCGATGATGGGCAACTGGTGCCGCTGGCCGACCGCATAGTCGTTGGTGTCATGCGCGGGAGTGACCTTCACAACGCCGGTACCAAACTCCTTGTCCACGTAGTCATCTGCGATTACGGGGATGGTGCGATCACACAGTGGCAGCGACACCAGCTTGCCGATGAGGTGTTTGTAGCGTTCGTCTTCGGGGTGGACCATCACGGCCACATCGCCCAGCATGGTTTCAGGCCTGGTGGTCGCCACTGTCAACGAGCCCGAGCCATCGGCCAGCGGGTAGCGTATGTGCCACATGTTGCCGTCTTCTTCTTCACTCTCGACTTCAAGGTCGGAGACGGCCGACTTCAGGATCGGGTCCCAGTTCACGAGACGCTTGCCGCGGTAGATCAGGCCCTGCTCGTAAAGCTGAACGAAGGTCGAGGTGACGACCTTTGACATCTTCGGGTCCATGGTGAAGTACTCGTGCTTCCACGAGACCGAGTCCCCCATTCGGCGCATCTGGCGCGTGATGGTCGTGCCTGACTCTTCCTTCCACTCCCACACCTTGGCGACGAAATTCTTGCGGCCCAGGTCATGGCGTGATTTGCCTTCGCCCTGCAGCTTGCGCTCCACCACGATCTGCGTGGCGATGCCCGCATGGTCGGTGCCCGGCACCCACAGCGTGTTGTCGCCCTTCATGCGGTGATAACGCGTGAGCGAATCCATGATGGTCTGGTTGAAGGCATGTCCCATGTGCAGCGTGCCCGTCACATTGGGTGGCGGCAACTGGATGGAAAACGAGGGTTTTGCTGCGTCCAGGGTGGGGTCGTACTGGCCGCTTTGCTCCCAGAGCGGGCCCCACTGGCGTTCAATGTCGGTGGGCGCAAAAGACTTTGCCAGTGCGTCCAGCCCCGGCGTGGGTACGACCACCTTCGCGGCCTCAGGTGCAGGGGTGGCAGGCGTGGGGGCTTGGGATGGGACGGCTTCAGTCATGGGCGCAATGAAAAGCGGCACCGAGAGCGATGCCGCGTGGATGAATGGACAGCCCCGATTTTATTCGACTGCGCATGACCTGCCCCTGAAGGGGCAAACGCCTTAAAACTAGATGCCAGCAGGTTTTTTGAGCGTCAGCATGCGGTCCTGGGGCGTCAGTACGATGGTCCTGACTTCGCTGCCCTGCATGATGGTGAGCTTGACCGGCTCATTGGGCGCCGTGCGGGCCCAGACCTTCTTGTAAAAGCTTTCAAGCGTGGTGACCTGGTCGCCATCGACGGCGAGCACGACGACGCCGGGCATCAGGCCCGCTGTTTCTGCGGGGCTGTCGGCGCTGACGCGCACGATTTGAATCTTGCCATCGCGGTCGCTGGATGTCAGGCCCAGCCAGGGCCGGCGGCTCTGGCTGCTGCTGCCGGACTGGCGCATCTCCGCCAGTATGGGTTTGAGCAGGTCTACAGGCACAAACATGTTGCCGGGGTTGCGGCGGTTTTCACCGGCTGCATCCATCACCAGCAGTGAACCCACACCCACGAGTTCGCCCCTGTGGTTAAAAAGCGGTGCGCCGCTGTGGTTGCCCCGGCTGGACGCGACAGGCGGGCTGGTGAAGATGGCCGTATCGAGGTGGTATTCCCAGGTGCCCGAGAAGGCCCGGGTGTTGACGAGTTGCGTCATGCTGACGCCACCATCGTCGCCATTTGTGCCGCCACTGGAGCCCGTTGCAGCCATCAGCGGCTCGCCTGGCTTGAGGTCGCGCACGCTGCCCAGGGTGACGGGGGCGACGCCCCGCAGCGGGAGCAGTGGGCGCACCAGGCCAAAGCCAGTGGCAATGTCATAAGCCACGGCGGTGGCCGGCAATATACGGTTGTCCTGGGTGACGATTTCGATGTGCTCGGCTTCAAGCATCAGGTAGCCGATGGTGAGTACCAGGCCGTCTGCCCCTATCACCACGCCGGAGCCGGTACGTTTCATGCCCAGGTTTTCAGCCGATCGTGACCCTTCAACAGCGGTAACCCGTATGCCGACAACAGCGGCATTGGCCTTGTTCATCGTCTCCATGATGGACTGCACGCTCGGTGGTGCGGCCGTAGCAGCATGGGATGCCGCAGGGATGGAAAGAGGGGTGAGGGAGATTGATAACGCGACAGAAAGCCAGAGACTTGAAGCACGCATGGTGGACTCCATGAAGCCGCGTCTGGCGCGGGATGGCGCGCAGATCACGTCAATAGAGAATGCGCCAGTTTGAGCATATGCGCAAGGGCTTGACACGCCGTTGCCGGACTATTTTTTCAGGCTGGCTTTGAGGCGCGGGCCGTGACCTCCGGCCTGTCATTTTTCTGTGGTTTGAGCGGCGCGGCGGTTTTGCCTGCCGCCCGTTCCTGGCGCCATTGCTGCTTGCGCGCCGTCCACTCCGCCAGGCGGGCGTGGGCGATGTGGCTTTCCTCCTCCATTTCATCTTCGGTGGCCAGTTGCGCGGTCAGCTCAAGCCGTATGCCATTGGGGTCGAAGAAATAAATGCTCTTGAACACATGGTGGTCGGTCACGCCCAGCACTTCGATATGTTCGGCTTCCAGGCGCGCTTTCATGGCTTCGAGGTCGGCAACCGTGTCGACCCGGAAGGAGATGTGGTTTACCCAGGCTGGCGTATTGGGCGAAGGCAATGCAGCGACGTCATCGCCGAGGTCGAAAAAAGCGATGAAGGAGCCATCCCGCAGGCGAAAGAAGAAATGCGTGTAAGGGCAGTACTCACCGGTGCTGGGCACATGGTCGCTCTGGATGATGTGGTACAGCGGCAGGCCGAGGATATCTTCGTAAAAGTGCCTTGTTTCTTCAGCGTCTTTGGCGCGGTAGGCATAGTGGTGCAGCTGCTGTATGCCTGCGGGTGGTGGAAGGCTGGCCTTGGTCAACGCTGGCGGTGTAATTTGAACAGTGGCGGACATGGAAGGGTCTCCTTGGGAAGCCTGATTCAGTTGGCGGACCCCATAAGGTGCCCGTCTGAATAGTTTCAATAATTTAACTAATCGTAATTAATTTACTTTAACGTAATTCACTGGCGCTGCCAAGCCTGCCCTGATAACCGGGCGTGCAGCAGTTTGTCGGTCTTGAGCGGTTTGTCGCGGCTGCTGACGTAAAGTCAGGCTTTGCGTACATATTGATCCCAGCATGCTGTTTTTACTCTCCCCAGCCAAATCCCTTGATTACGACACGCCACCGCATGTCGCCACCCACAGCAAGGCGCTGTTCACCAGCCAGTCGGCCGAACTGATCGAGGTTCTCAGGCAAAAAACACCGCAGCAGATCAGCACGCTGATGAAGCTCTCGGACACGCTGGCCGGGCTCAATGTGGGTCGCTACCAGGCCTGGTCACCGCGTTTTACCGCCAAAAATTCAAAGCAGGCCGCACTGGCTTTTGATGGCGATGTCTATGGCGGGCTGGATGCCAAAACCTTGAACGCCGAGGAACTGGACTGGGCGCAGGACCATCTCTGCATCCTGAGCGGCCTTTACGGCGTGCTGCGTCCGCTGGACCGCATGCAGCCCTACAGGCTGGAAATGGGTACCGCACTGAAAACAAACAGGGGCAGCAATCTCTACCAGTTCTGGGGTACACAGATATCGGATTACCTCAACAAGCGCGCCGCGGCCGACACCTCACCTGTCATCGTCAACCTGGCCAGCGAAGAGTATTTCAGGGCGGTTGACCTCAAAGCGCTCAAGGTGCGCGTGGTGAGCTGCGTGTTTGAAGAGCTGCGCGCCGGCAAATACAAGATCATCAGCTTCAGCGCCAAACGCGCACGCGGGCTGATGGCGCGTTATGCGATTGAGAACAGGGCCAGCACAGTCAAAAAGTTGCAGGCCTTCGATGCAGAGGGTTATGCCTTTGATGCGAAAGCTTCTTCGCCCGACCGTTTGGTGTTCCGTCGCAAGCAGCCCGCCTGAACCTCGTCATGAAGCAGCAGGCCGCCAGCCAGCAAATACTTACGCGTGAGGTGTTTGACTGGATGGCTGCGCAGGCGGCTGCTGGACATTCAAAAGAAACGATATTCCAGGCCATGCTCGACGCCGGCTGGAATCCTGATTCAGCCACGCGTGCGGTGCAGATGCTGCTGGAGTCGCTGCGTGTCTTGCCCGTTCCCGCTTTGGCGCTGCCCGTCACGGGCGGCATGGTCGATGCCGGTGACAAGTGGGTGCAGGTGATTCACCAGTCGGCCTTGCCCGACATCGTGGTGTTTGCCAGCCTGCTGAGTGACCGCGAATGTGATGCGCTGATTGAAGAGGCACGACCCCGGCTGTCGCGATCATTGACAGTGGACACCCGGACCGGTGGTGAAGAGCTGAACCCCGCGCGCACCAGTGACGGCATGTTCTATACGCGCGGTGAGACTGAAGTCGTGCGGCGTGTCGAGGCGCGCATCGCCCGGCTGCTGGGCTGGCCGCAACAAAACGGCGAGGGCCTGCAGGTGCTCTGTTACGGCCCTGGCGACCAGTACAAGCCGCATCACGATTATTTCGACCCGGTCGAGCCCGGCACGCCGGCGATCCTGGCGCGCGGCGGCCAGCGGGTTGCGACACTCATCATGTATCTGAATGAGCCGGAGCAGGGCGGCGCGACGGTGTTTCCGTCGGCCAGGTTCAAGGTCTTGCCCAAACGCGGCAACGCCGTATTTTTCAGCTACCCGCGGGCCCACCCTTCAAGCCTCACACTGCATGGCGGTGATCCTGTGACCGCTGGCGAAAAATGGATTGCGACCAAGTGGCTGCGTGAAAGAGAGTTTGTTTAACACCCTGTACTTGGCTGTCATCCCGGGCTCGATCCGGGATCCATCCCCCGTATTCAGTACAGCGCGGAAAACCTGGATTGCGGGTCGGGTCCGCAATGACGGGCAAGCGCTAGACATAATGTCCCGATGAAATTAAAAGCCAACAACATCGACATCGAGGCCGAAGACACCCACCCCGTCGACACGACAGGCCGCCCCGTGGTGCTGCTCATCATGGGCCTGGGCATGCAGCTCATCGCCTGGCCGCCGGCCCTGGTGCAGGCGCTGGTCGAAGCCGGTTATCGCGTTGTACGGTTTGACAACCGCGATGCGGGGCTTAGCCAGAAGTTCGCCCACCTCGGCACGCCCAACCTGCTGTGGGAAGGCCTGAAGTTCCGGCTTCGCATGGCCATCACGCCGCGCTACAGCCTCAAGGACATGGCAGCCGATGCACTGGGTGTGCTGGATGCACTGCAGATCGACAAGGCCCATGTCGTCGGCGTCAGCATGGGCGGCATGATGGCGCAGCGCCTGGCCCTGCTGGCGCCTACGCGCCTTTCAAGCCTGACCAGCATCATGAGCACCAGCGGCGCACGCGGCCTGCCCGAGGCCAGCCCGGCCGTCACGCGCGTTTTGCTCAAGCGGCCCGGCAAGGGGCTTGATGCAGCGATAGACCATACTGTGCGGCTGCTGCAAACGATTGGCAGCCCCGGTTTCCCCACGCCGCAGGCCGAGCTGCGCGAGAAGGTGGCCATGGCTGCAGCGCGCAGTTTTTACCCGCCCGGCATCGTGCGCCAGATGGTCGCCATCGTGGCCGACACGAGGCGGGCTGCAGAGCTGAAGGCCGTCAGCGTGCCAACACTCGTCATCCATGGCAAGGCCGACCCGCTGGTGCCTTTTGCCGGCGGCGAAGACACGGCAAGGCGTATTCCCGGCGCCGTGCTGCACGGTGTTGACGGCATGGGGCATGATTTGCCGCCCGGCGTCGTTGAGCGCATCCTCGCGCCCCTGATTCCGCACCTGAAGGCTGCAGATGCACTGCAGAACCCCTGATATATATGAACACCCCTGAACAATCCCAACTCGGCAAAAGCTCTGCCTACATCGACCAGTACGATGCGTCGCTGCTGTTTCCCATCCCGCGTGCCGGCAAGCGTGCAGAAATTGGCGTGACCGATGCACCGCCATTTTTCGGCGCCGACATGTGGACGGCGTATGAACTCAGCTGGCTCAACCTGCGTGGCAAGCCGCAGGTGGCGCTGGCGCACATCACCGTGCCCTGCGAGTCGCCCAACATTGTTGAGAGCAAATCCTTCAAGCTCTATCTCAACAGCTTTAACAACACCCGCTTTGCCGATGCGCGTGATGTGCGTGAGCGCATACGTGCCGACCTGAACGCCGTGGTCGGTGCCGGCATCGGCATCAAGACGCTGGGCCCGGAGCTGTTTGACCGGGAGCCGGTGCACGAGATGGACGGCCTGAACCTGGACCGGCTTGATGTTGAGTGCAGCCACTTCACGCCCATGCCCGAGCTGCTGTTTGCCGAGTTTGACGAACCTCCGGTCACTGAAACAGTCACCAGCAACCTGCTCAAAAGCAATTGCCTGGTCACCGGCCAGCCCGACTGGGGCAGCGTGCAGATCAGTTATTCAGGACCGCAGATCAACCAGGAGGGGCTGCTGCAATACCTGGTGAGTTTCCGCAACCACAACGAGTTTCACGAGCAGTGCGTCGAACGCATCTTCATGGACGTATGGGCACGCTGCAAGCCGATCAGGCTGTCGGTGTACGCGCGCTACACGCGGCGCGGCGGGCTGGACATCAACCCCTTCCGCACCAGCCATCCGCAGGCGCTACCGCACAACGTACGCACTGCTCGGCAGTGAATTTGCTATTAAATCAGTAGCTGCTCACGCACATGTTTATTGGCCTGGATGCCAATTTGATGCCTTAAACGGGTGCTTTTTAGGGCTGTGTAGGCTATCTGCCGGGGTTTGCGGGGCGTCAACACAGCTGCGAGGCAGATTTTTGCTGTATACATTAAAAAATTAATGTATATAGCAAATATTTAACATATACGTTAAATATGATGATCCAAAGGCGTCGAAAACCTGTTGGCGAAGCTTTTCATCGGCCCTGGACCGCTTTTCATGCCGTTTTCAGGTGCCAAATCAGGCTGCAAGCCAATAAACATGTGCGTGAGCAGCTACTGAAACCATAGCAAATCGGCTGCTTCAAAGCGGCGATGCAGCAATCCGCCAAGTCAGCGAATCTGGTCAGCCCAGTCGCAGCGCAGGCGCATGGCCTGGTGGGCCACAAGCCTGAAGCGCATATACAGCCCGGGCAGGCAGACACCCAGAATGCAGAACGGAAAGGCCCATTCAGCGTCCAGCGCCAGAGCCGGCACCCATGCAATCCAGCCCATGACCCAGAAGGTCAGCATGACGTCCCAGATCTGGTATTCCAGCGGGTGGTCTTCCTTGTGGCTGACATGCCATTTCTTGATGCAGTGCAGCCGGTGCGCCAACCGGCTAGGCCGGCGCCTGGCTTCAATCCAGGCTTGCGCCCGGAGGGTGTCAACGAAGTTTCCAGAGTTGTGCAGTCTGGAAGACGCCGATGAATGACGCTACCAGCCCGACGAGTGTGGGCGAAGTGCTGCTGTTGAATTTGCTGGCGCCAAAATCCTGTACAAAAGGCGCGCCCCGGTGCCTTGAAACTCGTGGCAAGTTCACGTCAGAAGCGGCCAAATTGCCGAATTCTCAAAAATTCTTTTAGGGCTTCAGATCGCGATGAGTACGCGGCGTCCTCTCAATTCAGCCAAACGTACATGGTTTGCCTCATTTTGCAACCCATTGCATTCATGCTAGCCTTTCGGTGCACACATAAAGGTCCGCCCAGCTATTTCACGGATTTGTCTTTTACGTACAACTAAGCGGTGGAGTGATGCCGCATATTCCGTGGATTGGAAAAAACTGGAAGCTGTGCCGAAACAAGGTACTGCAATTTCGCAGCTCTGATACTTGTGATGAGCCGAAATTTAATGGCGGTTCTTTCAGGCGCCAGGAAGATTCAGTTTGCCAACGTGTCATTTGCACGAGCCTCACGTTCCCATGCCCCCGGAACAGCAACGCCCCGGAATCCGAAGCGGATGCCGGGGCGCATACTGAAAAGAGCAGATGCGAGGACCTGCAGGACTTGAATCTACGTACGGCGCCTGCGCGGCACTACCGTCAGCTGGAACACATTCTTGCCAAGCGTTGCGCCTATGTTGGTTTGCTGGGGTGCCAGATCAATCAGCTGCTCGCCTTGCCAGACCTTGACCTGTGCCGGGCCGTCGGGAAGATTTTCGAACGTCGTGAAACCTTCCGGGCTGGTCTTGGCGGCCCAGGGCGATTCACTCACGTAGATATAGCCGCGCATGGAGCCGTGGATATAACAACCCAGCAGGTTGGCGGTGACGATGCCGGGTTTATCGAGTGTGATGTCTGCCGTTTTTGCGGGTTTACCTTCGGGCTTGCCCTCCAGCATCATGTCAAAGCCAACCTTGCTGGAGTTGAACTGTTCTGCACCTGCAGGTGAAGAGCGCACGTGGTGGTTCCACGGGTCGTTGTTTGAAAGCCTGATCTTTGCCCCCGGTGCCACCAGTGACACCGCCGGTATGAATTGCATCTTTTCCTGCACGATGCCGGCCTCAGTCGGCAGCGATGTCTTGGGCAGCACAGACTTGTTGGCGGGGATCACCACCACCACCGCATCCTGTACCGGTTTGCCATCCTTGTCGATGACGGACACCACCAGGTTGCCCGCAGATGCCAGGGCGCAGGCGGCAGACAGGGCGGTCAGGAGCAGGATTTTTTTCATGACGGTGTCCGTTTATTTGGGTGTGATGATGTCGCGGTTCATGGGGGCCAGCAGCGCCAGCATCTGGTTCTGCCGTGTGAACGGAATGCCTTTGGCGTCCATGCTTTGCTGCAGCACTTCTACCAGTGCATGGAAGTCTGATTTTTTGATGTCCAGGTTGGCGTGCGAGCTTTTCATGTCTGCGCCCTTGTAGACACAGGGGCCGCCGCCGAGTGCGCAGAACTGGTCTACCAGCTGCTCTTTCACACGCTGCTGGTTGGCAGGCTTGAAGTGCGGGCCGGTGCGCGGGTCGGCCAGCAGGCGGACCATGAAGTCGTCCATCAACGAGACAAGGCCGGCTTTTTCGCCGAAGGCCTTGTAGAGCTGGTCGTTTTGCGGAGCCATCTGCGCGAAAGACGCGCCTGCCATCAACAGCGATGCGCCGAGAGCCAGGGAGAGAAGTGTTTTTTTCATGTTGATTCCTGAATAGGTTTGGATGCTGGGTGGTGCCGGCCTGATCAGAAGGCGATCTGGGCCGAGATGTAGTAGCCCTTTTGCTTGCGGCTGGCGGTGGTAGCCGGCACGATGACGCCCAGGTCTACATAGGCCAGGGTCAGGGAGAAGTTCTTGGTCGGTGCCCAGGCGACGTAGATGTCTTTCCAGTCTTCAGAGCGCAGGCCATTGCCCAGGCCGGCGGCGCGGCCGGCGGTTTCCAGCTTGTTGCGCATGAAGCGGTATTCGGCGCCGACCACCACGTTCTTGCTCAACAGGTAGCCCACCGAGAATTCTGGTTGCAGGCTATAGCGGTTTTCATTGCCGCCCAGCGTTGCGCCATAGCCGAGCAAACCGTTCTGGTTGGCCTTGGTCGCGCGCAGCGTGCCGTTGAGCAGCAGGCTCTGGCCGAGGAAGAGCTTTGTCGCGTTGACATAAGCGTCAACGCCGCTGCGTTTGGCGCCCAGTGCGTTCAGCGTGCCGTCCAGGCCGGTGGAGCCGAGCTGCTTGAATTCGAGGCCGACGGCGACCTGCGGCATGGCTGTGTCGCTGTCGAGGATGGCATCACCGAAAACGCGTGCCTTGGCGCCCAGGATGGTTTGTTTGAGGTGCAGGCCGGGCAGGCCCAGGGCGGTACCGGTGCCGCGGGTGTTCAGGTCCTGCCGGGCAATCGAAATTTCATATTTGTCGTTGAAACCAACGGCGGCGCCAAACACATTCAGGCCATAGTCTTTGGTGCCGACATTGCTGACAAAAGCCGAAAAACCGGTTTCACCGTCGGTGGCATTGCTGCCAATGACAGCCCATGGCGTCAAACCGCCGCCAGCCGCGCCGTCAACACTGCTGACGCCGCCGGTCAGCAGCAGTTTGCCGGTTTCAGCATGGGCACCGGTAGAGGCCAGCGCTGCAGAAGCAGCGAGGAGGGTAATTACAAACTTCTTGTTCATGGCAGTCCTTTTTTTGGGGGAATTCCTGTGTGGCGTGCAAGCCGATGCGCACGCAAACTGATATACGTACGTTTTGATACAACTGGATTCAACTTTCTTTAAAAAGTTGTTCATTGGTTTTGTGAATCCAAAACGGAACTACTTCACGTATTCAGGACAGGACGGGGCCAACAAGGACCGATATCAATCCAGAAAAGCCAAGGCAGGGAGTTTTTATGCGTACAGCCAGCACGTCGTATCTGGCAGCTCAACGGCCGGGCAGGGTGTTTGCCGTACTGCTTCTTTTGAGCAGTACGATCGGTTTTGCCCAGGGGCAGGCAGTAGCGCCTGCAATAGCGCCTGCAGTAGCGCCTGCAGTAGCGCGTGAATGGGTGACGCCCGCTGCCGGTGATGTACAGCGTGGCGCGGCGCTGTACCAGGCAAGATGCACGGCCTGCCATGCCGTTGACAGCAACAAGATTGGCCCCGCGCACCGCGGTGTCATGGGCAGGCGCATAGGCAGCCTGCCGGGCTACAAGTATTCAGACGAACTCGCCGCCTCACGCCTGCGCTGGACGCCGCAAACCCTCAATGTCTGGCTTGAAGACCCGGAGGAACTGGTACGTGGTCAGCGCATGGGCTTTCAGGTGGACAGTGTCCAGGAGCGGGCCGACCTGATTGCCTATCTTGCTACGCTGAAGTAGTTTTTGCCTGGCTTGTGGATTTGCCCTTGCGTGTGCGTTTCCTGTTCGCATTGAGAAACGTCATCAGCCTTGTTTCCGCAGCGCGCAGGTAACGCGCAGGCTTTCCGGCCCCCATCTCGTCCCAGATGCCCGACATGGCATTTGAATCGTTTGCCAGTTCGCTGCCCAGGCTCATCACTGCGGGGTGTATGTATGACTTCCTGCAGACTGCGGGTGTGTTGCCAAGCTGGCGGGCCACTTCTGCCAGCACGTTTTTTGCGTTGTATGCGTCGGGCACGCTTCCCGTACACGCGAGATGCGTCAGTTCAAGCGCCTGCACCGTGCCATGCCAGGTGCGAAAGTCCTTCGCGGTGAAATGTTCTTCGCCCTTGCGGCGGCTTGCCGTGATTTCTGACAGGTAGTCGTTGACGTCGCTGGAACCCACGCCATGCAGCTCTCCGGCTTCGTCTTCATATTGAAACAGCAGTTGACCCGGCAACTGCTGGCAGCGCCGCACCACAGTCGCCACCTTGGGGTCGGTCACCTTCAGGTCCTGCATCACACCGCTTTTGCCGCGAAAGCGCAGCTTGATGGTGGCACCCTGAACACCCGCATGCGGATTGCGCAGCGTGGTGAGGCCGTAAGAGCCGTTCTCCCGGGCGTAGGCGTCATTGCCGACACGCACAAAGGTGGTGTCCAGCAACCTGACCATGGTGGCCAGCACCAGATTGCGGCTGACAGGCTGGTTGCGTTTGGGAGCCAGGTCGCGCGCCACCCGTGCACGCAGGCGCGGAAGGGCCTGCCCAAAAGCCAGCATGCGGTCAAACTTGTTGTCGTTGCGCTGTATCTGCCAGTCCGGGTGATAGCGGTATTGCTTGCGGCCCCTGGCATCCTTGCCGGTGGCCTGCAGGTGGCCCTTGCGTGAAGGGCAGATCCACACGTCCGTATAGGCCGGTGGTATGGCCAGCTTGTTGATGCGCTGGATTTCATCGGGATCCTTTATCCATGCGCCTTTGGTGTCTTTGTAGCGGAAGCTGGTGGTTTTTTTGCCGTCTTTTCCGGCGCTGCTTTTGACAACGCGGGTAAAGCCCGGCTTTTCATCCGTCACATAAAAAAGCCCGGTGACGCCGCCTGCAAGGATTGCGGGCTTTGCAGCTTTTGCGGGTTTTTTAACAGGCGCCGTAGTGGCAGGTTTTTTACTGGTGGGGCCTGGCATGAATGGTCTTCGCTAAAAAAGCTGGTCAGTGACGGGATGGTCTGCTGCTGGGGGCGGCGCGGTGCCTTTCGCAAGCCCGCCTTCTGCGCCGTTCGTGGCCTGCAGGTCCTCAAGCTTGATCAGGTTACCGGCACGCACGCCCAGCAAGCGCAATTTCTGCTTCAGGTCTACACGCTTCAAACACAGCCCGGCAATTTTCCGGATGGTGCGACCGTCGGACGTGTAGGACTCCATCGTCTGATCGCGTGTGGCAATCCTGAAGTCGTCATAACGCAGCTTGATGCCTATGGTTTTGGCGAGGTAGCCTTTGCGCTGCAGGTCTTCACCGACTTTCAGGCACAGCGATGTAAAAATCTCCCCCAGTTCGGCCTTGTCGCGCACAGCGTGCAGGTCACGGCCAAAGGTAGTTTCACGGCTCATGCTCACGGGCTCGCTGTGGGTTTCTACCGGCCTGTCGTCGCGGCCCCAGGCGACTTCATGCATCCATGCACCTGTGGATTTTCCGAAGTTGTCCACCAGCCACCCTGGGTCTTGCGCAGCCAGCTCGCCTATGGTGTGGATGTGCAGCTTTGCAAGTTTTTCACCGGCCTTGGGGCCTATGCCGTTGATCTTGCGGACATTGAGTGGCCAGATTTTTGTTTTGAGATCGTCTTCGTAAACGATGGAAATGCCGTTGGGCTTGTTGAACTCGCTGGCCATCTTGGCCAGCAGCTTGTTCGGTGCCACGCCTATCGAGCAGGTCAGGCCGGTCTTCTCGAAGATCGCTTTTTGTATGAGGCGCGCCAACACGCGGCCGCCTTCACGCTGGCCGCCCGGCACATCGGTGAAGTCGATATAGACCTCATCCACGCCCCTGTCCTGGATGACGGGGGCGATCTCTGCAATCGTGCTCTTGAACAGGCGCGAGTAGCGCCGCACCTCATCAAAGTCCACCGGCAGCACGATGGCGTGCGGGCAAAGCTTGGCCGCCTTCATCATGCCCATTGCAGAACCCACGCCGAATTGCCGGGCTGCATAGGTGGCCGTGGTGATCACACCTCGGCCCACATAGTCCTTGAGCAGGGGAAAGTCGGCTACGGGGATAAAGCGTGGCTGCCGTTCGGGTACGGCGTCAAGGGCTTCATCCACCTTGCGCCTGCCGCCGCCAATCACCACAGCCAGCCCCTTGAGCTGGGGGTATCGCAGCAGTTCGACGGATGCGAAAAAAGCATCCATGTCGAGGTGGGCGATGCGGCGAATGGAAGGCATGCCCCGATTTTGCCGTTTCTCGAACGGTGGCAGACCAGTTGTTGTCAGACCGGGTAGGTACCTGGCAACAAGATCCCCTTGTCTACCTTATGGATGTCGGTGTGCCCGCAAAAAGCCATGGTGACATCCAGCTCCTTGTGGATGATCTGCAGGGCTTTTGTCACGCCCGCTTCGCCCATGGCCGCCAGGCCGTAGACGGCGGCGCGGCCAATCAGCGTACCGCGTGCGCCCAGTGCCCAGGCCTTGAGCACGTCCTGGCCCGAGCGTATGCCGCCGTCCATCCACACCTCAATGCGGTCGCCCACCGCTTCGACGATGGGCGGCAAGGCCGTGATGCTCGATGGTGCGCCGTCCAGCTGGCGGCCGCCGTGGTTGCTCACAACGATCACGTCTGCCCCGCTTTGCACGGCCAGCTTTGCGTCCTCGACATCCTGTATGCCCTTGAGCACCAGCTTGCCGTCCCAGCGCGCCCGCACCCAGGCAATGTCTTCCCATGACAGGCGCGGGTCGAACTGCTCGTTGGTCCAAACGGCGAGCGAGCTCATGTCGCTCACCGCTTTCACGTGGCCGACCAGGTTGCCAAAGCTGCGGCGTTTGGTACCCGCCATGCCCAGGCACCAGCGCGGCTTGGTCATCAGGTTGATGATGTTGGCAATGGTGGGTTTGGGCGGTGCCGTGAGGCCGTTCTTGATGTCCTTGTGTCGCTGGCCTATGACCTGCAGATCCAGCGTCAGCACGAGTGCGCTGCAGCGGGCCTGGCGGGCGCGCGCAATCATGGCCTCCATGGCGCTGCGGTCACGCATCATGTAGAGCTGGTACCAGAAGGGGGCCTGAGTTGCCGCCGCGATATCTTCCATCGAGCAGATGCTCATGGTTGACAGTGTGAAGGGAATGCCGAACTTCTCGGCAGCCCTGGCCGCGTGGATTTCGCCATCGGCATGCTGCATGCCCATCAGGCCGATGGGCGCAATGGCGACCGGCATCTTCGTTTTCACGCCAGCCATGGTGGCGGCTGTGCTGCGGTTCTCCATGTTCACGGCCACGCGCTGGCGAAGCAGTATTTTCTGGAAGTCCGCCTCATTGGCGCGATAGGTACCTTCTGTCCACGAGCCCGAATCTGCATAGTCGTAAAACATGCGCGGCACGCGCTTTTTTGCGAGTTCGCGCAGGTCGGCAATATTGGTGATGACTGGCACAGACGTCTCCTTGATGTTGCCAGAGATGGTAGTGGCGAGTGGTGCCTGCTGGCGTGAATACTGCTTTTTGCGCGTGAAATTATTTTGATGCGGGTTTTGGCGAGGGTACTGGCCCGACCTTCACGCCTGCCCCGCGCACTTCCAGGCGTATCTCGTCAAGTACTTTGCCGCGTGCATCGGCCAGCTGCACCACATGCCGTCCTGGCCAGGGCAGCCACTGGGCATCGCTGCCGCGCGCAAACTCCTTGCCGTCCATCAGCCAGCGCAGGTTGCGGCCTTCAGCGCTGAAACTGAGCCGCTGGCGGTTGGGCGGGATGTCCGGGTCCAGCGCGATGATGGTGCCCGAGGCGGGTGAAGTGATACGCGGTGCCTCCTGCGCGTCGTCCGCCAGTGTGTTTTTTGCGCGCTTGAAACCCGTGTCTGCCGGCGCATCCATGGCAAAGACTTTTTGCTCGGTACCGGCGATAAACCATTCATTGCGCGCCGCCTCAAGCTGCCTGCCAAATTCAGTGCGCGCCTGAACCAGCCCGGCCGGCGGTGTGGGTGCGCGGCTCGGTTCGGTCTTGTGCAGGTAGTTCATCACCGCAGCCCACACAGGCGCTGCGCCGCTGGTACCACTGACATCCCACATGGGCGCTCCGCTTGAATTGCCCACCCAGACGCCGACGGTGTAACGCTGTGAATAACCCATGGCCCAGTTGTCGCGCATGTCCTTGCTGGTGCCGGTTTTGACGGCCGTCCAGAAGCGTGTGGCCAGCACGCTGTCGGTGCCGAAGGTGCGCGCCCGTGCCAGCGGGTCAGCCATGATGTCGGTGACGATGAAGGCGGCGCGCGGGTCTACCGCTGGTGTGAACTCCGGCTTTGCGTTTCTGCCCATTGCGACAGGGCTGTATCGGCCCGCATTGGCCAGGGTGCGGTAGCCGTTGGTGAGCGACAGCAACGAGACTTCGCTGCTGCCCAGCGCCAGGCTGTAGCCGTAGTAGTCGCCAGATTCCTTCAGCGGCACACCCACGGACTTGAGCTGCTTCTGGAAAGCATCAGGCGACACCATGACCAGCGTGCGCACGGCGGGCACGTTCAGCGAGGCACCCAAGGCGGTGCGTGCAGAGACATACCCCTTGAACTGGCGGTCATAGTTCTGCGGAATGTAGAGGCCGCCCGCGGTCTGTATGTTGGTGGGCGCGTCGTCGAGCAGCGATGCCGCCGTCATGCGTTTCTCGGCAATCGCCTGTGCGTACAGGAATGGCTTGAGTGTCGAGCCGGGCTGGCGCAGCGCCAGCACGCCGTCAACTTCTGCCGCGCCGCTGAGTTCACCTGATGAGCCCACCCAGGCCAGAACCTCGCCGCTGGCGTTGTCCAGCACAACGATGGCGCCGTCTTCCACATGGCGGCCACGCAGTTCGCGCAGTTGCTGGGTCAGTGTTTGTACGGCAAAGCGCTGAAGCGGGGCGCGCAGGGTGGATGTGATGCTGGCGGGTGCGATGTTCTTTGCCGGCGTGTTTGCGCGAACGAGCTGCCGTGCGAAGTGTGGCGATACGCCTTCCGACGCATCAAAGGCCTTGCGCTGAAGCGCAGCCGTGGCGAACATGTCCAGGCCTTCGCAATCAGCTTTCGCGGGCGATTGAAGCAGCTTGAGCACCCCACATGCACGTTGCGTGACCTGTGCCACTTTTGCGTTCGGCGCCCGCACCAGCGCTGCA
Source organism: Polaromonas sp. (assembly GCA_965228025.1). Lineage (GTDB taxonomy): Bacteria > Pseudomonadota > Gammaproteobacteria > Burkholderiales > Burkholderiaceae_C > Polaromonas. The sequence goes on along the minus strand of CBDDGX010000030.1, from coordinate 221,476 downwards.
GCCAGCGCAGCCTCCCGTTCATCCAGGCCATGCGCGGCCTTGCCAAAAAGCGTACGGCTCAATGCATCAATGCCCACGATCTCGCCGCGAAACGGCACCAGGTTCAGGTAGGCCTCCAGGATCTGGTCCTTGCGCCATCGCGACTCCAGCACCTGGCTGGACACCGTCTGGCCTATCTTCTGTGTGAGGCTGCGGCCACCGGCGCCTGCGCGCCAGTCTTCATCGACCAGGCCCGCCAGTTGCATGCTGATGGTCGATGCGCCGCGTGTTTTGGTGTTCCACAGGTTGGCCCAGGCGGCGGCAGAGACGGCGCGCCAGTCCACGCCACTGTGTTCATAAAAGCGCTTGTCTTCGCTGAGCACCAGTGCGGTGCGCAAGGCTGGCGAAATGTCGGCCAGCGCCACCCACTGGCCGCGCCGCACAGTGGCGTCAGTGCGCAGGCGTTGCACTACTTCGCCGTTGCGGTCCACGATGACGGTGTCGGAGGGTTTGAAATCGCGTTTGACTTCGTCGAAGGCGGGCAGGGCCCATGCGGAGAGAGCAGACGCTGACAGCAATAGCCCGCCCATCAGGCGAGTCATCCTGAAACCGCCTCGCCGCATGGGAGATGGATTGCTGGTCGAGCCCGCAATGACAAGCCTGCTCACTTCGCTGCCTCTACCTTCACCCGCGCATTCGGCGCCTCTCCAAACATCTCGGGCGCATACATCGCCTCAGCGCGGCTGGGCGGCAATGCAAAGTCGCCCACGTTGTTGAGGCGCACGGTGTATTCCATCTTCACCACGCCTTTTGGCAGGTACTCGTAGTAGCTCCTGAAAGCTTCAAAACTGCGTTCTTCAAATGCCGGCCAGCCTGCGCCGGTCTTCTTTTCACCGCTGGTGGCGATCTGCGAATCGCGGCCCAGGCCGCTGCCGAGAATCGTTGCGCCGCCGGGCACCGGGTCGGTGATGGCGACCCAGGTCATGTCGGCGCTGGCATTCACCTCCAGAGTGATGCGTAGAACGTCACCGCGTGTGTACACACCTTTGACCGCCTGCTCAACGGGCGTGATGGTCTTCTTGATCTGGTATCCCGCATTGAAGGGCTCCTTCAACTGGATGGCCGCTATCGACTGCAGTGTCAACCAGGGTTTGCCGGTGCCCTGGTGTGTCACGGTCAGCGTGTCCCTGGCTGCCTTGCCCCATGGAAGGAACATGCTGTTGTTGCGCAGGTTGCCGGGCGATGCAGGTGAGCCGAAGAAGGTTGTCTGGTTGGGTGCACCCGTCGCGTCTGTGGTTTTGACCCGGTCAACCTTGCTCCAGTCCACGCTGGCCGCGGCTGCTGCTGTAGAAGCCAGCGTGGCTTTTGTGACGCCTGCCACGGGTGTGGCTTCAAACTTCGCAGAGAATTTGTCCAGCGCCAGGCCACCCCACAGGTTGGCAGTCGTGGTGTGCCACGCGCCTTTTTGCTGGCGTGCGATGAAGCCGTTGGCGAGTCGGCCCATGTCGTCTTTCCACGCCGGGTCGTCCATCACGGCCAGCATCAGGCGCGCGGTGTTGACGTCGCCATTGGTCATCAGCCACCACCAGTAGTCGTCTTTCTCGGTGCTGAAGATGAGTTTTGTGCCCTGGAATGACAGGCGCGAACGGATGATCTGGTTGGCTTCAGCAAGGCGCTGCTCACGCTGCGGCACATCGGCCACGCGCTTGAGGATATTGAGCCAGTCGATCACCGCACTGGTCGGCCACTGGTTGGGTGAGATGGTGATGCTGCCCACCATGCGGCCCTGCGCCTTGCCGTAGCGCGACAGGGCCTCAATCGCGGCGAGCTTGCGCACATCCAGGTCCTTTCGGGGGCTCCAGAAATCGCGCTGTATGCGGCCTTCAATAAAGCCGATGAGGCCACGTTCCATCGGTGCACGCACGTCGTCAGGCAATGCAAACCCCGGGTTGATGCTGGCAGCTTCATGGGTGGCAGCCAGCAGGTAGGCGGTCAGGATGTCACTGCCGCGTGAACCCTCACCATCACGGGGCGGGAAGTAGCTGGCCAGGCCGTCGCTGTCCAGGTAGTTGGGGATCTGGCCCACCACCGTCTGCCACAGCTTGCCGTCACGCAGCCCCACCGACTTGCTGGTTTTTTGTTCAAGACAGGCGAAGGGATAGCTGGCAAACCAGTCGCGAACGCCATCCATGCCTTCAGCCAGTTTGGGCTGCAGGGACATCTTCAGCCCGCCCCGGCCCGGCAGTGCATCTGCTGGCGGATTCACATCAAGGTTGAACGAACCGTCAACCTGCACCAGCGTGGCCTGTTGCACCGTGAGTGGCACCGCAGGGATGATGCGCTGGCGCGCCTTCAGACCGTCACGTGCGCCGCTCACCGTGTCTTTGGCTTCTAGCTCCCAGAGAATGGCTTCGGCACGCGTGAAGGCGAGTTGCGCCGGGGCAGTGACCATCCATGCCACCTCGCGTGCCTCGCCAGCGGGGATATCTATCGTCTGCGGTTTCAGGTCCAGCAGCGTGGCACGGGGCGTCACTTCCACTTTCATCGCTGCTTTGGTGGTGTTGCGCAAAGTGATCTGCGCACGGAACTGGTCGTCCTCTCGCACCAGTGGCGGCAGACCGCTGATGATCTGCAAATCCTGGGTGGCCTTGATGCTGGTCTGCCCGGTACCGAACATGCCGGTGCCTGCATCGGCAATGGCCACGATTTTGAAAGTCGTCAGTGCGTCATTGAGCGGCACGTTGACCACGGCCTGGCCGTTGGCGTCCAGCACCACCTTCGGGTTCCAGAGCAGCAATGTTTCAAGCAGCTCCCGTGTGTTGCTGCGCCCGCCGCCACCGCCCGCCGCCACGGCCTTGCGGCCATAGTGCCTGCGGCCAATGATTTCCATTTGCGCGGTCGATGTCTCCACGCCCCAGGCGCGGCGCTGCAGCATGGCGTCGAGGATGTTCCAGCTGCTGTTGGGCATCAGTTCCAGAAGGGCCTGGTCAACCGCGGCCAGAGCGACTTCTGCATTGGCTGCAGGCTGGCCATTGGGCAGTTTGACTTGAATAGTGACCCGGGCCTGGCTGCGCACGGCATAACTCTCCTTGTCGGCTTTCACACTCACATCCAGCTGGTGCGCTTTGGTACCGACGCGTATTTCAGCCAGGCCCAGGCGGAAGGCCGGCTTGCTCAAATCGACCAGAGCGGTTGGCGCGACATACTCGCGGCCTTCGTACCAGAAAGAGGTCCACCATTCGCGCGGGGCTTTGTAGCCCCAGGTGAAGAAGCTGTACCACGGCACCTCACGCAGGCGGCCACGCAGGGCCAGCACGCTGACGTAGACATTCGGGCCCCAGCCATCCTTGATTTTCAGGTTGATGGTCGGGTCCTGCCCGTTGAGTTGCACCACCTGAGTCTCGATGATGCCCTCGCGCTCGATGGCCACCAGCGCCGTCGCAAAACGGAAGGGCATGCGCACCTGGAACTTTGCGGTGTCGCCAGGCTGGTAGCTTTTCTTTTCAGGCAGCACATCCATGCGGTCATGGTTTTCACCGCCGAACCAGAGCTCGCCCTGCTTGGTCACATAGACAGAACTTGCCGCCTGTATGGTGTTGCCGTCCTTGTCTTTTTGCCGTGACGATCAGCTCAACCTCACCAGCTTCGCCGAGTTTGGTCTCGCACAGCAACAGGCCGCGCGAATCGCTCTTGCCGCTGCAGACGCTGCCGAGGTCCTTGGTCTCTGTCTTGTTGTCGTAGGTGTAGAAGCCACCGACCATGCGTTTTCGGCTGGTGGTGACGATGCGCGCTACGGCTTTGACTTCCATGGACACATCGGCCGCAGCCTTGCCACTCAAATCAAGCGCGAGTGCCTGGAACCTGATCTTCTGGCTGGCAGAAACCCAGCCTTCCGTCTTGATGCCGGCAATCACACTGGCCGGCCACAGGGTGGAGACGCTGCGTATGGTCTGCACCTCACCATTGGGGTCTGCATAGGTGGCTTCCAGCAACAGCTCCTGCGGCTGCTTTGAAACCGGTACGTTGTCGACTGTCACCTTGCCTGGCGCCGTTGCGGTCCAGCGTCAGCGGCAGCTTGTCGGCGATCACACGCTGGTCCTGCGAGGCGGTGTTTTCTTCTTCGCCCTCATTGCTGTCGCTGCGCTTGCCGCGCGGCGGCGAGAAGTTGAACTCTTCATAGTCGCTGTAACTCAATGACTTGCTGCGCACCAGCGCAGAAACCCGCACCGGCAGGCTGACAGCGCCGCCACCGGCCACGTAATTGATCTGTACATCGGTCGGCACGGTCTTCACATTCACCAGCGCTTTTTTCTCGGCAGGCGTCACCCGGCCTTCGAGCACCGGCAGGCGAAACTCCTCAACGCGGAACTGGCCGCTGGTGAAGTAGCGGCTGCGGCCTTCAGCTTTGGTGTCGCCTTGCAGAGTCACTTCATACATGCCCAACTTGGCTGCGGGCGGGATGGCAAAGGTGTTCTCTGCACTTGAGCCACCCGTCGCTGTCTTGCGCCAGGTGATGGGTTGCGTGTATTTCTGCCCGCTGCCGATGTGGGTGACGACCAGCGTTGACGGTTGCACTTCGGCCAGGCCAAAGCCCTTGCTGGTTTGTGTGCGCAGTATGTGTTTCATCGACACGGTTTCACCTGCGCGCAGCAGTGTGCGGTCAAAAATCGTGTGGGCCACTTCATCGGGCCGGGCTTCGGTACTGGTGGGCACGTTGAAGCGCCAGGCCTCAATCCCTTTGTGCCAGTCGCTCCAGGTGAAAGCCATGTCCTCAACGCCAGACGCAGCGGCTCTTGCGCTGACGAAGTATGCATTTCTGTAGTCATCCCGCCCACATTTCGGTGCCTGCGGTGAAAGCCCCGTGAAGTTGGCGATGCCCTGCGCATTGGTGGTCGCTTTCGCCAGCTCTGCGCCCTGGCAGTCAGACACACGCACCACCGCATTGGCCACAGGCGCGCCCTTGTCCAGCGTGGTCACCCAAGCCATCGCGTTTTCGCGACCGAGCTTGAAATGCACGCCCAGGTTGGTGACCAATGCAGACGTTCGCACATACATGGTTCGGCTGGCGCCGTGGCGTTCGTCGAGCAGCGAGGTGCCGAGTTTTTGCGATGCGATTTCAACGACGTGAAAGCCCGGCGAAAGCGGTATGCCGACCACCTCAAAAGGGCGCGGGTCGTTGTTCACGGGCTTGGGCAAATCCAGCGTCTTCACGCCGGGCTGGCCCGCCAGCAGGGACAGCATGCGTGTCTGCACATACTCCTTTGTTTTCGCGTCCAGTATTTTCGGCAGCGGCCCCTTGATGTCTGCAGCCGCCTGCTTGCGTTCTACCTCGTAGTCGTCGTAGCGCTGCACCTTGCGGAACCAGGCAATGATGTCTGCATCGGTTTTGGGTTGCAGGTCGCTCACCTTTCCTGCTGGCGCGGTGATCGCAGCAGGTGTGACGCCCTTGACCTGCAGAGCGGCTTCAACATTGCGCAGCGTAACCGGCAGCAGTGCCTGGTCGCCGGCTTTGGTATTGGGTTCGGCAAACCGCTCGACAATGCCGAAGGGCGATGCCGCAAATTTAGCCAGCGGCGGCATGGCGCCGGTGGCGACCTTGAGCGGAAAGCTGTCGGCGTTGCGCAAGGTACGGCCCGATGCATCCTTGAAGTCTTTCGGCAGTTCCAGCACGTACTGCGCCTGCTCGGCAAACAGCGGCTTGAAGGTGATGTTGCTGACCACATCGGCCGCGTCGCCGCTATCGGCATCAAACACTGGTTTGAGCGCGTCGGAGCCCGACTTCAGCCTAATGCCTTCCGCGAGTTTGCGCGCCACCGGTGCATTGAAGTTCAGGCTCATGGGGCGAATCGGCAGGCAGGCCGACTGTGCGTTTTCGCGCTCGCAGTTAAAGCTGGCCGCAAATGGCTCACGCACCTGGAAGTTGTAGCGTTTCTCGACTGAATTGGGCACACCGCTCGGGGTGCTCACACCCTTGCCGTACACCAGCTGAATCTTTGCGGCCGGTGTCAGCCGCCGGTTGCAGGCCAGCGTGACAAACTTCAGCGGGTCTTTGGCAGCCGCCTTGTCCAGGCCCTGCGATTTCAGCAAGCCCTCACGTTCGGCACCGGCGATGAACTTGACGGGCACACGCTCACCCAGGCCTTCCACCGAGCACCAGACGTTATCCTGCACGCTCTGCAGTGTGGCCGGGCCGTTGAGGCGCAGCAAAAAATACTGTTCTTCGTCGATGCGTTCGTAAGAGCCGGGCCTGAGGCTGGTGATGAAGGGGCCGCCGGTGTTGAATTTGTAGGCGCCCGGGCCTGTCAATGCTGTGCCCGATGCGGACTTCATGCCAGAGCGCACCTGCAGGTTGCAGTTCACGCCGGGCGGCAGGTCGTTTTCAAACTGGAAGGCCCATTCGCGGTCACTGACCCAGCGGCCATTACCCTTGCTGGCCTGCGCGTCGCTGCAACTCAGGGTTAACGGTGCCGGGGCCTTGGGGTCGCCGAAGTTGACCGCGCTGTCGTCGAATTTGGCCACCACCTGGCGCACACGTGAGACCTCGCCCTGGGGCGACAGGCTGGTGATCTGGAAAGCATGCGCCTGCAGGGCCAGGGCTGCCAGCAGTGCGGCGGCTGTCTTGATGATGGGCTTGAGCACGAATCCTCCTCGTTGGAGGGTCAAGCGTAGCTGATTTGCATGTAACAAAATGGCAAAAAGCGGCCAGGGAACTCCGGCGCTTGGCCCGGCTCCAACGGCGGCATTCCCCTCTCGATCTGACCAGCCTGCCCCTGCTTCTTCTTAAAGCCGCCTTGCCCCATGTCCTCCCGCCGGTCCCCCCATGAAACGATTTGACCGCCTGTGGGAGGTCGACGCGCTGCGCGGCCTGATGCTGCTGCTGATGCTGGTGACCCACCTGCCGACGAGGCTGACATCGCCGCTGGGCCAGCCTTTTGGTTTCGTCTCTGCTGCCGAAGGGTTTGTGCTGCTGTCGGCCTTCATGGCGGGGCTGGTTTACAGCCGGCTTGCATGGCGTGACAGCATTGGCGCTATGCGCCAGGCGTTCTGGCGGCGCGCGCTGAAGATTTACCTGTGCCAGGCGGCCACGCTGCTGTTCCTGTTTACCTTTATTGCCGCGTTGGGCATACGCATTGACCAGCCTGCCGTCAAGGACCTGATGTCTTATTACCTGCACGACCCCTACGCCGCATTTGTGGCGGGGTTGCTGCTGGTCTACGAGCCACCGCTGCTCGACATTTTGCCGCTCTATGTGCTGTTCATGCTGGCCAGCCCCTGGGTGCTGGCCTGGGCCATGAGGCGCAGCTGGCGCGGCGTGATGCTGCTGAGTTTTGCGATCTGGGTGCTGGCGCAGTTCGGTCTGGGTGCCTGGGTGTACCACGCGACGGTGGCGCTGACGGGCCTGCGGGTGCCCTTCAACGAGACCGGATCGTTTGCGACTTTTGGCTGGCAGTTTCTCTGGGTTGTGGGGCTTTGGCTGGGCGCCAGCCGCAATGCGCCGGATGCGCGCCCGCTGGTGTTTCCTTGGTGGGTGGTGGCTGTGGCCGTGGTGCTGGCCCTGACGGGGCTGGTGTGGCGGCATGTGGGCAACCAGGCCCCTTTCGGTGCCAATGAATCGCTCAACCTGCTGTTTGACAAATGGCTGCTGGGCCCGTTGCGCCTGCTGGATCTGGCGGCACTGGCCATTTGCTGCATACGCTTCGGCCCGGCATGGGCCCGGGTTCTGCCGCGCCAGCGCTGGCTGGAGGCCCTGGGCGCTGCCTCATTGCCCGTGTTTTGCGCACACCTTGTGATCGTGCTGCTGGTGCTGGCCCTGTACGGTGCCAACCCGCTGGTTCGCCCCTGGTGGGCCGACGGCCTGCTGCTTGTCCTGAGTGTGGCTGCCCTCCATGTTGTAGCGCGGGTGACGCTGATGCTGGAGAAGCGGCCCGCCGGGCCTGCGCACCCGGTCAGGGCTGAAGCAGAACCTATTGGGGCAACGCAGTCAGCGGCTGCCGTTGCAGCGGCGAAGCCGCAGGCAAATTTGCCCTCAGCATAGGGCTGGCAGTGGTTGCGGCCTGGGGTAACTGGGCCGCAGGTGAAACGGGCGCTGGTGCAACGGGCGCAGCAAGGCCCAGATGGCCGGCAATCACCGACTGCCACACCGCATAGCCTTTTTCATTCATGTGCAGGTGGTCGGCACCATAGAGCTCCGCGCGGGGGCTTCCGCTGGCGTTCATCATGGGCGTGAAGATGTCGATGTACTCGCCGTTCTCAAGGTTGCGCACATAGCTGGCCAGCAACTGGTTGGCTTCACGTACGCGCGGCAAGAGTGCAGCGCGCGCCGGGCTGGGTTTGATGGATATATAGGCGATGCGTGCAGAAGGCAGCTCGCTGCGCACCACCTTCACAAAGTTCACGAAATTCTCGAGAACCTGCGCAGGCGTGCGGCCCTCGGCCAGGTCGTTGTCGCCTGCGTAAACCAGAACCTGTTTGGGGCGGTAGCGGGTGACCAGCTCGCGCGCAAAATAATCGCAGTCCGCCATGGTCGAGCCGCCAAACCCCCGGTTGATCACCACCGGCAACTGCCGGAAATCCTCCGCCAGGCTGCTCCACAGGCGAATGGTCGAACTGCCTACAAACAGCACGCCATCGGGTGCCGGCGGGTGTTCGCGGTCGGCGTTTGCGAATGCCGCCATGCTGCCTTGCCATTTGCTGGCAGCAGGGTGCAAGACCGCCGCAGGCGCGCCCTCAGGGGCACGCGTTTGTGCGACAGAAGCTGCTCCCACGCACAACATCATCACGCTGGCGCACAGCGGCAAGCCGTGGCGTTTGATGTGGGTGGAGGTAGGGGCTTTTTTCATGCGTCGCCTGCAAGGCAATCATCTTAGTGGGGCCGGTTCAAAAATCGTTCCCTGATGCAGCATTTCCCCGCGGATTTGAGGAAATGCCGTGACCAAAAGCAAAGCAGGTGTTGCGCAAAAGTTGCACCAACACCTGCCGTTTCGCTGGTGAACCCGCAGGCGCGCGATCAGCCCAGGTTGACCGGCACAAAAATCCGGTCACTGCCGCGCTGGATTAGCAGGGCAACAGATTTGTCCGACTTCGCCACTGCAGCGCGAACCTGGTCCACGTTCTTTACGGCCGTGCCGTTGATCGAAATCAGCACGTCGCCTGACTGCACACCCGCCAGCGCTGCCGGGCCGCTGGCCTGCTGCACGACCAGGCCGCTGTCCACGCCGGCTTCCTGGCGCTCGTCGGGCTGCAGGGGGCGCAGGGCCAGGCCGAGTTTGCCCTGGCTGGGCGCCTCGTTCTTGCCGACCACTTCCTTGGTCTTGTCGTTGGCATTGGCCAGGCGGGCTGACAGCTCTTTTGAAGCACCCTGGCGCCAGATCTCCAGCTTCACCGTATCGCCGGGCGCCGCCATGCTGATGACGGCAGGCAAATCGCCTGAGGACACCACCGGCTGGCCGTTGACCTTGCGGATCACGTCGCCGGGCTGCAGGCCTGCCTTGTCGGCAGGGCCGCCTTTTTCAACGTTCGACACCAGCGCGCCTTCGGGTTTGTCGAGCTTGAAGGAGTTGGCAAAGGTCTGGTTTACTTCCTGCACGGCCACGCCGAGGCGTGCATGCTCGGCCTTGCCGGTCGCGACGATCTGGTCCTTGATCTTGGTGGCGATGTCCATGGGGATGGCAAACGACACACCCTGGTAACCACCGCTGCGGCTGTAGATCTGCGAATTGATGCCCACCACCTCGCCGCGCGAGTTGAACAGTGGGCCGCCGGAGTTGCCGGGGTTCACGGCCACGTCGGTCTGTATGAAAGGCACGGCACTGTCGTCAGGCAGCGAACGGCCCTTGGCGCTGACCACGCCGGCGGTGACGGTGTTCTCGAAGCCGAAAGGCGAGCCTATGGCCAGCACCCATTCGCCCACGCGCAGGTCAGACGTTTTGCCGATGGAGACCACAGGCAGGTTCTTCGCATCGATGCGCAGAACGGCCACGTCAGTCTTGGGGTCTGAGCCCAGCACCTTGGCGCGGAACTCGCGGCGGTCGGTCAGCTTCACAGTGACTTCTTTTGCGTCCTTCACAACGTGGGCATTGGTCAGGATGATGCCGTCAGGGCTGACGATAAAACCCGAGCCCTGGCCGCGCGTGGGCATTTCCTGGGGTGCACCGCGGCGCTGGCCGGGCGACATGCCCTGGCCTTGCTGGAAGCGTTTGAAGAACTCCAGAAAGGGGTCCATGCTTTGGCCGTCTTCACCCTGTGCCAGCGCATCGTCGTCGGACACTTTGGTCGTGCCCGTCACGCTGATATTGACCACTGCGGGGCCGTAGCGTTCGGTGATCTGCGGGAAGTCGGGCAGGGCAGAACTGCCGGTGATGCCGGTGGCACTGGAGACGATGGGCGACGGTGCGGCGATGGATGGCGAGTGCAAGGCGTTGAGGGCACTCACGCCAGCACCACCAATGGCACCGGCAGTCAGAAGGGCGGCAACCAGTGAGGTATTTTTAAGGGCTGCAGATTTCATGGGTTCATCCTTGACAGGTTAATGAGGCACACGGCTTGTTGCCGGTACCCATAACTATGAGGATGCTGTCTTAGATGAAACTTAAGCCCCCACGCTTGTCGCTTCGCGTACTACGCTGCCCCCCGAGGGGGCGCTGCTCCTGCGGTCTGGCAAAGCCAGTCCCGCGGACCCTGCTTGCGAAGACCTCGCTCCGCTACTGGCCGCTAGTCTTCGGTCAAAGCTGCGATTCCCTGCCTCAAAGGCTGGGCGCCTGGTCCTGGAATACCTTGTCTATGCGTGTGCCGAAGAGGCGCGCAATGGCGAAGGCGAGCGCCAGGCTGGGGTCCGAGCGGCCGGCCTCTATGGCGTTGATGGTCTGGCGTGAGACCTGCAGTTCGTCTGCCATTGCGGCCTGCGACAGGCCGCGGGCCAGGCGCAGTTCGTGGATGCGGTTGTTCATGTGGCGCTCCCGTTCGTTTCTTTGAGATGTAAAGTTTACTTTACATTTTGACGCCTGGCGTTGTCAAATGCGCTGCCGCAGGCTCAAAAGAGCCGGTTTCAGGCCATTTTTAAGGGTCAAAAATGGCTGAAGGCCAATAACGACGAGCGTGAGCAGCTATGAAATCAGTAGCAAATTGAATCTTTGCATCAGCGCCTAGATGCGCCCGCCGGAAAGCGCACATCGACCTGCAGGCCGCCCAGGCGCTCCGAGCGGCCCAGTTGCAGCGTTGCGCCGTGCTGGGCGGCAATCGCCTGAACGATGGCCAGGCCCAGACCGCTTCCGGTGGGTTCTGTGGACCCCCACGCTTCCCACTGCGTGTGATGCGCTGCCCCCCGAGGGGGCTGGCCTTGCTTGGGGCGGCCCGGCGCTGCGGCCTCGACGGCTTCTGCGGAGCTGCCTTCGCCGACGTTTGCCGCAGCTGTGTGGCTGCCCCTGAAGAAACGGTCGAACACCCGCTCGCGCTCGTCTTCGGCAATGCCGGGGCCGCTGTCTTCCACACGCAGCAGCGGCTGGCCGCCTTCAACCTGAAGTGACACATCCACGCGCCCGCCGCCCGGTGTGTACTTGACCGAGTTGTCGAGCAGGTTGCGCAGAAGCACGCGCAGCGCTTCAAGCTGGCCGCTGACCTGCACGGGGGCGTCAGGCAGGTCGCCCGCCACGCCAAGGTCGGTCTGCCTGTGCTGGGCGTGCGGCAGCACATCGGCCACGGCAAGTTTCACCACATCCTGCAGCGTGGCCTGTGCATGGCTGCCCGTGGGTTTGCCCGCTGCCTCTGCGCGCGCCAGAGCCAGCAGTTGCTCCACCAGCCGTATGGCGCGGTCTATGCCCTGGTTGAGCCTGGCAACGCCTGCTTCGCGCGTGGCCGGGTCGTCGTCGGGTTTACGCAAGGCCTGTGCCTGCAGCTTGAGTGCCGTGAGCGGCGAGCGCAGTTCATGCGCGGCATCGGCGACAAAATTTTTCTGCGCATCAAACGCGCCGCGCACTCGGCCGAACAGCAGGTTGAGTTCGTCCACCAGCGGCCTGACCTCGTCGGGCAGGTCGGTGTTGGGCAGCGGCGAAAAATCATCAGCTGCGCGCTGTGCGACCTGTTTGCGCGCGCGCTCTATGGGCGCGAGCGAACGGCTGATCACCCACCACACGGCCAGCATGAGCAGCGGCGTCAGCAGCGCAAAGGGAAAAACGGCTTTGGCCGCAAGTGCACGTGCACGCGCTGTCCGCGCGCTCAAATCCTGCGCAATCTGCACTGTCTGCAAGGGGGTTTGCAGTGAATACACGCGGTAGCGGCTGCCGTTGGCCTCGACATCCGAAAAACCCAGCACCGCGCGCGGTGGCAGGGCAGAGCGTGACGAACGAAAGAGCTGCGTGCCGTCCGGCCCCCAGATTTGCACATACAAATCAAAGCCGTTGCCGTCGGTGCCCTCTTCGAACGCGCCGCCCATGGGCGCGCCGCTGCGCATGGAGCGTGCCACCTGCTGCAGGTGGTCGTCGAACATGGCGTCGGCCTGCTGGAGCGCGCCGCGGTAGGCGGTGATCGCCTGCAAGACGGCACCCAGCAAAATCGCCACCAGGATGAACCAGAGCAGGCGCGCCCTGAGCGAATGGTTGGCCTGGCGGACTGTCACCGGTGTCCCCCTCGTTTTCATTCTTTGGGCACCAGGTAGCCCAGCCCGCGCACGGTCTGGATGAAGTCATTGCCCAGCTTCTTGCGCACGCCGTGGATATAGACTTCTACCGCGTTGCTGCTGACGTCGTCCTTCCAGCTGAACAATTTTTCCTCAAGCTGTGTGCGTGAGAGCACGGCGCCTGGCCGGGCGATCAGTGGCTCAAGGACGGCCCATTCGCGCGCCGAGAGCGACACCGGCTGGCCGTTGACAGATGCTTCGCGTGTGGCGGGGTTCAGGCTGACACCCTTGTGTTCAAAGGCGGGCTCGGCGCGGCCGGCACTGCGGCGCAGCAGGGCGCGTATGCGGGCCAGCAGTTCGTCGGTGTCATAAGGTTTGACGACATAGTCGTCGGCACCGGCGTCCAGGCCGGCGATGCGGTCGGTGATGCCATCGCGCGCGGTGGCCACCAGCACGGGCACGGTGCTGCGGCGGTTGCGCAGGGCGCGCAACACATCAAGGCCGTCGCGCTTGGGCAGGCCGAGGTCCAGCAGAACCAGGTCGTATTCAGCGGTGCGCAGCGCCTGGTCGGCCATGCTGCCATCACGCACCCAGTCGACGGCATAGTGTTCGCGGCGCAGCACATTGAGCACCGTCTCCCCGATCATGGCGTCGTCTTCAACCAGCAATAAGCGCATCTGCAGTCCTTTAACCCCCCGAGTATGCCGCTCCAATCTTAGGTCAGCCTGAGGGTCCTGCACGACTCTGCAGCTTTCTCTAAGATCGGGGAATGACCATTCCAGAAGCGGCGGTGACTGCGCCGAAATCCAGCAGTTCCCGCGCTGCAGTGCTGACGGTGGCGGGGGTGTTTTTCCTGCTGCTGCTCGACAGTTCCATCCTCAACACATCGCTGCCGCAGGTGGCGTTCAGCATGGGCGTGCAGCCCCTGGCGCTCAGCCCCACCATCACCGGTTACCTGCTGGCGTCTGTCGTGGCCATGCCGCTGTCGGGCTGGCTGTGCGGCAAGTTCGGCGCTCGCCGCGTGTACCTGATGGCCATTGCCCTGTTCATGTTGTCGTCCGCAGCCTGCGGCGCGTCACTGGCGCTGTGGCAGCTGATTGCCGCACGTGTGGTGCAGGGCGCAGCTGGCGGGCTGATGTTCACCGTGGGCCGCACGCTGGCCATACGCGACGCGCCCAAGTCCGATTTGCTCAACATTACCTCCATGCTGGTCTGGCCTGCACTGCTGGCGCCTGTGCTCGGGCCGCCCATAGGAGGGCTGATCACCACTTACGCCTCCTGGCGCTGGAACTTTTTGATCAATGTGCCGCTGGGACTGGTGGCCCTGGGCCTGACGATGAGGTTTGTTCCCAAAGACGGCGAGGTGCAGCGCCTGCCGATGGACTGGCCCGGTGCCGCGATGACGGCCACAGGGCTTGCGGCCTTGTTTGGCGGGCTTGAGATGACAGTGATTGCCGCCTCTGAAAAAGGCCAGTGGCCGCTTGCTGCCAGTCTGGTGGCTTTGGGCGCCATTCTTCTGTCGCTTGCCTTCAAGCATCTCAGGCGCGCTGCGCACCCGGTCATCAGCCTCACCCCGCTCAAGGCCGACACCTTCAGGCTGGCCACCGCTTCTGCCGGCATCTATTCAGCGGCCTGCCTGCACGCCACACCTTACCTTTTGCCTTTGGGCCTGCAGCTCGGTTTTGGCCTGAGCGCCGCTGCGGCCGGCGCCATGATGCTGCCCTACTTTCTGGGCAACCTGGTGATGAAGTCCATCACCAGCCCCATGCTCAGGCGCTTTGGTTTCAAGCAGGTCCTGCTGGTCGACGGGATGGTGGCCATGCTGCTGATTGCCGTGATCGGTTTCCTCACGCCGCAAACGCCATTTGTCTTCACGGTGGCCGTTCTGGTGCTGGCAGGCGGCGTTCGTTCGATGCTGTTCACGGCCATCAACACACTGGCTTTTGTGGATGTGAGCAACGCAGAGCGGGCCCATGCAGCCACCCTCACATCGATTTCACAGTCATTGGGCCAGACGCTGGGCATCACGATGTCGGCGCTGCTGCTGGCCGGCGCGCAGGTCTTTCATGGTGGCGCGGCGCTGGGCGTGGCGGATTTCCGCATCGCCTTTGTGGGTGTGTGCATCATCGGTATGCTCAGCCTGCTGCCCTACTTGCGGCTGTCGGCGCAGGCAGGGCATGAAGTCATTGGGCGCAAAACCTAGCCCGGTTTACCGTGCGTTCAGTGGGCTGCGTCCTGAGCGTCGGGGCCCAACGACATGCCGGCGCCAGCACCGCCTCCGCCGCCGCCTCCACCGCCGCCGCCGGAACCCTTGCCAGGGTCCGTGCCGCCAGCCGGCGCTTTGCCTTTACCCTGTGAACCAGCGGGGCGTGATGGTCCCTGCCTGGGAATGTCGAGCTGCGCCAGCGGCTCAAGATCAAGGGCCTCGCGAATAAAATCGCGTAGCGCCACAACGAGTTGCGCTGTCTCGACCGCCTGGCCGCTTACAAGATCTTTGGCAGCCGCGACGGCGAGCCTGACCTGCTCAGCAGTCCCTAGCAGGATGACATCCGATAACGCAGCTTCTACTGCATCACGGATACGCCGGCGACGGTCCGAAGCAGGCGCATCACTGACGATGTCCCGCAAATGTGTCGGGTCGACGGCCAGGCTGCCGGTAAATGAGCCACCCAGGGTTTTGTACGCTGCGATCAGCGTGCGCAGGCGTTCGTTGATCTGCCGGTTTTCGCGCTCGCGCCTGCGTTGCACGGTCTGCATGACCACCAGGCGCAGTCCCACCATGACCAAGGTGACGATGGCCAGGCCCAACAGGGTGGACAGCAGGGTTTGCCACGAACTGAAATCAATGGCGCTTCGCATCGGTGATCAGCCCAGCCGCGCCCGGTGCCGTTCAATCTGTGCGCGCACCTGCGCTGGCGCCGTGCCGCCCAAGGTGTTGCGGGCATTGAGTGAGCCGCGCAGGCTCAGCACGTCGTACACGTCTTTTTCGATTTTGGGGTTGAACTCCTGCAGCACGGTCAGTGGCAGCTCTGACAGGTCAACCGCATGCGATGTGGCGGCCTTGACGGCGTGCGCGACGATCTCGTGCGCATCGCGGAAGGGCAGCCCCTTCTTGACGAGGTAGTCGGCCAGGTCGGTCGCCGTGGCGTAACCGCGCAGCGCGGCTTTTTCCATCGCTTCGGGTTTGACGGTGATGCCACCGACCATTTCAGCAAAAATGCGCAGCGTGTCTTTCAGCGTATCGACCGTGTCGAACAGCGGCTCCTTGTCTTCCTGGTTGTCCTTGTTGTAGGCCAGCGGCTGGCCTTTCATCAGGGTGATCAAACCCATCAGGTGGCCGACCACGCGGCCGGTCTTGCCGCGTGCGAGCTCGGGCACATCGGGGTTTTTCTTCTGCGGCATGATGGACGAGCCGGTCGTGAAGCGGTCGGCAATCTGGATGAAGCCGAAGTTCTGGCTCATCCACAAAATCAGCTCTTCGCTCATGCGGCTGATGTGCACCATGGCCAGCGAGGCGGCGGCGGTGAACTCAATCGCAAAGTCGCGGTCGCTCACGGCGTCCAGGCTGTTCTGGCAAACGCCGTCCATGCCCAATGTTGCCGCAACGCGTTCGCGGTCCAGCGGGTAACTGGTGCCGGCCAGAGCCGCAGCACCCAGCGGCAGGCGGTTCACGCGCTTGCGGATTTCCTGCATGCGCTCGGCGTCGCGGCTGAACATCTCGACATAGGCCAGCATGTGGTGGCCAAAACTCACCGGCTGCGCCACCTGGAGGTGGGTAAAGCCGGGCAATATGACCTCGACGTTTTTGTCGGCGATATCGACCAGCGCTTTTTGCAGGTCGGTCAGCAGGTCGGCAATCAGGTCGATCTCACCGCGCAGCCACAGGCGCACATCGGTTGCGACCTGGTCGTTTCTGGAGCGGCCGGTGTGCAGGCGCTTGCCTGCATCGCCGACGATCTGCGTGAGGCGCGCCTCGATGTTCAGGTGCACGTCTTCGAGGTCCAGCTTCCACACGAACGCGCCGGATTCGATCTCTGCCGTGATCTGCGCCATGCCTTTTTTGATGGACTCGTGGTCTGCGGCACCAATGATTCTTTGCGCGGCCAGCATGTCTGCGTGGGCCAGTGAACCGGCGATGTCGGCTTGCCACAGTCGCTTGTCAAAAAACACGCTGGAGGTGTAGCGCTTGACCAGGTCACTCATGGGCTCAGAGAACAGGGCCGACCAGGCTTGGGACTTTTTATCGAGTTGGTTCACGGGAAGCTTTCTTTGGCGCTGGGCAGGGCGGGAGCGATTTTCAGGGCAAATCAGGGCTGAAATATGGGTGAGAGGCGTTCAACCCCTGTCCGCAGGGCCGTGACCAGTGCAATACTTGAGGCCTGATTTTATCTGGGGCTGTGCCCCCTTTGACCATCCACATGCCGCTGCTGCCCGATTCAGGCCATTCCGGCCACTTTGCAGAGTCCACGCTCATGGGCAGCTTCACGCCCGGCGCGCAGGACTCTGCCTCGGCAGCGCCCGCTCGGCCCGGCTTGTTCGACGCCTGCCAGGTCGGTGTGGTGCTGCGTGCGGTGCTGTTTGTGGAGGCGGTGGTGGCGGTGGGGGCCATGTTTGGCACAGCCCGGCCTTCGGACTGGCTGCTGCGCTTCGCCATCCTCACTGGCGGTTTCCTCCCGGCCACCCTGGCCTGGCTGATCGTGGCCTGCGGCCTCAAGAAATACCTCAACCGCCTGGGGACGCGAGGTCAGTGGCTGGCTGGCATGGCGCTTGGCAGTCTTGCCGGGCTTTACGGTTGCGGGCTGCTCTACTGGATGGGCCTGCTGCAGCCGGCGCTTTGGTGGGCCAGTGCAGCTTCCGGCGCATTGATGTCGGCGGTGTTGATGGCAGGCCTGTTCTGGCGTGCCCGGGCGCGCATGCCGGCAGAAACCACGGCCAGGCTGGCCGAGCTGCAATCACGCATCCGCCCGCACTTTCTGTTCAACACCCTCAACAGTGCCATTGCGCTAGTGCGTGCCGAGCCGCTCAAGGCCGAGGCCGTGCTTGAAGACCTGAGTGAGCTGTTTCGCAGCGCCCTGGCCGACCCTGCCGAATCGGTCACGCTGGACCAGGAGATCACGCTGGCCAGGCGCTACCTGGCGATTGAGGAAATACGTTTCGGTGAGCGGCTGAAGGTCGAGTGGAGCCTGGACCCCCTGGCCAGTGAGGCCCGGCTGCCGCCGCTGCTGCTGCAGCCGCTGGTAGAGAACGCGATTCGCCACGGCGTCGAGCCCAGCGCCACGGGCGCGCAGGTCAAGATATCGACGGTGCGCCGCGCTGGTATGGTGGTCATCAAGGTCACCAACTCTTCACCCTCGGGTGTGGGTGAGCGCGGCCATGGCCTGGCGCTGGCCAATGTGCGCGACCGGCTGCTGCTGTTGCATGATGTGCAGGCGCGTTTCCAGACCGTCTTCAGGGATGGCGTCTTCCAGGTCCGCATGGAGATACCGGCATGAAGCTGAGGGTACTGGTCGTCGATGATGAAAGCCTGGCACGTGCCCGCTTGCGCACCCTGCTGGGCGACTGTACGCAGCCGACTGCAGACGTGCATGCCGAAGCGGCCAATGCGGTGCAGGCCATGACGGCACTGCAACGCGAAACCTTTGATGTCGTGCTGCTGGACATCCATATGCCGGGCGCTGATGGCCTGATGCTGGCCCACAATATTGCAGCACTCCCCCAGCCGCCTGCCGTGGTGTTTGTCACCGCGCATGCCGAGCACGCAGTGCAGGCCTTTGAGCTTGAAGCCGTTGATTACCTGACCAAGCCGGTGCGGCTGGAGCGCCTGCAGCAGGCGCTATTGAAGGTGGAGCGTGCGCGGCAGTCCGCACGTGCACCGCAGAACGACCAGCCTGAAGAAACCCTGGTCATCCAGGACAGGGGACGTACCGAACGTGTGCCGCTGGCCGAGGTGCTTTACCTCAAGGCCGAGCTGAAATACATCACCGTACGCACCACTACGCGCAGCTACATTCTCGACGGTTCGCTGAGCGAGCTTGAAGAAAAATACGCCAGGCAGTTCATGCGTATTCATCGCAACGCCCTCATCGCGCGCCGTGCAGTACGCGCGCTTGAAAAGCATTTCGATCCTGAAGAAGGTGAGGGATGGGCTGTGCGGCTTAATGGCATTGATGAACTGCTGGCTGTTTCTCGGCGGCAGCTTAGTGCGGTGCGGGAGGCGATTGCCAGCTAGTGCCTTGTGCCAGGCTGGCTGGGACGAGCGTTGTGCCCTTCACGACCAAGCCGGGTCTCGCCCCGGCGGGCGACTCACTTTCTCTTGCTTCGCCAAGAGAAAGTAAGCAAAGAGAAGGCGACCCTGTTCGTCGTCCCCTGCGGGGCACCCTGCGATGCTCAGTCCAGCCGGGGGCTGAAACAACTCGCCTGCGGCTCAGACAAGTTTCAGCCCTGATCCGTCTGGCCCTGCGCTTCTCGGCTCCTCTCCAAGGGTTGGGGGAGGAAGAAAAATTCCGAGTCCGAAGACTCGCCTCAAGCGCTTTGCGCTTGAGGCTCGTACCCGAACCCGGATTCACTCCCCACCCCGTTGAGGCTGGGCCGAGGAGCGGAGATGGAGACGGCATAAAGGGGAAAAACTTGTTTGAGCGCAGCGAGTTGTTTTTCCCGCCGACGTAATCGAGCACCACAGGTTGCCCGTAGCGAAGCGCAGGGACCCAGACGGCGGGTCGCCTTTCTTTTGGTTACTTTTTCTTTGGCGAAGCAAAGAAAAGTGACTAGCCGCCGGGCTACCCCCGGCCTGGTCGTGAAGGGCACAACACGACAACAAACTCCAGGCCTCGTCTCACCGCAGGGATGATGAAGAGCACCCACCGCTCCAACCCCGATAATCAGCGCTTCCCCCGAACACTGCAAAACAGGCCACATGAACAGCAGAGCAGACTTCACCGCACGCCAAATCCGGCAATTCAGCAACGAGCCGGCAGTTGAGAAGGCGCTGGTGCAGGCCTTCTTTGGCGGGCGTAAGGGCTTTTATGTGGACGTCGGCGCCAACGACCCGGTGCTTGATTCGCAGTCACAGCATCTCGAAGCGCTCGGGTGGACAGGCCTGCTGGTCGAGCCTGACCCAGACTGCTGCGATTTGCTGCGCAAGACGCGTACCGGCACGGTTGTCGAGATGGCCTGCTCCAGCCCGGAGAACGCCGGCAAGCAGTTGCAGCTCAATCGTGCCGGTCCGCATTCCACTCTTGAAGACCGGCCCATCGCACTGGGCGCGGTGGTGCGTTCCACAGTTGGTGTGCAGTGTCAAACACTTGACCATATTCTTGAAACCCGCGGCGTGCAGCCCGGCTTTGATCTGCTGTCCATCGACATTGAGGGCCATGAACTGGTGGCGCTGTCGGGCTTCAGTTTTGCAAGGTGGAAACCGAAGCTGGTGCTGATTGAAGATCACGTCACGCACCTGAACAAACACAAGCTCATGCTCGCCAACAACTACAGCCTGCTCCTGAGAACCGGGCTAAACAGCTGGTATGTGCCGGCGGAGCCGTCCTACAGTTTTTCTGCCGCCGCCAGGTTTGAATACTTCAGGAAGTATTACCTCGGCCTGCCACTGCGCAAATTCCGCTACTCAATCGAAGCCTGACACCCAAGCCGCCCACATCCATTGGCGTCCAGAAAGAGAATCTGATGACAACAGACACCCCCCCAGGGACGCCAGCCGCTACGCAGACTTCCGCCCATTCCGATGGGCTTGTACCTATCAACGATGGTCATCCGGAGCAGCCCCTGGTCGGTGATTCCGTGCCACCTGATGATGCCGCCGGTCGCGAAGCGCGAACGGCCCGTGTCCGTGAACCCATACAGATACACATGCCGGTCAGCGTGCGCAACCTGTCGATGGCCTTGCTGGCGTGTTTTGCCAGCCTTTATGTGCTGTATTGGGCCAAAGCGGTGTTCATTCCTTTCATGCTCGGCCTGCTGGCGAGCTATGCCCTGTCGCCCATCGTGAACTGGGCAGAGACCAAGGGCGTGCCGCGCTCTGTCGGCGCAGGCGTGTTGCTGCTGGCCATTCTGGGTGGCCTGGGCACCACGGCGTATTCCCTCAGTGACGAAGCGGCGCAGCTGATCGACTCGATGCCGGCTGCCGCACAAAAATTCACCGACGCCCTCAAGGGCAGGCGCGCCAATCAGAGCGCGCTGGACACCGTGCAGAAGGCGGCAACCCAGATAGAGCAGGCGACGCAGGGCGGGCCCATCACCACCTCGCGCGGTGCCATGCGCGTGGTGATAGAGCCGGCGCGCTTCAACATCAAGGATTACCTCTGGACCGGCACCATAGGCCTGATCGCCCTGGTCGGCCAGTCAACCGCAGTGGTTTTTCTGGCGTATTTTCTGATGGTGGCGGGTGATACGTTCAGGCGCAAGCTGGTCAAGCTGGCCGGCCCCAGCCTCAGTACCAAGAAGATCACGCTGCAGGCGCTTGATGAAATCACCGGGCAGATCCAGCGTTACCTGCAGGTTCAACTGCTGACAAGTGCGCTTGTGGGCGTATTGACGGGCGTGGCGCTGGCTTTCATAGGTCTTGAAAATGCTGCCGTCTGGGGCATCGTGGCGGCCGTGCTGAACCTGATTCCCTATGTAGGCTCCATCGCCACGGCGGCGGCATCTGCATTGGTGGGCTTCCTGCAATTCGGCTCACTGAACATGGCGCTTGCAGTCGGCAGCGCCTCGCTCATCATCCACACCATCGTCGGCAACCTCATCACGCCGTGGCTGACCAGCCGCGCGAGCCGCATGAACCCGGTGGCGGTGTTTGCCGGGCTGCTGGCCTGGGGCTGGCTCTGGGGTGTGTGGGGTCTGCTGCTCGGCATTCCCATCCTGATGATCGTCAAGGCCGTTTGCGACCGCGTTGAAGACCTGAAACCCGTAGGTGAGTTTCTGGGATCCTGACTTTGGCTATCGCGATCATCTATATTGGCCCTTCAATTTGAGATGACAACGATGAGGGTTGAATGGCATGGGCGATGCGTTGAAAAAAATCAGGCTGGCGGCGGTACAGGCCTCGTCGGTACACCTTGACCGCGATGCGACCGTCGACAAAGCCTGCGACCTGATTCGCGAAGCCGGCAAGGCCGGGGCACAGCTGGTTGGCTTTCCTGAAGGGTTCATTCCTGCCCACCCCTCGTGGTTTACCGTGCAGCCCGGCACCGGCAGGATCAGCCTGGGGCTCTCGCAAAGGCTGTTCCAGAACTCGGTGGTCATCCCGGGCGAGCAGACCGACAAGCTTGGCGAAGCCTGCCGCGATGCAGGCGTCACCGCCGTCATCGGCCTGTGTGAAAAGCGCGCGGGGACCACCGGCACCATGTTCAACACACAGCTCTTCATGGGCCCCGACGGCAACATCCTCGGAAAGCACCAGAAGCTGATGCCGACGCTGGCCGAGCGCATCGTGCACACCGGGGGCTGGGGTGACACCCTCAAGGCTTACGAAGCGCCATTCGGCATGGTCAGCGGCCTGATCTGCGGCGAAAACGCCAACCCGCTGGCTGCCAGCGCACTCATGGCCATGTACCCGGTGGCGCATGTGGCTTCATGGCCGGCCTTTGTGTCGCCTGCCGTCAAACTCTCGGATGTCATCCTCGCCATCAGCCGCGGGCTCGCCTACAGCATGGGCTGCTTTGTGATCAATGCCACGGGTGTGGTCAACGATGCGGCACTTGATGATTTCCAGCTGGAAGGCGATGCCCGCGCCGCACTCGAAAAACTCAGGAATGTGGGCTACGCCTCCATCATTGGCCCCAGCGGCCAGGTGCTGAGCCAGCCGCTGGACGGCGAGGGCATTGTGTATGCCGACGTTGATTTGAATGACGTCATGGTGTCCAAAATACTCAATGACTTTGCCGGCCACTACAACCGGCCCGATGTGTTCACGCTGCATGTCAACGACGCGGTGCCGGCCATGGTTAACCGCAGTGGCGAGGCCCCATCACCGCAGGACAACGGCGAGAGCTGATGCAGCACGAGGCCCTGATCGAACAGGCTGCCCAACTCATTGAGCAGGCTGACGGCCTGGCCTTTGCAGCGGGTGCGGGCATGGGCGTGGATTCCGGCCTGCCGGACTTTCGCGGCAAGGATGGGTTCTGGCAGGCTTACCCGGCGCTGGCACAGGCGAAGATCGACTTTCACGAGATCGCCTCGCCACAAAGTTTTGAGGTCAGCCCATTGCTGGCCTGGGGCTTTTACGGCCACCGTCTCAAGCTCTACCGAGACACGCAGCCGCATGCCGGTTTTGCTTTCCTCAAGAGGTGGGGTAAGTCTGCGGCGATGGGTTGCAGCGTCTTTACCAGCAATGTCGATGGCCAGTTTCAGAAGGCGGGCTTTGATGCCGCCTCCATCCATGAATGCCACGGCTCGCTGCACCACCTGCAATGCATGGACTGCGCTGCTGCTTCCGGCGGCATCTGGCCGGCCGATGCTTTTGAGCCTGAGGTGGATGAAGTCAACTGCCTGTTGATCAATGAGCCGCCGCGTTGCCCCGCCTGTGGCGGCCTTGCGCGTCCCAACGTCCTGATGTTCAACGACTGGGGCTGGCTGGAGCAGCGCGCGGCAAAGCAGCAGGCGCAGCAAAACGCCTGGCTGGCCAGGGTCAGCCGCCCCGTGGTGATTGAGCTGGGGGCTGGCACTGCGATCCCGTCGGTACGTCATTTCAGCCAGCGCGTCGTCCACCAGTACGGTGGGCGGCTGGTGCGCATCAACCTGCGTGAGGCGGCTGTGCCGTCCAGCCTTGACGTGGGTTTGCCCATGGGGGCGCTGGCTGGGCTACAGGCGATTGCGAAGATGCTGCAAGCTGAATAAAGCTGAATGAGGGCAAGTTTTAACGTAAACATTAAAAATTTAACGTGTACGTTAAAAATTAGAAATCCTGCCCTTGGGTGACGCCCCAAACGCCGTCAAAACCCCTTTGAATGGCCAAAAAAGGCTGATTTCAGGCATCAAATAGGTCTTGAGCCCTTTAAATACGGGCGTGAGCAGCTATTAAATAGATAGCAAAAAAACTTCCATTCAGCATCCGGCGCTGGAGCCCTGCCTGTCCGCCCAGGCATTCAGGCGCTGTTTGCGTTGCGTCAAACCGGGCTGGCCCGCCGGGGTCTACAGTGGCCTGAAAGGCCGCCATGCAAGACTCCCAACACACGCCGCCCGCCAACCGTCTGCGCCTGCGCAGGATGGGCATAGACACCTACCAGGAGCCGGTGCTGTACATGCACCGTGATTGCCCGGTTTGCCGCTCGGAGGGCTTTGAAGCGCAGTCCCGGGTGGAGCTGCGGCTGGCTGGCCGCACTTTGGTGGCCACGCTCAATGTGGTCAGCAGTGATTTCCTCTCGCCCAGCGAGGCGGGCCTGTCCGAAGCCGCGTGGCGTCTTCTGGGTGCGCACCCGGGCGAGGAGGTGTCCCTGCACCATCCGTCGCCGCTTGAATCGCTGGGCCACGTGCGTGCCAAGGTCTACGGCAAGCGGCTGGACCAGGCAGCCATTGATGCCGTGATTCGCGACGTGGCGGCGGGGCGCTATTCGGAGCTGCAGCTGGCCGCTTTCGTCACCGCCTGCGCCGGCGATCACCTGGACATGGATGAAACCATTGCGCTGACGCGCGCCATGGTCAATGTCGGCGAGCGCATGACCTGGGGCGACGGGCCGGTGATGGACAAGCACTGTGTCGGCGGTTTGCCGGGCAACCGGACTACCATGGTCATCGTGCCCATCATCGCGGCCTGCGGGCTGCGCATGCCCAAGACATCGTCACGCGCCATCACCTCGCCAGCCGGCACGGCCGACACCATGGAGACGCTGGCACCGGTGGACCTGGACGTGGCGCAGATACGCCGGGTGGTTGAGCGCACCGGGGGCTGCATCGTCTGGGGTGGGGCGGTGCGGCTCAGCCCTGCAGATGACATGCTGATCCGCGTCGAGCGCCCGCTGGACCTCGACAGCCATGGCCAGCTCATCGCCTCCATCCTGTCGAAGAAAGTTGCCGCTGGCGCCACGCATGTGCTGATCGACATGCCTGTCGGCCTGACGGCCAAGGTGCGCAGCACCCACGCCGCTGACCAGCTTGCGCGCCAGCTGGAAAAGGTCGGCCATGCCATGGGCCTGCAGATGCGTGTGGCCAGAACCGACGGTGTGGCCCCCGTAGGGCGCGGCATCGGCCCTGCGCTGGAAGCGCACGACGTGCTGGCGGTGCTGCGCGGCGAGGCCGGCGCGCCTGCCGACCTGGCAGAGCGCTCTTTGAACCTGGCCGCGCAGATTCTTGAATTTGGCGGTGCAGCGCCGGATGGCGGCGGCATGGCGCTGGCGACAAACGTGCTCAGGGATGGACGCGCGTGGACAAAGTTTCAGGAGATCTGCCTCGCGCAGGGCGGCATGCGTGAACCGCCTGTAGCGCCGTGCCAGCAGGCCGTGCTGTCGCGGCGCCCGGGAAGCGTGATCGCCATCGACAACCGCCGCCTGGCCCGGATCGCCAAACTCGCAGGTGCGCCCAGCTCCGCCTGCGCCGGAATTTACATGAACGTACAGCTAGGCTCGGTCGTCGCCCGCGGCCAGCCGCTTTTCACACTGCATGCGGCATCGCCCGGTGAGCTGGCCTATGCGCTCGAGTACGCCACGGGTCAGGCCGAAGCCGTGCATGTGATGGAAGAGGCCAGATGAAACCGAAACGCGCGCCCATGCTGGTCCTCGCGCTGCCAGGTGGTGCACCATTGGCGGCGGCGCTGGCGCGCAGCCTGCGCTGCAAGTGGAGCGAGCTGGCGCTGCATCACTACCCCGATGGCGAAACCGGCGTGCGCATTGATGCCGCTGTCGCGGGCTGCGCTGTCGTGCTTGCAGGCAGCCTGAACCAGCCCGACGCCAAAACGCTGCCGCTTGTTTTTGCGGCAGATGCCGCGCGCGAACTGGGCGCTGTGCAGGTCGGCCTGGTGGCACCCTACCTGGCCTACATGCGGCAGGACAAACGTTTTCACCCCGGGGAAGCGATCACCTCGCGCAGCTATGCAAGGCTGCTATCAGCGTCGCTTGATTACCTTGTCACCGTCGACCCGCATTTGCACCGCGTGCACAGCCTGGCCGAGATCTACACCCTGCGCACTGTGGTCGTGCCGGCGGCGCCCCTGATGGCCAGCTGGCTGCGCAAGCATGTAACGTCACCCTGGGTGATCGGGCCGGACGGGGAAAGCGCGCAGTGGGTGTCGGAGGTTGCCCGGCTGGCCGATGCGCCCTGGAGCATCCTGCGCAAAACGCGGCGCGGCGACCGGGATGTGAGCGTGCGCATCGCCGGCCGCCAGCGCTGGCCGGGCCGCGTGCCTGTGCTGATCGACGACATTATTTCAACCGGCGAAACCATGCTGGCGGCCGCGGGCCTGCTGGCAAGAACGGGTCGTGGGGCGCCGATATGCATCGGTGTGCATGCGTTGTTCGATGTGGCGGTGGAGCGCCGGCTGCTCGAAGGCGGGTTCTCACGGGTGCTGACCTGCGATACGGTGGGTCACCCGTCCAACGCCATTCACATGGCGCCTGCCCTGGCCAAAGCTGTGCGCGAGCTGGGCGCTGCCGCCTGAGCCCGTTGCCGGAGGTTTGCGGGCCCCCGCTGTGCAACCGGCTGTGCGCCTACCCGGTGAGTTCTTGCGCCAGATCAAACATGGAGGGCTGGGCCGCGCCTACGCTGGCGACATGAAGATTCAATTCCTGGGTGCCACCGACACCGTCACCGGCTCGAAATACATGGTGCGCGAGGGCGACAGCGCCGTGCTCGTCGACTGCGGGCTGTTTCAGGGCTACAAGCCGCTGCGCCTGCGCAACTGGTCGCCCCTGCCCGTGGACCCTGCCAGTATCAAGGCGGTGATCCTCACGCATGCGCACATCGACCACAGCGGTTACCTGCCGCTGCTGGCGCGCCAGGGCTTCAAGGGCAAAATCTTCTGCACAGAGGGCACGGCTGACCTGTGTCGCATCCTGCTGCCCGACGCCGGACACCTGCAGGAAGAAGAGGCCGAGTACGCCAACCGCCACAGTTTTTCGAAGCATGCGCCAGCGCTGCCCCTGTACACGCGCGAGGACGCCGTGCGTTGCCTGCGGCTGTTGCACCCCGTGCCCTGCGACAAGCCCTGGCATCCTGCGCCCGGGCTGAACGCCGGCCTCAGCCCCTCGGGTCACATGGTGGGCTCGTCGTTCGTGCGTCTGGACAATGGCAGGCGGTCCGTCCTCTTTTCGGGCGACATCGGCCGGCCCAATGACCTCGTGCTGCAGCCACCCGTGCAGATGGAAGGGGCTGATTACCTCGTGGTGGAATCCACCTACGGTGACCGCCTGCACAAGGATGCCGATCCGCTGCTGTTGCTGGGCCAGGTGATCAACCGCACCGCTGCCAGGGGTGGTGTGGTGGTGATTCCCTCATTTGCAGTGGGCCGCGCGCAGAGCCTGCTGTATTGCATTCAGGTGCTCAAGAACCAGGGGGTCATCCCGCGCAAGCTGCCCATCTATCTCAACAGCCCCATGGCGGCCAATGCCACGCATGTGTACCTCCGGCACCGGGCCGGCCTGCGGCTGACGCCTGCCGAGTGCGCGGCGCTGGAACACACGGCCCACATTGTCGATTCGCCTGAGGAATCGCGGCTGCTCAACGCCAAGCACGGCCCCATGGTCATCATTGCAGCCAGCGGCATGGCCACCGGGGGGCGGGTGGTGCATCACATCAAGGCTTTTGCGCCCGACAAACGCAACACCCTGCTGTTTGCCGGCTTCCAGCCAGGCGGCACGCGCGGCGCACTTATCTGCGGGGGTGCTCCCACGGTGCGCATCCACGGTCAGGACGTGCCGGTGCGCGCCGAGGTGGCGATGCTGGAAGACCTGTCTGCCCATGCCGACGCAGCCGAAATCGTTGAGTGGCTGCGCGGCTTCAAGGTGCAGCCGAAGCAGACCTTCATCACCCATGGCGAACCGGCAGCGGCAGATGCCATGCGCCAGCGCATCGAGCGGGAACTCCACTGGAACTGCCGCATCCCCGGCTACCTCGAATCGGCCGCCCTGGATTGAGCGTGGGGAAGCTGGTCCAGTGGTGGCGCTCAGATGGCGCTGGGTGACAGCATTGCCGGCCGCACTGACTCATCCTTTTGCGTGCTGTCACGGACGGCCCGGCCGAAAACCTCCAGGCCGGATGAATAGCTTCCGTCGTCCACTTCGTGTGCCGTGAAGGACGTGGACAGGACGGGCGGGCGGCCGAGAAGCTGGTCGATTTCAGCAAATGCGTTGGTGGCACCTCGCCCACCCATGACAGAAATTACGGCCACGCGCCTCAGCCCTGCGGCATGATCGTGCACAAAAGTCCGCATGGGGCCGGCAAGGCGGTAGAGCCAGATGGGTGCAATCAGCACGACGATGTCAAAAGCCTGGGGTGCAGGACCCTCATACCGGATCGCAGGATGGCGCCTGAAGAGCGAAT
The DNA here is from genome assembly GCA_965228025.1 of Polaromonas sp. Lineage (GTDB taxonomy): Bacteria > Pseudomonadota > Gammaproteobacteria > Burkholderiales > Burkholderiaceae_C > Polaromonas. Next base: position 193,410 of record CBDDGX010000030.1, on the reverse strand, counting down.
CGGTAATGCAGCGCAACAAACCGGCGCCACCCGCACGCGAGCGCGTTTCGCTGACCTCCCCACTCTGCCACTGGAACTTGCTGGCAAGCAGATCAGCGACGCGGCGCGAGGTGCCGGTATTGGAATAACAAACAATGAGTGTGCGGTCCGACATGGCTGGGATCCTTTCGGGTATTTAGCTGGGCCATCACTGCGTGGCGACCAGCTGCGGGCAAGGGTATGGGCGGGCGCAACATCCCTTCTTCATCCACATCAACGGAGATGTCCTTGCTGGCAGCCATCACGGCAACGGGGGCCAACCATTGGAGGGACAAGTTGAAACGTGGCGCTGGGCCCGCAGGCCAGGCCCGAATCTTTTCTTGCGCCATCGCGGGAAGTATCACCACGCTATTTTTGCGCGCCGGAATCGTTGCCCTTGTCCGCCGCCTGTTTGCTCGTCTCGGCAGCCTGCTGTGCGGCTTTTTCCGCACTTCTGAGGGCCTCTTGCGTTGCATTCATGGCTTTTTGGGTTTGTCTCTGGTTGGACTGCCCCGCCTTGTGCAGCGCCTGCTCGGCGCGCCCCGACGCTGCATGCACTGCTGTTGCCGCCCGCCTGACTGCCCTGGCCGCCTTTGCGGCGAGTTTTTTCATGTCGTCTGTGGCAACGGCGGCAGCCTGTCCGGCTTTCTCGAGCGCGTGTGCGGATGCCTTTTCTGCTTTCAGCGCTTGTTCCCTGATATCTGCCGCCGCCTGTTGTGACACGTCATGGGCGGCCGCTTCTGCCAGTACCCGTGTGAGTTTGACCAGATCCGATGCCGCACGGGCAGCGTCCGCCGCCTCCTGAGCTGCTTTCCGGGCGACAGCCCTGGAGCGCGCGCCCACATTGCGGGGCGCGCTCGCCTTCGCGGCCGGTGCCACGGCTGTTTCAGTCGCTTGCACCCGGGCATCGGGGGCCGCGTAACACAGCGCACATGTGGCGAATGCTGCAGAGACAACGATTGTTCGGCGATACATGAGGTGCCCTTCCATGGAGTGAGACACCCCCCATGATGGCCATCCTGGGGCTGCATGACATTGATCCTGCGCAAGGAATGCACATCCCCTCGCCAGATACGGGGGGCCTGATTCTGGTACCGGACGTGGGTCCAGGATTTGTTTTTGATCCAGCTCAACATCCTGCCGCTCAATCTCGTCAACATGATGTTTCGTTCAACTTCAGTGATAACCCATCATGTTCAAACGTATCCTTATCCCGGTGGACGGCAGCGAAACCTCCAACAAGGCCCTGGTCACCGGCCTGCAGATGGCGCGCGAGACGGGTGCGATTGTGCGACTGGTGAACACGGTCAATGAAATGGCCTATCTTGGCGGAATCGACCCCTACGGCACCTACTCGGCAGATGTCGTGGGCATGATGCGGGAGGGCGGTGCCAGAGTTCTGACGGATGCCATGGCGATTGCAAAGTCGGCCGGCGCCGAAGCCAGCCAGGAGCTTTTGGAGGAGGCGGGGAAGAGGCTGGGGGAGTCAGTTGCCGAGGCAGCCAAAGCCTGGAAGGCCGATCTGGTGGTGGTTGGCTCTCACGGCAGACGCGGCATCGGTCGAGTTCTGCTGGGTAGTGGTGCCGAGCAGATCGTCAGGCTGGCCCCTGTTCCTGTCCTGGTGGTTCGTAATGCAACGTAGACCTTAGAGGGTGGAACTGACAGCTGCCGGTGACCGGGCAATCTGCCTCTTTTTTGGGCTGCTACGGATTCAATAGCAGTTCGATACCGGGGCTGCCAGAGAGCCCTGGCGACGGGCGACAATACCTGCATGGCAACGATGCAACTTCAGGACATTCTCTTTTCACAGGGCTTCGGCACGCGGCGTGTCTGCGCGGGGCTGGTCCAGCAAGGCCACGTGGCCGTTGATGGCAAAACGACAGCCGATCCGGCAGAAGAACTGGAAGTCACTGGCTTGCAGTTTTTCGTGCAGGGCACCCCGTGGGAATACCACGAGAAGGCCTATCTGATGTTGCACAAGCCCGCGGGTTACGAATGCTCGCAAAAGCCAAGTACCTATCCCAGCATCTACACCCTGCTGCCCGCGCCCATACGCCAGCGCGGCGGCGGAGCGGCGGCTGGCGTGCAGGCGGTCGGGCGGCTGGACCAGGACACGACGGGCCTGCTGCTGCTGTCGGACGACGGCAAGTTCATCCACCGCATGAGCTCACCCAAGCACCATGTGCCCAAGGTGTACCAGGTGTGCGCCAAACATCCGGTGGACGACAAACAGGTGCAAAAGCTGCTGTCTGGCGTGGTGCTGGACGACGACCCCAAACCCGTCAAGGCCGCTGCCTGTGAAAAAACCGGCGAAAACACCCTGAGCCTGACGCTTACCGAAGGCAAATACCACCAGGTCAAACGCATGATTGCGGCGGTTGGTAACCGGGTTGAAGAGGTTGGCGGCCTGCATCGCTCGCGTATTGGTGAGCTGCAGTTGCCTGAAGACCTCAAGCCCGGCGGCTGGCGCTGGCTGACGGCGCAGGATCTGCTGGATATTGCGGGCAAAAAGGCCTAGGGCAACCCGGCAAGGAAACCGGCGACCGCTTCCATCACCTGTTGCGGCTGGTCGCGCTGCGGTGAATGGCCGCAATCGGCCAGCCTGAGCTGCTGTGCATGTGGCGCCGCCTTCGCGATTTCATCGAGTTGCATCAGGGTGCCGTATTCGTCATCCAGGCCCTGCACCAGCAGCAGCGGGGCGGTGATGGTTTTGCATTCGGCGCGACAGTCAAAGCTGCGAAAGCCTTCCGACAGCCAGACATCGTTCCATTGCCAGAAAGCGCCATCGACATCGGCATGGTGCTTCGCCAGCGGTTCACGCAGGCCGCCCGACTCGAACATGGTTTTTGTGCCGGCGATGGCGGTGACCGAGATGTCCTCCACGATCACATGCGGCGCCATGGCGATGCAGGCCGTCACCGGGAATCGGCTGGCGTGCAGCAGGGCGATGGTCGCGCCATCCGAATGGCCCAGCAGCACGGGTTTGGCCACGCCCATCTCGCCCAGCAGTGCGGGCAGCACCTTCCACGCCTCAACATGCATGTAGTCGGGTTTCAGGTAATTGCGAACCGCTGGCACCGGCGCCGACTGACCGTAACCGCGCCGTGAGTACACGATGCCGGCCCGGCCGGTGGCCGCGCATACGGCGGCTGGCCAGTCCAGGCCACGCTGCGTCCACAGGCTGACCGAGCCCAGGCCCTCATGCAGAAAAACCAGCGGCGCCAGCGTGGCCGGGCCGGCAATCTGTTTGACCTCCAGTTGCGTATCGTCAACAAGCCGTAGATTCATTCCCGTATCGTAAGTGATGCCCTTACTCGCACGGGCGTTTCAGCCAGTTCGGCGTGCCTGGCCCGGTACACTAGCCGATTGACCTCAGAAAGCCCGTTTTTGTGACTTTTTCTCCCCGTTTTCCGGCCTTTGGGCTGATGGCCGCAGCGTTCGCCCTGACCGGCATGTTTTGTGTTCAGGCGCTTGCACAAACCCCCGCTAAACCCGCGGCGTCTCCCGCATCGGCAGCATCAGCGGCGATCTCGGCGAAACCGGCCCAGGCTGCTGTGCCCATGACCAACCCCGTGTTTGTGCTCAATTCGCTGGACGACAACGTCAGCGTCATCAACCCCGTGACCTGGGCCGAGACCAAACGCATCCCCACCGGCAAGCAGCCGCACCACCTTTACCTGACACCCGACGAAAAATCAGTCATCGTCGCCAATGCGCTGTCTGATTCGCTGACCTTCATCGACCCCAAAACCGCAGAAGTGCAGCGCACCATACGCGGCATCATCGACCCCTACCAGCTGCGCTTTTCGCCCGACATGAAGTGGTTTGTGACGGCGGCCAACCGCCTGAACCACATCGACATCTACAAATGGGACGGCAAGGACATCACGCTCGTCAAGCGTGTGCCCACCGGCAAGACGCCCAGCCACCTGTGGATAGACAGCAAAAGCACGACGATTTATTCGACCATGCAGGACAGCGACGAACTCATCGCGCTTGACCTGGCCACACAAACGGTCAAGTGGCGTACCAAAACGGGTTCGATACCGGCAGACGTTTACGGCACGGCAGACGACAAATTCATGCTGGTTGGCCTGACCGGCGGCGATGCGGTCGAGGTGTATGACGTGAGCGGCAAGACGCCATCACGCCACAAGGTCATCAAGACAGGGGCAGGCGCCCATGCCTTCCGCGCCTTTGGCGACCAGCGCCATGTGCTGGTGAGCAACCGCGTGGCCAACAGCATCAGCAGGATAGACCTGCAGACGCTGGAAGTGGTCGACAACTACCCCGCACCGGGCGGCCCGGACTGCATGGATGTGAGCCGCGACGGCAAGCAGATCATGGTCACCTCGCGCTGGGCCCGCAAGCTCACCATCATCGATGTCGCCACGCGCAAGATCGTCCGCCAGGTCAATGTCGGAAAGAGCCCCCACGGTGTCTGGACGCTGGACCACTCCCCACGCTAGAAGCGCCATGCGGCTCGCCACCTTCGCGCTGGCGGCAGGCTGCGCATTTTCGGCCGGTATAGCCAAGGCTCAACCGGCTTGCAAACCGGTTTACCTGACGCTTGACACAGGCCATATGGAGGTCGCGCCCCTGATGGCTGACATCCTGATCAAGCACCAGGTCAAGGTCACTTTTTTTGCGGCCAATGAGCGCACGAAGACCGGCGACGGCAGCCTGGGCAAGGACTGGGCGCCGTGGTGGAAAGCGCGTGCGGCCGAGGGTCATGAATTTGCTTCGCACACCTTCGACCACACCTACTGGCGTGGCGATGTGGCTGGCAATCCAGTCAGCTTCAAAATGCGGCCCTCCGCAGGCTCGCAAGAGGGCAAGGATTTCACCTGGACGGCAAAGCAGTATTGCGAAGAGATCGCCAAATCCAGTACCCGCCTGCAGGACATCACCGGCAAAAAACCGCTGCCACTGTTCCGTGCGCCGGGTGGCAAGACCTCACCTGCGCTGCTGGCTGCCGCAAAGTCATGCGGCTATGAACATGTGGGCTGGTCACCTGCGGGCTTTCTGGGTGACGAATTGCCGAGCGAGAAATTTCCTAACGACGCCTTGCTGAAAAAAGCCTTGCAGAGCATCAAGCCTGGCGACATCCTGCTGGCGCACCTTGGCATCTGGTCACGCAAGGACGCCTGGGCGCCTGCGGTTTTTGAGCCGCTCATCACAGGCCTTCAGACGCGCGGGTTCTGTTTTAAAACACTGCGCGAACACCCCCAGTACAAGGCCTGGATTGACAGCCGCATGGGCGCGCCAGACACACCGCCTGCAAAATAGAACCCATGGGCTGGTTCACCGATCTTTTCGCCAATGTGCAGGAGTGGTTGTTCAACACCGTGTTGCAACCGCTGCTGTTTTCCCTGGGCATGGCCAACTTTCTTGAGGATGGCTACGAAGCCACTGCCTGGCTGCTGGTCGGCGTGCTGCAGATCATCATTTTGCTGGCCATCATCGGGCCGCTGCAGCGTTGGCGGCCGGTAGAGGCGGTAACTGACCGCGCCACCATTCGTACGGACATTCTCTACACGCTGATCCACCGTCTGGGCGTGTTCCGCATCGTCCTGTTTTTCACACTTGACCCATGGTTTGACGAGTTGTTCGGCACGCTGCGTGCGGCGGGTTACGGCACCTTTCACCTTGACCAGCTTTTGCCCGGCGTGACCGACAGCGCGGTGGTGAGTTTTCTGATCTACCTGGTGGTGTTTGACTTTGTCGCCTACTGGACGCATCGCGGTCAGCACCACCTGGAATGGTGGTGGCGCCTGCACTCACTGCACCATGCGCAGCGGCAGATGACGATGTGGAGCGACAACCGCAACCACCTCATTGATGACGTGATCAACGACGTGATAATTGTGCTGGTCGCGCAACTCATAGGCGTGGCGCCGGGGCAGTTTGTGGCGCTGGTGGCGTTCACGCAGCTGAGTGAAAGCTTCCAGCACGCCAACCTGCGTTTGTCGTTCGGCCGCATCGGCGAATACCTGTGGGTGAGTCCCCGCTTTCACCGGGTGCACCACAGCATAGGCATCGGTCATGAGAGCCTGAAGAACGAGCAAACTGTTTTGGGCGGACACAACTTTGGTGTTCTGCTGCCGTGGTGGGATGTGCTTTTCGGCACCGCCAATTTCCAGGAGCGCTACGACCCGACGGGCATTCGTGACCAGGTCGAAGCCAACCGTGATTACGGTCGCGGTTTCTGGTCGCAGCAGTGGGTGGGATTGAAGCGTCTTTTCGGTAAAGCCTGACCGCGTTATCCTCTGCCTATGGGCAAACTCCTCGACTCTTTCTGGCGCGCTGCGATGTATTGCCTGCATCCGCGCGTCATTGCCTTGTCGATACTTCCGCTGGTCATCATGGCAGCGCTGTCCCTGGGTCTGGGCTACTTCTTCTGGGAAAGTACGGTCGCCGCCATACGCAACAACCTCGACAGCTATGAGCTCGTGAGTTCCATGGTGCGCTGGATTGAAGGCCTGGGCCTGTCCAATCTGCGTGTGGTGCTCGCGCCTGTACTGCTTCTTTTCATGGCGATACCGGTGATCGTCATCATCTCGCTGCTGTTCGTCGCGCTGTTCATGACGCCGTCGATGGTGGCTCTGGTAGCAGAAAGGCGCTTTCCGCAGCTTGAACGCAAAAAGGGCGGCTCCATGGTGGCCAGCCTGTTCTGGTCGCTCGGCTCTACCGTGCTCGCGGTGATTGCGCTCATCCTGTCGATCCCGCTCTGGCTGGTGCCGCCGCTGATCCTCATCCTGCCGCCCCTGATCTGGGGCTGGCTGACCTACCGCGTGATGTCTTACGACGCCATGGTGGACCACGCCAGCAGCGAGGAACGCCGGCAGATATTCAAGGAGCACCGCGTGCAGCTGCTGGGCATAGGCATCATCAGCGGTTACCTTGGCGCCGCGCCCAGCGTGCTGTGGGCATCCGGCGCAATGTTTGTGGCAATGGCGCCCATCCTTGTGCCCGCCGCCATCTGGATATACACGCTGGTATTTGCTTTTTCATCGCTCTGGTTTGCGCACTACACGCTGTCTGCGCTGGAGCAGCTCAGAAAGAAAAATAACGCACTCGCGCCGAATCCGCTGGCGCAAGAGGCTGTTGCATCGATTGCCAGCGAACTCGCACCCGAGGCCCTGCCTGGGCCCGCCCCCAGCTTTGGCACGCTGGGCGCTGATCTGGGCAAAGCTGAACTTTCTCCCTGAACCTTTTCGTCCGATTTTTATATGCGCATGACCACATCCTTTGGCATCGTCATCATTGGCGATGAAATCCTCTCCGGCAAACGCGCTGACAAGCACCTGCCCAAATTCATAGAGCTGCTGGGCGCACGTGGCCTGCAGCTGTCGTTTGCGGACTATGTGGGCGACGACCCGGACCGCATCACCGCCACGCTGGCGCGGGCCTTTGAGGGCGCGCGCAAGTCCGGTGATGTGGTGTTCTCATGCGGCGGTATAGGCGCCACACCTGATGACCACACGCGCCAGTGTGCTGCGAAGGCGCTGGGCGTTGAACTTGAATTGCACCCCGAGGCGAAGCTGCTCATCACCGAACGCATGAAGGACACGGCCACAGAGCAGGGCGTGCCTTTTGACCCGGACCGGCATGACAACATCCACCGCCTCAACATGGGCGTGTTCCCTGTCGGCGCGGAGATCATCACCAATCCGTACAACAAGATTCCCGGCTTCACCTGCAGGGCCGGTGCGGGGGCCGTTCACTTCGTTCCGGGCTTTCCGGTGATGGCCTGGCCCATGATGGAGGCCGTGCTGGGCGAGCAGTACAAACACCTTCACCAGAGCGCCGCCTATGCAGAAAAATCAGTCATTGTGTTTGGCTCGATGGAGGCGACACTGACGCCGCTGATGCAGGACATCGAAGCCGCGCATCCGGGTGTCAAGGTGTTCAGCCTTCCCAGCGTTGACCATCCGACCTATGGCCGCCACATTGAATTGGGCGTCAAGGGCTTGCCAGCTTCGGTCGATGCAGCTTATCCCGAGCTGCTTTCCGGCGTCCGGAAATTCGACTTCAAAATTGGCCCCGAATTGGTGCGTTGACAAAGCGCACCAAATTCGTGATACCTCGGTATGCACCAAATAAGTGCGTTATGGTTGATCCCCATTTCGTAGCCTGATCACTGTTTCATGCGGCCTGCGCCCTGATCCCCGTAGATTTGACGGCACAATCGGTGTCGCACGAAACAGCAGGGAATGCACCGGCTGTGGCACAAAAAGTGCATTCATCGGTTCTGACAAGATTTTTTACAACCATCCCGCACAGGAGAATTTGATGGCAAAGACCGTCGCAGACGTCATAAAAATGGTCAAGGAAAACGAAGTCAAGTTTGTTGACTTCCGTTTTACCGACACACGGGGCAAAGAGCAGCACGTCAGCGTGCCCGTTTCCCATTTCGATGAAGATAAATTCGTTTCCGGCCACGCGTTCGACGGCTCGTCCATCGCCGGCTGGAAGGGCATTGAAGCCTCGGACATGCAGCTCATGCCCGACCCCAACACCGCCAACATTGACCCGTTTTTTGAAGAAACAACGCTGATCCTGACCTGCGACGTCATCGACCCGGCCGACGGCAAAGCCTATGAGCGCGATCCGCGTTCGCTGGCCAAGCGCGCTGAAGCCTACATGAAGGCATCCGGCCTGGGCGACACCGCCTACTTCGGTCCAGAGCCAGAATTCTTCGTGTTCGACAGCGTTCGCTGGCAAACCGACATGTCGGGTTGCTTCGTCAAGATCGGCTCCGAAGAAGCCGCCTGGAACACCGGCAAGGAATACGAGCACGGCAACAGCGGACACCGTCCAGCTGTCAAGGGTGGTTATTTCCCTGTGCCACCGGTTGACAGCTTCCAGGACATGCGCTCCGAGATGTGCCTGGTGCTCGAAGCCCTCGGCATTCCTGTCGAAGTGCATCACCACGAAGTCGCCAACGCCGGCCAGATGGAACTCGGCACCAAGTTCAGCACGCTGATCCAGCGCGCTGACTGGGTCCAGCTGCAAAAGTACGTGATCCACAATGTGGCCCACGCATACGGCAAGACCGCGACCTTCATGCCAAAACCCATCGTTGGCGACAACGGTTCCGGCATGCACGTTCACCAGTCGGTCTGGAAAGACGGCAAGAACCTGTTTGCCGGCGACGGTTACGCAGGCCTGTCCGATTTCGCCCTGTACTACATCGGCGGCATCATCAAGCACGCACGCGCCCTGAACGCCATCACAAACCCCGGCACCAACAGCTACAAGCGCCTAGTTCCTGGTTTTGAGGCACCGGTCAAGCTGGCTTACTCTGCCAAGAACCGCTCTGCTTCGATCCGTATCCCGTTTGTGGCGAACCCCAAGGGCCGCCGCGTCGAGGCACGCTTCCCTGATCCACTGATGAACCCTTACCTCGGCTTCTCGGCCCTGCTGATGGCAGGCCTTGACGGCGTTGAGAACAAGATCCATCCTGGCGAAGCCGCCAGCAAGGACCTGTACCATCTGCCACCCGAAGAAGACGCGTTGATCCCGACCGTCTGCCACAGCCTGGACCAGGCGCTGGACTGCCTCGACGCAGACCGCGCCTTCCTGACCAAGGGCGGCGTGTTCACCGATTCGTACATCGACGCTTACATCGACCTCAAGATGCAGGAAGTCACGCGCATGCGCATGGCCACCCACCCTGCTGAATTCGATATGTACTACTCGCTGTAATCAGCCCGTAAATCCGCGATGCGGCTTTGCCTGCATCGTGTTGTAAAAAAAGGACGGCCCAGGCCGTCCTTTTTTCATTGTGAGGCGAGTGGTTATCCCCCGCGTTTTGAGTTTTTGGGGCTTTGCAGCATACTGATAGACCGTCCCTAGTGTTCGGTCTAAGGGGTGAATATATGAACCAAGCCGTGTTGTTTTCCCGATGTTTTCTGGCTTTGGCCTTGCTGGCCAGCGTTTCAGTGCCTGCCATGGCGCAGGTTTTCCGTTGTGGCGGTGCTGCAGGAGCGCCTGTCGAATACATCAACAATGCAAAAGAAGCTCAGACCCGTGGATGTAAAGCCATGCAGGGCGGCCATGTGACTGTCATGCAGAACGCGCCTGTGGCCAAAGCCCCGGCACGCGTCGCTGGCACCAATCCCACCTCCATGCCCCGTACTGAGGGCAGTGCCGAGCAAAAAGCACGAGAGAGCGATTCGCGCAGCATTCTCGAGTCAGAACTCAAAAAAGCCGAAGCAAAACTGGCAGAACAGCAAAAAGAGTTCAACAACGGCGAGCCCGAAAAGCAGGGAATAGAAAGCCGTAACTACCAGCGTTACCTTGAACGAGTGGCCGAGCTCAAGGAGAGCATTGCCCGCAACCAGAGCGATATCGCCGGCCTCAAACGCGAGCTGTCGCGCATTCCTTCAAGCAACTGATGCCCGTGGGCGCTATCAGCGCGCCATGCCCAACCCCCCCCGGTTTCAGCCAACCCGGCTTTGCGGTCAAAATGGGGGCTTGAAAACTCCAAAATTCTTTGCCTCTGCGCCCGCCGCAAGCACGCCACGCTTTCAGTCCTTTGACCTGCTGGCGACGCTGATTGCCGTGGTACGCACTGACGGCGGCGTGATTTTTGCCAACGCTGCGCTTGAAGATGCGCTCGGCACGTCGCGCCGTACCATCGAAGGCTCACAGTTGCCCGACTGTTTTACCGAGCCGCATATCCTGCAAAACGCGCTTGAAGGCGCGGGCAGCAACGAATTCGCCGCTTTGCGTTATGACGCCTGGCTCAAGCCCATGAACCGCGAACCCATGCCGGTTCACGTGGTGGTGGCGCAAACCGATACGCCGGGTGAGGCGATTGTTGAACTGCTGCCGCTTGAGCAGCAGGCCAAGCAGGACCGCGAAGAGCGCCTGATAGACCAGGCCCAGGCCAACAAGGAACTGATCCGCAACCTGGCCCATGAAATCAAGAACCCGCTGGGCGGCATCCGCGGCGCGGCGCAGCTGCTGCAGATGGAAATAGGCAAGGACCTGACCGAATACACCCAGGTCATCATCCACGAGGCCGACCGCCTGCAAACGCTGGTGGACCGCCTGCTGGCCCCGCACCGCCGGCCCCACCTGGTGGGCGATGTCAATATTCACGAGGTCTGTGAGCGGGTGCGCTCACTGATACTGGCTGAGTTTCCCAAGGGCCTGCGCGTGATGCGCGACTACGACACCTCGATTCCCGACTTTCGCGGTGACCGGGAGCAGCTCATACAGGCGGTGTTGAATATCGCCCACAACGCCGCACAGGCGCTTGCAGAACGCATCGCGCAGGGTGATGCACAGATCAGTTTCAAGACCAGAATTGCCCGGCAGGTAACTTTTGGCAAGCAACGCTACCGCTTGGCACTGGAATTGCATGTCATTGACAATGGACCGGGCGTGCCGGACTCCATCAAGGACCGTATTTTCTATCCCCTGATCTCGGGGCGAGAGGGCGGTTCCGGGCTGGGGCTGACATTGGCGCAAACTTTTGTCCAGCAACATCACGGATTGATCGAGTGTGATAGCGTCCCGGGGCGAACAGATTTCAAGCTGCTGATACCTCTGCCTTGAGCGCTGCCGTCCCGATTGTTTGACATATAAAACGGGTTAAACCCGAAGGGACCGCAAAGCATATGAAACCGATCTGGATCGTTGATGATGACCAGTCAATCCGGTTTGTTCTGGAAAAGGCCTTGCTGCGTGAAGACCTGCCCACGCGCAGCTTCACCAACCCGCGTGAGGTGCTTGCCGCACTTGAAACCGCGACCGACGAAGACGGCCCCCAAATCCTGGTGAGCGATATCCGCATGCCGGGTGGCTCCGGCCTGGACCTGCTTGAAAAGGTCAAGGAAAAGCTACCGGGCCTGCCCGTCATCATCATGACGGCCTTTTCTGATCTCGACAGTGCCGTCTCGGCCTTCCAGGGCGGTGCGTTTGAATACCTGCCCAAGCCTTTCGATTTGCCCAAGGCGGTTGAACTCATTCGCCGTGCGGTGGAAGAAAGCCAGCGCGAAGAAGTCGCTGAAGAGCGCATGGCCAATGCCCCTGAAATGCTGGGCCAGGCACCTGCGATGCAGGACGTGTTCCGCGCCATCGGCCGCCTGAGCCAGAGCAATGTCACGGTCATGATCACCGGCGAATCGGGTTCCGGCAAGGAACTGGTGGCACGCGCCTTGCACAAACATTCCACGCGTGCCAACGGCCCGTTTGTGGCCATCAACACAGCAGCTATTCCGAAAGATCTGCTGGAGAGCGAACTCTTCGGCCATGAGCGCGGCGCCTTCACGGGCGCGCAAACCATGCGCCGTGGTCGTTTCGAGCAGGCCGAAGGCGGGACGCTGTTTCTCGATGAAATCGGCGACATGCCGTTTGACCTGCAGACGCGTTTGTTGCGTGTGCTGAGCGATGGGCATTTTTACCGCGTCGGCGGGCACAACGCCATCAAGGCCAACCCGCGTGTGATTGCCGCAACGCACCAGGACCTGGAGCAGCGCGTCAAGGAAGGCGTGTTCCGCGAAGATTTGTTTCACCGCCTCAACGTCATTCGCCTGCGTTTGCCGGCACTTCGCGAGCGGCGCGAAGACGTGTTCATGCTGACGCGCCACTTCTTGCAGCAAAGCGCCAAACAACTGGGTGTCGAGCCAAAACGTATTTCCGATGCAGCCTTGCAGCAGCTCAGCCAGTTCTCTTTCCCGGGCAATGTCCGGCAGCTTGAAAACATCTGCCACTGGCTGACCGTGATGGCACCGGCGCAGGTCATCGAGCCCAAGGATCTTCCGCCTGAAGTACTGGGCGCGGCACCTGAGTACAGCAAGAGCTCGATGGCCCCGGACAGTGCGGCACCGGCAAAACCTGTGGTCAGGACCGAGACCCCCTCCGATCAGGATGCCTCAATGGGCGTCGCTGCCGAGGGCGTCGCGACTTCCGCAAACCTCGAACACGGCGGTGCTGCCCAGGCATGGGAAGCCGGGCTGGAGATCGAAGCGCAGGCCCTGCTGGCCACTGGCCGCAGCGATGTGTGGGATGTACTGACGCGGCGTTTTGAATCCAAGCTGATCCAGACCGCGCTGCTCAATACACGCGGCCGTCGTATTGAAGCGGCCCAGAAGCTGGGAATAGGCCGAAATACGATAACGCGAAAGATTCAGGAACTGAATCTGGAGTAGTGGAGCCCCAAGCTGGTTTTTGGGGTCAGAGTCCAAATTCGCCAAGCCTCAGGCTTGCCCGGAGGGTACGGTGCATCGCACCGCAGCGAAATTGGCGTCTGACCCCAATAACCAGCTGCCCCCCCGAGGGGGCCGCCCCGTCTGTGGCCCGGCAAAGCCGGTTCCACGGCTCCTGCTTGCAAAGTCCCTGCTCCGTTGATTTCCGCTGCTTGACTAAAGCATTCAGCCCAGTTCCACGGTCACAGGCGCATGGTCGCTGGGCTTTTCCCATTTGCGGGGAACGCGGTCAATAACGCATCCCTTGACGAGAGGTTTGAGCGCGTCGCTGACCAGGATGTGGTCGATGCGCAGGCCACGGTTCTTCTGGTAGCCCAGCATGCGGTAGTCCCACCATGAAAAACTCTTGGGCGGCTGGTCGAACATTCGAAAGCTGTCGGCGAGGCCCAGCGCCAGCAGCTGGCGAAACTGGTCGCGTTCTATGGTGCTGTGGTGTATGGTCTCGCGCAGGCCGTCGGGGTCGAAAGAATCTTCGTCTGCCGGTGTGATGTTGAAATCGCCCAGCAGCGCAAACTGCGGATGGGCCGCCATCTCGGCACGCACATAGGCCTGCAGGCCGGTGAGCCAGCGCATCTTGTAGGCAAACTTTTCGCTGCCAAGCTCCTGCCCGTTGACGAAATAACCGTTCATCACGCGGATGGGCCCGGTTGGGCTGTCGACCGTTGCGGCGATTACGCGTGAGTGTTCGTCTTCAAAGCCCACAATGTTTTTGACCACATCCCGCGCCGGTGTGCGGGACAGGATGGCAACGCCGTTGTAGGTCTTCTGGCCAAACGCCACGGCCTCGTAACCGGCGGCTTTGAGAGCTTCCAGCGGAAACTTTTCGTCGATCATCTTCAGCTCTTGCAGACACAGCACATCAACCGGGTTGGCGGCCAGCCAGTCCAGCACATGCTGCAGGCGTGCGGTGAGCGAATTGACGTTCCAGGTCGTGATTTTGAAAGAAGCCATAACTAGATGATTTGTATAAATATATTATTGGGTTAAGCGACCGATATCCGCTGGTGAATCCAAATAATGGTGCTGAAATCTGAAATGAAATTCGGCGCTGTACATCGTTATGGAGGGCAGGCCTTTCTCCGTTTTGCAATATTGCAGAACAGTTCCACCAGTGGCGAATCATCGTTCAGTCTTGAAACTATTGATACTTCGGTGGTGGGCCTATGCGCGACACGTTCAAAGATGACTTGGGATCCCCATATCGCTGCTGAATCGCGAGGAGCAAACGAAATGCCGCAACCGGCGGATACCAATGCGACCGCTTCGGGGAAACTGCGGACAAAATGTTCAACACGCGGGCTGAAGCCTGATTCCTGACAAAGGGCTATAACCTTGTCAAAAAAACCAGGAAACTGACTTCGCTGGATCATCACAAAGGGATTCGAGGCAAGTTTTTCCAGTGCCAGTGGACCTTTTCGGGTCTTTGCAAGCCCTGGCGGCAGCATGGCTACCAACTCTTCTTTCCAGGCGACTTCAATCTTCAGGGGGCGACCCTTGACTGCCAGCGGCTCATGTTGCCCGATGAGGTCTACAAATCCAACGTCAATGCGCCCTTCCGCGACAGCATTCATTTGATCGTCAGGCGTCATTTGGTTAAGCACAATGTCTATGCTCCCCGAACTTTCGCGCATGGTCCTGATTAATGGTGGCAGTTTGGAAAGCATCGCGGCGCTCATATAGCCAATCCGTAACGTGCCCAAGCGGCCTGCGGCAATCTGCTTGACCTCATCGATAGCACTTCGGGCCATCCCCAAAATGGCTTGCGCTCGGCGAAGAAGCGTCTCCCCCTCTCTGGTCAGACTTAAACCTTTCCGGTTTCGGTCAAACAAGGTTGTCCCGAGCGCATCTTCCAATGCCTTGATTTGCTGGCTAAGCGGAGGTTGTGAAATAAAAAGGCGATCGGCAGCCCTGCCGAAATGAAGTTCGTCGGCGAGTGTGACGAAGTACCTCAAGTGACGCAATTCAATTGACTCCCGCATCCGGATCTCCATACGTCAAACCTATCAACACGAGTCGAAATATATATTTTACGAAATCAAGTGGTCTAACTAGCATCGTGTCTCATGAAAACATCATTCACTTTGAAACAACTGGAGAGCCCTGAAATACGGCAGGCACAGAAGATCCTGGGAGACTGTGTCCATTACGGGTTTTGTACAAATACCTGCCCAACCTATGTGTTGACACGGGACGAAAACGATGCTCCACGAGGCCGAATAGACCTGATTCATGACATGCTGGAGCAGGGCGGAACCCCACAGGCAAGCACGGTTCACTATCTTGACCGTTGTCTGTCGTGTCTTACCTGCGTCAGTAGTTGCGCCGTAAAGGTCGACTACATGCACCTGATTGACATAGCTCGCGAGTATATTGAAGACAACTTCAAGCGCCCGCTGAAGGATCGATTCGCACGGTGGGTAGTTTCGTTTGTTATTCCACGCCCTGCTGTTTTTGCAGTGTCATTGCAGCTGAGTCGCATGGGGCGCCCATTCAAGAAGTGGTTGCCCACCACATTGGGAAGGCTGATCGACCTCGCGCCTCTATCCGTTCCTGTCGCCAGGAACCAGGAGCCAGAAGCATCAACAGCTTTGAAGAAAAAGCGCTACCGCGTTGCTGTTCTTGAGGGCTGTGCCCAGAAGGTCCTGGATGCGGACATTCATGCCGCAACGGTAAGGGTGCTGGAGCGTCACGGCTGTGAGGTAGTGGCGATGAAGCGCCAGGGTTGTTGTGGTGCGCTGACCTTGCATATGGGCATGGGCGACCAGGGTAAAAACTGGGCTAAAAAGGCAATCGATCTCTGGTTTGAGGAAGGCGCACAAGGGTTGGACGCCATCATCATCAATGCTTCCGGCTGCGGAACCACTGTCAAGGACTATGCGCATCTGTTCGCCGATGATCCCGATTACAGCGAGCGCGCCAAATTTGTCTCCCAGCGCGCAGCCGACGTTACTGAGTTTCTTTCGAGAATTGGACTTGAGGGAATTACTTCCCTTGAATATGACGTTGCGTATCACGATGCCTGTTCGTTAAAGAACGGCCAACGTGTCACTGATCAGCCAAGGGAGCTGCTTCGTTCCGTAGGGCTTGTTGTGCATGACACCCCTGAAGCACATTTCTGTTGCGGATCAGCTGGTACCTACAACATCTTTCAGCCCGAGTTGGCGGACAACCTGGGAGCACGGAAGGCGGCAAATATTGAAAGCACAGGGGCTCAGTTCGCGGCCATGGGCAACATCGGATGCCTGACCCAAATTCGGCGTATGACGCAACTTCCACTTGTTCACACGGTTCAGTTGCTGGACTGGGCAACGGGTGGGCCGCAGCCTGCGCAGCTTGAAGGTATCAAGCCACGGATTCACAAAGTTCACACTAAAGAGAAAGAAGAAAATGCAGTTTGGTAACGCCGAAGCTCAAAAAGCCTTCATCGCCCATTTGCGGAGCGTCCTGGGTGACCACTGGGTGAATGAGTCAGAAGAGACGCTTCAACGATATGGAGAAAACACGCTGCCGGGGGGGGATCGTCGACCACTATGCGTGGTTTATCCAGGTAGCACAAGTGATATTCAAAGCGTGGTCAACGCGGCCAACAATTTCCGCATACCGCTCTTTCCTATCAGCAGTGGGCAGAACATAGGCTTGGGCAGCCGTTCCCCCGTGGAATCCGGATGCGCTGTAGTAGACCTGGGCCGGCGAATGAACCGAATCCTTTCTGTCGATGAGTCCCTGGGCTATGCGGTCGTTGAGCCGGGCGTCACCTTCCAGATGCTTAATGATGAGCTTCAGCGACTGGGGGATCGGCTGATGATTTCAACCACCTCTGGTCCGCCTCAAGGGAGCGTACTTGGTAACGCGCTGGAAAAGGGGGGTGGATATGGAGTCTTCTCGGACCATTTTTCTGCGCTTTGTGGGATGGAAATTGTGCTTGGAAACGGTGAACTGATGCGTACGGGTGACGGTAGCCTGAATGAAGATGAGTGCCCGAACTGGCACTTGAGCAAATACAGCTTTGGTCCCATCCTTGACGGCCTGTTTGCTCAATCCAGTTACGGCGTTGTGGCAAGGGCCGGCATTTGGCTCGCGCCTCGACCTCCGGCAGTTCGTACCTTCCATTTCGCCTTTGAGGCGGACGACGACCTTGGCATTGCCATTGATCTGCTCAGGCCATTAAAGCTCAATAACTTTGTACCAAGTTTGATGCGTGTGATGAACGACATGTACCTGATTGGTGCCGAGGAAACAAACCCCGAGTTCTCGGCATCTCAAGGCAGGAAGTCCATTTCCGATCAAGGCCGGGCGGAGCTCCGCAAGAAATACGGAGTTGGATCGTGGAACGTATCCGGGGCATTTTATGGTGCGAGTTTTGCCGCTTTGCAGCCCCAGATAGATCGAATTCGCAAGCATTTCGAGCAATCCGGCAAGGCGCGATTTATTGATCACGACGAGGCAAAGACCCTGGCAGGCTTTCATCCTGCAATCGATGCTTTTAACGGAAGACCAAGCACTCATGAATTGGGACTGCTCAAGTGGCGACCCGGTGGCGGCAACCTTTGGCTGACACCTGGCACTCCGATGATTGGCTTAGTGATGAATGACTGCCAGAAGGAAGGGCGAGCGATATACGAGAAGTACGGCATGGACTACACAGTCATGAATGTCGCCAGCGGCCGCTTTGCACGCGGACTCCACAACATGACGTTTAACCGCGAAGACCCAGATGAGTGTGCGCGTGCAGATGCATGCTACCGGGAGTGCTCTGATGCATTTCGTAAACGCGGGATATCTGTTGGACGGGCCCCTACCCAATATCAGGACTTTCACATGGAGTCCCTCATGCCTTCGTTTGTAAAAGCCTGTCGAGACCTGAAAAATGTCTTCGATCCCAACTCCATTCTTTCCCCAGGTCGCTATGGTATCTAAAAACTGCGGATGCACCCGCTTTGACGTTGGCAGCGTCACTGTGGATCGGGTACTTGAGTCGGAGGAACCAATATTGGATCCGCTTCAGATGTTTCCACACATCACCCAGAGCGATATTGATGCCCATTTGCATTGGTTGGCGCCAAAGCATTACGACATAGAAAGCGGCCTGTTAATCATTCCAATTCAGGGATTTGTAATTCGGGCAGCCAACAAGGTGATCGTGGTGGATACATGCGTTGGTGATTGCAAAGTACGCGCAAGACCGATGTTCAACGACCAGCGAAGAAACTGGTTAGGTCGATTGGGCGACCTGGGCATCCGGCCCGAGGACGTTGACTACGTGATCTGCACTCACTTCCACGTTGACCACGTCGGCTGGAATACGCGTATGGAGGATGGTCGGTGGGTCCCCACATTCCCCAATGCACGCTACCTGTTCACCAGGGAAGAATGGGACTATTGGCGAGAAGCTGAAGGTCATCGAGCCATGGAGCGAACAGGTGACTACATGGATGACTCGGTGCTTCCGATCGTAGCGGCTGGTTTGGCCGACTTTGTACCGATGAACCACGCGGTGCTCCCTGAGGTGAGCCTGTTACCGGCGCCCGGGCACTCGCCGGGGTTCGTTTGTGTTGACATCCGCTCGAGAGGAGACCGCCTCGTTCTGGCGAGTGACCTGATGCATAGCCCGCTGCAATGCATTTTCCCGGATTGGCCCATGCGCTACTGTGCCGACCCGGTCCAGTCTGCAGTCACAAGAACGCGTCTATTGAATGAGTGGGCAGACGACGGAACCCTGATTATTCCCACCCACTTTCCTTCTCCATCGGCGGGTCACGTGGTTCGTTCAGGAGATAGCTTCTTCTTCAAGTTTATTGACGAAGAACCATAGACATTTCAAGAGGAGATAGCAGACTTGAAATATTTGAGTAAATTATTTTTACGAGGACCATTATGAAATACAAGATCAGCAAAGCAGTGTTTTCGGTTGGGATTGCTCTCTGTTGCATGCAGGGGTATGCGCAACAAGCTGTCAAAATCGGATTTCTGGGTACGTTTTCGGGGCCGGCAGGAGCCTTGGGGCAGGATCAATACGACGGCTTCATGCTCGCCATTTCACATTCCGGCGGAAAATTGGGTGGCTCGGCCGTGCAGGTCATCAAGGAAGACGATGGTCTCAAGCCGGACGTTGGCGTGCAGTTGGCGCAGAAGCTGGTGGAGCGCGACAAGGTTGGCATCATCACGGGTGTTACGTTCTCCAATGTGATGATGTCGGTACACAAGCCAATTACGGATGCGGGTGTATTCCTGATTGGATCAAACGCTGGTCCGTCCCTTATGGCCGGTAAAGGTTGCAATCCACTGTTTTTCTCAACCTCCTGGAACAACGATACCCAACATGAGGCCATGGGCCAATATGCAACCGACGCTGGTTACAAGAAAGTTTTCCTGCTCGCGCCCAACTATCAGGCGGGCAAGGAGTCTCTGGGCGGTTTTAAAAATCTTTACAAGGGAACAGTTGTAGACGAGGTGTACACGCCGCTCAATCAGCCCGATTATTCCGCTGAGATTGCGCAAATTCAAGCTGCCAAACCTGACGCCGTATACGTCTTTTACCCCGGTGGCATGGGCGTAAACTTTGTAAAGCAATACAACCAGGCTGGCCTGCTGGGCAAGGTGCCTTTACTTTCAACTGCCACAGTGGATGGAACGACATTGCCCGCCTTGAAAGAGTCGGCAATAGGCATGGTTACGGGTACCCCCTACAGTCCGGATCTGAAAAGTCCAGAGAATGCCAAATTTGTAGCGGACTTCACCAAACAGTATGGTCGGGTGCCTTCCCAGTACGCTGCTCAGAGCTATGACGCGGCGATGCTGATCGGATCAGCATTAAAGAAGACCAATGGCAGGTTGGACAATCGGGATGCATTCCGTGCTGCCTTGAAGGCTGCCGATTTCAAGTCTGTTGCCGGGCCATTCCGTTTTGGAAGCAATCAATTTCCAATTCGCAATTACTATCGGGTGGAGGTGGGCAAAGACGCCAACGGACAGGCGGCACTTGTCAACAAAGGCATCGCCCTGAAGGATCATGCCGATCCGTTTTACCGCCAATGTCCAATGAAATAGGCAGGCCTCAGATAGACGTGTAAAGGTCATGTGGACCGCAGCTGCAGCGTTTTGCAAGGAACACTGCGGTTGTGCGTTGGCCGCCTTCAAACTCAATCCGGTTTCCCAAAGTCGTGATGCTTCCCCGAATGGGTAGGCGGCAGATGGTTTGGTCCACACCCCGGCTCCTGCGGCGAGCCCCGGTTTTGCGATTCGAGATCCGACTTCAACTCTCACTGCTCCAGTGAAGTTGGGTGTCAGATATGCAATGCAGCCAGTGCACCAATCACAAGGCCAATGCCGGCAAGCGCGAACATGCCGTATTCCAGCCATTTCTTGCGGGTCAGCAGGGCGATGGCGGCCAGTGCAATCGACACCTGCAACACGGTCGTGGCCTGTGCCCAGCGGTGGTGCTGGTGCATCTGCTCGTCTGATGACTTGTCCCAGACCGTTGCTTCACTTTCAAGCTTTTCCGCAGCTGCCTTGATGTCGTTTTTCTCTTTTTCGTAGCGGTCAATCTTGGCCTGGTACTTGGCCTTGTCGCCCTCGACCGTGGTCAGGTCGCGCGAGACTTCGGCCAGCGACTGCTTGGTGCTTTTGGCCTGGAAGAAATTCCACTGGTTGGAGGCCTCCGTCTTTTTGATCGCTGCGTTGTTTTTGTACAGCCCGGCATTGGCCTGTGTTGCGCCGCCCATGTACGAAAAGATGGCGCCTACGGTCGCAATGATGGCGGTGATGACCGCGATCTGGGCAATCATGCCGCCGCTTTCGTGTTTGCCGTCGCCGTGCCCACCTTGCGCCGCGTGCTCAAGCTCATGGTCGTGTGGCCCGTGCACGTGAAATCCGCCTCCTGACATAAAGTCTCCTTCTGTTATTTCTGTTTGTTGTAGGTGATAAAACTGAACTGCAAGCCGGTTTTTGAAATATGGTTTTCACGGGCTGCTTCCACCCATTGTGTTCCCAGTTCTGGCGCATAGGCATCGCCCTCAAAGTCCTGCGCGATTTCGGTGACCTCAATGCGGTCTGCGAGAGGTTCGGCCAATGCATAGATCTGCGCCCCGCCAATTACCCAGACCTGCTCAATGTTGCCTGCCAGGCTGATCGCGTCTTCAACGCCTGTCGCCACCTTGGCGCCCTCGGGCTGCCAGTCCGTCTGGCGCGTGATGACGATGTTGGTGCGGCCGGGCAGGGGGCGGAATTTTGCGGGCAATGAGTCCCAGGTTTTGCGCCCCATGATGACGGGCCAGCCCATGGTGACTTTTTTGAAGTGCGCCATGTCTTCCGGCAGGTGCCAGGGCAGGCTGTCGTTCTTGCCTATCACGCCATTGGCGGCGCGGGCATAAATCATGTTGACTAGCATTAGGGCCTCTGCACCCTATTTTCAGAGGTGCGAACGTGGTGAAAACAGCGCCAATCAAGGCGCGCGACGACGGCAAGGATCCTGCCTTGCCTAGGAGTGCAACGCCGAGTGGGGCTGTTTTCACCCCGTTCCCTGCGGGTTGTGATCAAAAGGGCCGTGCGCGGCGTTGCAAAGCCTTGCCGGGGCCTACCCCGTCTACGTTTTGCGCCTTGCGCACAGCCCTTTTGACTCACAACGCATCTCCTGAAAATAGGGTGAAGAGGCCCTTAGACTGCGACCGGTGCCTTGATGGCCGCGTGATGCTGGTAATCCGGAAACTCAAAGTCCTCAAACTCGTAGTCGAATATCGATGCCGGTTTGCGTTTGATGTTGAGCGTCGGGTAGGGGTGCGGCGTGCGGCTCAATTGCAGCGCGACCTGCTCGGCATGGTTGCTGTAGATGTGGCAGTCGCCACCGGTCCAGATGAAGTCGCCCACATCAAGGTCGCACTGCTGAGCCACCATGTGCGTGAGCAGGGCGTAACTCGCGATATTGAAGGGCACACCGAGGAAGATGTCGGCGCTGCGCTGGTAGAGCTGGCAGCTCAGCTTGCCCCTGCCGCCGGGCGTGGTGGCAGGTGCCACGTAGAACTGGAAGAAGGCATGACAGGGCATCAGCGCCATCTTTGAGAGGTCTGCCACGTTCCAGGCGCTGACGATGATGCGGCGTGAATCGGGGTTGGACTTGAGGGTCTTGATGACGTCCGAGATCTGGTCGATGTGGCCGCCATCGGGCGTGGGCCAACTGCGCCATTGCACGCCATACACGGGCCCGAGGTCGCCGTCTTCGCGCGCCCATTCGTCCCAGATGCTGACGCCGCGCTCCTTCAGCCAGTTGTTGTCGCTTGAACCCTTGAGGAACCACAGCAGTTCAACAATGATGGACTTGAGGTGGACCTTTTTGGTCGTGACCAGGGGGAAGCCTTCATTCAGGTCAAAACGCATCTGGTAGCCGAAAACGCTTTTGGTGCCGGTGCCCGTGCGGTCGGCCTTGAAGACGCCGTGGGTGTCGACATGGCGCATAAAGTCTTCGTACTGGGAGCGTATGGGGTGCGTCATTGGGAGGGAAAGGCTGATGGGGACGATGGGGCGGGGGCCAGTCGGTGCAATTTTATGCGCGCAGCACCCGGTTCGGGTTCATGGCGTTGGACGGGTCCAGCGCGTGCTTGATGGCCCGCATCATGCCCATGGCCACGGGTGATTTGTGGTGCTCAAGCTTGTCAAGTTTGAGGCTGCCCACGCCGTGCTCGGCGGAAATGGAACCTTCAAAGCTTGCCACCGAGTCATAGACGATGGTGTTGACCTCTTCCTCGCGGTCGCGCAGGAAGGCCTTGCTGTCGCCATCGGCGGGCGCCTGTACGTTGTAGTGCAGATTGCCGTCGCCAAGGTGCCCGAAGTTCACCATGCGCACCCCGGGAATCGCATCGGCCAGCAGCTTGTCGGTCTTTTCAACAAATTCGGGAATGCGAGACACGGCAATCGAGATGTCGTGTTTGATGTTCAGGCCTTCTTCGGCCTGGGCCAGCGGAATGCTTTCGCGGATGTGCCAGAGCTGGTTGGCCTGCGTGAGGTTTTCTGCCACGACGGCATCCGTCACACAGCCGTTTTCCAGTGCGGCTTCCAGCAGGCGTTCAAACTGCTCGCGCGCGTGGGTTTCTGATTCGTGGTCGGAGTTTTCAAGCAACACACAAAACGGTGTCTCTTTGTACAGCGGCACACGCAGTTGCGCAAAATGTTTGTCGACCAGGCTGAGCGCGAACTGCCCCATCACTTCAAAACCCGTGAGACCCGCACCCAGGTGCTGGTGCGCCAGGCCCAGCAGCGTGACGGCGTGTTCCATGGAAGGCACGGCCGCCCAGGCGGTCAGGCGCGCTGCGGGAATGGGGTAAAGCTTGAGCGTGGCGGCGGTGATGATGCCCAGAGTGCCTTCGCTGCCGATAAACAGATCGCGCAGGTCGTAGCCCGTGTTGTCCTTGCGCAGGCCTGTGAGGCCGTCCCAGATATGGCCCTGCGCGGTGACGACTTCGACACCCAGGCAGAGTTCACGCGCATTGCCGTAACGCACGACCTGAGTGCCGCCAGCGTTGGTGGCCAGGTTGCCGCCTATGGTGCAGCTGCCTTCGGCGGCCAGGCTGAGAGGGAACAGGAAGCCGGCCTTCTCGGCGGCATCCTGAAGCGATTGCAAAATGCACCCCGCTTCGACCGTCATGGTCAGGTTGGCGGCGTCCATGCTGCGCACGGTGTTCATGCGCTGCAGGCTGAGCACGACCTGCGTGCCCGATTCATCAGGAATGGCACCGACCACCAGGCCGGTGTTGCCGCCCTGCGGCACAAGGCTGACCCCGGCGGCGACACAAGCCTTGACCACTGCCGCGACCTCGGTGGTGTTGCCGGGCCGCACCACGGCAAGCGCCTTGCCGCGTGCGCGTTTGCGCCAGTCCTGCTCCCACGCGCTCAGGTCGCCTTCAGTCAGGACGTTGGCTACGCCGGTGATGCCGCGCAGGGTGTTTATCAGTGAATCGTTCATGTGGTTTTGGCCGCAGCAACATTGGCGGCATTGGCTGCATTTGCAACAGCCGCATATTTCAGCCGCAGCCGCACATGCAGCGCACATGCCACAAACAGGATCAGGCAGAGCACCACTTCAATCATGGCCAGGTAGTTGCCGGGCGGGCGGTCGCTCCAGGCGCGTGTCGCGCCTTCGGTGAAGTAAATCCATACCAGCAGGCTGAGCCAGCGGTAGGTGTACATGCGGTTTTTCAGCACGCCGGCCAGTGGCAGGCACAGGGGCAGCACCTTGAGTGCCAGCAGCGAGCCGCCGGGGCGAATCGGCGAGAGCCACATTTCCCAGGCAAAGCCCAGCACGATGAGGCCCATCATGCTGCCAGCGGCCAGCCAGCGGGTGGCGTCGATTTGTTTTTTGGGGTCCGTATTCATGTCGATGGCATGATCCTAGGTTCGACGGTTGAATGCGTCGGAGGGTGAGCGTGGCATCCTCTGGCGTATAGCGGTCTCACAGAAACACGGCACGCCATCGTGATAGAAAAATTCAGAAATCATCGGGTTTCCCAGCGAAAAACGAGCGGTCAACCGCCGAATCTAGGATGATACCGGGGATGTCATTTCAGCAATCCCTGCAGGACTTCATGGTCAACCTCTCGCGCTTCCCCTGGCGTGACACGGCGCTGACGCTGCGCGACCGTTTTCGTGAAGACCACATGGGCCTGACGGCCAGCAGCCTGACCTTCACGACGTCCATCGCGCTGGTGCCGTTTTTTACCGTGGCGCTGGCCATCTTCACGGCCTTCCCCATGTTTGCCAAGCTGCAGGGTGCGCTGCAGGCGTGGCTGGTGCAAAGCCTGATCCCGGACAACATCGCACGCCAGGTGCTGGGTTACCTCACCATGTTCAGCCGCCAGGCCAACAAGCTGGGCGTGGCCGGCCTGGCGATTTTGCTGGTCACGGCGATTGCGATGATTCTTACCATAGACCGCACGCTCAACGGCATCTGGCGCGTGAAGAAACCGCGCTCGCTGACGCAGCGCATTCTTATTTACTGGGCGGCCATCACCCTGGGGCCGCTGTTGCTGGCGGCCAGCCTGGCAGTGACCACTTACGTGTTGTCTGTGTCGACCGGCAAGGTGGGCATCCTGACCACCAGCTTGGGTTTTCTTCTCAACACGCTGCAGTTTTTTCTGGTGGCTTTCGGCATGGCGGCCATGTACCGATATGTGCCCAACACTTTTGTGAAGTGGTCGCATGCCTGGGTGGGGGGCTTTTTTGTGGCGGCAGGCATTGGCGTGGCCAAGAACGTGTTGGCCTTTTATCTCAGCAAGGTACCCACGTATTCGCTGATATATGGGGCGTTTGCCACGCTGCCCATCCTGCTGGTCTGGATTTATGTGGCCTGGATTGTGGTGCTCATGGGCGCGGTGATCGCCGCCTACCTGCCCAGCCTGCTGGCGGGTATCGCGCGGCGCGGCAGTGCCCACGGCTGGCAGTTCCAGTTGGCCATCGAGGTGCTGCAGCAACTGAACCGGCAGCGCGAAAAGGGCAGCCACGGCTGCGGCGCATCTGCGCTGGCCGAAGAGTTGCAGGTTGATGTGCTCCAGCTTGAGCCGGTGCTGGAGACGCTGGCCAGCCTGCAGTGGATAGGCCAGCTGGTTGAGGAAGGCGAGGGGGAGTCGCGCTACATCCTGCTGGCAGACCCCGACCGAACCCCGCTGGAACCGTTGATGCAGCAACTGCTGCTGGACAAGACCGAATCGACCGCGACGCTGTGGAAAGAAGCGAGATGGTCGGCGCTGACCTTGCGCCAGGTGCTGTAAACGCCTGCGGACCTGTTTGCGCTAGAGCTGGGCGCCAGCCCACTGAAAAGTTAATGTAAACATTAAAAATTTAACGTGTACGTTAAAAAACGATAAAAAGTTAACTTCCATGTTAACTTTTCATGATTCCGGCAGATTCCGGGCGCTCAAAAAGGTCAAAAAACACCCAAAAACGGCCATTTTTGAGCATTAAAACGGCTACAGGCCAATAGATACGAGCGTGAGCAGCTATTGAAATAGTAGCAAAATCACTCTGCAGCCTGCGCTGCGCCTGCAACAAGCCGGGCCTTAAATCTTCACCTTGCCGGCCCAGATGTCCCGGTACATCGCCCAGTCGCCCATGAAGCTGTACAACGGGCGCTTGAAAGAGGCCGGGCGGTTTTTCTCAAAGCCGAAGTGGCCCACCCACGCAAAACCGTAGCCACAGAGCAGCGCCGCCAGGATCCACATCGGGTTGCGGGTGATCACCAGTGCTGCCACGCAGGCCAGCGTCAGGGTCGAGCCCACAAAATGCAGGCGCCTGCAGGTCAGGTTGCTGTGCTCGGTCAGGTAGAAGGGATAGAACTCGGCAAAGCTCTGGAAGCTGCGCGGGTCTACGGGGGGTGTGGCTGCCGTGGTGTTCATTGTTGTCTCCTTCGCTGGCTTTGCGAGCAGGTGCCAGATTGATGTGATTTCATCCTAGCTCAGTGCCTTGGGGCCGCCAAGCGTGGTTATCCCTCGGCCGTAAGACTTGCCCGACATTTCGCAGCGGCAAAACCCGACTGCTGCGCTGCAACACGCGGCCTATATTGAAGTCATCAACAACTTTCCAACTTCTTGAAGGACCTCTGCCATGCTGAAAAAAATCATCGTCTTCGCCATCACTTCCGGCCTCGCTGCCAAAGCCTGGAAGGCCTACGCCGCCAAAAAAGCCGCCGCTCCGGCCGCCTCGCGTGCGCCCGTCGCGAAGCAGCCGCCGCGCGCAGTCTGATTGGTAACGTATCCCAGTTGAGTCACGGAGAAGCCCATGCCCCAGCCTTCAGCAGCGCAAGCACCACAGGTGCTGGCCAGCCAGCCCATCAACATCAATGAAGAGTCTTCCGTCAGCTATTGGGTCAACACCCTGCACTGCAGCGAGCTTGAACTGCGCGTTGCTGTTGCAGAGGTAGGCCCCATGGTCGGTGATGTGGGCGACAGGCTGGGGAGGGTGCTATGAACACGCTGGTTCAGTCCTACGGGCCGACGCCGGGGCCGCTTGCCGTGAAGATAAAAGAACCGTCCCTGGGTCTTTTTTACTGGGTGGTCACGCGTCTGGGCACGCAGGAGCACGCGGGTGATGCAAAGGTCGAGGCCTCTGATCACCCCTATCCCACCCATGAGGCGGCCATGCAGGCCGGTGTGGCCTGCATGAAGGCGCTGAAGACCCAGACACAGGCGTCGCTCTAGCCTGCCTGGTCTTCAGGACGCCAGAAAATCCCTGATCGCAAACAGCGTCTCTTCAGGCGCTTCGGTCATCTGGTGGTGGCCTACTGCCATGCTGACCACCTTGACAGTCTTGCCACTGTCCGTCGCCGTTTTGACGAGCAGCTGCGCGGCTTTGGGGTGCGTCATCTGGTCTTGTGAGCCCAGCAGGAACAGCACCGGGCAGGTGATGGCTGAGATGGCCTTTTCGCCATTCGCATAGCTGTCGCAGGCCACAAAACCACGGTGAAACACATTGACCTTGGGGTTGCTTGCCAGCACACGGCGGCCCAGCGCCATGCTTGCGCCGTAGACCCATGTGCCGGGGCCTAGTGCAGAGGGCGGGGCGCTCAGCGTGCTGCGTGAAAACACATTGATCATCTTCAGCGCGGTAGCCGGGTCATTGAGCGACGCCTCAATCAGCGCGGGCGATACCTTCATCGGGTAAGCCGTGCCCACCATCACGAGATGGGTGATGCGGTCTTTCAGCATTGATGCCGCTTCCACCCCTATGAGTGACCCCCAGCTGTGGCCGACCAGCGCGGCGCGTTGTATTCCTGCTGCATTGAGCAGGGCGGCGATGAAGGCCGCGGCTTCCTCCACGCTGGAGGGTGCCTCACCCTCGCTGCGGCAATGGCCGGGCAGGTCGACCGCCAGCACATTCCAGCCATGGTTGGCCATGTAGCGGCTTTGCAAAATCCACACGCTGTGGTCATTGAGCACGCCGTGGATGAACACCACGGTGGGCTTGGCTGCATCGATGGCTTTGCCGCCGGTGTAGCAGTAGGTTTTGTGGTTGTTGACTTGTAAATACATGTCAGCTCCCCGCCTTTTCCGCTGCCTTCAGCGCGCGCTTCAAATCATCGATCAAATCATCCGGATCTTCGAGGCCGATCGACAAACGTATCGTGCCCTGCGAAATGCCGGCGCCCGACAGGGCTTCGTCCGTCATGCGGAAGTGTGTGGTGCTGGCCGGGTGAATCACCAGGCTGCGGCAGTCACCCACGTTCGCCAGGTGGCTGAACACCTTCAGCGCTTCAACAAAGGCCTTGCCCTGTTCGCGGGTACCCTTGAGGTCAAAGCTGAAGACCGAACCGGCGCCGCGCGGCAGCAGTTTTTTTGCGAGTGCGTGACTTGTGTGCGATTCAAGCAGCGGGTGGCCAACGCGCGACACAAAGGCGTGGCTGGCCAGAAACTGCACCACCTTTTCCGTATTGCCCATGTGCCGCGCCATGCGCAGCGGCAGGGTCTCTATGCCCTGCAGAATCAGCCACGCGGTGTGCGGGCTCATGCAGGCGCCGAAGTCGCGTAGGCCTTCGCGGCGGGCACGCAAGAGGAATGCGCCGACCGTGCTTTCCTCGGTGAACACCATGTTGTGAAAGCCGTCATAGGCTTCGCTGAGTTCTGCAAAACGGCCTGCTGCGCTGGGGCCGTCCCAGTCGAAAGAGCCGCCGTCGACCACGATGCCGCCAATCACTGTGCCGTGGCCGCTCAGGAATTTGGTGGCAGAGTGGTAGACCAGGTCTGCGCCGTGCTCAAACGGTTTAATGAGCCAGGGCGAGGTCAGCGTCGAATCCACCAGCAGGGGCACGCCGGCTTCATGCGCAATCTCCGAGACCACGGGGATGTCGAGCACATCCAGGCCGGGGTTGCCCACCGTCTCGCCAAAAAAGAGCTTGGTGTTGGGCCGCACGGCAGCGCGCCAGCCGTCAATGTCGCCGGGCTTGACAAATGTGGTTTCAATGCCGAAACGCCGCATGGTGTAGTGCAGCAGGTTTTGCGAGCCGCCATACAAAGCCGTGCTGGCAACAATGTGCGAACCCGCACCCATCAGCGTCGCCACACTCAGGTGCAGCGCCGCCTGGCCGCTGGCGGTGGCAATCGCCCCTATGCCGCCTTCAAGGGCAGACACCCGCTGCTCAAGCACTGCATTGGTCGGGTTGCTGATGCGTGAATAGACATGGCCCGCGCGCTCAAGGTTGAACAGGCTGGCGGCGTGGTCGCTGGACTCGAAGACAAAAGATGTTGTCAGATGTATCGGTACCGCACGCGCGCCGGTGGTGGGGTCCGGCGATGCGCCTGCGTGCAGGGCCAACGTGTCAAAGCCGGGGTCTGAGTAACCGGGCATGGGTTTGTCTCCATTTGAAAAATATGAAATCCGCGCGCGCTTTGGCCGCACGGCCTGACATTGTGGGCTATATTGGCAAAAAGCTTCCCCACACGCCGTGACAGTGGGAAAATCCAGAGACAAGCCATCCTGAGGAGAAAAGCCATGAAAGTTCAAGACATCCTGCGCGTCAAGGGCAACACGCTCTACAGCGTCCAGCCGGACGAACCACTGTCAAAGGCCGCCGACATCATGGCCGAGAAAGACATCGGTTCGCTGGTCGTGATGGAGCATGGCGATGTAGTGGGCATGCTCACTTTCCGCGAGGTGATCGTCAGCATCGTCAAGAACGGCGGTGCCCTCGGCGGCACCCTGGTCCGCACCGCGATGGATGACGCACCGCTGACCTGCACACCCGAGACCGAGATTGACGAAGTCCGCCGCATGATGCTGGGCCGTCACGCGCGCTATATGCCGGTGCTCAACAAGAAGATGCTCGAAGGCGTGATTTCGTTTTACGACGTGGCCAAGGCCGTGGTCGACGGCCAGAACTTTGAGAACAAGATGCTCAAGGCCTATATTCGCGACTGGCCTACCGATGAAAGCGGCAAGACCGACGCTCTGGATGATTGAGCCCCCACACCAGTTATTGGGGTCAGACGCCAATTTCGCTGCGGTGCAATGCACCGCACCCCAAGGGCAAGCCAGGAGGCTTGGCGAATTTGGACTCTGACCCCAAAAACTGGCTGCCCCCCGAGGGGGCCGCTCCGCCTGCTGCCCGGCAAAGCCGGTTCCGCGGCTTCTGCTTGCCAATGCGGGGATGACTCGCTAACTACTGGAGTGAATGGTGTCCCGCACGCGCGGGTAGATTTGCTGGTTCCACTTCCGTCCGCTGAACACACCATAGTGCCCCACACCCGCCTGCAGGTGGTGTGACTTCATGTAAGGCCTGATGCTGCTGCACAGGTCTTGTGCTGCCACTGTCTGGCCTACCGCGCAGATGTCATCGCGCTCGCCTTCCACCGTCAGCAAGGCCGTGCGGCGTATGGCCTTCAGGTTGACCTTGCGCTCATGCCAGGTGAGCTCGCCGCGCGGCAGGTCGTAGGTCTGGAAAACCTTGGACACCGTCTGCAGGTAAAACGCCGCAGGCAGGTCGTTGACGGCCAGGTACTCGTCGTAAAAGGTGCGGATGATCTGCGCCTTTTCAAAGTCGCCATCGCGTACGTGCTGGTACAGGTCCTGGAACGATTTTTTGTGGCGCTCCAGGTTCATGCTCAAAAACGCCGTCAGCTGCAGAAAGCCGGGGTAGACGCGCCGCATCATGCCCTTGTGCGGCCAGGGCACGTGGTGCACCAGGTTTTTCTCGAACCATTCAATCGGCTTGCTGTTGGCCAGCTCGTTCACGCCGGTCGGGTTGATGCGGCAATCGACCGGGCCAGCCATCAGGGTCAGGCTGGCCGGCTGGGCCGGGTTGTCGTCTTCAGCCATGATGGCCGTCGCTGCCAGTGCTGCCACACAGGGCTGGCAAACCGCCATCATGTGGCTGCCCGGGCCCAGCACTTCCAGAAATTTGATCAGGTAGTCGGTGTAGTTGTCGAGTTCGAACTCGCCTTGCGACAGCGGCACGTCGCGTGCGTTATGCCAGTCGGTGATGTAGACATCGTGGTCGGCCAGCAGGGTACGCGCGGTTTCCCGCAGCAGGGTGGCAAAGTGGCCCGACAGCGGAGCCACCAGCAGCACTTTGGGGCCGGGGCTGACCATGGCTTTTTTGAAATGCAGCAGCGTGCCGAACGGCAGTTCGCAGACCTTGTGTTCGGTGATCGCCACACTCTGGCCGGCTACCTCGACGAAGGGAAGGTTGTAGGCTGGCCTGGCGTGTGTCAGACGCAATCGCGCCAGCACTTCGAGCGCCGCAGACAGCTTGCTGCTGGACTGTGATGCGCCAGACATCAGGGACGGGGCTGAGGGCAGTACCGACTTGCCTGCGCCTATGAGCAGGCTGGCCTGCTCGGCGAACATCCGCATCGGGGAAGTCAGGTCAGACTGCAACTGGTAGGCTTGATAAAGCATGCTGCTTTCTAGTAGGCTGAATCTGTGAAATCGCTGGCAAGCGGCAGACCAGCGGCGTGCCAGGCAAGGCGCAAAGCACAGCCAGGCCCATTGGCCCGGCGCGCATTTGCAACGCCGCATGGCGCGGCGAGGGGCAGGCGAGTGACAGTGAATTTCATTGATTCAACCTGCTGATGGGTTGCGGGTGGCAACGGTAAGCGTACACAGCAATTTATGGGCCATCGCAAGGCCTGCGCCGGCCCAACCCGGACATTCTTGGCACAAGGCTTGCACTGACTGGGCGCGCCAAAAGCTTTTTGGTGCGTTTCGGCTCCGGCCGCTGCCTGATATTTCGCGAAAGACATTTACATGGCCGATGCAGTCCTTACCCTGAGCAGCAAAAACTACGGCGCCTGGTCGCTGCGCGGCTGGTTGCTGGTCAAATTCTCGGGGCTTGAATTTACCGAAAAGGTGCTTCCACCCGATGACGAGGACATGCGTGCCGAGATACTCCTGTTGTCCTCGTCCATCCTGGTGCCCAGCCTGATGCACAACGGCATCAAGGTCTGGGACACGCTGGCGATTGGCGAATATCTGAATGAAATCAAGCCCAAAGCAGGCCTGTTGCCGACTGATATCGCCGCACGGGCGCATTGCCGCGCGATTTGCGGCGAGATGCATTCGGGCTTCAGCTCCATGCGTTCGTCGATGCCGCTGAACATCAAGGCGATGTTCCCCAAGTTCAAAACATGGTCGCGTGCGGATGCCGATGTGAAGCGCATCGTCGAAATCTGGACGGACTGCCTCAATCGTTACGGCGGGCCTTTCCTTTTCGGCAAAAAGCCCTGCATGGCCGACGCCATGTATGCACCGGTTGTCAGTCGTTTCCGCACCTATGACATTCCGCTCGACAAGACCTGCGTCGCCTATGCCACAGCCATCTGGAAGCTGCCCGCCATGCAGGAGTGGATTGCTGCGGCCCAAGCCGAAGCGGACGATTTCGACGAGCTAGATGCAGAGTTCTGAATAGCCCTCAGCGGAGATAGCGGCACTCATCGAAGCGATGTCTTCGCAAGCAGGGGCCGCGGAACTGGCTTTGCCAGGCCGCAGGCGCAGCGCCCCCTCGGGGGGCAGAGAGCTACACGCAGGGAGCGAACGTGGGGGCTCTACTTATTATTTCCACGGCGCTGGTGATGGCACGTCGCAGACGGCGGGAACATCAATACTCTTGAAATCCGCAGGCGAAACAATCTCAAGGTATTCCATGTCCGGCGAATAGTCGAAAAGGTAGTGGCTGATGCCGGGCCGCTGGTGCACGCAGTCGCCGGCAGACACCAGCGTCTCCTTGTCTTCGTACATGAACTTCGCCCAGCCCTTGACCATGATGACGATCTGGAAATCCGCCTCATGACGGTGCCATCCTGTGCCTTTTTCTGGTGCCATATTGGCCTTGACCAGGTGGGCAATGACTTTTCCGTGCGTGGCTTCGGCGATGCCGAGGTCACGATACAGAAAAAAATCACGCAGGCCGTCGGTCCTGAATTGCGTGTCTTCCGGTTTGACGTGGGAAAAAAGGGTGGCAGTCTTGTCCAGCATGGGAGCTCCTTTTGTTGGGGTGCACCAGAAAATGGTGCGATGCAACAAGCATGAAGTGTTCCAAGCCGTCTGGGATAATCCCCCCATGAGCGGAAACACCTTCGGAACCCTATTCGCAGTCACCAACTTCGGTGAATCCCACGGCCCGGCCATTGGCTGCGTGATTGACGGCTGCCCGCCGGGCATGGAGCTCAGCGAGGCTGACATCCAGGGCGACCTGGACCGCCGCCGGCCCGGTACCAGCCGGCATGTGACCCAGCGCAACGAAGCTGATTCGGTTGAAATTCTTTCCGGCGTGTACCAGGGCAAGACCACGGGCACGCCCATCTGCCTGCTGATCCGCAACACCGACCAGCGCAGCAAGGATTACGGCAATATTCTTGAGACCTTCCGCCCCGGCCACGCCGACTACACCTACCTGCACAAGTTCGGCATACGCGATCCGCGTGGCGGTGGGCGCTCGTCGGCGCGCCTGACAGCACCCACCGTGGCGGCAGGTGCTGTCGCCAAAAAGTGGCTGGCTGAAAAATACGGCACGGTCTTTCGCGGCTGCATGACGCAGGTGGGCGATGAGGTGATTCCTTTCGAATCATGGGATCACGTGCCCAACAACCCGTTTTTTGCGCCTGTTGCAGACGTGTCAAAGCTCGAAACCTATATGGACGAGCTGCGCAAGGCTGGTGACTCCTGCGGCGCACGCATTCGCGTCACGGCCTCGGGCGTGCCGGTCGGCCTGGGTGAGCCGCTGTATGACAAGCTTGATGCCGATATCGCCTACGCCATGATGGGCCTCAATGCAGTCAAGGGCGTCGAGATCGGCGCCGGTTTTGCCAGCGTCACGCAGCGCGGCAGCACGCACGGCGATGGCCTGACGCCCGGTGGTTTCGAGTCAAACAATGCTGGCGGCGTTCTGGGCGGCATCAGCACCGGGCAGGACCTGGAAGTTTCGATTGCCATCAAGCCGACCAGTTCCATCATCACGCCGCGCCAGTCGATAGACACCAGCGGCAATCCCGCCGAGGTGGTGACCAAGGGCCGTCATGACCCCTGCGTGGGCATTCGCGCCACGCCGATTGCCGAAGCCTTGCTGGCACTGGTGGTGATGGAGCATGCGCTGCGCCACCGTGCGCAGAATGCAGACGTTCGGGTTACAACGCCGGACATCACGCGCCGCTAGCTTGTGTGGTTTTGCGCGTTTCAGCCTGAAACGTGGTATTTGCGGAACACAAATGGTAACAATTGGCTATATCCTACAAAGCCAGACACTGCCCTGCTCCTAATATCGGAGTGATACCCCGGAGAAACCGCATGTCCCGCGACGAAGTTGTTTTCCTTCTGCTCAATCGTTTTGCTGAAGACGGCCCCATGGCGCGGCCGGAAGCGGACATGGACGCGATGGCTGAACAGCTTATCGACGAACTCAGCGACCAATGGAACGCCATGCCCGGTTCGACCCGGGATGTTCTGCTTGGCCTGACATACGACCTGAAAAAACATGCCGCCCAGAGCCGCGCCAGCACGGCCGGTTCTTCATCGAGAAACTGGCTGCAACAGCGCTGGGCCCGCGGCCTCGGCGTTTAACGTTCAGGCCAGTGCGCCCGATAACTCAGGGCTCTGGCGGCGCACCCCGGAAGGGGTTGAAACCCGTGATCAGCGCCATCGCAGCGAGCACCAGAATGCAGCCTGGCAGCATGCTCAGCGTCACCTTTTCCCCCAGGAAGATCCCGCCCCAGGTCACGCCAAACAGCGGGATCATGAAGGCAGCCGAGGTTGCCGCGCTTGCTGAAATATTGCGCATCAGCCGCATCGACATCCAGTACATCACGCCTGAGGTCACGGTGCCAATCACCAGCACCGCCAGCATGGCCGGCACCGTGAAGCTGGCTGACGGGACGGCTGCACCCATGGGCGCGAGCAGGATCAGCGCCGCAGCCACGTGCACGGCTGCCGATGCGGGCAGGGGTTCATGGGTGAGGGTGGCGCGCTTCATGAGGATGGCGCCAAACCCATAGCTTGCGGCTGCGGCCACGCAGCCCAGGGCGGCCATGACCACCGTCGGCGTCACGGTTACTGGCCCGAGTTGCACCAACAGCGCCACGCCCATAAAACCGAGCAGGCAGCCAAACAGCCGCAGGGGGGTGAGCTTTTCTTCCTTCACGGCTGCAGCAGCCAGCACGCCAAAAAGCGGGGAGGTGGCGTTCAGCACGGCGGAGTAGCCCGAGGGGATGACCAGCGCCGCCCAGTTGAACAGCACAAAGGGGATCACCACCGTCAGCAGGCTGACCAGCGCCAGGCGCGGCCAGGTCGCGCGCGCCGGCCAGCGTTCACGCAGGGCAAACATCAGCAGCGCCAGAACGATGGCCGCCAGCGTGCAGCGCGCCCCGGCCACCACCCACGGGCCCAGCGCCGGGCTGGCGATACGAAGAAGGGGAAAGGATGCGCCCCAGAGGGCAGAAAGGGCTATGAGCTGTGCGAAATGACGGGTTTTCATGGGCGATGCGGGTGAGTGGGCATTGTCTTTGAAGTGAGGCTTCGCTGCAGGCCTGCGCGTAAGGTGGCGGTGAAGCAGTGTTTATGCTATTAATTCAGTAGCTGCTCACGCTCGTATTCATTGGTCTGGGGGCATATTTGATCCTCTGGAAAGGCTTTTTTGGGTGCTCTGGCGGCTGCTCACCGCGTTTCCGGGTCGCCGGAAAGCCCAAAGTGTAAAGTCGACTTTACATCTGGAGACCCTGCCGGCTCTGCAGCGCCTTCAGGCTCAGATCAGGTTTCGCATCGCCTGCGCGGTCTCGCTCAGCACCGGCAGCACCCGCGCTGCCGCATCTTCACTGGATTCGTGGCCCATGGGCATGGTCACGCTCAAGGCCCCCACCACATCGCCGTGCCGGTCGCGCAGCGGCACCGCAATGCCGCGATGCTTGAGTTCCAGCTGCTGCTCTGACACCGCCCAGCCCTGCGCCCGCACGCGCGCCAGTTCGACCCGCAGGCGGTCCTTGCTGGCGATGGTGTAGGAGGTGTAGGAGCGCAGTTCGCGTGTGGCCAGCCAGTTCTCCTGCCATTCGATGGGGCGCATGGACAGCAGCAGCATGCCGGCCGCCGTGACCTGCGCCTGCACCCGGGCACCCAGCACGTAGCCGATGTTGAGTGCGCGGTTGGTGCCGTTGCGCGCCACGTAGACGATGTCGTCGCCGTCCATCACGCAGACATAGGCGTTTTCCTGTGTGCCTGCCGTCACGCGTTGCAAAAAGGGCTGCACGATGCGCGGCAGGCGCGCTGATTCCAGGTAGGACTGTCCCAGCCGCAACACACGCGGCGTCAGCCAGAAAAGCTTGCCGTCGCTGGCCACATACCCCAGGTGCTGCAGCGTCAGCAGGTAGCGTCTGGCCGCAGTCCGGCTCAGCCCGCAACGCGCACCGGCCTGGCTGGCCGTCATGCGCGAGTTGGCATCGTCAAAACACTCCATCATCGCCAGGCCTTTTTCAAGACCGGCAATCCAGTCGCGTTTTTCAAGCGCCGGTGCGGCTGTGGGAAGTGCCCCGGCAGGCGGGGCGTGTACAGGTGAATTCATGTCCGGAATGGGCAAATGCGTGAATCTTTCAAACTTGGGTGTAACCCTTGGTTCGTGCGTTTGTCGCTCATTATTGTTCGTTAATCGCGCAAATGGGCGATTTTCGGGCCTTTTTTATCAGCGGTTTGACTACAGTGCAGTCAGTCCAACTCAAACAGCCGCCCGGTTTTGCGTTCATCGAACAAACCGGGTCATCAAGGCTGAGAGCGGGTTCCGGTTTTTTGTTGATTGATTTTTAAACCAGAGGAGACAAACATGAACAAGCGCTTTGCACTGAAACTCATCGCCGCCTGCGCACTGGCCGCCAGCGCCACCAGCGGTTTTGCACAGGATGTCATCAAGATTTCCGAGATCGTCGAGCTGTCAGGTGCCGGCGCATCTGCCGGCACGCCCTTCAAGGACGGTGTTGAGCTGGCCGTCAAGGAAATCAACGCCTCGGGCGGCATCCTGGGCAAGAAGATCCAGACCACCATTGCCGACACACAGAGCAACCCCGGCATCGCCAAGGGCCTGACGCAAAAGGCGATCGACGACAACGTGTTCGCCATTTTCGGCCCAGTGTTCTCCGGCTCCATCATGGTCAGCATGGCAGAGTCCCGCAAGGCCGAAGTTCCCAACTTCACCGGCGGTGAAGCTGCCAGCATTACGCAGCAGGGCAACCCCTACGTCTTCCGCACCAGCTTCACGCAGGCCACCGCCATGCCCAAGGTTGCGCGCTACATCACCGATGTGGCCAAGCTCAAGACCATCGCCGTGATTTTTGTGAACAACGACTTCGGCAAGGGCGGCCTGGATTCGATCAAGAAGGCCCTGGGCAATTCGCAGACCAAGATTGTCTCGGAGATTTCCACCGAGTCCGGCCAGATCGACTTCTCGGCAGCTGTGCTGCGCGCCAAGCAGGGCAACCCGGACGGCATTTTTGCCTATACCAATGAAGACGAGTCTGCCCGCCTGCTGCGTGAGCTTAAAAAACAGGGCTGGACAAAACCCGTTATCGGCGAGACCACGCTGACCGGCCAGAAGGTGATTGACCTGGCGGGTGATGCCGCCAACGGTGCCATCGCGCACGTCGGCCTGACCGTCGATGCGCCGATTCCTGCCGTCCGCGCTTTCAAGGCCAAGTTTGAACAGGCCTACAAGTACACCTCCGACCACAACGGCATGAAGGGTTACTCGGGCATTTATGTTCTGAAGGCCGCGATTGAAAAGGTCGGCAAGCTCGACCGCAAGGCAGTCGCCGCAGCCATGAAGGGACTGAAGGTCAACACCGACAAATACCCTGGCGCGCTGATGTACACCGAGTTCGATGACAAGGGCGACCTGGACCGCATGAGCTTCATCGTCCAGGTGAAAAACGGCAAGCAGGAAGTCATCGACATGGTGCCGCCGCTCAATGCTGCGACCCGTGACGTGAAACCGGCAGCTGCTTCTGCGGCAGCGGTCAAACAGCCAGCTGCACCGGCAGCAAAGAAGTGAGATGAGCGCAGGGCTGGCCATGGTGGCTGGCCTGTTGCGCCGCGCAGGGCCTGAACATCTGAAAGGCCTGCGTGGCTGCTGTCGCATCAGAACGGACATCCCATGACAGATTTTCTCCAGCTCTTTTTCTCGGGCCTGGCCACCGGCAGCATTTACGCGCTGGCCGGCCTGGGCTTCACTTTGCTCTGGCAGGCCTCGGGCACCATCAACTTTGCCCAGGGTGAATTTGTCATGCTGCCGGCCTTCATGATGCTGGCCTTTATTTCTTTCGGCGCCCCCATGCTGGTCAGCTTTGTACTGACAGCCATACTGGCCGTCGTGGTGCTGGGCTGGTTCTTCAAGCGCGGCGTGGTGGACCCGCTCCTGCGTTACGGCATGATGCCGATTGTTGTCGCCACCATCGGTCTGTCGATTGCCATGCGTAACGGCGTGCGCGCCGGCTACAGCGCAGAGGCACACCCGTTTGCCAGCATCTTCCCCGACAAAATTTTCAACATTGCCGGTGTCACCATCACCATGCAGGACGTGGGCACCTTTGCGCTGGCCATGATCATCGTCATGGCGACGCAGGCCTTCCTCGCCAAAACCGTCACCGGCCGCGCCATGCAGGCCGTGGCGCAAAACACCGAGAGCGCATCGGTGCTGGGCATCAACGTGCCGCGCATGGTGTTCTACACCTTTGCCATCAATGCGGTGCTGGCGGTTGCCGCTGCCTTGCTGGTGACGCCCACCTATCTCGCCAAGTTCGACATGGGTGAAGGGTCTGGGCACCAAGGCCTTCTTCGCCGCCATCATCGGCGGCTTCAACAATTCGCGCGGCGCGCTGCTGGGCGGGTTGATCGTGGGCGTGTGCGAGAACCTCGCGGCGGCCTACATCTCGCCGGCCTACAAGGACGCCGTCGCGCTGATCATCTTCATGGTCGTCATTCTCTTCAAGCCCCAGGGCCTGCTGGGTAAAAAAGAGGAGCGCAAGGTATGAACACGCTGCTCAATCACAAGTGGGCCACGGCTTTCACCTTTCTGGCCGCACTGCTGGTGCTGGTCGCGCCGCAGTTCATGAAGAACTACGGCATCTATCTCCTCAGCTACTGGCTGGTCTTCATCATCGCCACCATGGGGCTTAACCTCACCATCGGTTATGCGGGGCAAAAGTCGCTGGGCCATGCGGCCTTCTTCG
The DNA here is from genome assembly GCA_965228025.1 of Polaromonas sp. Taxonomy (GTDB): domain Bacteria; phylum Pseudomonadota; class Gammaproteobacteria; order Burkholderiales; family Burkholderiaceae_C; genus Polaromonas. The sequence continues at coordinate 154,004 of CBDDGX010000030.1, read as the reverse complement.
GCATAGGCGCCTACACCGTGGCCATCCTCATGAAGGCCGGTGTCAGCTTCTGGCTGGGCCTGCCTGCTGCCGCCTTCATCTGTTTTGTTGTGGGCCTGATCCTGGGCTTTCCGGCGCTGCGCGTACAGGCGATTTACCTCGCCTTTGCCACGCTGGGCTTCAACACCGCCATCTGGCTGGTGATGCGCAATGAAGAGTGGCTCACGGGCGGCACCTTCGGCATCAACAACATTGCGCGGCCCTCGCTCTTTGGTTATTCGCTGGAAGGCAACCTGCCGTATTACTACTTTGTGCTGGCTGTGGCCCTTGTCATGGCGGGCCTGCTCTGGGGCCTGCTGCGCTCGCCCTGGGGCAAGGCTTTCAAGGCCCTGCGCGACAACCCGATTCGCGCTGAGAGCCTGGGCGTGGATATCCGCAATTACACGCTGCTGAGCTTTGCGATTGGCGCGGCGTACGCCGGTGTCGCGGGTGCGCTGTTCGCGTCGCTGGTGCAGTTCATCGAACCTGCGCCTTTCACGGTCGCTGCGTCCATCATGATGTACCTCATGGTTGTTGTTGGTGGTGCCGGTTATTTCCTCGGCCCCATCATCGGCGCCGCTGTCGGCGTGGTGCTGCCCGAGTGGCTGCGCGATGTGCCTTATGTCTCCAACTGGTACCTGCCCATGTTTGGGGCTGCCGTGGTGCTCTTGATGGTGTGGCTGCCCGATGGCCTGCTCAGCATTCCCGACCGGCTGCGCGAAAAGCGTGAAGCGCGTGCCGCATCGGCCGCACGCTCAGCCGCTGCCAGCCGCATTGGAGCCGCATCATGAGCAACGCACTCCTGAAAGTCACGGACCTGAAAAAAGCCTATGGCGCCATACAGGCCGTGGGCGGTGTGTCGTTTGAGGTCATGCCCGGCGAAATCTTCGGCGTGATCGGCCCCAACGGTTCCGGCAAAACGACCATGTTCAACAGCGTGCTCGGGCAGATCCGCCCCGATGCCGGCGCGATTGAACTGAACGGCAAGAACATCACCGGCCTGTCGCCGCTGGCACTCAGCCGCCGGGGTGTGGGCCGCACCTTCCAGACCCTGCAGGTCTTCGGCAAGATGACGGTGCGCGACAACCTCATCGTCGCTGCGCAGGAGCACAAGGGGTCCATGTTCAGCCGCATGTTCGCGCCTGGCGATTCAGGTTTGGGCGAGAAGGCCGATGCGCTGATTGACCAGTTCCGCATCCGCCATGTAGCCGACAAACCCGCCGGCACCTTGAGCTACGGCCAGCAAAAGCTGGTCGACATTGCGATGGCCTTCATGGCCGAGCCTGACCTGGTGCTTCTGGACGAACCGTGTGCAGGTGTCAACCCCAGCCTGGTGGGCGGCATCTCGACGCTGCTCAAAGACCTCAACCGCAACCCGAAGTTCGGCAAGAAGGCATCCTTTGTGGTGATCGAGCACAACATGGACTTTGTGATGGACCTGTGCCACCGCATCATGGTGATGGTCGAGGGCAGGGTGCTGGCGATTGGCACACCGGCAGAAATTCGCGGCAACAAGCAGGTGCTAGACGCCTATTTGGGGAATTGATCATGACAAACGACATGAACAGCGCAAACGATATCTGCATCGAGTTCGACGACGTGGTCGCGGGCTACAAGGACTTCATGATCCTGAACAACCTGTCCTTCAAGGTCAGGCGCGGGTCCATCACGCTGCTGCTCGGGCCCAATGGTGCGGGCAAATCGACGGTGCTCAAGACCCTGTTCGGGCTGCTCAAGCCGCGCCAGGGCCGCGTGCTGCTTGATGGTGAAGACATCTCTGGCTACACACAGAAGGCACTGCTGGCCAAGGGCATCGCCTTTGTGCCGCAGGGCCGCAACCTGTTTGGGCAACTGACGGTGTTCCAGAACCTGGAACTGGGCGGCATCACGCTGGGTACCAAGACGACGCATGAGCGCATTCCTGAAGTGCTGGAGCTGTTCCCGCGCGTGAAGGAGCGCCTGCACTCACAGGCTTCGGCCCTTTCAGGTGGCGAGCAGAAACAGCTTGAAGTCGGCCGGGCATTGCTGCTGCGCCCCAAGGTGCTGCTGATTGACGAGCCCTCCATCGGCCTGTCGCCCATGGTGGTGCAGGATGTTTTCAAGCTCCTGCAAAAACTCGCATCGCAGGGTACAACCGTTCTGATGGTCGAGCAGAACGTCAAAAGCGCGCTGAAGATGTCTGACGATGCGATTGCGCTGGAGTCGGGGCAGATGGTGCTGCACAAGAAGGCGTCCGAATTGCTGGCAGACCCCAACATCGAACGCCTGTTTCTGGGCGGTGGTCATGTGCCGGGCGCGAAAGTCGCCGAACCTGCAGGCCTGCCTGTCTGAGCCTGTTAACGCCTGTCTACCGGAGAATCCTCATGAACACCACAAGCAAGCCCGTCGCCGACCGCGAAGCGATTCTTGATGCGACCAACCCCCTTGGGCTGGACGGCATCGAGTTCATTGAATACACGACGGCCAAACCGCAGGCCCTGGGCCAGGTGCTGGAGATGATGGGTTTCAGGCCGGTCGCACGGCATCGCTCGCGTGAAGTGATGCTTTACCGCCAGGGCAGCCTCAACATCATCGTCAACGCGCATGTGCCGGTATTGCCCAATGGCACGGCCCCTCAGGACAAGCCCGAGATCGCCGCGGTTGCCTTGCGCGTGCGTGATGCGGCTGCCGCCTATGGCCGCGCACTTGAACGTGGTGCCTGGGCTGTGCCACCGCGTGTGGAGGTGATGGAACTCAACATTCCCGCCATCCACGGTGTTGGCACAAGCCGTCTCTATTTTGTAGACCGTTACGACAAGTTCTCGATCTACGACGTGGATTTTGTGCCCATCCCCACAGTCGACCAGCACCCGCCGGCAGTGGCGGGTTTGCACTTCTTCGGTGTTGTGCAGTACATAGGAACAGACCGCAGCGATGACTGGACCGAGTTTTACCGCGAGCTCTTCGGCTTTACCGAACTGCCTGCCGAACAGCGCTTTGGTGTGTTGCCCAAGGGCCGCATCCTCAGCAGCCCCGGCCCTGCGCCTTCACGGTTTTATATCCAGCTGATCGAGCCCGAAGCCAGCGTGCTGGAGATTGAAGGCGATGAAAGCCTGCACCGCATAGGCCTGGGCACCTCAGACGTGCTGGCCACGGTGGCCGAGCTGCGCAAGCGGGGTGTCGAGTTTGTCGAGTCCAAAGGCGTGCACAGCGAAGACCGCGGTGCGCTGACAAAAACCTGGCTGGGTAGCGTGAGCTTTGAGCTCGTTCATGACGACCGCCGTGGCTGACCGCAGGAAACCGTCATGAGCCACTACAGCGGAAACATCGACGACTTCGGGATGGACACCATCTCGCTGGCCGGTCCCCTTGATGCCAAACTCAAGGCCGTGCGTGATGCCGGTTTCACGCAGATCATGCTCTCGGCACGTGATATCGTCGGCCACCCTGAAGGTCTTGACGCCGCCGTTGCCGCCGTACGCAGCAGCGGCCTGCGCGTCACGGGCTTTCAGGTGCTGCGCGATTTTGAAGGGCTGAGCGGCCACCTGCACGAGTACAAGATGGACATCGCCAAGTCCATGCTTGAGATGTGCCACGCCCTTGGCTGCAAACTGCTGCTGATCTGCTCGTCGACGTCGACGCACGCCACCAGCGACAGCAAGGCCCTGGTGCGCGACTTGCGCAAGCTGGCCATGCTGGCGATTCCCATGAACATCAAAATCGCCTACGAGGCACTGTCCTGGGGCCGCACGGTCAATGAATTTCCGCAGGCCTGGGACCTGATCTGCGAAGCCGACATGCCCAACCTGGGGCTGGGGTTTGATTCCTTCCACATGTTCGCGACCAACACCTCGCTGGACGAGCTTGAAATCCTCGACCCTTCAAAGGTCTTCCTGGTGCAGCTGGCCGACTTCATGTGGACGGAGATCAAGTCGGTTGAAGAACGCATTGCAACTGCCCGGCACTTCCGCGTTTTCCCCGGCGAAGGGGTTCACAGCGAAGCGCTGGCGTCGCTGGTGGCCAGGCTGCATGCGCTGGGCTACCGCGGTGACTACAGCTTTGAAGTCTTTAACGACGACTACCAGCAGATGCCGCTACCTACCGTAGCGCAGCGCGCCTGGCGTTCAGCCCTGTGGCTGGGTGAGGATGTACTTCGCCGTTCGGTCCCCTTGCCTAACCAGATCCGCTTGAAGCGCTGATTCTTCATGAGCAGCATCTTCGAGGGGTTCCTCTCCACGCCTGAAGCGCTTGAGCTCTTCAGCGAGCGGCAGATTGTTGAGGCCATGCTGCGCTTTGAGGCATCGCTGGCGCGCGCGCAGGCCAGCGCCGGGTTGATCCCCGAGGCGGCGGCGCAGTCCATCATCGGTACCTGCAAGGTCGAGCTGTTTGACGTGACCAAGATCGTGCGCGAGAGCGTTCGTGCCGGCAGTGTCGCGATACCGCTGGTCAAAAGCCTGACCGAGACCGTAGGCCTCTTCAACAAGGATGCCGCGAAGTTTGTGCACTTCGGCACCACCAGCCAGGACGTACTCGACACCGCCATGGCGCTGGTCACGCGTGATGCGCTTGACATGATCGAGGCTGATATACGCAAAACCATTGCCTGCCTGCTGGCACTTGCAGAACGACACGCCGGTGATGCGGTGCTGGCGCGCACCTTCATGCAGCCAGCCTCGGTGACGAGCTTCGGCCTCAAATGCGTGAATTGGGCCGCACCACTGGTGCGCAGCCTGCAGCGCCTGCAGGTGGCCAGGGGCAATGCACTCAGCGTCCAGCTCGGCGGTGCCGTGGGCACGCTGGCGCAAATGAAAAAGGGCAACAGGAAGCTGGGCCCGCAGGTCATGACGCTGATGGCTGCAGACCTTGGCCTCAGGGCCGCGCCGTTCTCGTGGCATACCCAGCGCGATGAGTGGGTAGCGCTGGGCTGCGAGATGGCGCTCCTCACCGGCAGCCTGGGCAAGATGGCCAAAGACATTTCGCTGATGGTGCAGTTCGAGGCTGGCGAGCTGGCCGAGCCGCTGGAGCCCGGCCGCGGTGGCGCGTCTGTCATGCCGCACAAGCGCAACCCCGTCTCGTGCATGGTGGCACTCGCCGCCGCGCAGCGCGTGCCGCAGCGTGTGGCAGCTTTGCTGGCAGCCATGCCGCAGGAGCATGAACGCGCACTGGGCAACCTGCAGGCAGAACTCGCCGAATGGCCCGGCCTGCTGATGTCTGTGCATGGTTCTTCGCGCGCCATGTCGCAGGCGCTGGCCGGCTTGCAGGTTGACACTCAGCGCATGCAAGCCAACATTGATGCCGTGCGAGGCGAACTGCCTGCAGATGTCGCCGACGAATGGTTTAACCCGGCGCTCGCTCAGCATGCGGCCCTGCTGGCCCGCTCGCAGCTTGCAGTGCTGGCGCAGGGCATGGCGGCGCTGAACAAACCCGGCAAGCCTGCGCGAACCCTTGCGCCGACCTGAGCGGCGCTGCGGGGTGGCCCGCATCGCCTGCCTTTGACACAGGAAATCCATGACCCAGCCACGTGTTTCCAGCATTGCCGTCGCCGGTGCCGGCATGATAGGCCGCCGCCACATCGAGTTGATTGAAGCCAGTCCGCGCACGCAGCTTTGCGCGGTGGTTGACCCGACGCCGGCATCCAGGGCGTTTGCCGCGGCGAAAGGCGTGCCGCATTTCGACAGCCTCGAAGCCCTGTTCGCGCACGGTGGCAGCAGGCCCGACGGCGTCATCCTCGCCACGCCCAACCACCTGCACGTGGCAGGCGCGCTGGCCTGTGCAGACAACGGCGTGCCCGCGATCATTGAAAAGCCGGTGGCCGAATCACTCGCGGCAGGCCGTAAGCTGGTCGATGTACTGGCCAGAAAACCCGTGCCCATGCTGGTCGGCCACCACAGACGCCACAGCAGCACACTGCAACTGGCCAAACGCACCATTGAGTCGGGCAGGCTTGGGCGTGTGGTCACCGTGATGGGCAGCGCGCAGTTCTACAAGCCCGACAGTTATTTTGAACAGGGCGCCTGGCGCAGCCAGCCCGGTGGCGGGCCCATACTGATCAACCTGATCCACGAGATGGACAACCTGCGTTACCTGTGCGGTGAGGTCGAATCGGTGCATGCCATCGCGTCGAACGCCGTGCGCAACTTCACGGTTGAAGACACGGCCGTGATGACGCTGAAGTTCACCAGCGGCGCCCTCGGCACCTTCACACTGTCAGACACCGTGGCCTCGCCGCGCAGCTGGGAGCAGACCTCGGGCGAAAACACAGCCTACCCGCGCTACCCGTCCGAAGACTGTTATTTCATCGCCGGCACGCAGGGTTCGCTGGCCGTGCCCACCATGCGTACATGGACCTATGCCGATGAGGGCAAAGAGCCGGGCTGGTGGACGCCTTTCACCGAGCAGACACTGGCGCTTGACGCAGTAGACCCGCTGGCAGCCCAGCTCGACCATTTCTGCGATTTGATAGCCGGCAAGGCAGAACCGATAATCACCGTACCCGATGCCCTGCAAAGCCTGTTGACCGTCGAAGCCATTCGCCAGTCGATTGCCACCGGTCGCGTCATTGCGTTGCAGGACATGTTGTAAAGCCTCCTTCCAGGTAAACCGCTGAAAGTCAAAAAATGAAAACCGTGCTCGTTCTCAATGGCCCCAACCTCAACCTGCTTGGTACGCGTGAGCCTGCCGTTTACGGCTCGCAGACGCTGGCCGATGTCGAGGCGCTGTCTGCTGCTGCCTGTGAGGCACATGGCCTTAAGCTCGACTTCCGCCAGAGCAACCATGAAGGGGTGATGATCGATGCCATCCACGAAGCCGGCCGCGCACAGGCTGCCGGCACGCTGATCGGCGTGGTCCTCAATGCAGGCGCCTACACGCACACCAGCGTGGCACTGCACGACGCCATCAAGGGCTCGGGCGTGACGCTGATCGAGCTGCACATCAGCAACGTGCATGCGCGCGAGGCCTTCCGCCACCACTCGTATATCTCGCCGGTGGCCAAGGCCGTGATGGCGGGCTTCGGCACCAAGGGGTACGCGCTGGCGATTGGTGCCCTGGTCGAGATCACCAAACCTGCCTGAGGTCCGGGTCCCGGGAACGCATGACCACGCCCCCGAAATTCCCTGTTGACGAACGCGAGGTCGAGTTCAGCGCCATACGTGCGCAGGGGGCCGGTGGTCAGAACGTCAACAAGGTCTCCAGCGCGATTCACCTGCGCTTTGACATCCATACATCCTCGCTGCCCGATGCGGTCAAGGCACGACTGCTGGCCCTGAACGACAGCCGCATCACGCAGGAGGGTGTGTTTGTGCTCAAGGCACAGCAGCACCGCACACAGGAGATGAACCGCAGCGATGCGATGGATCGCCTGCAGGAAGTGGTTGACAGCGTGTCATCGCCACCCAGAATCCGCAAGGCAACCAAGCCGACCTATGGTTCAAAGCAGCGGCGGCTTGAAGGCAAAAGCCTGCGCTCGGACATCAAGGCGTCCAGGGGCAAGGTCAGCGAGTAGAACCGGGACCAGGCTTGCTGATGGGCAGCAGCTTTTGCACCAGCGGGTGCAGCAGCTTTTTGTGTGCGGCAATGGCGAAGAAGTGTTCCTCAACCCCTTCACAGCTGCCCACGCGCCGCACGCCGTAGCGTGAGGTCAGTTCGTCATGCAGCAATTCAGCGCCCGGGAAGACGCCCATGCCCGCCGCGCCGAATGTCTCCAGCAACGCGCTGTCTTCAAATTCACCCACGATGCGCGGCTTGATGGCCTGCCTTTCGAACCACTGGTCCAGCCGCGCGCGTGAGGCGGCATGCGTGGTCGGCATCAACACCGGAACCCGCGCCAGCGATTGCGGAAAGCCGCGCCGTGCGGCCGCCGCAAGCGCCGCAGGTGCATACCAGGCCAATGGTGACGAACCCAGTGCATGGCTGTAAACCTTGAGGTTGGGGTTTGAAGGCGCAGGTCTGTCGGCCAGCACCACATCAAGCCGGTGCAAGGCGAGGTCGCCGAGCAGGTCTTCAAATTCATCTTCGTGGCAGAGCAGCCGCAGGTTGGCCTCGCGCATCACCGGCTGCAGCAGGCGGTGTACCGAGAGCTTGGGCAGCCCTTCTGAAATGCCGACAGCCAGCCGCACTGAAGGTGTGCTGGCCGCATCACGTACCGCGCTGGCCAGTTGTTCACCCAGCTGAAAGATCTGCTCGGCCTGCCGCATGGCCTCCATACCTGCATCAGTCAGGGCGAGCCCGCGGCCGGCGGGCTTGAGCAGGGCGTAGCCCAGCGAACGCTCCAGTTCACGCACCTGTGTGCTGACGGTCTGCACAGCCATGCCCAGGCGGGCTGCGGCGCGCGCCATGCCGCCTTCCTTCGCCACGACCCAGAAGTAATAAAGATGACGGTAGTTGAGATCGGTGTTCATCGAGCGTTCATTTCAATGCAACGGTTTTTCGGAACTGTCAGTTCTGGATTATCTGCTTTTACAGAAGCCTGGAGAAGGTTATGGTGATCTCCTGTTCAACCCATTGGAGCTTATTTCCATGAAAGTGACCCTTGAATCTCCCGACGCAGAAGACACAGCCGTGCATGCACAGTCGCTGCGCCGCATCCGCAACGCCATGCGCAGCCTGAGCTGGCTTGTCCTGGGGGCCAAAGTAAAGCTGACCGCCATTGACGGCACGCTGCCCGGCAGCATCGACAAACGCTGTGAGGTCGAGCTGATTACCGAAGAGGGCGCTCCTGTGGTGGTGACCTCGCTGGCGCGTGACTTTCACTCTGCGATGCAAAGCGCGCTCGCGCGTGCTTCCAGGTCGCTGCTGCACCGCTGGCAGCAGGAGCAGGCACGCGCAGGCGCACGGCAACTGTCCCGCCGCCTCGCCAGTGCCTGAAGCGCGCGCTGCCGCCCCGTCTTTAATTCATTGATAAGCAAACCCATGAAATGTCCGAACTGCACTGACACCACCCTCACCATGGCTGATCGCCAGGGCATCGAGATCGACTACTGCCCGCAATGCCGCGGTGTCTGGCTGGACCGCGGCGAGCTCGACAAGCTGATGGAGCGCTCTGCAGCAGCCCAGCCGGTGCAGGCCGTTCAGCAGGCAGCGCCGCCCCGGCGCGATTTTTCAGATTCGGATTACAAACATTCCAGCGGCTATGAGCAAGGCTACGGCGCACGCCGCAAGAAGTCGTGGCTGAACGAGATTTTTGACTGAGCGGCCTCATGAAAGGCACTGAGAGCGAGGGTGGCAATGTTCTTCGCTATGTACGTCTGGCCGCACGACGGCTTGCCCACGGTGCTGCAGCCCGCTGAACGCAAGATCCTCGGTTTGTCGGCATGTCGCCGGTCGATGAAACGCCGATCGGCTCGGTCGAGGGTCTGGATGCCGGGGGTGTGCGCAGAGGGTGTGTCAGACTCCAGAGCCTGGGCGCTGATGCCCGTTGACACAAACTGCCCCCTGACAAGGGCCCCGACTTATGACCCACCACCTCCAGCGCCTGCGCCGAAAACGTTTTATCACCCGCCGCGGGTTGTTGTACTCGCTGGTCCTGTGCCTGCTGATACTGGGTCTGGGTGGCGTGGGTTTCTGGATGCTGGAGCCGCGCGCGCTCACGCTGTCTGACGGCCTGTGGCTGGCATTCACCACCGCAGCCACCGTGGGTTACGGCGACATTGTGCCCAGCACCCATGCGTCGCGCGCTTTCGCCGTGGTGGTCGTTCTGCTCGGTCTTGCGGTACTGTCGCTGGTAACCGCATCGGTTGCCGCGATGTTCGTCGAAACCGAAGAGCGCCAGATCGAGCGCGACCTCATGCACGCCATAGGCGCCTTGCGTGAAGAAGTTCTGGCCTTGCACCGCGAGTTGCGGGAGATGCGCGAAAGCGCTGCGCCTGCTACCCCGGCAGCAGGCCAGCAGAACTCAACGCAGGTTTGACTGCACCCAGCGCACGATGTCTGCAGCGCCCATGGCGCCGGCCTGCCGCGCGATCTCCTTGCCGCCCCTGAACAGCGCCAGCGTCGGAATGCTGCGTATGTTGTAGCGCGCGCCCAGGTTGGGCACTGCCTCGGTGTCTACCTTGGCGACGCGGATGTTGGGTTCGAGTTGCGCCGCAGCCTGCTCATAGGCGGGCGCCATCTGCCGGCAGGGGCCGCACCAGGGCGCCCAGAAGTCCACCAGCACAGGAATGTGGTTGCGTGCGATGTGTTTGTCAAAAGCTGCCTCGTCCAGCGCGGTTGAGTGCGCCACAAACAGCTCTTTTTTGCAGCTGCCGCAGGTGGGCGCGCTGCCCATCTGCTCTGCGCGAACGCGGTTGGTGGTGTGGCAGTGCGGGCAAACGATGTGCAGGGCTTCAGTCATGACAAAAAGCTGGCGGCGTTCGGCGGTATTTCAAGCCCGGCGCGGCTTGCCCGGGTTGTGGTGGATCAAAAATCAAAGCCAAATGTTAAATTGCAGCTTAACAATTTGCCAAAAAAGTTAATATGGAACTTAACATTTGGGTCCGGGCGCAGGTTTTGCGGGCTCAGCATGAAAACAAGACGTCAAAACAGGTCAATTTGAGTGCCAAAAACGGCTGCAGGCCAATGAATACGTGCGTGAGCAGCTATGACATTTATAGCAAAAATGCAGTCCTGGATACTTGAGGCTTCAATCAATCCTTGTTCATGGTGATCTTGCCCTCCCGCACATAGTCGTCAAACTGCGTTCGCGGTATGGCGGTCACGCCGGGTATGCCTGCTGCGGCTTCCCAGCTCAGCGTGGCGCTGTCCGGGGCCAGGGCGACTTCCACACGCCCTTCGGGTATCTCAATCGGAGCGCCGTCGCCGGGCCGGTAGGTGACAAGGCCGGTGATGGTGGCGAATTGGGGCATGCTTGTTCTCCTGAGTATTGGCGATAAGCCAATCTATCCCGTGCAGGCATGCCGGGCTGTGGGACTTGGCCGCAAGTTCACGGCGTGAAGCACGGGGTGGTTTGTCCTACGGCATCTCTGGTCAAAAAGGCAGGCACCGCAAGGTTTGCCGAATTTAAAGTCCCTGCATTCCAACTTTTTGAAAAGGCGCTTTCCATGTCCATCATTGCCACCATCTTCATCGGTCTCATCGTCGGCCTGATCGCACGCTTTGTGAAACCTGGTGACGACAAGCTCGGCTGGATCATGACCATCATCCTGGGCATTGCGGGCGCCCTGCTGGCCGGTTTTGCCGGTCGTGCCATGGGCTGGTACCTGCCGGGCGAACCTGCAGGATTCATCGCTTCCGTGATCGGCGCAGTGGTGCTGCTGGCGATTTACGCCATGGTCAAACGTAAGGCCTGAAGCCAGACACCTCCTGCCGCCGTTTCAGGCGGATACAAAGAGGGCAGGGTCCACCATGGCACGGTTCAGCATCACGCCCCAGTGCAGGTGTGGCCCCGTCACCCGCCCCGTAGCGCCGACGGCACCCAGGCGCTCGCCGGTCGCCAACTGGTCGCCGGGCTTGACGGCAATGGCACTGAGGTGGCAATACAAGGTCAACAGCCCGCCGCCGTGGTCGAGCCACACGGTGTTGCCGTTGAAGAAGTAGTCCCCCGTATCAATCACCCTGCCAGCCAGCGGCGCACGTATCGGCGTACCCGTGGCGGCGGCGATGTCCATGCCACTGTGCGGGTTGCGTGACTGCCCGTTGAACACCCGGCGCAGGCCGAACGAGCTTGAGCGCCTTCCGGGCACAGGCACCCGCATCTGCAGGCTGGAGTCAGTTGCGGCAGGCGATGCACTGAAGGTGGCCATGATCTGCTCCTGCTGAAGCTTTTCGCGCTCGTAACGCGCCAGGTCCTGCGGCGACAAATCGACCTGGCCAGGCGCCACTTTCAGTTGCTGCTCGCGATAACGCTTGGGTGTGATGGCGTAGGTCAGGTGGCGCTCACCTGCAGCAGTGTGAACCGTGATGTGGGCTTCGCCAGGCATGGCCGACAGCGGAATGCCGACGATGGCGGTCCATTCAATCGCATCGCCCATCACAAGCAGGGGCACATCGCCTGCGTGCGCTACAGGCCGCGTGGCCGATGGCCCGAGTGACAGCCGCGCCACGCCGCCCGGCACCTGCAGGGCATGCGGCCAGATATTGCCAGCGGGCGCTGCAAGCAGGGGCGACGCGGGAAGCGCGATCAGACCCAGAAGTAGCGCGCGACGTAAGGCCGAGGGGTTTGACGTGGGCTGGGTAATGGCTGGAGTCATTGGCCCAAGAATATCAGCCGTCAACTGCGCAAACCACAACGGGGCAATAACAACGGGGCAATAACAAGGGGGCAATAACAAGGGGGCAATAACAAGGGGGCAATAACAAGGGGGCAAATAACCACGGGGCCAGAAGGCCCCGTGTGTCATTCAGGCGCAGGCCATGAACCTGCGGTGCCTGTCAGGCTGCCTTGCGGCGCTGGCTGAAAGCAGAGGTGCGCTTGCCGGTGGCAGGCGTGGTTTGCAGCTTGCGGGCCAGCGAGGCAGACTTTTCTTCGATTTTGTCAGCGAGTTTGCTCAGAACTACGGCGCCGGGCGCGGTTGCCTTGGCAATGGTGTTCAGCGTGGTGACGCCGGTTTTGACTTCAAACAGGGCGGCGTTGGCGGCAGCGCGTTCAACACCGGCTTCAGCCACCTTGATGATCTGCCTGACCACCTGCTGTGCGCCTTCAGAGGTGATGTCCAGGCCCCTGGTGTAGTAGCTGGTGAAGGCAGAGCGCGCAGCTGCTGCGTTCTTTGCGGTTTCAGCCGACAGCTCGGGGCGCGACTGGCGCATCGCGCGGTTCCAGCGCTGGTTCAGCAGGTCAACCATCAATTCGCCGCCTGCGCGGTAAGCCTTGATGACATTGCTGGCGGTCTTGCCGGATGTGGCGATCAGTTCGGTGGTCACGGTAGAGAGGTTCTTGGCAGTCATGAGGGTTCCTTCAAAAATGGATGACATCTATGTCTTTGGGACGATGGGGTCATCTTCCGGGTTTTCACTAGTGAGCGCGACCTAATGGGCTAGGGAGCTGACTCGAATGCCGCACCTTGCCGCCTGAAAGCGCGCTTGTCCTGCGAGACCGGGCCGGGCACCAGCTCAAACCGCCCGGGTGCAGGTGGGCTCGCCGCTGCCCGCTTGCATTCCGATACGTTCAGTATTCGGCAGGTAAACCCACGGTAAAACAGGACCAGGATTACACGGCGTTTACTTTTGGGCCCCACGATGAAAGCACTGAAGCACCGCATGGTGCTTGAGCGCAGTCCTTTGAAAAAATTAAAAGGATTGCTGGTTTTTAAAACGAGCAAAACTGACAAAGGAAGCCACCATGAAAACGAAAATTCTCACTGCATCCCTGATTGCATCTGCGCTGTTCGCAGGGCTGGCTGCTACGCCGGCGATGGCACAGAACACCAACACGCCCAATATCGACCAGTCGCAGGCACAGGTCAGCGCGCGCATTCAGCAGGGCCTGCAGTCCGGCCGCATCACGCCGTATGAAGCGCAAATGCTTTATCGCCGCGACCAGGACATCCAGAACCGTGAAGCACTCTACAAGTCTGACGGCCGCGCCACCCCTGCCGAGCGCCAGCAGCTGCGCGCAGATATGGCCGCGCTGGGCGTTGAGGTCGAACGCGCCATCAACAACAGCTCTGTGGTTGCGGTTCAGCAGCCTGGCAACCTGGGTGGCATTGACAGCCGCGAGTTCAACATCCGTGCCCGCATCGACGAAGGGGTTCGCCTGAACCGCCTGAGCCCTCAGGAGGCCCAGCGCTTCATGGCCCGCGAAGCACAGATCGAACGCCGTGAGGCCTCCTTCAGGTCTGACGGCGTGGTCACCCAGCAGGAGCGCCGCCAGCTGCGCCAGCAACTGACCGTCCTGCGGGACCAGGTCGAGCGCCGCATCAACCCGCGCGGGTAAGCGTCCTCAGGCTCCGTCATTGCGGTTAAATCCCGCAATCCATCGCCAGCCAAGCGGGGATGGACCCCGGATCGAGTCGGTGATGACGGGGCGGAACCAAAGCCCCTGTGCCTGTAGACCGGCCCAGGGGCTTTGCCATGTCAAAATCCCGCCATCAAGCATTCACCCTGCACAGCCAACCGCACAGCAGGGCCCTTGAGAAGGGATCACCCCATGTCGCAGCCGCCTGCCCAAGCCTCTACAGCACACGCTTCAAGCAAAGTACCCCGCAACTACCTGTATTACGACTGGATCATGGCCGCCTTTGTCTGCGTGCTGCTGTGCTCCAACTTCATAGGCGCAGCCAAGCAGGCCGTCATCAATGTGCCGCTGCTCGGGCCCATTCCGTTCAGCGCCGGCATTCTTTTCTTTCCCATCAGCTACATCTTTGGCGACATATTGACCGAGGTGTACGGCTACGCGCGCGACAGGCGCGTGGTGTGGGCCGGTTTTGGTGCGCTGGTGTTTGCGTCGTTCATGGCCTGGGTGGTGGTGACCTTGCCGCCAGGCCCCAGCGACTACATGAAGGTCTACCAGCCCGCACTCGATGTGGTCTTCGGCAACGCCTGGCGCATCGCAGCGGGTTCCATCATCGCGTTTACCTGCGGCAGTTTTGTCAACAGCTACGTCATGGCCAAGATGAAAATCTGGACCGAAGGCAAGGCCCTGTGGAGCCGCACCATTGGCTCCACCGTGGTGGGGGAGGCGGTCGATTCATCGCTGTTTTACTTCATCGCCTTTGCCGGTATCTGGCAGCTTGAAGATGTCATCAAGGTGGCGTTTGCGCAGTTCATGCTCAAGACGGCGTGGGAGATCCTGATGACGCCGCTGACTTACAAGGTGGTGGGCTTCTTGAAGCGCAAGGAAAATGAAGACTATTACGACCGGGGGACTGATTTCAATCCTTTCCGGGTCAAGGCCTGATTCCGCCAGGCCGCACTTTTGAAAGACGCCCATGCCCCGCCTGCAGCCCCTGCCACCAGAGACCACGCCCGAGCTGAAGGCGCACTTTGACTTTTTTCTTGGCACGCTCGGCTTCACGCCCAACAGCGTGCTGACGATGCAGCGCAAGCCAAAGCTGGTGATGGCGTTTGCAGAGCTCAACGGCGCGGTGATGGACCCCGCAGGTGAGGTTGACCTCGGCTTCAGGCGCCTGATAGGTCATGTGGTGAGCAAGGTCTCGGGCTGCCTTTATTGCCAGGCCCACACCCTGCTCGGTGCGCAAAACTTTGGCGTGAGTGATGCCAAACTTGCCGATGTCTGGACTTACGCCAGCAGCCCGCATTACAGCGAGCGCGAACGCCTGGCGCTCGACTTCGCCCTGGCCGCAAGCAGCCAGCCCAACGCCGTCACTGACGAAAAATTTGCAGCGCTGCGCGTGCACTGGAGCGAAGGCGAGATTGTCGAAATACTCGGTGTAGTGGCGATGTTTGCGTTTTTAAACCGCTGGAACGACACCATGGCCACGCCACTTGAAATTCGGCCGATCGAAGTCGCACAGCAGGCGCTGGGTGGGCAGGGTTGGCAGCCGGGGAAGCACGGGTCGGGCGAAATGCCTGCCGCATAAGCGCGCAGGGTGCAATCTGTCTCAACCGAAGCGGGATGTGACAATGTTGTGCGAGCGATTTGCCCTTCACGTAGAAGCCGGGGGTAGCCCGGCGGCTAGTCACTTTTCTTTTGCTTCGCCAAAAGAAAAGTAACCAAAAGAAAAGGCGACCCTGTTCGTTGTCCCTACGCTGCGCTACGGGCACCCTGCGATGCTCGGTCCAGCCGGGGTCTGAAACAACTCGCCTGCGGCTCAGACAAGTTTCAGCCCTGATCCGTCTGGCCCTGCGCTTCTCGGCTCCTCTCCAAGGTTTTGGGGGCGCAGTCCAAAGACTCGCCCCAAGCGCTTCGCGCTTGGGGCTCCCCGAATCCGCACCCGAACCCATCTCCCACCCCGTTGAGGCTGGGCCGAGCAGCGCAGACGGAGGCGGAAGGTCAGGCCAAACTTGTTTGAGCCGCAGGCGAGTTGTTTGGACTGCAGCCGGAGTCGAGCAGCGCAGGTTAAGTTATTGGGGTCAGACACCAATTTCACTGCAGTGCCAAGGCACTGCACCCGAAGGGCGAGCCAAAGGCTCGGTGAATTTGGGCTCTGACCCCAAAAACTTCCCAGACGGCGGGTCGCCTTTCTTTCCGTTAGGTTTCTTTGGCGAGACAAAGAAAGGTAACTCGCCCGCCGGGGCGAGACCCGGCCTGGCAGTGAAAGCCACAAAACCCAAACCAACGCAGAAATCGATTCCGCATCAACTTCAGGATGACCCCAACCCCAAGCGCGGTCCCCGACCGCGCTAAGCTACACATATGCAATTTCTATTTCTCATCTTCCTCGTCTTCGCCATCAACTTTTTCATCAAGAAAAAAGAGCAACGCCAACGCATCATCCTGCTCGGCCGCCAGCTCGGCCAGTACCAGATCGAAAAACTCATGGAGACCCTGGCTGACGGCTATCTGCGTGCCTTGGGTGAGGCCGATGAAGACCGGCGCAACCAGGTCTGGCGTTATCTTGATACGGCTGAGGTGCAGTTCTGCGAGCAGTTCAACAAGTTCAGCGCGCAGATGATGACGCTGGATGCGGCCGATACGCGCGTCAGCAAGTTCGCTGTCGGCTTTGCGATGGCGACGAAGATATTCCCCAAAAACACGTTTGATGTGCGCGAGGCCCTGGCCATCCACGCACGCGGCATTGAAAAAGCTGCCAAAAACGAGATGGGCCGCTCACCACGTGACAAGGCTTTCACGCTGTCGGCTGAACTGTTTTTGATGCAGCACACCTGCCACTGGTTCTGCAACTCCAAAGACATTGCGTCTGCACGCCTCTTGATGCGCCACAAGACGACCTATGCGCAGGTGCTTGAGGCCATCGACCCTGAAACCAGAAGCGCTTATCTTGCGCTCACGGGTCGTTGAGCAGTTCATAAGATTGCGCATGAAAAAGCCCGGATGTCCCGGGCTTTTTTGTTGTTGGGCGCCGTTCAGGGCCAACGGACTTTGAACAAACCAAGGCCTGGATACAGTTCGCCCGTTTCAAGCAGTTCTTCATCCTGGTCATCGTTGTTCATTTGCGTGCCTGTGTACGCGGCTTTCATCGATGCTTGATGTGTGCTGGCCGCGGAGCTGATGTTGGCCGTGGCCATGGCTGCGATGAACAGGGCGGTGAGGGTGATGGCTTTCATGGTGTTCTCCTCTTTTTTGGGTTTGATCAATTTGCGTGGGTGCCTGTGATGTGCCGCAATGCAGCCAGATCAGACGAAGGCATATTCGGGCAGATCGTCATCCTGGTCCTCGATGACCAGATGCATGGCCATCTGCGTGGTTTGCAACGAAGCCTCCTGCGTGCTGGCTGCAGAACTGACGTTGCTCATGGCCATGGCTGCGATGAACAGGGCGGTAAGGGTGATGGCTCTCATGGTGAACTCCTCTTTCTTTTGGGTTGATGAATTTGCTTCGGTGCCTGTAATGTGCCGCGGCGCGGTCCAAAAATGGACGCATTTGATACGCAGGCCAACAGCATGACCTGGCTGGTATCGCTTGACGATACTTTTGGCGCTCGTGCAGCTGCGGCAAGGCTCATTGACTGGCGGCAATCGCGGCGTTTAGACTGCGGCCTCATATGGCCAAAGCAAGCCCCCCTCAAGACGAATCCCCCTCAAAGCTGATCGACGCGCGCATCAGCGAGCTTGGCAGCTGGCGCGGGCCCATGCTTGCCCAGGTCAGGGCGCTTATCAAGAAGGCCGTGCCTGAGGTCGTTGAAGAATGGAAGTGGAACGTGCCCGTCTGGTCTCACAACGGCATCATCTGCACGGGTGAGGCCTACAAGAGCGCGGTGAAGCTCACCTTCCCCAAGGGCGCATCGGTTGATGACCCGAAAGGGCTGTTCAACTCAAGCCTTGAAGGCAAGGTCAGGCGCGCGATTGACCTGCATGAAGGTGACAAGATCGATGAGGCTGCGTTCAAGGCGCTCATCAAGGCCGCTGCTGCGCTGAACAAGCCCAAGGCCACGGCCAAAACCAAAGCGAAGTAATCGGCCTGTCGCCGAGGCGGGGCTTTAGCTGCAGCTGTTGCCCGTAGCCTTCTGAAAACTCTGGCCCTGCGCCAAAGCGAGGTTGCCCTGTGCTGAAGAAATGCGCAGCGCATCACCTGTGGCCAGCAATACCAGCTCGCCGTTATCGCCAGCAGGCGTGCGCAACTCGTTGCCGTTGATGGTGCCCTTGAGCGGGCGCGTGCGGTCCCTGAAGGCCAGCGTGCCGTCAAAGGTCTGGTACTTCTGGGTCAGGCGAATGCTTGCGCCTCTGAACAGACCTGCACCGCACCACAGGCCCGCAACTTTGGCAGGCACCGTCCACAAATGAATCTTGCTCGACTTCTCGCGGCCCACGGCTTTGTTGGGTACATCAACCACCGTCGTGCGGTCAGGCGCCCAGTCGCCCATGTCCCAGTCATGCGAGACGATGCGCGTGCCCGGCTTTGAGCGACAGGATGGCCGGGCGCAACTGCAGGTTGAACTCTGGCAGCAGATACATGGTGATGACGCTGGCAGGCGCCAGGTTAGTCTTGAACAAGTCCTGCTCACGAAACTCGGCCTTGTCAGCCACACCCGCATCACGCGCATTGGCCTTGCTCTTTTCAACGAGCCGCGGGTCAATCTCGACACCCAGGCCCGTCGCCTCAAAGCGCTTGGCCGCAAGAATGACGATGCGCCCGTCACCCGAACCCAGGTCAATCACATGGTCGCCCTTTTTGACGCCTGCCGAGTTCAGCATCTCAAGCGTGACGTTGTCGGGGGAGGTGACGAAGGGCACTTCTTCTGTGGGCTGCGCGTGGCTGCTGCCGGCGGCGAGCGCCAGCGCAACGGCAAAGGTGGAAGCGAGAGTGGTGAAGTGACGAGTACTGTTTGGCATGCTGTGTTTGATGGCTTGACTAGTTTTCAGAGGTTACACCGGCTGCACCCCATGTGGGGTAGGCCATTTTGAATCCGGGGTTATGCAGAGGGCTGTTATGCAGAGGGTTGTTTGCGCGCCCATACCAGCAGCAAATTGTTCGCGGGCATGGCATGCCTTGCGATCAGAGTCAGCCCCGCTTTGGCTGCTTGTGCCTTCACATCTTCAATGCGGCGAATACCCCAGGCCGGGTTGCGCTCGCGCAGGCTATCGTCAAACACCAGGTTGCCCGGTGATGTAGGCACATCATCTTCAAGGTAAGGGCCATAGGTGACCAGCTTGCCGCCAGGCGCAAGGTGCTGCGCGCTGCCGTGCATCAGCGCGGCGCAGGTGGCCCAGGGCGAAATGTGCAGCATGTTGGCGCAGTAGATCAAGTCGAAAAGTTGGGGGCCTGGCAACCAGTCGGGTGCCATCACATCAATCACCACAGGCGCACGAACGTTGCTTACGCCTTGCTGTGCCACCCAGGCATTGATCGACCCAAACCCGTCGGGCTGTGCATCGCTGGGTTGCCAAATCCACCCCGGCAGGCCAGACGCAAACCACGCCACATGCTGGCCGGTGCCTGAGGCAATCTCCAGTGCATTGCCGCGCCCTGGCAACACGCTCAGCAGCACATCCAGAATGGCCTGCTTGTTGCGGTCAGCGGCGGGGCTGTAGTCGGGTTGAATTGTCATCAGGCCATGCCATCCATCTTGTCACTCACATCGCGCCAGGTGCCCGGTGCCAAATCGGCTATGGTGAATGGCCCCACAGCAGCGCGAATCAGCCGCAGCGTCGGAAAGCCCACCGCCGCCGTCATGCGCCGCACCTGCCGGTTGCGCCCTTCACGAATCACCAGTTCCAGCCATGAGGTCGGTTGCGCCTGGCGCACACGTATGGGCGGGTCACGTGGCCACAGCGCAGGCGGCTCATCCATTCGCTCAGCACGAGCTGGCAGCGTCATCCCGTCATTGAGTTGCACACCGGCACGCAGGGCGGCCAGTGCCGCGTCATCAGGCACGCCTTCCACCTGCACCCAATACGTTTTCTCCATCTTGAAGCGCGGGTCCGCAATGCGCGCCTGCAATTTGCCGTCACTGGTCAGCAGCAACAAGCCTTCACTGTCGGCATCCAGGCGGCCGGCGACATAGACATCGGGAATGTTGATGAAGTCCTTCAGCCCACGCCAACGCCCTTCAGCGGTGAACTGACTGAGGACGCCGTAGGGTTTGTTGAAACAAAGCAAATATGAAATTAGTTACAAGGATTGGATTGCTGAAAATAAGAAGCGAGGGCAGCTACATCCTCATGAAGCGTCTATTTATGATTCTTTTCGAGCAGTTGCGCGAATTCATTCACTACTCTCCAAAGATCTTGATCGGATGATGAAGATCTATCAAAGGAGTAAGAGTCCATTTCTCCGCTACCAATTACAAGAGGTTTCTGCTCAATGCCACTTTCATAAGATGTAGCCAATGCTGTTATTGCTTGGGAAGACCGCAGTACGCTTCTGTGCAATATGGCGCTCGTCAGCGAATAGTATTCCCCGGTAATCTGCAGAGTCGATGTGGGGGAATCTAGTGAGATTTTCTCGCCTCCGAAATTCAGAATGGATCGGCCACCCTCATACGCCACCTCATACACCGGCCAGCGACCTTCTTTTCGTTTAGAACGTTTATAGGTTTTATTCTGTATGCATCCTGACACCACTAGACTTGTAAATCCGAATACATGGTTGTGGATCTGCCAGTCTGGATGTTGCTTCCAAGAAAATCCTTTATCCCACAAATGAATTCTGAGCGATTCCGTATGACTCAGATCCCATCGAATTGCAAGAAAGCCCAGGGGATGCTTTTGAATTTTGCATCTAAGCGAGCTGTCGTTTTGGAGCCCAGATGAGACTTCAGTTAACAGCTTAGAAATCGACTCATTAATTTGGCCCGGCTGAGCACGTTTGCCGATTTGCCCGTAGATACGCTCTGCAGTTGTTGCAGTATGAGAAGTTTCAATATCCATGTCTAGGATTTTTAACTCTCATGGCAGATTTCTTGACAACTTCAGTGTTTATTGCGAGAGCCTTGATGTACGGTAAGAACTTCAATAGCCGAACTACTGAAGCTTCTGTTTTCTGCAGATCATCCCCCTTATCAACGAGATGCAGTTTGAGAAGCTTATGGCGTTGTGAGGCGAAATCTATCTTTATTGACTGATCTTGTTGAGAGTCAGCATCTTTTTGATACCACTTATAGAAGTGCCCTTCGCTGGAGAAAGCCATCGCTGACTCACCGGCCGACTCTTGAGTTAGAACAGCTTCTCTATCTGAAATGTCTGCTCTAAATGGGGTAAAGGATTTTCGAAGAAAAATATTAACTGTCATTCCTTGATGTAAAGAAGCATAAGCACAGAGGTGAATGGCAGCAATAATCTTTGCTCTTACATCCTCTTCTGTCTCTATTTCTTGCTGTTTAAAACTCAGAATGGGAGCCCAAATTGAGGTTTGATCTCGCAATGCTGTCGAGAGATTTACGCGAGTTTTGTAGGTCACGTAGCTATTTATCGCGTCAGCATCTGTTGGATCTAACAAATACAGAGAAAGGGTTCTTTCATTTCCATTTTTGCCAGTCGCAGCTTTAAGAAGTTGCGGTAAAACTGAAGCAGAAACAAACGTGGCGGTATTGCCAACGAACACGTAATTTCGGGTTCTAGTCGCATTTTCAATAAGGCGATTCGTGATTTTTCGAGGTGCGATTTCTATCGCCCTGTCACCTGGGTTGATCAGTTGAATAACCGATCTATAAGTGAGCGCTAAGGCTAGTGCGGCAATAGCGCCAGCTATAAAGTTCTCTATAACATTTTTGACGATTGCTATATGGTATTTTTGCCTAGTAGTAGTTTGAGGCTCGTCCGAGATAGAGAGCAAGTACAAATCAAAAATATATAACCCAAAACAAATTGCAAGAACTACCGCTATTACGACTCGAACGTGCCGTTTCGCTTGGGGTAAATCATCGGAAATTAGTGTGTCGCTCATTAGGCCCCTCTTTTATTGGTGACAGGAATTAAGAAAACCTTCACTTCAGCACCCGATGAATTGGTTTTTTTGGGTCCCTCATGCTCAAAGCGTCAGACTGATCTTTACTTCGACCAGGTGTCTTTCATCCCTGTCACACGATTGAACACGACTTTTCCGTTTTTGTGATCAATCAGATCCGTCACAAAGTATCCATGCCGCTCAAACTGAAAGCGCTGGCCTGCGGGCACATTGGCCAGTGATGGCTCGACATACGCCGTCACCACTTTCAGGCTGTCGGCGTTCGTTTTCTCTGCTGTAGGGCTCATTTTGCAGCCAACCCCATCTGCTGCAACTCGATTCCCGCAGCAGCATGTTCAATGTATATCACCACGCCTTTGTCACGGGCCTTGTTGAAGTACTCGGCGGCTTTGGCTTTGTCGCCTGAGGCGTAGTACTGCTGGCCGACGTAGAAGTAAGCCTCGGCCAGGGCCATCTCCTTGTCGTCGCCTTTTTTGCTGTCGAGTGTGGCCAGTGCTTCATCGGGTGTCATCAGGCCGTGCAGCATGGCCAGGGCGGGGCGAGGCCATTCGCCCCGGGGCTGGGCTTTGGCCAGTGCCACCTGCGCTGCATCGGGTGCCGTGCCCAGGCGCTTTTGGGTCCATACGCGCCACAACTCTGTGTAGAGCACGGCGTCGAGGTCGTCTTTTTTGTGGCTCTGGCTGGCCTTGGCAAAATCTTCGGCGGCGGCGGCAAGCTGGCCGTTGTAGAAACGTGCATGGCCACGGCGATAGAACACGTGGCCCTCGGCCTTACCCAGTGAGATGGCCTTGCTGTAGTCGGCAATGGCGCGGGTGAAGTCACCCACGCCGAAATACACATTGCCCCTGCAGGAATAAGCCTCTGCCTCGTTGGGGTTGGCCTTGACGGCCTCCTGTGCGTCTTTCAGGCCTTCGGCTGATTTGCCCATCTCGACCAGTGCTTCTGCGCGGCGGCACTGTGCGTCGAGCAGGTCTTCGCCGGTCAGGCGTCCGCTCTCCAGGGCTTTGGTGAGTTTGGCAATATGTTCGTTGCCGCGGTCTTCAATGGTCTGCTTGAGCGTCTTGCTGCCCAGCCCCAGCATCCCGGTGGCTTTGACCTCGTTTTTGCTGACCACAAAAACCGGCACAAACACCTCGCCGGTACGGCGCAGCGCAGCGGCGAAGGTGGGCACTTTGGCGGCGTCAATCTGTGGCTGCAGCACGGCAAGTTCGAGCACGGCAGTGGCGCGGTTGCCGCGAAAGCTGCTGCTGGCCGTGTATTCAAACGCGTCGTCACGCACGGCACGGGTGATGGGGTCGGTGATGACGGCCACCTCGGGCGGAAACTCAACCTCGATGTTGTAGCGGTGGCGGCGTGGCGAGACCTCCATGGCCAGCGGCTGCGTGCGGCTGGTAGAGGGTGGCGTGAGCACCATGCCGCTTAGGTTGACCGGGGCGTAGCGCACCACCCAATCACCCCTGTTGAGGCTGGCCACCTTTGGGGCCACGTACCGGTTGGTGAGCGTCAGCACATTGTTGACGGTGTCGTCTTCGATCACCGCCTGCGCAGCGAACTTTGCGCCGGGGTAGCGGCGCTCGTAGGTCTCAAGAAAGATCTTGTTGCGTTGTTCGGTCGTCCATGCGGCGAGCTGCATGCGCCTGAATTCAGCACTCACGCCAGACCAGAGGTGGCGGCTTTCAATGGTGGCGTCGCCGTCGAACTTCGGCAGCACGATTTTTTCGCTCAGTTCATTACGCGAAATGGCAGCGTAGTTGTCTGACTTGATGCGTGTGAAACTGCTGTTGCCGGGTTGCACCACCAGCACCTCGGTGCCCTCAAAAACCTGCCCCATGGTGTCCAGGCGCCCGGTCTGGCCGTTGCGGGTCGGGTCAAGAAAATAAACCTTGCCGTCGACTTCGGCCCGCACGATGACATGGTCAAACGCATAAGGTGATGGCAGCGAATCTGACACGCCGCTGCTCAGCCGCGAGTTCACCAGCACGGGCTGCGCCTGCACACCCAGGGCCCTGAGCATTTCAATCAAAAGGAATGATTTGTCCTTGCAGTCGCCATAGCGGCGCTGCAGCGTCACGGCCGGCGCGGTGGGGCGGTGGGAGCTTTCGCCCAGCGACACCGAGAAATACCTGATTTCGTTCTGCACCCATTGCAGCGCGCCTGACACGCGTTCGTCATTGGTGGGTTTGGCGGCGAGCGTCCGGACGACCTGTTGCAGCTCGGCAGGCAGGGGCTGGTCATTGCGAAACAGCTGTACAGCCCAGTCAGAGACTTCAGACCATGACTGGAACTCTGATATCTGCAGCGAGCGCGCAAACCTGAAGGTGTAAGGCACGGAGGGCTCGACCTCGACCGATGGCAGGTTCCGCTGCTCCCAGCGCAGCTTTTTCATGCCCCCGGTGATGGATTCGACAGGCTGGGGGTAGTTTTTATTCAGGTCACCAAAAAAACGGGCGGTGATCTTGCGTGAAACGGGGTGGGTCAGGGTCACGCGGCGCAATTCGGTGATGCCGCTGCTGTCCCAGCCTGCGTAGTCCACAAAACGGTCGCCGATCACGGGGTTGGCACCCTCCTGGGTGTAGGCCATTTCAAGGATGTCGCCGACCCTGAGGTCATCTACCAGCATGGAGGCCGTGACCTCGCCACTGTAGGTGCCGGCATCAAGACCGGTTTCGCGCTGGAGAAAGCGAATGTCGATGGTCGAGAGCTTGTCGATCACCTGGCCGGCACGCGTGATGCGCAGGATGTTCAGCTGCGTGCGGTTGTACTGGGGGTTGAACGACAGGGCGATATTGCCGAGTGATTGAAGCGAAGCGCTTGAATTGGCCTGGTAGGCGCGGTGTACAAAGACCGCGGGCTGCGCGTCACCCACCCTGAACTGGGCTTCGGCCAGCAGGGTGACCACAGGCGTTTTGCTTTCGCTAGCCGGAATGGCTGGTGATGGCTCTACCCATGCAGGCAGTGCAGCCTTGCGTTCAAACCGGTCGGAGCCGACGCGTACTTCCTTGACGCCGTCGTTGCCGCCCAGGGATGAGGCGGGCTGCGCATGCACTGCAAGACCCAGAAGACCGACGCAGACAAACGCCGCAGTGCAACGCACCGCATAAGACCAATTCCTCATCCGACCCTCCGGTTTTATTTACTTAGCCCAACTATCCTTCATCCCCGTCACTCGATTGAACACAGGCTTACCCTCGGTGTGATCCATCAGATCCGTCACAAAGTACCCGTGCCGCTCAAACTGAAAGCGCTGGCCCGCTGGCACATTCGCCAGTGACGGTTCGACATACGCCGTCACCACTTTCAGGCTGTCGGCGTTCAGGTTCTCCAGAAAATCCTTGCCGTTCGCCTCGGGGTGCGCCTCGGTAAACAGGCGGTCATACAAACGCACTTCGGCTTCGACTGCATCGTTCACACCCACCCAGGTGATGACGCCCTTGACCTTGATGGCGTCTGAGCCGGGGGTGCCGCTCTTTGTGTCGGGGATCAGCCTGGCGTGTACTTCGGTGACCTTGCCATCTGCATCTTTGCTTGCGCCAATGCATTCGATGACGTGGCCGTACTTCAGGCGCACCTTGCTGCCGGCAATCTGCTGGTTGCTGGCGTTGGTGTGGGGTGGGAAAGAGGCGGAAGAAGCCTTTGGGTGGCGTTTCTTCATAGTCGGTGCGTTCAATCCACACCTCTTTGCCGATCTTGAACTGGCGCTTGCCCATGTCTTCATGGTGCGGGTGCACCGGGGCGCTGCAATCATCGAGCACACCTGCACCCATGACCTCATCCCAATTCGTCAGCACCAGCTTGACGGGGTCGAGCACGGCCATGGCGCGGGGGGCGATGGGGTCGAGGGTGTCGCGCAGTGCGCCTTCGAGCGTGCTGTAGTCAATCCAGCTGTCGCTCTTGGTCACGCCTATGCGTTCGGCAAACAGTTGCAGTGACTCGGGCGTGTAGCCACGGCGGCGCAGGCCGACGATGGTGGGCATGCGGGGGTCGTCCCAGCCGGTGACGCGCTTTTCATTAACGAGCTGGGCCAGCTTGCGTTTGCTGGTGAGCACGTAGGTGAGGTTGAGGCGCGCAAACTCGTACTGGCGCGGCTGTGGTGTGGCGATCAGGCCGCCTTCGGCCAGGTGGTCAAGCAGCCAGTCGTAAAACGGGCGCTGGTCTTCGAACTCGAGCGTGCAGATGCTGTGGGTGATCTGCTCAAGCGCGTCTTCAACCGGGTGGGCAAAGGTGTACATCGGGTAGATGCACCAGGTGTCGCCGGTGTTGTGGTGGTGTGCGCGGCGAATGCGGTAAATGGCCGGGTCGCGCATGTTGATGTTGGGCGATGCCATGTCGATCTTTGCGCGCAGCACGGCAGCGCCGTCGGGCAGCTTGCCGTCACGCATCTCCCTGAAGCGCGCCAGGTTTTCAGCCGGGGTGCGGGTGCGGAAGGGGCTGTCGGTGCCGGGCTTGCCGAAGTCACCACGGTTGTGGCGCATTTCTTCGGCGGTCTGTTCGTCGACATAGGCGTTGCCTGATTCGATTAAATATTCAGCCGCGCGATACATGAAACCAAAGTAGTCGCTGGCCTGGAAGGGCGCATCGCTGCCGGGTGCGTGGCCCATCTGTGCCCAGTCAAAGCCCAGCCACTTCACCGCGTCGATGATGGAGTTGACGTACTCGGTGTCTTCTTTTTCGGGGTTGGTGTCGTCAAAGCGCAGGTGGCAGACGCCACCGTATTCACGCGCCAGGCCAAAGTTGAGGCAAATGCTTTTGGCGTGGCCCACATGCAGGTAGCCGTTGGGCTCGGGCGGAAAGCGCATACGCACCTTGGCCGGGTCGGCCTGGCCTGCAGCGTGGTGGGCTGCGTCGCCGGGGCTGCCGCCCCATGTGCGGGTGGCGTAGGTGCCTTCGGCCAGGTCTTTCTCGATGATCTGGCGCAAAAAGTTGCTGGGCTTGTGGGTTTCTTTGTCTGCGGGCGCGGGGGAGGTCATGCAATGATTTTAGGGGGCTTCAGGGTTTGCCCTGTAGAAATGGAGTTGGGTGTGTAAAGCCCCGGTTTCGCTTACGTTTCGCTACGCTCTTAACGGTAAAGACGGTAGGCGTTTTGCGGTGCCCTGCGTTTAATACACACATGGGCAGTTTTGTGCCCAGCAACCTCTTCAGAAGGAGAAACTCATGAAGACAAACCTCAATTCAAAACGCACTGGCCTGATTGTCGCAACCCTTGCTGTGGCAGCTTTCGGTTTTGCCGGTGCAGCGCAGGCGCGTGACAACGTGTCTTTCTCGGTCGGCATTGGCGTGCCGGGTGTGCAGGTCGGTGTGACGAACGCCTATCCGGTGTATTCAGCACCCGTGTATGTACAACCCGCCCCGGTCTATGTGCAGCCCCGCCCTGTGTATGTGCCGCGCCCTGTGTATTACGGCCCGCAGCCTGTGTACTACGCACCGCAGCCGGTCTATGTACGCCCCGGCCGCCATCATGGCCACAGGCATGGCGGCTACGTTCAGGCGCCGCGCCCTGGCTACTATGCACCGGGGTATGCACCCGTCTACTACCCACGCTGATCTGTTCAGTAGTCAAAAAGCCCGCTTCATGCGGGCTTTTTTATGGGCGTCTGCTGGCAAAAACAATGCTGCAAAAACGAGAAAAGTCCGCAGACCGAAGCCTGCGGACTTTGTTCCACGGCTGCTGGACAGCCAGTGGAGACGCGCCTTTTGAGCGGCGCGCCGAAACCTGAAACCTTATGCGGCTTTCCAGAAGATGTAGTCGGCCTGGTAAGGGCGAACCACGGTCTTGCCCAGTTCAGACTGGGTGCAGGCCGTCACAAAGTCAGCGCCGTTCTTGGTGTTGACGCGCTGGATGTAGGTGATGTTGGACAACATGCCTGGTGCCATGCCGGACTTGGCGGTAGACAACTGCAGGGGAATGTGGATGCCGCCGACCACTGGCTCGATGGCGACCTGGGTGCCGACAACGCTGGAGCCGTCAGACAGGGTCCAGGTGGCTGGTGGGCCGGAGTAAACGCCGATTTCCTTGCCGGTACGGTCATACAGTTTGGCCGATGGGGTCACCAGGGCCCAGCCCATGCTGCCAGCAGTAGGGATGTCGTTACGGCAAACATAGGTCAGGTTGCCGGTGGCGGTGGTTTCCAGCGCGACAACATTGCCGGCGGGAACCTGCACTTTTTGCGCAACGGTGGTCTGGTCCCAGGCGCGAACCTTTGGGGTCACGTTACAGGCGGCCATCAGCAGGGCAGTGCCCGTGACGATACCGAGTGTGGCCAAGGTGCTTTTGCCGTAGGCGATCATGGTGTTGTGCGTGCTTTTCATTTGATGGTTTCCTCTTTAACGTTTTTTCGGGCTATGTCCTGAGACATGTTTGGTGGACATGTGTAGTACACCCTTACCTTGCAAAAAGCCCTGTAGGACGCCGCTTGCTCGCGCTGACAGCGTTTGGCTTTACAAATCTTCACCGTTGGCTGAGGCAGGCAGAAATGCACCAGCAAGGCGCAGATTTCCGAAAAAAAGCAAAAAAAACCACAGGGCTGGCCTGCGCCAAACCTGTGGTCTGTAAAAACCAGTCCCGCCTAACATCAGGACTGGCCGCTCACCCTAGAGGGGATCTGAAAAGGGCGAACTACCCGGAGAACACTCAAGAAACTCTTGCTTGAAGGTAGTACGCGGGGCGAGGCGGGCCTGGATTCAAAAAAACCGCAGGCTGGTGCAGCATGCGGTGTTGTCTGACAGGGTGGGATGTTGGCGGGCTGGGCCAGTACCTCTCAGAATGCGAGGGTCGCCGCTTCGTTTGTTATGGATTGCGGATCGAGTCCGCAATGACAGGCGTGGGCGGAAGCGGCTCTGCCTCCTGACTGTCATCCCGGACTTGATCCGGGATCTATCCCCGTTTGTAAAGAGCCTTACTGCCCGAAGCGCGGCCCATTTTTCAGGAACTCTTCTTCTTCAGGCGTGCTGACCCGGCCCAGTGCCGCATTGCGGTAGGGAAAGCGGCCAAAACGCGCAATGATGTCCCGGTGCTGCGCAGCAAAATCGCCGTTGCCTGCGAGTTTGGGTTTGAGCTCGTCGGGCGCATCAAGTGCCAGCTGGCGAAAGCGCTGCACGCAGTCATCCTGCAGGGCGAGGTTTTCGGCATGCATGAGCGGCATCAGCAGAAATACGCGGCCTACCCACGGCAGCTGCTTGTCCCAATTGCGGGCCAGCGCATCGGTCACCAGTTGCTGTGAGCGTGCATCGCCCGAGAAAGCCTTGCCCGTGCCGCGGTAGACATTGCGGGTGAACTGGTCGAGCAGCAACACCAGAGCCAGTCGGCTCAGGGGCTCGGCCTCCCAGTCTGTCAGCCCGCCGGCTACCGCCTCTGCCACGCGGCTGCCAAACCTTGCCTTGACGGTTTCATCCAGGCCCTTGCTGCCGCCCCACCAGAGTTCTTTCATTTCCTTGGTGGGCCAGCCTTTTTCAAGGCCGTCGTCGAACCAGAATTCGAGAATGTCGTGTGGGGTGGCTGGGGCTTGCTGTGTATCAGTCATGCGGGGATATTGCCAGTGTTTCAGAAACCCCTCAAGGCCGGGGCTGACGCTGCTCGCGATCGCATGCCAAATCAGGCGCTGGTCAGTGAGGGGCGGTGATAATCCCAGCCATCTATAGAGGAGCCAGCGTGGACATTGCACTGCTAATCAAAGCCGCCATCATGGGCATCGTCGAGGGGTTGACGGAGTTTTTGCCCATCTCGTCCACCGGCCACCTGATTCTTGCGGGCTCTCTGCTGGGTTTTGATGACGACAAGGCCAAGGTCTTTGACATCGCCATTCAGACCGGCGCCATCTTTGCGGTCATCCTGGTTTACTGGCAAAAAATACATTCGACCATCGTCGCGCTGCCGCGCCAGCCAAAAGCGCAGCGCCTGGCCCTGAACATCGTGATCGGCTTTCTGCCTGCCGTGATTCTTGGCCTGCTGTTCGGCAAGTTCATCAAGGCGCACCTCTTCATACCGACCGTGGTGGCCAGCACCTTCATCATTGGCGGCTTCATCATCTTGTGGGCAGAAAAACGGCCGCCGGGCTCGGTCCGTGTGATGCATGTGGATGACATGACGCCGCTGGATGCGCTCAAGGTCGGCCTGGCGCAATGCCTGGCCATGGTGCCGGGCACCAGCCGCAGCGGCGCCACCATCATTGGTGGCATGCTGTTTGGCCTGTCGCGCCAGGCGGCGACGGATTTTTCGTTCTTTCTCGCCATTCCCACGCTGATAGGCGCAGGCGCGTACAGCCTCTACAAGGAGCGCGCCCTGCTGTCGGTGGCCGATATACCGATGTTTGCCGTAGGGCTGGTGTTCTCGTTTGTGAGTGCCTGGCTGTGCGTGCGCTGGCTGCTGCGTTACATCAGCACACACGACTTTGTGCCTTTTGCCTGGTACCGCATCGCCTTCGGCATTGTGGTGCTGGCCACCGCCTGGAGCGGGCTGGTGAACTGGGCGGCCTGATACGGCTTGATGTGTGGGCGCCGTGATGCGCCGCGTGCATTCCGTCACAAATGCAGGCTTGCGGCTGACGGACTTGTCACGAATGATGCCTAAGATGAATGTTTTCAACTCTCAAAGACAGGGAACACTCCATGGGCATTCTCAGCAACATCTTCGCCAAGATTTTCCCGGGCGCCGCCATCAACGCCAAGGCGGAAGAAGCAGCCCGCGCCGCAACCGAGCCGACTTACATTCCCGCAAAAACTGAGGCGGCTGCGCCTGCGCCCATGGAAGAGGTTGATGTCGAAGCACTGCTTGACGACATGGCCAGCAAAAACCCGCAAAAGCTCAACTGGAAAACCTCCATCGTTGACCTGATGAAGCTGCTGGACCTGGACAGCAGCATCGGCGAGCGCAAGGCGCTGGCCAAAGAGCTGGGCTACACCGGCGACACGGCAGACAGCGCCTCCATGAACATCTGGCTGCACAGGCAGGTGATGAACAAGCTGGCGGCCAATGGCGGCAAGGTGCCTGCTGACCTGAAGGACTGATTTGAATGCCATCTACGGAAATTTTGCCGTAGATGTTAAAAATTTAACGTATACATTAAAATACGTGCCGAATAGCAGTTGCTACCGGCTCCAGACGTTCAAAAAGCTCCAAAAAAGGCCCGAAAAGGGCCTTTTTTATGCCTTGAATCGGCTGCAGGCCAATAGATACGTGCGTGAGCAGCTACTGATTTAATAGCATTTTGGTGTCGGTTGGCGACCTCGAAACAATGCGGGTTCATGGATCCCGGGTCGAGCCCGGGATGACAACGCCGGGTTTGGGTGCAGATTGTGCGTAGTCGCTGTCATTGCGGCCTCGAGCCGCAATCCATGCCGCCGCGTCTTGTCGCTGCGGCGTCAGTGCTAACCGCCCTTGCCGAGCTTCTCCACCAGCTGTGCGTAACCCGTCATCGCCGCCTCACGAGCTTCACCCTTGCGCTGGGCCCAGGCGTCGTACTTGGCGCGGCCTGTCACATCCATCACGCCCGGCCGCTCGCCTGACACATCGCCGACAGTCGCCTGCTTGTACAGCGCATACAAGGCCAGCAGCTCATCGTTGCCGGGCGGCTTGGAGAGTGCCTTGACTGACACCTGCGCTGCTTCAAATGCCTTTTCAACATCGCTGGGGCCAGCCGCTGCGCTTGGCGCGCCAAAGTGTGCGTCTTCAAGCGACACGTCATCCGGAAACCAGCGCGCATCCAGCAGCCTGCCAGAGCGCACGGCAAAGGCCAGCACGCCCTGCGACATCAAGCCGCCTGCCGTGAGCGTGGCCGGGCAGACGGCGATGCCTGCGTTGTAGACCGGCTGGCCGAATGCCGTGAAGCGAACGCTTTCTGCCCAGGGCAGCATGGCCTGCAGGCCCTTGTTGCCACGGTACACGCCGCTGGCGCGGTTGGCGCCGGGCTGGAACCAGCCCATGTCTGATGCACCTTTGGCAAAGATGGTTTTGAAGTCGCCGGCCTCCAGCGCTGTGCGCAGATCCTGCGCAAAGGCCGTGAGCGCTTCTGCCGACATCTTCGGGTCATCCACTGCCATGCCCAATGATGCCGCGCTGCTGGCGCCAAAAAATTCAAGCACGTTGCGGGCGACCTGCTCGCGGTCGTTGTCGACGCAGATCATGTGGTAACTGTTTTCAAGCACCACCATGCGTGCCTTTGCGCCGCCGATTTGTTCGACCAGGTAGTTGGCCGATGCGAGGCTGGTGAGCTCGTCTTCGCGTGCGTGGATAACCAGCGTTTCTGTGGCGATTTTTTTCAGGCCTGTCATGACCCAGCGGCGCAGGCGGTCAACCTGCCTGACGCAGGCAATCGGCACCCACCTGTAGTGAAAGGCCTCGCCGCGCGCGAACTTGGCCTTGACGATGGCGCGCAGCTGTTCGTTCTTGATGCCGAAGGGGTCTTCCTCCTCGACCTTCATGCTGCGGTTGAGACCGGGGATGTAATAAATGATGTGCCGCAGTGGCGCGTACCAGGCCGTGCCCCAGCCGTCGATGTAAATGGGCGGGGCCAGTGCCACCAGTTTGCCGCGCGTGTGGTGCTGGCGCTTGGCGAGCTCTATTGCCAGCAGCGAGCCCATGCACATGCCCATGATGTGGAAGTTGTCGTGCTGCGCGGCGACCTCATGGTATTTGGCTGTCACGGCCTCCATCCATTGCTCGGCGGTGACGTTTATCAGGTCTTCAGGCGTGGTGCCGTGGCCGGGCAGGGTCAGCGAGTGCGTGACGAAGCCCGCGTTCTTGAGCCGCTTGTGCATGGAGCCGAGGTCGTACTGCGTACCGCCCAGGCCGTGTATCAAAAACACTGCGGGTACGCTTTTGTCGATGCGGCCCTCAGCCGTGTCTGCAGCTGCCTGCACGACTTCAGCCACGGGCGGCCTCGACTTCAAGCAGGCTGGCGACCTGTTCCACCTGGCCGTCTGCGCCGCGCACAGCGGACAGGCGGGCGTTGAGGTTGGCCACCTTGCCGTCGTTCCAGCGGAAGGCTGTTTTCCACAGCACATGCTCGCGCTGGCCCTGGGTGAGGTCGCGCCAGTCGGCCAGCAGGGCCGCCTGATCGGCGGTTTCTGCATGGGCAATGAGGTCCTGCACGCTCATCAGGTTGGCGGTGTTGGTACGCAGCATGGCGCTGGCGCCCTCGCCCCAGGTGGCGGTTCCGGTCTTCGCGTCAAAGTTGACCATGACGGTGCGGGTGGAATCCATCACCTGCCGGTAACGCGTGCGCCAGTCACGTGCTTCTGCCAGGGCCTGCGCAGCCGTGGCACCCAGCGCATTGACCACGCCCACCAGCAGCGCCATGACGGCGACATAACCCTGCACCTCTATGGCCGATTCACCCCTGAAGCCCTCGATCTCTGCAAACGGTCCGCCGCCTGCGCTGGTCCAGCCGATCAATGCGAGTGCTGCGACCAGTGTGGCGAGCGTGGCGCCGCGCTCTTTCCAGAGGATGGCGGTGACGACGATGAAGGGCAGCGGCAGGTAGGTCAGCGTGGGGCCCAGCGATGCGCCGAAGCGGTCAGACACATCGCTTGAAAAGATCAGCGTGGTGACCACAAAGAACAAAACGAAAGTTGCCGCGCCGGCGACAAACTGGCTGGTGGCCATGCCGCCTGAACGTTTGACGCGGAAGGCGGCGAATGACTGGATCAGCGGTGCCATGAGCAAAATCCCGACAAAAGAGGTGCAGGCCCAGACGCGCCATTCAACCGCCAGTGCCACATCGCCCTTCATGACCCAGCTCCACAGCGGCAATGAAATGCTGGCGCCCAGCGCAGAGGTGAGTAATGCACCGAGCAGAAGGCCGGCGTAAGCCTTGCCGGGCTCTGCCGGGGCGCTTTCTTTTTGGGCACGAAAGCGCAGTGCCAGCCAGGCGCCTGTGCCGGCGCAGAGTGCTTCATTGAGGCCAAACCCCAGCGCCTGAAACAAGCCCAGGCCATCGAGCAGGCTCAGCACCACGGTGGCCAGGGCAGCGCCCAGCAAGACGGCAGGGCGGTTGGGTGCACGCACCACCAGCAGCGCGCCGAAGGTGACACCCGTGGCCAGCCAGATGGAAGAACTGTTGGTGGCCGCATCGCTCATGCCCTGCGAGATCACGGCCGCGATGGCCCAGGCAAAGAAAGTGATGACTGCGGTAACGATAAAACGTACAGGCATTGAGTCCTCCTCGAAGCGGCGGGGCTGGCGCTGTCGGCTGCCAGTCTGAACAAGCCCGAGTTTAGCGAAGGCTCGCGAGGTTGAGGAGCGCTGCTTCCATCGCTGCCGCTGTGGCGATCGGCTTTTCCATGGGGAACAGGTGGCCGCCATCGACCATGGTGATTCGGCCCCTGGTGACCTTTTGTGTCAGCGCCATGCCCACCTGCCTGATCTCGGCCGACTGCAGGCCGCCTATGAAGGTGGCAGGGCATTTGAGCGGGTGACGTTTGAGCATCTGCTCCAGGTTGTCGGGCAGGGTGTTGTAGATGGTGGTTTCAACGTCGCGGTCAAAGCTCAGGTGGCGCAGGCTTTCGCTGCCGACGCGCTCGTCACCTGATGCATCCCGTGGGGCATCATGGGTGCCGTATTCGATGTAGTCCAGCAGCACCTCTTCGTTCCAGGTCGCAAAGGTTTTTTTGCTGCGGAAGTAGGCCAGCACTTCGTCCTTGTCGAGCCACTCGTTCTTGCGCCTGCGGCTGACAGCCCCTGGCGACACGGAGCCGACCAGCTGCGCACGCTTGGCCACGCTGAGGGCCGTGGCGCGCCAGCCGCCTATGACGGGCGAGTCAAGCATCAGCACGCCGCTGATCTTCTGGCCTGCAAGTTCGGGGTGGTGCGCCGCACACATCAGGCTGAGAAAACCACCCAGCGAATGGCCAGCCAGAAAGACAGGGCGGACGGCGTCGCCAATCTGCTGTTCGCTGAAATTCGCCAGTTGTTTGATCAGGTGTGGCCAGTTGCTGGTGACAGGATAGGCCGGGTCATGGCCAAACTTGTCTATGGCCTTGACATCAAAACCGCGTGCCTCAAGGCTGCGAAACAGCACGCCGTAAGTGCTTGCCGGGAAGCTGTTGGCATGCGAGAAGATGACCAGCGGCCTGGCCTTGCCTGAAGTGTCAGCAGGCAATGTTGCTTTGGCAGTCACGATAAAACGCCGTCGAACGCTTAAATCAGCTTTTCGTTGGGGTTGGTGATTTTCCTGAGCGGGTCGTTGCGGGTCGCCGGCATCTTCAAAGGCACGTCGGTGTGTGCGTCGTCCCAGACCGGGTCTTCAATGCTGTCGAAGACTTCGCGCAGCTTGCGGCCCCAGTTCTTGTGCATCATCATGTAGTAGGGGTTGTCGTTGTCGATGCAGACGACCTTGTCGCTCTGCAGGCTGTCGGCTTCATAGACCACCAGGTCCAGCGGCATGCCGACGGACAGGTTGGACTTCATGGTCGAGTCCATGGATACCAGCGCGCACTTGGCGGCTTCGGCCAGCGGCGTGCTGGGCTCGAGTACGCGGTCAAGCACGGGCTTGCCGTATTTGGATTCGCCCACCTGGAAGTAGGGCGTCTCACTCGTGGCCTCAATGAAGTTGCCGGCCGAGTACATCTGGAACAGTCGCATGCCCTCGCCCTTGATCTGGCCGCCGAAGACCAGCGACACGTTGAAGTCGACGTCGGCGTTCTTCAGTGCTTCGGCATCGCGTTCATACACACGGCGGATGGCCGAGCCGAGCACGCGGGCCGCGTCGAACATGCTTTTTGCATTCCAGATGGTGATGGGCTCGCCGCCGTCGTGGTCCTTGAGCTGCTCGACCTGGAGAATCTCGCGTACCGACTGCGAGATCGACAAATTGCCCGCTGACAGCAGCACCATGAAGCGGTCGCCCGGCTTTTCATAGACGATCATTTTGCGGAAGGTGCTGATGTGGTCCAGGCCCGCATTGGTTCGGGAGTCGGAAAGGAACACCAGGCCGGCATTCAGTTTGATGGCTACGCAATAGGTCATGGAGGGCTTACAGGTGTTGGAATAAAAATGTGGAGGAGGTGTTCAGTTCAGTCCGGCGAGCTTTTTCAGCCGGTAGAGGGCGTCCAGCGCTTCGCGCGGGCTCAGTGCATCAGGGTCAATGTTACCCAATGCCTTGTCCACGGCGCTTTGTTCGGCCGCGGCCGCCTCTGGCGGCGCGGCAAACAGGTCAACCTGGGCGCGTGTTGAGGTTTGCTGCGTCTCCAGGGCATTGAGCGCATGGCGGGCATGGTTGACCACAGCGGCGGGCACACCGGCGAGTTTTGCAACAGCAACGCCATAGCTCTTGCTCGCCGGGCCGGGCTCGATGTGGTGCATGAAGACGATGTCAGCGCCTGACTCGACCGCACTCACATGCACATTGATCGCGCCGTGGTGCTGGGCCGGAAATTCGGTGAGCTCAAAATAATGCGTGGCAAACAGCGTGAAGGCCTGCGTCTTGTTGTGCAGGTAGGCCGCAATGCCGCCTGCCAGCGCCAGGCCGTCAAATGTCGATGTGCCCCGGCCAATCTCGTCCATCAGCACCAGCGAATGCGGTGTGGCGGCGTGAAGGATCTGCGCGGCCTCGGTCATCTCCAGCATGAAGGTCGATTGCGCATTGGCCACGTCATCGGCCGCGCCTATGCGGGTGTGGATGGCATCAATCGGGCCGAGGCGGCAGGCCGCTGCAGGCACATAAGAGCCGACGCTGGCCAGCAGCACGATGAGCGCCACCTGCCGCATATAGGTCGATTTGCCGCCCATGTTGGGGCCGGTGATGACCTGCATGCGGTGTTTGCCGCTCATCACGCAATCATTGGCGATGAAAGAGCCACCGCCAGTTTCGGCAAGGCGGGCCTCAACGACCGGGTGCCGGCCCTGGCTGATGTCTATGCAGGGCTCTTTTACAAAAACCGGCGCGGCCCAGTTCAGCGTGAGCGATCGTTCGGCCAGCGCGCACAGCGCATCAAGCGAGGCGAGGGCGCGTGCGAGGCGGCTCAGCGCCGGGATGAAATCCTGCAACTGGTCGAGCAATTGCTCGTACAGCCATTTCTCCCTGGCCAGCGCGCGCTCCTGCGCCGACAGGGCTTTGTCTTCAAAGGCTTTCAGTTCGGGCGTGATGTAGCGCTCTGCATTCTTCAGGGTCTGCCGGCGGCGATAGTCGTCGGGCACCTTGTCGAGCTGGCCCTGCGTGACCTCGATATAAAAGCCGTGCACCTTGTTGAACTGCACGCGCAAATTCGCAATGCCGGTGCGCGCTTTTTCGCGCCCTTCCAGATCCAGCAAAAACGCATCGCAGTTGGTCTGTATGGCGCGCAACTCGTCCAGGTCGGCATCGCAGCCGTGGTTGATGACACCGCCGTCGCGTATCAGCGCAGCGGGCTCTTCAAGCACATAACGCTGCAGCAGGGGCGCACAACCTTCGGGCGGCTGCAGCGCTTCAAAGATGGCGGCCAGCAGTGGCGGCAGGCCTGCGGGTGCGCGAGCCAACAGTTCTGTTTTTTGCAGCGTCAGTTGCAGTGCGACCAGTTCACGTGGGCGCACCTGGCGCAGGGCGATGCGTGCGGTGATGCGCTCCACATCGCTGCTGCCCTTGAGCTGGCCGCGCAGGGTTTGCTGCATGCCATTGCGCAGGTGCGTGATGGCTTCAAGCCGCGATGCGGCCTGCGCGCGATCACGACGCGGCGACAGCAGCCAGCTTTTCAAGGCACGGCTGCCCATGCCCGTGGTGCAGGTGTCCAGCAATGAAAACAGCGTCGGTGAATCCTCACCGCGCAGGGTTTGTGTCAGTTCAAGGTTGCGGCGCGTGGTGGGTGGCAGCTCGATCAGCTCACCCGAACGCACGACCTGCAGGCCGCGCACATGCGAGAGGGCCCGGCCCTGGGTGTGTTCTGCATAACCCAGCAGGGCTGATGCGGCGGCATGTGCTTCAGTCAGCGCTTCGGCATTCCATGAGGCCAGCGATGCGACCTTGAGCTGGTCGAGCAGACGGCGCGCGCCCAGTGCCCCATCAAACTGCCAGGCAGGGCGTGCGCTGACGGCGCAGCGCTGCGCTTTCATGCGCTCTTCAAACGTTGGCGTGACTTCAACGTTGTACAAAAGCTCGCTGGGCGCAATGCGCGCCATCCAGGTCTCCAGCTCGTCACTGGCGCAATGGGCCAAATGAATCTCGCCCTGCGTCACGCTCAACCATGCCAGGCCGCAGGTGTTGCGTGCGCCCTGGTGTACGGCCAGCAGAATCGATTCAGTCTTGTCGTTCAGCAGTTCGGTGTCTGTCAGCGTGCCTGGGGTGACCACACGCACCACCTTGCGCTCGACAGGCCCCTTGCTGGTCGCCACATCACCCACCTGCTCGCAAATGGCGACAGACTCGCCCAGCTTGATGAGTTTTGCGAGATAGCCTTCGAGCGAGTGAAA
Source organism: Polaromonas sp. (assembly GCA_965228025.1). Lineage (GTDB taxonomy): Bacteria > Pseudomonadota > Gammaproteobacteria > Burkholderiales > Burkholderiaceae_C > Polaromonas. The sequence goes on along the minus strand of CBDDGX010000030.1, from coordinate 115,716 downwards.
CGGCACACCCGCCATGACCACGGGCTCACCACCCGACTGGCCGCGCCGTGTCAGTGTGATGTCGAGCAGGCGCGCAGCTTTTTCGGCGTCGCCATAGAAGACTTCATAAAAGTCGCCCATGCGGTAGAAGACCAGCGTGTCCGGGTACTCCGCCTTGATAGCGAAGTACTGGGTCATCATGGGTGTGTGCGGCCCTGATGGTCTGGCTGTGGATGTTGCTGTGGCCGGCTCGGGCGGCAGCAGATGGGTGTCACTCATGCTGTGGTTTCGGGGGTGCGCGTGGCGGTCGTCAATCCGCCATTATCGTTGCCACCCCTTTGTGGGCTTTGCGTGCGCAGCATCGCCTGGCGCAACTCTGCTGCCATGGCGCAGGTCAGCGTCAACCGGCGCAGCAGCCACGGCGTCAGGTCATTGGCCAGCAAGGGATCGGGTTTGGGCTGGAAGGGCTGGCCGGCTGTAGTGGGCAGGTCGATTTCTGCGTTGAGGACTGCGGTTGGCGCGCCCTTGCCGGCCAGCTCGGCTTCAATGCGTTGGCTGGCCTGCTCAAGTGCCGGTCTTGCAACATCCAGATCGAGCTGAGCCCTTCTCAGCAGCAACATCGACTTGACGGCTGTGAGCTGCGCGATCAGTTGGTAGCTGCGCGCCTGCAGGGCTTCGAGCGGCTCAAGCGCTGGCCTGACCTGTTTCGGCTCGGCCAGGCTGCGCTGGGTGGCCAGCGTGAGGTCTGACAGGCTGTTGTAGGCCTCGCGCCGCGCCAGCCGCCAGGGCAGGTCAGATGTTTGTGAGCTGTCGAGCAGGGCCAGCGCCAGGCGGGCGTGGTCAAGCTGCGCTGCGACGCTGCGTTTGACCAGCGCCGGGATCTGGTTGCGCTCCCATGCGGGCAGCACGTAGCTGAAGACCCAAGCCAGCAGCGCGCCAAGCAGCGTGTCGCCTAGGCGCTCGGCCATGGCAAAGCTGGGCTGTACACCGACCAGCAGCAGGTGTGCCTGCAGCAGCCCGGCGACGGTGGCGGCAATAGAGGTGAAAAGATAGCGGCGCAGGGCAAATGCATGGGCGAGACCCATGGCCAGTGACACAGCCAGAAAGATGCTGCGCGCGCCGGGGTGAGCTGCCAGTATGGCCATCACCACCACGCAGCCCATCAGGGTGCCGATGATGCGTGAATTGCGCCGCTCGACGGTTTGCGCCAGGTTGCCGCGCATGACGGCCGTGATGGTCAGCAAGATCCAGTACTCATGCGCCACCCAGGGCAGGTGCAGCGACACCACATAACCGACGCCCACAGCCAGCGTGGCGCGCAGTGCGTAGCGCAGGGTGGGTGCGCGCCATGTGAGCTGGCCCAGAAGCGGCTTCCATGACCACACCGTGGTGCTGACAAACAGTTGCCACTGCGTGCGCACGGCGGCGAGTTCTGGCGCTACATCGCCGCGTGCAATCGCGGCCATCTTCACCACCTCGTCGTTGATGTGGCCTATGCGGTCGGCCATGTTGTGCAAGAGGGCTGCTGCGTCGGGCACACCGGTTTGCAGGTCGGGCGGGAGTTCTGTGGCTTCGCGGCGGGGCGGCAAGGTGCCGGCCAGGGTGGGTCTCAAATTGTCGAGTTCGGCAATCGGCCGTATCAATTTTCCCAGCAGCAGGGCCATGCTCATGGCTTCAAGCCGCGTTGCAGTCGTCTCAAGGGCATCCTGCAGCGCTGGCAATGCGCTTGTGCTGTCCGGGTGGGTGAGCAGCATGTCGAGGTCCAGGTCGCAGGCCATCTGGTGGTCGCGTGCTTCCAGCAGGCTGAGCAGCATGGCGGCCATGCGCTGGCGGCGCGGCTTGGTCGGCGATTCAAGTACCACATCGCGCGTGTTCTGCAACTGGTCGGCGAGAGCCGCCTGCTGCTTGAGCATGGTGGCCAGCAGGGCCTGGCTTTCCTTTTCGTTTTGGGGTTGCGGATCAAAACGCCTGGCCTGTGTGCGCAGGATTTGTGCAAAGCTGTGCAGGCATTCGGCCAGCAGTTGCGCGCGGTAACGGCGGTTCAGCAGGCTGGTGGTCAGCACAGCCCACATCAAATACAGTGCTGCGCCCGCCAAAAACCAGCCACCGTGTACGGCGATCTCTTCAAGCGATGTAGCGGGCTGCGCCGCCATCGAGAACAGCATCGAGAAAATGATGGAAAAGCAGATAGGCCCGCCGCGCTTGCCCCAGGCCATCATCATGGTGGCCAGAAATGTGCCGGCGACGATGACGATGCCCAGCAGCCAGCTGTCTTCGCGCACCAGTTGCACCAGCAGGAAAAGTGGTGCGCCGAGTATGGGCGCGGGCAGCATCTGCATGATCTTGCGGCGGCGCGGGGCCGGCACGTCGGGCAGGCTGGTGATCATGATGCCGACGGCGGCTGTTGATGCCCCTGCCAGACCGGCGGTCTCAAAAATCGCCAGCATGATGAGGATCAGGCCCAGCGAGACCGTCAGGCCGTTGGTGACGTGGGGGCTGAGCGCTGCGCGCAAAAAGGTCTGCAGCCTGCCCTGGGCGTTACCCAGGCCGCGCGTGATGACACCCTCAAGCATCATGGGCGGCGCGTCCGGCGCAGGTTTGTCAGGGGGCTGTCGGCTCATGTGCTGCACACTTTACCGAAGGCCGGGCGGGGTGTGTTTTTGCCCGGCCCGTCTGGCTTAAAACGGTGCGTCTGGCGGCGTGTCGCTGCCGGCCTTGATGCGTTTGGCCTTGAGCGTGGGTTTGGCAACGGATGCTGCATCGACGGGGGGATGAGCCGGGGCGCTGTCGCCTTCTGCGGCCATGGCCGAGGTGGCGTCCTGCAGTGCCTGGCGCACGGTGGCCTTGTCGCCTGCGCCTGCAAACTTGCTGTACTTCGTCAGCGTTGTCACCAGCTGGCCATAAATGCGCGGGTTGCCGGCCACGCACTCGCCCTGTTCCAGGAATTCAGACTCGCCTGTGAAGTTGCCGATCAGGCCGCCGGCTTCGGTCACCAGCAGCGAGCCCGCTGCCACGTCCCATGGCTGGAGGCCGGTTTCAAAAAAGCCGTCGCTGTAACCGGCGGCCACATAGGCCAGGTCCAGCGCTGCAGCACCCGGGCGGCGCACGCCGGCGCACTGGCTCATGACTTCGCCCAGCATGTTGAGGTAGCTTTTGAGTTTGTCGCCGGGGCGGTAGGGGAAGCCGGTGGAGATCAGGCATTCCTGCAGGCGTGTGCGCTTGGCCACGCGGATGCGGCGGTCGTTGAGGTAGGCACCGCGGCCCTTGGTGGCGCAGAAGAGGTCGTTGCGGGTGGGGTCGTACACCACGGCCTGTTCGACCTTGCCTTTGACGGCCAGCGCAATGCTGACGCAGTAAACGGGAAAGCCGTGGATGAAGTTGGTGGTGCCGTCCAGCGGGTCGATGATCCACACGAATTCGGAGTCTTTGGCACCATGCTCGCTGCCCGATTCTTCGGCCAGGATGCCGTGGCCGGGGTAGGCGGTCAGCAGGGTTTCGATGATGGCGGTTTCGGCGGCGTGGTCGACTTCGGTGACGAAGTCGTTGGTCTGCTTGGCAGAGACGCGAACCGATTCAACGTCAAGCGCTGCGCGGTTGATGATGGCGCCGGCGGCGCGCGCAGCCTTGATGGCCACGTTGAGCATGGGGTGTAGATTGCTGGACATAAATGGTAAGAAAGAGCAGCCGCACGAAGCGGGGAGGGCTGCAGACCGGTAACCGGGACAGCGACAATGGCTTGATTTTAGCGGCTACGCTCCCGGCAGGCCCTCTTTTGCCCTGATTTGCTGAAATTTGCCCATGAAAACCCGTTTTATCCTGATTCACACCAGCCATGCCGGCAATGTAGGTGCAGCCGCCCGCGCCATGAAGGTCATGGGTTTTGGCGACATGGTGCTGGTTAAACCGCGCTGGGCCAATGTGCTGCGCCGCGAGGAAACGATTCAGCGCGCCAGCGGGGCGCTGGACGTGCTGAACAACGCCCGCATTGTTGAAACGCTGGACGAGGCGCTGGACGGCATGACACACCTGTGTGCCACGGCCATGACGCCGCGCGACTTCGGCCCGCCGACCATGGCGCCGCGTGCGCATTTTTCGGCTTTGCTGGCGCCTGAAGCCGCTGCCGCCAGGCCGGAAGGCGTTGCCTTTTTGTTTGGATCAGAGCGCTTTGGCATGCAGAACGAAGACGTTTACCGCTGCAATGTGGCGCTCAGCATTCCGACCGACCCCAACTTCGGCTCGCTCAACCTGGGCGCCGCAGTGCAGCTGATTGCCTATGACTGGCGCGAGGCGCTGGGCGGCTTTGCGGTTGAATCTGCGACCGGTGAACGCCAGCTGGCTGACGCGGCGGAAGTGGCAGGCATGCTGACGCACTGGGAAAAGTCGCTGGCCGACATCGGTTTTCTGGACCCGGCCTCACCGAAAAAACTGATGCCGCGCCTGAATCAGCTTTTTAACCGTGCCCAGCTGAGTGCGGAGGAAATTCACATCCTGCGGGGTGTGGCCAAGGCCATGAGCCAGGCCGCGGGGAGCGACGCCAAAAGTGCGCCGCCTGCAAGCCCTTTGATGCCCCAGTAGACTCGCGGCATGTTTTCCCGAATCCGCTCCGATATCCAGTGCATTCTTGACCGCGACCCGGCTGCGCGCAGCACCTGGGAAGTACTCACCTGCTACCCGGGCCTGCATGTGCTGATCTCGCACCGGCTGGCGCACTGGTTGTGGCACAACGGCTTCAAGCTGCTCGGGCGCTTTGTCTCGCACGTCGGCCGCTTTTTCACGGGCATAGAGATTCACCCCGGCGCGAAGATCGGCGAGCGCGTGTTTTTTGACCACGCCATGGGCGTCGTGGTCGGCGAGACAGCCGAAATCGGCGACGGCTGCACGATTTACCAGGGTGTGACTTTGGGTGGTACTTCGCTCTACAAGGGCGAAAAACGCCACCCGACGCTGGGCCGTGACGTGGTGGTGAGCGCAGGCGCCAAAGTGCTGGGCGGCTTTGTGGTCGGTGATGGCGCCAAGATCGGCAGCAATGCGGTGGTCATCAAGCCGGTGCCGGCTGGCGCCACGGCAGTCGGCATACCCGCCCGCATCATTCCTTCAAAAGCAGGCGAGAGCGCCGATGTGACGACGGGCAGCAAGTTCTCGGCCTATGGCATCACGCTGGACGACGACCCGCTGGGCCAGGCCATGAAGGGGCTGGTCGAGAACGCATCGTCACAGGAGCACCAGATTGCGCTGCTCTGGGAGGCGATCGAGAAGCTCTCCAGCACCCAGAACCCGCAATCCCCGCGCCGGGATTGCGTGCCTGCGGACGCCGCGCTGACCGAGACCTTTGAGGCAGAGAAGCTGAACCAGCTGATTGGCAAGTAGGCGTTGCAGCCACGTTTTGGCCGTCATTCCGGACTTGATCCGGGATCAATCCTCGAATTGCTTCATGCGGGCCAGTGCCCTGCGACCACAGTGATTGCTAGTAAATCAGTAGCTGGTCACGCTCGTATTTATTGGCTTGCAGCCGATTTGACGCCTAAGAATGACCCCAAAAGCCTCAAAAAGCAGTTTTGGAGGGATTTTTGAGGTGTTCTGATGTCTACATTTCAGCATATGCCCAGGCATATGCTGAATTGCCCTAGCGAACGGCTTGCAACGAAGACGTCAGGTCAAACACGCTCTTACCCCAGTTGGCGGGGATTTCAAAGCGGTAAATCTCGCTGTTGATGGCGCTGTTGGTTGCGCCCTGGGTTGCCTTGCTGCTCAGGCGTATGAAATACACGCCGGGCGTGAGGTTGCCCAGATCCAGGCGCGGGCCGCGGCCAGCCACGGCGGTGTCCGAGTTGGTGACCACTTGCGTCAAGGCTTCGTCGCGCGCCACCAGCGCTGAATAGGAACCCTCGGCCATGGGCTGGCCGTTGGACTGCTGACCTATCCAGCCCAGCACGGTCTTGCCGCCGACCAGGCTCATGCTGGAGTAGCTGACCTTCCACTGGCCGTCTTTCACGGCGATCAGCTTGACGGTGTCAAAACCTTCCAGGCCGGCCGTGTCTATGCCGCGCACGCGTGCAAACCAGTTGCCGTTGGCCAGGTCGGCCAGGTCGGCGCTGGTGCTGGCCACTTTCAGGTCGCGCACGATTTTGTCGAACCTGTCGTCGCTGGAGACCTGCACGCGGTAGGCCACCGCGCCATCGAGCACCGGCATGGCCCAGCCGCCCAGCGGCTTTAAAACTTCTGCGGGGATGTTGCTCAGGTCGGGCGCAGGCAGCAGTTTGACCACCCTGATCTCGCGCTCTGCGGGCCTGACGACGGCGCCGGTGCCTGTGGGCAGGTCTGCGCCTGCGCCCTGGGCCGGGTTGTCGGCGCGCACGGCGCCTTCCACCACTTCGGTGCGGGCGCTGGCGTTGGCCGGGTCGTCAAAAGCGACGCGGAACTCGGTGCCGCGCACGCCGACGAGCGAGGTGGGGGTTTCGACCTGCAGGGGCGTGGCGCGTTTGGCGTTTTTGGTGGCGACGGCTTCCATGGTGCCAGCAGCAAGGCGCAACAGGCCCGAGAACCAGTTGGTCGAGCCGCTGCTGGACGCATCGCGCATGGCGTACTCGCGGTTGGTGACGACCTGCACCAGGCTGTTGGGCAGCAGCTTGACGCGGCTGCCGTCGCCCAGCTCGATCACGGCCGAGCTGTTGACGCCGGTCTTGAGCTGGCTGCCGTCGGCAATCGCTGCACCGGCCACCATGGGCGTTGCCGCCCAGCGTGGCATCGCCTTCTGCGCTGATGATCTTGCCGCTGGCCGGCTTTGATTTGAGGTAGCGCAGGGGAATGTCCAGCTTCTGGCCGGGGAAGATCATGTCCGGGTCTTTTAGCTGGTTGTATTTGGCGACCTCGTTCCAGGCCTGGGTGCTGATGAGCATTTCCTTGCTGAGGCGAATCAGCTTGTCTGAGGGCTTGACGACATAAGGCAGGCTGGGTTCCAGCACGCGGGTCTGTGCACCGGCTGCGGATGCGAGCAGCAGTGAAAGGGCAAGGGTCGTGACGCTGTGGCGCGTGGCAAGGCTGTTCATGTTTCCGTTTCTTTCCAGCAAAGGGCGCAAATACGCCTCCAAAACTCAGGCTGAGGCAGGCCGCACGGCAGATTTGGGCCTGAACGCCTTGCAGACTTCCGCACGGGTTTCAATGTAAGGCCCGCCTATCAGGTCAACGCAGTAGGGCACAGCAGCAAATATGCCCGGCACGATCTGATCGCCGCTGTCACTTTTTAAGCCCTCAAGCGTTTCAGCGATAGCCTTGGGCTGGCCGGGGAGGTTGATGATGAGGCTTTTGTCACGGATGACGGCGCATTGGCGCGACAGTATGGCGGTGGGCACAAACTTCAGGCTGATCTGCCGCATCTGCTCGCCGAAGCCGGGCATCTCCTTGTGGCCGATGGCCAGCGTGGCTTCGGGTGTGACGTCGCGCAGGGCAGGGCCTGTGCCGCCTGTCGTCAGCACCAGAGCGCAGCCCGCATCGACCAGCGAGACCAGCGCAGCGCTGATGCCGTCCTGCTCATCGGGAATCAGGCGTTCGTCAAAGGTGATGGGGTTGAGCAGGGCGCGGGTCAGCCAGTCTTTCAGCGCCGGCAGGCCCTTGTCTTCATAGACGCCCGTGGAAGCCCTGTCGCTGACCGACACGATGCCTATGCGGACTGCATCAGCAGGGCCTGTCATCATATAAATCGCCTCCGCGTGGCCCCCGGAAAGGATTGCAATCTAGGCGCGAAACGAAGCCGGGGTGATCCCCGGTGAGGCTTCGCAACAACGAGTGCAGTCTTTTCCGGGGGCCACCCGAAGGGCTGGGGCTGCAAGGGATGCCCCGCGTCGTTGCAGCCCTTGACCGGGGATGACCCCGGCCTGCGGTCTGCGCCTAGCGCTGCAACCCTTGCAGCCCCAGCGCGGAGGCGATTTATATGATGACAGGCCCTGGTCATGCTGCGTCGGGACCTTCGGCTTTGGCCTTCATCATTTCCTTGACCATCTGGAAAATTTCGCGGTAGGACTTGCCATGGCGCGGGGCTTCGCCCGGCTTTTCGGGTTTGTAGTCCTTGCGGGCCTGGCGTATCAGCGCGCGCATCTGCTGCGAATCGGTGTCGGGGTATTCAACCAGCCACTGCTGCAGCGCTTCGTCGTCAGCTACCAGCTTGTCACGCCACTGCTCAGCCAGGTGCAGGGCCAGCGTGAGTTGCGCCGAACCGTTGAGCTGCTCGTTGATGGCCTCGCGTATCGGGTCGGGGTCGAGGGGGCGCATCAGCTTGCCGATGAACTGCATCTGGCGGCGCTTGCCTTCGAAGTTGGTGATTTTTTTGGCGTCCTTGATCGCGTCGAGCAGCTTGTCGGGCAAATCGAGCCGCGCCATCAGGTCGGCACGCAAGGTGAGCAGGGCTTCGCCCAAGGCCTGCATTTCGTCGGCCTCGGCCTTGAGTTGGGTCTTGCTGGGCGGGCCTTTTTCTTCGGCGGCAATCTCTTCGGGTTTCACGAAGCGGCCGTTGGACCAGTAGCCCTTCATGCCCTTGGGGACAGGCTTGTTTGTTTTGGTGTTCATGGCAGTCAGTATCATAGCTACCCATATGACATCAAAGACTTCCTCTCGCACGACTGCATCTTCCGGCGCACGACCCACCACCCAGCCCGAGCAGGGCTTCAGCTACCACCGCGATTTTTTCGAACACCTGGTTGACAGCGCACTGGCCCATGCCAAAAAGCTGGGCGCCACCGATGCGGCGGCAGAAGCGTCAGAAGGCTGCGGCCTGTCGGTCAGCGTGCGCAAGGGCGAGCTTGAGAACGTCGAGCGCAACCGCGACAAGTCCCTGGGCATCACCGTTTACGTCGGCCAGAAGCGCGGCAACGCCGCCACCAGTGATTTTTCAGATGCGGCCATTCAGCAGACCGTGAAGGCAGCCTTCGACATTGCACGCTTCACGGCAGAAGACAAGTCATCCGGCCTGCCTGCAGACCGCGACATTGCGCGTGTGCACACCGACCTCGACCTGTTCCACCCCTGGGACATTACCTCTGAAGGCGCAGCAAAAATCGCGCTTGAATGCGAAGCCGCTGCACTGCAGACCAGCAGGCGCATCACCAACAGCGAAGGCGCGGGCGTGTCGGCCCAGCAAAGCCACTTCTTCAGCGCCCACACACGCGGTTTCCGGGGTGGTTATGCGAGTTCGCGCCACAGTATTTCAGTCGCACCGATTGCTTCTTCGCCCGGCAAGAATGGCGACATGCAGCGCGACGCCTGGTACAGCTCCATGCGCGACGCGAGCGAGCTGGCCAGCCCGCAAGCCGTGGGCCGCTATGCCGCAGAGCGTGCGCTGTCGCGCCTGAAAAGCCGCAAGGTCAAGACATGCGAATGCCCGGTGCTGTTTGAATCGCCATTGGCCGCCGGCCTGCTGGGCGGTTTTGTGCAGGCCGTGAGCGGCGGCGCGCTGTATCGCAAGAGCACGTTTTTGCTCGACAGCATGGGCAAGCCGGCCTTCCCCGACCACATCGACATCACTGAAGATCCCTTTGTCAAAAAGGGCAAGGGCAGCTCGCCTTTCGATGAAGAGGGCGTCAAGACCCGCGCGCGCACGGTGGTGGACGCCGGCATTGTGCGCGGCTACTTTTTAAGCACCTATTCGGCCCGCAAGTTGGGTATGCGTACGACAGGCAATGCCGGAGGTTCCCACAACCTGATCATGATCAGCCGCCAGACCAAAGCAGGCGATGACCTGGACGCCATGCTGAAGAAGCTGGGCACAGGCCTGTTTGTCACTGAATTGATGGGGCAGGGCGTGAACTACGTGACGGGTGACTATTCACGCGGCGCCGCAGGCTTCTGGGTCGAAAAAGGCCAGATCGCCTTCCCGGTCGAGGAAATCACGATTGCCGGCAACCTGAAAGACATGCTGATGGGCATTCAGGCTGTGGGTGCTGATGCCTATAACTACGGTGCGAAAACCGTAGGATCGATCCTGGTCAACAGGATGAAGATCGCCGGATCATGAATGCCCCCACGGTCGCTCACTTCGTGTAGCTTCCTGCCCCCCGAGGGGGCCGCCCGCCTGCGGCCTGGCAGAGCCAGTTCCGCGGCTCGAGCTTGCACTGCACCGCTCGCGTTTGAATCAGCCTGCCAAGGCTGTTTTTACAGCTGCTGAAACCTGGCCCATGTCGGCCTTGCCGGCAAGTTTGGCCTTCACTGCGCCCATGACCTTGCCCATGTCGCCGGGGCCGCTGGCGCCCAGCTCGACCACGATGGCCTTGACCGCTGCGGCGACCTCTTCAGCGCTCAGGCGTGCAGGCAGGTAGGCCTGCAGCACCACCAGTTCTGCGGCTTCCTTGTCGGCCAGGTCCTTGCGTTCGGCTTTCTGGAAAGCTTCTATGGAATCCTTGCGCTGCTTGATGAGTTTGTCGACGATGGCGATGACGGCTGCGTCGTCCAGCACCACACGCTCATCGACTTCTTTTTGCTTCATGGCTGACAGCAGCAGGCGGATGGTGCCCAGGCGCTCGCTGTCCTTGGCGCGCATGGCGTTTTTCATGTCTTCGGTGATTTGTTCTTTGAGTGCCATGAAGGGCTCCTGAAATGAGGGATCAAAAAGTTAAAAAGCCCGCAGAGCGTCCTCGTGCGGGCTTTTGTTTGCCGTGAGGCGTGTACTGATTAGTACAGCTTCTTCGGCAGTTGCATCGAGCGGATACGCTTGTAGTTGCGCTTGACGGCAGCAGCCTTCTTGCGCTTGCGTTCAGCCGTTGGCTTTTCGTAGAACTCGCGGGCACGCAGGTCGGTCAGCAGGCCGAGTTTTTCGATGGTGCGCTTGAAACGGCGCAGAGCCACGTCAAAGGGCTCATTGTCTTTTACACGAATGGTCGTCATTGAAAGGGGTCCAAAAATTGGGCGTCTTTAGTAATCTGATCAGGATCAGGCCGGACGCGGGTTTGCTAGCAAAGCCTTAGATTATATACCACAGCCCCCACGGTCGTTCACTTTGTGTAACTCCCTGCCCCCCGAGGGGGCCGCCCCGCCTGCGGTCTGGCAAAGCCAGTCCCGCGGCTCCTGCTTGCGAAGGCGGGAGCGGGGATTACCTGATTGCTTTTGCGGTCAGGGCCTCAGCACAGGCATGGGCTGAGGCCCAGGCCCACTGGAAGTTGTAACCGCCCAGCCAGCCGGTGACGTCGACCACTTCGCCTATGAAATACAGGCCGGGCTGCTTCGATTCCATGGTCTGGGATGACAAATCCCGGGTATCCACTCCGCCGACCGTGACTTCGGCTTTTTTGTAGCCTTCCGTGCCGTTGGGCACCAGTTGCCAGTCGGCCAGGCGTTCGGCGAGGGTCAGCAGGGCCTTGTCGGTGGCGTCGCTGATGGGGCGCTGCAGGGCCGGGTCGGTGCTGGTCCAGGCGTCGGCCAGGCGGGTAGGCACCAGGCTGGCCAGTTCGTTGGCAATCAGTTTTTTGGAGCGGGATTTGGCCTGAAGCAGCAAATTCGGCAGATCGACGCCAGGTGCGAGGTTGACGCGCACCGGCTGGCCATCGCGCCAGAAACTTGATATTTGCAATACCGCCGGCCCGCTCAGCCCGCGGTGGGTGAACAGCAGGTCTTCCGAAAAAACAGTGGCCTTCTTGCGCTGTTTGGGGGTTGCATCGGCCGCGCCGGTTTCGATCAGAACCGGCAGGGCAAGCCCGGCAAGTTGGGCAAAAGGCGCCCAGTCTGCACCGTCAAAGGTCAAGGGCACAAGGGCCGCGCGCGGCTCGACCAGACGAAGGCCGAATTGTTTTGCGATGCGGTAGCCGAAATCGGTAGCGCCTATTTTCGGAATGGACAGGCCGCCGGTGGCAATGACGACCTGCGGCGCCTCGATCAGCCCGCGGTCACTGTCGATGCGGTAGCTGGTGGTTTCAGCGTCTGGCCCGGTGATGCCGCTGATGCTGCAAGGCTGCCAGCGCGTGACATTGCCCGCATCACATTCGGCCAGCAGCATGTTGATGATGTCTTCGGCCGATCGGTCGCAGAACAGCTGCCCCTTGTGCTTTTCATGAAAGGGGATGGCGTGGCGCTGCAGGAGCTCAATGAAATCCTGCGGCGTGTAGCGCGACAGGGCAGAGCGGCAAAAATGCGGGTTGTCGCTGAGGAAGTTGGACGGCGTGGCGTCGCGGTTGGTGAAATTGCAGCGGCCACCACCCGAGATGCGGATTTTCTCTGCCACCTTGTCGCTGTGGTCCACCAGCAGCACATTCAGGCCGCGCTGGCCGGCCTGCGCAGCGCAAAAAAGACCGGCCGCACCTGCGCCAATCACCAATACATCGAATTTATACATAGAACAGCTTCAGGCCGAAGAGCGGCCTCAAGAGGCTGCCAAGCATAGCGGCATAAGCGGAGGCCCGGCCTCCCTGCGGACTCAGGCGGCTCGAATACCCTGGCCAGCCACCGACCCTGCTGCAGCGGCAACGCCCCTGATGACATCGCCCACCACGATCACGGATGGACTTGCGAGACCTTCGCGTGCGATGGTGGTGACCAGCGTTCCCAGCGTGGCAACACTGTGGCGCTGTGAGGGCAGACTCACATGCTGCACGATGGCTACCGGCGTGTCAGGCGACAGGCCTTCAAGCAGTTCTTCCTGAATGCGTTGTGCGCCGCTGACACCCATGTAGATGACGAGGGTCAATTTGGCGTCACGGGCAGTGACTGCGAGCGAACGCCAGTCTGTGGCCCCGGCGCCTGGTTTGGCATGGCCAGTAATAAAAACCACGCCATGCGCGTGTTCACGATGCGTGAGCGGAACGCCCAGTGACGTCACCGCCGCAAGCCCCGACGTGATGCCGTTGATGATGTCGACTTCTATGCCGGCTGCCCGCAGGTGCTCGACCTCTTCGCCACCTCGGCCGAAGATGAAGGGGTCGCCGCCCTTGAGGCGCACAACGTTGTCGCCTTCGCGTGCTGCGATGACCATGAGTTTTTCAATGAACGCCTGGGGCGTGGACTTGCAGCCGCCGCGCTTGCCGACATAGACGACGCGGGCGCCGGGTTGCGCGAAGGCGACGATGTCCTTGCTGACCAGGTCATCGACAAAAAGCACGGTGGCCGTCTGTATGGCCTTCAGTGCCTTGAGCGTGAGCAACTCGGGGTCGCCCGGGCCGGCCCCCACCAGTGTGCATTTGCCCTGTCCCGGGGCGATGTTGGAGAAATTGTTTTTAGTCATAGTCGTTTGACCAGTTGCAAGATGTGTTCCACCTGCCTGGCAATGGATGCCGGCACCGGTTGATCGCCTGCCATTACCGACTGAATATAGGCCGCCGTGCCGGCCGCGTCTGTTGTTTTTGGTAAATCGGGGAGCGACGCCAGCGTGCCGATCTGGGCTTCCTGCAGCAACTCGCGCTGGCCGTTCATGAACGCTTCCATCTGGGGCATACGGCGTGCATCCGCGACGACTTCGCCTTCGGTGCCGCGCAATAGCAGTGCATGGGCTTTCACCAACTCAAAAGTCTGCCCCATGGAGATCGCATATTCAGGGTGCGTGTAGCTGCTGACCACCAGGCTTTTGCCCAGGCAGGGGTTCATGATCTTGACCAGGCTGTGGGCCGGGTTGCGCAAGCCGACCGCGCGCCGGACATCGAGCAGGCGTTTCAGGGCGGGGCACAGGACTTCGGTCGGCAGGAAGGTGAGTTCGCCAGGGGCCAAAGCCTGAACAGTTATCTTCGCTTCTACGCCGAGCAGCGATAGCACCTCTGATGAGAAAACACGGCTGCTTTCGGTTGGTGTGCCATGCACCAGAACGGAGATGCCTTCACGCGCAAGCAGCATGCCCAGAAGTGGGGTCAGCACCGGCAGCTTGCGGGCGCCGTTGTAGCTGGGAAGCACCACTGTTGGCGTATCCTGGTCATTTGCAGGGAGGTGATGCAGGCGCTGATGCACTGCATCGAGGAAGCCCGCCATTTCTTCGGGCGTTTCGCCCTTGATGCGCATGGCCAGGCAGAAGGCACCCACTTCGAGGTCCGTCACGGTGCCGTCCAGCACCTGGCCGAGCAGGTCGGTGGCCTGCTCACGCGACAGTGGCCGTGCGCCGTCCTTGCCGCGCCCGATTTCCTTGATGTACTGGCTAATACCCATGATGATCCGGGGCGTGTGTTGGCTTGTCCATGCAGGGATTGTCCGCGAACACAAGATAACTTCCGGTTATTTGCTTAGGTGCCAGCGTTTCAGGCCACAAGGGAAATCGGGATCACGCCGCGCTGCGGTGCCTTGCCGCCTGCGGGAGGTGTGTCGTGCATGGACCTGATACGGCGCTTGAGCTCGGGGATGCATGAGCCGCAATTGGTGCCGCATTTCAGCGTGTTCTGCAGTGATGCCAATCTGTCTTCATCGGTGGCCAGGTGTCCTGCACCTGTCTGGCCTAGAGAGATGCCCTGGGCGAGCGACGTCAGGTGCCCGTCAATCGCGGTGTCGGTCACGTTCAAACAGGTACAAACCAGTTTGCCGCGCGACTGAACCGCGACAGGCGCCTGCGCCCCCGGTGACAACAGCAGCCTGCCATAGGCCTGGGCCGGCAGTTCGTCCTGCAGCAGGGTCTTGATCCAGGCTTCCGCACTGGTGTCACCTGCCAGCACAAATCCGATCAGCTCCGCATGATCGTTGACGCGGTGCAGCCTGGCTGTACGCCGCTGGCCCTTTTTTCGGTCCATGTAATGCAGGGCATCATCGCCCGCCAGCCCGAGAATGCCCTCCAGTCCGGAAAGTATTTCGTCCGCCGGAGCCTCGTGACCGGCAGCGCGGAAAAGAATGCCGGTGCGCTCCAGCTTTGCACCTGCTTCACCGCTGGCAACAAGCGGTGTGTTGTTCGAAAAAGGCACACAGCTGGTGAAGGGGAAGGCCGCCATCAGGGGCTTGAGTTGTTCGCGCACAGCCAGCGCCTCGCTGTTGGGCAGCCAGGCCACGGCGAGCAGGTTCCAGGGCAGTTCTGCCTTGAGGATCTTGACTGCGGCGTGTTTAAGTTCCGGTTGTTTTGAACTGGGGCAAAAAGCCGACGTGGTCAGCGCGTTGATACCGGCCAGGGGCTCGCCGTGGGTTGACACACCACTGAGGTATTCACCGCCCCAGTGCATGGCGATGAAGGCCTGGCTCATGCCTATCTCTGCAGAGGCCTGCACCGGCATCACGATGGAGCCTCGTTTGGAGGTCACCTGCACCAGGTCGCCGTCTTTCAGAAGCCTGCGTGTCATGTCCTGCGCGTTCATCTGTACGGCCGGCTCTGCCACATGCCCGAACAGGCGCCCAAGGGTGCCGGTACGGCTCATGCCATGCCACTGGTCACGCAGGCGTCCGGTCGTCAGCGAGAACGGAAAGCGCGATTCGCGCGGCTCGGCCACGGGCTTGTAGATGGTGTTGACAAAGCGTGCCTTGCCGTCTGGCGTGGGGAAGATGCCGTCTTCATAAAGCCTGGTCTTGCCCGCGCTTTCGCCGGTTTTCAGCGGCCACTGCATCGGTGCTTTTTCAAGCATGGCGTAGCTCATGCCGGTGATGTCGAGATCACGCCCGCGCGTCGATTCGCGGTGCTCGTTCCAGATGGCTTCCACGCCTGCCAATTCATCTGACAGCGGGTAGGGAAAGAGCGGAGATTCCGCGGATGAATTGTTGAGCAGCTTGCCAAGGCGGTGCGCGAAGTCAACCGCAATGGACCAGTCGTGCCTTGATTCGCCAGGTGCCTTGACGGCGGGACGCACGCGGCTGATGCAACGTTCGCTGTTGGTGACGGTGCCAATCTTTTCGCCCCAGGTAGTGGCCGGCAGAAGAAGGTCCGCGTAGTCACAGGTGGATGTGGTGGCAAACGCTTCCTGCACTATCACCAGTTCAGCGCGCTCCAGTGCACGCCTGACGGTTGCCTGGTCCGGCATGGATTGCGCGGGGTTGGTGCAGGCTATCCACAGCGCCTTGATCTCGCCATCGGCGGCGGCCTGGAACATTTCCACAGCCGACTTGCCGGGTTTCTCGGGCACGCCTGGGATACCCCAGAGTGCCGCGACTTCTGCGCGGTGCTCTGGGTTGGCCATGTCGCGATGGGCGCTCATGAGGTTGGACAGACCACCCACTTCACGGCCGCCCATGGCATTGGGCTGGCCCGTGAGTGAAAACGGTCCGGCGCCGGGTTTGCCGATTTGCGCTGTGGCCAGATGCAGGTTGATCAATGCCGCATTTTTCGCAGTGCCGCTGCTGGACTGGTTCAGCCCCTGGCAATACAGGCTGAGGGTGGCCTTTGACGTGGCAAACATCCGCGCCGCTGCCAGCAGGTCTTCTTTTTTGATGCCACAGGTCTCGGCCACAAGGTCTGGCGTGTAGTCGCGCACCGTGGTCTTGAGGGCATCAAAGCCGGTGGTGTGTGCAGCGATGTAAGCCGTGTCCACCCAGCCTTCCCAGAGCATGATGTGCAACATGCCGTTGAAAAGGGAGACGTCGGTACCCGGCTGAATCGGCAGGTACAGGTCGGCGATTTCGGCAGTATCGGTACGGCGCGGGTCGCAGAAAATGATTTTCAGCGCAGGGTTGGCTGCTTTTGCGTCTTCAATACGACGGAACAGGATGGGGTGGGCAAACGCCGTGTTGCTGCCGACGATAAACATGCACTGGGCATGGTTGACGTCGTCGTAGCAGGTGGGCGGTGCATCGGCGCCCAGTGTCTGCTTGTAGCCCGCAACTGCACTGCTCATGCAGAGCCGCGAATTGGTGTCTACGTTGTTGGTGCCGATCAGGCCTTTCGCCAGCTTGTTGAAGACGTAATAGTCTTCAGTCAGCAACTGGCCGGAGATATAAAAACCCACCGCATCAGGACCATGGTCGCGGATGATGTGCGCAAAGCTTTGCGCGGCAAAGTCCAGCGCGTTGTCCCACGACACCTGCTTCGGCGCTTCATGCCGGTGCTCACGCCGCATGGGCTGGAGCAGCCGGGTTTGCCGGGTGACAGATGCAGATGCCGTCAGCGCCAGGGTTGAGCCCTTGGTGCACAGCCTTCCAAAGTTGGCCGGGTGGTCAGGGTCTCCCCGGACTCCTGTGATCTGGTTGTCCACGCTGGCAATAATCACCCCGCAACCGACACCGCAATACGGGCAGGTGGAGCGCGTTTCCCTCACGGCAGCAGGTGCGGGCAGGGTAGTCACGCGGTATGTGGGGCCTGTACGTCGAAGCTGGCGTCGCCCAGCGCACCCGTCGTGCTGCCGGGGCCTGCGCGCGGCGGGGCGATGTCTATGGCCAGTGTTGCCAGTTCCGTATGGTCCAGGTGCACGATGCCGGCTTCAACCTTGCAGGTGAATTTCTGGACACAGCCCTCGTCCGGGGCTCGTGCGCAGCCGTCTTCCAGTTCTATGGTCCAGTTGTGAAGCGGGCAGGCCACACTGGTGCCGAAGACTATGCCCTGCGAGAGCGGACCACCCTTGTGGGGGCAGCGATCCAGCACTGCAAAAACCTTGTCTTCACCGTTGCGGAACACCGCCACATCCATGCCGCGCTCGCGTGCCACGCGGCGTGATCCCAGAACGGGGATGTCGTCGACCAGGCAGATTTTTTTCCATTCGCTCATTTTTCTTCTCCGCTGATTCAGGCCGGTGCCAGTTTTTCGAACTGGCGTGTATCGACAGCCGCTTCCTTCAGGTCAAACCACGGATCTGGCTCGCCATCGAGTGCGAACTGCAGTTGCTCCCAGAGTGCCTTGCGGCCTTCATGGTCTTCGAGGATGCGCTTCTTGACATGCTCCAGGCCCACGCGGTTCACATAGTGCACCGTGCGTTCCAGGTACCAGCCTTCCTGGCGATAGAGTTCACAGAAGGCGCCGGTATATTCCAGAACTTCTGCAGCCGTCTTGACCTTGACCAGGAAATGGGCCACTTCGGTCTTGATGCCGCCGTTGCCGGCGATATACATTTCCCAGCCTGAATCGACGCCGATCACGCCGACGTCCTTGATGCCGGATTCGGCACAGTTGCGCGGACAGCCGCTGACTGCAAACTTGACCTTGTGCGGTGCGTACATGCGCCACATCGCGCGCTCCAGGTCCTTGCCCATCTGGGTGGAGTCCTGGGTACCCATGCGGCACCATTCGCTGCCGACACAGGTCTTGACGGTGCGCAGCGCCTTGGCGTAGGCATGACCCGAAGGCATGCCGATATCTTTCCAGACGTTGACGAGGTCTTCCTTTTTCACGCCCAGCAGGTCGATGCGCTGGCCGCCCGTGACCTTGACTGTCGGGATCTTGTACTTGTCGACCGCGTCGGCAATGCGGCGCAACTCGCTGGCCGTCGTCTCGCCGCCCCACATGCGGGGTATCACGCTGTAGGTGCCGTCTTTCTGGATGTTGGCATGGCTGCGCTCGTTGATGTAGCGGCTTTGCGGGTCATCCTTGGCCAGCTTGGGCCAGGTGCTGATCAGGTAGTAGTTGATGGCCGGCCTGCAGCTGGAGCAGCCATTGGGTGTTTTCCAGTCCATGAATTTCTGCACGTCTGCAATCTTCAGCAGCTTGTTGGTGCGGATGGCGTCACGCACGGCCTGGTGGCCATGGTCGGTACATGCGCACATGGCCTTGAGCTTGGGCGTTGCAGAGTAGTCGCCGCCGGCCGTGAACATCAGGATCTGCTCGACCAGGCCGGTGCAGGAGCCGCAGGACGCGCTGGCCTTGGTGTGCTTGCGCACCTCGTCAAGCGTGAAAAGGCCCTTTTCCTTGATAGCCTTGCAGATGGTGCCCTTGTTGACGCCGTTGCAGCCGCAGACTTCGGCGCTGTCGGGCATCGAGGCTGCCTTGCTGTGGCCCTCATGGCCGGTATCGCCAATGTTGGACTCACCGAACATCAGCTTGTCGCGGATGTCGCTGACACTGCGGCCATCGCGCAGCAGCTTGAAGTAGTAGCTGCCGTCGACGGTATCGCCATAAAGGCAGGCGCCAATCAGTTTGTCATCCTTGATGACCAGTTTTTTATACACGCCGCCGAAGGGGTCGCTCATCACGATTTCTTCGGTGCCTTCACCACCCATGAACTCACCGGCGCTGAACAGGTCAATGCCGGTGACCTTGAGTTTCGTTGACGTCAGCGAGCCGTTGTAACGGCCTATGCCAAATTGCGCGAGGTGGTTGGCTGCGACTTTGGCCTGCTCAAACAGGGGTGCAACCAGGCCATAGGCGATACCGCGGTGGGCTGCACATTCCCCGACCGAGTAGATGCGCGCATCGGTCACGGTTTGCATGGTGTCGTTCACCACAATGCCCTTGTTGCAGAGCAGGCGCATGGTTTCGGCCAGCGCGGTGTTGGGACGAATGCCGACCGCCATGACTACCAGGTCGGTGGCCAGTTCGGTACCGTCCTTGAATTTGATCGCGCTGACGCGGCCGCCCTTGCCGCCGTCCTCGCTGCCCACCAGCTCTTGTGTCTGCGCGCCCATCAGGAACTTCAGTCCGCGGTCTTCAAGGGACTTCTGCAGCAGTTTGCCAGCCACGCTGTCGAGCTGGCGTTCCATCAGCGTCGGCATGACGTGCACCACGCTGACCTCCATGCCACGCAGCATCAGGCCGTTGGCGGCCTCCAGGCCCAGCAGGCCACCACCGATAACCACTGCGCGCTTGTGCGTCTTTGCGGTTTCGATCATGGTGTTGGTGTCGGCGATGTCGCGGTAAGCGATCACGCCGGTCAGGTTCGCCCCCGGTACCGGCAGCATGAAGGGGTTGGATCCTGTGCAGAGCAGCAGGCGGTCATAGGCCGCCTCGGTACCGTCTTCCGCACGCACGATGCGTTTGATACGGTCAACCTCAACCACCTTTTTCGAGGTATGCAGCGTGATGCCGTTTTCCTCGTACCACTCGCGGGTGTTGAGGATGATCTCGTCCACCGTCTGCTCACCGGCCAGCACGGGTGAGAGCAGGATGCGGTTGTAGTTGGTATGCGGCTCGGCACCGAAGACGGTGATGTCATACAGCGAAGAATCAATCTTCAGCAGTTCTTCCAGTGTGCGCACGCCGGCCATTCCGTTGCCGACGAGTACCAGCTTCTGTTTTTTCACACGCATGTCCATAGCGGTTCTCCGTGGGGTTCCCGAAAACAAAAAAAGGCGTCCGCATGATGGGGCACCGATTTACACGGCACGATCATGCGGACGCCTTTGTCCTGAAATCACTCCCCGCAGCATTGCAGGAGTGACCTTGCGACAAGTGCATGCAAGCCTTGTGCCAGCCAGAGGCGACCAAAAACACCGTTTTCAGAACGCATTCGACGTCTGTGGTGTGCTGCCCCGTAATCTGGTGTCCCGTGCTGGCACCTGGGTGCATTACTTTGGTGCGTTGCATGGTGTCGCGTCCATGGCCTGGTTTTAATGCAGTCTTTCCATGTCCACGCAGACCATGGCGAGGTGGTGGTTCCAGCGCAGGGTGATCACATAAGGGCGTTTGCGCACCCTGGCCTTCATGCCGTGCGCGCCCTGGAGTTTGATAGGCACAGATATTTGTAGGTCCGGACCCATGGCCTTGCGCGCATTGCCGGCCAGCGTATTGGCAATCTCACCGACAGCGTCCAGCAGGTTGCCGTCGCTCAGGTCGGTTTCATGCTGCAGCAGCAGGATCTCGCGTACCAGCTTGGGCGGCATGGACACCACCACATGGCCGTTGTAGCTGCCTGAAAAAGTCACGATCCCGTTGAACTCAAAGCCCTCGACATCGCTGGTTCCGAGAAAGGCGGATGTGATCTGCGGTTCCTGCCTTGTGGTCACCTGCAGGTAACGCTTGATGGAGTTGACGAACATCTTGAGATCGTCTTCGTTGAGGGTTTCCATCACGGCTCCTGGTGAACGTCGGCAACGTCGAGCAGTGCGATCTGCAGCTCTTCGTCGGTGAAGGGTTTGGAGACGAAACCGCGCGCCCCCAGCTTCAGGGCCTGGATGGCGGTTGACTTGTCGCTCAGTGCGCTGACCACCAGGATGTTGATCTTCGGGTCAAAGGCAATCAGCGCCTGTATGCATTCGATGCCGTCCATCTCCGGCATGGTCAGGTCCATGGTGACAACTTCCGGCCTTGCTGCTTTGGCAATACGCAGGGCTTCATGGCCGTTTCTGGCCAGACCCGTGATGACGACGTTTTTCAGCCCGCCGTTCTGCACCACACGCGAGATGCGCGTGCGGATCATGTTGGAGTCGTCGACGATGAGGAGTCTCATGGTGCGCTTTGGTGTAAGAGATCAGGTTGCAAATCTGACTTTGAACTCGGTGTGTTGGCCTGGCACGCTGGACAGCAACAACCTGGCACCCAGCCGCTGTACCGTCGCCTGCACCAGGTCCAGACCCACACCGCGGCCGGCGTGTTTGCCAGCTTCGCCTGCAGTTGAAAACCCCGGCTTGAAGATGTGCGCAACGATCTGCTTTTCACTGAAGCTTTCAAGCTGCTCGCTGCTGTACCAGCCCAGTTCCTGAAGTTTGTGGCGAATACGGTCGGCGTTCAGCCCTGCGCCATCGTCGCGCACGCTCAACTGCCATTCGTTGGCGGCATCACGGACCAGCTCGACCTGCAGTTGCCCTTCGGCGGCCTTGCCCGAAGCCATGCGTACCTGCGGCGCTTCAACGCCGTGCACGACGGCGTTGCGCACGAGCTGTATGGCGATCTCGCGGACCTGGTCCAGCTTGTCTGCCGGCATGTCCTGGGCGCTGCTCATGCGCACGTTCGCCTGCACGCGCTTGCCGCAATCTGCGCCCACGTCGCTGGCGAGTTGCGCCAGCACTGCATTGAGGGATGAGGTGTTGTCACCGTCAGCAAGGGCCGAGGCAGTCTTGCGGGCGCCTATCAGCTTGAAGGTTGCCAGTTTGTTGAGCATGTCTTCCAGCGGCAGCGGCAGTGCCAGCAGGGTGTCACCTGATGCAACACCTGTGTCCTTGAGCTTTTGCAATTCGTTTTCAAACTGGTGCGCCAGTGTGGCCAGCACATCAAGGCCCAGCGAGGCGGCATCGCCCTTGAAGGCGTGAATGCGGCGGTAGGCGCCGTCGATGGCTTTGAGCACCTGGGCTTCCGATGATGCAGATGATGTGCTGCGCAGCAGGTCATTGATCTCCAGCAGGGACGCTTCCGAGCGGTTCACAAAGCTGCGCATCATGGCCGGCTCTGTTTCAAAAGCCTTGAGCAGCATGGAAAACTCTTTTTGCGAGCGCTGGCGTTCGCCCTGCAGGCGGGCTTCAAGTTCGACTTTTTGGGAGATGTCCTGCACCGTTACCAGCAGGTGGCGCACCACACCACCGTCCAGCACGCGGTTGAAGTGGAATGAAAGGTAACGGGTGGTGTCCTGACCCAGGCGGTTTTTGCTGGTCGCCTGCACTTCAGCCAGCGGATTGATGCCCTGGACCAGCTGCTCCTTGACGTGCGGCGAAAACAGCAGGTCTACGTAATCACGTCCGTCGCCCAGTACCTTGCCGTCAACCAGTGTGCCCAGCACCTGGAAAAAATCCTGCCCGGGCGACAGCGTCTTGCCGAACAGTTCATGCGTTGAGCGCGAGAGCTGCGAGCCCAGCTGGCCGTCCGGCGTCAGCAGGAACAGGCCTTCGCGCACGCTGCTCAGGATTTCGCGGGTTTCTTCGGTGGCGGCCTCAATGGCAGCGTCAGACGTTTTCAGGCGCCTGAGAAACTTGAAGAGGATGAAGGCAAAGTTCAGCAATGCCAGCACGATGCCGCCGGTTTGCACCATGCGCAGCACGCTGGCGCGCGATGCACCTATCTGCTGGGTTTCCGTCACGAAATCATTGGCAACGCCGAGCAGCTTGATGTTGTAGGCCTGGCTGTAGGCCAATGCTGCTGCGAGGTCCTCGGGTGTGAAGCCGTCTTTCAGCAGGGGCTGCAGCTTGTCGTAATAGGGCTTCCAGATCGCGTCGACCTTGTCTTCAAGTTCGCGGCCACGCTCCGAGACGACGGGCTCCAGGTACACAGGTTTGCCATCACCGCCAGGAATGGTGCCGCCATCGCGGAAAGCCGCCTGTGAGATCTGGAAGATCTTCGCGCCAGCGCGCAGTTCGGCGAGGGTTTCGGGCTTGTAAGGCGTGCCAGCAACGCGCATGGCGTCAAGTTCAAGCAGGGTGCGTGCGACGCGCTGCGACACATAACGCTGGCGGCCCGAAAGGTTGATGGCAACGGTGTCCTGGTCGATCTTGAACGAGGTGTAGAAGTTCAGCACCAGTACGCCCAGGTCAAACAGCAGGAAGAGGGCGACCGCAATGATGATCTCGCGGTACTTGCCAAAAGCGAAAGTGCTGCCTTTTCGGGCGGCGCGGGTTTTCTTCACGGGTTTGGCAGAAACCGGGAAGCTGCTTTCGGCTGGAAAGATGGCGCTCATGGGATGTCCTCGAACTTTGTGTTGCTGGTATCCGATCCAGGCAGGAATGGCGACCCTGCCGCCTCGCGCGCGTCCCCCGACACGCGTTCCGGCCTGTTGTTCAGGCGGTCAGTTTTTCCACGTGTGCCTGGCGGGTGTACAGAAAGTCGATCACGGCCTTGCGGTAGTGCAGGTATTGCGTGCTCTCGGCCAGTGCGACGCGGTCACGCGGACGCGGCAGTTCGATGGGCAGCACTTCGCCGATGGTGGCTGAGGGGCCATTGGTCATCATCACAATCTTGTCGCTGAGCAGCACGGCTTCATCGACATCGTGCGTCACCATGACGACAGTGCTTTCGGTCTTGGCCACGATCTGCAGCAATTCGTCCTGCAGCTTGGCGCGGGTCAATGCGTCCAGCGCGCCGAAGGGCTCATCAAGCAGCAGCACTTTGGGCTCCATGGACAGTGCACGGGCGATGCCGACGCGCTGTTTCATGCCGCCCGAGATTTCACCGGGGCGTTTTTGTGCAGCAGCTGTCAGGCCGACCATGGCCAGCACTGCATCGGTGCGCGCCTTGAGCTGCGCCTTGTTTTCGGTGGCCGAGAACACCCGCTCGACAGCCAGGTAAACGTTCTCGAAACAGGTCAGCCAGGGCAGCAATGAATGGTTCTGGAACACGACCGCGCGCTCGGGCCCGGGGCCGGCGATTTCGCGGTTGGCGCAGAGCAGGCTGCCCTGCGTGGGTGTCGTCAGCCCGGCAATCAGGTTAAGCAAGGTGGACTTGCCGCAGCCGGAATGACCGATCAGCGCCACGAATTCGCCTTTCGCCACGGTGAGGTTGATGCCCTGCAATGCGCAGAACGGCCCCTTCTTGGTCTTGAAGGTTTGCTCGACATTCTGGATTTCGATGTACTTGGTGGTCAGTGAACTCATGATGTGTCCTTAGTTCTTGACTTCTTCAAACGTGAAGGCGGTTGCGAGCTTGATGAGGGCAAACTCCAGCACGAGGCCGACGATGCCGATCACAAAAATCGCGATGATGATGTTCTTGACGTTGAGGTTGTTCCACTCGTCCCAGACCCAGAAGCCGATGCCCACGCCGCCAGTCAGCATTTCTGCGGCGACGATGACCAGCCAGGCGGTGCCGACAGCCAGGCGCACGCCGGTCAGCATGTAGGGCAGCACGGCGGGGAAGAGGATTTTGGTGACGATCTTCCATTCGCTCAGGTTGAGCACGCGGGCCACGTTCATGTAGTCCTGCGGCACGCGCTGCACGCCGACTGCGGTGTTGATGATCATGGGCCAGATCGAGCAGATGAAGATGGTCCAGATGGCCGCGGGGTTGGCGCCCTTGAACACCAGCAGGCCTATGGGCAGCCAGGCCAGCGGCGACACAGGGCGCATCAGGCTGATAAGCGGATTGAACATCTTGCTCAGGAATGAGAAGCGACCGATCATGAAGCCGACGGGAATGCCGACGATGGCCGCCATGCCGAAGCCCATGGCCACACGCTTGAGCGATGACAGCACATTCCAGCCCACGCCCTGGTCATTCGGCCCCTTGCTGTAGAACGGGTCGCTGAAAATTTCGACGGCCTGCTTGAAGGTGTCTTTGGGCGAAGGAATGCTGCCGCCCGTGCCCATAAAAACCAGCTCCCACAGGAGTGCAAGCAGGCCGAGGCCAAGCACTGGCGGCAGGACGCTGAGCCAGAGGAAAGAGGCATCCCGAGGGGCTTTGGGCACAGGGGCAGTACTGGAATTCATGGGCGTGTTTGTTGTGACTTCCGCAGGTGGGGCACTGCTTGCTGGCGACAGTGCTGCGGCTCTGGATGGAGCAGGTTTCGCCATGACAGTGGCGTCTAGTGGGGTGTGAAATACGGCACTGACCATGGCTTGACCTCTTTAATGAATGAAGATTTTTTACGCGCCGCGTTCAGGCGCGGATCTTGAAGCTGTCTGCGTACTTTTTCGGGTCCTTGCCGTCCCAGACCGTGCCGTCCATGAACTTGCTGGTGCGCATGGCGTCCTTGGGCACGCTGGCCTTGGCAGCTGTTGCGGCTTCCTTGTAGAGGTCAATACGGTTGATCTGTTTGGCAATGCCCAGGTAGTCAGGGTGGTCCTTGATCAGGCCCCAGCGCTTGTGCTGGGTCAGGAACCACATGCCGTCGGACAGGTAGGGGAAGCTGACTGCACCGTCGTTGTAGAACTTCATGTAGTTGGGGTCGTCCCAGGTCTTGCCCATGCCATTCTGGTAGCGACCCAGAATGCGCTGGTTGATCGCGTCCACACTGGTGTTCACATAAGACTTGTCGGCCACGGTTTCGGCCATCTTGTTCTTGTTGCTGAGGTTGGCATCAATCCACTTGCCGGCCTCGATGATGGCGGCGGTTACAGCGCGGGCGGTGTTCGGGTTCTTCTGCACGAAGTCAGACGTGGTGCCCAGCACCTTTTCAGGGTGGTCTTTCCAGATGTCCTGCGTCGTGATGGCGGTGACGCCAATGCCGTCGATGATGGCGCGGTGGCCCCAGGGCTCACCGACGCAGTAGCCGTCCATGTTGCCGACACGCATGTTGGCAACCATCTGCGGTGGCGGCACGGTGATGACCTTGGCGTCTTTCATCGGGTCTATGCCGTTGGCGGCCATCCAGTAGTAAAGCCACATGGCGTGCGTGCCGGTCGGGAAGGTCTGGGCAAAGGTGTATTCACGCTTCTCGGACTTCATCAGTTTGGCGAGACCTGCGCCATCGACAGCGCCCTTGTCGGCCATCTTCTTGGACAGCGTGATGGCCTGGCCGTTGTTGTTCAGGGTCATCAGCACGGCCATGTCCTTCTTGGGGCCGGAGGTGCCCATATGCACGCCGTAGATCAGGCCGTAAAGCACATGGGCAAAGTCGAGTTCGCCATTGACCAGCTTGTCGCGCACGCCGGCCCAGCTGGCTTCCTTGGTCGGGATGATCTTGACGCCGTATTTCTGGTCAATGCCCAGTACCGAGGCCATGACGACAGAGGCGCAGTCGGTCAGCGGGATGAAGCCGATCTTCACTTCTTTCTTCTCAGGTGCGTCCGAACCGGCGGCCCAGGCGCCGCCTGAGCCTGCGCTGGTCAGGAGTGTGGCGGCGCTGATGGCGCCGGCCTTCTTGATGAAATCGCGACGGGCGGGTGCTGCGGGTCCGGGAAACTGCTGCGTCATGGGGAACTCCTGGTTGGCAAAAACTAAAAGGACTGAAAAACGAAAGCGGAAACGAAAACGGCGTCCATCCCTTTGCCTGCGGTGAAGCAGGTGAGAGATGGACGCCGTTGTCCAAAACAGGCCATTGGGGGCCAGTTGCCGAACCGCCATTGGTTCAGCTTGAACTCAATTAAGCAGAAACTGTGCCAACTACCTTAAGCGTTTTCCCGCGATATCATTTCCTTGTAAATCAAGCACTTAAACGAATTTTTTGCGAAGGAAGGCACGCATGCCGACTCGACCATCATGGTGCAGCTGGCATCAAAAAGCACGGGATTTGTGCGGTGCAACAGTGCATGCGTGGACCTTGGTCATTCGGAGGCTATGAGTGGCTTGAAACCAAAAATTTAACGTATACGTTAAAAAATTGTGAAAAGTTAATATGGGTATTAACATTTGGCCGTCCGACAGCGCCAGCCGCGCTTTTCAAGCCAGAAAAATGGCCGAAACAGGTTAAAAATGTACTTATTTAAGGCATCAAATCGGCTGCAAGCCAATAAATACGAGCGTGAGCAGCTATGAAATAAATAGCAAGAAAGTTGCCGTCATGTCTTGGCGTGGATGCTAGAGGTAGTCCGCCATCGCCAGCACAGACTCCGCAACCTCCACCAGCTTGCGGTTCTGGCTCATGGCGGTCTGGCGCAGCATTTTGTAGGCGTCTTCTTCACTGAGTTTGCGGGTAGCCATCAGCAGGCCCTTGGCGCGTTCGACAATCTTGCGTTCGTTGAGCGCCGCACGCACCGTCTCCAGTTCGTCGCTCATGTCCTGCAGGCGCCTGGCCTGTTCCTGCACCATGCCCAGCACCGAGCGTTCGAGTTGCGGGCCGTAGTGGGTCGAGGCGTCCGGGCTGGTGGCGCTCGCCTGCCGCGTCAGCTCTTCCAGGATGGCCTGCTGGTCGCGCAATTCGGTGCGTGCCTGGGCAATCTTGCGCTCGCAAAGCTCTCGCAGCTTGGTGGCAAGCACCTCCTCGACGGTTTTCATGGCGTCGATGCGCCGCGTGCAGCAGTCAAACCAGGCCTGGCTCAGGTTCGCGTCCAGCTTGCCGCCGGCGCGCGTCATGGAGCCGGTACGCCGCAGGCGCTCCAGCTCGGCCAGCGATTCACCGGTCTGGCTGTTGTTCCAGGCGTGCAGGACGGCGGTATCGGCAAATTCGCTGAAAACCTGGAAGCAGCGTTCCTGTGATTCGATGAGGTGCAGCCATTGCTGCTGATGGACGTTGTCGGTTTTCCCGGACGCAAAGGCGGCTGAACCCAGGGCGCGCTCCTGGCCGGTGAACTCCTTGCCCTGCATGAAGTTGAAGAGCGCCACGAGCGCGCGTGAGATTTCGGGGTCGGTCGCGCTGTCCGCAGCCTCAAACACCACCACCAGCAGTCCGGAGATCAGGCGCGCGAACGTGATGGTCGCCTCTTCCGGCGCCAGTTCCTGAGCGCCAATACGGCGGCGAAGTTCGGGCAGGGAGTCCAGTGCGTGAAGCACAAACGCAATGCGGCTGAAAAGCCTCGCACCGTTGCGCACCTGGCTGGAATCCGTGTCCAGCGCATCGAAGTGCGCGCGTACCTCGAGTTCAATTGCCGCACATTCAGCAGCTTGCTGGAGACGCATGTCGTCAAAACGTGTGCCGTGCGAGCCGAGAAAAAGACTGGAAATACCGCGCTCTTTCTGCAGGGCGTGAATCAGCCGGCCGATGGCGCTGACCAGCTCGCTGGTGAGCGCCAGCTGCTCAAGCTCGCCGATTTCGCACTGGCGGGCGGCAACAAGAAAGTTGAGTCCGGATTTCATCGTGTTTGTTCTTTGCGTAAACAGCAACATTCGTGCCCTGGGAGCCTGTCGGACCTGGGAACGCCGGCTCCAAACCGACCGCAGCGGTCTATTTTTCGCCGCTTTCTTGACCCATATCCAGATATGGGTCTGCGAAATCGTCAAAAACTATCCTCGCTGGGGTCGATTTTCGCTTTCGACGTTCCCACGTCCGACAGACTCCGGGCCCGGTAGCCTTGCTGCACCTCCCTGAATGCCCGTGACTTTACACTCGTCACATGCTGGTATTGGGAATCGAGTCGTCGTGCGATGAAACAGGTGTAGCCGTGGTGGATGCCAGCGGCCATGGCGTGCCGCGCCTGCTGGCGCACCAGCTGCACAGCCAGATCGACATGCACCAGGCCTATGGCGGCGTGGTGCCCGAACTGGCCAGCCGCGACCATATCCGCCGCGTTGTGCCGCTGACCCGGCAGGTCATGCTGGAGGCAGGTCTTGCACTGGCAGATATTGACGTGGTGGCCTACACCCGCGGGCCGGGGCTTGCCGGCGCCTTGCTGGTGGGCTCGGGCGTGGCCTGTGCGCTGGCGGCCAGCCTCGGCAAGCCCGTCATGGGCGTGCATCACCTTGAAGGGCATTTGCTGTCGCCGTTTCTGAGCGCCGATCCGCCCGAATTTCCGTTCATCGCGTTACTTGTTTCCGGCGGTCATACCCAGTTGATGCGCGTGGACCGCGTTGGAAGTTATGAACTGCTGGGCGAGACCATAGACGACGCAGCCGGTGAGGCTTTCGACAAGTCGGCCAAACTGATGGGCCTGCCTTATCCCGGTGGGCCACACCTGTCAAAGCTGGCGATGCAGGGCGATGGGGCAGCCTTCAAGTTGCCCAGGCCGCTGCTGCACAGCGGCAACCTCGATT
The DNA here is from genome assembly GCA_965228025.1 of Polaromonas sp. Taxonomy (GTDB): domain Bacteria; phylum Pseudomonadota; class Gammaproteobacteria; order Burkholderiales; family Burkholderiaceae_C; genus Polaromonas. Next base: position 86,531 of record CBDDGX010000030.1, on the reverse strand, counting down.
TCTCGTTTGCAGGCTTGAAGACTGCGGTACTGACGCAGACGAAAAAGCTCGGCGATGAGCTTGAAGCGCGAAAGGCCGACCTGGCCGCATCCACCCAGGCGGCCATCGTCGAGGTGCTGGTTAAAAAATCACTGGCGGCGATGAAGCAGACCGGCCTGAAGCGGCTGGTCGTCGCAGGCGGTGTGGGCGCCAACGCGCTGCTGCGCCATCAACTCAACGAAGAATGCAAAAAGCGCGGCATACGCGTGCATTACCCTGAACTGCATCTGTGCACCGACAACGGCGCGATGATTGCCCTGGCTGCCGGCATGCGTCTGCAGGCAGGGCTGGAGACACCCGAAAAAAATCCAGCGGGCTACACATTCGACGTGAAGCCGCGCTGGAGTCTTTCTGAGCTGGTCCTTTGAGGACCTTGGTGCGTTTATTGAATGGCTAGTTGGGCAACGTTGCTGACCGGCACTTTCTTGCCCAGCGTCAGTGTCAGCACGCCGTTTTCAAGTTTTGCGCTGCTGGCCGCAACATCAATCTCAAGCGGAAAGCGCCAGGCGGCTTTGACCTTGCGGGCGGCGTCTTCCTTGCTGGAGATGCGCACCACATCGCCCTCGATGCCGATGTCCAGCTGTTCCCTTGGCACCCCAGGGACGTCAAACGTCAAAAGATAGCTTTTTTCCTGGTCTTCGACGGAAGCCGAGCGTGCCAGGTTGCTGTCTGCAAACGACGAGAAGGTGTCGTTCAGGAAGCGGTCCAGTGCGCCGTTGCTGACAACGGGTGCATGGCTGCGTTGAAAGCCGCGGGCGGGGCGAGTGGCTAGCGAATAAAACATCATGGCTCCTTGAAAGGTTAATGCTGAAAATCAGGGGGCTGTTCCCCTTACACTTCGCGGCGTTCACCGTGATTGCCGCATGCACACCAGCTTGGTCTGCAGATGATTTATTCAAGTAAAAAAAGGGATGTATTTTTTTATGCAACGACTCTTGAAACGTGTTTTCGCAGCCTTATTTCTTTGCGCTGCCATTGCCGCCCCATTTGTCGCCGCTGCACAGACGGCAGCACAGCCGCCCTCGCAGCCACCCATACGCATCGCGCTGATCGAAAGCATGTCGGGCGCCTTCGCCAACACCGGCGAAGCGGTGTTCCGCAACCTTGTCTGGGCAACGGAGCGTGTCAATGCGCGTGGTGGAGTGCCATTACCCGGTGGCGCCCGCAACCTGGTCATGGAGCGCTATGACAACAAAGGCCAGAACGAAGAGGCGCTGGCCGCACTGCGCTCGGCCATTGATGACGGTGTGCGTGTGATTGCCCAGGGCAATTCTTCGGCCATCGCTGCGGTACTGATAGACGCCATCAACAAACACAATGAACGCGAGCCGGGCAAGCGCGTGATCTTCCTGAATTACTCGGCGGTGGATCCCATCCTCACGAACGAAAAATGCAGCTTCTGGCATTTCCGTTTTGACGCCCACGCCGACATGCGCATGGCTGCGCTGATGGATGTGCTAAAGGACGATGGGGCTGTCAAAAGCATGTACCTCATCGGTCAGGACTACAGCTTTGGCCAGGCGGTCCTGCGTGAAGCCCGCAAGCAGCTTGCGGTGCAGCGACCTGACGTGCAGATCGTCGGCGATGAGCTGCATGCGTTGGGGCGCGTCAAGGACTTCATTCCCTATGCCGTCAAGATCAAGTCCAGCGGCGCGCAGGCCGTACTCACGGGCAACTGGGGCAACGACCTGACACTGCTGATCAAGGCCGCAAAGGAAGTCGGCTACGAAGGCAAGTTCTACACCTTCTATGGCAATGCGCTGGGCGTGCCTGCAGCGCTGGGCGATGCGGGCGTTGACAAGGTCGTTGCCGTGGCCGACTGGTTCCCCAATGCGCCCGGTGCGGCATCCGAGGCGTTTTACCGCAGCTTCCGCCAGCGCTTTCCCAAGCCACAGGATGACTATGTGCACATGCGCATGCAACTGATGATTGAAGCTCTGGCCCAGGGCATCGAAAAAGCCGGCACCACCGATTCAGCAGCAGTTGCGACGCAGCTGGAAAAAGTCTCGGTGTCATTGGCCGGCCGCCAGGGCACCATGCGTGCCGCCGACCATCAGTTCCAGCAGCCGCTGGAGGTGGCGCTGATGGGCAAGCAGGGCGCGCCCGGTGTCAGGTTTGATGTCGAAGGCTCGGGCTACGGGTTTCGCATCATCAAGACCATTGCTGCCGAACGTGCTGCGCAGCCACACAGCTGCAAGATGACTCGCCCCTGATCAGGCGTTGCAGCAACACGGGATTTTTATGCGCCACGCTGTTTTAAACCTTGAAGAATCCATGATCCGCCAGGTTGCGAATGCGGGCATGGGCCGCAGCGATGTCTTGCGCTTCTGGTTCGGCGAAAGTGACGAGGCCACGCCGGCTTTCATCCGCGATGCTGCCGCGGCGTCGTTGCAGCAGGGCGAAACCTTTTATGCGCAGAACCTCGGCTTGCCGGAGTTGCGCGAAGCGATCGCACGTTATGCAAGCGGCCTGCGGCGTGAAGGCGCGGTGACCATCGGTGCCAGCCGGATTGCAGTGACCTCCGGCGGCGTGAGTGCGCTGATGCTGGCGGTGCAGGCCCTGGTCGATGCGGGTGACGAGGTGGTGGCGGTCACGCCGGTCTGGCCCAACCTGCTCGCGCAGCCGGCCATCATGGGTGCGACGGTGCGTTGCGTCAGCCTGCGGCCCATGGGCGGGCAATGGCAGCTGGATATGCAGGAGTTGCTGGCTGCGGTGACGTCACGCACCAAACTGCTGGTCATCAACGCCCCCAACAACCCGACTGGATGGACGCTGTCGCGCGATGAGCAGCAGGTGATCCTCGACCACTGCCGCCGCACCGGCACCTGGATACTTGCCGACGAAGTCTATGAGCGGCTGTATTTCGAAGAGACCCCCAATGGCTGTGCGCCCAGCTTCCTCGACATTGCGACAGAAGACGACCGGCTGGTGGTGGCCCACAGTTTCTCCAAAAGCTTCCTCATGACCGGCTGGCGTCTGGGCTGGTTGGTGATGCCACCCGCCATGACAGAACAGGTCGGCAAGCTGATCGAATTCAACACCTCCTGTGCGCCGGTATTTGTGCAGCGCGCCGGGCTGGTGGCCATAGAGCGCACTGAGGAGATCACCCCTCGCGTGGTGCAGCACCTCAAATTGTGCCGCGACACCCTGGTGCCGCTGCTGCAGGCCCTGCCGGGTGTGCAGGTCGCCCCGGCCAAAGGCGGCATGTATGCCTTTTTCAGGCTTGAAGACCAGAGCCGCTTCAGTGATTCGCTGGAAACCGCCAAAAAACTGGTGCTCGAGGCCGGACTGGGTCTGGCGCCTGGCGATGCCTTTATGGTCAACCCCAGGCCCGAAGCCCGGGGCTGGCTGCGCTGGTGTTTTGCCAGCCAGGACCTGGACAGGCTGCGCCAGGGGGCAGGGCGGCTGGAACGCTGGCTTGGGCTATAATCCAAGGCTCTGCGCAAAACGGCCCTCAAAAGCTGGTTTGCCGGAACACGACGAAAGCGGCCAACTCCCATGTCGGGAAAGCTGCATCGCTCGCAAGTTAATGCACCGCTTATTGCTGGTGCAGGAAAGAAAATCATGATCGCAAAATCCGTGAAGGCCGAGATTGTTCAGGCCAACGCACGCGCTGCTGGTGACACCGGTAGCCCTGAAGTTCAAGTGGCGCTGCTGACCGGCCGCATCAATGAACTCACCCCCCATTTCAAGGCCAACGCCAAAGACCACCACGGTCGTCGCGGCCTGCTGCGCATGGTTAGCCGTCGCCGCAAGCTGCTGGACTACCTGAAGTCCAAAGACGCTGACCGTTACACCGCGCTGATCGCCAAGCTTGGCCTGCGTAAATAAACAGTAATCCTATTGAAAACGCCTGAGTTGGTTCTTCTGACTCAGGCGTTTTTTACTTCGGAGCAAGGCAAAACGGACACGCGCTGTGTCATTCCACAAGAAAAGCCCCTGATTTCACGCAAATTCAGGGCATTTTGTGGAATGGCATCGTGTCAAAAAGCCACCCCTCCGGGCCTCAGGCGCTGCCTCAAGCGCCAGACACTAGTGGAGAAAAACACATGAGCATTTTTAACAAAGTCACCAAATCCTTCCAGTGGGGCCAGCACAAGGTCACGATGGAAACCGGCGAAGTCGCACGCCAGTCGAGCGGCGCCGTCATCGTTGATATGGACGGCACCGTTGTGCTGGCCACTGTGGTTGCCAAGACCGTTGCCAAGCCCGGCCAGGATTTCTTCCCGTTGACCGTTGATTACCTTGAAAAAACCTATGCAGCCGGCCGTATTCCCGGCAGCTTCTTTAAGCGTGAAGGTCGCCCAAGCGAATTCGAAACGCTGACCTCACGCCTGATCGACCGCCCGATCCGTCCGCTGTTCCCTGAAGGTTTCTTCAATGAAGTTCAGGTCGTCATTCACGTGCTGTCGCTGAACCCTGAAGTTGAAGGCGACATCCCTGCGCTGATCGCTTCCAGCGCTGCGCTGTCGATTTCCGGAATCCCGTTCAACGGCCCTATCGGCGCCGCACGCGTTGCCTACATCAATGGCGAATACGTGCTGAACCCGGGCAAGACGCAGCTGAAAGATTCGCAGATGGACCTCGTCGTGGCCGGCACCGAAGCCGCCGTGCTGATGGTCGAGTCCGAAGCCCAGCAACTGTCTGAAGAAATCATGCTCGGCGCAGTTGTGTTTGGCCATGAGCAGGGCAACATTGCCATCAACGCCATCCACGAACTCGTGCGCGATGCCGGCAAGCCGGTCTGGGCATGGGAAGCACCTGCCAAGGACGAGCCACTGATCGCGAAGGTCAATGAACTGGCCGGCACCAAGCTGCAGGCCGCGTACCAGATCCGCGCCAAACAGGCCCGTACGCAAGCCTGCCGCGTCGTGACTTCTGACGTCATGGCAGCTCTGAAGGCTGATGGCGTCGTGTTTGACGGCGTTGCTGTTGAAGGCATGCTGTTTGACATCGAAGCCAAAATTGTCCGTAGCCAGATTCTGGCCGGTGAGCCGCGTATTGATGGCCGCGACACGCGCACTGTTCGCGCGATTGAAATCCGTAACAGTGTGCTGCCACGCACCCACGGCTCTGCGCTGTTCACGCGCGGCGAAACCCAGGCGCTGGTCGTGACCACGCTGGGCACCGAGCGCGATGCCCAGCGCATCGACGCACTGAGCGGCGACTACGAAGACCGCTTCATGCTGCACTACAACATGCCTCCTTTCGCCACTGGCGAAACCGGCCGTGTGGGCTCGCCCAAGCGACGCGAAATCGGCCATGGCCGTCTCGCCAAGCGCGCGCTGGTCGCGGTGCTGCCTTCAAAAGAAGAGTTCCCCTACACCATGCGCGTCGTCTCTGAAATCACCGAGTCCAACGGCTCGTCGTCCATGGCTTCGGTCTGCGGCGGCTGCCTCTCGTTGATGGACGCCGGTGTTCCCATGAAAGCGCACGTGGCTGGTATCGCCATGGGCCTGATCAAGGACGGCAACCGTTTCGCCGTGCTGACCGACATCCTCGGTGACGAAGATCACCTGGGCGACATGGACTTCAAGGTTGCCGGTACCACCAACGGCATCACCGCACTGCAGATGGATATCAAGATCCAGGGCATCACGAAGGAAATCATGCAGGTTGCGCTGGCCCAGGCCAAGGAAGCCCGCATGCACATTCTCGGCAAGATGCAGGAAGCCATGGGTGAAGCCAAGGCTGAAGTGTCCGACTTTGCACCGCGCCTCTATGTCATGAAGATCAACCCCGAGAAGATCCGTGATGTGATCGGCAAGGGCGGCGCTGTCATTCGCGCGCTGACCGAAGAAACCGGCACGCAGATCAACATTGAGGAAGATGGCACCATCACCATCGCGTCCAACGACAGTGCCAAGGCCGACGAAGCCAAGCGCCGCATCGCCGAGATCACGGCTGAAGTCGAAATCGGCAAGGTCTATGAAGGCCCGGTTACCAAGATTCTTGATTTCGGTGCGCTGATCAACCTGCTTCCAGGCAAGGACGGCCTGCTGCACATCAGCCAGATCGCGCATGAGCGTGTCGAGAAGGTCACTGACTATCTCAAGGAAGGCCAGATCGTCAAGGTCAAGGTCATGGAAACCGACGAGAAGGGGCGTGTGAAGCTGTCCATGAAGGCCTTGCTTGACCGTCCTGCCCAGCAGGAACAGGATCGCGGCTGATCCACATCTGCTGTTGATTTTGTAGCCTGACTGCACCCGTTTATTCGAGTGCAGCAGGCGCAAAAAGCAAATGAAAATCTCATGAAAGCCGTTGAAATAACTTCTTTTGGAGCGCCTGAGGTGCTGCGCCTGGGCTCACGCCCCGCGCCTGTGCCTGGCAAGGGTGAACTGCTGATACGCGTAAGCGCCAGTGGTGTGAATCGCCCTGACGTGCTTCAGCGTACTGGCAACTACCCCGTGCCGCCTGGTGCTTCGGATATTCCGGGTCTCGAGGTTGCCGGTGTGATTGTGGACGGCGATGTATCCGCCATGGCCGAAGCAGGTCTCAAGGTCGGTGACCGCGTTTGCGCGCTGGTGGCTGGTGGTGGTTACGCTGAACTTTGCGTTGCACCTGTGGGCCAGTGCCTGCCGGTACCGAAAGGCCTCAGTGATATAGAGGCGGCCTCCTTGCCGGAAACATTCTTCACTGTGTGGAGCAATGTTTTTGAACGTGCAGGTTTGCGCTCTGGCGAAACCCTGCTGATTCAGGGTGGCTCCAGCGGTATCGGTGTCACGGCGATCCAGATGGCCAAGGCTTTGGGCTCCACCGTCATCGTGACGGCGGGTAGCGATGAAAAATGTGCAGCTTGCGTAGCGCTTGGTGCCGATCACGCGATCAACTACAAGACTTCAGACTTTGTCGAAGAAGTCAAAAAACTGACGGCGGGCAAGGGTGTTGATGTGGTGCTGGATATGGTGGCGGGCAGCTACCTCTCGCGTGAGGTCGAATGCATGGCGGAAGACGGGCGCATCGCCATCATCGCAGTGCAGGGCGGCGTCAAGGCCGAGGTCAATGCAGGCCTTGTCCTGCGCAAGCGCCTGACCATCACGGGCTCCACATTGCGTCCGCGCTCGCTGGCGTTCAAGACCGGCCTTGCAAACGCACTGAAGGACAAGGTCTGGCCACTGATTGCCAGCGGCGCCATCAAGCCGGTGATCCACAGCATTTTCCCTGCAGGCGAAGCCGCCAAAGCGCACGTCCTGATGGAATCGAACCAGCATGTGGGCAAGATTGTTTTGACCTGGTGATGCAGAAATGAAAAAACTGATTGCAGGAAACTGGAAGATGAACGGCAGTCTGGCCGCCAACGAGGCTTTGCTGTCCGCGTTGGCGAATGGGCTGGATGGCAGGTCGGCAGCGGATGTCGCGGTTTGCGTGCCTGCGCCTTATCTGGCGCAATTCCAGTCGCTGAAATCTGCCCAGCCCGCGTTGTCTGCCGTCGACCTCGGTGCACAGGACGTTTCTGCCCAGGTTTCAGGTGCTTACACGGGTGAGGTCAGCGCAGCCATGCTGCATGACCTCGGTTGCCGTTATGCAATTGTTGGCCACTCCGAGCGACGCCAATATCACGGGGAGAGCGATACGCTGGTGGCTGAAAAAGCCAGGGCTGCCCTGGCTTCGGGCATCACGCCCATCGTGTGCGTGGGTGAAACGCTTGCCGAGCGCGAAGCAGGCCATACGGAAGAAGTCGTCAAACGCCAGCTGGCGGCGGTGATTCATCTGAATGGGCATTGCATCAGCGAAATCGTGGTGGCCTATGAGCCTGTCTGGGCGATCGGAACCGGCAAGACAGCTTCGCCCGAAGAAGCGCAGGCAGTTCATGCTGTGCTCAGGGCGCAGCTGAAAGCGGCGACTGACAAATCAGATCGCGTGAAAATTCTTTATGGCGGCAGCATGAACGCTGCCAATGCAGCAAGCCTGCTGGCCCAGCCCGATATTGATGGCGGGCTGATAGGCGGTGCTTCACTCAAGGCCCCCGACTTTTTGACAATTATTGCTGCGGCTCAATAAGCCAGCGCGCAGCCAGCTATTAAATTAGGAGTAGATATGAACGTTATTCTGACCATAGTCCTCGCGGTGCAAATGCTGACTGCGCTTGGCATGATCGGCCTTATTCTTGTGCAGCACGGCAAGGGTGCCGACATGGGGGCAGCATTCGGTAGCGGCGGTTCCGGCAGCCTGTTCGGTGCAAGCGGCAGTGCCAACTTTTTGTCGCGCACGACTGGCGTTCTTGCTGCAGTCTTTTTTGCATGTACGCTGCTGCTGGCTTACTTTGGAAATGCCCAGCCCCGCACTGCTGGTTCCAGTGTGCTTGAGAACGCTGTAGTCGTGCCCGCTCCTGCGCCAGCGGCGTCCGGCGCAGCGCAGATTCCCGGAACAACAGCTCCTGCTGCGAGCGCCGTGGCTGCGCCCAAAGCTCCAGCATCGGGTGCCGCGCAAATCCCGACGAAATAACGTGATTTAGCTGCCGTCCTCAGGAGGGCGGCCCATGATTTCAGGGTAAACTCTGAGTCTGTCTGGAAAGCCAAAAAAGCCGCAAGGTTCCTCATGCCATCCAGACATTTGGCCGCCAGGCCAGAAGAGCGGACGTGGTGAAATTGGTAGACACGCTATCTTGAGGGGGTAGTGCCGAAAGGTGTGCGAGTTCGAGTCTCGCCGTCCGCACCAAGATTTGAAAAAAATGGGGTTATTGGGGTCAGACACCAATTTCGCAGCAGTGCAAGCACTGCTCCCTGCGGGCGAGCCAGAGGCTCGGCGAATTTGGGCTCTGACCCCAAAATCTCCAAACGGCAAACTGGTACGAAGCAAAGCGGCTTTCCAGAATTTGAGTCCACGATGAACCTCGATCAATACCTTCCCGTTCTCCTGTTTATTCTGGTCGGTGTTGGTGTAGGCGTAGCGCCCCAGGTTCTCGGCCGTTTGCTGGGCCCCGTCAAGCCCGACAGCGAAAAAAACTCCCCTTACGAATGCGGCTTCGAGGCCTTCGAAGATGCCCGCATGAAATTCGATGTGCGCTATTACCTTGTCGCCATCCTCTTCATCCTTTTCGACCTTGAAATTGCTTTCCTTTTCCCGTGGGCTGTTGCTCTCAAGGATATTGGTGCGGTCGGTTTCTGGTCGGTGATGATTTTCCTGGGCATTCTGGTCGTGGGCTTCGTCTACGAATGGAAAAAAGGCGCCCTGGACTGGGAATAGACAAGATAAACGAGATCCCCGAGGGTTCTTGCGACGCGGTGTCGCCTCCAATCCACCAACGAAGGTACGGGTATGTCACTTGAAGGTGTTTTCAACGAAGGCTTCATGACCACGAGCTACGACTCGGTGGTCAACTGGGCCAAAACGGGCTCGCTCTGGCCCATGACTTTCGGGCTTGCCTGCTGCGCTGTCGAAATGATGCATGCCGGCGCCGCGCGCTATGACATTGACCGTTTCGGCATGCTGTTTCGTCCAAGCCCGCGCCAGTCCGACCTGATGATTGTGGCTGGCACGCTGTGCAACAAGATGGGCCCCGCGCTGCGCAAGGTGTATGACCAGATGTCCGAGCCGCGCTGGGTGCTGTCAATGGGTTCGTGCGCCAATGGCGGCGGTTACTACCACTACAGTTATTCGGTCGTTCGTGGTTGCGACCGCATCGTGCCGGTCGATGTCTACGTGCCTGGTTGCCCGCCTACGGCTGAAGCGCTGATGTACGGCATCATCCAGCTGCAGCAAAAGATCCGCCGTACCAACACGATTGCGAGAGTCTGATGCAGTCCTCAACCACAGTGCTGGCATCTCCCGCATTGCCGCAACAAATCGCAGACACCGTGTCCGTGGTGCTCGGCGAGAAAGCAAAAAGTGTCAAGGTCGCGTTTGATGAAGTGACTGTCACCGTCGCGGCTGCCGACTATCTGGCGGCCGCAACTTTGCTGCGCGATTCTGCCGGTTGCCGATTTGAGCAACTTATAGACTTGTGTGGCCTTGACTACTCGGAATACAAGGATGGCCAGTACGACGGCCCACGTTATTGCGTGGCATTGCACCTGCTTTCTGTCAGCCTGAACCAGCGTGTGCGTCTCAAGGTGTTTTGTCCTGACGATGACTTCCCCGTGGTTGATTCGGTCAATGACGTCTGGAATGCTGCCAACTGGTTTGAACGCGAAGCCTTCGACCTCTACGGCATCATCTTCGAAGGTCACAACGACCTGCGCCGCATCCTGACCGATTACGGCTTTATTGGTCATCCTTTCCGCAAGGACTTCCCGACAACGGGCCATGTCGAAATGCGTTATGACCCTGAGCAGAAGCGCGTGATTTACCAGCCCGTGACGATCGAGCCGCGCGAAATTACCCCCCGTGTGATCCGTGAAGACAACTACGGCAGTGGCCTCCAGTAAGTAGTCAAAAACATGGCTGAAATAAAAAACTACACGCTCAATTTCGGGCCCCAGCATCCTGCGGCGCACGGTGTTTTGCGCCTTGTGCTTGAGCTCGACGGTGAAGTCATCCAGCGTGCCGATCCGCACATCGGCCTGTTGCACCGCGCGACCGAGAAGCTGGCTGAAAGCAAGACCTACATTCAGTCGCTGCCTTACATGGACCGCCTCGACTATGTGTCGATGATGTCCAACGAGCACGCCTACTGCCTGGCGATTGAAAAGCTTCTTGGTGTTGATGTTCCCGTTCGCGCCCAGTACATCCGCGTGATGTATGCAGAAATCACCCGCCTGCTGAACCACTTGCTGTGGCTTGGCGCGCATGGCTTCGATTGCGGTGCCATGAACATCCTGATTTATTGCTTCCGCGAACGTGAAGCTCTGTTCGACATGTACGAAGCTGTTTCCGGCGCGCGCATGCATGCCGCTTACTTCCGGCCCGGTGGCGTGTACCGCGATCTGCCCGAATCCATGCCGCAGTACAAGGTCAGCAAGGTCAAGAATGCCAAGGCCATTGAGGCGTTGAATGAAAACCGCCAGGGTTCCTTGCTGGACTTTATTGAAGACTTCACCAATAAATTCCCCGGCTATGTTGATGAGTACGAAACACTTCTGACTGACAACCGTATCTGGAAGCAGCGCACCGTGGGTGTGGGCGTCGTGTCGCCCGAGCGTGCCCTCAATCTCGGTTTTACCGGCCCGATGCTGCGCGGCTCAGGCTTCGCATGGGACCTGCGCAAACAGCAGCCCTACGACGTCTACAGCCAGATGGACTTTGACATTCCCGTTGGCAAGACTGGCGACTGCTATGACCGCTACCTCGTCCGCGTGGAGGAAATGCGCCAGTCCAACCGCATCATCAAGCAGTGCATTGACTGGCTGCGCGTGAACCCGGGCTCGGTCATCACCAGCAACCACAAGGTGGCCGCACCTGACCGTGAATCGATGAAGTCCAACATGGAAGAGCTGATTCACCACTTCAAGCTTTTCACCGAAGGCTTCCATGTGCCCGAAGGTGAGGCCTACGCTGCCGTTGAACACCCCAAGGGTGAGTTCGGCATCTACATCGTGAGCGATGGCGCCAACAAGCCTTACCGCCTGAAAATTCGTCCACCCGGGTTCCCGCACCTCGCGGCCATGGACGAAATGTCTCGCGGCCACATGATTGCCGACGCTGTAGCCGTCATTGGCACCATGGATATTGTGTTCGGCGAAATCGACCGTTAAAAATCATGAGCTCCACCATGACTCCAGTCCATGCGCCGGTTGGCGCGCGCGCCCTGTCCGAGCAGGCTTTCACCCGTTTTGCGCGCGAGGTTGCCAAGTACCCCGCAGAGGGCAAGCAGTCCGCGGTCATGGCCTGCCTGACCATCGTTCAGGAAGAGCTGGGTTTTGTCAGCGCCGAGAGCGAGAAGGTGGTGGCTGACTATCTCGGCATGCCGCCCATCGCCGTGCATGAAGTTACCACCTTCTACAACATGTACAACCAGCGGCCCGTTGGCAAGTACAAGCTCAATGTCTGCACCAACCTGCCTTGCCAGCTGCGCGACGGCGCCAGGGCCTTAAAGCACCTTGAGCACAAGCTGGGCATAGCAATGGGCGAAAGCACGGCTGACGGCCTGTTCACCCTGCAGCAGTCGGAGTGCCTGGGGGCATGTGCGGATTCTCCCGTCATGCTCGTCAACGACCTCACGATGTGCAGTTTCATGAGCAACGACAAACTGGACCAGCTCATCGATGGTCTCAAATCCGCCGAGGCGAAATAACATGACGCTCGCAAGCCCCACAACCTCTGCTGCGGCCCTGTCCGTGCTGTCGCAATTTGCGGCAACCGGTGTGCAGACCTGCTTTCACGGCCGGCACATCAACCCGCAAATCCTGGCGGACCTTGATGGAAGCAACTGGCGCCTGAAAGACTATGAAGCGCGTGGCGGTTACCAGGCCCTGCGCAAGATACTGGCGCAGGACGGTGGTACGGGGCTGACGCCTGACCAGGTGATTGCAGAAGTCAAGGCTGGCGCACTGCGCGGCCGCGGTGGTGCAGGTTTCCCGACCGGGCTCAAATGGAGCTTCATGCCGCGCCAGTTCCCTGGTCAGAAATACCTGGTGTGCAATTCCGATGAAGGCGAGCCCGGCACCTGCAAGGACCGCGACATCATGCAGTACAACCCGCACAGCGTGATCGAAGGCATGGCCATTGCCGCCTACGCCATGGGCATCAGCGTCGGCTACAACTACATTCACGGTGAAATTTTTGCGACTTACCAGCGCTTTGAAGAAGCACAGGAAGAAGCCCGCGCGGCAGGTCTGTTGGGCGACAAGATTCTTGGCAGCAACTTCAGCTTCCAGTTGCATGCGTCGCATGGTTTTGGCGCCTACATCTGCGGCGAAGAAACCGCGCTGCTCGAATCGCTGGAGGGCAAAAAAGGCCAGCCGCGTTTCAAGCCGCCGTTTCCTGCAAGCTTCGGTTTGTACGGCAAGCCGACGACCATCAACAACACCGAAACCTTCGCGGCCGTGCCGTGGATCATCCGCAATGGTGGCCAGGCCTATCTTGAATGCGGCAAGCCCAACAACGGCGGCACCAAGATTTATTCGGTTTCCGGTGATGTCGAATTGCCGGGCAATTATGAAGTGCCCATGGGCACACCCTTCAGCAAGCTGCTGGAGTTGGCCGGTGGCGTGCGCAAGGGTCGTACGCTGAAAGCTGTGATTCCTGGCGGATCTTCCGCTCCCGTGCTTCCTGCATCCATCATGATGGAGTGCACCATGGACTACGACTCGATTGCCAAAGCTGGCTCCATGCTGGGCTCTGGTGCCGTCATCGTGATGGACGACAGCCGTTGCATGGTCGAGTCGCTCAAGCGCCTGTCGTATTTCTACATGCATGAGTCCTGCGGCCAATGCACACCGTGCCGCGAAGGCACGGGCTGGCTCTGGCGTGTCGTTGACCGCATTCACACGGGCCACGGCAAGGCAACCGACATGGATTTGCTGAACTCTGTTGCCGACAACATCCAGGGCCGCACCATTTGCGCTCTGGGTGATGCGGCTGCCATGCCGGTGCGCGCCATGATCAAGCATTTCCGTCATGAGTTTGAAGCCATGATCAAGCCAAAAGCTGCAGCGCCTGCTGCCCAGGCCGCCGTACAAGCCTGACCCGCGAAAGACAAGAAACATGGTTGAAATAGAACTCGACGGCCAGAAGGTGGAAGTGCTCGAAGGCAGCACGGTGATGCATGCGGCTGAAAAAGCCGGAACCTACATTCCGCACTTCTGTTATCACAAGAAACTTTCCATAGCGGCCAATTGCCGCATGTGCCTGGTGGATATCGAGAAGGCGCCCAAGCCCATGCCGGCCTGTGCGACTCCTGTGACGCAGGGCATGATTGTCCGTACCAAGAATGACAAAGCCATCAAGGCCCAGAAGGGCGTGATGGAGTTTTTGCTCATCAACCACCCGCTGGATTGCCCCATCTGCGATCAGGGTGGTGAATGCCAGTTGCAGGATCTGGCTGTCGGCTACGGCGGCAGCGGGTCGCGTTACGAAGAAGAAAAACGCGTCGTCTTCCACAAGGATGTCGGACCGCTGATCTCCATGGAAGAAATGAGCCGCTGCATTCATTGCACGCGCTGCGTCCGTTTCGGCCAGGAAGTCGCCGGCGTGATGGAGCTCGGCATGTCCCATCGCGGCGAGCATGCAGAAATCGAAACCTTTGTCGGCATGTCGGTTGATTCCGAGCTCTCGGGCAACATGATCGACATCTGCCCGGTCGGTGCGCTGACCAGCAAGCCTTTCCGTTACAGCGCCCGTACCTGGGAGCTGTCGCGCCGCAAGTCCGTCAGCCCCCATGATTCCACCGGTGCCAACCTGATCGTCCAGGTCAAGAGCAACAAGGTCATGCGTGTCGTCCCACTCGAAAACGAAGACGTCAACGAATGCTGGATCGCCGACCGCGACCGCTTCTCCTATGAAGCGCTGAACAGCGACGAGCGTCTGACTTCGCCCATGCTCAAGCAGGGCGGTGAATGGAAAACCGTCGACTGGCAGACCGCACTTGAGTATGTGGCCAATGGGCTGAAACAGATCAAGAACGATCACGGTGCCGACAGCATAGGCACGCTTGCCAGCCCCCACAGCACGCTTGAAGAGCTGTATCTCGCTGCCTCCCTGATGCGCGGCCTGGGCAGCGACAACATTGACTACCGCCTTCGCAATGCAGAATTTGCTCCGTCCGGTGCGGTCCGCTGGCTTGGTACCTCCATTGCATCGCTGTCTCAATTGCAGCGTGTACTCGTAGTGGGCTCCAACCTGCGCAAGGACCATCCGCTGTTTGCACAGCGCATCCGGCAGGCCGCCCGCAAGGGTGGTGCTGTCAGCACCATCAACTCTGATGTGGAGTTCGCAGGTGGCGACGCCTGGGCCATGCCTGTCGCCAATGCCGTCATCGGTGCGCCTGAATCGTGGGCGCAATCCCTCGCTGATCTGGCTTCTGCCGTCGCGGCCGAAAAAGGTGTGCAGGCCCCCGTTGCAGGCCAGGCCACAGACGCAGCCAAACTGCTTGCCAAATCCCTCATGGGCGGAGAACGCAAGGCCATTCTGCTGGGCAATGCTGCGGCACATCACGCCAACGCTTCCAGCCTGCTGGCACTGGCCAACTGGATTGGTGCGCAGACCGGTGCAAGCGTCGGCTACCTCACTGAAGCTGCGAACACGGTGGGTGCGCAACTGGCCGGCGCTTTGCCAGCGGGAAAGGGTCTCAATGCGGGCCAGATGCTGGCCGGCAAACTCAAGGCCGTCCTGCTGCTCAACAACGAGCCCGAGTTTGATTCCGCGGCTGGTGACAAGGCAAAAGCCCTCATCAACGCAACACAAATGGTCGTGACGCTGAGCCCATTCAAGGCCAACATGGCTTTCAGCGACGTGCTGCTGCCCATTGCCCCGTTCACGGAAACGCCCGGCACCTTTGTCAATGCCGAGGGCCGTGTGCAGGGCTTTCACGCCGTCGTCAAGCCATTGGGTGAGACACGTCCCGCGTGGAAGGTATTGCGTGTGCTGGCCAATCTTCTTGATCTGCCCGGTTTTGATTTCGAGTCGTCACAGGATGTACTCAAACAGGTCGCTGGTATCGATGCGGGCCAGGTCAGCGCAGCGCGTCTCAGCAATGCTTCTGATGCAGCCATCACGCTGTCATCTCCGGCAGGTGCCGTGCCTGCCGTTGCAGCCATCTATCAACTGGACGGCCTTGTCAGGCGTGCAACTTCCCTGCAGCTGACGGCTGACGCGCGGCAAGCTGGCGCGCAGCAGGCCAGGGCACAAGAGGTGACAGCATGATTGACACCATTTACGGTTTCGGCCAGGGGCTGATGGGCGGCATGTGGCCTGCGACCATCTGGCCAGTGGTGTGGACGCTGATCAAGATCATCTGCGTGGTGGCACCGCTGATGGGTTGCGTCGCTTACCTGACGCTGTGGGAACGCAAGGCCATCGGCTTCACGCAGATTCGCCTTGGCCCCAACCGCGTCGGCCCGTTCGGCCTGCTGCAGCCGATTGCGGATGCGCTCAAGCTGCTGACAAAAGAAATCATCATCCCGACGGCGGCCAGCAAAGGCCTGTTCGTGCTGGGCCCCATCATGACCATCATGCCGGCGCTTGCTGCCTGGGCTGTCATTCCGTTTGGTCCTGACATCGCTTTGGCCAACATCAATGCGGGCCTGCTTTTCCTGATGGCGATCACCTCCCTTGAGGTTTACGGGGTGATCATTGCCGGCTGGGCATCCAATTCCAAGTACGCCTTCCTCGGTGCCATGCGTGCATCAGCCCAAATGGTGAGCTACGAAATCGCCATGGGCTTTTGCCTGGTGGTGGTGCTCATGGTTTCGGGCAGCCTGAACATGACAGACATCGTCATGGGCCAAGGCAAGGGCATGGCCGCCAGCAGTGGCTGGACTTTCCTGTCATGGAACTGGCTGCCATTGCTGCCGATCTTTGTGGTGTATTTCATCTCGGGTCTCGCCGAAACCAACCGTCATCCTTTCGACGTTGTGGAAGGTGAATCTGAAATCGTTGCCGGCCACATGGTCGAATATTCGGGCATGGCGTTTGCCATGTTCTTCCTGGCCGAGTACGCCAACATGTGGCTGGTCGCCATTCTGGCTGTGCTGCTTTTCCTGGGTGGCTGGCTGCCACCGGTTGAGTTCCTGAGCTTTATTCCCGGCTGGATCTGGCTCGGCATCAAGACTTTCATGGTCGTCACCATGTTCCTCTGGGTGCGTGCCACCTTCCCGCGCTTTCGTTACGACCAGATCATGCGTCTCGGCTGGAAGATCTTTATCCCTGTGACTTTGGTGTGGCTGGTCGTCGTCGGTGCCTGGATGCAGACCTCTTACAACATCTGGAAGTGAATATGGCCCCCACGCTTTTCACTTCGTGTAATACGCTGCCCCCCGAGGGGGCCGCTGCGCCTGCGGCCCGGCAAAGCCGGTTCCGCGGCCCCTGCTTGAAAAGATTTTCTTATATGACCCCGTTGCGCAGGAAATCATCATGAGCGCTGTTGCCTCCTTCAAAGACTTCGCATCGAGCTTCATGCTCACCGAGCTGTTCAAGGGCATGGCCCTGACCGGCAAGTACATGTTCCGCCGCAAGATCACGGTGCAGTTCCCTGAAGAAAAAACGCCAGCGAGTCCGCGTTTCCGTGGCCTGCATGCCCTGCGCCGCTATGAAAACGGCGAAGAGCGCTGCATCGCCTGCAAGTTGTGCGAGGCTGTGTGCCCGGCAATGGCCATCACCATTGAATCCGATGTGCGCGAAGACGGCAGCCGCCGCACCTCGCGTTATGACATCGACCTCACCAAGTGCATCTTCTGCGGCTTCTGCGAAGAAAGCTGCCCGGTCGACTCCATCGTTGAAACGCACATCTTTGAATACCACGGCGAAAAGCGCGGCGACCTTTACTTCACCAAAGAGATGCTGCTGGCCGTTGGCGACCGCTACGAGACAGAGATTGCTGCCAACCGCGCAGCCGACGCGAAGTACCGCTAGGCGGCGTTCGTCAAGCTACAAGAAAGAATTCGACAAAACATGGACGCCAAAACAGGTCTCTTTTACGTCTTCTCGGCGATATTGCTGTTTGCAGCGTTTCGCGTGATCACGGCGCGTAACCCGGTGCATGCAGCACTGTTCCTGGTGCTGGCATTTTTCCAGGCATCTGCCGTCTGGATTTTGCTGAAAGCCGAATTCCTGGCCATTACCCTTGTGCTGGTTTATGTAGGTGCCGTGATGGTGCTTTTCCTTTTTGTCGTGATGATGCTGGACATCAACCTCGATGGCGTTCGAAAAGGGTTCTGGAAGCATTTTCCGCTGGCTGGGACCGTAGGCGCCATCATTGCACTTGAGATGTCTTATGTGTTGATGGGTGGTTTCCGCGACCCGCCAAAAGCCGCCGCAGCTGCGGTTGGCCAGATCGGTGCCCAGGTCTCCAATACCAAAGAGCTCGGCAAGCTTCTGTATTCCGAATACCTTTACCCGCTTGAGATCGCTGCCGTTATTTTGCTGGTGGCCATCATTGCCGCGATTGCACTGACCCTGCGTGAGCGCAAGGACTCCAAATACCAGAACCCGTCTGACCAGATTCGCGTCAAGAGCACTGACCGCGTGAGCATTGTCAAGATGAAATCGGTGGTGCCTGCAGCGCCAGTCATTCCCGCCGCTGAGGACAAACAAGCATGACACTTACCCTCGGACATTTTCTATCCCTCGGCGCGATGTTGTTCGCGTTGTCGGTGATCGGCATCTTTCTTAACCGCAAGAACCTGATCGTGCTGCTGATGGCCATCGAGCTCATGCTGCTCGCCGTCAACATGAACTTTGTCGCGTTCTCCTACTATCTCAACGACATGGCCGGCCAGGTGTTTGTGTTCTTCATCCTGACCGTCGCCGCTGCCGAATCTGCCATCGGCCTGGCCATACTGGTGCTCCTGTTCCGCAACAAGTCCAGCATCAACGTCGATGAACTCAATACGCTGCAAGGCTAAACAGACATGAGCCAATCCCTTTCAGCCTCAACCCTGCTGGCGGTCCCCCTAGCGCCGCTGGTCGGCGCCATCATTGCCGGCGTTTTCGGTACGGCATTCGGCGGCAACCTGCTGGGCCGCCGCCTCTCGCATTCGCTGACCATCATCGGGGTGCTGGTCGCCTTCATCCTTTCAGCGATGACGCTCAAAAGTGTCGCCATCGACGGCGCACGTTTCAACGAGACGCTTTACACCTGGATGACGGTCGGCAGCCTCAAGATGGAGATCGGTTTCCTCGTCGATGGCCTGACGGCGATGATGATGTGTGTGGTGACCTTTGTGTCGCTCATGGTGCACATCTACACCATTGGCTACATGGAAGAAGAAGAGGGCTACAACCGCTTTTTCGGCTACATCTCGCTGTTCACCTTCGCCATGTTGATGCTGGTCATGAGCAACAACATGCTGCAGCTGTTCTTCGGCTGGGAAGCGGTTGGCCTGGTGTCATACCTGCTGATCGGTTTTTACTTCAACAAGCCGACGGCCATCTTCGCCAACATGAAGGCATTCCTGGTCAACCGTGTGGGTGACTTCGGTTTTATTCTCGGCATCGGCCTGATCGCCGCCTACGCCGGCACCCTGAATTACGGCGAGGCGTTTGCCAAGGCCGGTGACCTGGCCAAACTCAACCTGCCCGGCACCACCTGGATGTTGATTACGGTCATCTGCATTTGCCTCTTTATCGGTGCGATGGGCAAGTCGGCCCAGTTCCCCCTGCACGTCTGGCTGCCTGACTCGATGGAAGGCCCGACGCCGATTTCTGCGCTGATCCACGCGGCAACCATGGTGACGGCCGGCATCTTCATGGTGGCGCGCATGTCGCCGCTGTTTGAGCTCAGCGATACCGCGCTCAGCTTCATCATGATCATTGGCGCCATCACAGCGCTGTTCATGGGTTTCTTGGGCATCATCCAGAACGACATCAAGCGTGTGGTGGCGTACTCAACGCTGTCACAGCTCGGCTACATGACGGTTGCACTGGGCGCATCGGCGTACTCGGTCGCCGTGTTCCACCTGATGACGCACGCGTTCTTCAAGGCGCTGTTGTTCCTCGGTGCCGGTTCGGTCATCCTTGGCATGCACCACAACCAGGACATTCGCTGGATGGGCGGCGTGCGCAAGTACATGCCTATCACCTGGATCACCTCGCTGCTCGGCTCGCTCGCGCTGATTGGTACGCCCCTGTTTGCGGGTTTCTATTCCAAAGACAGCATCATTGAAGCCGTGCATGAGAGCCACCTGGTCGGCTCTGGCTTTGCCTACTTCTGTGTGCTGGCTGGTGTGTTCATCACGGCCTTCTATTCGTTCCGCATGTACTTTCTTGTCTTCCACGGCAAGGAACGTTATGACCAGAACCCGGATGCCCACCATGACGACCATCACGGCGCGCATGACGCACACGATGATCATGGCCATGGCGACCACCATGCCAAACCGCACGAGTCTCCCTGGGTGGTGACGGTGCCGCTGATATTGCTGGCCATTCCGTCAGTGGTGATTGGCTTCATGACCATACAGCCCATGCTGTTTGGCGATTTCTTCAAGGACGCGATCTTCGTCAACCTTGAGAAGCACCATGCAATGGAAGAGCTGGCCAAGATCTTCCACGGCCCGGCGCAAATGGCCCTGCATGGTTTGATGACGCCGCCGTTCTGGCTGGCCCTGTCTGGCGTGGCGCTGTCGTACTACATGTACATGGTCAACCCGGCCTTGCCGACGGCCATCAAGCGCATATTCCACCCCATCTATGTCCTGTTTGAGAACAAGTATTACCTCGACTGGTTCAATGAAAACGTGCTTGCACGCGGTGCGCGCATGCTTGGCATGGGCCTGTGGAAGGGCGGCGACCAGAAGCTCATTGACGGTGCGCTGGTCAATGGTTCATGGAAGGTTGTCGGCTGGGTCTCCAGCATCGTGCGCCGCCTGCAGTCCGGCTACATCTATCACTACGCCTTCGGGATGATCATCGGCGTGTTTGTGCTGATGACGTATTTCGTGTGGCTCAATAAATAAGAACAAGGAAGAACAAAAATGGGTTTGTTGAGCCTTGCCATCTGGATGCCGATTGCCTTCGGCGTCGTGTTGCTGGCCTTTGGTCGTGATGACCAGGCCAAGAGCGTACGCTGGATCGCGCTGATAGGCGCAGTCGCCAGCTTTCTGGTGACCCTGCCTCTGTACGACGGCTTCAAGCTGGGCACCTCCGCCATGCAGTTTGTCGAGAAGGCCAGCTGGATACAGCGCTTCAACGTCAACTACTACATCGGTGTCGACGGTATCTCGCTGTGGTTTGTGCTGCTGACCGCGTTCATCAACGTCGTGGTCATCATCGCCAGCTGGGAGTCCATCACTACCCGCGTGAACCAGTACATGGCGTCGTTCCTGATCCTCAGCGGCCTGATGATCGGCGTGTTCACTGCACTCGACGGTCTGCTGTTCTACGTGTTCTTTGAAGCCACGCTCATCCCGATGTACCTCATCATCGGCATCTGGGGCGGCCCGAACAAGATCTACGCTGCTTTCAAGTTCTTCCTGTACACACTGCTCGGTTCGCTGCTGATGCTGGTGGCCCTGATTTACCTGTACAGCAAGTCGGGCGGCAGTTTTGACATCCTGGTCTGGCACAAGCTGCCGCTGGGCAGCACCATTCAAACCTTGCTGTTCTTCGCCTTCTTTGCGGCCTTCGCCGTCAAGGTGCCGATGTGGCCGGTACACACCTGGTTGCCCGACGTGCACGTTGAAGCGCCCACCGGCGGCTCTGCGGTGCTGGCCGCCATCATGCTCAAGCTCGGCGCTTATGGCTTTTTGCGTTTCTCGATGCCGATTGCGCCTGATGCCTCGCGTGAATGGGCCTGGCTGATGATTGCGCTGTCGCTGACAGCCGTGATCTACGTGGGCCTGGTCGCCATGGTGCAGCAGGACATGAAAAAACTCGTGGCGTATTCATCAGTTGCGCACATGGGTTTTGTCACGCTCGGCTTCTTCATCTTCAATGACCTCGGCGTGGCCGGCGGCATCGTTCAGATGATTGCCCACGGTTTTGTGTCGGGCGCCATGTTCCTGTGCATTGGCGTGCTGTACGACCGCGTGCATTCACGCGAAATTTCGAGCTACGGCGGTGTGGTCAACACCATGCCCAAGTTTGCAGCTTTCGCACTGCTCTTCGCCATGGCCAATTGCGGCTTGCCCGCCACCGCTGGTTTTGTGGGCGAGTGGATGGTCATTCTGGGTGCCGTCAAATTCAACTTCTGGGTCGGCCTGGCCTCGGCCACAGCGCTGATCTTCGGCGCTGCCTACACCCTGTGGATGTTCAAGCGCGTCTACCTCGGCCCCGTCACCAACGACGACGTCGAGGGCCTGACCGACATCAACAGCCGCGAGTTCCTGATGCTGTCCATCCTGGCCGTCGCCGTGCTGTACATGGGCATCTATCCGAAACCGTTCACCGATGTGATGAACACCTCCGTGGCTGATTTGCTCAAGCATGTCGCCACGTCGAAACTGAACTAATCCAGAGCATCAAGATGATAGACAAACTCTCCTTGATCGCGGTCTACCCGGAAATCATCCTCCTGGTCATGGGCTGCGTGATCGCCCTGGTTGACCTCGGTGTGAAGTCACCACAGCGCACCCTGACTTATGTACTCACGCTCATCACCCTGGCCGTGGTGGCTGCCCTCGAAGCGGCCTACGCCATTGGCGGTGAAACCTTTTACGGCTTCAGCAAGATGGTGGTGGTTGACCCCATGGGCGGCTGGCTCAAGTGTTTTGCAGCCCTCGCATTGATGGTCACCTTCGTCTATGGCCGCCCCTATGTGGCCGGTCGCGACATGCTGCGCGGCGGCGAGTTCTTCACGCTCGGCCTGTTCGCGCTTCTCGGCATTTTTGTGATGATCTCGGGCCACAACTTCCTGGTGCTCTACATGGGCCTTGAGCTCATGACCTTGTGCAGCTATGCGCTGGTGGCGCTGCGCCGCGACAACGCAACGGCCACAGAAGCAGCCATGAAATATTTTGTGCTGGGTGCCCTGGCCTCCGGCTTTCTGCTCTACGGTTTGTCGATGCTTTACGGCGCCACCGGCTCCCTCAATGTCAACGAGGTGTTCAACGCCATTGCCAGCCGTACGGTCAAGCATCAGGTGCTGGTGTTCGGCCTGGTGTTTATCGTCGCTGGCCTGGCCTTCAAGCTGGGTGCCGTACCTTTCCACATGTGGCTGCCGGATGTATACCAGGGCGCGCCTACGGCCATCACGCTGCTGATTGGCGGTGCACCCCAACTCGCAGCATTCGCCATCTGCATTCGCCTGCTCGTCGAAGGCATGCTGCCACTGGCCATTGACTGGCAGCAGATGCTCGCGCTCATGGCGATTGGCTCCCTGCTGGTAGGTAATCTCGCCGCCGTGGCCCAGTCCAACCTCAAGCGCATGCTGGCGTTCTCCACCATCTCGCAAATGGGCTTTCTGCTCCTGGGCCTGATGTCCGGCGTGGTCAATGGCAACCAGCTCAACACCGAGTCGGCCTACAGCGCGGCCATGTTCTACGCCATCACCTATGTGCTGACCACGCTCAGCGCCTTCGGCATCATCATGCTGCTGGCAAGGGCAGGGCACGAGTCTGAAGAAATCTCCGATCTCGCCGGCCTCAACCAGCGCAGCCCGCTTTACGCCGGTGTCATGGCGATTTGCATGTTCTCGCTGGCAGGTCTGCCGCCGCTGGTTGGTTTTTACGCCAAGCTGTCCGTTCTGCAGGCATTGATCTCTTCCGGCCTCACCAGCTACCTGGTGCTCGCCGTGTTCGCAGTGATGATGTCGCTGATCGGCGCGTTTTACTACCTGCGCGTCGTCAAGGTTATGTACTTTGATGCGCCGCAAGGTGCCAACACAGGCGTGCTGTCTGCACCTGCCGATGTGCGGGTGGTGCTGTCCATCAATGGCGCGCTCATCCTCATCCTCGGCATCATGCCGGGCGGCCTGATGACACTCTGCGCGCAGTCCATCAGCAGCATCGTCAAGACGCTGGGCAGTTAATTCATCGATGACCCAAACTGCCTCGGTATGGGTGGTGGTGCTGGTGGCGCTGCTGTTGGCCAACCTTCCTTTC
Organism: Polaromonas sp.; assembly: GCA_965228025.1. Taxonomy (GTDB): domain Bacteria; phylum Pseudomonadota; class Gammaproteobacteria; order Burkholderiales; family Burkholderiaceae_C; genus Polaromonas. The sequence continues at coordinate 62,916 of CBDDGX010000030.1, read as the reverse complement.
ATCAGCAACCGGCTGTTCGCCGTGCTGGCGCTCAAGTCCCCCAAAAACCTCGCCACCCGCCTCGCCGAGATGGTGGTCTGGTATTTTGTAGCTGGCGGCCTTGGCCTTTTTCTTGAGCAGCGCGCAGGGCAGATCGCGCCACAGGGCTGGGAGTTCTACGCCATCACCGGCGCACTCTTCATCACCTTTGCCTTCCCCGGTTTTACCTACCGCTACCTCTTCAAACACCGCAGCTGAAAGGCTGGCGTTGGCATATGCAAGACGACGCACACCTCACTGAAACAGCCATCGCCTCGACGGAAATACTCAAGGGGCGCTTTCTGCATGCGTTCCGCGACACCGTGCTGTTGCCCGACGCGACCGAAACCACGCGTGAATACATCGTCCACCCCGGCGCGGCGATGGTCGTTGCCCTGCTCGATGACGGCCGCGTGCTGCTCGAGCGCCAGTACCGTTACCCCATGCACCGCGTGATGATCGAGTTCCCCGCGGGCAAGCTCGATGCCGGCGAAACCCCACTCGACTGCGCCAAACGTGAACTGTTTGAAGAGACCGGCTATGTTGCGCGTGAATGGGCCAGGGCTGGCGTGCTGCACCCGGTGATTTCGTATTCAACCGAATTCATAGACATCTGGTTTGCACGCGGGCTGATAGCGGGCGAGCGCGTGCTTGACCCGGGCGAGTTTCTCGAAGTGTTCACCGCCACGCCAGCCGAGCTTTCAGACTGGTGCCGTGACGGCAAGGTGACTGACGCCAAAACACTCACAGGCATGCTCTGGCTGCAGAACGTGCTGTCAGGCGCATGGGCTTTGGACTGGCAAACAGCCGCCCCTTGAAGCTTTGCAGATAATGCAGCCATGAAGGTCCTTAATCTCCAGTGCGCCCACCAGCATTCATTTGAAGGCTGGTTCGCGTCTGAAGATGACTTCCAGAGCCAGCTCGCACGCGGCCTGGTCGAGTGCCCCATGTGTTCAGACAAGGCTGTGCAGAAGATGCCCAGCGCCCCGCGCCTGAACCTCGGCGGCTATTCAGCACCTGTCGCATCAAGCGCAGCGTCTGATGCAACGCCCGGCGCGCCAGCGTCAACGGCCGTCGCACCAGCCCAGGCAGACGCCAACACCGTCATGAACCCCGCAGCCCAGGTCGCCTTCCTCAAGGCCCTGCGCCAGGTCATGGCCAATACCGAAGACGTAGGCGACCGCTTTGCCGACGAAGCCCGCCGCATGCATTACGGCGACACCGAGGCCCGCAACATCCGCGGCCAGGCCAGCATGAAAGAAACCGTTGAGCTGCTGGAAGAGGGCATTGAGGTCATGCCCCTGCCGCTGCCTGCGGCGCTGAAAGAAACGCTGCAATAGCGTTTGGGCTGTCTGCCCGATATTGGTCGGCAGATTTCAGGCTGGTAGGCGCTAAAACCGCTTGGCAGGGTCATTTTTTAACGTAAACGTTAAAAAATCGCCAAAAGTTAACTTCCATATTAACAATTGGCACCAAAACGCTGTTTTCAGGCTGCCCGAACTCAAAAATCGGTTCAAAAATGGCCATTCTTAGGCATAAAAACGGCTGCAGGCCAATAGATACGTGCGTTATTCGCTATGTAATTCATAGCAAATACGCCTTCATCCAGCGAGCCGGCAGTGCCCCTGTTACGCCATGCAGATGCCTCAGCGCAAGCCAACAGGTGAAGAACCGCACCCTGCAGAGATAAAGATTCCCGGTGCTGAGGCTATAGTGCAAATACCCAATCCGCTCCCAAACTTGGTCCAAATGACGTGCAGATTGCAGTGGCGGATTGCCAGGCTCTATGGCCTTTATAGCGTCATGAAAAAAACAAGATGTGTTCAGCAAAGCCAATGTGCAAGCGGGATTCAGCAAGATAGGATGACCACGTTATATTGCAGCGCCGTTTTTATGCCGCAAGTCTTGCGGCATTCATCGAGTTAGATTTCATCGACAACACCCCAGGAGTTCCCATGGCAACGAAACAGGCAAAGAGCAGCACACCTATGACGAAGCAAGCCGCGTCGCGAATTCAAAGCGCGACCGCAAAGAGTGCAGGTGGCACGGTGAAGAAGACTGATTTTGCAGCGCGTGCCCAGTCGGTAGCGGCAAAGCCGGCGCGTGAAGTAACGGGCAATCGCGCTGCATCTTCGGCCTCAAAAGTATTGTCAGCGCCGAGATCGCCGACACCCGCCAAGTCCAGCGCTGGCAGCGCGTTGTCCCAAGTCTCGCCGAAGAAGGTGACGTCAGCGGCTGCCGGTACTGCGGCATCGAAGACCCTGCGGAGTGCGGGCTCCAGCGTTCCTGCAAAGACCGCTGCAGGGTCTGCGCTGACGCAGCGCCCGCCTCAGAAGCGTCGCTAATGAAATCTAAAAGGTCCGACAACGCGGACGCCCAAGGTCGTCCCGCAGCTGCGCCGCGCCGTTCCTTGGTCGCCGGTTACGTGCAACTTTATACGGTAAAAGGAGCGCAGTGATGGACAGCTGGTGGGGACTCGGTGACTGGTCTGGTTTCTCCGGCGGCAAGCTCGCGTTGTACAAGATCACTTGCCCCTTTTGCATGGAGAGGGGTAACTTTTCCACTGAGTTTCACGCTGAAAAGAAGCAGCCGAACGGATCCAAGGTTCTGAACTTCGACACGCTGAAGTGCGGGAGCTGTGCCTCATTTGTTCAAGTTGTCTGGTCAGGCGGCCGGGACATTCACGATTTCAAAGTGCAACCTTGGCCCCTGAAGTACGAGAAAGCGCCTGAGCACTTCCCGGAAGACGTGGGTCGCTACTGGCTCCAGGCCAAGAAAAGCCTTGTCGATCGAAACTACGACGCTGCGGCAGTTATGACTCGAAGCGCGATACAGCTTGCGCTCCGCGCTCATCAAGCTGTTGGCTCAAATCTCAAGCAGGAGATTGATTACCTAGCTTCAAAGGGCACGTTACCCCCGCTTATGCAGGAGTGGGCACACAATGTCCGAGAGCTCGGGAACGACTCGGCTCATCCGAAGCCTGATCAAACGCCCACGACCCCGAAAGATGCGACCGACATCGGCAAGTTCATGGACTTTCTGTTCGAGTACTTGTATGGCTTGCCGAAGCGGATTAAAGATTTCCGTGACCGTAAAGTCGTATAACAGGTCGCTCGACACGGCAACCCAACTGCAGGCTGCGGCTCAGCCGCGCATGTTGCATTCCGGTCAGCTCCAACGGTAGGTTGTTGACTCTGTCAAAATCGCCAAAATGAGCGACGAAGAATCCCCAAGGTTTCACTTCCACAAGCTGTATGGGCGCGTGAGCAAGACTGCAGCGTCTCGCTTCAACGCGAGTCGTCGGCTTCGTCTACACAACAGCGCCTCGCTTTGGACAATCTCGCTGTTCTCACTCGGCCTCATCGTCATATCACTCCTGCAGGCACTTGCGTTCGCGCTGCCATTCACGGACAAGGCCGTAAACCTCGGACAAGTTACTCTGTCGATGATCGTGCTGCTGATCTCGGTGATCCTCACCATGAACAACTATGGAGTCCGAGCCGAGAAGCTCCACGCTTGCGGTCTTGAGATGAGCGAACTTGCCTTGAAGCTCGAGCGTGTAGAGCGAGAAGAGGCTCCAATTGAAGACTACAACGCTTACGCCGACGCCTACGGTTCGATCTTGAGGCGTTACGAAAATCACGACAACATTGACTTCATGCTCATGAAGCTTAAGAAGTCGGAGTTTTACAAGCTACGTTGGTGGTACGGTCTTGTCGCGTATTCGCGGTTTGCAACTGAATTTTTGCCTTATGTTGTCCTTCTCGCGCTTGAGTCGGTCTGGATCAATGCGTTACTTTCGAGGGTCACGTTCACCGCAACCTAACTCTTCGTATATGGACTCCCCCAAACGGCAAGAGGCTGATCGATAGTTTGGCTTTTTGGGAAGCGCCTGCAGTCGTATATCCGGCATCTAAAGTGGGATCATGAATGTCCCGTGCCGACATGGAATCTGCGTCACCGAGGTGCCAGTCAATACAAGCGGCTGCTGAACTTTCGTTCGTTAAGCCGGAAGAGTTATCGGCATCTGTCAGTGTGGGGTGAACCCGGTTGGCCATGAGGGTCGATCAATCTCGTCGCAAGCGCGGATGGGTGTTCAAGTCTTCCTGTTGACCGTTGTCTGGATGCCGGCCCTCAGGTCGGCATCACAAAGCTCTGCCTGCCTATTTTCTTGTTCAGCCGCTGGCTTTCACCAAACGGCTCCTTGTCGCGCAAGGTGGCATAACAAATACGCGCCAGCTTGTTGGCCAGTGCGCAGGCCGCCTTGTTGTGGTTGCTGCGGCTCTGCACGTCAAGGCCCCAGCGGCGCACACCACAGACCTCTTTGCCAGCTCCTTCAGCCACCTTGGCCGCCCGCAGCACACTGCGGGCACCATGGGTGAGCAGCATGCGCAGGTAGCGGTCTCCCTTTTTGGAGATGCACCCCAGGTAACGCGTGTTGCCCGAGCTGTACTCCCTGGGCGTCAGGCCAAACCAGCTTGAGAAGTGTCGGGCATCCTTGAAGTGACTGACATCCCCCGAAGTAGCTGCCACCAGCGCCGTGGCGGTCAGCAAGCCAATGCCCGGAATTGACAGCAAGGTTGTGCAGGCCGGGCTGAGCCTGGCCAGGGATGCCAGTTCCCGCTCCAGCTGGGCAATGCGGGCTTCGAGCAGGCGGATTTCTTCAATCAGCAATTTGGCCGTACCCCGAATCAGCTCGGGCACGGCGGTCCCCGGGTCAGCCAGCACCCGGCTGATCGCTTCGATGCCTGTGCGCGCCCCGACGGGAATGGCGATACCAAATTCACGGCAGAACCCCCGCAAGGCATTGATACGTGAAGTGCGCGTACCCATCCACAGGCTGCGGATGCGGTGCATGCCCTGCAGGGCTTGCTGCTCCACCGACTTGATGCGAACCGGGCGAATGTCAGACGCCCGGGCCGCTTCGAGCAAGGCGGCTGCATCGGCTGCATCGGTCTTGTTGCGTTTAACGTAGGCGCGGATGTATTGGGCCGGCAACAGGCGAACTTCAATGCCCAGGGTATTGAGCCAGCGCGCCCAGTGGTGGGCAGAGCCGCAGGCTTCCATGATGACCAGGCTCACATCACGGTTGACGAACCAGCGCTCGAACTGGGTTCGGGTCAGGCGGTGTGATTCCAAAACGCGCCAGGACTCATCGGCCACGGCGAGCTGGAAGACGGACTTTGCAAGATCGACGGCAACGGTAGTAGCATTCATGTCGGACTCTCCTTTTGTTAAAAATCTGATCTCCACGCCAATGAAAACCAGAGCGCCAATGTGGCGCAAAACACAGGGGGAGTCCATCCCATCATTCAAGCGGACTGCCTTCGGCGTCCGCTTACCTTCAACGTTATACGGCTCCATGAGCGCCCTGCTTGACGAAGCATCTGACATTGCGTTTGCGCGCCTTAAGAGCGCGGACAACGACATTTTGCGTTTGCCGACACTGCTTCAGACCGTCGCAGTCATCCATTCAACACAGGGGATCATCGACAACGGTGGCCTTGAGTATTTCTTTGAGAGTGACTTCGATGGAACTCCGGAATACTCGTTCTTCGCGGACGCGGACCAGAGAATCGGTGCTGAAAGCGCGGCATCTTGTATTGATACTGCAGCAGCAATGTTCCCTTTCTCACAGCCACATCTGCATGAGGCAAAGCGCCAGCAGTGGCTCGGCACTGTACGGGATGACGATAGTCACCTGTTCGTTAAACTAAGCCGAAAAGTGTGTGGCGATGAATCTGTATTCGCAAAACTCGCTGAGTACGTAGATGCAAACAAAGATGCTTTCAAATCCGTATAACAGGTCGGCCCAGAGGCGACGGCCTTCGGCCACGTCTTGCCTCCAACGTTAGCGCTCGCCATGAACCACCTCTTCAATGGAAATCGCCGCATCGCGCTTCTTGCGTTTTTGCTTCTCATCGCCCCCTTGCCAGATGCGCATGCACAGGCATCGTTAGAGTCGAGAATGAGCCAGTTTCTGAAGTCGCTGGATGAGCGCGACCCCGACTTGGCTAGGTTCTTTCATCCTCGCCGCCAAATTCTTTTCCGTTCGTTCAATGTGGCAACAGGAGAGCTCCTGGGTAGTTCAAAATATACGCAGGCGCAGATCAACGCCCAACTCAAGCAACCCAACTCATTCGCCCATCACCACTTTTTCGACGATCCGAATGGACATACGTTCCGCGCTGACTGGTCATCCCGTGCTAAGTTGCGAATGTCGTCAAGCGGAATTTTCAGAAGCCAATTCGCACCGGACACGTTCAAGACGTATATTCGCTGGGCCGAGTATCAAGGATCGTGGTTCATCGTAGAACTTGGGGAGTCCATGAGTTGAACGTGCCCCGCGACACGCTAACCTGTCTTTCCACGCGGACACGCAACATTAGAAGGCCGCTTCGCCGCTAGTATTGGTGGTCCGGTCATCTTCACGTTAGCCCCATGAAGAAAGAACCACTCAGCTCCGCCGCCCAGATTTCAATCGCTGCCATCGTCCTGCTCGGCATGGTTGGGGGCTCACTCATACTTGCGCACGGAGGTTACGAAACATCACCAAGATATGGCGGGCGGCCAGTGTTCGTTCCGGCCCCTCTAAGCTACTTCATCGCTGCAACCATGTACGGCATGTCAGTTCTTGGAATGGTCGCCCTCATTCGCGAGTGGCGGTGGCCCCGGTTGGCGATGGTGTTGGCGCTCGTACTCTATGTCGCCGTAGCCGTTGCATTCGTACTTGGACTTGGCTCAATCCAGGGCTTCCGCAGTTGAGGCCAATTTTTAACGTACACGTTAAAAAATGACCAAAAGTTAACTTCCCTATTAACAATTAGCGCCCAAAACCTTATTTTTGGGCTGTTGACGTCAAAAAACCCCCTGAAAAGGCCATTTTTAACCCTCAAATCGGGCTGCAGGCCAATAGATACGAGCGTGAGCCGCTACTAAATTGGTAGCGTCTGACTCATCTTCAAGCCGCCACTACCACCTGCCACCATCAGCCCCATGGCGTTCAAGGCGGTACCCGCAACGTTTGACGTGGCAAATCCCTCGGGCCTTGCGTTCTTTATGCAACATGCCGGCGCATGAAAACCCGACTGTGGCAGACAGCGCCCCGGAGCAGGGGCTATAGTCAAAAAGCCAGACTGGCCGACGGATAACCCGCGACAAACAATAACTGGAGGACATGAAACATGCGCTATTCATCCCTGATCGCTGCCGCAGCCTTGACGCTTGCCGGCATGACTTCAGCCAGTGCCCAGGAGGGCGTTCTGAAGTGCCCCATCGCACAAAAGCCCGCACGCAACGGCGACAAGCCCAACGTTGATTTACTGAAGAAGCTGGTGCGTTGCAAAAAAGGCGAGAAGGCCGCCGACCCGGGTTCTGACGGCGCGGTGACCGTTGATGTGACCGCGCTGGTGGTCGGTTCACCCCGCGACTGGGACGGCCGCCTCGACAGCGGCAGCGGCCAGCGCGGCACCAAGGTCTACCCGGTCAAGGTGACCTACACCGAAAAGACGCATTACAAGACCCGCACCGTCGTGGCAGAAGACTGGATGCGTGTGATGAACTTCTATGTGGACTCTTTTGGCGAGTGGCGCAGCGGGTCGGAAGAGCCGGTGAGGTCGCCGACGAACAAGAGTATTCCGAAATAGTCTGCGGGATCAATGTTTGCTGGGCAACGATTTGTTGCCACTCATTTTCAGATTGGCGTTGCCGAGAGTTCCATGAGAAATTTGCAATTGACTTTAACGTTGGCTGGCGTGCTGCTGGGCGCTTCTGTCGGCGCTCAGCCTGTTGATTGCCGCTCAGGCCTGCAGGCCCTTGAGCGGAAAGACTACCCTGTTGCCCTCGATTCGCTTGCCAAGTGCCTTGACCTGCAACTGAAGGAGTCAGCGCGCGCTTTTGTCCTGAACGCCAGGGCGCATGCTTACGCTTCAACAAAGCAGTTCGATCGGGCGGCACAGGATCAAAAGGAGTCCATCGATCTGGAAAAGCCCAAAGATGTATGGCCATTCGTGATGCTGGGTTTTTATTACCGTGAGCAAAAAAAATACGACGAGTCGCTGGCGGCGCTGAAGCTTGCAGCTGAATACGATGAAGATGGTGCGGGCACCGGGCCTGGCATGGCGGTTCACTATCACATGGCGCAGACCCTTCATCTGGCAGGGCGTTATGAAGAGGCGATTGAAGCAGCTACAAAAGGAATTCCAAAGCAGCCAGACTACGGCTATGCCCTTTACCAGCGCGCGCTGTCATATGAGGCACTGGGCAACAGGGAACAGGCGAAGCGGGATTTGTTCCGGGCATTTCAACTCACGCCACAAAGCGGGTATGAAGCCGAAGTCGCCGCGAAGCTTCGCGAATACGGATTTAGTCCGAAGGTTCGTAGCGAATGACAGGCGCCCAAAAATGGCGCTACGTCCATAGCAAGCCGAATCCATAACGCCGCTTGCAGACGTGGATTTCGACTTTCAGGAACTATCGGAAAGATGACGCGTGACACAGCGGTATCGCTTCTTGACCAACGCTGATGTACCGATGCAGGGGGCAGGTTTGCGGCTCAGCCTGGACATCGGTGATATCCGACGTTGGTCATCATGACTCGCACAACCAAACATCTCCTGTTCAGCCTTCTCTTGCTGTTTGGCTTCTTGCTGATCTTTATTACTGCCAGTTCGTTCTGGGATATTTCTGACCCCGGCAAAAACCAGTTTCGTTCGCAAGTGGGCTCGTTGATTCTGGTGATTGGCTTTGCGTTGATCTTCTATTCGTGGGCGCGCATCGATTCAGTTGAGCACGGCGGGGCGAGGCACGCGGCTGCCATCTTCGCCATCGCGTGGCCATTCTTTATCGTTTTCACTCATGCGGGTTACCTGTTTTACACGAGAGGTTTTCGCAATGGGCTTATCGCTGCTGTCAAGTTTGTCTGCTTTCTTCTTGCGGCAGGCATAGCACCGGCGCTGCTGTTCAGGGTGTGGGACCTGGTCGTCAGCTAGGAGGTAGCGCTTGGTCCTCACAATGGCACCCAACCTTCCAGTAAATGGACGCCTGGTAGCGCCCTGGGATCTCAAACCACAGGCAACACATGCGATCGCTTAAAGCTCTTCTGCAAATCTACGCGCTGGCTGCAAGCTGTGCAGCTTTTGCCAATCCAGTGCAGGTCGAACTCGACTATCGACTTCAGCCAGATCGCGATTTGACTGCCCGCATTACAGCGGACGCCATAACTACCATGCGTGTCCTCGAAGATCGCGGCATTGTGGCGAGTTCCAACGGGCGCTTGTCCTCCCGCCCAGTAACCATTCACATGGGCAGCAGGCAGGCTATCCGGTACGCCACTGGAAAGTTACAGCCGGGCGGCGGTTTCCCCGTCGAGATGAATTACCTCGACAAGACTACGCACGTGAACACTCCTGATGGTCGGACGCAGTTGCTGCCTGAAAAGACGCGCCTAAAGGGGGTGCGTGTGACCGGCGCGGTCGACGCCAGTGGCAAACTGCGTGCAGATTCCGTCAACGTTTCAGGGGTCGAGCCCAACCTCGCCCAGTCCCTGCGCGAGATGATGACAGCTGTTCTCATGCAGGCATCCGACGTTGAACCAATGTCGCTCGCATTTGGCAAAAGCGTTCCGCAAGATCTGACCATGCAGATCCCCGTAGCGGGTATCACTACCCTTGACCTCAATATGAGGACTCTGAACCGGTTGTTGGCCATTGAAGGGGATGTTGCCCGCGTCCAGCAGATTTACAGCATGACTTTTGGAACACCTTCCGGTGCGATCAAGATGAAAGCAGAAGGCAGCGGCGGCGGAACGATGCTCTACCAGATTTCGACAAAGACCCTGCTGTCGAGCGAAACAGGTACGCTCATGAAATTCATTCTCGACACAGCCGAGGGTGTCATCGAAATTCAAGTGAACTCCAGAGAGTCTCAAAGCATGCTTCCAACGCTGGCGGGTGACCGTTAGGCTGGCCTGTATGAAATACTTCCCCTGTTTATCTCTCCGACGGTCTAGGGTCCGCGTTAGGCTTTTTTAATTCATCCTCAAAAGGAGTGTCTTCTTGGTTCTCAAAAATCACCTCGCCCTGGTTCTTGCATCTATAGCGATTTTCATATCTGGTTGTGCCAGCACGGCGCAAAACAATACAGGCGCGGCCACTGGCGCGCCCCAAGCCACGGCACTGGCTGAAATGCCTTCGCTCAAGGTAACAGTTGACTGCGGGACGTGTACGGTCAAGCCAACTATTCCTGGTCTGATTGTTGAAGGTTACAACGAGGCTGCAAGCAAGGCTGGACGAAAGCTTTCCGCCACGAGTCAGGCCACCGTTGCGATAAGGGAGTACGCCGCCCGCGGCGACGCCGCGAGATTCCTGGTCGGCGCTTTTGCCGGTAAAGACGAGATCAAGGTCGTCATTGCGTATGAAGGCAAGACCTATGCTGTTGAAGACTACTACCGCAACGCATGGCTTGGCATCGACACCCTTGCCAAAAAGATCGGTGAGATGAGTTACGCCGAACTGAAGTAGGGGCAAGTGAAGCCTGACATTTCCCCCTACCCGGCCGGCACCATCCTCATCCCGGACGCTGGAATTGTTCTCGCTGGTCCCTACCTTCCGCGGCTTTGGTCAGTGCTTGGCCTGGTGAAGGAACAGGCCTTTGTGGATTCGGCGGCTGCCGAGCGTGCTGCGCATTTGATGCGGTTTATCGTGTTCGGTGACACGCAACCCGACGAACCTGCATCCGCGCTCAATGGACTTCTGTGTGGTTTGCCCTTTGCTGCTACAGGCAACGAACACGCGGCGGGTTTCGTAATTTCCGCAAGGGAGCGAGAGGTCATCGACGGAATGCTTGCGGCCATGATCGCCCACTGGAATGCGCTCGAGCACACGTCGATTGACGGCCTTCGTGAAACTTTCCTTCAGCGCAAAGGGCGCCTGGTACGTGGCGAAGGCTGCTGGACACTCAAGGTGGAGCCTGCTGCCTTCGACATGCTTCTCGACCAGCTGCCCTGGGGTTACGCAGCATGCAAATTTCCCTGGATGCCAGAGGTGCTTCACGTCTCATGGCGATAGCCGGGCTTCATCTTCACAATATGGCTGGCGTGCCTTCGAAAAAAGCCTCGGCATACTACGCTTTATCGATACCCCTGGAGACAAAAAAATGCTGAATCACGTAGTCGTCGGCTCTAACGACCTTGAGCGTTCAAAACAGTTCTACGACGCCGTTCTCGGAATACTCGGCGCCGGCGAGCCGCACCGCAACATCGCGCCTTCCGGGCACACACGGCTTTTTTACCGGCATGACGGCAGCACCTTTTGTGTGTCTGAGCCGATTGATGGTGAAGTGGCAACGCCGGCGAACGGTGGCACCATCGGCTTCAAGTGCGATTCAGCGGAGCAGGTCCAGGAGTTCCATGATGTTGCCATCAAGCACGGCGGCCAGTCCATCGAAGACCCTCCGGGATTGCGCGGTGGCAACCTTGGCGCAATGCATCTGGCCTATGTGCGCGACCCCGATGGCAACAAGCTTTGCGCGATCTTTCGGGTCAAGTAAGCCTCGAGGAGAAACCACGCAGTCGACCTGATCGGCCACTCAACAGTGAGCCCTGATCTCACTCCCACCTCATGTATTGCAACTCAGGAGTCATCTTGTTCACACGAATCTCACTGACCCGCCTGTATGTCGGATCCATCTACAAGCTGGTGTTTATCGGGCTTCTTTTTTCGCTGATGCCGCTTTGCATTGTGTTCGGCGTTTTCGCTGCATTCGGTGCGAACACCGTGCAGTGGAGTGGCCGGCCGGTTTATGGCGTGATGGGCCTGCTGATGTCGCCGGTGGTGGGTGCCGTGCTTGTCGGGTTTCTGACTGGTTTCTTCGGCACGGCCTGCGTGGTGGGGCTCTGGCTTTTCTCGAAGTTCAGGCCGCTCTCGCTGTGGGCGAAGAACGTCACGCACCATGCTGATGAGGTGGCGTAGCGGCGCGGTCAGTGCTGGCCGTGAGACATGCTTGATTGCGGGCGTGCGTGAGCGCCGCCTGGCTGCACCGGCAACACATTCCTTGTCTGGCAGATGCTCAGGCATTTTTTAACGTGTACGTTAAAAAATGACCAAAAGTTAACTCCCATATTAACAATTGGCGCTGAAACAGGGTTTTCAGCCTGCCTGAACTTAAAAACGCTCTCAAAAAGGGCCATTTTCAGGGATCAAAACGGCTGCAGTCCAATAGATACGTGCGTGAGCAGCTATCAAAATAATAGTGGAATCACTTTGAACTCGCTCACCGCGCTCACCCCAATGCCGGGCACAGTCATTCGGCGCTGGAAATCGACAGCCCTTCGTGCTCCGCCACTTTCTGCAGCGCATGCTCAAACAGCGCGCGGGCCGAGCCTGACACTGAATGCAGGTAGGCGTGCAGGTGCGCGTCTTCCGAGCTTTTGTTCAGGCACTCCTGGCTGTACTGCTCAAAGCTGACCAACTGGGCAATGATTTCTGCGACATGCCTGGGGCACTCGCACAGCACATCGGTGGAAATGGCGGCCATGCGGGCCAGCGTGGCGTCGTCGTACTTTCGGGGCGGGATGACGGCGGCGAGACCGCCCTGGCCCATGGCTTTGGGCGCATCGATCAGCAGCGACGAAAAAACCAGGTCGGCCAGTTCATGGTCTGACACCGGTTCCCTGCGCACCACCATGCCCGAGCGCCTCATCGACTGCACCACTTGCTCCTGCCCGAAGCGGTACAGCACGATGACCTGCGGAAAGTTGCAGCGGGCAATCAGGCGGTGCAGGGCGACCTCGACCAGGGTGTGCAGTGAGTTGACAGACACCAGCAGAAACTGGGGCGTGGCCGCCGGCGGTGAGGCCAGTGCAGCGCTGAGGTCTTCAAAGATGTCGGTGACCTGAACGGCGCTGGCCGAGAAGATTTGCCTGAATTTTTTTGACGCCAGACGCGCCGCCAGACCCAGGCCGACAACAGCAGCGCTCACGCTTGCCGGCTCTGCAAGCCTTGAATCAGCGCGCCCCTGGGATGCGTTTTGTTGCTGCAGCAGGGCGTTCAGTTCGGCGGCGTCGTGGTGGGCGATTCGGCTGATGGTGTGGCCCTGCTCGGTCAGGCGCTTGAGCAGCGTGGCGCGCAGCACATCGTCGTCGCTGTACAGCCTCTGGCGGCCCTCTGTCATGCGCGGGCTGAAGGTGGCATAACGAACCTCCCACACACGCAGGGTCGGCACGGGTACGCCGCTAAGTGCTGACACTGCGCCTATGCGGTGGGCGGTACCGGGTGGGTTTTTCCTGGCATTGGACATGATTGGGCTATTTGAGTAGGTGTTGAGTAGTTTTTATTCAATATTAAATCAAATGAGTAGATAAATGACGCGAAGCTGTTAGATTTGCTGGTCGAAAGCCCACCACATGCGACTCACCACTTCAGCCAAAGCCGGACAGCCTCAAGCGAATCTGCTTGCGACAGCGCCTTGCACGGCCGTGCTTTTTGACGGGTCGTGCCCGCTGTGCAGCCGAGAGATCGCGATGTACCGCAAGCTTCCGGCCTCTGGCACTTTGCAGTGGGTCGATGTCTCTGCACCGGGCTACCGCCCGCCGCCCGGCATCACGCGAACAGCGTTGATGCAGAGGTTTCATGCCATCACACCCGATGGCGAGGTAGTGAGCGGGGCACGCGCATTTGTGTATCTCTGGGGCCAGTTACCCGGCTGGCGACATCTGGCAAGCCTGGCAAACATTCCGGGCGTCCTCGCGCTCATGGAGGCCATGTACCGGGGCTTTCTGGTGATCAGGCCTTCGATGCAATCCATCTATCGGCGCTGGCACCGCTAGCCCGCCCCCCGAATTTTCAGCAAACCCGGTTGACGCCGGCACAACAGGAGCCTTCACGATGAACACCCACAACCAGACCCCCATCCCCGCCAACAGCCGCCGCACCTTCATGCTTCAGGCCGTGACGGGCTGCGTGGCCGCAGGCATGACGCTGCAGGCCAAAGCGCAGGCCATGGTGCTTGAGACCGATGCGCAGGCAGCAGCGCTGGGCTACAAGGCCGATGCCACCAAGGTCGACAAGGCGAAGCAGCCCAAATATGCGGCGGGCCAGGCCTGCAGCAATTGCGCCCTGTTCAAGGCGGCAGGTGCGGCCGCGGGTGCTTGCCCCCTGTTTGCCGGGAAGCAGGTGGCGGCCAAGGGCTGGTGCACAGCCTGGGTAAAGAAGGGTTGAGGACGTGCCCAGGCACCGGGTACTGCCCGCATGATTGCCCTCATGACCGACGCCATGCCATCGCTCTTTGAACATGACTACCGGGCCCTGGTGATCGGCTCAGGCGGCGCCATCGGCAGCGCCTTTGTGGGCGCGCTGCAGGAAGACCCGCGCTGCCTGCATGTCGAAGTGGTGTCGCGCTCACACGGCGCTGGCTTTGACCTGCTGGATGCGGGCGGCCTGGCGGCGCAGGTGACGACCAGCCAGGCGGGCGGCCCCTACCATTTCATTGTGGATGCGACTGGCGCGCTGACCATCGACGGCGTGGGCCCCGAGAAATCGCTTGCCGCCGTGCGGCCTGAAGTACTGGCCAGGTCTTTTGAGATCAACGCCATCGGCCCGTTGATGGTCTTGCGCCACTTCGCGCCTTTGCTGGCACCGGGCCCCAGCATTTACGCCAAACTTTCGGCGCGCGTGGGCAGCATCAGCGACAACCAGAAGGGTGGCTGGTACGGCTACCGCGCAGCCAAGGCCGCGCTGAACATGTTGCTGCAGACCGCAGCCATTGAGCTGCAGCGAAAAAACGCCGACCTGCGGGTGGTGGCGCTGCAGCCGGGCACCGTTCGCTCGACGCTGTCGCAGCCGTTTTCTGCCGGCGTGGCCCATTTGCTTGAGCCGCGTGAATCGGTGGACGGCATGCTGGCTGCGCTGAAGGGGCTGCAGGCCCGCAAGGGTGCGCAGTTTGTTGATTACCAGGGGAAAGAAATCCCCTGGTGATCCGTCATCATGCAGTGATGCGGGCTGTCATCGCAACATGCCCCAAGCACCGACGATGCAACTGGCACTGGCCACCAGGGTGAGCGCCAGGCGCATCGGCAGCCACGCCTGAGCGTTGAAGCGGGGGTAGGCCATGCGGTCGACCGCAAAACACAGCCACAGCAGGGCGGCAATCACACACAGGCCGGCAGTGGGTCCGCTCACCAGCCCCAGCATCAGCGCGAGCCACGCGATCAGGCTGGGAACAACGCCCCACGCCAGAACAAGCGGTGATGGCCGCGATGGCAGGCTTTCATCGCGCATCACCAGACCCCAGTGAATGGCACCGATGAAGCTGGTAATCGTTGCGCCATAGCCCAGCAGCGCAAGCCCGATGTAGCTGCGCCAGTCAGGCGGCGCAAGCCATGTGGCGGCCGCCAGCACGATGAACGGAATCAATCCGCCGTACCCCAGCAGTTGTGCCCACCTTGACGGACCTCTGGCGATGGTTGCAGTCATTCTGGATCTGCCTGTGTTGCAGCCTGAACCGGCACGGGTGCCCCTGAAGTGGTGCCTGCTGTGTCTGGTTTGCACATCTTCTCGCCATCCCACCGTTGTCCGCACCAGCAAACCCCGTCGGCGTTGATCAGGCAGGTGCCGGTTCCACAGCAGCGTTCGTCAGTTTGCATCGCTCAATCCTGTTATGTGAGAGGCGGCCAGTGGCCCTGGCGCCAAAGCTTTACGGCGATTCAAGGTGCCGGACGGTGCGTCAGACAACGTGCCCGCGTTGGGGCTTGATCTTCACAGAATCAGCGTGTCTCATCCTGTGCAGGGGCTTTGGCCGCAGTGACAATTTTTAACGTACACGTTAAAAAAACCTCAAAAGTTAACTTCCATATTAACTTTTAAGGTTCAAAGTGGTGTTTCCGGCTTGCCGGGGCCTTCAAAACACCCAAAAACAGCCCAAAAAGGCCATTTTCAGGTGCCGAATCGGCCTGCAGGCCAATAAAGACGTGCGTGAGCAGCTATCAAAATAGTAGTGGTTGCCGGGCGCGCCTGCACCGGCCCGCTCAGGTCCGCCAAGGTCCGCCCAGATCAGGGGTACAAACCGCGCAATTCGCGCGTGTGCAGTATGCGTTTGCAGGCGACGATGAAGGTGGCTGTGCGCAGGCTGACCTTCTGGTCTTGCGACACGGCCCAGACCGCTGCAAACGCGTGCTTCATGATCTTCACCAGGCGGGCGTTGATCTCGTCTTCGTCCCAGAAGAAGCTGGAGAAATCCTGCACCCACTCGAAGTAGCTGACGGTCACGCCGCCTGCGTTGGCGATCACGTCGGGCAGCACCAGAATGTTGCGCTCCTGCAGGATGTCGTCGGCCGCGGGTGTGGTCGGGCCGTTGGCGCCTTCGATGATCATGCGGGCCTTGATGCGGCCGGCGTTGCTGGCGTTGATCTGCTGCTCAAGTGCAGCGGGGATGAGGATGTCGCAGTCGACATCCCAGAAGCTGTCGTTGGCAATCACTTCGGCTCCGGGGAAGCCGCCCACGCTGCCGTTTTCTTCGACGTGCTTGAGCAGGGATGGCACATCAAGACCGGCTTCGCGGTAAATCGTGCCGCCGTGGTCCTGCACGGCGACGATGCGTGCCCCGGCTTCTGCAAACAGCTTGCCGGCCACGCCGCCCACATTGCCAAAGCCCTGCACGGCAACGCGCGCGCCGGAGATTTCCAGCCCGATGTGGTGGGCCGCTTCAACACCGACGGTGAACACACCGCGGCCCGTGGCTTCGCGCCGGCCGAGCGAGCCGCCCAGGTCCACCGGCTTGCCGGTGACCACGCCGGTCGAGGTGGAGCCAGTGTTCATCGAATAGGTGTCCATCATCCACGCCATGATCTGGTCGTTGGTGTTGACGTCGGGTGCGGGGATGTCCTTGTTGGGGCCGATGATGATGCCGATCTCGCTGGTGTAGCGGCGCGTCATGCGCTCAAGCTCGCCACGCGACAGCTTCTTGGGGTCGACACGAATGCCGCCCTTGGCGCCGCCGTAAGGCACGTTGACGGCGGCGTTCTTCACGGACATCCAGGCCGACAGCGCCATCACTTCAGACAGCGTCACGTCCTGGTGAAAACGCACACCGCCCTTGCCGGGGCCGCGCGAGACGTTGTGCTGCACGCGGTAGCCCTCGAAGTGGGCGACAGTGCCGTCGTCCATGTGAATGGGCACATCAACAATCAACACACGCTTGGGGCGCTTGAGGGTTTCGGCCCAGCGCGCCAGGCTGCCCAGGTGGGGAATGACGCGGTCGACCTGCTGCAGGTAATTGCCCCAGGGCCCCAGGTTGTCAGCCTCGAGGTAAGAGGGCAGGGGGTGCGCGCTGTGGTCTACAGCGGCTGCCGGTGCGGCTGCATGCGAGGTTGACGTGGCCTTGGACATGGAAAACTCCTGTTGGGGGAATCGGTTGGAAGAGTCGATACCCGGAGCTTAGGAGTCCTGCCCGCAAATGTCCAAGGCTGGTCTGATTGTTTGTCATGCAATAAATGCATAACCACCGCATCGTGCGGTACGGCTGGCGGTTTTTAGTCGAGCTTGGCCCCGGAGCGGGCCACGATGTTCGCCCACTTGTCTTTCTCGGACAGGCAGAATTTCGCAAATTCTTCGGGCGTGCTGGCGACGATCTCTGAACCGGAGTTGCGCAACTGCGCCGACATTTCGGGCGTACGGAAGGTGCGTGCAATTTCTGCGGCAATGCGGTTGGCAATTTCCGGCGGCGTATTTTTCGGTGCCCAGATGCCGTACCAGTTGGCGAGGGTGTAGCCCGGCACACCTGATTCGGCAACCGTGGGCGCATCAGGCAACAGGCTTGAGCGCTGCAGGCTGGTGACCGCCAGCGCGCGCAGCTTGCCGCTGCGGATGTGCTGCAGCGACGAGGTCATGGAGTCGAACATGACCTGAACCTGGCCACCCATGAGGTCGGTCAGCGCAGGCGCGGCGCCGCGATAGGGAATGTGGACCATGTAGGTGCCTGTCATCTGCTTGAAGAGTTCGGCCGCCAGGTGCTGCGCACCGCCATTGCCGGAGGAGCCGAACGACAGCTTGCCTGGGTTGGCTTTGGCATAGGCAATCAGCTCCTTCACATTTTTGACGGGCAACTGGGGGTTCACCATCAGCACCAGCGGGACCGTGGTCAGCTGCGTCACCGGCGTGAAGTCGCGGATGACATCGAAGTTCATCTGCTTGAACATCGCCGGGTAGATGACATGCACAGACGCATTGACGAGCAGCGTCTCGCCATCGGGTTTGGCCTGGGCCACGGCGGCCGCGCCTATGAGGCTTCCGCCACCTGGCCTGTTTTCAACGAAGAAGGACTGGTTAAGCCCCTTGCCCAGTTCCGTCGCGGCGATGCGCGCAATGAGGTCGGCCGGGCCGCCCGCCGGATGCGGAACGATCACGCGCACGGGGCTGGCGGGGTAGGGTCGGGTGCCCTGCGCGGCGGCGGGCAGTGCGACTGCAGCGGCCAGTGCGGGGATGGCCTGCAGGACTGCACGG
Source organism: Polaromonas sp. (assembly GCA_965228025.1). Lineage (GTDB taxonomy): Bacteria > Pseudomonadota > Gammaproteobacteria > Burkholderiales > Burkholderiaceae_C > Polaromonas. The sequence continues at coordinate 44,404 of CBDDGX010000030.1, read as the reverse complement.
CGGTTGGGGAGTATTGCGTTTTTTAGGTTGCGCATGTTGCCTCTATTTTTGTTTGTGGATGGTTGCCCAGGAGATCTGGTACGCGGGCAATTCTAGGCAAGCGTTGCTGGCTGCAGCATGTGTGCCTGCACTAGCTGTTATGTGTTTATTGTTGTGTCTATTGTTTTGTCTATGGCGTGGGCCCGCAATCCAGAACTTCAGGTCGTGAACTGCAGCGCAGCGAGCCGCGCATACACTCCGCCCCGCTGCACCAGTTCATGGTGCGTGCCCTGTTCAACCACCTTGCCATGGTCGAGCACGACAATGCGGTCGGCCTGCTGCACGGTGGCCAGACGGTGGGCGATGACCAGTGTGGTGCGGTTGCGCATGGCCGACTCAAGCGCGGCCTGCACCATGCGTTCGCTTTCGGCGTCGAGTGCGCTGGTGGCTTCATCAAGCAGCAGCAGCGGCGAGTTCTTGAGCATGGCGCGTGCAATCGCAATGCGTTGGCGCTGCCCGCCCGACAGGCGCACACCGCGCTCGCCCAGGAAGGTGTCGTAGCCTTCAGGCAGGGCGCTGATGAAATCGTGTGCAAAGGCCGCCTTGGCAGCCGCCTTTGTTTCTTCTTCGCTTGCGCCCGGTTTGCCGTAGCGGATGTTCTCAAGTGCGCTGGTTGAAAAGATGACGGCGTCCTGCGGCACGATGCCGACGCGCTGGCGCAGGTCTTCGAGTGACATGTCGGCGGTACGCACACCATCCAGTTCAATGCGGCCGGAGGCGGGGTCGTAAAACCGCAGCAGCAGCTGGAACACCGTGCTCTTGCCGGCGCCGCTGGGGCCGACGATGGCCACGGTTTCGCCGGGTGCCACGCTGAGTGAGAAGTCTGTCAGGGCCGGCTGTGTGGGGCGTGAGGGGTAGTGAAAGTTGACGGCTTCAAATTTGACGGCGCTACCGGCCTGCGTCACGGCAGCAGGCACAGGGTTGGCGGGCGAGGTCACGGGTGAGCGTGACTCCAGCAGCTCCATGAGGCGCTCGGTCGCGCCGGCAGCGCGCAGCAGGTCGCCATACACCTCGCCCAGCACGGCAGCGGCGCTGGCAAGAATGATCACGTAGACAACAGTCTGGCCGAGGTGGCCTGCAGAGATATCGCCGCGCATGACGGCTTGCGTGCCCTGGTACAGGCCCCACAACAGCGCCGCAGAGGTTGCGATGATGATGAAGGCGACCAGGACCGAGCGGGCCTTGGTACGTCGTACGGCAACGTTAAAAGCGTTCGTCGTCGAGACATTGAAACGCGTGGCTTCGCGGCCTTCTGCGGTGTAGCTTTGCACCACGGGGATGGCGTTCAAGACTTCAGCCGCAATCGCGCTGGAGTCGGCGACGCGGTCCTGGCTGGCGCGTGAAAGCTTGCGCACGCGGCGGCCAAACCAGACCGATGGCGCAACGATGAGCACCAGCACGCCCAGCACCTGAAACATCAGGTACGGGTTGGTGTAGATCAGCATGACCAGCGCGCCAACGCCCATCACCGCGTTGCGCAGGCCCATGCTCAAAGATGAGCCGACCACGGTCTGCACCAGAGTCGTGTCGCCGGTCAGGCGGCTCAGCACCTCGCCGGTTTGTGTGGTTTCAAAAAATTCAGGGCTTTGCTGCACGACGTGTGAATACACCGCATTGCGCAAATCGGCTGTGACGCGCTCGCCCAGCCAGCTCACCATGTAGAACCGGCCGGCCGAAAACAGGCCCAGCGCGGCGGCGACAGCAAAGAGCTCAAAAAAGTGGCTGCGCAATGCGACCAGTTGCTCGCCCTTGCCGGCGGCAGTCATGTTTCCATTGACCAGCCCGCCGTCAATCAGGCTGCGCAAGGCCAGCGGAAACACCAGCGTCGCAATGGCGGCCATGACCAGGAAAAACCCAGCCAGCGCAATCCGCCCCCAGTAGGGCCGCAGAAAGGGCACAAGGCCTGAAAGTGAACGCGGCGAGCCCTTGGGCGCGTCTTTGGGTAGGGGGGAAGTAGCCATCCGGCAAGTTTAGCGTCAAAAGTTTGCCCATACAAAGACCGCCTTGACAATATTTGCTTAGGCATGTATTATTTGGCTCATGGCTTCAAAACCCGTCCCACAAAATCCGAAAGATCCGCAAAGCGGACCCAATCCGCTCATTGATGGCCTGACATGCCCGATGGTGGAGTTTTACCGTGCCAAAGGCTACAAGCCCGACGACAGCGTCGCCTATCTGATGCGCCGCATCATTTCTGTGGCCAGCCAGCAGATAGAGCGCGAGCTTGAACCTGCCGGCCTGACCAATGCACAGTGGGTGCCACTGCTCAAGCTCTATATGGGCAATGCCTCGACCGTGGCAGAACTGGCCCGCGTCTGCGAGCTGGATGCCGGTTCGATGACGCGCCTGCTGGACAGGCTTGAGGCCAAACAGCTTTGCCGCCGTGTGCGTTCGTCAGAAGACCGCCGCGTCGTCAACCTTGAACTGACCGAAGCCGGGCGCACTGCAGCCCAGGGCATTCCCGAAATTCTCTGCCGCGTGCAGAACGCGCATCTCTCCGGCTTTTCGGCCGAAGAGTGGCAGGTTCTCAAGGGCTTTTTGCGTCGCATCCTGGATACCGCGATGTCCATGCAGCCTGCGGCTGAAAAAGCATCCGACAAATCACCCGCGTCACTTATCGCACCTTCCTCATCGTCTGCTGAAAATGAACAACAAGCCTGAAACCGCGTCATGTGACGCCTGCACCGCGCTGCCTGAAAACGCTGCGCTCATGAACAGCGAACTGCCGGTTTGGCGTGCGTCTTTCCGCATGGCCATGGTGGCTGCGGCCAGCGTGATCGCGGCTGGCGTGATGGCCACTGGCATCACCGGTTGCGCAGACATGTCCGGGATCGCGCCCAACGCGTCTTTGCGCGACGCCGCATCTGTTGGTTTGCAGGCGCCTGCATCTTCCGCGTTGCCTGTGGCATCAACAGTCGGCGCCGAGTGGTGGAAGGACTTTGGCGACGAGCAGCTCAATCGCCTGGTCGCGCAGGCGCTGTCAAGCAACCCCAACCTGAAGATTGCGCAGGCCCGCCTGGCGCGTGCGAAGGCCGTGATTGAAGTGGCTGATGCCGCAACCCTGCCGCAGGTCAATGCGCAGCTTGATGCGACGCGCCAGCTCTATACAAAAAACGGCCTGGTGCCCGCGCCGCTTGCCGGCACGATCCGTGAAACCGGAACGGCCCAACTCAATGCCAGCTGGGAACTCGATTTTTTCGGCAAGAACCGCGCAGCACTGGATGCCGCACTTGGCAGCATGCACGCCGCCGAAGCCGATGCAGAAGCCGCCCGCATTTTGCTGGCTAGCAATGTAGCGCGCTCGTACTTCCAGCTGGCCCGTCTCAACGAGCAGGCCGAAGTTGCCAAACGTACGCTGGCGCAACGCGGCGAGACCCTGAAGCTGGTGCAGGACCGGGTAAACGCCGGTCTGGACACGCGGCTTGAACTGCGCCAGAGCGAGGGCGGGCTGCCCGAAGCGCGCCTGCAGCTTGAGTCGCTGCTCGAGCAGATGGCCCTGACGCGTAACGCGCTGGGCGCACTGGTCGGCCAGCCCGATGTGGCGCTGAACGCCGTGCCACCGCAGCTGTCATCTATTAAAAATGTCGCCGCCGCAACGGCCATTCCGGCCGACCTGCTGGGTCGCCGTGCCGACATCAGCGCCGCACGCTGGCGCGTTGAGGCGTCCGTCAAGGACGTGGCCAATGCCAAGACCCAGTTCTACCCCAACATCAACCTCGTCGCGTTTGCCGGTTTCTCGAGCATTGGCCTGAACCGCCTGTTTGAATCTGGCAGCCAGCAGTGGGGCGTGGGCCCTGCGCTTCGTCTGCCTATCTTCGATGCTGGCCGGTTGCGTGCCAACCTGCGCGGCAAGACAGCCGACCTGGATGCGGCGGTTGAAAGTTACAACGCTGCCGTGCTTGATGCCGTGCGTGATGTGGCCGACCAGGTTGCATCGTCACAGGCGATTGCACGCCAGCAGACAGAGCAGCGCGCCGCGCAGCAGGCCGCAGAGGGCGCGTATGAAATCGCCCTGCAGCGATACAGGGCTGGCCTGGGCAACTATTTGAATGTGCTGACGGCCGAGACCAATGTGCTGGCCCAGCGCCGCGGCGCGGTGGATCTTTCGGCCCGGGCACTCGATACGCGGGTCGCGCTGATTCGCGCGCTTGGCGGTGGGTATTCGCCCACACAAACCTTGCTGCAAACCGTCGCCGCCGTCCGATAAAAAGCACAGACACAAGTACAGAGACAAAAACCGTCCTTCCTGAACCAGTCAACGCAAACAGTCAAACATCATGAACGCACCACAAGCAGCCGCCGCCACTCCCGAACCCGTCAAGGGCAACCCAACCCGCAAAAAATCCCTCACTGCACTGGCTGCAGTGGTCGTCGTGTGCGGTCTGGGCTGGAGCGTGTACGAATACCTGGTCGCCAGCCATTACGAATCAACTGACAACGCCTATGTGCAGGGCAATGTGATCCAGATCACACCGCAAATCGGCGGCACGGTGCTGGCCATCATGGCTGACGACACCGACTTTGTGAAAGCCGGCCAGCCGCTGGTGCAGCTTGACCCGGCCGATGCCAAAGTGGCGCTTGACCAGGCCGAAGCCGCGCTTGCGCAAGCTGTACGCCAGGCGCGCACGCTGTATGCCAACAACGGCACGCTGTCTGCACAGATCATGCTGCGAGATGCCGATGTGGCCAAGGCGCAAAGCGAGATCGCCCGCGCCAATGACGACCTGAACCGCCGCCAGTCTTTGACCGGCAACGGCGCTGTGTCGCGCGAAGAGCTTGGCCATGCAGAAACACAACTGGCCAATTCAAAGAGCGCATTGGCCGCAGCCCAGGCCGGCGTGGTGGCAGCGCGTGAGCAGCTTGCCAGCAACCAGGCATTGACCGAAGGCACCAGTGTCGAGCAGCACCCGAGCGTGTTGATGGCGGCCGCCAAAGTGCGCGAAGCTTTCCTCGCCACACAGCGTGCCGCTTTGCCTGCGCCTGTTGATGGTTACGTCGCCAAACGCACCGTTCAGCTCGGCCAGCGTGTGGCGGCCGGCACACCCATGATGTCCATCATCCCGCTCAAGCAGGTCTGGGTGGATGCCAACTTCAAGGAAGTGCAGTTGCGCAACATCCGCATCGGCCAGCCCGTGACCCTGATGGCTGACGTGTACGGCAAAAAGGTTGAGTACAAGGGCAAGGTGGCGGGGCTGGGCGCTGGTACCGGCGCGGCTTTCTCGCTGCTGCCTGCGCAGAACGCGACCGGCAACTGGATCAAGGTCGTGCAGCGGGTGCCTGTGCGCATCGCGCTGGACCCGAAAGAAATCGAAGCCAACCCGCTGCGTGTCGGCCTGTCCATGGACGCAGAAGTTGATGTGCGCAACAAGGACGGCAAGACGCTGGCCGACGCGCCGCGCCCTGCTGCGCAGGCGGAAGTGCACGCCTACGGTGTGCCCGGTGATGCGGCTGACCAGGATGTCAAACGTGTGATTGCCGCGAACATGGGCAAGTCGAACGTTGCCGCCAACGCCGGCAAAAACAGCAACGCCAAAGCAGACGCCAGTTCAAACCTGGCGAAAGCCGCAGTGGTGTCCAAACCCGGTTTGGTGACCTCGACGTTCTAGGCCCGAATCATTGATTCTTTAACGGCATTTTTCGGCATCTTCCCGGGCTCTCATGGCTACTGAATCTCTTACCGATGCGGCCAATGCGGCCAATGCGACGTCCGCGCCTGCATCCGAAAAGCCTTACGAGCACATCGAGCTGCCGCCGCTGACAGGCTCGGCCCGTATGTGGGGCACGCTGGCGCTGTCGGCGGCCACCTTCATGAACGTGCTCGACACCTCCATTGCGAATGTGTCGCTGCCCGCGATTGCGGGCGACCTGGGCGTCAGCCCGAACCAGGGCACCTGGGTCATTACCAGCTTCGGCGTTGCGAATGCGATCTCAGTGCCGCTCACGGGCTGGCTGTCACAACGCTTCGGCCAGGTGCGCCTGTTCATGATCAGCGTGATCCTGTTTGTCATCAGTTCCTGGCTGTGCGGCTTGGCGCCCAACATGACAACGCTCATCATCTTCCGCATCATGCAGGGCCTGGCTGCGGGCCCCCTGATTCCGCTGTCGCAAACGCTGCTGCTGTCGAGTTACCCCAAGGCACTGGCGGGGCTGGCGATGGCCTTGTGGTCCATGACGACTCTGGTCGCGCCAGTGCTCGGCCCATTGCTGGGCGGCTGGATCACCGACAACATCTCATGGCCCTGGATTTTTTACATCAACATCCCGGTCGGCTTTGGCGCCGCCTTCATGATCTGGAAGATTTACCACAAGCGTGAAAGCCAGATACGCAAACTGCCGATTGATTCGGTGGGGCTGGCCCTGCTGGTGCTGTGGATAGGTGCGCTGCAGATCATGCTCGACAAGGGACAGGAGCTGGACTGGTTTCACTCAGGCGAGGTGATTGGGCTTGGCGTCGTCGCGCTTGTTGGTTTCATCGCCTTTGTCATCTGGGAACTGACCGAAGAACACCCGGTGGTGGATCTGCGCCTTTTCAAGCGGCGCAATTTCTGGGCTGGTGCGCTGGCGCTGTCGATTGGTTACGGCCTATTTTTCGGCAATGTGGTGGTGCTTCCACTCTGGCTGCAGCAGTTCATGGGTTACACCGCCACGCAGGCCGGCATGATCATGGCGCCTGTCGGTTTGATGGCGCTGGTGTTCTCGCCCATCGTTGGCAAGAACATCGGCAAGGTGGACCCGCGCAAGATGGCGACCTTTGCGTTTTTGACCTTCGCGCTGGTGCTGTGGATGCGCTCGCACTTCAATACCCAGGCCGACTTCTGGACCATCATGATCCCCACCATCATCCAGGGTGTGGCGATGGCCTTCTTCTTTATTCCGCTGGTGACACTGACGCTGTCAGGCATCTCGCCAGACAAGATTCCTGCGGCCTCGGGCCTGTCGAACTTTGCGCGCATCACGGCCGGCTCGTTCGGCACCTCGATTGCCACCACCGTCTGGCAGGACCGCGCGGCCATGCACCATGCGCACATCACCGATAGCGTCAACACCGGCAGTCAGGCCGCCAACAGCGCCATCGCTGGCCTGGGCAGTGCCGGGCTCACGCCCGACCAGGCGCTGGGCACCATCAACCGGCTGGTGGACCAGCAGGCTTATATGCTGGCCGCGTCGGATGTGTTTTACGTTTCCGCGCTGATCTTTCTTGCGTTGATTCCGCTGGTTTATCTGGCACGCCCGGCCAAGCCTGGGGCGGGTGGTGCCAGCAGTGCGGATGCCGCTGCCGGGGCCCACTGATAGCAGTGTTGCGCTGAATCGACGGGCGTCCCCATGGCCCCAAAATTGTGAGACAGTAGGGCCATGGCATTAAATCTGGACGTTCCCACGCCGCTGCAGTATTTCGCCAGCCTGGTCCAGAGCGACGAACACTTTCCGCTGCTTGAAGCCGCGATCAGCCTCGCGCAGGATGAATACCCCGACCTGGATGTGCAGCAGGTGCTGGGCGATGTGGACCAGCTCATGGCCCGCATCAAGCGCCGCCTGCCGGCCGATGCATCGGCACTGCAAAAACTCCGCCTGCTGAACCAGTTCTTTTTTCACGATCTGAACTTCGGCGGCAACATCAATGACTATTACGACCCGGACAACAGCTACCTGAACGCGATGCTGAAAACCCGGCGCGGGATTCCCATCACGCTGGCCGTTCTCTGGCTGGAGCTGGCCGGTGGCCTGGGGCTGAATGCACGTGGTGTGGCTTTCCCCGGGCACTTCATGGTCAAAGTAAATTTGCCCAAGGGCCAGGTGGTGATTGATCCGTTTACCGGCCAGTCATTGAGCCGCGAAGAATTGTCGGAGCGGCTGGAACCCTTCAGGCAGAAAAGCCGGCTCGACGAAGAGTTTGAGATGCCCATAGGCCTCTATCTTCAATCAGCCCCACCGCGCGAGATCATCAGCCGCATGCTGCGCAACCTGAAGGAAATCCACAAGACGCAGGAAGACTGGCAACGCCTGATTGCCGTTGAAGACCGCCTGATTGTTCTTCAGCCCGATGCCTGGCCAGAGTACCGCGACCGCGGCCTGGCCTGGGCTGTGCAGGGGCATGCCGAAAGGGCTGTGCCTGATCTTGAGAAATACCTTGAGCAGGCCGAAGACGCGCAGGACCTGGATTCAGTTGCCAAACGCCTGGAGCAGCTGCGCCGCGAAACGAGCTAGTTTTGGCTACTCCGCAGTGGCGTCCGCTTGAGGAACTGCGGAATCTGCAGTCCGTCCTGCGAATTGACATTGCGTGTCAGTGCCGGTTTTCCGCTGGCCAGAACGGGTGAACTGCCGATGCGGCCACTGCCATGTACGGACAGGCGCCCACCATGAACCAGCGATTCCTGCGCCGGAACAAGACTGTTGGGCAATGAGCTTTTTACAGCCGGTGCGGCAACAGCCTCGCGCACGCTTGAGGCAGCAGGCCGGAGCCGGTTCGCAATCGCAGAGGCAGCGTTGACTGCAAGACCCGTCAGCGAATGGCGCGGGGCCTGCTCCACCGGACGGCGCACAGCGGACGTGACGGGCACCGCCGTCACCTGGGAGTCATTGGCTGCCTGCAGCGGATAAAGCACCGACTCAAGCCAGCCCAGAATCGGCTCCCACTGCTGGAGGTCGGTGGCGGCCACCTGCTTCGGCAGGTCAAAAATCGTCATGCCGCGTTCCAGGCTTTTGACGTACAGCTGGGTTTCACGCAGTGCGCCAAGAAACGGCACGCCCAGGTTTTCAGACCAGTCCCTGAGTGTTTGCGAGGCGTTGGTGCGCCCATCAATGCGCATGCCAATGGTGACCAGCTTGCAGCGGCCGCTGGCGACACGCGGCATGGCCATCAGTTCGGCATGGCAGGCGGCGGCGGATTCGCGGTCAAACATCGAGTTGCACACCGGCATGACGATGGCGTCGGCAAACATGACGACGCGGGCAAGCTCAAAGCCATGCATGCCGCCAGGTGTGTCGAGCACGACATGGGTGATGCCTGTGGGCACACGCAGCATGTTTTTCTGGTCGACCGCCCAGGGCGCTATGGCGGGAAGGGATGCATCGCGGCGCTTGAGCCAGGTACGTGCAGACTGCTGGCGGTCAACGTCGCCGAGCATGACGGAACTGCCATGCCGCGAGCACCAGGCCGCTATATGCGCGGCGAGTGTACTTTTCCCGCTACCGCCCTTGCGGTTGACGACTGCGATGACTGGCATGGATGTCCCGTGAGCAAATCAGAGGTACAGTTTGATACAAATTCCATGCCATGTCTAGCAGCCCCAGCAACCATAACCGCGCACAGCTAGGGTTTTTGTAGCAAAAAGGCCTCACTTGGAGGCCTTTTTGATGATCCGGGGGCGGGTTTGTCGCTTCAGGCGACAACCACCGGTGCGGTCTCACCGCGCGGCGCAATCACGCCGATCTCGTAGACCTTTTCACCTGCATCGGCCAGTGTTTTGGCCGCAGCTTTTGCGCTGGCAGCATCCACTACAACGACCATGCCAATACCGTTGTTGAAGGTCCGGTTCATTTCGAAGTCATCAATGCCAGCGGTTTTTTGCAGCCAGGCAAACAGTTCGGTCTGTGGCCAGCTGCCTTTTTTGAGGTGGGCTGCAGTGCCTTCGGGCAATACGCGCGGAATGTTCTCCAGCAGGCCGCCGCCGGTGATGTGGGCCAGCGCCTTGATGCCGCCGGGCGAGGTGGCATCTTCCGAATGTGGGTGGGCCGCCAGTGCTGCCAGCACGTTCTTGACGTAGAGGCGGGTGGGCGCCATCAGGGCTTCCTTGAAGGGCTTTCCGTCCAGCTGGGCGGGTGCGCTGCTGCCGGCGCGCTCAATGCATTTGCGGACCAGGCTGAAACCGTTGGAATGCACGCCGCTGCTGGCAAGGCCCAGCACCACGTCGCCCGGTTTGACTTCCTGGCCCGTCAGGATTTTTGACTTTTCGACGGCACCCACGGCAAAGCCTGCCAGGTCATATTCACCTTCGGGATACATGCCGGGCATTTCTGCCGTTTCGCCGCCTATCAGGGCGCAGCCGCTCAACTCACAACCCTTTGCAATGCCGCCGACGACCGCAGCGGCGGTGTCCACATCGAGCTTGCCGCAGGCAAAGTAGTCAAGAAAGAACAGCGGCTCTGCACCCTGCACCAGCACATCGTTGACGCTCATGGCCACCAGGTCAATGCCCACGGTGTCGTGCATATTCCATTCAAAAGCCAGACGCAGCTTGGTGCCTACGCCATCGGTGCCGCTGACGAGAACCGGCTCCTTGTAGCGTTTGGGTACTTCAAACAGGGCGCCGAAACCGCCGATGCCCGCCAGCACGCCTTCACGCATGGTCTTTTTGGCCAGCGGCTTGATGCGTTCAACCAGCGCGTCGCCTGCGTCAATGTCAACGCCGGCGTCTTTGTAGGAAAGGGGGGTATTCGTCATGTGGGGTCTTGGGGGCGGCTGGTGGAGTCGGGAGGGGCGCGGGCCTTGCTGGCAGTCTTTGCCAGTACTTCAGGCCCGATAGAATCAAGCCACGATTCTAAAGGCTCTGCAAAGGGCCGATTCCAGGCCTTTGCCGGTGCTTTTTGATATCCGGCCAGGCTGCCTCCAGGGGCTTTCCGGGGTTTTACAGGTCTTTATGCAATTCACCAACACCCAAAAACGCGCATCTGCCTGGTTTTTGATTGCCGCGCTGGTCGTTCTGGCCCTGTGGCTTCTGGGCCCGGTGCTGACGCCGTTTGTGGTGGCCGCCGTGCTGGCCTACGCGCTGACGCCGCTGGTCAACCGCCTTGACCGAATGGGCAAGGGTCGCATGCCGCGCGTGGTAGCCGTCATCCTGGTCGAGGTGCTGTTCCTGTTTGCGCTGCTGAGCCTGTTGCTGCTCATCGTGCCCATCCTGGTCAAGGAACTGCCCATGATGCGCGAGCAGATTCCCGTACTGGCAGACCGCCTCAACAGCAGCCTGTCGCCCTGGCTGGCGCAGTTCGGCATCAATGTGGCGCTTGACGTGCCCAGCATCAAGGCCTTTGCACTCAAGTACCTCAACGCCAATTACGAGGACGCTTTCGGCTCGCTGATGTCTTCCCTCAAGCTGGGTGGCAGTGTGGCCCTGGCCGTGATCGGCAATGCCATGCTGATTCCTGTCGCGCTGTTTTACCTGCTGATGGACTGGGACAGGTTTGTCGCCCGCCTGCTGGAACTGGTACCGCTGGGCATGCGCGCCAGCGTGGACAGTTTTCTGGATGAAGCCGACAGCGTGCTGGGCCAGTACCTGCGCGGCCAGTTGCTGGTGATGCTCATCATGGCTGCGTTCTATGCTATCGGTCTCGCCTTGTTCGGGCTGGATCTCGCGCTGCCCATAGGCGTATTTACGGGTCTTGCCATGTTCATTCCCTATGTCGGCTTTGCCATCGGCCTGATCCTGGCCGTGCTGGCTGGCCTGCTGCAGTTTGCTGTGCTCAAGGTGCTGGTCATGGTGGGTGTGGTGTACGGGATCGGGCAGGTGGTCGAGAGCCTTTTCCTCACGCCTCGCCTCGTCGGCGAGCGCATAGGCCTGCACCCGCTGGTCGTGATTTTTGCGCTGCTGGCATTTGGCCAGCTGTTTGGTTTTGTGGGTGTGCTGGTTGCACTGCCCGCCAGTGCTGTCTTGCTGGTGGCGATCCGCCGCATCAAGGCCCGCTACATGGCCAGCAAGCTTTATCAGTCCTGATGCATTTCCATATATGGCCTGCATGAAACAGATTGCGCTTGATATCGGGCTGGCCTCTGTTCCGTCGTTCGCCAATTTTTTTGCCGGTCCCAATGAGGCCGCGCTTAGGCACATGGAGCTTTGGGCCGGCAACAGCCTGCGCTCACCTGTGCCCACTTATCTGTGGGGCGCGCCCGGCAGCGGTAAAACCCATTTACTGAAAGCTGTGGCAGAAACTTTGCGAGAGCAGGGCGCACGCACCGGCTGGCTGGATTCGTCTGTACTTGAGCCACCGGCGTTTGATGAGTCCTGGGCCGGTGTGATTCTTGATGAATGCCATCTTTACACAGCCGTGCAGCAACAGGCAGCGTTCAACTGGTTTGTCAATGCGCTGAGCTCGGCCGACGGCCACCCGCGCTGGGTGCTGGCGGCGGGCAACCTGCCGCCTGCCGACCTGGTGCTGCGTGACGACCTGCGTTCGCGCCTGGGCTGGGGCCATGTGTTCGAGCTGCACGCGCTGACCGAGACCGAACGCCGGTCCGTGCTCAGGCGTGAGGCCGATGCACGCGGCGTCTTCCTGAGCGATGAGGCCATGGACTTCATGCTCACCCGCTTCTCGCGCGACCTCAGCAGCCTGATGCAACTGCTTGACCAGCTTGATGCTTACGCCCTGCAAACCCAGCGCGCCATCACCATACCGCTGATCAAGTCCATGCTTGAAAACCAATAACCACTGCACATGACTGCCCGCAAAAAGATTGCCTTGTTTGACCTGGATCACACGCTGATCCCGCTGGATTCCGATTTTGAATGGGGCGAATTCACCATCGCGCAAGGCTGGTGTGACAGCACGGAGTTCAAACGGCGCAACAGCGAATTTTTTGACCAGTACCGTGCGGGCACGCTGGACATCAACGAATACGTGCGTTTCGCGACCCAGGCCATCCGCGAGAAGGGTGAGGCCGAGGCCATTGCGGGCCACGGGCGCTTCATGAAGGGCGTGATCGCCAAAGCCGTCACACAACAGGCGCTTGATCTGGTCAGGGGCCATCAGGATGCGGGTGAAGAGGTCGTCATCGTCACGGCCACCAATGAGTTTGTGACCCGGCCCATCGCCGCCGTGTTCGGCGTCAAGGAACTGATTGCGGTTGAACTGGTGCGCGACGAATCGGGCTGGTTTACAGGCGATATCAAGGGCACACCGTCCTTTCGCGAAGGCAAGGTCACGCGTGTGCAGTCATGGCTGGCCGCGCGCGGCCTGGGCTGGGACGACGTTGAAACCACTTTTTACACCGACTCCATGAATGACCTGGCCCTGCTTGAAAAGGCGACCCATCCTGTGGCCACCAACCCGGACGAGCGCCTGCGTGCGCTGGCCGCAGAGCGCGGATGGCGCATACTTGACCTGTTTATCTAGTTCTCCATGATCAAAAAATTTATCGACAAGCTGTTTGGCAAATCCGGCACCGGTGAAGCTGCCACCAAACGGGTCAAAAAATCTCCCTACGGAACCCGCCAGGAAATCGGCGTCAAGGACCATGGCATCAACCCCAAGCTGGTCGATGAGCGTGCCTGGGACGTGGTGCATACGCTGAAAGAAGCAGGTTTTGAGGCCTACATCGTCGGCGGTGCCGTGCGCGACCTGCTGGTCGGCCTGCGTCCCAAGGACTTTGATGTCGCCACCGATGCGACGCCTGAGCAGGTCAAGCAGCTGTTTCGCCGCGCCTTCATTATTGGCAGGCGTTTTCGCATCGTTCACGTTATTTACGGACGTGGTCGTGAGCACGAAGTGATTGAGGTGTCGACCTTCCGCGCCCACCTTGACAGCGCCCTGGCCGAGCAGGTCGGCGGCAACGAACGCACCAGCAAGAGTGAGCTGGCCGGCATGAAACACGCTGTTGATGCATCCGGCCGCGTGCTGCGCGACAACGTCTGGGGCCCGATGGAAGAAGACGCCGCGCGGCGCGACTTCACCATTAACGCCATGTATTACGACCCTGAAACCCAGATCGTGGTGGACTATCACAACGGCATTCGTGATGCAAAAAAACGCATCATCCGCATGATTGGCAACCCCGTGGTGCGCTATCGCGAGGACCCGGTCCGCATCATCCGCGCCGTGCGTTTTTCGGCCAAGCTGGCTGCGCTGGGCTTCAAGTTTGAAGACAAGACTGTCGCTCCGCTCGCAGAGATGAAGGGCTTGCTGGCCGACGTGCCGCAGTCGCGCCTGTTTGATGAAATGCTCAAGCTGTTGCAGACCGGACATTCGATTGCCAGCGTGGCCCAGCTCAAGGCACTGGGCCTGAACACCGGCATCTACCCGCTGCTTGACGTGGTGGTCGAGGCGGCTGAAGAGCCTTTCCTGAACCTGGCGCTGAAAGACACCGACCGCCGTGTCGGCGAAGGCAAACCCGTTGCGCCAAGCTTTTTGCTGTCATGTGTGTTGTGGGTCGATGTGCGTGACGGCTGGGAGAGACGGCGCAAACGCGGCGAGCACACCATGCCCGCGCTGCAGGATGCGATTGACGACGCCTTCAACGCCAAAATCGGCGATGTGTCGGGCCGCGGCAAGCTGGGCACCGACATGCGCGAGATCTGGACCATGCAGCCGCGTTTTGAAAAGCGCGTTGGTTCGTCGCCGTACTCATTGCTTGAGCAGCCACGCTTTCGCGCCGGTTTTGACTTTCTGCGCCTGCGTGCGCAGACCGGCGAGATCGACATGGAACTGGCCGAGTGGTGGGAGAAATTCAGCACCGCCTATGACGATGAACGTCACGCCATGATTGAAGCCGCACGGCTTGAGCAGCAGGGCAGGCCGCAGCAGCCGCGCACCCGTGTGAAGCGCCAGGATAACGAAGCCGCAAGCCCAACATCTCATGCGGGCGATGCTGATTTTGCCCCTGCCGATACTGCCGTGCCACCGGACGGTTCAGCCCCGGCGAAAAAGCGCCGCCGTCGTCGCAAGCCGGTCAACCGCGCTGGCGGGTCCGCCGAAGGTGCTGGCAATTCGTCGCCATCGGACAACTGGTCTGCCGACTGAGGACTTCGACGTGGCTGCCGGGGATGCTGTCACGGCTTACGTCGCACTCGGCGCCAATCTGGGTGATGCGGCGCAGGCTTTGCGTGACGCAATTTCTGCAATCAGTTTGTTGTCGTCGACGCAGGTCACCGGGATATCCAGCTTCTACAAAACCGCTCCGCTTGAAACAGGTGCCTCTGGCGAGCAGCGCGCGCCGGGTAGCGATTACATCAATGCTGTCATTGAGGTGCAGACTGCACTCACGGCACCCGAATTGCTGAGTGAACTTCAGCAAATCGAGCTGGCTGCAGGCCGTGAAAGGCCTTACCCCAATGCACCGCGAACCCTTGATCTTGATGTGCTGCTGTATGGCGGTGGAGCGATTGATTCACCCCGCCTGACCGTGCCCCATCCGCGCATGATGCAGCGTGCCTTTGTGCTGGTGCCTCTGGCTGAAATTGCGCCTGCCCTTGTCAGCGCTGCGCAATTGCAGGCTGTCGCACACCAGCAGATAGTGAGGCTGGAAGCCCTTTGAAGAGTGTTCAGGGCGCCAGCCGCTCGCGCAGCCAGCTCGCATCCGCCTGCAGCGTGTAACGAAGACGGTCATGCAGGCGACTGCGGCGGCCTTGCCAGAACTGCCAGCTGTCGGGCTTGAGGCGGTAGCCGCCCCAGTGTGGCGGGCGCGGTGGCTGCAGCAAAAATTTGGCGCCGTATTTGGCAGCATTGGTGACCAGCACGCTGCGGCTGGAGATCACTTCGCTCTGCGGGCTGGCCCAGGCGCCTATGCGTGAGTCCAGCGGCCGGCTGTTGAAGTAGGCGTCGCTTTCTTCATCAGAAACTTTTTCGACCACGCCCTCAATGCGCACCGTGCGCTCGAGCTCCACCCAGTGAAACTGCAACGCGGCGTAGGGGTTGCCCGCCAGCTCAATACCCTTGCGGCTGTCGTAGTTGGTGTACCAGTCGATGCCGCGCTCGTCATAGCCCTTGATCAGAACCACGCGGGTTGAAGGCCGCAGGTTGCTGCCGACAGTGGCCAGGGTCATGGCGTTGGGCTCGGGCACTTCGCCAGCGATGGCTTCGTTCAGCCATTGCTCAAACTGCTTGAGGGGGTCGGCGTGCGATGCCTCTTCGTTGAGCTCGGCACGCTCGTAGCTTTTACGCAGATCGGCAATGGCCTGGTTGGAGTGGGGGGTGCGGGTCATTGCTAAAGTGTAGCCATGCAAGCTCATCCTGGGTCGCCTGTTGTGATTGTTCTGGCCGCCGGCCGTGGCGAACGCTTTGCCGCGTCGGGCGGGCAGGTGCACAAGCTGCATGCTTTGCTGGGCGGCAGGCCTGTCATTGACCATGTGCTGGATGCCGTCAGGGCCAGCGGCCTGCCGTTTCATGTGGTGCACGCCGACCCTTCGCGGCCCGGCATGGGGGACTCGATTGCGGCCGGTGTGCGCGCCACGCCTGATGCAGCTGGCTGGCTCATCCTGCCGGCGGACCTGCCGCTGGTCAAGGCTTCAACCTTGCTGGCCATTGCGGCACCTTCTTCAATGGCTGTGACCGTGCCGGTGCATGAAGGCCAGCGCGGCCATCCTGTGCGCTTTGGTGCTGTTTGCGGACCGGCGCTTATGCAGCTGGAAGGCAACAGGGGCGCTGCACCGGTATTGCAGGCGCAGATGGCTGCAGACTCGGTGGCGTTGATGGATGTTGATGACGCCGGGGTGGTGACCGATATCGATACGCTGGATGACTTGCAGCGCGCCGAAGTACTGCTCGCACAGCGCAAGGATGTTGCCTAATCGTCAGCCAGTTTCAGCAGCTTCGCCAGTGCGTGGTCGTGGATGCCCAGCGTCTTGAGCTTTTCATAGGTCAGCCGCGCATAGTCTTTTGTTGTGCCGTAGCGGCCGCAGGCGTCTGAAAAGATCTGCCGGTAGACGTCTTCGCTGAGCACGCCCGTGTGGTTGGGGCTGCGTTTTGACAGCGTGAAGGCAAGTGCCTGCACATCGCCCTTGGCTGTGTGGCAGCGCAGCCATTTCGGGTCATAGACGCCGTTGGGCATTTCGCGCTCCCACAGGGCTGGCAGTGAGGCCTCGACGCGCGCGCGGGGAATCCTGAAAACCACGCCCCTGCAGCTGCCGCCATGCAGAAGGCCGAACACCAGGCCCGGGCATTCAGGTGTGCCGCGGTTCAGGCGGCTCCACATCTTGAGCGCACGGTGGTAGCCATAGATGGTTGCAAAACGCTCCTCTGCGAATTCAAACTCCGGCCGCCAGATCAGAGAGGCGTAGCCAAAAATCCAGAGGTCGCTTTTGCCGCCCCACTCATGCCGCACCACCTCCAGCATGCGTGCCGGATTGCGCGGGACTGAAGCAATTGTGACAAGGGGTTTTTGAGAGGGAAACACCACAGCCTCACTTTACAATGCGCCTGCTTCCCATGCTTTTACAGGATAAAAAAAGATGTTTTCTCAAGACGACGACGGCCAGCAAGGCCTTGTACTCACGGTGGTGTTTGGCCTGATCGCGCTGGTAATTGCGCTGGTCATTGGTGTGTCGATTTTCAAGGCAGGGCAGGTAGGCGCGACCCCCAAGGCCGCACCTGCCACCGCACTTGCATCGGCAGCCCCGGCCGCCGCAGCACCAGTCGATGCAGCCAGCGCGGCGCTGGCCGCTTCAGACGCTGCCAGCATCAAGGTTGAAAACGGCGTGGTGAAGTTCTATTTCGAATCAGGCAAGGCCGACCTGGCTTCGGGTGCAGGGGATGCGCTGGCCGATGTGGTCAAAGGTGCCAAAGCCGGGCGCAAGCTGGTGATTTCCGGCTTTCATGATGCAACCGGTGACGCCGGCAAAAATGCGGCGCTCGCAAAACAGCGTGCGATCAAGGTCGCTGATGCGCTCAAGGCTTCAGGTGTGCCCGATCAGCAGATAGAGCTCAAAAAGCCCGAGCAGATGAGCGGCAGCGGCAGCAATGCCGAGGCCAGGCGCGTGGAAGTTGCCCTGCAACCTTAAGCCCCGTTCCGGTAACCCGCTGGTAACCCGGACTACAACGAAAGCGCGTCCCCCGGGGTACGATGTAACGTAATTAAGTTACATCACCGGGGTCCCCGCGCATGGCACAGCAGTTTTCACCCGGCAGCCTGCATCCGGCTGTCATCAGGGTCACCACCCGCATCATTGAGCGCAGCCTGCTCACGCGCAGCGCCTACCTGCAGCAGCTGCATGCGGCGGCCACACGTGACCGCGGTGCTGACCGCATGGGCTGCGCCAACCTTGCGCACGCCGTGGCCGGCATTCCGCTCGATGACCGCTTCAAGGTCATCACGCAACGCGCACCCAACATCGCCATCGTCACGGCCTATAACGACATGCTCTCGGCCCACGCGCCGTTCAAGACCTACCCTGATCTGATCAAGGACGAAGTGCGCAAGGCCGGCGCCACAGCGCAGGTTGCGGGTGGCGTGCCGGCGATGTGCGACGGCGTGACCCAGGGCACGACCGGCATGGAGCTCAGCCTGTTCAGCCGCGATGTTATTGCCATGGCCACCGCTGTTGCACTCTCGCACGACATGTTTGACGGTGCCCTGATGCTGGGCGTGTGCGACAAGATCGTGCCTGGTCTGCTGATAGGCGCGCTGCACTTCGGCCATCTGCCCACGGTATTTGTGCCCGCCGGCCCCATGGGCACCGGCCTGCCGAACAAGGAAAAAGCCCGCATACGCGAGCAGGCGGCGCAGGGCCTGGTCGGCCGTGAAGGCCTGCTCGAAGCCGAGCTCAAGAGTTACCACAGCCCCGGCACCTGCACGTTTTACGGCACGGCCAACAGCAACCAGCTGCTGCTTGAGGCCATGGGCCTGCATGTGCCCGGCACGGCGTTTGTGAACCCTGGCAATGAACTGCGCGAAGAACTCACGCGCGAAGCCGCCCGCAACGTGCTGGGCCGGCAGACAGGTGGCGGATTTTCCGCCGGGCCGCCCCAAGGAAAATCAGCCCCCTCGGGGGGCAGCGTATTACACGAAGTGAAAAGCGTGGGGGCATCAGCTTGTCCTCCCATCGGCTTGATAGTGGACGAGAAGGCCATCGTCAACGCCATGGTGGCGCTGCTGGCCACGGGCGGCTCGACCAACCATCTAATTCACTGGATTGCCGTCGCGCATTCAGCCGGCATCGTCATCGACTGGAATGATTTTTCAGATCTGTCGGATGCCGTGCCCACGCTGGCGCATGTCTACCCCAACGGCAGCGCTGATGTAAACCAGTTCCAGGCGGCGGGCGGCCCGGGCCTCATCATTCGCGAACTGCTTGATGCCGGATTCATGCATGGCGATGTGCTGACGGTACGCCAGGGCGGCATACGTGAGTACACACGCGAACCTTCGCTGCAGGACGCAGCGCTGGCGTGGCATGACACAGGCGATTCGAAAGACGACACCATCGTGCGCCCGGCGGCCAATCCTTTCAGCGCCACCGGCGGTCTCAAGCTGCTCACTGGCAACCTGGGCCGCAGCGTGATCAAGGTTTCTGCAGTGCCTGATGACCGCCATGTGATCGAGGCCCCCGCTCGCGTGTTTGAGTCACAGGAAGCCCTGCACGTCGCCTTCAACGCCGGCGAGCTGGACCGCGATGTGATTTGTGTGGTGCGCTGGCAGGGCCCGCAGGCCAATGGCATGCCCGAGCTGCACAAGCTCACGCCGCCGCTGGCGGTTTTGCAGGGCAAGGGCTTCAAGGTGGCGCTGGTGACTGACGGGCGCATGAGCGGCGCGTCGGGCAAGGTGCCTGCCGCCATTCACGTGTCGCCTGAAGCTGCTGCAGGCGGCCCGCTGGCCAAGGTGCGTGATGGCGATGTGGTACGGATGGATGCGCTGACTGGCGAGCTCAACGTGCTGATAAGTGACGCCGAATGGGCGGCGCGCGTGCCGGATGTGATGCCGCAGGACCTGCGCGACGCGAATGCCGTGGGCATGGGCCGTGAACTCTTCACCGGCATGCGGCGCGGTGCATTGATGGCAGAAAAAGGAGCTTTGTCGTGGACATGAACATGGACGTGAGCGGCAAGCTCACACCCCTGCAGATCATGCAGGACGCCCCCGTCATCCCGGTGATTGTGCTGAACGATGTGGCTCACGCCGTGCCCATGGCGCGCGCGTTGCTTGCCGGCGGCATACGCATGCTGGAGGTCACCTTGCGCACACCGCAGGCGCTGGCCTGCATTGAAGCCATCGCACGCGAGGTGCCTGAAGCCGTGGTCGGCGCGGGCACGATTCGCAGCGCTTCTGATGCCCAAGCCTGCGCCATGGCGGGTGCGCGCTTTGCCGTCAGCCCCGGCTACACGCATGCCGTCGGTCAGGCCTGCCGCGATGCCGGTCTGCCGCTGTTGCCAGGCGTGGCCACCGGCAGCGAGGTCATGATGGCGCAGGAAGACGGCCTGACCGAGTTGAAGTTCTTCCCCGCCATGCAGATTGGCGGTGCGGCACTGCTCAAGGCCTGGAACGGGCCTTTTGGTGACGTGCGCTTTTGCCCCACGGGCGGTGTGACGGTGGCCAACGCGCCTGATTTGCTGGCGCTGCCCAATGTGGTGTGTGTGGGGGGGTCCTGGCTGACGCCGGCAGATGCAGTGGCGCGGGGAGGCTGGGCGCAGATCACGGCGCTGGCGCACCAGGCCTGCAGGCTTGTCAGGCAGCCGATTGCGGCGTGATGGAGTTCGATTTTAACGTATACAGCAAAAATTTAACGTTTACGTTAAAAAATGACTTTTGGACTGAGACCTGACGGCCGAAAACAGCCCAAAGAGTCCCAAAATGGCCTGAAAAAGCCTGTTTTTAGGCATTAAAACGGCTGCAGCCCTTTAAATACGTGCGTGAGCAGCTATTGAATTTATAGCGTTTGGCCTTCTTCGGGAGGTGAGGCCATTTGGTTTGCAGCGCTTGCGCTAAGCTGGTGGCGTCGCGTCCATCCAGTCCAGCTGCCTCACCAATGACCGGGATCTTCATGCCTCAAGCCCTACCGCCTGAATTTGCAAGCCAGCAGGACCGCTGGAACCACCGCTTTTCTGCCGCAGGGCACCTGTTTGGATCCGAACCCAACACCTGGCTGCGTGAGCACACCGGCCTCTGGGTCAAAAATGCGCACGTCCTCAGCGTGGCCGATGGCGATGGGCGCAACAGCGTCTGGCTGGCATCGCAAGGCCTGCAGGTCGATGCGTTTGATTTTTCGGAAGTGGGCGTGGCCAAGGCCCGTGACTTTGCCAAAGCGCGCGGCGTGAGTGTCAACTTCAGTGTCAGCGATTGCGACAGCTACGCCTGGCCCACTGCCAGCCTGGACGGCGTGGCGGCAATCTTTATCCAGTTTGCCGACCCGGACATGCGCTCACGCCTGTTTGCCCGCATGGTGCAAAGCCTCAAACCCGGCGGCCTGCTGGTGCTGCAGGGTTACAGCCTCGGGCAACTGGCCTTCAAGACCGGCGGGCCGTCCGAGCCTTCGCATCTGTATACCGAGCCCTTGCTGCGCGAGGCTTTCTCCGGGCTGGACATTCTGAGGCTTGAGTCGCACGAAGCCGAACTGGCTGAAGGCAGTGCGCACAGCGGGCGCTCTGCGCTGATCAGCCTGCTGGCACGCCGGCCCTGAATCGTTGCGGGCGCATCGCCTGCCCTCAGCCCGGAAAGCGGTCAAACGCCGCCAGCGCCAGCACCACCAGTACCGCAGCCACCGGGCCAGCCAGAGGGTAGACGATGGCCGCCAGAACCGGTGCCACCATCAGCAGGTGACGCAGGCCCCAGCTGTAAAGCAGGCCTGCGCGGCGCAGGTAAACCGTAGCGGTTGGAGCCCAGCGCTGGCGCTCTTCGGAGCCCACGGGCATGGCGACCACGAACCCGGCGTGGTTGTAGTAGCGCACCGCCATCGCAGAGCACACCAGCGAGGCAAACAGCATGGTCATCAGCATGAGCTCAAGTGCCAGGCGCACGCTGAAGTGGGCCAACACCCCGACGGAAGGCGCGGTGAGCGTCACGGCACCTATCAGCGCCAGCGCGGCGGTGGATGCGGTCATGGTGGCCGACATCAGCGCGTTGCGCAGCGTCTGAACCGCCAGGATTTCCGAACCCGGCTGCTGCGACAGCGCAGCCAGCCATTCCTCCCGCAGACCGGCATGAGCCGAGCGTGCAAGGCGCTGTGGGCTGCGCCGCTGTACCAGCATCAGGGTGACCTCATATGCCAGCAGGATGGCCACCGTGAGCGTTGCCGCCATCCAGCTTGAAGACAGGGTGTCCATGATGGGTGAATCCGCGCTCAGGCTGATTGAAGCCGGCGCGGGCTGCGCAGCTTCTCGATCAACTCGAACACGGCCATGCCGGCCAGCATCGCAGCCACAAACACCAGCGCCTTGCTTTCACCCATGCCCAGCGCGACAAGGCCGGGGCCGGGGCAAAAGCCCGCCACGCCCCAGCCCATGCCGAACAGAGCGCTGCCCAGCACCAGGCGGCGGTCGATGTGCCGGGCGTTGGGCAGCTTCATCTCAGCGCCAAGAATGGAGCGCGCGCGGTTTCTGGCCAGCAGGAATGCAAAAAAGCCGACCGAAATGGCACCCCCCATCACCAGTGCGAGTGAAGGGTCCCATGGCCCCGCCAGGTCCAGAAAGCCCAGAACCTTGGCCGGGTTCGCCATGCCGGAGACGATGAGGCCCAGGCCGAACACCAGGCCTGCGAGTAAAGACGACAGTACAAACATGATGGGTTTTCCTTAAATTTTCAGAAGATGACGCAGCACCAACACGGTGGCAAACCCGGCGGCCATGAAGGTGAGGGTGGCCGCCAGCGAGCGGGGCGACATGCGCGACAGCCCGCACACACCGTGGCCGCTGGTGCAACCTGAACCGTAGCGTGTGCCCACCCCGACCAGCAGGCCGGCAACGATGAGCCCGACGTAGCCGGCCTCAATCTGCACGGCCGGCAGCACGGCAAAAAGGGCATACACCAGCGGCGCACCCACCAGCCCCAGCACAAACGCGGCGCGCCAGGCGATGTCGCCGCGCATGGGTTTGAGCAGGCCACCCAGCACACCGCTGATGCCCGCGATGCGGCCATTGAGCAGCGCAAACATCGCGGCGGCCAGCCCGATCAGCATGCCGCCCAGCAGGGCGGACCAGGGTGTAAATGCAGTCCAGTTGATGGTCATGATGGGGTTCCTCAGTCAGGTTCAGGGCAGTAAAGGCGGTAGAGAACCGCCAGGATGTCCAGCGCCGCCGGGCTGGCCACGCTGTAATAAATGTTCTTGCCATCGCGGCGGGTGTTGACGAGACCTTCGTTGCGCAATACGCCGAGTTGTTGCGACAGGGTAGGCTGTCGTATGCCCAGTTGTTCTTCAAGTTCGCTCACGCAACGCTCACCCTGTGACAATTGGCATAAAAGCAGTAGCCGGTCTTCGTTGGCCAGCATCTTGAGCACGCCCACGGCATGGCCGGCTGCCCGGCGCAGGCGTGCAGTGTCGATAACAGTTGTAGTTGCGGGTGTCATGGCATCAGCCTTTAAAAATATTGATTTCAATCAACTTGAAAATATTATATTAATTTATATAATGTAAGTCAAGATAGTTTAAAAACAAGGTAGCCCTCATGAATACCCAGACCGCCCCCATGCCCACCACGCAGGCATTTTTCGATCCGGCCACGTGGACGGTCACCTATGTGGTGGCCGACACCCAGGCCAGGCGCGCCGCCATCATCGACCCGGTGCTGGACTACGACCCGAAATCCGGCCGCACCAGTACCGCCTCGGCCGACAAGGTAGTGGCCTTCGTGAGGGCGCAGGGCCTGCAGGTGGACTGGATTCTTGAAACCCACGCCCATGCCGACCACCTGTCTGCGGCCCACTACCTCAAAGAGCAGGTCGGCGGGCGTATCGCCATCGGCGACCACATCCGTACGGTGCAATCCACCTTCAAGGCCATCTTTAATCTTGAGAGTTCATTCCTGCCTGACGGCAGCCAGTTTGACCAACTGTTTGCAGACGGTGAAACCTTCATGATCGGCAACTTCGAAGCGACCGCGCTGCTGGTGCCCGGCCACACACCGGCCGACATGGCCTACCGGGTGGGTGACTCGCTGTTTGTGGGCGACACGCTGTTCATGCCCGATGTCGGTACGGCGCGGGCCGACTTTCCCGGTGGCGATGCGCACATGCTGTTCAGGTCCATACGCAGGCTGCTGACCCTGCCGCCCGAGACAAAAGTGTTTGTGTGCCACGACTACCCGCCTGAATCACGCGGGCCGCAGTGGCAGACCACCGTGGGCGAGCAGGCGGCCAAAAACATCCACGTGCATGACGGCATCAGTGAAAGCGATTTTGTGGCCATGCGTGCGGCGCGTGACGCCACACTGGGCATGCCCACGCTGATCCTGCCGTCAATACAGGTCAACATCCGTGCGGGTGAAATGCCGCCAGCCGAGGCTAACGGCGTGAGTTACCTGAAGATTCCGCTGAACGCGCTGGGCTAACGTGAAGGTTGCGGGCTTGCAGGCGCAACGCCCACACCTTCGATGCCGCCGCGTTTGACGGCGGCGTCCAGAAAGCCGGAGGCACGCATCTCGTCCAGCGCGCTGTTCACAAACGCCAGCAGGGCAGGGTTGCCAGGGGCCACAGCGATGGCCTGCGGCACGGCATACAGGTTGTCGGGCAGCAAACGCAGGCCAATGTTTTTGTCGATGCTTGTAGCCATGCCCAGCCGCTGGCGGTTGCCGCCAAATGCGATGACCTTGCCATCAGCCAGCCAGCGCACCGCCTCGTTCATGGTGTAGTCGGGGCTTTCAAGCAGCTGGGCGCGCTTGAAGTTGCCCTTGATATAAGTGCCCACTGAATCACCGGTGTTGGCGCCCAGAACCTGGCCAGCAAGGTCAAGGTCTGCAGTGCTTTTGATGCTGCTGCCTTCGCGGACCAGAAAGCTCTGCTGCACCAGCATGTAGGTCTGTGAATAAGCCAGTACCATGCGCGCCGGGTTGGGCGCGACAAAACCGATGTCGGCATCGCCTTTTTGCACCGCGCTGATCACGTCTGCTGCGGTGGCCTGAGGAAGAATTTCTACAGCTTTTTTCAGGCGCTGGCCCAGATCACGTGCGACGTCTGCAGACACGCCACGAAACTCACCGCTTTGCGGGTCAAGCACCGCTTGCGCGGCGTTGGTGGAGATGTAGGCTGCGCGCAAAACGGGCCCGCTGATGACGGCGACCGGCTGCGCCATCGCACCCATCGCAGTGCAGGCAAGCATTGCTTCAACAGCGTGAGTGCGAAGGGGGCGGCACATGATGGAAGCTGTTTAACGCAGGCCCGCGCCAGAACCACCTTCAGCGCGCTGCACAAGTTCGATCTTGTAGCCATCGGGGTCGGTCACAAACGCAATCACCGTCGCCCCGCCCTTGACGGGCCCGGCCTCCCGCGTGACGTTGCCACCCGACGCCTTGATCTTGTCGCAGGCCGCATAAACGTCCGGCACACCAAGGGCGATGTGACCGTAAGCCGTACCCATCTCGTACTTGTCGGTGCCCCAGTTGTAAGTCAGTTCGATCTCGGCCTGCGCCGGGTTGCCTTCGTAGCCGACAAAGGCCAGCGTGTATTTGTATTCGGCGTTCTCGGACTTGCGCAGCAGTTGCATGCCGAGCACCTTGGTATAGAAGTCGATGGAGCGATCAAGATCGCCGACGCGGAGCATGGTGTGGAGGAGTCGCATGGTGGGTCGTGTAGTTGAATGTTGGAGTGGTGGAATGGTGGAGTGGTTTAAGGCTTGACAAATTTCAGCACAAACTCGTCTTTGGGCTGCGGTGGTTCTGGAATGTTGCGGTCGCGTGGGTCGGCCGGGTTGCGCAGGAAGTTGCCGCTGGCAGCCAGTTTGAATCCGGCGGCTTCTATCTCGCGGCGCAAAAAGGCCTCTTCAATGCGGTGCAAGGTGCCTGCTTCTGAAATGCCGGTGCCTGGCCTTCCGGAATGGTCGGCAAGAACGTAGGTGCCGCCCGGCTTGAGGGCAGCAAACACCGCCCTGTTCATGGCGGCGCGGTCTACGCCCAGATAGCTCAGGTCGTGGTAGTTGAACATCAGCGTGGCGAGGTCCAGCGTGCCGGGTTTGACATCTGGCGGCACCGGGTCTTCAAAACGACGTGTGACCGGAACGATGTGTGACAGCCCTGGCTTTGCAGCGCGATCAGCCACGGTCTGGCGCGCGGGTGCGGTGACCGAGAGGGCGCGTGTCGCGGGTACTGTGGTCGACGGGGCGACTACACCTTCAGGCACGGCAGGGCGGGGCGGCGGGTTGGCGGCATCGCGCGGAACATTCTGGCCATACACACGGCCGGTGGGGCCAATGGCGCGTGCGAGCAGCTCGGTGGTGTAACCGCCGCCTGCGCTCAGGTCTAGCGCCACCATGCCGGGTTGTGGCGCGATGAAGGCCAGCATGTCTACCGGTTTGCGGCGTATGTCGTTTTGCCTGTCTGCTGCGCTGCGGTCTGGGCTGGCGACCAGGGCTTCCAGGCTTTGCTGGCTGGGTGTGGCGCAGCCGCTGAGAAAGGCAATGCATGCAAGGACAGAAGCAAGGGGGGCAAGCAGATTCATGGCCGGGGCTTTCGGTGGGTGTTGGCGCAGTGTAGCGATTTGGCCCTTTCCCGGTGCTGCCTGGGGTCTGCCCCCAAACCAAAGCTAGCCCTGTTTCGGCAACTCAAACACCAGGCATGTCGTTGTCGCGTGGGCATACAGCTTGCCGTCCGGCCCGACGATGCGGCCTTCGGCCGTCGCCAGCTGTTTGCCGCAGTGAATCACTGTGCCAATGGCGCGCAGTGGTCCGCTTTTGTGTGAAGCGGCGCGAACGATGTTCACGCTGAGTTCTGCGGTGGTGTAACCCCGGCCCACCGGCATCATGGTGTGGATGGCGCAGCCGACGGCTGAGTCAAGCAGTGTGGCATACCAGCCGCCGTGCACGGTGCCCAGCGGGTTGTAATGTTTTAGCTGGGGCGTGCCCTGAAAGACGGCCTTGCCGGCGGCCACTTCAATGAGTGAAAAATCAAGCGTCTCTGCAATGTGCGGGTAGGGCATGGCGCCCGACAGCATGGCCTGCATGGTCTCCATACCGGTCTTGCCAACGACATCGGCCGGGTTGGCCAGGCCGGGCTTGCCGCCGCCCGCCAGCATGCGTTCGCGAACAGCTGCGGCCTGTGCAATCCACTGGTTCAGTGTGTCTTCAGGGGTGTGGTGTGTGCTCATACCGGTATTGTAGATAAAATTATGTTGCATATGCAATAGTTGTAGCTACAATATAAACATGAATGCCAAAGCAAGCCAAAAAACGCCCGCTGAAAAGGTGCCATCAGGCACGCCGCCCGAACTCAAGGCGCTGGGCTGTACCAACCTGCGACTGCGCCAGATGATGCGTCGTGTGGCCCACCATTACGACCTGGAAATGGCCAAGGCGGGGCTCAAGACCACTCAGTATTCGCTCTTGAGTTATGTGCTCAAACTGGGGCCCCTGCGGCCGGGTGAACTGGCGAAGGGCTTGAAGATCAGCGCTTCAACCCTGACGCGCAACCTCAAGCCGCTGGTCGATGCCGGCTGGCTCGAAGTCTCAGCCGGCAGCGATGCCCGCAGCCGCACCGTCAGCATCACTGAGCAGGGCCGCGCCAAACGCGAAGAGGCGCGCCACCGCTGGAAGGTAGCGCAGGACAGCCTGAACGCACTGCTGGGCACCGAGCGCGTGCTTGCACTGCATGGCCTGATCAACGACTCGCTTGAGCTGTTGTCGCCACTCCCCACTGAATCGGAAAACGATCATGAATAGCCCTGCACCCACCGAAAAAAGAAACATCGCCATGTGGCTGATATTGCTGGCCGCAGGTGGTGCATTCGCGCTGACCATGGGTGTGCGGCAGAGCATGGGCCTCTTCCTGTCGGCGCTCAACACGTCTACCGCATTGGGCGTTGGCAGCATCAGCCTGGCGTTTGCTTTCGGCCAGCTGTGGTGGGGGCTGACCCAGCCCTTTGCCGGGGTCATAGCCGACCGCGTAGGTGCGGGCCGCGTGATTTTTGCCGGCCTGATTCTTGTCGCCATAGGCACCTTCATCACGCCGCTGATGACCACCACCGCAGGCCTGATTTTTGCCATCGGTGTGGTCGCTGCGGGCGGTGCAGGCATGGCGGGTACATCGGTGCTGATGGCTGCGGCAACGCGCATGGTCGCGCCTGAAAAACGCGGCATCGCCACAGGCATCGTCAATGCGGGCGGCTCGTTTGGGCAGTTTCTGATGGCGCCGGTCGCCATTGGCCTGATCGCCGCCTTCGGCTGGGCCAGTGCCATGCAGTGGCTGGCTGTGATTGTGCTGCTCGCCTTGCCGGCGGCATGGGTCCTCAAGGGCAATTCAAAGGCTGCGGCGGCCAGCGCGGCGGTGGCGTCAGGCGTCAAATCGCTCACCGCGCGTGAGGCCATCAAACAGGCACTGGCGACGCCGAGCTACATCTATTTGAGCCTGGGCTTTCTGGTGTGCGGGTTCCATGTGGCCTTCCTGGCCACGCACCTGCCCGGCGTGGTGGCGGCCTGCGGCCTGTCACCTGCCGTCGGCGGCTGGGCGCTGGCCATCATCGGTCTGTTCAACATCATTGGCAGCCTGGCCATGGGCTGGGCGGTTGGCCGCTGGCGCATGAAGTCCATGCTGGCGCTGCTGTATGCCACGCGCGGCATCGCGGTGCTGGTTTTTCTGCTGGCACCCAAGACGCCGGCTGTCATGCTGGTGTTTGCAGCCGTCATGGGCATCACCTTTCTGTCGACCGTTCCGCCCACGGCAGGGCTGGTGGCCAAGATGTTTGGCACGTCGAATATGGCCATGCTGTTCGGCATCGTGATGCTGGCGCACCAGGTGGGCGGTTTCATGGGCGCCTTCCTCGGTGGCTACATCTTCCAGGCCACCGGCAGTTATGACTGGGTCTGGTACATCGACATCATGCTGGCAGCGGGTGCGGCGCTGGTCAACCTGCCGATACGCGAAGCGCACCCCAAGCGCGCGGCCCTGAAGACTGCGTGAGCACCTCCATGGACGAACGCACACGCCTGCTGCTCGAAGCGCCTATTGGCCGCACCCTGCTGCGCCTGGCAGCGCCCAACATCGTGGTGATGGTGGCGCAGGCTGCAGTGGGCCTGGTTGAGACCTTTTTTGTCGGCAAGCTGGGCACCGATGCGCTGGCAGGCATGGCGCTGGTGTTTCCCATCGTCATGCTGATGCAGATGGTCTCGGCAGGTGCCATGGGCGGCGGCATAGCTTCTGCGATTGCACGCGCCCTGGGTGCAGGCCGGCGTGGCGATGCCGATGCGCTGGTGCTGCACGCGATGGTGATTGCCGTTGGTTTTGGGGTGGCGTTTTCGCTGGTGCTGCTGCTGGGTGGCCGATGGCTGTATGCGGAGATGGGCGGCAGCGGTGCGGCGCTGGCCGCTGCTGTCACCTACTCGCACTGGGTGTTTGCGGGAGCCATCCTGGTCTGGCTGTTCAACTCGCTGGCAGCAGTCATTCGCGGCACCGGCAACATGACGGTGCCGGCCAATGTGACGGTGGTCGGCGTGGTGGCTCTGGTGCCCTTGTCGCCCCTGCTGATTTTTGGCTGGGGGCCGATTCCGGCCATGGGCATTGCGGGCGGTGCTGTGGCCTTGCTGCTGTATTACCTGGCCGGTACTCTGGCGCTGGCGGCTTACCTGTGGTCAGACCGCAGCCTGCTCAAGCCTTCACTGCGCAAGGTCAAACTGCGCTGGCCGCTGTTTCGCGACATCCTGCGCGTGGGCCTGCTCGGCTCGGTCTCAAGTCTGGCCACCAACCTGTCCATAGGCATTGCCACTTCGCTGGCAGGTGGTTTTGGCACGGCGGCGATTGCGGGTTACGGCACGGCGTCGCGGCTGGAATATCTGCTGGTGCCGCTGGTCTTTGGCCTGGGTGCACCGCTGGTCGCCATGGTTGGTACCTGCATGGGCGCGGGCCGGCATGAGCGTGCGCTGAAGGCGACCTGGATAGGCGCGGCGATGGCGTTTGTGCTGACGGGCGGGATTGGCCTGGCGGCCTCAATCTTCCCGCGTGCGTGGCTGTCGCTCTTTGGCAGCGACCCGGCCATGATCGAAGCCGGCACCCTGTACCTGCGCACCGTCGGCCCGCTGTATGGGTTTTTCGGTGTGGGGCTGGTGCTGTACTTCGCGTCGCAGGGCGCGGGACGATTGCTGTGGCCCGTGGCCGGCAACATCGCGCGCCTGCTGGTGGCGGGTATAGGCGGCTGGCTGGCGATTCGCTGGGGTGGCGGCCTGTGGCATGTGTTTGCAGCGCAAGGCGCGGCGCTCATTGTTTATGGCGTGGTGATCGCGGGTGCGATTGCCGGTGGTGCGTGGTTTGGCCGGGTGGGATGGCCAGTCAGAACGAGCGCATTGCTGCGGCGCATACATGCAACCTGATTCACGCGACCTGATTTCAAACGAAGGACTTTTTATGCTTGTCAAAGACGCTGTCATTTTTATCACCGGCGCCAATCGCGGCCTCGGCCTGGCCTATGCACGCGGGGCGCTCGCAGCCAGTGCCAAAAAGGTTTATGCCGCTGCGCGCGACCCGGCCAGCATCTCGCTGCCGGGCGTGATTCCGGTCGCGCTGGATGTCACGGATGCGGCGCAGATTGCTGCGGCCGTGAAGGCCTGCGGTGATGTCACCCTGCTCATCAACAATGCGGGCATTTCGCGTTCGTCCGGTTTCCTGTCGGGTGCGGGTGTGGACGCCGCACGGGCGGAGTTTGAAACCAACTTCTTCGGCCCCTGGGCATTGAGCCAGGCTTTTGCACCCGTGCTGGCTGCCAACGGTGGTGGTGCTATCGTGAACGTGCTGTCGGCGCTGAGCTGGCTCAGCTTTCCGTCAGTGGGTACTTACAGCGCATCCAAGTCTGCAGCGTGGTCATTGACCAACGGGCTGCGCAACGAGTTGCGAGCGCAAGGCACACAGGTGGTCGGCTTGCACGTGGCTTTCATGGACACCGACATGGCCAAAGATGCGCCCGGCGAAAAAACACAGCCTGATTCTGTCGTGCAACAGACCTGGGCTGCACTGGAAGCCGGCGCATCAGAGGTGCTGGCTGACGGCGTGACGAGGCAGGTCAAGCAGGGCTTGTCGTTGCCGCACGGCGCCTATCTTGGCGAACCCTACGCCGCGTAAAAGGGGAGCTGCAAGCATGAGCGACTTAGCACTTCTCCATATGGATGACCTGCAGCCCGGCATGCGCTTCAGGAGCGCGGAGCACCTGATCGACGAGGCGCAAATCAAGGCCTTTGCGACGCAGTTCGATCCGCAGCCATTTCATCTGGACGATGAGGTGGCGAAAGCGACCCTGTTCGGCGGCCTGGCCGCTAGCGGCTGGCACACCGCCGCGATTACCATGCGTCTCCTGGTCGGTGGCGGCCTGCCGCTGGCCGGCGGCATCATAGGTGCGAGCGGTGAACTCTCATGGCCCAAGCCGACCCGGCCTTGTGATGTGCTTCAGGTTGAAAGCGAAGTGGTCAGCGTGACGCCATCGCGCTCAAAACCTGACCGCGGCATGGCCGTGATGCGCTGCGAGACGCGCAACCAGAAGGGCGACGTGCTTCAGCTTTTCACGGTGAACGTGGTGGTCAACCGCAAGGCCTGAGTCAGCAAACGGCGTTTGCAGTGTGGAGACCTGGAATTGCTACGTTTTTTATAGCTGCTCACGCACGTATTCATTGGTCTGCAGCCCGATTTGGCAGTCGAAAACCCGATTTTTTGCCGTTTTGGATAGTCAAAAGACGGCATTTGGGCCACGATGTGGCCGAAATGTAAAGTCGACTTTACATATGGCGGATTCAGCCCGGTGATGGAGGTGTGAAGGCCTTGCGCGCTGCAAGCGCCTTCTTGCGGCTGGCGCAGCCTTCAATGTGGTCGTTGACCAGGCCCATGGCCTGCATGAAGGCGTACATGGTGGTCGGGCCCACAAACGTCCAACCGCGCTTTTTCAGGTCTTTGGACAGCGCCGTCGATGCAGCCGAAGAAGGCATGGCCCTGACGGTTTCATGTGTGATGTGGTCCGGCCGGTCTGCGGCCAGCGGCTCCAGTTGCCAGACAAAGGCGCCCAGCGTGCCGAACTCCTTCCGCAACTCAATGACCCGCTTTGCGTTGTTGATGGTAGATGCAATCTTGCCTGCGTGGCGGACTATGCCTGCATCGGCCAGCAGGCGCTTGATGTCTGCATCGCCAAACTTCGCAACCTGTTCTGCCTCGAAATTGGCAAATGCCTTGCGGAAGTTTTCGCGCTTGTTCAGGATGGTCAGCCAGCTCAGGCCGGCCTGGAAACCTTCAAGACAAATTTTTTCAAACAGCCTGCGTTCGTCATCGACAGGAAAGCCCCACTCGCTGTCGTGGTAGTTGCGGTAGATATCGCTGGCCTGACACCAGGCGCAGCGCGATGTGTGTGATTCGTCTGCAAAAAGGCCGTTGGGCGATGCCGGCGTGGCCGCCGGAGCCACGGCCAGTTTTCTGGTATTTGCAGGGGCGTGAGTGGAAGATGCCATCACTGATTTTAGGCATTGGAGGCAGCAGGGCCGAGGCAAGGTTGGCCTCTGTGGAGCGCTGCCCGCCGTCAGTCGGGTTTCAGCAGCCCGCGCGCGCTGAGGTTGCTGAAGAACGCCTGCAACCCGAAAGTCCAGGGCGCGATGTCTTCGCTGGTGTTAACCGTGTTGACAAGGCTTCCCAGCAGGTCGCTTGAGATGCGGACGACATCGCCTTTGTGATGCGTGAAGCCGCTGCCCGCAGCGCCCCTGTCCTGCGTAGGCGCGAACATGGTGCCCAGGAACAGCATGAAGCCGTCCGGATACTGGTGGTGTGCGCCCACGGTCTGGCGCACCAGGTCCAGCGGGTCGCGGCTGATCTGCGACATCGAACTTTCACCACGCATCACAAAGCCGTCGGAGCCCTGGACCTCCAGGCTGACGACACAGCGCCGAACGGCGTCGATGGAATAAGTGCTGTCAAAAAGCCGCAGGAAAGGGCCGATGGCGCAGGAAGCGTTGTTGTCCTTGGCTTTGCCCAGCAGCAGGGCGCTCCTGCCTTCGACGTCACGCAGGTTGACGTCGTTTCCGAGGGCCGCGCCCTTTATGTCGCCGCGGCTGTTCACGGCGAGGACTATTTCGGGCTCCGGGTTGTTCCACGCCGAAGCGGAGTGGATGCCGACTTCAGCACCCGGCCCGACGGCAGACAACACGGGCGCTTTGGTAAACACCTCAGCGTCCGGGCCGATGCCGACTTCAAGGTACTGCGACCACAAACCCTGTTGCACCAGTACCTGCTTGAGCTCGGCAGCTTTGGCTGACCCCGGAACGATGCTGGCCAGCGAGCCGCCAAGCAGGTCGACTACGCGGCTGCGGATTGACTCGGCCCTGGCCGCGTCGCCCTTGGCCTGTTCCTCGATCACACGTTCCAGCAGGCTGGCTGCGAAGGTCACGCCTGCAGCCTTGATGACCTGGAGGTCGCAGGGTGCGAGCATCTGAACGCTGCCCTGTGTGATGCCTGCAATGTCGCCGATGAAACGCCCGGTCATGGTCTTCACGGCCGCCGCGGGGTCGGGAAGCTCCAGCAGGCTGCTCATGGTCGGGACATGTGCGGACAAGTCAAAAACACCTTCGGTACGCAGTGCGACCACGGAGGGGCCTGCCGGCTTTCCGCCGACTGAGGGTATCCATGCGCGACCGACGAGAGTGCCGCGGGTGCCGTCTTGTGGCAGCCAGCTCATGCGGCCACCGAATGGAAAGCGGCCTTGAAGGCTGCGGCCTGCGCAGCCACGTCGCTGGCCGACATGCCGGGCCTGTACAGCGCAGAGCCAATGCCGAAGCCGCTGGCTCCCGCGCTGGCATAAGCCTGCATATTGGCTGTGGTGATGCCGCCCACAGGCATGACGATGGTTTGTGCGGGCAGCACCGTACGCAGGGCCTTGACGACAGCGGGCGTCGCCATTTCCGCGGGAAAGAGCTTCAGGCCCGAGGCGCCGGCCTCAAGCGCGCTGAATGCTTCGCTCGCCGTCATCACCCCCGGCAGGCAGGCCATGCCCAGCCGCACGGCTTCGTGCACCACCAGCGGGCTGAAGTTCGGCGACACGATGAGCTGCCCGCCGGCAGCGTGCACCTCGCGTACTTCGGCCGCTGTCAGCACCGTGCCCGCGCCAACCATCGCCCCGGGGAACGCAGCGGCGAGGGCCGCAATACTTTCGAGAGGCTGTGGTGAATTCAGCGGTACTTCAATCAGGGTCCAGCCGTTTGAAACGAGCGACTCGCCAATCGCAACCGCTTCAGCCGGCGCAACACCGCGCAATATCGCGACCAGCGGAAGGACGGCGAGTGCGCGCAGGAGTTTTTGATGTGGTGACATGTGTATTGCCATGAACTTTCTAGGGGAGGGTGTCTGCAATAGCGCGCAGGCCAAGCCATGCAGCGTCTGCGCCTATTCTTTTGACGTTAACGCCGCGCCGGGTCAGTGCCTGGGCATAGCGGGCAGTGAGCGCGTCGGCGCCCACAACCGCTACGGTGTCGCCGCCCTGCAGCGGCTGCGACTTCAATTCTTCGCCGATGACCAGCCCGGACAAATAGGATTGCAGGGCATCGGGCGCCATGCGGCCAAAAAGCGAGAGGGTGCGTGTGGTGAAGGCGGTGTGCAGCAGGCCAGCCCCACCCAGCGCGTGCGCTACACCGGCATCAAATGCATGGCTGTCGTGAACCGCATCGCCTTCCGGCAGGGTACGGGCAAGAATCGAATGCTGCTTGAGCAACGCATAAAACTCGCCCGTCATCCAGGTCGAGAAATCGGTGATGCAATGCCCTGCGACCGTGACCCATTTGCTGTGTGTGCCTGGCAACACAATGCGTGCGTCATCAAGGTCGAGCAGTTGCAGGGCGCCGAAGACCTGGGTTTCCTCGCCGCGCATCACATCGGGCACGCCGCTGGTTTCAATGCTCAGCCCAGGCACGAGGGCAATGCGGCCCGGCTCCAGCCATTCAAGCTTCACGGCGACTGCATCCAGGCCAGCCGGGCAGGGACAGTAGGCCGCTTCACGCCAGCCTTGCCGGCTCCCGGCCATGCCGGATATCAGGCACAGCGTGTCACCTGTCATCCAGTCGCCAAAGCATGCGCTGAATACTTCAGGGAAACCGCCGGGTGCAACCGTGAGGATGCCACGCGGAAAACTGCGCTCCTCAAGCGCCAGGCCTTCTTTATCCAGGAGGGCACCGCGCAGTGAAGATGTTCCCCAGTCCAGCGCCAGCAAACGCTTCACGACTTCAGTCCTTCAATGGTTGTCGCGCGGCACAAAGGAGCCGCGTTTGCCCACCAGGAAATCCAGGTCGACGCCTTCGTCTGCCTGCAGCACGTGGTCGATATACAGCTTCCAGTAGCCGGATGAAAGCGGCGGTTGCGGTGCTGTCCAGCCAGCCTTGCGCTTTTCGAGTTCTTCCTCACTCACGTGCAGGTGCAGGCGGCGCCTGGGGACGTCGAGCTCAATCATGTCGCCGTTTTGCACCAACGCGAGTGGCCCGCCTGCGGCGGCCTCAGGTGCCGTGTGCAACACCACCGTGCCGTAGGCCGTGCCGCTCATGCGCGCGTCGCTGATGCGCACCATGTCCGTGATGCCCTTGCGCAGTATTTTTGGCGGCAGCGGCATGTTGCCCACCTCCGCCATGCCCGGGTAACCCTTGGGGCCGCAGTTCTTCAGGACCATCACGCAGTTTTCATCCACATCCAGGTCCTCGTCGTCGATGCGGGCGTGGAAATCCTCTATGTTTTCAAACACCACCGCACGGCCGGTGTGCACCATGAGGGCGGGCGTTGCAGCGCTGGGCTTGATGACGGCGCCGCGCGGTGAAAGGTTGCCGCGCAGGACGGCAATGCCGGCCTTGTCCTTGAAGGGGGCCGAAAGCGGCATGATGACTTCAGTGTTGTAGTTCTGCGCACCGGCGATGTTTTCACCGACGATTTTCCCGTTGGCAGTGATGGCGCCGAGGTGCAGGTGGCTTGCTATTTCTTTCATCACGACGGGAAGGCCGCCGGCATAGCAGAAGTCTTCCATCAGGAACTTTCCGGAAGGCTGCAGGTTGACGAGGCAGGGCAACTCGCTCGCCAGCTTGTCAAAATCGTCAATGGTGAGCTTCACGCCGATTCGGCCTGCCATGGCTATCAGGTGAATCACTGCATTGGTGGAGCCGCCTATCGCCGCGAGCGTGTGGATGGCGTTTTCAAAGGCTTCGCGCGTGAGGATTTTCGACAGCAGCAGGTCCTCGTGCACCATCTCTACTGCCCGACGGCCCGCCATGCGGGCCAGTACATTGCGCCTGCCATCTACAGCAGGGTATGCAGCATTGCCCGGCAGGCCTATGCCAAGCGCCTCGACCATGCTGGCCATGGTGCTGGCTGTGCCCATCGTCATGCAGTGCCCATGGCTGCGGTGCATGCAGCTTTCGGCTTCAAAAAAGTCTGCCAGCTTGAGTGTGCCTGCGCGTACCTGCTCGCTCATGCTCCAGACGCCCGTGCCCGAGCCCAGTTCCTGCCCGCGCCACTTGCCGCTGAGCATGGGGCCACCGCTGACACCCACCGTTGGCAGGTCCACGCTGGCGGCACCCATGACCAGCGAAGGCGTTGTCTTGTCGCAGCCCATGAGCAGCACCACGCCGTCAATCGGGTTGCCGCGGATGCTTTCTTCCACGTCCATGCTCGCCAGGTTGCGGTAGAGCATGGCTGTCGGCCGGAGCAGGGTTTCGCCCAGCGACATGACGGGGAACTCCAGGGGGAAGCCGCCGGCTTCGTAAACGCCGATCTTGACCTGCTCCGCCAGGGTGCGGAAGTGCGAGTTGCAAGGGGTCAGTTCGCTGAAGGTGTTGCAGATGCCGATGACCGGCCGGCCGTCAAACTGGTCGTGCGGAACGCCCTTGCCCTTGACCCAGCTGCGGTAGGCGAAGCCGTCCCTGTCCTGTCGGCCGAACCACTGCTGGCTGCGCAGCTCATGGGCAGGTTTTTTCTTGGGGATGCTGCTCATTCGGGAAAGTCCTTAAATTTGTAAACGTATTATCGTCATACCATTGCGCTTCACTCCTAGTAAAAACCATGATCGCAGCAACTCCCTCGTCCCGACCGCAGACCCTTTCTGTTGCCAGGCCCGCACCCGCCCTTCGCGTTTTTTGTGCGCGGCTGAAACCATGATCAAAAACGTCCACGGGAATACGGTCGATCATCTCGGCGAAGCGATTGTTGCCGGGCGATACGCGGTCGGCGCATCGATCCCGCCCGAGCCCGTGCTCGGAGAAGAACTGGGCGTGAGCCGCACCGTGGTGAGGGAAGCTGTCAAATCGCTGATCGCCAAGGGACTCATCACCACGGGCCCCAAGGTGGGTACGCGGGTGCTGTCGGAAGAGCACTGGAACTGGTTTGACCCCGACGTGATCGCCTGGCAGTCAAAAGCGGGTTTGACGCGGGAGTTCCTGCGGGATTTGCAGGACTTGCGCCGCGTGGTCGAGCCGGCCGCCCTTCGGCTTGCCGCGGCGCGCGCCACCGCGGACGACATCGCAGAAATCGAATTGGCGTACGCGGGCATGAAACGGGCTGTCGAAGAGGGCGGTGATTACGTCACATATGACCTGCGGTTTCATCAGGGCTTGTTGCGCGCCTCGCGTAACCGGATGCTGGTCCAGATGAGCAAGGCGCTCAGCGCGCTGCTGCGCACCAGCTTCGAGATATCCACCCGGCGCAAGGACGGTCCGCTGAACTCCCTGCCCCTGCATCGCGAGGTGCTGGATGCCGTGATTGCGCATGACGCTGACCGTGCGGAAAAAGCCATCACGCGCCTGATTGACGGTGCCCGTAACGACATCGAGGAAGTGCTGGCCTCGCGGCGCAAGCTGCCGCGGCTTAACCAGCCCGCCCCGATGCTCAAGATGGCCTGAACCAATACAAAAATAACAGGAGACAAACTTGCACAGCGTGATCAAAAAACCCATCGATGGCTTGTTCAAGCTGATGGAATTTCTCATCGTGGCCTGCATGCTGGCCATGGTGGTCATGGTGTTTGGCAACGTGGTGTTGCGCTATGGCTTCAATTCCGGCATCGATATCTCCGACGAAATGTCGCGTTATTGCTTCATCTGGCTGACCTACATCGGCGCCATGGTGGCCATGCGTGAAAACGGCCACCTGGGCGTGGACACCCTGGTCAAATTCCTCGGGGTTCGAGGCAAGAAGGTTTGCCTCTTCCTCAGCGAGCTGCTGATGCTGGGCTGCAACGTGATGTTTTTTGTCGGCACCTTCAAGATGCACTCGCTGCAGGTCAGCAATGTCTCGCCGGTGGTTGGCATGTCCATGATCTGGGTTTACGGCATTGGTTACATCGTGGGTGTGGTCATGGGCATCATGAACCTGCGTGTGCTCTACCGCATCGTGAGCGGCAAGATCCGTGAAGACGAACTGGTGCAGGTGATCGAAACAGAAGGCTTGGCCGACACTGAAAAGCAGCTGAAAGAGGGCAGCCTGTGAACGCCGCCATAAAACACGCAGATTCATGCCTGCGCATGACCGTTGAGTTAGTGCAAGTCCGAGACGCGGAACCGGCTTTGCCGGGCCGCAGGCGGGGCGGCCCCCTCGGGGGGCAGCGCAGTACACGAAGTGACAAGCGTGGGGGCTATTCAGCATGACCGTCACGATCTTTATCGTCAGCCTGCTGGCGGCCATGGGGATCGGTATGCCGATCGCGTATGCCTTGCTGGTGTGCGGCCTGTGCCTCATGGGTTTTTTGGCCGCCACCAGCGGACTGGTGACCTGGGATAGCCAGATCCTGGCCCAGCGCTTTGTCGACGGGGCTGACAACTTCCCTTTGCTGGCCGTGCCCTTCTTCATGCTGGCTGGCGAATTCATGAACGCCGGCGGGCTGAGCCGCCGCATCGTCAACCTGGCCATGGCCTGGGTCGGTCACTTCCGCGGCGGCCTGGGTTATGTGACTGTGCTGGCCGCCGTGGTGATGGCCTCGCTGTCCGGTTCTGCCGTGGCGGACACCGCTGCACTGGCCGCGTTGCTGATCCCCATGATGCGGGCGGCTGGCTACAACATCAACCGCTCGGCGGGCCTGATCGCCTCCGGCGGCATCATTGCACCAGTCATCCCGCCCTCGATCGGCATGATCATCTTCGGTGTCGCGGGCAATGTCTCCATCACCAAGCTCTTCCTGGCCGGCATCGTGCCGGGCATTCTGATGGGCGCCGCCATCGGGCTCACCTGGTGGTGGGTCGCCAAGAAGGAAAAAGTGCAGCCCGCGACCAGGCTCGGGCTATCTGAGCGGCTGGTCATCACCTGGCGTGGCAGCCTGGCGTTGGCCTTGCCGGTGCTCATCATAGGCGGCATGAAGATGGGCGTATTCACCCCGACCGAGGCAGCCGTGGTCGCCGCGGTCTACAGCTTTGTGGTCGGGATGTTTGTCTATCGCGAGCTCAAATGGTCGGAGATGTATGGCCTGGTGCTCGCCGCTGGCAAGACCACCGCGGTGGTGATGTTCCTGGTGGCGGCCGCCATGGTCAGCGCCTGGCTGATCACCGTGGCCAACATACCGACGGAAGTCGCCAACATGCTGGAGCCCTTCATGGGCAACAAGATGCTGTTGATGTTCATCATGATGGTGCTGATCGTGGTGGTGGGCACAGCGCTCGACTTCACGCCCACCGTCCTGATCCTCACGCCGGTGCTGATGCCGGTGGTGCTCAAGGCCGGCATCGATCCGGTGTATTTTGGCGTGATGTTCATCATGAATAACGCCATCGGCCTCATCACACCCCCTGTCGGCACCGTACTCAATGTGGTGTGCGGCGTAGCCAGGATCACGATGGACGACGCCTTCAAGGGCGTACTGCCTTTCCTGCTGGCTCAACTGGCCGTGTTGTTCCTGCTGGTACTTTTCCCCCAGATCGTCACGGTGCCGCTCCAGTGGTGGATGCATTGACGACCTTTCCTTTCCGTTGACCGTGCAATAACTATTTTTTTGGAGACAACCATGTTCAAGCGAAGAACCCTCGTATCCGCCGCCGTCACTGCCCTGGCCGGTGCCACGCTGCTGTTCAGCAGTGCCGCATTCGCACAGTACGCTGACCGCACCATCAAGTTCACCAACGGCGTGGCTGAAGACCACCCGGTCGGCCTCGGCTTCAAGAGGATGCAGGAAGTGCTGGCGGCCAGGACCGGCGGCAAGATGAAAATCAACGCCTTCTGGAACGGCTCGGCCGGCGGCGACCTGCAGGCCACCCAGGCCCTGCGCGCTGGCACCCAGGAGATGGTCTGCACTTCCAGTTCCCCGCTGGTCGGCATCATCAAGGAACTTGGTGTCTTTGATCTGCCTTTCCTGTTCGCCAACGAGAAGGAGGCCGATGCCGTACTGGACGGCCCAGCCGGCGCCTACTTCAACAAGAAGCTGGAAGAAGCTGGCCTCGTCAACCTGGCCTACTGGGAAAACGGCTTCCGCAACCTGACCAACAACAAGCGCCCGGTCGCCAGGGCCGAGGATTTTGAAGGCGTGAAGGTTCGCGTCATGCAGAACAACATCTTTCTGGACACCTTCAAGACGCTGGGCACCAATGCCGTGCCGATGAACTTTGGCGAGGTGTTTACCGCGCTGGAAACCAAGACCATCGATGGCCAGGAGAACCCCTTCGTCACCATCGAGACGTCAAAATTCAGCGAGGTGCAGAAATACCTGAGCGTCACCCGCCACGCCTATACGCCTTTCCTGATTCTCTACAGCAAGAAGCTCTGGGACCAGCTCAATCCGCAAGAGCAGGCCGCGCTGCGTGAGGCTGCGATCGAAGGCCAGAAGGTGGAGCGCGTCGCCAACCGCACCCTCAATGAAAAGTCGCTGGCCAACCTGAAGAAGACGATGACGGTCAATGAAGTGACGTCTGCCGAACAAAAACGCATGTTCGACAAGGTCAAGCCGGTTTATGACAAGAACGTGCCCATCATCGGCGCCGAGCCGGTGACCATCGTGCTGGACGCGCTCAAAAAGGCGCGCGGCGGTTGAACGACTGATACTTGATATGAACCGGGCCGCAAGGGGAGACTCTCGCGGCCCTTCTTTATGGAGCTGATTTTGAAGATCACCAAGATCGAGACGATTCGCCTGGGCGAGTTTCCCAACATCATCTGGGTGCGCATCCACACCAACGAGGGCCTGACCGGCCTGGGCGAGACCTTCATGGGTGCGGCTGCGGTCGAGGCCTACCTGCACGAATGGGTGGCGCCCAAACTGCTGGGCACCGACCCGCTGCAGATCGAGGCACGCAACCGCGACATCACCGGTTACCTCGGCTGGCGTGGTTCCGGCGTCGAGACGCGCGGCAACTCGGCTGTCGATATTGCGCTGTGGGACATCTTTGGCAAAGCGGCCAACATGCCGGTACACACGGCTTTGGGCGGCAAGAGCCGCGACAGCATCCGCATCTACAACACCTGTGCGGGTTACCAGTACATTCGCAGCGCCACCAACCAGACCAGTGCCAACTGGGGGCTGGCGGGCAATAACGGTCCTTACGAAGACCTGCAGGGATTTTTGCACCATGCTGATGAGCTGGCGGAATCGTTGCTGTCCGAAGGCATCACCGCCATGAAGATATGGCCTTTTGACCCGGCCGCCGAAAAGAGCCATGGCCAGTACATCAGCGGCGAAGACCTGGACATCGCGCTGGAACCATTTCGCAAAATCCGCAAGGCAGTTGGCGCCAGGATGGACATCATGGTTGAGTTTCACAGCCTGTGGCGGCTCCCGATGGCACAGAAAA
Source organism: Polaromonas sp. (assembly GCA_965228025.1). GTDB lineage: Bacteria > Pseudomonadota > Gammaproteobacteria > Burkholderiales > Burkholderiaceae_C > Polaromonas. Next base: position 2,846 of record CBDDGX010000030.1, on the reverse strand, counting down.
TCGCCCGCGCGCTCAAGCCCTTCGACACTTTCTGGCACGAAGATGCGATCCGCATGGATTCCCTGGATTTGCTGAAGCAATATTCGAAGGACTGTGACGCACTGATCTGCGCCAGCGAAACCCTGAGCTACAAGTGGGGTTTCAAGGACTACCTTGAAACAGGCGTAGCCGGCGTCGCCATGCTTGATCTGAGCTGGTGCGGTGGATTGACTGAAGCACGCAAAATCGCCGCGATGGCCGATGCCTGGCAATTGCCGGTGGCACCCCATGACTGCACAGGCCCCGTGGTCTGGGCGGCCTCCACCCACCTCTCGCTGCATGCGCCGAATGCGCTCATCCAGGAAAGCGTTCGTGCGTTTTTTACCGGCTGGTACAAGGAGCTCGTCACCGAGTTGCCGGTCGTCAGTAACGGCATGGTCAGCCTCAATGACAAACCGGGATTGGGACTCGAGCTTTTGCCCGACCTGCATAAACGTCCAGACGCCATCGTCCGTACGTCCCGTCCGTAGCAACAAACCGTCCACAGGCGCTCACCCCGTTCCAGCGAAGCACCCATGAAAGCCGACAGCCGCCGCCTGAACGCATTTCAGGCACGCGTCCGCCTGGGAAGGCGCAGCCCGTGTTCGTGTTCGTGTTCGAGGCAAAATAGGCTCTGATGGATTCCGATATTTTTGTGGTCATGGGTGTCAGCGGCTGCGGCAAAAGCACCGTGGGCGAGCAACTGGCTGAGGCGCTGAAGCTGCCCTTTCTGGAAGGCGATGTGCTGCATCCCGAACGCAACGTGGCGCGCATGGCCGCCGGCGTAGCCCTGAACGACGAAGACCGCGAGGGCTGGTTGTTGACGCTGGCCGAACGCCTGCGCCAGGCGCAGGCCGCAGGGCAGGGCCTGGTGCTGTCGTGTTCCGCCCTCAAGCGCGCCTACCGCGATATCCTGCGCAGCGGCGCACCGGGCCTGCGCCTGGTGTACCTGCACGGCGATCAGGCCTTGCTGGCGGCGCGCATGGCTGCCCGAACTGGCCACTTCATGCCGCCGTCGCTGCTGGCCAGCCAGCTCGCTACCCTGGAGCCCCCCGGTCTTGACGAAAATGTTCAAGACTTTGATGTCGGTGAGCGGCCTGAGGACATCGTCGCTGCGGTGCTGGCCGGCCTGCATCAAGCCGGCAACGCTTCCTGAATTTTCTGGCCAGGTTTTGCCATCTTTTATTTTCCGGACCCACCATGACAGCTTTCGCCAAAGTCATCCTTTTTACCGATACCGATGGCCGCGCCAGATTCCGCGAGGAAGAGGTCGAACTGGGCGAGGGAAACCCGCAATCCATGCTGTCGGCGCTGATGCCTTCCGGCGGCTACCAGTTGCGCCACAGCCCGGTGGGCTTTCGCAGCACCTTTCATTGCACCGGTGCGCCGCAGTGGGTGTTCATACTCGGCGGCCAGATGGAGATTGGCCTGCAGGGCGGTGTGTCCCGCGTCTTCAAACCCGGCGAGCATTTTTATTCTGCCGACCATCTTCCCGACGGCGCAACCTTTGATGCAGCGGTGCATGGCCACTGGAGCCGGCAGGTGGGGCCTGACCCTCTGGTCACGCTGTTTTTGCGGGCTTGATTGAGGGCTGCCGCGAGACGAAAAAAAGGCCCTTCAAGGGCCTTTTTTTGATTGTTGCGAGGTGCGTTTAACGGCCGGAGAACCCGCCGCCCGAACGGCGTGGGCCGCCGTTACCGCCGCGGTTTCCACCCCCGCCACCACCCCCGCCGCCAGAGCGACCGCCCCGGAAGCCGCCGCGATTGCCGCCTGCGGGCTGGCCTGAGGAAGGAAAGCCTGACGACACGTGGCTGGTAGGCTGGCGATCGTCAAAGTCGTTGCGTGGCTCGGCGAACGGGTCACGTGGTGCGCGTGGCTGCTCGTCACCGCGCTGGCGTGGTGCACGTGCCTGCGCCGGCTGCTGGCCGTAGCCTGAGTTCTGGCGTGGCTGGCCAGGGTTTGGGGTACGCGGGCCACGGCCAAAACCGTTGCCACCGCCGCCGTTGCCATTGCCTGCACCCGTGCGTGCGCCATTGGAAGCACCGTTACCTGCACCATTGCCGCCGCCGGCAGGACCGCGACCACGGCCCCCACCACCGTTGCTGCCGCCATTGCCACCGCCCGCGCCACGCGCAGGTTGTGAACCCTTGGTGTCGCGGATGCGCTGCATCATTTCGCTGCGGGCTGCCTTGGCAGCTGCCTGCATGACTTCGCGGCTTGGCGGTTTGCCCAGGCCGCCCCAGATGGTCTGGCGGCCCATGGCCAATGGTTCGGCGCGTTCGCCGGCTTCCGCTTCAAAACCGGGGACTATGACTTTTTCGATGTTCTGTTTGGTAAAGCGCTCGATGTCCTGCATGAAGCCTTCTTCATCCAGACAGACCAGGCTGACAGCTTCGCCGCTGTTGCCGGCGCGGCCGGTACGGCCGATGCGGTGAACGTAGTCTTCGCTGACGTTGGGGATCTCGTAGTTCACGACGTGTGGCAGTTCGTCGATGTCGATACCGCGTGCAGCGATGTCGGTGGCGACCAGCGCGCGGATGGTGCCGTCCTTGAAACCCTGCAGCGCCTGGGTGCGGGCGGTCTGGCTCTTGTTGCCGTGCAGTGCCATGGCCTCGATGCCGTTTTTGGTCAAATGCTCGGCCACGTTGTTGGCGCCGAACTTGGTACGCGTGAAGACCAGCACCTGGCTCCAGTTGTGTTCATTGATGATGTGCGTCAGCAGGGCTTTTTTCTTGCCGCGGCCAACCGGGTGAATGGTCTGCGTGATGCGCTGGACTGTGGTGTTGCGCGGTGTGACCTGGATGTGCAGCGGGTCACGCAGCAGGCCG
>CBDDGX010000029.1:167500-335301 GCA_965228025.1 Polaromonas sp. | reverse complement strand
AACGCGGCAGCGCAACGACGCTTAAAAAATACATTGGCCGCCTGTTCATCCAGCAGCGTTTTGATGTGGGCAGCGAAGCCGAAAGAGTAGAGGCTGACTTCAATGAGCTGGGCGGCAACTATGGCACCACGCGCTGGACCATCACCGCGGGCTCGTTCTCGCTGCTCGACTATTTCGACAACAACCCCTACGCCAAAGACCCGCGCGAGCAGTTCCTGAACTGGTCGTTCATGACGCATGGCGCGTGGGACTACCCGGCCGATGCACGCGGCTACACCACGGGCGCCATCATCGAATACCGTACGCCGGCATGGTCCATACGCGCTGGCCGCGCCATGCAGCCGAGGGAAAGCAATGGCCTGCCGCTGGACCGCAGTCTCGCGCGCCAGTACGGCGACCAGATTGAGCTTGACGGCAACCTGCCGGTCACGCTGCCGGCAGGCCCCATGCGCGGCCGGCTGCTGCTGTTTCGCAACCGCATCATTGCGGGCAGCTTCAGCGATGCACTTGCACTGGGTGGCGTTCCGGATGTGTCGCTGGTTCGCCGCGCGCAGACCAAGACCGGCTGGGGCGCAACGCTGGAGGCGCCGCTGGGTGATGATGCAGGCCTTTTTGTTCGCGCCAGCAGCAACAGCGGCAATCTTGAAACCTATGCTTTTACAGAAATCGACCGCCAGCTTTCAGCGGGCGGCCAGTTCACCGGCAAGGCATGGGGCCGCCAGCAGGACCGCGTGGGTGTGGCCTATGCGGTCAATGGCTTGTCAGCGGGCCACCGTAACTATCTCGCCGCCGGTGGCCAGGGTGCCTTTCTTGGCGATGGCAGGCTCAACTACGGCAACGAGCGCATCCTTGAAACCTATTACCGCTGGGCACTGCCTGAATGGCCCCTGCGCGCAGGCAAACTGCAAACGGCCCTGAGCCTGGGCTTGCAGCACATTACCAACCCGGGCTACAACCGCGACCGGGGCCCTGTGCAGGTGTTCAGTGTGCGTCTGCACACGGAGTTCTAGGAGCCTATCGGACTTAGGGAGCATCGGCTGCAAATCGACCGCAGCGGTCTATTTTTCGCCGCTTTCGACGCCCTAAGTCCGATAGGCTCCGAGGCGGAATCTTGACCTGCATCAAGACGTGCAGGGGCGCAGCGTGGGATGCTTGCGCATCTACTTTGCCGGAGTCCGCCATGTCCCACGCTACCCTGACCATCATTCGTGATGAGCATGCATCCCTTTCGGCGATGCTGAGGTCCATGCTCATGCTGATGACGCGCGGTCCAGGGGATGAGCACGACACGTTTTTTGATGTGCTGCGCGCCATGCTGTTTTATATCGACGAGTTTCCGGAGAAGCAGCACCACCCCAAAGAGTCAGACCTGTTGTTTCCGAAAGTTGTGCGCGTGGCGCCAGAAACCATGGCGACGGTCGAGCGGCTTGAGCGTGAGCACATGAACGGGGAAATCGCCGTTCGTGACCTGCAGCACCTGCTGCTGGCCTGGGAGCTTCTGGGCGATGCACGCCGGCCGGCGTTCGAAGAAGCGGCGCGCCAGTACGTCACCTTTTATCTTGAGCATATGCGGCTGGAAGAAGCAGTCATCCTGCCCGCAGCTGACAAGGGGCTGGACGCGGCAGACTGGTTTGAACTCGACGCCGCCTTTGGCGCCAACCGCGACCCCCTCAAAGCTGGCGGCGTGCAGGACCCCTGCTATGACAGGCTGTTCTCGCGCATTGTGTTGAATGCCCCGGCACCCATAGGGCTGGGGCCCTCAAACACCGAGAGGCGTCACGCCATCGTCGGGTAGTCGGTATAGCCTTTGGCGCCACCGCCATAGAAAGTGCTCTTGTCCGGCGCGTTGAGCGCCGCCCCGGCTTTCAGGCGCGCCGGCAGATCGGGGTTGGCCAGGAAGGGCACGCCGAAAGCGACCAGGTCCGCGCCGTCGGCTACGGCTTTTTCAGCTAGTGCCTTGTCGTAGCCGTTGTTGACCATCCATGCGCCCTTGCCGCCAGCGGTGCGGTAGGCCGCCTTCAGGGCCTTGTAGTCGAACGGCCGGTCGGCAATTTCGCGCGGGCCGCCGGTCGCGCCTTCGATGATGTGGATGTAGGCCAGGTTCATGGTGGCGAGATGCTTGACCACGTATTCAAACAGCGGCTGCGGATCAGCGTCGTAGGCGTCGTTGGCAGGCGTGACGGGCGACAGGCGTATGCCGGTGCGGCCGCCTCCGATCGCATCCGTCACGGCGCGCGTTACCTCAAGGAGCAGGCGGGCGCGGTTTTCGATGCTGCCGCCGTAGTCGTCGGTGCGCTTGTTCGAGTTGCTGCGCAGGAACTGGTCCAGCAGGTAGCCGTTGGCGCCGTGAATTTCAACGCCATCAAACCCGGCCGTGTCGACTGCGTTGCGCGCAGCGGCCTGGTAGGTGTGCACGATGCCTGGCAGTTCTTCAAGCTTCAGGGCACGCGGCTCCGAGGTCTCGACAAACACGGCCTTGCCATCCTTGATCAGCACGGTTTTGGTTTTGGCCGTGATGGCCGACGGCGCCACCGGCTTGCCGCCGTCGGGTTGCAGTTCGGTATGCGAGACACGGCCCACATGCCAAAGCTGCACCACGATCTTGCCCCCGGCCTCGTGCACGGCATGGGTGACTTTTTTCCAGCTGTCGAGCTGCTCGGTGCCGTAAAGACCCGGCACGTCGGCATAACCCTGGCCCTGGTGGCTGATGGCGGTTGCCTCTGTGATCAGCAGGCCGGCGCTGGCGCGTTGCGCGTAATAGGTCTGGGCGATGTCGGGCGGAATGGCGTTCGGTGAGCGGTTGCGCGTGAGCGGCGCCATGACGATGCGGTTGGCAAGATCAAGGTCGCCGGCTTTGTTGGGTTCGAAGAGATTGGGCATGAAAGGAGGCTTTCCGTTTTTTTGGGTTGTTGCGATGGTCGCTGGTCTGGGACTCGGGAGCTTGTTCTGAATCAATCAGGGCCAAAGTTTGGCGCAAGCAGAAAAAACCTGTGCAAGACAGACTGCTGGATTTGTGTCAGCAGGAAAGGCCGGGGCCGTCTGGCTGGACCTCCTGGCTGTCATGGCGGTCTCGATCCGCAACCATGAGCCCGAATCGTTTCAGCCGGGCGCGAACCCATGGATACCGCGTCGAACCCGGATTGCGAGCTCCATTGCTATCTATTTAGTAGCTGCTCACGCGCGTCTTCATTGGCCTGCAGCCGATTTGATGCCTGAAAATGGCCTTTTTTCGGCCTTTTTTCGGCCTTTTTGGAGCTTTTTGAAGGCGCTGGACGAGCTGGGAATGGTCTGAACAGGCTCTTTTTAACGTACACGTTAATTTTTTGCTGTATACGTTAAAAACAGCTTCCTGGCTGTCATTGCAGACCTGATCCGCAACCCATGGCCCCGAGTCGGCTTGACCGGGTGTGGGGTCATGGATCCCGGGTCAAGCCCGGGATGACAGGCCAGAGCGGAATTCAGGCGCTTACTTCAGCAAACCTTCATGCCTGAGCGCGGCCTGCACGGCCGGGCGGGCCATCATGCGCTCGCGGAAAGCGGTGATGTTGGCAAAACCCGTGATGTCCACACCCACACGCGGTGCCCAGCCGGTGACCGTGAAGAGGTAAGGATCGGCCACGCTGAAGTCGCCCATCAGGTACTGCTTGCCGGCCAGTTCGCCGTCAACCCACTTCAGGCGCGACAGCAGCTTGTCGGCCGTGATCTTCTTGAACTCTTCAGGCGTGGCCGGGTTGAATAGCGGGCCAAAGCCCTTGTGCAGCTCGGTGCCTATGAAGTTGAGCCATGACTGCAGTTGCGCGCGGGCAATCGTGCCGTTTGGCGGGGCCAGCTTTTTCTCCGGCACCTGGTCGGCGATGTATTGAACGATGGCCGGGCCCTCGCGCAGGCGGGTGCCGTCGTCCAGCTCCAGCAGGGGCACATAACCCAGCGGGTTGATGGTGTAGTAATCAGTGCCGTCGTCGAGCTTGTGGGTCTTGGTAGGCGCGGCCAGGTGTTCAAACTTCAGGCCGGACTCATGCAGCGTGATGTGCGGGGAAAGTGAACAGGCGCCGGGGGAGTAATAAAGCTTCATGGTTTGTCCTTGATCGTTATGGGTTGCACAGGCCGCCTGAAAAAAGAAGACGGCCAGCACGTGATGCTAGCCGCTCACAGCTGTTCGTGCAGGCACCTTGCGGACAGGCTGCGTTTTGCCACAATGGCCGGATGGCACGATATTTCAAATGGCTGCTCGCGGCCTTGCTGGCACTGGTGCTGCTGCTTGCAGCCGTGATCTTTGCGCTGCACCGCTGGGTTGGCTCCGACGATTTCAGGCAACGTGTTGAACGCGAGGCCGGCGCTGCACTCGGTGTGCCGGTTGTCGTCGGCAGCATAACGGTTGACGTGTGGCCGCTGCCCGCCGTGGCCTTTGGCGGCCTGACGGTGCAAAGCCAGCCCCCGGTCACGCTTGAGCGGCTGGAAGTGCGCCCGCAATGGCAGGCGCTGCTGCGCGGTGAACTCTCGGTGGCCACGCTCATCATTCGCAAGGCCGTGCTGCCGCAACGGGGCATAGATGCGATATTGCTGGCGCTGCAGAAAAAGAAACAGGTCGCCGCGGCTGGCCAGCCTGCGCCTGCGGTTCCCACATCAACACCTGCAACGCCGGCCACTGCGCAGAAGCTGGCCCCGGCCACAACTGCAGCCACGACCCCTGCAGACGAACTGACCTGGCTGCCGCGCCGCACGATTCTTGACGATGTGACCTGGGTCAGCAACGCGGGCACCAGCACGGCTGTTGAAGGCGAGGCCAGGCTGGGCGCAGATGCGCTGCCCGACAGCGCCAGCCTCAAGCTGATACGCGGCAACCTGCAGGGCCTGACGGCAGAGCTCAAGCGCGAGCCGCGAGCCACTGCAGACAGCACGTCAGACCAGTGGGACCTGCAGGTCAACGCAGGTGGCGGCAGGATTAACGGCAAGCTGGGCCTGGAGCGTAATGTCGGGAAAGCCGGCCCCGAACTGGTGGTGCAGGGCAAACTCGAAACACGCGATGTCGAGGTCTCGGCCCTGACTGTGCCCAACAAACCCCTGAGCGGCAAGCTCGAAGCCAACACCACACTCCATGCACGCGCTGCGACCACTGCAGCATTGGTCGATGCACTGCAGACCCAGACGACCTTCACCGTGCGCGGCGCGATCGTTCACGGGATTGACCTGGCCAAAGCCGTCAAGACCGTCGGCCTGAGCCGTGGCGGGCAGACGGAGTTGCAGACGCTGGCCGGGCACATCGCCACCAACGGGCGTGCGGCACAGCTCAGCAATCTGGTGGCGACATCAGGCGCGCTCAGTGCGACGGGCAATGTGGCAGTGTCGGCAGCAAAGGCGCTGACCGGCCACATCAGTGTGAACCTCTCTGGCGAGAGCAAACTGGGCGGCGCGGTGGCCGTGCCGCTGGTGGTCAGCGGCACGCTTGAGGCACCCGAGGTGACCCTTTCACGCGGTGCAATGGTGGGAGCCGCAATAGGTACGGCCCTGATGCCCGGCGTGGGTACGGGCGCAGGCGCCAACCTGGGCAGCAAACTCAGCGAGGGCCTGGGCAAGCTGTTCAAAAAGTAGTTGCGGAGCCAGTCGCACCGCCCTTGTCCTACAGGGGGAAGCGGGGGCTACTGATTTGGCCGGCGCTGGCCGGCTTTTAGTATCAATGCATATCAACCCAACTGTGCACGGTCATCCGTCTGTGCCACCAAGGAGTCATTGATGCTCAAGTACGCCATCATTTTTGCGCTTATCTCTCTCGTTGCTGCTGCCCTCGGTTTTGGCGGCATTGCTGCCGGTTCTGCCGGCATCGCCAAAATCCTCTTCGGTCTGTTCCTGATCCTGGCCGTCGTGTTCATCGTGCTGGCCGCACTGGGTGTGGGCGCCGCGAGAAAAGTGCTGAAATAAATGCACGCGCCTGAAGGCAGACAGATTGTGTCTGTGGGCAACCCCGGGTTGGCTGCGCGACTGCGCCAGCGCCTGTTTTCAGCGAGGCTGCCAACCCTGCCCGCGTCATATGCGCCTGACAAGATCAAGGCCGGCATTGCCGAGCTTTTGCTTGTCAATCGCCTGAAGGCACGAAGCACCCGTAAAACGCAGGCCAAGGACGTGATGGAACGCGCGGCGCACATCGTGTTTGTGACCTGCAAGAACTGGTTTACGCCGACCGACGGCAGATCGCCCGAGCGACGCACGCCGCTTTAGTTGCTCATGTTTCTCCGGTGGCAGTCAATGACTGCCATTTTTGTTTTGACCCACTTTTAAGAACCTATGCATACCGCCACTGTTGACCTGTTGCTTGACTATGAAGTCACCCATCCGGCGCACTTTTTGTTCCATATCGAAGCCGCTTTTCATGAAGGCCACACCATTCTTGAAGAGCGCCTGACCATCACGCCCAGCATGAAGGTGCGTACGCATTCGGACGAGCGCAATGGCAACCGCTTTGTGCGGCTTGACGCGCCCAAGGGCGTGCTGTCGGTCAACTACCACGCCAAGATTGAGCTCACCCCCATGACGGTGCCGCTGCATCTTGACGAGTCACCCGTGACATCGGTTCCAGACGACGTGCTGCGTTACCTGATGCCCAGCCGTTACTGCGAATCAGACGTCATGAGCCGCGTGGCACAGCAGCTCTTCGGCCACCTGCCGCACGGCCTGAGCCGCGTGCGTGCGATCGAAACCTGGCTGCATGAGTCGATTTATTACCAGCCTGGTTTCAGCAACTCCACCACCACCTCTCAGGAGGTGTTTGTGCAGCGCGCCGGTGTTTGCCGCGACTTCGCGCACCTGGGCATCACGCTGTGCCGGGCACTGAACATCCCGGCGCGTCTGGTCGTCGGTTACGTGTACTTCGATGAGCCGCCGCAGGACTTCCATGCCGTATTTGAAGCCTGGCTGGATGATCGGTGGGTGCTGTTCGACGGTACAAAAATGGCGCCTATCGACCGCCTGGTTCGCGTAGGCACCGGCCGTGATGCCAAGGACGTGGCCTTTGCCACCATCTTCGGCGGCGTGGTCATGACCCGCAAGGAACTGACGATTGACCAGGGTGACAAACCGGTGAAGGTGTCGGTTGATGCCACACCGCCTGCGCTGTCGCTGGTGTGAAGCACCACCGGTTCAGGCTGTGACTATCTAAAAGAGGCGCTGTGAAGCGCTTTTTTTTATACACGCCAAACGCGCGGACACGGGTCGACAACCAGGACGGGTATTTGTGCACGTCATGGGGCTGTGTTTTTAATCAGTATTTACCTCATAATGAATGGCAAACAGTCAACTGGGAGCCAACGTGAATACTGGATCGACAACAGTAGTGACCTCGGGGTTTGAATCCTTGAGGCAAACCAATGAGCACAACGCCGAATACTGGCGCGCTCGCGACCTGCAACCCCTGTTGGGCTACGCGCAATGGCGGCGGTTTGAGCAAGCCATTGAACGTGCCATGGCCTCCTGCGAAGCATCCGGCAACAAGTCCGACCATCACTTTGCCGGCGCCGGCAAACCGATCATCGGCGGCAAGGGTGCAGTACAGGTCGTGGACGATTACCACCTTTCCCGCTTCGCCTGTTACCTCATCGCCCAGAACGGCGATTCGCGCAAACCCGAAATCGCCCAGGCCCAGCAGTATTTCGCGGTTCAGACGCGGCGGCAGGAATTGAGCGACCAGGCCTTGGCAGATGTCGAGCGCATGGAACTGCGCAAACAGACTGCGGGTGAGTTCAAGGCCTTGTCTGGCGCCGCGCAAGACGCGGGCGTGCAAAGCAAGATGTTTGGCGTATTTCATGACGCTGGATACAAGGGCCTCTATGGCGGCCTCGGCCGTGACGCCATCAAACAGCGTAAAGCCATTCCCGATAAAGATAATCTGCTTGACCGCATGAACGCGACCGAACTGGCTGCGAACCAGTTTCGGATGACACAGGCCCGCGACAAGCTGGCGCGCGGTGTGAGTGGTCAGGCCCAAGCCATACACACGCATGAGCAGGTTGGCAAGGAAGTGCGCGATGCCATCAAGCGCATAGGCGGTACGCTTCCTGAAAATATTTCGCCCGCTGAGCATATTAAGGAAGTTGAGAAGCGCATCAAGCATGCTACGCCGAAGTTAACCTTGAATGAGCGTGAAGCGGGCGGTTTGCTGGGTGGAAAGGAAAAGCTATGACTGAACCGACAAGCGGTTGTCCCATATGCCTGACTCAAGATGCCGAGGTCAAAAATCATCCAACTAAAGATGCAAAGCAGGTTGCTTGCGCTCAGTGTGGCGAGTACACCATAAGTCGATCAGCGTTGGTTAATCTGAAATCTATAGAGGATGAGCAGCGATGGAAGGTCTCTGCTTGGGTACTGGAGCATCTGCCTCTTGTATTGATGTCCCACGATATTGAGCAATCCGTTCTAGCTCCTGTGCCTAGGATCGCTCGACGAGCTGATCGAATGTTGCGCTGGATATATCGCAACTTCCCGCCTGGAAAAGAGTTTTCTGTGGATAACCTCGGCAAATGGGTAGCCTATAAAAATCCGCCAGGAAGCCCAGTAATTATTGTCGGAGGCTCTCTCGTTGCAAGTCCACTGGTACCAATAGGATGGAATCGCGATATTGATGAAATGCGGTTCATGGTTACAGAAGTTCTTTGCAACGAAATGGGATTGCTGGTTAGTCAGAATAACCATCAATATCAAGTTAGTCCGAAGGGGTTGCTTTATTTGGAAGGGCGAAGTGAGGGGGTCTCGTCGATAGGTTTTTGTGCAATGTGGTTTAGTGAAGAGGTGAAGCCTCTGTGGACCCAAGTCATTGAGCCAGCTATCCGTTCATCCGGGTATGAACCAATACGAATCGATTCAAAGCAGCACAACGGGAAAATAGACGATGAAATCATGGCGTCTATTCGGGCTTCGCGTTTTGTAGTCGCTGACTTCACGGGCAATAGAGGTGGCGTCTATTACGAGGCGGGATTTGCGCATGGCCTCGGACTCCCGGTTATTTTCATGTGCCGGGAAGGCGATGAACTGCATTTCGACGTTCGCCAATACAACTGCATTTTCTGGAAGCCAGATGAACTTGTTGAAGCAGAAGAACGAGTTAAAAACCGAATACTCGCAACCTTGGGTCAAGGCCCTTTAAAACCCCAATAGAAAAGCGGCATCCTCAGGTGCCACTTTAGAAAATCACGTACGGTGAAATCGCCTAGGTTGCCCCCGCTTTGACCTTCAACCGCCACGCATGCAGAAGCGGCTCTGTGTACCCACTCGGCTGCTCCAGCCCCTTGAAGACCAGATCACAAGCTGCCTTGTACGCAGCTGACTTCTCGAAGTTGCCTGCCATGGGCTGGTAGAGCTTGTCGCCTGCGTTCTGTTTGTCGACCACGTCTGCCATGCGTTCAAAGGTTTCTTTCACCTGCGCTTTTGTCACCACGCCGTGCAGCAGCCAGTTGGCCATGTGCTGGCTTGAGATGCGCAGCGTGGCGCGGTCTTCCATCAGGCCGATGTTGTGGATGTCCGGCACCTTGGAGCAGCCCACGCCCTGGTCGACCCAGCGCACGACGTAGCCGAGGATGCCCTGGGCGTTGTTGTCGAGCTCCTGCTGTTTGGCTTCTGCACTCCAGTCGGGAGTGGCGGTGACCGGAATGGTCAACAGGCCGTTGAGCAGGGTGTTGCGCTCCTTGTTCGCGTCAATCTTCTCGAGGTCTTTCTGCACCTTGCTGACCTTGACCTGGTGGTAGTGCAGGGCGTGCAGCGTGGCGCCGGTGGGGCTGGGCACCCAGGCGGTGTTTGCGCCAGCTTTGGGGTGGGCAATCTTCTGCTCCATCATGGCCTTCATCAGATCGGGCATGGCCCACATGCCCTTGCCGATCTGCGCCTTGCCGCGCAGGCCGCATGACAGGCCGACCAGCACGTTGTTCTTTTCATAGGCGGCAATCCAGGCGCTGGTCTTCATGTCGCCCTTGCGGATCATGGGGCCGGCGTGCATGGCGGTGTGCATCTCGTCGCCGGTGCGGTCCAGGAAGCCGGTGTTGATGAAGGCGACGCGGCTCTTCGCGGCGGCGATACAGGCCTTCAGGTTGACGCTGGTGCGGCGCTCTTCGTCCATGATGCCGAGCTTGACGGTGCTGTCGGGCAGGCCCAGCATTTTTTCCACGCGGGTGAAAAGTTCGGCCGCAAATGCGACTTCGGCCGGGCCGTGCATCTTTGGTTTGACGATGTAGACCGAGCCCTTGCGTGAATTCCTGATGCCGGCTTTGCCCTTTCTTTTGAGGTCGTGAATGGCGATGGTCGTGGTGACGACGGCATCCAGAATGCCTTCGGGGATTTCTCTCGTCGTGCCGTCTGCAGCGGTGTACAGCACAGCCGGGTTGGTCATCAGGTGGCCGACATTACGCACAAACATCAGCGAGCGGCCGTGCAGCACGACGGGTTTGCCCTTGCCATTGGGCGCGGTGTATTCGCGGTCGGGGTTGAGGCCGCGGGTAAAGGTCTTGCCGTCCTTGGTGACGCTCTCCGTCAGCGTGCCCTGAAGGATGCCCAGCCAGTTGCTGTACGCCAGCACCTTGTCGTCGGCATCGACGACTGCGACGGAATCTTCCAGGTCGAGGATGGTTGAGAGTGCAGCTTCAACGACGAGGTCGCTCACGCCGGCGGCATCGCTCTTGCCGATCGCCGTCGAACGGTTGATCTGGATGTCGAGGTGCAGGCCGTTGTGCTGCAGCAGGATGGATGACGGTGCCGAGGCCTTGCCCTGGTAACCGGTGAACTGGCTGGCGTCTTCGAGGCCTGTGGTCTTGCCGCTTTTCAGCGCCACAACCAGCTTGCCGCCCCTGACGCTGTAGCCTGTCGAGTCGATATGCGAGCCGGTCTTGAGCGGCGCGGTGCGGTCCAGCACATAGCGTGCGTATTCGATCACTTTGGCACCGCGCACCGGGTTGTAGCCTTTGCCTTTTTCGGCGCCGCCTTCTTCGGAGATCACGTCTGTGCCGTAGAGCGCGTCATAGAGCGATCCCCAGCGGGCGTTGGCGGCGTTCAGCGCGTAACGGGCGTTGAGGATGGGCACGACCAACTGCGGGCCGGCCTGTTTGGCGAGTTCGGCATCGACGTTGCTGGTGGTGATGGTGACCTTCTTCGGCGAGGGCACAAGGTAGCCGGTCTGCTCAAGAAAGGCGCGGTAGGCCTTCATGTCGGTGATGGGGCCTGGGTGCGCCTTGTGCCAGGCGTCCATCTCGGCCTGCAGGCGGTCACGCTCGGCCAGCAGGGCAATGTTTTTGGGTGCCAGGTCTGCCACGATGGCGTCAAAGCCTTTCCAGAAAGCCGCTGCCGTCACGCCCGTGCCGGGCAGCACTTTTTGTTCGATGAACTGGTAAAGGTTGGTTGCCACCTGCAGCTTGTGGGCGGTGGTGCGGGGCGTTGTTGTCATGACGGGTCCTGGGTGGAAACAAAAATAGGGCTGGGCTCGGCGCGCTGGCATGGTGCAAGCAACATGCCATTTCGCGCAACGAGGGTCTGCACGGGTTCAACTACTGTATTCGATACCTGATTCGTGATTAATACTTCATTAATCTCTTTATCCATGACAAAAACATACCTAATGAGGTGCGTGGAGGACTGTTTGATGACTTCCGTGGTGTCTGAACAGCCTTTTTTGGTCATTTTCAGGCATCAAATCGGGCTGGAGGCCAATAAATACGAGCGTGATATGCTATAAAAATGATAGCGTTGGCAAACTCGTGGCAAACCTTCGTTGTTAAAGGCTTGAACGCTTTTATGCTCTGGCCATGACAAAACCCGCATCACCGCCATCCGCAGCCCCCCAGGACCGCCCGCCGCTGCCTCTCGCCGGCATACGCGTGGTCGAGTTCACCCATATGGTCATGGGGCCGACCTGCGGCATGGTGCTGGCCGACCTGGGCGCCGAGGTCATCAAGGTGGAGCCCCTGACCGGCGACAGCACCCGCAAGCTGATTGGTGCCGGCGCAGGCTTTTTCAGCATGTTCAACCGCAACAAGAAGTCGATTGCGCTGGACTTGCACAGCGCGGGCGGCAGGGAGGCGGCGCTCAGGCTGGTCGCCACTGCAGACATCGTCAGTGAAAACTTCAAGCCCGGCACCATGGCAAAACTGGGCCTGGACTACGCCAGCCTGCAAAAACTCAACGAGCGCCTTATTTATGTCAGCCACAAGGGTTTTCTGCCCGGCCCCTACGACCACCGCACCGCGCTGGATGAAGTGGTGCAGATGATGGGCGGCCTGGCCTATATGACCGGCCGGCCCGGCGACCCGCTGCGCGCCGGCAGCAGCGTGAACGACATCATGGGCGGCATGTTTGGCGCGATTGGCGCGATGGCCGCGCTGGCGCAGCGCAACCTCACCGGCAGGGGGCAGGAGGTGCAGTCGGCGCTGTTCGAGAACAACATCTTCCTGGTGGCCCAGCACATGATGCAGTTCGCTGTCACCGGGCAGGCGGCCGAACCCATGCCCAGCCGCATCTCGGCCTGGGCTGTGTATGACGTGTTTGCGGTGAAAGGCGGCGAGCAGATCTTTCTGGCCGTGGTCAGCGACACGCAGTGGGCGATCTTCTGCAAGGCCTTCGGGCTGCTTGAGTTACAGGCTGACCCGCGCCTGGTCACCAACAACGACAGGGTGCGCGCACGCGAATGGATGATGCCGCTGCTCCGCTCGCGCATGGCAGAGCACACGGCGGCCGAGTTGAGTGGGGTGTTTGAAGAACATGGCCTGCCGTTCGCGCCCATTGCCAGGCCGCATGACCTGTTCAATGACCCGCACCTGCAGGCCACGGGTGGCCTCGCGCCCATGACGCTGCCTGACGGCCAGCAAACGCAGGTGCCGCTCATGCCTTTGATGATGGATGGCCACCGGCCTGGCGTGCGGCTCAACCCGCCCGGACTGGGCGAGCACACGCACGAATTGCTCAGGGAACTGGGTTACGACGACGAGGCCATCAAGACGCTCATCGCCGGCCCGTTCAACGACTAGCGCGCAGGCGGGACGATGACGACGGTGTCACCGCCGGTGGCACCGCGCTGGCCGGTGCTGCCAGTGTCGCCCGTCATGCCCGTGGTTCCGGTTGATCCGGTCGCACCGGTGCTGCCAACTGAACCGGTCGAACCGGTAGAGCCCATGGACCCGGTAGCACCGGTGGGGCCGGCAGGGCCGGGTACCGGAACGGTGACCACTGCAGGTGTCACCACAGCCGCAGGGCGGTCACATGCGCTCAGGCTCAGGGCCACCAGTGCTGCTGAAAAAACGATTGAATAGTTCATGAAAATCTCCATTGAATTGCCGGGTAAAACCGCAATCCGGGGCGGGGCAGGCCCACCAGGGTCGGTGCGGGGAAAAAGCCGCCATTCAAAGTGTTGGACAGCTTTTGATGGCAAACCCGTTGTTGTGACGACCTCTGCCCAGTTGTAGGGCGGTTACGTACCGTGGCACGTAGGTGTGCAACCCCAGCAGGCGTGGTGCTATGGCCTGTGCGAACTGCGCCGGGGCTGCGACGCCGCGACTGACGCCACCCTATACTTCGCGAATGAACCAGACAGTACATTCCGCATCTGCACAAGAGCGGGCCAGATTGAGTGGATTGGGTGTTGACAGCTGCCTGCTGGCACTGCGTGCAGGTGTTTCTGCCGCGAAGGTGGCAGGCCAATGACTCACCTGATCAATGGCAATACAGAAATCATTGCGCACATTGGTTTCCCGACGCACGCCTTCAAGGCGCCGATGATCTACAACCCCTGGTTTGAAAAAGCCGGGGTCAACGCCATCGTCGTACCCATGGGGTCTCGCCCCGAGCATTTCCCCGAATTTTTGCGCAGCGTTTTTCGCCTGTCCAACATCCGGGGTGCATTGATCACCATGCCGCACAAGGTCGTGACCGTGGGCCTGCTGGACGAGGTGTTTCCCGGCGCAGCCATCGCAGGTGCCTGCAACGCGGTGCGCCTGGGGCCTGATGGGCAGTTGCAGGGAGACATGTTCGATGGCGAAGGCTTTGTGCGCGGCGTGCTGCGCAAGGGACTGGTGCTCAAGGGCGCGCGCGCCCTCGTGGTGGGTAGTGGGGGTGTGGGTTCCGCCATCGCCGCATCGCTGTCGGCCGCCGGTCTTGCCGGCATTGCCCTGTTTGACGTGAACAAGGCTTCTGCAGAGGGCCTGGCCGGGCGCCTGCGCGAGCACTACCCGGCCCTGGAAGTTGTTACCGGATCCAACGACCCGGCCGGCTTTGACCTGGTCGTGAACGCCACGCCCATGGGCATGAATCCGGGTGACGCCATGCCCATGGATGTGTCCCGCATCGACGCCCGCACCTTTGTGGGTGAGGTGGTCATGAAAACCGAGATGACAGCGTTCTTGACCGCTGCCCGTGACCGTGGCTGCCGCGTGCAGATTGGCTCGGACATGCTTTTCGAGCAGATTCCCGCCTACCTCGAGTTTTTTGGTTTGCCAAGCACAACGCCTGAAGAGTTGCGTGCGGTCGCCAGCCTGAGTTACTGACGCAGGGGCCTGCGGGTCCTGCGGAGGACGGTCTGCTTCACACACGCCTTCCACCGCCATAATTTGGCTCATGGACAAACTCAGGCAGCTTGAATCCTTTGTGGCCGTGGTCGCACGTGGCAGCCTGGCTGCTGCAGCGCGTGCTGAAGGTGTGGCACCCGCCATCATGGGCCGCCGTCTTGATGCCCTTGAAGAGCGCCTGGGCGTGAAGCTGTTGGTGCGCACCACGCGCCGCATGGCGCTTACGCACGAGGGCAGTGCCTTTCTTGAAGACTGCCAGCGCCTGCTCTCCGATATTGCCAACGCCGAGGCCAGTGTGTCCGCAGGCGGCGTCAAGGCCAGCGGGCATCTGCGCATCACCGCACCTGCGGGCTTTGGCCGCCGACATGTCGCGCCGCTGGTGACGGCGTTTCGCGAACAGCATGCCGACGTCACGATTTCTCTCAACCTCAGCGACCGCGTGGTGGACCTTGCCGGAGAAGGTTTCGATTGCGCCGTGCGCGTGGGCGACCTGCCGGACTCATCACTGGTCAGCGTGCGCATGGCCGATAACCGCCGTCTGTGCGTGGCCACGCCTGGCTATCTTGAAACCCACGGCACGCCGCAGCACCCCTCGGAGTTGTCGAAGTTCGATTGCCTGACCCTGTCGAGCGAAGCCTCACAAACCCGGGGTTGGGCATTCATGGTTGATGGCGGCCTGATGTACCTCAAGCCCGGCGGCCCGCTCGATTGTTCGGACGGGCAGGTGCTTCACGACTGGTGCCTGGCGGGTTACGGCATTGCATGGCGCAGCACCTGGGAGGTTGAGGCCGAGGTCGCGGCTGGCCAGCTTGTAGCGCTGCTGCAGGAGTTTGCTGCGCCGCCCAATGGCATTTATTGCGTCTTCCCTCAGCGCAAACATTTGCCGCTGCGTGTCCGGCTCTGGATTGATTTTTTAAAGCAGAACTTCAGCGAGCCCGGCTACTGGCATGGCAATATTCCGGCCCCGGAAAATGAAAAAGCCCATCCGCCTTCGGCGAATGGGCCATTGTCGAATCTCTAGACTAAAGATTACTTCTTGGCGTCTTTGGCGTCAGCTTTGGCCATGGGCTTGGCATCGGCAACCTTCTTGTCGCCGGAAGCGTCGGCAATGCACTTCTTCTCAAATGCGGTCTTGGCAGCGCCAGCCAGCTTTTTCTCGGCAGATGCTTTTTCGCAAGCCGCTGCAGGGCTTGGTGCTGCTGCGGTCCCACCGGCATCAGCAATGCATTTCTTCTCGAAGCTGGACTTGGCCGCACCGGCCAGCTTCTTTTCAGCAGACTGGGCAGCACAGGCTGCAGCCGGGCTGGCAGCTGCGGCATCGGCCATGCACTTCTTTTCAAAGCTGGCTTTGGCAGCACCGGCGAGTTTTTTCTCAGCCGACTGGGCGGCGCAGGTGTCTGCGGCGTGGGCCACGGGTGCAAGGGTCATAGAGAAGGCAAAAGCGACGGCGATCAGTGACAAAAGCTTTTTCATGAAGGGCTCCGGTTGGGAATGAGGCGGGTGGAAAAGTAATGGTGTTTTGGGTTCCAGAAAGAATTCCAACATATAACGCCAGCCCTCACAAGGTGGATGACCTGTATCAAAACCGCTTAAACGTAAAATCGCAGGATGCTCTCGATTAAAAATGATCTGCTCGCAGCGCTGGCTGACGGGCTGGAACAGCTTTCCCCCGGTGCGGGCGACAAGGCCGCGTTTGAGTCACCCAAGGTGGCTGCCCACGGTGACTTCGCCTGTACGGCAGCCATGCAACTGGCCAAGGGCCTGAAGCAGAACCCGCGCCAGGTGGCGGAAGCGCTGAAGGCGATTCTTCTCGCCAAACCGGCCTATGAAAAATGGGTTGATGCGGTCGAAATCGCTGGCCCCGGCTTTATCAACATCAAACTCAAGCCTGTTGCAAAACAGGAGACCGTGCGTGAAGTTTTGCACGCAGCCGCGCAGTACGGCGTGAAGCCGCAGGCTGCCGGCCAGCGCATGATTGTCGAGTTCGTCTCGGCCAACCCGACCGGCCCGCTGCATGTCGGCCATGGCCGCCAGGCTGCGCTGGGCGATGCAATCTGCAACCTGTTTGTGACGCAGGGCGTTGATGTCTACCGCGAGTTTTATTACAACGATGCCGGGGTGCAGATCCACACACTGGCCACCAGTACACAGGCGCGCGCCAAAGGCATCAAGCCCGGTGATGCGGGCTGGCCCGAGTCGGCCTACAACGGTGACTATATCGCAGACATCGCAGCAGATTTCCTGGCGAAGAAGACCGTCAAGTCCGATGACCGTGAATTCACCGCGTCAGGCGATGTTGAAGACCTTGATTCGATCCGCCAGTTTGCCGTCGCCTACCTGCGCCGCGAGCAGGACCTGGACCTGCAGGCCTTCTCCGTGCGGTTTGACAACTACTATCTTGAGTCCAGCCTCTACAGCTCAGGCCGCGTCGATGCAGCCGTCGGCAAGTTGAAGGCCGCGGGCAAGACCTATGAACAGGATGGCGCGCTGTGGCTGAAGTCCACCGACTACGGTGACGACAAGGACCGCGTCATGAAAAAGGGCGACGGTACCTACACCTACTTTGTGCCTGACGTGGCTTACCACCTGGCCAAATGGGAGCGCGGTTTCAGCCGCGCGATCAATATCCAGGGCATGGACCACCACGGCACCATTGCCCGCGTGCGCGCCGGCCTGCAGGCGGCCAATGAAGGCGTGCCCCAGGGCTATCCTGACTACGTGCTCCACACCATGGTGCGTGTAGTGCGCAATGGTGAAGAGGTCAAGATTTCAAAACGCGCGGGCAGCTACGTGACGCTGCGCGACCTGATCGAATGGACCAGCGCCGATGCAGTGCGGTTCTTTTTGCTCAGCCGCAAGCCCGATACCGAGTACATCTTCGACATCGACCTGGCGCTGGCGAAGAACAACGAGAACCCGGTGTATTACGTGCAGTACGCGCATGCGCGCATCTGTTCGGTGCTGGCGGCATGGGGTGGCGATGAGGCGGCGCTGAAGACGGTCGATCTGTCGCCCCTGGTCAGCCCGCAGGCGCAGGCCCTGATGCTGTTGCTGGCCAAATACCCGGACATGCTGGCCAATGCTGCCAGCGGCTTTGCGCCGCACGATGTGGCTTTTTACCTGCGTGAGCTGGCCGCCTGCTATCACAGCTACTACGATGCAGAACGCATCCTGGTCGATGAGGAGGCGGTGAAGCTGGCACGGCTGGCGCTGGTCGCGGCTACCGCGCAGGTGTTGCACAATGGGCTGGCGGTGTTGGGCGTCGGCGCCCCGCGCAAGATGTGACCACAAGAAACGAGACGAGCATGACGCATCCACAAACGGCCAGACCCCGGACCTCCAACAAGCAGCGCGGCGGGACACTGCTGGGCATCATCATCGGCGCCCTGCTGGGGCTGGGTGCGGCACTGGCGGTGGCGGTTTACGTGACCAAGGTACCAGTTCCTTTCATGAACAAGGGCCAGGTCCACAGCGCCGATAACGACGCCGCTGAAGCCAAAAAGAACAAGGACTGGGACCCGAATGCGGCGCTGGCAGGCAAGAACCCGGCACGGCCGGGCGCGGTGGCATCTGGTGCCGTGGGTACCGAAAGCCCGGTAGCCAGTGCGAGCGCTGCCAAAGGCAGCAAGCCGGCCGCCTCGGCTGCTTCAGCCGATCCGCTGGGTGACCTGGCGAAGGCAAAGTCTGAAGCCAAACCCAGAGCCGAGCCCAAACCTGAGACACTGGCATCGGCCGGTAGCAGCGCGGACCCGTTCAGCTATTTCATTCAGGCGGGTGCTTTCCGCACGCCTGAAGACGCCGAGGCGCAGCGCGCCAAGCTCTCGCTGATGGGCTTTCAGGCCAAGGTGACCGAGCGCGAGCAGTCCGGCCGTACCGTTTACCGTGTGCGTCTCGGGCCTTTCGATAAAAAGGATGAGGCCGACAAGACCAAGGAAAAGCTGGACAGCAACGCCATTGAAACGGCGCTTGTCAGGGTCCAGCGCTGAACTTTTGGCCGCTTTGGTATCCAACTGCTGTCATGTGCAGCAGGCTTGCAGCCGGGCATGCAGGAATTTTGAGTTTTTCAGGAGAAAGATAAATGCAACGACGTGAGTTCTCGCTTTCGGCTGCCACGGTAGCCGCCGCCTCTCTTGGGGGTGCCTTCGTACTGCCGGGGACGGCTCTGGCCCAGGGCAAACCGCCGCAGGACGGGGTTGACTACCTGACGCTGGACAAGGCTGCCACGCTGGAGGCGCCTGCCGGCAAGATCGAGGTTGTCGAGTTCTTCTGGTACAGCTGCCCGCACTGCAACCGTTTTGAGCCGCAGCTGGAAGCCTGGCTCAAGAAGTTGCCGAAAGACGTGTTTTTCCGGCGTGCGCCCGTGTCCTTCCGCCCCGACTTTGAACCCCAGCAAAAGCTTTACTACACGCTGGAAGCCATGGGCAAGGTCGACACCATGCAGAAAAAGGTGTTTGACGCCATCCACGTTCAGCAGCAAAAGCTGACAACGGCTGACGACATCATTGCCTGGGCCGGTGTGCAGGGCCTGGACAAGGCGAAGTTTGCCGAAACCTACAACTCCTTCCCTGTGGCCACCAAGGTCCGCAAGGCCACGCAGCTGCAGGACCAGTACAAGGTGCAGGGTGTTCCTGCGCTGGGCGTGGCCGGCAAGTATTACACCGATGGCACCCAGGCCGGCACCATGGAACGCGCCCTGGTGGTGACCGATTTTCTGGTTGCCAGCGCGCGCAAGAAGTAAGTCATCCGCCTGGCCCGGCCTTTGAAAAGGGCCGTATAAGCAAAAAACCCGCCAAGGCGGGTTTTTTTACGTGTAAAGCCCGGCTGGCGGCGACGGATAAGCGGCCTGGCCTGGTTTTCGGTAGCTACAATGGGCTAAAACAACGCGCAGCAAGATTCGTGCCTTTATGAAATACCCCACTTTGTTGACGAAAACCGCCGCGGCCCTTGCTGTGCTGACTGTGCTGACCGTCTTGCCGGCTGCCGCTGAACAGGCTGACCGCGACAAACCCATGAACGCCGAGGCTGACGCCCTGCGTTATGACGACCTGAAGCAAACCAGCGTTTTCACTGGCAATGTGGTGATCACCAAGGGCACCACCATTATTCGCGGCGAGAGGGTTGATGTCACCCAGGACCCCGAGGGTTACCAGAAGGCCATCGTGATCGCCCCCGCAGGCAAACTGGCCTTCTACCGAAAAAAACGTGATGGCGTTGATGAATATATTGAGGGCGAAGGGCTGCGCATTGAATACGACAGCCGTCCAGATGTCGTCAAATTCATAGGCAGTGCCGTCATGCGCCGCTATAAGGGCGCAGTCCTGTCCGATGAGTCCACCGGTTCGCAAATCAACTACGACAACGTGACTGATGTGTTTACTGTCGACAGCAACGCCCAGAACAAGTCTGCCACCAACCCTACGGGGCGCGTGCGGGCCCTGCTGTCGCCCCGCAATGCAGCGTCAAGCCCCGCTGGCACCCCTGCCTCAACGCCGACTGCGCCTCCGGCCAGCCTGCGCCCCAGCAACACGCTGGGCAACGACAAGAACTGATTTATGGATACGGACAAGTTGAACGTTGCTGAAAGCGCAACACTGGAATCGTCTTCTCCTGAAACCGGCGCCCATGCTGCGGCGGTCAGCCAGCTTGTAGCTACCGGCCTGCAAAAGTCTTACGGTAGCCGCAAGGTGGTCAAGGACGTGTCGCTGTCTGTCAAAAGCGGTGAAGTGGTCGGCCTGCTGGGTCCCAACGGTGCGGGCAAGACGACTTCTTTCTACATGATCGTGGGCCTGGTCCGCGCCGATGCGGGCGATATCACGATTGATGGCAACCCGGTCGAGCAGATGCCCATACACCGGCGCGCGCGCCTGGGTCTGAGCTACCTGCCACAGGAAGCGTCCATCTTCCGCAAGCTGACGGTTGAGCAGAATGTGCGAGCCGTGCTGGAACTGCAGAACGACGAAGCCGGCAAGGCCCTGAGCCCCGCCGCCATCACCGGACGGCTTGATTCATTGCTGAAAGACCTGCGCGTAGACCATCTGGCGGACTCGCCGGCCCTCGCCCTTTCGGGTGGCGAGCGCCGCCGCGTTGAGATCGCACGTGCCCTGGCCACCCAGCCGCGCTTTATTTTGCTGGACGAGCCTTTTGCCGGCATTGACCCGATTGCCGTGATCGAGATCCAGCGCATCATCGGCTTCCTGAAGGCGCGCGGCATTGGCGTGCTGATCACCGACCACAACGTGCGTGAAACACTGGGCATCTGCGACCACGCCTACATCATCAGCGACGGCCATGTGCTGGCCAAGGGAACGCCGTCGGAGATCGTCAACAACGCCGATGTCCGCCGTGTCTATCTTGGCGAACACTTCAGGATGTAGCACTTGGCTCCCCCCTGTTGTTTGCTCACTTCGTGTAGCACCCTCTCCCCTCAAGGGGACTGCGCCTGCAGTCCGGCAAAGCCGGTCCTGCGGCCCATGCTTGCTCAAGACGCTTCGTTTTCTGTTACGCGGAAATCGGTATGAAGCAGGGTTTATCGCTTCGCGTCTCCCAACATCTTGCGCTGACACCGCAGTTGCAGCAGTCGATACGCCTGCTGCAACTCTCAACGCTGGAACTGAGTCAGGAGGTCGAGCAGATGCTCGACGAGAACCCGTTTCTTGAGGTGACTGAAGAGTCCGCTGCGCGTGAAGAGTTTGGCCTGGACCATATCAATACGCCGGTAAGCCAGGACAACCAGGAGTTTGAATCGACCGGTGATTCGATGCCTGGCAGCACAATCGATTCCGGCACTTCAAGCACCGCCGAATCAGAAACCACGCCTGAAATCAGCTCTGAAGCCAAACTGGAAGAAAGCTGGGAGGGCGATGGTTCCGTGGAGTCGGCGCCCGACGACAGCGAATGGGGTGGGGATGCCCCGCCGCGCAAGAACAACAACGGTGATGACGGTGATGCCGACGCTTCGGATCTGGCTCGCAGCCATGAGTCGCTGCAGGACCACCTGCACCGCCAGTCGCTGAGCCTGCGCCTGTCAGACGAAGACAAGGCGGCGCTGCACTTTTTGATCGAGTCGCTGAACGACGACGGCTACCTTGAAGACACGCTGGCGTCGCTGGCCAAAGGCCTGGCAGGTGATGACCTTGAGCAGGCCGAAGAACTTGAGCAGCATTTTGCGATGGCGCTAAAGCTCCTGCATCACATGGAGCCGCCCGGCGTGGGTGCGCGCAACCTGGCCGAATGCCTGGGCCTGCAATTGCTTGATTGCCGCGATTGCGATGAGACGCGGGCAGCGATGGCCATGTGCAGGCAGCCCATGGAGTTGCTGGCCAAGCGCGATGTCAAGCGACTGTCACAGCTCAGTGGCTACCCCGATGCAGTGATTAAAAGCGCAATTGCATTAATAGGCCGGCTCGACCCGAAACCAGGCCGACGTTTTGTGAATGTGGAACGTAACCTGGTAGTGCCCGACGTGCTGGTCGTGAAAGTTGGCCGGGGCTTCAAGGTCACGCTTAACGGCGATGTCATGCCCAAGCTGCGTGTGCACGACATTTACGCCAATGCGCTCAAGCAGCACAAGGGGCAGGGCGGCCAGGCCTTGCAGCAGCGCCTGCAGGAGGCGCGCTGGTTCATCAAGAACATACAGCAACGCTTTGACACCATCCTTCGCGTGAGCACGGCCATTGTCGAGCGGCAGAAGAATTTCTTCACCCATGGCGAACTGGCCATGCGGCCTCTGGTGTTGCGCGAGATCGCTGACGAGCTGGGCCTGCACGAGTCGACCATCTCGCGCGTGACGACGGCCAAATACATGAGCACGCCCTTTGGCACATTCGAGTTGAAATATTTCTTTGGCTCCGCGCTGGGTACCGAGACCGGCGGGAACGCGTCCAGCACCGCAGTGCGCGCGCTGATCAAACGGTTCGTGGTGTCTGAAAGCACCAAAAAACCTCTCAGCGACAACCAGATTTCGGAAATGCTTAAGGAGCAGGGCATCGAATGTGCACGTCGCACAGTCGCCAAATACCGCGAAGCCTTGCGTATCGCGCCTGCAAATTTGCGCAAAGCTTTATGAACCAGCTCCAACTATTTCTCCCTTGCGCCGCCGGCGTTGAGGCCTTGCTGGCCACCGAGGTCCAGCGTGTTACCGGCATCACCGGCAAAGCGTGGCGAGCAGGCGTACAACTTCAGGGTTCGTGGCGCGACGCCCTCCAGCTCAACCTGCACAGCCGCCTGGCGCAGCGCGTCCTCATCGAGCTGCAGCACAACCAGTACCGCAGCGAACAGGACCTCTACAACGCGGCGGCCAATGTGGCGTGGGAAATCTGGTTCACGCCCAAACAGACCTTCAAAGTCGAGATCACCGCACAGCACAGCCCGCTGACCAGCCTGAATTTTGCGGCGCTGAAAATCAAGGATGCGATTGCCGACCGCTTTCGCGCCAAGTTCGATGTGCGGCCCGATGTCGACACGCGCTGGCCCGATGTGCGCATCTATGTGCACCTGACCGTTGATACCGTCACCATCTACATCGACACCTCGGGCGAACCGCTCTTCAAGCGCGGCTGGCGCGAGGACAAGGGCGATGCACCGCTGAAGGAAACGCTGGCCGCCGCAATGATTGCCGCCAGCGGCTGGGACCAGCAGTGCAAGGATGGCGTACCCCTGTACGACCCTTGCTGCGGCTCAGGCACGATTGCCATTGAAGCCGCGCAGATCGCCTGCAACATTGCGCCTGGCATCAACCGGCGTTTTGCTTTCCAGAAGTATTTGCCCTTCCAGCCTCACGTATGGGAGGGCCTGCTGGACCAGGCTGAAGCCGCCATCACCGAGCCCACCGCGCCGGTTTTCGGCAGTGATGTGTCTTTCCGCATGGTCGACTTTGCCGAGCGTAATGCAGAGCGTGCAGGCGTAGCCAACGCCGTGCAGTTCCGCGGCGGTGATGCCTTGCAGCGCATGCCGCCCGCACCGACCGGCGTGATGCTGGTGAACCCGCCCTATGGCGAGCGAATCGATGTGGCTGGTGTGGCCGGCACGACCGGCATGGCTGGCGCGCAAAGACGTGAGAACACGCGCTCCGAATTCCAGGTGCAGGGCATTGACGAGTTCGGCCAGCCGTTGCCGCAAGTCGAGGCTGTACACGCGCCTTCCCGCGACCGCAACGCCAACCCGGCGCGAGAACAGGCTGTCACCGACACCGGCGAGGAGGCCTCCAATTTCTTCCCGCAACTCGCCACGCACTGGAAGAAAAACTACGCGGGCTGGACTGCTCATGTACTTACGCCTGATCTCAAGCTGCCCGGCAAGATGCGCCTGAAGGAATCGCGCCGTGTGCCGATGTGGAACGGACCGATTGAATGCCGCCTGTTCCGCTTCGACATGGTCGCCGGTTCGGCGCGAACCAAACCGCCGCGCGAGGCATGACGCAACAGCGGGTAGTCATCGACACCAATGTCGTCCTGGACCTGTTTGTGTTCGGTGATGCCGCTGCCCTGCCGTTAAGACAGGCGCTTGAAGACAAAAAGCTTGATTGGCTGGCCACCCAACCGATGCGCGAGGAACTGGAGCGTGTGCTGGCCTATCCGCAGATCGTGCCGCGCCTGGCTTTCTACAAGCTGCAGGCTGAGGATGTGCTCGCCACATTCGATAAGCACACACGCAGGGTTGAAGTCGCCATCAAGGCACCCGTGACCTGCAGCGATGCGGACGATCAGGGGTTTATTGACCTTGCGCTTGCGCACAAGGCGCTGCTTTTCAGCAAGGACAAAGCCGTGACATCCATGGCCAAACGGCTGCTGGGCCTTGGCGTTCGTGTGCAATCCGCCATGTAATGTAGTGCTGCAAAAGCGGCGCCTGGCTCTCAGGCCGTTGCCGCCCGAAAGCTGTGTGCGCTCGCCATGGGCCAGTACTGTTTGAACACATTGTTCTGTTTGTCCAGCGGACCCAGCAAGGCGCCTGGCTCAACCTGCATGATGAGATTGCTCAGCAGGCGCACTTCAGTATCGGTCAGGCGGCGCACGATGTGGTGTGCACTGACCTGTTGCGGGTGTTCCAGACCGGCAGCCTGTACCAGTTCCTGCAGCGCATGCAGCGTGCTGCGGTGAAAGTTGCGTACGCGGTCGGCCTTGTCGGGCACGACCAGCGCCTGCTGGCGTTTCGGATCCTGCGTGGTCACACCTGTCGGGCAGGTGCCGGTGTGGCAGGTTTGCGCCTGTATGCAGCCTAGCGCCATCATGAAGCCGCGACCCGCGTTGCACCAGTCGGCGCCGAGTGCCATCAGGCGCACCATGTCGAAGGCCGTCACCACCTTGCCTGCCGCGCCTATGGAGATGCGGTGGCGCAGGTTCACACCGACCAGGGTGTTGTGCACCAGCAGCAGTCCTTCCTGAAGCGGTGCGCCTACGTGGTCGGTGAACTCGACCGGCGCGGCACCCGTGCCGCCCTCCGCACCATCGACCACGATGAAGTCGGGCGTGATGTTGGTCTCCAGCATGGCCTTGACGATGGCAAACCATTCCCAGGGGTGGCCGAGACAGAACTTGAAGCCGGTCGGTTTGCCGCCGGAGAGCCTGCGCAGTCTGGCGATGAAATGCATCATCTCGACGGGCGTTGAAAACGCGCTGTGGCTGGACGGCGAGACACAGTCCTTGCCGATGGGGATGCCGCGCGTCGCCGCGATTTCTGACGTGACCTTGGGGCCAGGCAATATGCCGCCATGGCCAGGCTTGGCACCCTGGCTCATCTTGACTTCAATCAGCTTGACTTGCGGGTCCTGTGCGCTGGCGGCGAAACGCTCTTCATTGAATGTGCCATCGTCGTTGCGGCACCCAAAATAGCCCGAGCCGATTTCCCAGATCAGGTCACCACCGTGCACGCGGTGATGGGATGAGATCGAGCCTTCACCCGTGTCGTGCGCAAAGCCACCCATCTTCGCGCCCTTGTTCAAGGCCAGGATGGCGTTGGCCGACAGCGAGCCAAAACTTAAAGCGGAGATGTTGAAGACACTGCTTTGATAGGGCTGGGTGCAGGGCTCGACGGATTCAGAGGGTTTGTCGGGTGTGCCGCCAATCCAGATGCGGAAGTCGTGCGAAGGAAGTTTGGTCGGCGACATCGAATGGTTGACCCATTCATAACCCTGCTTGCCCACGTCGAGCTGTGTGCCAAAAGGCCGGTTGTCAGGCTCGCCTTTGGCGCGCTGGTAGACCAGCGAGCGCTGCGCACGCGAGAAGGGTGTGGCCTCGCTGTCGCTTTCGATAAAGTACTGGCGCATTTCGGGGCGTATGTACTCCAGCAGGAATCGCATGTGGCCAATGACAGGGTAGTTGCGCAGGATGGCGTGGCGGTCCTGCTTCAGGTCGTAGAAACCCAGTGTGACCAGTACCACGCAGAGCACAAACATGGCGAAAGCTAACCACCCGAACGAGAAAAAGACCAGCTTGACCAGGCAGGCCAGCACGCCGAACGCGCACAGGGCCATGAAGGAATAACGCAGGGGGAAGTGGGCGTCGAGTCGCTGGATCATGGAACGCTTTCAGGTACAGGGTCGGTTTTGTCGGACTCTGCCCTTGGCGCGGCAGATACACTTTGCATCATAAGAGCGCCGTGTGTCGCTCAGGTATTCGCACATGAAATCAGACCCCAACCCCGCCGACAACAACTTCATGGAAATTGAAGACTTCGACGAACTCGACGCCATCCTCGACGAATTGCGCAGCCGGTACGACGAAACACCCCAATGGGAATTTTGTGAGGGTTTCATGGCGGCTGTGATCTGCTCGCGCCGGGCCATCCCCGCGGCAGAATACATCCCCGTGCTTCTGGCCACGCCTGCCGATGGCGAAGCACCCGACGCAGAAGGTGGCTCGTTTGCCGATGCCGCCCAGCAGCAGCGTTTCATGGCCCTGTGGATGCGGCGTTGGACGGAGGTCGCCACTGCGCTGGACTCAAAAGTTGAAACCCTAGAAGACGACGACTGCTATCACCCTGAAGTGATGGACATACGCGGCGCAGTGGCCGACATGCCGCCCGACGAACAGGCCAATTTCAAGGGTGAAGACCTGCCTGCTTTTGCGCAGGTCTGGGCGCTGGGTTTCATGTTTGCGGTCGAAAGCTGGCCCGACGAATGGGCTGCGCCGCGTGACAAGGACGCCGCCAGGTGGCTGGACGAAGCGCTGGAAGCGGTCGTTGCCATGACCGAAGACGACACCGGCAAGCCTGAGGTCTCACCCCTGAGTGAAGAGGGCGCGCCCAGCACCAGCATTGCGCGGCTCAACGCCTTTGGAGAGGCCATCTGGGCGGTATATGACTTGCGTGAGTTATGGCGCACCATGGGCCCGAAGGTTGAGACGGTTCGTGCTGAAATCACGCCCGGGCGCAATGATGTCTGTTACTGCGGCAGCGGCAAGAAATACAAGAAGTGCCATGGGGCCGGGTGAGGGGTAAGGCATTAGCCCTGTCCGTAGCCCATAAAAAAAGCCCGCTCGATGCGGGCTTTTTCAATTCAGCCGGGGCTGATTACTTTTGTGCAGCAGCTGCCTTTTTGGCGGCTTTAGCCTTGCGTGCGCCCTTTTTGGCGGTGCGCTTGGTCTTTGCAACAGCCTTGGCAACTGGCTTTTCAGCAGGTGCGGCGGCTGGGGCTGCTGCAGGTGCGGCGGTTTGTGCGGCAGCTGGCGTGGAGATCACGGCCAGGGGCATGGCCAGAACAGCAGCGCTTGCGAGGATGGACAGAAATTTTTTCATGGTTGGCTCCTGGTGTTAGATATTGGATGTTTGCCTTGCGGCCCACTCATAACGCCAGCCGCAAGGCTTCGGTTGACCCGGTTTCAAAGGTTTTATGTAACGGCTTTTGCCATCTGCCTCAGGCGGCGCCGAACTCATCACCCATTTCGCGGGCGCGTTGTTTGGCCGCGTGCATCGCACGTACAAAAAGTGTCTTGACACGGTCCTGTTCCATGGAGGTGATGGCCGCATAGGTTGTGCCGCCCTTGGAAGTCACCCGGCCGCGCAGGATTTCGGGTGGCTCGTCAGACGCTTTTGCCAGTGCTGATGCACCTACAAATGTGCCTATGGCCAGCTTGTTGGCCTGCTCACGCGTCAGGCCCATGTCGACGCCAGCTTCAATCATGCCTTCAATGAAATAAAAGACATAGGCCGGGCCTGAGCCTGAAATGGCGGTCACCGCATCCAGCTGGTGTTCATCGTCCAGCCAGACGAAGTCGCCCGTTGTCTTGATGACGGATTCGACGGCCAGCCGGTCAGCGGCGTTGACGGCCTTGCGCGCAAACAGCGCTGTCATGCCCTTGCCGACCAGCGCAGGCGTGTTGGGCATGGACCGCACCACCACTTCCGTGCCCAGCCAGCGGGCAATGCTGTCAGAACGTATGCCTGCGGCCACGCTCAGGTGCAGGGCGGTCTTGGTGTGAAAGCGCGCCATCATGGCGGCCTCCTTGAAGGTCTGCGGCTTCACCGCCCATACCACCAGGCCGGCCTCGGCCAGCACCGCACTGGGTGCCTCTTCGACCTTGACGCCAAACTGCTTCTTGAGTTTGGCCGCCTGCTCGGCAAAAGGCTCGACGACGTGGATATTGGCCGGTTTGGTGCCGCGTTTGATGAGCCCGCCAATGATGGCGCTGGCCATGTTGCCGCCGCCTATGAAGGCGATGTTTTCGGGGGTGTGGCCGGCCGTCGCGGCGGGCATGGATGTAGAGGTTTTGGGCACGGTGATCACTCCAGGAATTCAAAGGCCAGCAGTTGTGTGATCTGCCGTGCGCTGAAATTGTCGTCGCTGATAAATACGAGGCTGCGGTTGCCGTTGGGTAGAACCGGCCCCCAGGTCATGCCTTCGGTGTTGTCCAGCCGGTCAAGGCGCTTGCCTGCACCGGGGCCGACAAAAGATGCGAAATTGGCCAGCAGCAGCTTGTTCACCGGCTGGTAGTTTGCGCCTTGCAGGGTCGGCGTGTCCAGCGTGTCGCTGCCCTGCAGGGTGTCAACCAGGTAGAGGCGCAGCGAATTGCCGGTGGCAGTGTCGTACCCCGCCATATAGGCACGCTCCAGCACCAGCATGCGGTGCTGGTCCAGCATGAGGATTTCGCTGATGCCGTTGTCTGCGGGGGCAATGGCGGGCCTGGGCGCACGTGGAATCGCATCCGGGATGTAGGCCACCTGGCGCAACAGCCTGCCGCGGGCCAGATCAATCTGCGTCAATCGGCAGGGCCCGCCCGGTGCGCCCACGGTGGGCAGGGGGCCGTCCTGCAGCATGGCACCTTCCATCGCCAGCCAGGCGGTCTTGCCGTCGGGTGCCAGGCTCATGCCCTCAAAACCCCGGTTGCTGCGCGGTCCGCGTGTGGCGTTGAAGTCGAACAGTGCAGGCAGGGCAAATTGCCGCAGCAGGGTGCCGTCGAGGCGCGATTCATTGAAAGACGGCGCGACGCCCGCGAGCGCATTGCCCTCGCTGCTCCAGAACAATGTCTGGCTGGACGCGCGCCAGCGTATGGATTCAGGGTCCTGCAGCTTGTAGCCGGTGATGGATGAGGGGTAGGCAGAGCCGTCGGACTGGCGCAGTTGCGTCATGCCGGTGATCTCGGGCTGGCCCAGTGTGTTGCCGTCGAGAGGTATGCGCGCCGTGTAAAACCGGGCCGGGTTGCGCGCAGAGCCGTCATCCGTGATCAGGAAATACTGGCCGCTGGCCGGGTCGTAGTCAATGCCAGACAGGCCGCCCACCGTCGTGCCCTGGTATTGCAAGCCGTGGGCGATGCGAGCCTCGCCAATCAGGCGCAGGCGGGCGGACAGGGTGCCGGGGTTTGTTGATGCTGGCGCGGCCGGTGCACAGGCTTGCAGGCCAAGCGCTGCCATGGCCGAGGCCCCTATCAGTTGGCGCCGTGTCAGGCCGGCGCAGGTGTCATCGACTGGTCTCATGATGCTTCAATGGTAGCTGGGGAAAGTGACGACACGCAGCGCCGCTGTCTTGCGCTAACCTAGGCCTCAACGGACTATTTCTGGACTGAATGGACTATCTATTAGCACTTGACCAGGGCACGACCAGCTCTCGTGCCATTTTGTTTGATCACTCGGGCAGCGTTGTGGCGTTGGCGCAGAAAGAGTTTCGCCAGATATTTCCCAAACCCGGGCAGGTCGAGCATGACGGGCTGGAGATCTGGTCCAGCCAGCTCGCTGTGGCGCGTGAATGCCTGCAAAAGCTGCCCGCAGGCGGCAAGGTCGCCGCCATAGGTATTACCAACCAGCGCGAAACCACCTTGCTGTGGGACCGCAAGACAGGTCAGCCGGTCGCCAACGCCATCGTCTGGCAGGACAGGCGCACGGCAGGCCGCTGTGACGAGCTGCGCAAGGCCGGCCATGCTCCGCGCATCCAGAAAAAGACCGGGCTGGTGATCGATGCCTATTTTTCAGGCACCAAGATTGAATGGCTGCTGGACAAGGTGCCCGGCGTCAGGGCGCGGGCGGAGAAGGGCGAAATCGCTTTTGGCACCATGGACAGCTGGCTGGTCTGGAACCTGTCCGGCGGCAAGGTGCATGTGACCGATGTCAGCAATGCCTCGCGCACCCTTCTGTTTAACCTGCACACGCTGGCATGGGACGACGAGTTGCTGGGGCTGTTCAACATCCCGCGGTCCGTGCTGCCCGAGGTTGTGCCCAGCAGTGGCGTCATGGCCGAAACCGCCGCCGACGTGTTGGGCACGCCGCTCAAAATTGCCGGCATGGCGGGCGATCAGCAGGCCGCCACTTTTGGGCAGGTGTGTTTTGCGCCCGGCATGGCCAAAAACACCTATGGCACCGGCTGCTTCATGTTGATGAACACGGGCACGCGCCCGGTGATCTCAAAAAACCGCCTGCTGACGACGGTGGGCTGGTCTTCAGAAGCCGCAACTGGAGCTGCCTATTGCCTGGAAGGCAGCGTCTTCATGGCCGGTGCCACCATCCAGTGGTTGCGCGACGGGCTGCAGATCATCAAATCAGCCGACGAAGTGCAGGCGCTGGCCGAAAGCGTGCCTGACACCGGCGATGTTTATCTGGTACCTGCCTTTGCCGGCCTGGGCACGCCGCACTGGGATCCGTATGCACGTGGCG
Source organism: Polaromonas sp. (assembly GCA_965228025.1). Taxonomy (GTDB): domain Bacteria; phylum Pseudomonadota; class Gammaproteobacteria; order Burkholderiales; family Burkholderiaceae_C; genus Polaromonas. The sequence continues at coordinate 304,705 of CBDDGX010000029.1, read as the reverse complement.
CGCTGCTGGGCATGACGCGCGGCACCACCCGCGCCCATATCGCCCGCGCCGCACTGGAAGCCATAGCCCTGCAAAGCGCCGACGTGTTTGCCGCCATGAGCCGCGACGCCGGGCTGGCGCTGAAAGAGTTGCGCGTGGACGGGGGCGCCAGCCGAAACGATTTGCTGATGCAGATGCAGGCCGATTTTTCGGGCGTGCCGGTGGTGCGGCCCAGGGTGACAGAGACGACAGCATTAGGCGCGGCTTATCTGGCCGGGCTGGCGGTCGGTTTCTGGAGCGGGGCAGATGAAATCATGGCCCAGTGGCAGGTTGACCGGCGTTTTGAACCAGCAATGGACGTCGGCGAGCGCAGCGACAGGCTGGCGCGCTGGCACGAGGCGGTTGGGCGGTCCAAACGCTGGGCCGAAAGCCAGGGGTGACAGGACCTCTGCGCTCGCTCGCAGTTAACTTGCTATTAAATCAATAGCTGCTCACGCTCGTATCTATTGGTCTGGAGGTCGATTTGATGCCTGAAAATGGCCTTTTTGAGCCTGCTTTTCAGGTTTTGGAGCCGCAGATTCGCTTTAAATGCCTGAAATGTTAAGTTCCATATTAACTTTTCGAGTGTTGGTGCCCTCACAGGACCCACTAATAATGTCTGCATCCCGCTGGCTCCATGAAGGCCGGCGAAATAGAAACCCAACGCCATGAACCGCAGCCAGCTCATCGAACAACTTGCCAGGCCCGTCACTTACGACGTGGCCATCATCGGCGGCGGCGCGACCGGCTTGGGTGTGGCGCTGGATGCAGCGGCACGGGGGTTTTCTGTGGTGCTGGTCGAATCACATGACTTTGCCAAGGGCACGTCGTCGCGCGCGACCAAGCTGGTCCACGGCGGCGTGCGTTACCTGGCGCAGGGCAATATTTCGCTGGTGCGCGAGGCCCTGCATGAACGCACCACCCTGCTGGCCAATGCGCCGCACCTTGCGCAGCCGCTGCCTTTTGTCATGCCGGCCTACAAATTCTGGGAAGCACCGTTTTATGGCGTGGGACTCAAGATGTATGACGCGCTGGCCGGAAAGGCCGGACTGGCGCCGACCGAATTTTTGAGCCGCTCTGAAACGCTGGCCCTGTTGCCCAACGCGCGCCGCGAAGGCCCGGCCGGGCGGCTGAACGGCGGGGTTAAATACTGGGATGGCCAGTTCGACGATGCCCGCCTGGCGCTGGCGCTGGCCCGTACCGCCGCAGCACAGGGCGCACTGCTGATCAATTACTGCGCTGCCACCGCCTTGCGTCATCAGGACGGCAAGCTCACAGGTTTTGAAGCGCAAGACCAGGAGACGGGACTTTTCTACGAAGTAAAGGCTAACTGTATGGTCAATGCCACCGGGGTTTGGGTGGACCAGTTCCGCATGGAGGATGGCAAAGCCATCGGCCGCGAAGTGAAGGAAATGGTCGCGCCCAGCCAGGGCGTGCACATCGTTGTCGATCGCTCGTTCCTGCCCGGCGACCACGCCATGCTGATCCCCAAAACGGCAGATGGTCGGGTGTTGTTTGCAGTGCCATGGCTGGGCAAGACGATTCTGGGCACCACCGATACACCACGCCATGACCTGGCTCGGGAACCGCTGGCTTTCAGGGAAGAAGTCGATTTCATTCTGGGTGAATCCGCCCGCTACCTGACTCGTGCGCCGGGGCTGGCCGACATTAAAAGTATTTGGGTCGGGCTGCGGCCTCTTGTCAAACCGCCCGATGAAGATGGCGAGAGCACGCAGACGCTGTCGCGTGAACATACAGTGCTGGCCAGCAAAAGCGGGCTGGTGACCGTGACCGGCGGCAAATGGACGACCTACCGCGCAATGGCCGAGGATGTTCTGGACAAATGTTTTGAGGTGGACCTGCTGGAAAAGCGTCCCAAAGGAGTAACTGCTCACTTGAAGCTGCTGGGCGCGCAGTCCATGAGCCACAAAATCAGTGCTGCGCCGGGACTGCATCTATATGGAAGCGAGTCGGCCGCAGTGCTGGCGTTGCCCGGGGCCGATCGTGAACTGGGTGGCGGCCTGACAGAGGCGATGGTCAGGTTTGCGGCGCGCCATGAATATGCCCGAACGGTGGAAGATGTGCTCGCCAGGCGGTCGCGCCTGCTGTTTCTGGATGCCGCACTGGCAAAATCCCTGGCCGCAGAGGTAGCGGCTTTATTGCACGAAGAAACCGGGCTTGACCCGCAAACCGCGGCTTTTCTGGCGCTTTGCGACCAATATCTGCACGTGCCCTCCTGAGCCTGGCGCCTTTTCAGGCCTTTTTCCACCCTGGCGGCAAATCTGTGGGCTAATTTCCACGACTTTCGCGCGATGGGGTGTTGACAGCGCAAAAGGCTTGACCCATAATCGTGGGCTTCGCTCTAAAAAAAGCGGGGAATTCTGCCCTCATGGAAACGCTGCAAGTGGTTTGCGGCGCGGACAACGGGCCCAAGACTGATTGGTCTGCTGTGTAAATCAAATGATTGAAACAGTATTCCGGTGCAAGTTGGGAACACATTTAAATGATTCAAACGCAATCCAAGCTCGATGTTGCTGACAACACGGGTGCCAAATCCGTGATGTGCATCAAGGTGCTCGGTGGCTCCAAGCGCCGGTACGCCAGCGTCGGTGACGTCATCAAGGTCAGCATCAAGGAAGCCGCTCCACGAGGCCGCGTCAAAAAAGGCGAGGTTTACAGTGCAGTGGTCGTTCGCACCGCCAAGGGCATCCGCCGCGGCGATGGTTCGCTCGTCAAATTCGATGGCAACGCAGCAGTGTTGCTTAACGCCAAGCTGGAGCCCATCGGCACCCGCATCTTCGGACCGGTCACGCGCGAACTGCGCACCGAGAAGTTCATGAAGATCGTGTCCCTGGCTCCTGAAGTTCTGTAAGGACACGCCATGAACAAGATTCGCAAGGGCGACGAAGTCATCGTGATCGCGGGCCGTGACAAGGGCAAGCGCGGCACGATCACCCTCCGCACCGACGACAGCCACGTGCTGATCGAAGGCATCAACACGGTGAAGAAGCACACCAAGCCGAACCCCCTCAAGGGTACGACGGGTGGCATCGTTGCCAAAAGCATGCCGATTCACCAGTCCAACATCGCGATTTTCAACGCGGCGTCGGGCAAGGCTGACCGTGTTGGCATCAAGCTCCTGGCTGACGGCAAGAAAGTGCGCGTCTTCAAGTCCAGCGGCGACGAAATCAAGGCTGCATAAAAATGGCTAAAACCGCACCAACACAAGCTGCTCCTGCACAGGCTCGCCTGCAGGCCCAGTTCCGCGAAAAGATCGCGCCCGCCCTGATCGAGAAGTTCGGCTACAAGTCGCCGATGCAGGTTCCCCGCATCACCAAGATCACGCTCAACATGGGTGTGAGCGAGGCTGTTGCCGACAAGAAGGTCATGGACAACGCCGTCGGCGACATGACCAAGATTGCCGGCCAGAAGCCAGTCGTGACCAAGGCCAAGAAGGCTATCGCTGGTTTCAAGATCCGCGAAGACCTGCCCATCGGCTGCATGGTTACCCTGCGCGGCGTGCAGATGTATGAGTTCCTGGACCGTTTCGTGACCGTGGCCCTGCCGCGCGTCCGTGACTTCCGCGGCATTTCCGGCCGTGCTTTCGACGGCCGTGGCAACTACAACATCGGCGTGAAAGAGCAGATCATTTTCCCTGAGATCGAGTACGACAAGGTTGATGCCTTGCGCGGCCTCAATATCAGCATCACCACAACGGCCAAGACCGATGAAGAGTGCAAGGCACTCCTCACCGCCTTCCGTTTTCCGTTCAAGAACTGAGGCGGGACATGGCAAAACAAGCATTGCTGCAACGTGAACTGAAGCGCGAGAAACTCGCCGCCAAGTTCGCCAAGAAATACGCTGAATTGAAGGCAACTTCCAACGACGCCAAACGCTCCGATGAAGAGCGCCAGCTGGCCCGTCTGGAATTGCAGAAATTGCCCCGCAACGCGAACCCGACCCGCCAGCGTAACCGCTGCGAGATCACGGGCCGCCCACGCGGAACGTTCCGCCAGTTCGGCCTGGCTCGCGCCAAGATCCGTGAACTGGCTTTTGCAGGTGATATCCCCGGTATCACCAAGGCAAGCTGGTAAGCATAGGAGCACCAAAAAATGAGTATGAGTGATCCTATCGCCGACATGCTGACGCGCATCCGCAATGCACAAATGGTTGAAAAAGCCGTTGTGCAGGTGCCGTCATCCAAAGTCAAGGTTGCAATCGCACAGGTTCTGAAGGATGAGGGCTACATCGATGGCTTCTCCGTCAAGACCGACGAAGGCAAGTCCCAGCTTGAAATCGCCCTGAAGTATTACGCAGGCAAGCCAGTGATTGAGCGCATCGAGCGCGTCAGCCGCCCAGGCCTTCGTGTGTACAAAGGCCATGGCGCCATTCCCCAGGTCATGAACGGCCTTGGTGTGGCAATCGTCACAACGCCCCAGGGCGTGATGACTGACCGCAAGGCACGCGCGACCGGCATCGGTGGCGAAGTTCTTTGCTACGTGGCCTAAACGGCGGCATTGAGGAGTAACTGAAATGTCTCGTGTAGGAAAAATGCCTGTGTCCCTCCCCTCGGGTGTGGATGTGGCTTTCAAGGACGACCAGATCAATGTCAAGGGCAGCCTCGGCACCCTGGCGCTGGCGCAAAACCCGCTTGTCACCATCAAGAACGATGCCGGCAAGCTGACCTTTGCACCAGCCAATGATTCGCGTGAAGCCAACGCCATGAGCGGCACCATGCGCCAGCTCGTGAACAACATGGTGACCGGTGTCACCAAGGGCTTCGAGAAAAAACTGAGCCTGATCGGCGTGGGCTACAAGGCCCAGGTCACGGGTGCCAAGCTCAACCTCACGGTTGGCTATTCGCACCCCGTCATCATGGACATGCCCGCAGGCATCACGGCAGCAACGCCGACGCCTACGGAAATCCTGATCAAGGGTTCTGATCGCCAGCGTGTCGGCCAGATCGCCGCTGAAGTCCGTGCTGTTCGTCCTCCCGAGCCTTACAAGGGCAAGGGCATCCGTTATGCGGATGAGAAGATCACGATCAAAGAAACCAAGAAGAAATAAGGAGCTGCATCATGTTGACCAAAAAAGAGCAGCGCCTTCGTCGTTCACGCCAGACCCGCATCCGCATTGCCACGCAAGGTGTTGCCCGTCTGACCGTCAACCGCACCAACCTGCACATCTACGCCAGCGTCATTTCCGGCGACGGCACCAAGGTTCTGGCTTCGGCTTCCACTGCAGAAGTGGAAATCCGCAAGGATCTCGGTGCGTCCGGCAAGGGCGGCAACGTTGCGGCAGCACAAGCCATCGGCAAGCGTATTGCTGAAAAGGCAAAAGCAGCCGGTGTTGAAAAGGTGGCGTTTGACCGCGCTGGTTTTGCGTACCACGGCCGCGTCAAGGCGCTGGCTGATGCGGCCCGCGAAGCTGGCCTGCAGTTCTAAGCAGACTGGAAATATATATGGCCAAGTTTCAAGCTAAATCAAACAACGACGCTCCAGACGATGGTCTGAAGGAAAAAATGATCGCGGTCAACCGCGTGACCAAAGTGGTGAAGGGCGGCCGTATTCTCGGTTTCGCAGCACTCACGGTGGTTGGCGATGGTGACGGCCGCGTCGGCATGGGCAAGGGCAAGTCGAAAGAAGTGCCTGCAGCCGTGCAAAAAGCGATGGAAGAAGCGCGCCGCAACATGACCAAGGTGTCATTGAAGAACGGTACGATTCACCACAATGTATTCGGCCACTGGGGTGCAGCCAGCGTCATGATGATGCCGGCAGCCAAAGGTACCGGCATCATTGCCGGCGGCCCGATGCGCGCCGTGTTTGAAGTCATGGGCATCACCGACATCGTGGCCAAGAGCCATGGTTCGAGCAACCCGTACAACATGGTTCGTGCAACGATGGATGCGTTGAACAATTCCACCACGGCTTCCGACATTGCAGCCAAGCGTGGCAAATCAGTCGAAGAAATCTTCGGCTAAAAAGCTGCCCCAGGAGCATTGAAATGACGACAGAGAAAAAAGTGAAGGTTCAGCTGATCAAGAGTCCGATTGGTACCAAGGAATCCCATCGCGCCACCGTGCGTGGTCTGGGCCTGCGCGGTATCAACAGCACCAGCGAACTGGAAGACACACCCGCAGTGCGCGGCATGATCAACAAGATCGCGTATCTGGTCAAGATTGTCTGAGCTCAAGGCTCGATAGGAATTCAAAATGGAATTGAACGGAATCAAGCCCGGTGAAGGCGCCAAGCACTACAAGCGTCGTGTTGGTCGCGGTATTGGATCTGGCATCGGCAAGACCGCAGGTCGCGGCCACAAGGGCCAGAAGTCCCGTGCTGGCGGCTACCACAAGGTCGGTTTTGAAGGCGGTCAAATGCCTATGCAACGCCGTTTGCCAAAGCGCGGCTTCAAATCGCACAACCTGAAGTACAACGCTGAAGTCACGCTGTCTGCCCTCGAGCAGCTCGGGCTGGCCGAAGTTGACCTGCTGGCGCTGAAGACGGCTGGCCTGGTGCGCCAGATCGCCAAGAACGTCAAGGTCATCAAGTCCGGCGAGTTGACCAAGGCGGTCAAGCTCAATGGTATTGGTGCGACGGCTGGTGCCAAGGCAGCTATTGAAGCTGCCGGCGGCGCGATTGCTTAATTAAACAGCGGACTGGAAAAGAATCAGTGGCAACCAACCCGGCTCAACTGGCAAAATCCGGCAAGTTCGGCGATTTGCGGAACAGGCTCGTGTTTTTGCTGCTGGCGCTGGTGGTGTACCGTATCGGTGCCCACATTCCGGTGCCGGGTATCGACCCCAACCAGCTCAAGGAGCTGTTCAAGGGCCAGCAGGGCGGCATATTGAACCTGTTCAATATGTTCTCAGGTGGCGCCTTGTCGCGTTTCACGGTGTTTGCGCTGGGCATCATGCCCTACATCTCCGCATCCATCATCATGCAGTTGCTGACGTATGTCCTGCCGACATTTGAGCAACTGAAGAAAGAGGGCGAAGGCGGACGCCGCAAGATTACCCAGTACACGCGCTACGGCACGCTGGGTCTTGCACTGTTCCAGTCCCTGGGTATTGCGGTGGCGCTTGAAAGCTCCCCCGGCCTGGTCCTGGCGCCTGGTTTTGGTTTCCGCATGACGGCGGTTGTCAGTTTGACGGCCGGCACCATGTTCTTGATGTGGCTGGGTGAGCAGATCACCGAGCGCGGTCTGGGTAATGGTATCTCGATACTGATTTTTGCGGGTATCGCAGCTGGCCTGCCGAGCGCGGTTGGTGGTTTGCTGGAGCTGATCCGCACCGGTGCGATGAGCATTCTGGTGGCGATCGTGATCATCGCAGTGGTGGTTCTGGTGACCTACTTTGTGGTGTTTGTGGAGCGCGGCCAGCGCAAGATTCTGGTGAATTACGCCAGACGCCAGGTGGGTAACAAGGTTTATGGTGGCCAGTCATCGCACTTGCCGCTGAAGCTGAACATGGCCGGTGTGATTCCGCCCATCTTTGCTTCTTCGATCATTTTGCTGCCGGCGACGGTGGTGGGCTGGTTCAGCAGCGGTGAAAGCATGCGCTGGCTGAAGGATATCGCCAGCACGCTGACGCCGGGCCAGCCGATTTATGTGTTGCTTTATGCCAGCGCGATTGTGTTCTTCTGCTTTTTCTACACGGCACTGGTGTTCAACAGCCGTGAGACCGCAGACAACCTGAAGAAAAGCGGTGCGTTCATTCCAGGTATTCGCCCGGGTGACCAGACAGCGCGTTACATCGACAAAATCCTGGTGCGTCTGACGCTGGCAGGTGCGGTCTACATCACCTTTGTGTGCCTGTTGCCCGAGTTTCTGATTTTGAAATACAACGTGCCTTTCTACTTTGGCGGTACGTCGTTGATGATTATTGTCGTGGTCACCATGGATTTCATGGCCCAGGTCCAGAACTACATGATGTCGCAGCAGTATGAATCGCTGCTCAAGAAGGCAAACTTCAAGACATCACCTGGTGCTTGAACCGGGAACAGGCAGTTAGCGTAATTTTTTGGTGCGAACAGCACCGCAGAGAATTTAGGAGAATGCAATGAGAGTTTCAGCTTCGGTCAAGAAAATTTGCCGCAACTGCAAAGTCATCCGCCGCAAGGGTGTTGTTCGCGTGATCTGTACAGATCCACGTCATAAACAACGCCAAGGCTGATTCAAAGAGTTTTAGAGGACGAACATGGCCCGTATCGCTGGTATCAATATTCCGCCGCAGCAACATGCTGAAATCGGCCTGACTGCAATCTTCGGCATTGGCCGTACGCGCGCACGCAAAATCTGCGAAGCCTGCGACATCGCCTACTCGAAGAAGGTCAAGGACCTGACCGACGGTGATCTCGAAAAAATCCGTGACCAGATCGCTCTGTTCACCATCGAAGGCGACTTGCGTCGCGAAACGACGATGAACATCAAGCGTTTGATGGACATCGGTTGCTACCGCGGTTTCCGTCATCGCCGGGGCCTGCCCATGCGCGGTCAGCGCACGCGTACCAATGCCCGCACCCGCAAGGGTCCGCGCAAGGCCGCACAGTCGTTGAAGAAATAATCCAGAGGTTTTCCCATGGCAAAAGCACCAAGTAACAACGCAGCACAACGCGTGCGCAAAAAAGTCCGCAAGAATGTTGCAGACGGCATTGCACACGTGCACGCATCCTTCAACAACACCATCATCATGATCACCGACCGCCAGGGCAATGCCCTGTCGTGGGCATCGTCCGGTGGCCAGGGTTTCAAGGGTTCGCGCAAATCGACGCCTTTTGCAGCCCAGGTGGCTTCTGAAGTTGCAGGCCGTGCTGCCATCGAACAGGGTATCAAGAACCTTGACGTTGAAATCAAGGGTCCTGGTCCAGGCCGCGAATCGTCGGTTCGTGCCCTCGGCGCGCTCGGCATCCGCATCAATTCGATTGCCGACGTGACCCCGGTCCCGCACAACGGCTGCCGCCCACAAAAGCGCCGCCGTATTTAATCCCCTGGTCCCGGCGAGACCGATTGCAATGCAGTCGGCCTTGCACGGGACTTTTTAACCAAAGCCCACCGCCATCAGGTTCGACGAAAGTCCATACCGAAGGCTCCTGCAGCAATGCAGCAGATGACAAAAGGAAACTAAAGTGGCACGCTACCTCGGCCCCAAGGCCAAACTATCTCGCCGCGAAGGCACGGACCTCTTCCTGAAGAGCGCCCGCCGCGCGATCGCCGACAAGGCCAAATTTGATTCCAAGCCAGGCCAGCACGGTCGCACGTCCGGTACCCGTACGTCCGACTTCGGCCTGCAACTGCGTGAAAAGCAGAAGGTCAAGCGCATGTACGGCGTGCTTGAAAAACAGTTCCGCCGCTATTTTGAAGAAGCTGATCGTCGCAAGGGCAACACCGGCGCCAATCTGCTGTTCATTCTTGAGTCACGCCTTGACAACGTTGTGTACCGCATGGGCTTCGGCTCAACTCGGGCCGAAGCGCGCCAGCTGGTATCGCACAAGGCCATCACCGTCAACGGCGGCCCGGTCAACATTCCTTCGTACATGGTCAAGGCCGGCGACATCATCGCCGTGCGCGACAAGTCAAAGAAGCAGACCCGTGTCACCGAAGCACTCGAACTCGCGAAACAGGTTGGCATGCCAGCCTGGGTTGAAGTCAACGCCGAAAAGGGCGAAGGCACCTTCAAGAAGACGCCTGACCGCGACGAGTTTGCTGCCGACATCAATGAATCGCTGATCGTCGAGTTGTATTCACGCTAATTTCGTTCCTGCGACGTGTGGCGCTGCTTGAGGCAGGTCACGCGTCGTCGGCCTTATCGGTGTAACGAGCCGAGGGTATTGAGAGGAAGATTGCATGCAGACTAATTTACTGAAACCAAAAACCATCAACGTTGAGCAACTGAGCGCCAACCGCGCCAAAGTCACGCTCGAGCCTTTTGAACGTGGCTACGGCCACACGCTGGGCAACGCATTGCGCCGCGTCCTGCTGTCGTCCATGGTCGGCCATGCCGCGACGGAAGTGACCATTGCCGGCGTGCTCCATGAGTACTCCTCCATTGACGGCGTGCAGGAAGACGTTGTCAACATCCTGCTGAATCTCAAGGGTGTGGTGTTCAAGCTCCACAACCGCGATGAAGTCACCCTGAGCCTGCGCAAAGATGGCGCCGGCCCTGTGACTGCGGCTGACATCCAGACCCCGCACGACGTTGAAATCATCAACCCCGAGCACGTCATCGTCAACCTGTCGCACGGCGGCAAGATCGACATGCAGATCAAGGTCGAAAACGGCCGTGGTTATGTGCCCGGCAACGTTCGCCGTTATGGTGACGAGTCGACCAAGTCGATTGGCCGCATTGTTCTGGACGCATCTTTTTCTCCGGTCAAGCGCGTCAGCTACACCGTTGAAAGCGCCCGCGTCGAGCAGCGCACCGACCTCGACAAGCTGGTCCTGGAAATCGAAACCAATGGTGCCGTGACTGCAGAAGATGCAGTCCGCGCGTCGGCCAAGATCCTGGTTGAGCAGCTGGCTGTGTTCGCACAGCTCGAAGGCAATGAACTGGCAGCGTTTGATACCCCTGTACAGCGCAGCTCGCAGCAGTTTGACCCGATCCTGCTGCGTCCAGTGGACGAGCTCGAACTCACCGTTCGCTCTGCCAACTGCTTGAAAGCAGAAAACATTTATTACATCGGTGACTTGATCCAGCGTACTGAAAACGAGCTGCTCAAGACGCCGAACCTGGGCCGTAAATCGCTCAACGAAATCAAGGAAGTGCTTGCATCCCGCGGCTTGACCCTGGGCATGCGCCTTGAAAGCTGGCCGCCTGCCGGGCTGGACAAGCACTAAACAATTCAGTTAAACCGAAGACCACCTTTCACATGAGGTGGCGCACAGGCAGTACCTGATACGGCTGCCTGAATATTAAAAAGGAAATCACCATGCGTCACGGACACGGACTACGTAAACTCAACCGCACCAGCTCACATCGCCTTGCGATGCTGCGCAACATGATGAACTCGCTGATCCAGCACGAGGCCATCAAGACCACGCTGCCAAAGGCCAAGGAATTGCGCCGCGTTGTTGAGCCCATGATCACGCTGGCCAAAGAGCCCACGCTGGCCAACAAACGCCTCGCGTTCGACCGCCTGCGTGACCGCGACATGGTCGTCAAACTGTTTGCTGAACTGGGCCCACGTTACAAGGCCCGTCCAGGCGGCTACACCCGTATTTTGAAGATGGGCTTCCGCGTTGGTGACAATGCGCCCATGGCTCTGGTAGAACTCGTTGATCGTCCTGATGTGTCGGAAGACACTACTGCTGACACGGCCAAGGCAGAGTAAGTTACAATACAGATATACCGCGCGGTGGAGCAGCCTGGTAGCTCGTTGGGCTCATAACCCAAAGGTCGTAAGTTCAAATCTTGCCCGCGCAACCAACCTCCGGTTAACCATACCGGTACACAGAACGCCCACTTCATGTGGGCGTTTTTTGCTTTCCGTCTTATTTGTTATCTTGCCGTGGGTCGCAGCGCACGAATGCAATATCAGAGACGCGGGTCAATCCGGATACGCATCGGCGATGACTCCATGACTTCAGTCAGCGCGCCAGCACTTCCTTCGGAATATTCACAATAAAGTCGGTCAGGCCCTTGGCGTCGCTGGCCGGCCGCATGTGCGTCAGCATGGCGGCTGATGCTGCATCGCCATCATTGGCCATAAAGGCTTCCACGATTTTCTGGTGCTGCTCGAACGATGTCCTGATCTGTCCCAGTGCGCCAAACGCATGTCTGCGGTAATAACCTGTGCGGGCCCGCATGCGCAACACCTCCTGGCGCAGGTAGGGGTTGCGGGTGGCGCGGTAAATCAGTTCGTGAAAACGCAGGTTGCTTTCCTGCCAGCCTGCGAAGTCATCCGCATCTGCCACGGCACGGCTTTGCTCATGGTGCTCAAGTATGGTTTTGCGTTCTTCCGGCGTCATGCGCTGGCATGCCAGGCGCACCGCCACGCCTTCAAGTTCGGCCAACAACTCCCATAAGGACAGCAGCTGCTGCAGGTCCATTTTCGCGACCACCATGCCGCCACGCGGCAGGCTGGTGAGCATGCCCTGCGCCTGCAGCTGGATGAGCGCCTCCCTGATGGGCGTGCGTGACACCTTGTATTGCGTCGCAATTTCAGCCTCGTCAATCGGGTCTCCAGGCAGCAGGGCGCCTTCCCGGATGGCATTCTCGATTTCTGCCCGAATCTTGTCGCTTGCTTTGGTGAATGTTTTTTTTGTGCTTTCCATAAAGTAAGTTTCGCACATTGATTTGTATGTTTAATTTGTGTATATTAATATTTATAAGTTGAAATCAAATACAGAATGCCAATTTCAGACCTTCAATCAGCTAAAGCACCAGAAAGCGATCCGCTCTCGGGGTGGTCGGTGGTTGTGCGGGAAGGCCTTTCAAGCCGAAGCAAAGCAGCTACGCCGGCAGAGGAGCGCCGGCTGGGCAAAACGCTTGATCGGCTCCACCCTGCTGCCAATGTGGCCCTGGCAGGCGCTACGGCATTGAGTGGTAAGGTGGCTTCGCCCTCTTTCCCCTCCGTTCTGGCGCAGTTGTCCGATGCATGAATTGCCTGCCACCCTGAGGGGCTTGCAGCTTGCCATCAGCAGCCGCCGCACGTCCCCCGGGGAGGCGATCAGCCTGCAGCGCCAAAAATTGAAGAGCGTGGATGCGCGCCTTCACAGCGTGGTTCAGCAGCTTCCCGATACAGGAACATACACGGGCCCCCTGGCTGGCATAGGGCTCGCGCACAAGGACATCTTCAACACCGCAGGACGCAGGCCAGGTGCCGGGCACGACGCAGGTGCGGCTTCTGAAGGGCTGTTGGCCGCGCCTGCGGTGGCCAGGCTTGAAGCCGTCGGCGCCTCAACCATGGCCGTACTGGCGATGGCCGAATACGCCTGTGGGGCAACCGGTGACAACCCCCTTTTTAAACGCTGCATTAACCCCCTTAATGAGCATGCTGCTGTAGGCGGCTCATCCAGCGGCAGTGCGGTAGCTGTTGCGGCCGGCCTGGTCTATGGTTCGCTGGGCACAGACACCGCAGGATCTGTACGCATCCCTGCAGCCACCTGTGCCTTGGTCGGGCTTAAAACAACGCATGGGCTGATCCCGCTGGATGGCGTTTACCCCCTGGCACCCTCGCTCGACAGCGTAGGTTTGCTGACCCGCTCTGCGCCAGACGCGATGCACCTGCTGCAAATAGTGGCCGACACGGGCATGCTTAGGCCTGCCACATCTGCGCAACTGCGTATCAAGGCCTGGCTGCCTGCAAGTGGTTTGCATGAAGAGGTCGCTTCAGCAATTCAAGACTTCACGCGCGAGTCCGCCTCCACCCAGATCATCGCGACACTGCCACAGCACCAGACCCTGACCCGCCTGGCCGAGATCGTGATGCATACCGAAGCGGCGGCTACGCACAGGGCCGCGCTGCTGGCATGTGCGCTGTCGCCTTCAGTAGAGGCTGTCGCCCTCGCTGGCCTGGTGATACCGCCCGACTGGTACCACGCAGCACTCGCTGACAGGGGGCGTCACGCACAGATGTTTGTGCAAGAGCACCTTCAGGCGCACGACCTGCTAGTGCTGCCCGCATTGCCGCACCCGGTACCCGACTGGAGCGCGGTGGCCACAGACAGCCCCGGCTTTGATGTCAAACAGTTGCTGGCACTGCACAGCTACATGGGCTTTGTGAACTATCTGGGGTTTCCCTCGCTGGTGTTCCCGATCGCGCGTGATTCGCGCGGCATGCCCATCAGTGTGCAGGTGCTGGCCAGGCCCTTTCATGAAGCAGACCTGCTGGCTTTTGCCGAACAGGTCGAATTGCGCCGCTTCGGCGTCAATGGCTTTACCGAACATTTCCTCAATCAAGGTTGATTTATTCCATGCCCAAAATTCAGGCATCCGCAGCCCTGTCCCGGTTTCGTGTCCTTGACCTCTCCCGGGTGCGGGCAGGTCCCAACTGCGTACGCATGCTGACCGACTTCGGTGCTGACGTGGTACGCATAGAGCCGCCGCCCGGTATAGACCCCAACGAAGCCATGTTTGCGGCGAACCGCCGCGGCGGCGACTTCCAGAACATCAACCGCAACAAGCGTTCCATGACGCTCAATCTGAAAAAACCCGGGGCTCTCGACATCCTGATGCGCCTGGTGAAGGATGCAGATGTGCTGGTTGAAAACTGGCGTCCTGAAGTCAAGCACAAGCTCGGGCTTGATTACGACTCGCTGGCCAAAGTCAATCCGCGCATCATCCTCGCAAGCATCTCCGGCTTCGGTCAGGACGGTCCCATGGCATCGCGCCCTGGCTTTGACCAGATCGTGCAGGGCATGGGTGGCCTGATGTCTGTCACCGGCCTGCCGGGATCTGGCCCCGTGCGTGCAGGCCTTGCCGTGGCAGACATGAGTGCGGGTCTCTATGCCGCACTCGGCATTCTTACGGCGCTGCTGGAGCGTGAGGTCTCGGGCAAGGGGCAGTGGGTGCATGCATCGCTGCTGCATTCGCAGATCGCCATGATGGATTTCCAGATGGCGCGTTACCTCAATGACAACGATTTGCCCGTGCAGGTCGGCAATGACCACCCGACCAGCAGCCCCATGGGCCTGTTTGAAGCCAGCGACGGTGTTTTCAACCTCGGCGCGTCCGGTGAGGGCAACTGGATACGCCTGTGCAAGCTGCTGGTACGTGACGACTGGCTGCAGGACCCGGGCTATGCCACCGAGCCGCTGCGTGTGCAGAACCGCGACCGCCTGACGCCCGCACTGGCTGAAGTCTTTCGCCACCGCACCGTGCAGGAGTGGGTGGGCATGCTCAACAACGCCGGCATTCCCGCCGGCCCGGTCTACACCGTACCCCAGGTGTTTGAGGACGAGCAGGTGCAGCACCTGAATGTCACCAGTTCACTGATGACAGACTTCGGCAAGGAGATGCACTACATCACCCAGCCGGTCACCCTGGCGCGTACGCCGTCCAAAGTGGTCGCGCAGGCCCCCAACTGGGGCCAGCACACCGATGAAGTTCTCCAGGAAGCTGGCTACTCCGAAGAGGACATCCGGCAGTTCCATGCCGATGCGGTGGTTTGAAGCTTATGGCTGACGTTACCTGCCTCATTGAAGGCCACGTGGCCACCATCACGCTCTCCAACCCGGAGCGCTACAACGCCATGTCCCTCTCGATGTGGACAAAGCTGGGAGACGCGCTTGAGGCGCTGCGGGCCGACAGCGCTGTCCGCGTCGTGGTGCTGCGTGGCGACGGCGACCGCGCCTTTGTCTCCGGTGCTGACATTTCCGAATTCGACACGCAGCGCAACACAGGTGCTGGCGTGGCCACTTATGAGGCGGCCGTAGCCCGCGCGCAAGGAGCGCTTGAGCAGTTCCCCCGTCCCGTGATCGCCGCCATCAGTGGTATCTGTTACGGCGGCGGGCTCGGGCTGGCCCTGGCCTGTGACATGCGTTACGCCGCGCCCAGCGCCAGATTCCGTATGCCCGCTGCTCGCCTCGGCCTGGGCTACACCCTCGCAGGGGTGCACCGCATGGTCGCCATTCTGGGTACAGCCCGGACGGCCGAACTCTTCTACACCGCACGTGTGTGTGATGCCAACACTGCTGCGCAGATTGGACTGGTCAATGAACTTCAAGACGATGTTTTTTCGCATGCTGCGAAGGTCGCAGCCGAGATTGCAGCCAATGCGCCCATGACAGTTGCCGCCGGCAAGCTGGCCCTCAACACCCTGCTGGAGGGTGTGGATGACGCCGGTGCAGCCGCTGTTGATGCCGCAGTCAAGGCCTGCTTTGCCAGTGAAGACTATGCCGAAGGCCGCAAGGCCTTTGCCGAAAAGCGTGCCCCGGCCTTCAAGGGCCGTTGACCTTGAGTGTGATTTCCCGATATCGCGTGAGTTTTTTAACCCTAACCTGAACGGAGCGTTGACGATGAAACCAAGTACCGCAATCACGGCCATCCTCATGGTCGCCATCACCACGGTCGCTCACGCGATCGGCCCGGCGCCTGCGCCGCTCGCCCAGCGTGAAACGCTGACGATTGGCTTCGTCAAGGTCGGCCACCTCGCGCCCATGCTCAATGTCGAAGAAGAACTCAAGAAATTCAACATCGACGTGAAGCGCGCAGAATTCGTGCGCTACGCTGATGCACGCACAGCGCTGCTGTCCAACTCGGTTGATATTTCCGCTGTCGGCCCTGGCGACCTCGCCATCGCCGCATCGCAGGGCAGCAAAAATCTGGTCGGTCTGACCGGCGTGGGCGGTTCGCTCAAAAACCTGGTGGTGCGCAAGGGCGTGGTCATCAATGACTGGAAAGACCTGGCCGGCAAAAAGATCGGTATCGCGCCCGGCTCTGCTGTCTGGTTCCAGTGGGCCATGACCATGATTGAAAAAGGCGTGCCGTACAACACCTTCACGCCGGTCAACATCCAGGGCGGCGGCACGGCCTTCATCCAGGCGCTCAAGCGCGGCGACATTGATGCGATGGTGCTGTGGGAGCCGTTTGAATCACAGGCGGTGGCTGACGGTGACGCCTACTTCGCCAAGGGCCTTGAATACAGCCAGGCCAAGGCCGTAGGCGCTGAACTTGGCATGCTGGCCGCATCGCGCGAAGCCATGACCAACAAGAAGGAAGCCATTCGCCGCTTCCTGTGGGTTTACCTCAATGCCGAAGAGCAGATGCGCAAGAACAATGACCTGTTCGCCGACGCCTATGCCAAATACACGGGCCTGCCACTGGCTGTGACCAAGGAGTCGTCCAAGATTATCAAGCTGGGCGGCGTGCTGACCAAAGAGCAGGTTCGTTTGCAGGCCGATGCAGCGTTCAAGCAGGGCATCGTGCTCAAGGATGTCTCGGCTGATGCCGCGGCACTCTATGACGATTCGATAGCGCGCGACATCAAGCGCTGACCAGACGCCCGACAAGACTCAAGCACAGGCCACTGCCATGAAAAATCTGGAGCGTTTCAAACAACTTGTCCTCGGTGCGGTCGTGCCGGTGGCGGTGCTGGTGTTCTGGCAGATCGCCGGCAGCCGTCCCGACATGGCAGGTATCGTGCCCACACCGCTGGCCGTGCTGGAGGGCTGGAAGGTCTGGATGTTTGGCGCTTCCGGCGGCCTGGGCCTTAACCCTTACCAGGGCACCTGGCTCTCCAATGTGCAGTACTCGGCCATGCGTGTGGTGCAGGGTTTTGTGCTGGCGGCGGTGATCGGTGTGCCGCTGGGACTCATTATCGGCTGGAGCCGCCTGGGCTCACGCCTGTTTGACCCGGTGATCCAGGGCCTGCGGCCCATCCCCATCACCGCCTGGTTGCCGTTTTCAATTGCCCTGTTCGGCATACGCGACATGGGCTCCATCTTCCTGATCTTCCTGGGCGGCTTTTACGCCATCGTCGTCAACACCACCCAGGGTGCTCGCGATGTGGAGCGCAACCTCATGCGCGCCGCCATGATGATGGGTGCCACGCGCGGCCAGCTGCTGCGCCGGGTCGTGTTCCCGTCTGCCATGCCGTCAATATTCACAGGCCTGCGCATAGGGCTGGGCATCTCGTGGACGGCCGTGATCGTCTCCGAGATGGTGGCCGTCAAGTCGGGCCTGGGTTATGTGCTGTGGGATGCCTATTACGTGGGCCGCATGGACATCGTGCTGGCCGACATGGTGTCGATTGGCGTCATGGGTTACCTCAGCGACCGTTTGATTGTGTTTGCAGAGCGGCGTGTGCTGCGCTGGCGCATTCTCCAGAACCACTGAGCCGATTGGGATTTATGTCTGCCATCAAGATAGAAAAACTCGACAAGACCTACCCGGCACAGCCGCCGGTGCATGCGCTTGACAAAATTGACCTCGATGTTCACGCCGGCGAATTTGTGGCGCTGCTCGGCCCCTCGGGTTGCGGCAAGTCCACGCTGCTTAACCTCGTTGCAGGGTTTGAGCAGGCCAGCGGCGGCTCACTCACCGTTCACGGCCAGGCGGTTGAAAAACCGGGTCCTGACCGCGGTGTTGTCTTCCAGGAGGCCGCGCTGTTCCCCTGGCTGACGGTCTGGGAAAACGTCATTTTTGGGCCCAAAACGCAGGGGCTCAAGGCCAGTGACTACGAATCGCGTGCCAACGAGATGCTGCGCATCGTGGGCCTGTCTGATTTCAAGAACCACCTTCCTGTGCAGCTTTCGGGCGGCATGCGCCAGCGTGTGGGCATTGCCCGCATCCTGACACTGGGCTCGAAAGTGCTGCTGATGGATGAACCCTTCGGCGCCCTCGATGCACAGACCCGCCTGACCATGCAGGAGCTGCTGCTCAGCGTCTGGCAACAGCTCAAGCCCACGATTGTGTTTGTGACGCATGACATTGATGAAGCACTTTTTCTGGCCGACACGATTTACGTGATGTCGGCACGCCCAGGCCGCATACAGGCGCGCATGACCGTGCCCCTGTCGCGGCCACGCACGATTGAAGACACCACCTCCGAAGGTTTCAACGCGATGAAGCGCGAGATCCTCCAGCAAATCCGCCACTGATAAAGACCGACCATGGCCAATCCCCGTATTCCCTATCGCTTCTCAAACGAAGGCCCGGCGCTCACGCCGCCCGCAGCCGGCAACATCCTCGTGCACCTGGTCGTGAACGTCGAGCACTGGGAGTTCGATGCGCCCATGCCGCGCACCATCATCACGCCGCCGCACGGCAAGGAGACCGTGCCCGATGTGCCCAACTTCAGCTGGGTCGACTATGGCATGCGCGCCGGCCTGCCCCGCATCATTGAAGCCATCACCTCGCGCGGCCTGACGGCGTCCACCAGCTTCAACGCAGGTGTCATCAATGCGTACCCGCGTGCTGCAGAAGCCATGCATGAAGCGAAATGGGAATTCATAGGCCATGGCGTTCACCAGAAGTCACTGAACCATGCGGGCGCCGAAGAAGAGGTCATCAAAACCAGCCTGGACATGATTCAGGCCTTCACCGGTGTTCGCCCGCGCGGCTGGCTGGGCCCCGGCCTGCGTGAAAGCCACACCACGCCGGAGAACCTCAAGGCCGCCGGCATTGACTATGTGTTCGACTGGGTGGTCGATGACCTGCCCAACTGGATGACCACAGCCAATGGCCCGCTGCTCAGCGTGCCCTACAACCTGGAACTCAACGACTCCATCATCTACGCGGTTGAGAAGCACTCTTCCAATGAGATGCTGCAGCGCGTTGAAAACACGGTTGAGCTGTTTGTGCGCGAAGCGGCAAAACGCCCGCGCGTGCTGACGCTGGGCCTGCACCCCCACCTGATTGGTGTGCCGCACCGCTTTGGCTCCTTCGAGAAGATGCTGGACCTGCTCATGAAAACGCCGGGCGTCTGCTTCATGCAGGCGCATGACATTGCCGACTGGTACACCGGCCAGGTTCCCGCACCCAAGCCCTGATACCGATACAGAAAGAAAACCTAATGGATCTCAAACTTCAGGGTCGCCGCGTGTTGGTCACCGGCAGTTCCAAAGGCATAGGCCTCGCAATAGCCATCGCCTTTGCGCGCGAGGGTGCCGTGCCCGTTATCGTTTCCCGTTCGACAGATGCTCTTGAGAGCGCGCTGGCGACCATCAAAAAAGAGACGGGCATCGCCGCACACGCCGTCACTGCTGACCTTGGCCACGCAGAAGGCATCAAAACCCTGATGTCAAAGGCTGGCGAGACAGACATCCTCGTCAACAACGCCGGCGCAATTCCCGGTGGCTCGCTTGCCGATGTGGATGACGCCCGCTGGCGCCAGGCCTGGGAGCTCAAGCTGTTTGGCTATATCAACCTGGTGCGTGAAGTGCTGCCGCAAATGGAAAAGCGCGGCAGCGGTGTCATCGCCAACATCATAGGTATGGCAGGCGCGGCGCCGCGCAGCGAATATGTTTGCGGGTCTACCGCCAATGCAGCACTGATGGCTTTTACGCAGGCCGTCGGTGCCACCAGTCCACGCCGGGGTGTGCGGGTGTTCGGCATCAACCCCTCGCCTACACGCAGCGACCGCATGGAGGGCATGCTGCGCGCCCAGGCGGCCAGAAAGTTCAACGACGAAAACCGCTGGATGGAGTTGACCGCAGGCCTGCCCTTTGGCCGCCTGACCGAACCCGCGGAGATTGCGGATCTCACCGTTTTCAGCTGCTCGCCTCTGTCTGCCTACCTGTCTGGCACCGTCATCAATGTGGATGGCGGACAGATGTACGCCAGCCCGCAATAAGCCTTTTCGATATTTCTCACAGCACGACTTTCACTTCTCATGATCAAGCAAAACAACCACAAATATGAATTCGCCGACCTGCGCGACGGCGTGCGCTCTGTCTGCAACCAGTTTGATTCGCGTTACTGGCAGGAGGTTGATGAGGCCCGCGCCTTCCCCGAAACCTTCGTCAAGGCGCTGACCGAGGCCGGCTGGCTCTCCGGCCTGATTCCTGAAGAGTACGGCGGCTCCAGCCTGTCGCTCACCGAAGCCAGCGTGGTCATGGAAGAAATCAACCGCGCAGGTGGCAACTCCGGCGCATGCCATGGCCAGATGTATGTCATGGGCTGTGTGGTGCGCCATGGCTCCGACAAGCAGAAGCAGGACCTGCTGCCCAAGATTGCCAGCGGTGAGTTGCGCATGCAGTCCATGGCGGTGACCGAACCCACCACCGGCAGCGACACCACCAAGCTCAAGACCACTGCAGTGCTCAAGGGCGACCATTATGTGGTGCAGGGCCAGAAAGTCTGGACCTCGCGCCTGCAGCATTCCGACTACATGCTGCTGCTTGCCCGCACTACGCCGCTGGCGGAAGTGAAGAAGAAAACCGAAGGCCTGTCGGTATTTTTGGTGGATCTGCGGGAAGAGGTCGGCAAAAGCATCACCGTGCGTCCCATCCGCAACATGGTGAATCACGAGACCAATGAAATCTTTATCGACAACCTGCGCATCCCGGTCGAGAACCGCATCGGTGAAGAAGGCCAGGGCCTGAAGTACATCCTTGACGGACTGAATGCTGAGCGCATCCTGATTGCTGCCGAATGTGTGGGTGACGGCTACTGGTTTGTTGAGAAAGCCAGCGCCTATGCGAATGACCGCGTCGTGTTCGACCGCCCCATAGGTCGCAACCAGGGCATCCAGTTCCCGATTGCCCGTTCATTCGTCAATGTCGAAGCCGCCAGCCTGATGCGCTACCGCGCATGTGAGCTGTTTGACGAAGGCAAGCCGTGCGGCGCCGAAGCCAATATGGCCAAGCTGCTCGCAGCCGATGCCTCATGGGAGGCCGCCAACGTCTGCCTGCAGACCCACGGCGGCTTTGGTTTTGCGGCCGAATACGACATCGAGCGCAAGTTCCGTGAGACACGCCTCTACCAGGTGGCGCCTATCTCCACCAATCTCATCCTGTCCTATGTGGGTGAGCATGTGCTGGGCATGCCGAGGTCGTACTGAGCATGAGTGATTCAAAAGACCAACAGCAGGCGCTCGAACAATGGGTCGGCCGCACGCAGATTGTGAGCGACACCATCAGCCCGGTACAGGTGCGGCAAATGGCCGCCACGATGAACGACGCGGCGCGCATGAGCAACCCCGCGCTGTCGCTGCTGCCTGCAGGCTGGCACTGGCTGTATTTCAACCCGCTGGAGGTGCAGTCAAAACTCGGTGAAGACGGCCATCCGGCACGTGGTGATTTTCTGCCGCCGGTGGAGTTGCCGCGCCGCATGTGGGCGGGCAGTCGTCTTCAATGGACGCGTGCTTTCAGTGTTGGATCCGAGGTCAGCAAAAAATCCGAAATTATCAAGGTGTCGCGCAAATCCGGACGCAGTGGCGAGATGGTGTTTGTCACCGTCGCCCACGTGTATTCAGACGCACAGGGCACCTTGCTGCGCGAGGAGCACGACATTGTGTACCGCGATAGCCAGTCCGCCGCTGAGAAGACCGCACTTTCCGAAGTGGCAGGGCGCGTGGCGCAGTGGCAGGCCGCAGCACCGGTATTTGAACGTACAGGTCAGTACACCCAAGCCGTGATAGCTGACCCCGTCATGCTTTACCGTTATTCGGCAGCGACCTTCAATGGCCACCGCATTCACTACGACGTGAACTACTGCCGTAATGTCGAAGGTTATCCAGGCCTGGTGGTGCACGGCCCGCTCATCGCCACGCTCTTGCTGGGCTATGTGGAAAACGACATCGCCCCCGGCCGCAGTATCCGCACCTTTGAATTCCGCGCCAACCGGCCAACCTTTGATCTCGGCGGTTTCCATCTGCATGCATCGGCAAAGGATGGTGATGCCAACACGCTGCAGGTCTGGGCCACCAACAATGTGGGTGAAGTCGGAATCGACGGCCTCATCACACTGGCGTGAAGCACATGACGCCGGTCACCTACCTTTTTGTTCCGGCGACACGAACCGAACGCATCGCCAAGGCCTTCTCGGCCGGCGCACATGCGGTCATCGTTGACCTTGAAGACGCGATTGACGCGGGTGCAAAAGACGGGGCGCGTGTACAGCTTGATGCCTTCCTCACCGCTTCGGTGCAACCCGTCTGGATCCGCACCAATGCCGTGACCACACAGTGGTTTGAAGATGATCTTGCGCTGGTTAAAAAGCATTCACAAAAAGTCGCTGGCGTCATGCTGGCCAAAACTGAATCGCCTTTTGAAGTAGACGCCGTCAATGGAGACAACGCTGGAGACATCGCCGTCATTGCACTGGTTGAGTCTGCGGCAGGCGTGCTTGCGCTGGAGCGCATCTGCGCCCACCCACGTGTCACACGCGTTGCATTTGGTTCTGCAGATCTGTCACGTGATATCGGTTGTGAAGACGCATGGGACACGCTGCAGTTCGCGCGCTCGCAAGTGGTGTTGCATTCAGCTGTAGCGCATCTGCTTTCGCCAATTGATGGCGTGACTTTTGCTTTGGATAAACCCGATGTCGTGGAGCGCGATGCTGCCCTCGCAGCCCGTCACGGTTTCGGTGCCAAGCTTTGTATTCACCCCTCACAAATCAAACCCACGCTGCAAGGTTTTGCGCCAACAGCGCAGCAACTGCAATGGGCTACGCAAATCCTTGCGGCCGGTGCGTCCGGCTCTGGCGCGCAACGCCTGCGGGGCGAGATGGTCGACAGGCCGGTGATTGAACGCGCACGCCAGATCCTTCAACGTCATGAATCCTTTCAGGCCACTGTGTCCTGAAGTAACTGCAACAACCAAACCTTCTAATCGTGAACGCCAAAACTGAAAATCGTGTCATCGTCGTGGGTGCAGGCCCCGTCGGCCTGCTGTGTGCGCTTGAGCTTGCACGCCGCAACGTCCCTGTGCTGGTGATGGAGTCCGAACCCGGCACCACGCTTGACCTTCGCGCCGGCACCTTCCACCCACCCACACTGGAGATGCTTCAGGAGTCAGGCGTCACCGACGCGATGATGGCCATAGGCATACGTGTGCCGCGCTGGCAGTCGCGCGACCGCGAGTACGGCCTCATCGTCGAGTGGGACCTGGCTGCACTTGAGAAAGACACGCCGTTCCCGTTCAGACTGCACCTTGAGCAGCACAGGCTCACGCCCATCCTGCTGGAGATGCTGCTCAAACACGCGCATGCAGAGGTACGTTTTGGACATGAGTTTTTATCTCTGGTGCAGGATGCAGATGGTGTGACGGCCACCGCCAAAACCGCGCAGGGTGAAGTGGAGTTCAAGGGCAGCTGGCTGGTAGGCGCGGACGGTGGCCGTAGCCCGGTGCGCAAGTCGGCTGACATCGGCTTTGGCGGCTACACCTGGCCCGAGCGTTACAGCGTCATCAGCACCACGTTTGATTTTGCGCCGCTGGGTTATGCAGACAACGCCTACATCAGTGACCCTGAACAATGGATCGCGTTCTTCCGCATGCCCGACAAGGGCCCGCCAGGGCTGTGGCGCATGACCTTGCCTGTGCCGCAGGAACTGCCTGACGAGCAGGTGCTGGACCCGGCGTTTGCAACCGCAGCCATCAACCGCGCACTGCAAAAACCTGCGGGGGCTGTCTACCCCATAGTCCACCAGAGCGTGTACCGCGTTCACCAGCGCGTGGCAGACCAGTTCCGCGCAGGGCGTGTGCTGCTGGCCGGTGATTCTGCCCATGTCAACAACCCTCTGGGTGGCTTCGGCCTCAACAGCGGCATTCACGACGCGATGAACCTTGGGGAAAAACTCGCCCGTGTGTTCAAGGGTGAAGCGCCGGCAGACCTGCTTGACCTTTATGAGCGCCAGCGCCGCACCGTTGCCAATGAATATGTGCAGACGGTGTCCGTCAAGAACAAACAGAACCTCGAAGAGAAGGACCTTGAGACCCGGCTCAAACGATTTGCAGATTTGCGAGACATAGCGGCAGACCCACAGAAGACGCGCGAGTATTTGTTGATCTCTTCCATGATCAACAGCATCAAGCGCGCCAATGCCATTCAGTAACTGTGCTTCATCCCGTCAAGGAATATCCATGTCAACCATCAATCCTGGCCGTCGTTACCAACTGGGTGTAGCAGCCCTGGCGCTGCTGGCGCTCGCACAACCCGTGCTGGCGCAATCACCTGCCTGGCCGCAGCGGCCCATCAAGCTCATCGTGCCCTTTGCGGCAGGCGGCAACACCGACGGCATTGCACGTCTGACAGCCGAGCGCCTGTCGCAATCGCTGGGCCAGACCGTCATTGTTGAAAACAAGGCGGGCGCCAATGGCGCCATTGCTGCAGATTTTGTAGCCCAGTCGCCGCCCGACGGCTACACGCTGTTCATGGCTGCGATGCCGGTGCTGGCCATACTGCCGACCATCAGCAAAACGAAGTTTGATCCGCTGCGCGATTTTGTGCCCGTCAGCAACGTCGGCAGCAACCCGTTTGTGATGGCCATCAGCAGCTCCGTGCCGGCCAAAAATGTGCGCGAGTTTGTGGCCTACGCCAAAAAGAATGACGGCAAGCTCAACTTCGCGTCGGGTGGTTCGGGCAGCGTGTCGCACCTGTCGCCGGTGCTCTTTCTCAAGCGTGCCAACGTCAACATGACGCACATCAGCTACAAGGGCGGCGGGCCTGCTGTTGCTGATTTGCTGGGCGGCCAGGTGCAGATGTATTTCGGCAACCTGTCCGAACTTGCACCACACGCAGAGGGCGGCAAGATCCGCATCATCGCTGTCTCCAGCCTCGAGCGTGCCAAGCAGATTCCTGACGTTCCCACGCTGGCCGAATCGGGCTACCCCGGCTTCAAGACCCTGACCTGGAATGGCATCGTCGCGCCGGCAGGCACGCCCCCCGCCATCGTCAACCGTGTCGCCGCCGCCGTGCAGTCCGCCGTCAGCAAGCCCGAGATGCGTGCGCGCCTCTGGCAACTGGGCGTGGACCCCATAGGCGACACCCCCGCACAGTTTTCACAGACGCTTAAAGCCGACATCACCACGTGGGCTGAAGCCGCCAAAGCCAGCAACCTGAAGATTGAATAAACAAAAAATGTCTACTGTTCCGATTCGCACACCGTCCACCGACACCATCGCCTCCCGTGCCAAGGTGGCGGTGGTGGTGCCTGCCACCAACACCATCGTGCAACCCGAGATGGAGGCCATGCGGCCGGCGGGCGTGACCAACCACGTCTCGCGCATGTACCTTCCGCCGCGCCCATATGACGACCAGGAAGCCTATAAAAAGGCGCTGGAGACCGAGGAGGGCAATCTTGAAGATGCGCTCAGGCTGGTGACGGTGTGTGAACCGCATGTGATTGCGCACGGCCACTCCATCCATTCGTTTCGTGGTGACGGCCAGCGTGCCATCGATGAAGAAAAGCGCCTTGAGGCCATGTGCGGCGTGCCCTTCATCACTCCATCACGCGCTGTACTGGCCGGGCTGGATGCGATTGGCAAACCGAAAAAGATTGCCATCCTCACGCCCTACTGGCCGCCTGCCGATGACATGATTGCGAACTTCTTCCGCTCCTGCGGTTATGACGTGGTGTCCACGCACGGCCTTAAGTCCGTCGGCCCAACAGCGGTGGCCCGCTTCACGCGCGAGCAGATCATGCAGGGCTTCCAGGATGTGGACCACAAGGACGCTGAGGCGCTGATTCATGTCGGCACCAACCTCCCGGTCTCCAGCATGACGCCGGAGATCGAGGCGAAGTTCGGCAAGCCCATGATTGGCGTGAACGTCGCCACCTACTGGCTGGCGCTGCGCCGTATCGGCATCATGGACAAGCTGCCGGGCATGGGCATTCTTGCCGAGAAATACTGAGCTTGTTGACAGTCGGAAAAAAGGCGGCACGTGCCGCCTTTTTTGTGTCCGCTGTTTTATTCGAGGCTATTCCGGGGTGATGCCCGCCTGCTTCACCGCGCTGCCCCACTTCACTGTCTCTGTGCGAATGAAGTCTGCAAACTGCTGCGGTGTGCTGCCTACGGGCTCTGCACCGGCCTTGACCAGCGTCTCGCGCACATCGGGCATGGCGAGGATCTTCACGATCTCGTCATGCATGCGCTTGACGACAGGCGCTGGCGTGTTGGCAGGCGCGACGATGCCTGTCCAGCCAGTGACCACCACTGACGGCAAACCTGCTTCCGTGGTGGTCGGCACATCCGGCACGGCATCCGACCGGCGTGGCTGTCCGACGACCAGGGCGCGCAGCTTGCCGGTCTTGACCTGCGAGAGCAGCGCCGGCATGGTGCCGAAGATGAAGTCGACCTGCCCGCCAATGAGGTCAGTAATCGCCGGGGCTTCGCCCTTGTAGGGCACGTGCAGCATCTTCACGTTTGCGGCGCCGGCCAGCAGTTCGGCTGCGAGTTGTGACTGGTTGCCAATGCCTGCCGAGGCGTACTTGATGCCTTCTGGCTTTGGCTTTCGCCGCCGCGACCAGCTCGGCCAGTGTCTTGTAGGGCGAGTTGGCGGGCACGACCAGCAGGAAACGCAATGGACGTGGTTTGTGTGACGGGCGTGAAGTCCTTTTGCACGTCATAAGGCACTTTCTTGTAGACGTGCTGGTTGATGGTCAGCGTGCTGGGTGAAGTCATCAAAAAAGTATGGCCATCGGTGGCACGCGATGCCGCTTCGCCGGCAATCATGCCGTTGGCGCCAGCGCGGTTGTCGACCACCACGGTCTTGCCCAGTGCATCGCCCAGCTTCTGGCCAATCAGGCGTGCTGCGATGTCAATGCTGCCGCCTGCAGATTGCGAGACGATAAAACGTACAGGCTGTGTGGGCCAGGTGCTTTGTGCATGCGCGGGCAGGGCGGTGATGCAGGCGGTGGCCAGCAGGCCGAGCAAATATTTTTTCATGGGCGTTCCGATCAGGAGGTGGGTGTGGGCGGGGAGGCGGGAGGGGGATTTTTTGGCAGGCGATGTCAGGGATAAAAATCCACCAGCTGGCTGACGTCGTCGCATTTGTCAATATTGAGGATGGCGTCGCGCAACTGCGCGGCACGTGATGCGCCCCAGACGGGTTCGGCCAGGTCGCGGTACTTGCGTTCCAGGTCTTCTGCCTTGTGCGGGCGCGTCGGCTCGCCGCTGGTGATGTGGCAGTCGCCGCGCAATGTTGTGCCGTCCTTCAGATGAATGTCCAGCGTCACGCGCTGGTCTGCCGGGTAGGTGGCGGTGTAGTTCTCGTCTTCGGTCACAAACACTTTGGATGAGAGCGCCATCACACGCGGGTCGGCCACGGCGGTGTCTGAAAATGCCTCCAGACCGTTGCGGCCGCCGACCAGCAAGGTCGCTACTGAAAACGGGATTGAAAACCGCGTGCCGAACCAGTCTTTGGGCGTCTGGTTTGAAAGATAGGCCGCGAGCCGGTAGGCACGCACGTCTATGCGCGTCACGTCTTCGGGCTCTACGCGGCGCGGCGAATGTGCGATCGCATCAAAAAACGCATCAATCGCCGAATGCACATAACGCGCCGTCGGGTAGAGCTTGAGGTAGCCCTCCATCAGCAGCCAGCGTTCGCCCAGGCCCTCAATGGCTTTTGCGCCCGAGAAGCCATCACCCAGCACCAGGCTGAAGGTGGTGTTGACGCCATCCGACGGCCCGCTGAAACCCGATTCAGCCAGCCGCGCTGCCATCTGGCCCATGAAGCCGCTGTGGCCTGCATACCAGTTGCGCACGGTGGCGCCGTCCAGCATGGTGTGGCGGTTGGTGGCCATGCAGCTCGATGCGGCCAGGCTTGCAAGATTGCGCAGCTTGTCTGCGGGCATGCCCGTCAGGCGCGCAGTGGCCAGCGCCGCACCCACCACGCCAAAGGTGCCGTGCGGGTTGATGATGAGCTTTATTTTGGTGGCCATGCCGATGCGGGCGACGACTTCATAAGCCAGCGCGATGGTCGCCAGCACCGAGCGGCCGCTGCGGCCCAGCTCCTGACCGACCGCCAGTGACGCGGGAATCACCTGCATGCCCGGGTGGCCATTGGCCAGGAAGTTGCCCTCGTCGTAATCCAGCCAGGCACCGGCGATGCCGTTGAGCATGGCGGCATCCAGCCGGTTGGTGGTGCAACCCTTGCCGATGACCCAGGACTTGCCCGGCGCGGCGCTGGCCACCTGCCGGTCTGACAGTGCCATCAGTTCAGGCGTGCGCATGCCCCAGGCCAGCACGGGGAAAGAGTCGAGGATGATCTCGCGCGTGCGCGCCAGCACCGCCTCAGGGATGTCTTCTTCAGGGGTCAGGCCGACAAAGCGCGCCAGCTGGTCAAGGTAGTCGCCTGCGCCATGCGCCGCTGTGGAGTTGTCGGGCATGGGCGCTTTCAGTCAGTGTGTTTTCAGTTGGCGTGGTTGGCCTAATTGACCTGAATGCCGGCTGCGCGCACCAGCCTGCCCAGGCGTGCCACATCGGTCTTGATCAGGTTGCCAAATTCTTCGGGACCTGCGCCCACCAGGTCAAAACCCAGGCTGGCGAGTTTGGCCTTCACGGCAGGGTTGGCAATTGCTTTGGCGAACTCGCTGTGCAGTTTGCGCACTACATCGGGCGGCGTTGCTGCAGGCGCGACGATGCCGTTCCATGCGGCATAGCCATAGCTCGGCAGGCCGGACTCGGCAATCGTTGGCACATCCGGCATGGCGGCCGAGCGTTTGGGCGTGCTGACACCGTAGACGCGCAGCTTTCCGTCCTTCACGAACGAGATGACGTTGGACATGCCTGAAAACATGATGGGCACGGTGCCTGCGATCACATCGGTCAGGGCCGGGCCCATGGCCTTGTAGGGCACGTGCGTCATCTTGACGCCCGCTGCGTCTATGAAAAACTCCATCGCCAGGTGCTGGGCCGAGCCCGAGCCGGTAGATGAGTAGTTGATGCTGCCGGGTTTGGCCTTCGCCATGGCGATCAGTTCAGGTACGCTTTTGGCAGCAAAGGCCGTGTTGCCCACCAGCACCAGCGGCACGGTGGAGGTCAGCGTGACCGGCGCAAAATCCCTCAAAGGGTCGTAAGGCAGCTTTGGGTAGAGCGCGGGGTTGGCCGCCATGATGCCGTCGTTGGGCATGAAGAGCGTGTAGCCGTCAGGTGCAGACTTGGCAGCAGCTTCGGCAGCAATGATGCCGTTGGCACCCGTGCGGTTGTCTATCAGCACGCCCTGGCCAATCTGCTCTGCCACCTGCGCCGCGATGGCGCGGGCAATTGTGTCGACCGCGCTGCCGGCACCAAAGGGCACGATGATCCTGATAGGCCGGTCCGGAAAGGCCTGCGCAGAAGAGGCCATGGGAGCCATCAGCAGGGCCATGGGGAGGCAGGCCAGTGCAAGCACCTTCAGTCGTTGAAACAGCATGGAGAGCTCCAGATCAATCGTTTGGTCATTAAATTATGGGGTAGATATTATTTTTATTCAATTAAAAAGTATATTTATGATGTAAATCAAAACATTGAACCTAGCATTAATCATTCCAGCAGGCATTCCCCGTGCAGAAGGTGAGCCATCCCTCATGAGTACTTCATCAGCCCAAAACAGGCCCGATTACCTCGACCAGCTGGCTGAATTTGCCTGTTCGGCGCAGCTCGCCGACGTGGCGCCCGAGGCCCTGCAACACCTGCGCTTCATCGTTGCCGACACCCTGGCTGCCTGCGCCATCGGCAACCAGGAGCCCGAAATGCGTGCGATGCGGGCCTTGCAGGTGCAGCTCAGTGGCGGAGGTGAGGCGTCCGTTCTGGGTACCGGCATAAAGATGAACCCCATCGATGCCGCCGCACTGAACGCCGCTGCAGGCTGCTGGCTGGAGCTGGACGAGGGCAACCTGACCAGCAACGGTCACCCGGGCATACAGGTGATTCCTGCCGCACTGGCCGTGGCCCAGCAACTGGGCAAAAGCGGCGAAGAGTTTTTGCTGGCCTGCGCGCTGGGCTACGAGATCTGCGCGCGCATCGGCAGCGCCTGCGACATGCGCATGTGTTTGCACCCGCACGGCACCTACGGCGTGGTCGGTGCGGCTGTTGCGGTCGGGCGGCTCATGGGGCTGGCACCGACGCAGATGCGCGAACTCATCAACCTGGCCGGCTCATCACCGATTGCCGGCAACCGCCAGGGCATGAAGGATGGTGCCACCCTGCGAAACTGGTACGCCTCGCACAGCGCCATCATGGGGCAGATGGCGGTGCGGCTGGTGCAAAGCGGCTTCACCGGGCCGCGTGACGGCCTCACGCCGACCTGCGACGAGGTGCTGTTCGACAACTTCAAGCCTGATGTGGTGGTGAAAGACCTGGGCAAACGCTGGCTGCTGGCCGAGGGCTATATCAAGCTCTATGGCTGCGGCCGGCCCATACATGCGGCCATCGACGCACTGCGGGATGCACTTGCGCCGCTGGGTGATTCGTCCCATTGGCCGCTGGCCGATGAGATTGCAGGCATCGAAGTGCGTGGTTTCAAGTTCCTGGCTTTTTTGAACCGGCGCGATATCCGCAACGCGTTTGCCACCCGCTTCTCAACCCCGTTTGCGGTGGCCAGCGTCATCGTCAACCGCGGCCACGGGCTGGCCTGTTTTGACGATGCGGCCGCCGCCAACCCCGACATACATGCGCTGGTGGAAAAGCTGGTGCTGGTTGAGGTCGACGACTACAGCGCGCTTTTCCCGCAGCAGCAGGTCTGCGACGTCACCATCACACTGAAGAACGGCCGTGTATTGAAAGGCCGCTGTGACATCATCAGAGGCGAGCCCGCCAACCCGGCCGACCCGCAGGATTACCGCGACAAATTTGTGGGCCTGGCGCGCCGTACCTGGCCAGCGCGCACAGATGCCGCGCTGAATGGGCTGTATGACCAGGCCCTGAAGCTGGAGCACTTGCCCGACATGCGCGGGCTCTGCGGGCCGGATGGGTTTTGATCGAAATGTAAAGTCGACTTTACATTTGGGCCGTCTGGTTGGCTGCGCAGCCTCTTTTTGCTTGTTTTGAGCCCTGAAAATGCCATTTTTGACAGCCAAATCGGGCTGCAGGCCAATAGATATGAGCGTGAGCAGCTACTAAATTGATAGTGTTCTGCCTCTCCCTTCATTCATAAGCGGGGCCGATTGAATCAGCGGCAATTCAAGCTTCTCGTTTTCAGCGACCGCGCTTACAGTCCCGGGCATGCCGGGCTGATTGCCTGCAGGAGCAGTTGATGAAAATTGTGGTGATCGGTGCAGGTATTGGCGGGCTGACAGCGGCGCTGGCGCTTCAGCAAAAAGGCTTTGACGTTCAGGTGCTGGAGCAGGCGGGCGTGCTGGGGGAAATCGGCGCTGGCCTGCAGATCAGCCCCAACGGAAACCGCGTGCTGGCGGCTTTGGGGCTGGCCGATGCCATGGCCACCATCGCGGCAGAGCCGCAGGGTAAAAAGGTGCGCCTGTGGAACACCGGGCAGACCTGGAACCTGTTCGACCTGGGTGCCGCCTCGCGTGAGCGCTACGGCTTTCCTTACCTCAACATGCACCGCGGCGACATGCACAGGGTGCTGGCCGATGCGGTTCAAGCGCACCGCCCCGGCACCATCCGCCTGAATGTCCGCATCGACAGGCTGGAGCAGCGCGGTGATGAGGTCGCCGTCTTCAGCGAAGGGCGCGAGATCGCGGTGGCAGATGTCGTGGTCGGCGCCGACGGTGTGCATTCACAGGCGCGGCGCTGCCTGGTGGGCGATGACCATCCGGTGTTCTCGGGCATCATCATCTGGCGCGGCGTGATCAACGCGGCTGCATTGCCTGAACACCTGCGCAAGCCCTTTGGCTACAACTGGGTCGGCCCGGGCGCGCACGTCATCCACTACCCGATCCGCTCGGGGCAACTGGTCAACTTTGCCGGCGCGGTGGAGCAGCAGGGCTGGGAGGTGGAGTCGTGGTCTGAAAAAGGCAGCCGTGACGCCTGCCATGCCGACTTTGCCGGCTGGCATGACGACGTGCACACCATGATCGACGCCATTGAAACACCGTACAAGTGGGCGCTCATGGGCCGTGAACCGATACAGCGCTGGAGCTTTGGCCGCGCAACCCTGCTGGGTGACGCCTGCCATCCCACCCTGCCTTTCCTCGCGCAAGGCGCGGTGATGGCGCTGGAGGATGGGTTCATCCTGGCGCGCTGCCTCGAGAAATGGTCTGACGACCCGGTCACCGCGCTCCAGCGCTACGAGCAGGCGCGGCTGGAGCGCACGACACGCGTGGTGCGCGGTTCGGCCGCCAACGCGGCGCGCTTTCACAACCCGCAGCTTGCGCACGCCGAAGGCGCTGCCAAATATGTCGACAACGAGTGGAGCGAAGAGAAGGTGAGTGAGCGTTACGACTGGATGTTCTCGTACAACGCCGAGACCGCGCCGATCTGAAAGAAGAGAAGAGCCTGCGAACCAGCTGGCCGTGCATCCGCAACGCTGGCATATCATGGCCGCAACCAACCCGCGGCCCATGAACCTGAACCTCAACATCCGGCAACTCAAGGCCTTCCTGGGTGTCGCCGACACCAGCAACTTCACCCGCGCCTCGCAAAAACTGCACCTCAGCCAGGCCGCGCTCAGCGCCAGCATCCGTGAACTCGAAGGCCAGCTCGGCTGCAGGCTGTTTGAGCGCACCACACGCAGTGTTGAACTGACTGCGGCTGGCCGCAGCTTTCTACCCGTGGCGCTGGCCGCCGTCGAAAGCCTGGAAGCCGCTGCGCAGCAGCTGCAAAACCAGGAGCGCCACGGTGTCTCGCGCATACGGCTGGGTTTCACCCCCATGCTGGCCTCCAATGTGGCGCCCGATGTGCTGGACGCATTCCAGCGACAGTTTCCTTCGACGCGGGTCGAGGTGGTGGATGCCGGCCCGCATGAGTTGCAGGAGCAGCTCGAATCCGACGCGCTGGACGCCGCCTTCGGCGCCTTCTCGAAAAAAATATCCGGCTTCAGCCAGCTGCAGATCACGCCAGCCAGCCTGATGCTGGTCTATGCCGACCAGTTTTCAGCCATCAGCGGCCGCATCAGCTGGCAGGACGTTTTCGGCTACCCGCTGATCGGGCTGACTGACAAAAGCCCGGTGCAACAGCTCGTCAATACGAAGGCCAGGCAAATGGGCGCCGACATCCGCTCACGCATGGTCGTCAACCAGCTGGAGACGGCGCTGGGCATGGTGGAAAAAGGCTTTGGCGTGGCAGTGTTCCCCTCGTTCGCGCGCACGGCGTGCAGGCGTTACAAGGTGCACACGGCCGACATTTACCCGGCCGTCAGCCTCGACTACTTCCGCATCATGAAGGCCGGCAAGGAGCCGAGTGCGGCCATTGAGGCCATCACGCAGTTGTTGATACCGCTGCTGGCGCACCCGGGCTGAAGCTCTTTATTCAGCGGTGGCGCCTGTCAGCTTGACCACCCGGGCCCACTTTTTCGTTTCATCGTCCACCAGGCGGCCGAACTCGGCGGGTGTGCCGCCTTGCGCGTCCACACCCAGGTTGCGCAACTGCGTCACCACCTCGGGCATGCGCAAAATTTTCACGACTTCGGCGTTGAGCCGCCTGACGATCTCGGGGTTGGTGCCGGCAGGCGCGACGATGCCGCTCATGAAGTCGGCGGGTACAGGCTTGAAGCCGGCTTCATCCACCGTCGGTGCATCCGGCGCAAAGGCCGAGCGTTTCTCGCTCACCACGGCCACCGTCTTGACCCTGCCGGCTTTTGAGAAAGCGGCGGTGGTGCCGATCGCGTCGATGGTGAACTGCGTTTCACCCGACACCACGGCCGAGATGGCGGCTGCGCCGCTCTTGTAGGGCACATGCACCGCCTTGATACCCAGCGTGTCGATCAGCAGTTCGCAGGCGAGATGGCCGATGGAACCGATGCCGGGCGACGAATACGAAATGGCCGCCGGGTTCTTGCGGGCGTGCTCGACAAACTCTTTCAGGTTGGTCGCCGGCACACCGGCGTTGATGATCATGACCTGCGCGCCGCGCGCCACCAGCACCACTGGCGTGAAAGCCTTCGCTGGGTCGTAGGGCAGGCGCGAACCGTAGAGCGAGGGGTTGACCGTCAGCGTGCTGCTGCTGCCGTACAGCAGCGTATAGCCGTCGGCCGCCGCGCGCGCCACCTCGCCCGAGCCGACGCTGCCGCCGGCGCCCGGCTTGTTGTCGATCACCACCGGCTGGCCCAGCGCTTCGCCCAGCTTCTGGGCGACAGCGCGTGCGGCGATGTCGGTAGGCCCGCCGGGCCCGAAGGGCACCACCAGCCGGATCGGCCTGGAAGGGTATTTGTCGGCCGCGGGCGCCTGCGCCCAGGCGGCGGGAGAGATGCCGAGCGCAACGCACGAGGCTACGCACAAGAGGCTCGCACGCCGCCGGTTCAACAGTGATTTCATCTCCTGGCCTTTCGTTTTTTTTCGATGCTGACCAGCGATGCTAGGTTTTGCGGAGGGCGCTGTATATCGCAAATTCCCTATGAGTTCACAAGCAGCATGGATGACTGTGGCACCGCCATGCCGGGAGCAAGAAATGATTATTTTGACGTATACATTAAAAAATTAACGTATACGGCAAAATTTCAGCGTGGAAGACGTTTTGGCGGGTTGCGGACGTCCTGGCATGACCCCAAACAGCCAAAAAGGGCCATTTTTATGGTCAAAACTGGCCACAGACCAATAAACACGTGCGTAAGGAGCTATTTAATTAATAGCAAAAACGATCCGCCTTGTCCTTGTGACAGTCTTGCAGGCGGAAAGCTCAAAGCTCAAAGCGCGGTGCGAAGGGTCCAGATTTCGGGAAACAGCACCACGTCCAGCATCTTGCGCAGGTAGCTCACGCCGCCGGTGCCGCCTGTGCCGCGCTTGAAGCCTATGACGCGCTCCACCGTGGTCACATGGCGAAAGCGCCAGAGGCGAAACGCGTCTTCGAGGTCTGTCAGTTCTTCACCCAGCTGGTAAAGGTCCCAGTGCGCCTTGGGGTCGCGGTAGACCGCCAGCCAGGCCTGCTCGACCGCATCGCTGGCGGTGTAAGGCTGAGTCCAGTCGCGCGCGGTGTGGCTGTCCGGCACGGGCAGGCCGCGGCGCGCCAGCAGGCGCAGGGCTTCGTCGTAAAGCGAAGGCGCTTCGTAGGCGGCCTGCACGCGCGCCAGCAGGTCGGGGCGGTGGGCATGGGGCTTGAGCATGGCGGGGTTCTTGTTGCCCAGCGCGAACTCGATGCTGCGGTACTGGTAACTCTGGAAACCGCTGGACGCGCCCAGGTAAGGCCGCATGGCGCTGTATTCAGGCGGCGTCATGGTGGCCAGCACGTCCCAGGCGTGCACCAGCTGCTCCATGATGCGTGACACGCGCGCCAGCATCTTGAAAGCGCTGCCCAGCTCATCGGCCGCCACATGCCGGATCGCAGCGTGCAGCTCATGCAGCATGAGCTTCATCCAGAGTTCGCTGGTCTGGTGCTGCACGATGAAGAGCATCTCATCGTGGGCCGGTGAGCGGGGTTTCTGCGCGCCCAGGATGGCGTCCAGCTGCAGGTAGTCGCCATAGCTCATCGAAGCGCTGAAGTCGAGCTGGGCTTTTTCGTCCTGCACGATTTTTTCGGTGGCAGTGCTTGTTTCACTGGCCGGTGGTGGGTTGGCGTGTGGGCACATGGGTGAGTCCGTCCGTCAGTCAATCAGTAGTCAGGGGTCAGCGCGCGCAGCACGGCGCGCACCGGCGAGGCGTCGGCCTGCGTGAGTTTGAGCGGCAGGGCGATGAGTTCGTAGTCGCCCTCAGGCACGTCGTCGAGCACCAGGTTTTCAAGCACGCGCAGTCCCCTGCGGCGTATGACCTGGTGGCTTGCCAGCGTCTTGCTGTCGGCCGGGTCAATGCTGGCGGTGTCTATGCCTATCAACAACACGCCCAGGTCTGCCAGGCGCTCTGCCGTGTCGGGGGCATAGGCGGTGAGTTGCGGGTCCCAGCTGTTGGCCGGCATTTGCGTATAGGTGCGCAGCAGTACGCGCGGCGGCAGGCTTTTCAGTGCGTGGGCAATGTGCTGCCATTCGACCAGCGGCCCGCAGCCTATCGCGTGGATCACCCGGCACGTGCCGAGGTAAGGCGTGAGCGACACATCGCCAATGCTGGCGCCGTCAGGGTCGTAATGCAGCGGTGCATCGGCATGGGCGCCGACGTGCGGTGAGAAATCCAGCGCGCTCACGTTGACCGGGCAGCCGGGGCCTATGGTGGCGCTCCAGCGCTGGGTATAGGGCGTGTCGCCGGGGAATACCGGGCTGCCGCTGTGTACCGGCGGCGAGATGTCCCAGAGCTGGCGGCTGTCGCGGGTCATGGCCTTTTATTTTTCCTGTTGCATCACGGCTGCAACCGCTTCGGCCACTGTGCCCACGTTTGTAGCCGTCAGGCCAGACATGCACATGCGGCCTGAACGCACCAGGTAAATACCGTACTCGTCACGCAGCGTGCCCACCTGTTCCTCGCTCAGGCCGGTGTAGCTGAACATGCCGTGCTGCTGGATGTAGAAGTCGAGTTTTGCCGGTGCTACCACGCCCGCCAGCCGGGCGACCAGCGCGGTGTGCAACTGGCTGCGCATGGCCTTGATGCGCTCGCGCATGGCCGTCAGCTCCTGCTGCCACAGCGTGTTGAGCGCAGGGTTGTGCAGCACCTCTGCCACGATGCGGCTGCCATAAGCGGGCGGGCTTGAATAGTTGCGGCGCACGGCGGCCTTGAGCTGGCCCAGCGTGTTGTCGGCCTGCGCCTGGCTGGTGCAGACGACGCTGAGGGCACCACAGCGCTCGCCATACAGCGAGAAGTTTTTCGAGAATGAATTGGCCGCAAAAAACTGCACGCCGGCGTCGGCCAGCATGCGCAAGGCATAAGCGTCTTCAGCAATGCCTTCGCCAAAGCCCTGGTAGGCCATGTCAATAAAGGGAATCAGCCCGCGCGCCTTGATGACAGGCACCAACGCATCCCACTGCGCCTGTGACAAGTCCACGCCCGTCGGGTTGTGGCAGCAGGCATGCAACAGCACGACGCTCTGCGCCGGCAGTGTGGACAGCGTCGCCAGCATGTCGTCAAAACGCAGGCCGCCGGTGGCCGGGTCGTAATAGGGGTAGGCGTGCACCTTGAAGCCAGAGCCTTCAAACAGCGCGACGTGGTTCTCCCAGGTCGGGTCGCTCACCCAGATCTCTGATGCCGGGAAGTAGCGCTTGATGAAGTCACCGCCCACCTTGAGCGCACCCGAGGCACCCAGCGTTTGCAGGGTGGCAATGCGGCCGCTGGTCACGGCTTCGTGCGTGTCGCCGAAGAGCAGCGCCTGCACGGCCTGGCGGTAGGCCGGCGCGCCCCTCCATCGGCAGGTAGGGCGAGGGGCCAATGGTTTTGGCCAGGGTGGTCTGGGCCTGGCGCACGGCATCCATCACCGGCAGGCGGCCATCGCCGTCAAGGTAGATGCCTATGCTCAGGCCGACCTTGGCGCTGCGGTCATCGCGCTGGAAATCTTCCATCAGCGAAAGAATCGGGTCGCCTTCGTAGGCCGGTATGTGCTGGAAGAGGGAGGGGGCTGCTGTCGAATCGTTCATGGTTTGCATGATAAGACCTGAGGCCTGAAGCATGCCTGCCCATGCGGTCATGACCGCAGATGTGGGGACCTGTTATGCGTCTTCAGGGTCTTTCCTGGCGCTGGCGGAAGATTTGCGGTCTTCATACTTTTTCATCAACGGCGTGACTGATATGCCGTGCACCACCACGGAAGCCACCACCACCGCAATGACGAGTGACAACAACTGCTCGGCCAGGGCATTGCTGATGTCGTGCCTGATGGCGTAGAGCAGGTAGTAGATGGAGCCAATGCCGCGTATGCCGAACCAGGCCATCAACCTGCGTTGCTGCCCGCGTATGCCGGTGCCCAGCAGGCCTGCCACCACGGCGGCCGGCCTGACGACCAGAAACAGCAATGGCGTGAACCACAGCACTTCCCACCTGAACGGCACGACCGCAATCAGTGCGCCTACGGCCAGCACGATCACCACCTCGGCAAAGTTTTCAAGCTGCGCATTGAAGCGCTGCACGGCGCGCATCATGGTGGAGGGGGCTGCGCTTTCAGAGGTCTGCAACGCTTCGGTATTGGCGTCGGTGTTTACCGGTGCATCAATGGCGGGCTGTGACTTGCCATGCCTGTCTATGCGGCTGAGCGCCAGGCCCGCTGCGAACACGGCGAGGAAGCCGTAGGTCTGGCACAGCAGGGCCACGCCGTAGGTCAGGGCAATCAGGCCCAGCGCGATGAATTCATCCGAGCCCAGCGCTTCCTTGTGACGCACCCGCAGGTACAAAATGCCGCGGCCCACCACATGGCCCAGCAGGTAACCCATGCCCAGGCCACCCGCCACAGCCCAGAGCACATCAACAGCCATCCAGCGCCAGCCCATGTCGCCCAGCTCATGCAGGCCCAGCAGGCCCAGGCCCAGCATGACAAAGGGAAAGGCCGCGCCATCGTTGAGACCACCTTCGCCCGTGAGTCCGAAGCGCAGGCGGTCACGGTCGCCGGGGTTGGCTACCTGTACCTCTGAGGCCAGCACCGGGTCGGTGGGCGCCAGAATGGCACCCAGCAAAATCGCAGCGCCCGGCGACATGCCCATCAGGCCTACGCCGATGGCTGCAATCACGGCCACCGTGATGACCATGGAGACCGTCGCCAGCTGCAGTGGAATGCGCCAGCGTTTGTCACTCAAAGGCAGTTCGAGTTTCATGCCGGCCGTGAACAGCGAGATCAACACGGCCACTTCGGTCAGGCGCTCCAGCAGCACCACCTCCCGCGTCGGCCGCAGCACCAGCAGGCCCAGGCCCCAGGGGCCGATGGCGATACCTATGCCGAGGTAAAGCATGGCCGCGCTGAGCGGCAGGCGCTTGATGAAGGAGCCGCCCATGGTCATGGCGACCAGCAGCACACCGAGAATCAGGCAGGCTTGCGTGAAGAGATCAGGTGGCGTCATCCGGCGCGTCAGGGGGCAGAAAAATACATGCTGCCAGCTTGCCGCAACAGGCCGTCATGTGATGTGGGACATGGCGGCCTGTTTTTGCAGTCTGAACGGCTGCCCGGGCGGCTTGGGCTGGCTTACCAGTCCACCAGGCTGAGACCCAGGCTGAGCACGGTGCGCTTGCGGTTGTAGTCGACCAGGCTGTCGCCGTAGCCGGTAAACAGTTGCAGGTGGTAGCGCAGGCCGGTGTAGCGCGGGGCGGACCCGGGCGCAATCATCCAGTCAAGCCGTGCCGAGCCGCGCGACTGGCTGGTCAGCGAATGGCGCAGCGTCAGGCCCAGGCTGTCGGTCTGGTTGATCTGCCAGTTGCCGGCCATTTCTGCACGGCCCACGAAGTTTTCAATGCCGGGGTTGTCGTCATTGCCTGAGGATTCCTTCAGGCGCTGCCAGACCTTGCCCTGCAGGCTGAGGCTTGAGGTCGGGCTGAGTATTTTTTCAGCCGCACCCATCAGGTAGACGCGGTTCCAGCTGCGCGACAGCGGCAGCGTTTGCCCGTTCGACTGGTGCGCCACACCTATGCCCGAGAGGCGGTAGTTCCAGTCGCCGCCCAGCGGGATCTGGTGCGGGTAGATGTACATGGCCTCGGGTTCGTGGTCCGTATTGCGGAAGGGCCGCGACAGGCCGCCGTTGAACAGCTGCCAATAGCTTTGCTGGGTGTAGCCAAACCAGACCGAGTCCAGGTCCTGGGAGTCTTCTGCGCCGCGTTTGAGCAGGCCCTTGGCGATCTTGGTGCGCACCGACAGCTGAATCTTCAGTTCGTGCCTGTTGTAGGGCAGGGCTGTCAGCGCGGTGTGGCCCGCTGCCGTAGACGACGGCTGCGTGTTGACGCTGTCGGATGCAACAAGCGCCAGCGTCGTCGGCTTGTAGCCGCGCAGCGAAAAATTGTCGCAGTCGGTGCCGCGCTGCAGTTCCCAGAAGCGTGAGAGTGCCGAGTAGTTGTCGTCACGGCAACCCCCTGGCTTGCGGGATGCGTCGGCCTCGGGTACCGGCAAGGGCGGCAGGGCGGCCAGCTCGGCAGGAGACATCGATCTGGCAGACGCGGGGGGGGGAACCGCTGATGCTGGTGCAACCGGTGCGGCGACCGCACTGGCGGCTGGTACAGCCTGCGCC
This sequence comes from Polaromonas sp., assembly GCA_965228025.1. GTDB lineage: Bacteria > Pseudomonadota > Gammaproteobacteria > Burkholderiales > Burkholderiaceae_C > Polaromonas. Next base: position 264,222 of record CBDDGX010000029.1, on the reverse strand, counting down.
GCCGCCCAGTCCTGAAAACACCTGAGCTGCAGCGCGGGGTTGCCGTTAATGGCCTGGCAGGTCTGCCAGCCACCGGGCGGGGCGGCGGTGCCTGATTGCGCCACGGCGTGTCCGCCGGGGAAAAACGCAACTGCTAGGCTGCACGCGAGGCCGTAAAGGACGGGTGCTTTGTTCATGGCAGACGTGTAAGGATGAAAGGGATTTCCGGTGCATCCGGCGGCGCGCTTTTGCTGGTGTCTTTCCAGACGCCCCTGAACACCTTGCCGCAGGAGCCGGGCACCATCTCGCCATTCCAGGTGCCGGTGATGGCGATGTTGTCGGATGATTCGTCGAGCAGCAGCATGCCCTCGTCAAGATCACCCGCAAGCGCCGCCTTTGCTGCATGGCCTGCGGCCGGTTTGCTGATGCCGTCCATGTTGCGGCTGATCATGCCCGACAGGCTTTCAGAAAATTCGGCGTGCCGCTGCAGCAGCATGGTGGCGCGTGCGGGCAGGCCTGCAGGCGGGTTGGTGAAGCTGGCGGACCAGAGCCCGTAGATCTCGGCGGCCTTCATGTCTCTGGCCGGGGTGCAGGCGGGGGATGCCGCATTTTGTGCGAGTGCGCCCAGGGGCAGGGTGCACGATGTGGCCAGAAAAAGGGCAAGACTAAGTCTGTTCAGGAGCATGCGCGGTATGCATTGATCCGGTAGGGCACCGGGTAAGGTAATGGGAGCCAGTTCAGTGTAGGGTTGCGGCCGACCTGGCGGCTGCAGCAAAGTGCAGGTTGGCAGCGCCAACTACAGCTAACCCTGGCCAAAATTGCACAAGATGTGGACTATCGCACGGATAAAGTGCTTTCTGATTTGCTGGCAGGTAAACGTGAGGTAATGTGTCAATTCGTAACAAAACATAATTACCTGGAGGAGATAGCAATGAACTTTCGATCGTTGATAGGCGTTATCACGCTGGCTTGTTTATCCGGTCCCGCTCTGTCGCAAGGCACACCACTTGTTTTTGCGGTGAACGAGGGTGTCACTTACCGCGTCAACCCGGGTGCCACCGTCGAGCGTTTCCGAAACCTCTCGGAGGATCTGGGAAAGATACTCAAACGCCCCGTGAGGATCCAGCCGGTCACTGACTACAAAGAGCTGGCCGCAGGCCTTGCCGATCAGCGTTATGACCTCGCTTATGTCCACCCCGCGCACCATTCGATCAGGGCAATGACCAAAAGCGGTTATCAACTGGTGGTCCTGACCAAAGGATTCACGGAATACCGGGGACTCTTTTCTGGTCCGCAGCGATTCGCCGCTCAAGACCCTGGCTGATCTGAAAGCGCTCAAGGTTGGTGCGCCCGACGAGGACTCCATAACCTCCGTGATCATGCGCGCCACCCTCCGTGATGTCCTCGGCACACAGCCGCTGGAGACCAACTACGTGAAATTGCAGGAGGCCGTGCCCTTCATGGTCGAGCACGGCATGGTGGCCGCGGGCGTCACCGCTTCTGGCGCTGTGGTCAAGGCGTGGCAGGAAAAAGGCGGCAAGATCCTCGCAACCAGCAAGCCGGTGCCCATCAAGCACCTGATTGCCAGCAGCAAGATTACCGATGAACAGCGTGCGCAGCTCACTGCATATTTTGCGGGGCTGGACCAAACCGCCGAGGGTAAAAAGCGCCTTGAGTCACTCAATGTTCCCGGCTTCCTAGAGTTTGACCAGAAAGCCCTCGTCGGGATCGGAAAGTGGCTCGGCGTTTAAGGCCGGCTCACCGGGTTTCATGCCGCCGGTCGGTGGTGGCCGGCTAACGGTTTTCCGAAACGGCTGCCGCCGCGGCAATCGAATCAGCAGATTTTTTGGCGAACTCGGCACGCAGGGCCTTGAGCTTTTCGCGCGGGTCTTCCTTTACCGTGGCCTTGTCCAGCGCCATCTCGGCAATGAATCGGCTGGGTATGCCGGCAATCGTGTCGCGGCCCTTCTTGCGGCGACGCAACCAGTTAACGGCCAGCGTGCGCTGCGCGCGTGTGATGCCCACATACATCAGGCGGCGCTCTTCCTGCAGGCGCAGGGCTATGTTGTCGGTGTTGGTGCCGTCGTCGTCTTCGAGCTTGAAGGGCAACAGGCCTTCCACACAGCCCGCGAGCACCACATGTGGCCACTCCAGCCCTTTGGCCGCGTGCAGGGTCGACAGCGTCACCAGGTTCTGGTCGCCCTCGCGCTCTGACAGCGTCGAGAGCAGCGCAATCGTCTGTATCACCTCCAGCAGGTTCTTGCGTTCGCGCTCCGTCACCATGCCGCCGGTCTCGTCCATCTGCCCGCCGCAACGCGCCGACATCCAGTCGACAAAATCCATCACGTTGGTCCATCGGGTGGCCGCGGCTTTCTCGCTGTCTTCACCGTCATAGAGGTGTTTTTCGTAGTCGATTTCCTTGAGCCACTCGAGCAGAAAAGTTTTTGCATCTTCTGCACCTATCGTCTGCTTTGCGCGGTATTCAAGGTCATTGAGGTAACGCCCGAACTCATGCAGCGAACCGACGGCCTTGGCCGGGAGGACCGAACCCAGCGAGTTGCTGAACAGCGCCTCAAACAGGCTCAGCTTGTATTGCGTGGCGAAAGTACCCAGCGTGCCGAGCGTTGTATGGCCAATGCCGCGCTTGGGTGTGGTGACGGATCGCAGAAAAGCCGGGTCATCGTCGTTGTTGGACAAAAGGCGCAGCCAGCTGCAGAGGTCCTTGATCTCGGCGCGGTCAAAAAAGCTTTGCCCGCCCGACACCTTGTAGGGGATGTTGGCCTTGCGGAAGGCCTTCTCGAAAACCTTGGCCTGGTGGTTGGCGCGGTACAGCACACAAAAGTCCTTCCAGTCGCGGTGCTGGCTGCCTTCGGCCTGCAGGCTGCCTTCGGCGCGCAGGCTCTGTATGCGCGCCACGATGCGCTCGGCCTCGTGTTCTTCGCTGTCGCAATCGATGACACGCACCGGCTCGCCCTCACCCAGTTCGCTGAACAGCGTCTTCGGGAACAGCTTGGGGTTGGGGCCAATCACGTTGTTGGCTGCGCGCAGGATGGCGCTGGTCGAGCGGTAGTTCTGCTCGAGCTTGACGACCTTCAGGTTGGGGTAGTCCTGCGGCAGCTTTTTGAGGTTGTCCAGCGTGGCGCCGCGCCAGCCGTAAATCGACTGGTCATCGTCACCCACGGCGGTGAAGCGGCCACGGCTGCCTACCAGCAGCTTGAGCACCTCGTACTGCGTGGCATTGGTGTCCTGGTATTCATCGACCAGCACATGGCCAAGCGCCTGCTGCCACTTCGTGCGCACTTCTTCATGGTCTTTGAGCAGCTTGAGCGGCAGGCCGATGAGGTCATCAAAATCCACACTCTGGTAGGCCGTCAGGCGCTCTTCATAACGCCCCATCACGCGGGCAATCAGGTTTTCTTCGTCGCCGCTGGCCTGGGCCTGGGCCATCTCGGCATTGAGGCCCATGTTCTTCCATTTGCTGATGGTCCACTGCCACTGGCGCGCCGTCGCCGCATCGGTGCTGCCGCCCGCATCTTTCAGAATGCTGGTGACATCGTCGCTGTCAAGAATCGAAAACTGCTTTTTAAGGCCCAGCACATCACCGTCTTCGCGCAACATGCGCACGCCCAGCGCATGAAAGGTACAGATCAGCACACCTTTGGCGCTTTTGCCGATCAGCGCCTTGGCGCGCTCGCGCATTTCGGCAGCGGCCTTGTTGGTGAAGGTGATGGCCGCAATCTGCTCGGCCTTCATGCCGGTCTGTATCAGCCGGCCAATCTTGTGCGTGATCACCCGCGTCTTGCCGGAGCCCGCACCCGCCAGCACCAAGCAGGGCCCGTGCATGTAGTTCACGGCTTCCTGCTGGGCGATGTTCAAACCGGTATTGATGGGCGAGGCGGCAGGGGAAGCGGAAGGAGGTGACGACATTCAGGCAGACAACGTAAGGAGAGAAGGCGCAAGGCACGTGCAATAAATGCGCCAGCACACAGAATCATAGCCAGTCAATATGGCCCCGGGCTGGCAGGCGACAATAAGCTTTGTGCTAAGCATTCTTCTCGTCACCTTTCCATTTTTTGCGCTGGTGCTGTGCGGCTATGTCGCCGCACGCCGTGGTTTTTTGCCGCAGGCTGCGATACCTGGGCTCAACACCTTTGTGCTGTATTTCGCGCTGCCCTGCATGCTCTACCGTTTTGGTGCCAGCACGCCGATAGCGCAACTGCTGGACGGCACGCTGATCGGCCTGTACACGCTGTGTGCGCTCATCATGGTGGCCTTCACGATTGCCGTCACGCGCAACAAGCGCACAGGCTGGAACGATGCGTCTTTCGGCGCGCTGGTGGCGGCTTTCCCGAACACCGGTTTCATGGGCGTGCCCTTGCTGGTGGCGCTGCTGGGCGCGCAGGCGGCAGGCCCGGCGATTGTCACCATCACGGTCGACATGATCCTTACCTCGTCACTGTGCATTGCGCTGTCGCGTCTTGATGGTGCGGATGAGCATGGCGTGTCGCATGCAGCGAAGCTGGCCCTCAAGGGCGTACTGGTCAACCCCTTGCCCTGGTCGATCGTGCTGGGCGGCCTGTCGTCTGCATTTGCCATCAGGCTGCCTGCACCCATCGCTGCCACCGTCGGCATGCTGGGCGATGCCGCATCGCCCGTCGCCCTCTTCACCATAGGCGCCATCCTCGCGCGTTCACAGATGAACGCCACCACCCGCACGCCGCTGGTCGACTATGTGCCTGTGACACTTATCAAGCTTGTGGTTCACCCTGTCCTGGTGGGTCTGATGGGCCTGGGCTTCATCGCCATGGGTTTGCCGCTGGACCCGTTTGCATTGACGGTTGTGGTGCTGGCGGCTGCACTGCCGAGTGCCAGCAACATTGCGATTCTTGCCGAGCGTTTTGGGGCTGATAACGGGCGGATTGCGCGGATTATTCTTTTGTCTACTGTGTTGGCGTTTTTCAGTTTTTCTGCGGCTGTTGCTTTATTGAAGCCCTGAGTTTTTGCTGGTTGAAGGTGTTGCCCTTCACTATCAAGCCGGGGGTAGCCCGGCGGCTAGTCACTTTCTTTTGCTTCGCCAAAAGAAAAGTAACCAAAGAAAAGGCGACCCGCCGTCTGGGAAGTTTTTGGGGTCAGAGCCCAAATTCACCGAGCCTTTGGCTCGCCCTTCGGGTGCAGTGCTTTGCACTGCAGTGAAATTGGTGTCTGACCCCAATAACTCAACCTGCGGTGCTCGATTACGCCGGCGGGAAAAACAACTCGCCTTTGGCTCAAACAAGTTTTTCCCCTTGATGCCGTCTCCATCTCCGCTCCTCGGCCCAGCCTCAACGGGGTGGGGAGTGAATTCGGGGGCGGATTCGGGGAGCCACAAGCGCGAAGCGCTTGTAGCGAGTCTTCGGACTTTGTATTTGTCTTCCTCCCCCCAAACCCTTGGAGAGGAGCCGAGAAGCGCAGGGCCAGACGGATCAGGGCTGAAACTTGTTTGAGCGTAGCGAGTTGTTTCAGACCCCGGCTGGACCGAGCATCGCAGGGTGCCCCGAAGGGGACGACGAACAGGGTCGCCTTTTCTTTTGGTTACTTTGCTTTTGGCGAAGCAAAAGAAAAGTGACTAGCCGCCGGGCTACCCCCGGCCTGGTAGTGACGGGCAAAACCTTCAACAAATCACAGCATCGCATCCCTAAGCCGAGCAAAAACCTTCCAGAACGCCGCCTCCTGCGTGGTCGCAAAATTAATCCGCATCAACGTCCCAGGCGTCCGCTGCGCATGAAACAGCGACCCCGGCGCAATCAGGTAACCCTCGTCGAGCATGCGCTGCGCCAGCGCATCTGTGTCCACACCCGTATCCACCCAGCCGAACAGTCCCGCCGGTTCGGATTCAAAGCGGCAGCCGTGTGCCAGCGCCAGTTTGACGCTGCGGGCGCGCGCCTGCGCCAGCCTTGTGCGTATGCGTTCCGAATGCCGGCGAAGCTGGCCCTGCTCCATACACCAGGCGAGGGCTTTCTCAAGCAGCGCGGGTGTCGTCAGTGTGGCGAGCAGCTTGGTGTCGAGCAGGCGCTCGACCAGGTCTGCGGGTGCAGCCATGAAACCCACACGCCATCCAGGCGCAAGAATCTTGGCGAAGCCGCTGACGTAAATCGTGCGCTGCAGGCCGTCTAGCGCGCACAGCCTGGTGGCGTGTTCGGGCGCGAGGTGGCTGTAGGTGTCGTCCTCAACGATGTGGAAGTTATGCTCGTTGGCCAGCTGCAGCAGGCGGTGCGCGCTGCCGGGCGACAGGCAGCGGCCGGTGGGGTTGTGGAACACGCTGACGCTGACAAACAGCTTGGGCTGGTGCACTTCGCAGTACTTCGCCATGACCTCCAGGTCGGGGCCGTCATCGCGGCGCGGCACCGGCAGGATGCGCATACCCAGCGCGTCGAGCCGGGCAAACTCCACGGCCCAACCGGGTTCCTCGACCATCACGCAGTCACCCGCGCGCAGCAGGGTGCGGCTGACGATGTCGAGCGCGTGCGTGGCCCCCACGGTGGTGATGATCTGCTCGGGCACGGCATGAACATTGAAGGTGGCGAGTTTTTGCGACAGCGCGCGTCTCAGGCTGCTGTCGCCCTTGGGCTCGCCGTATTGCAGCGATGACGAGCGCAGCGCCTGTGTGCTGGTGAATTTGCGCACGGCCGCCGGCATGAAGGCGTTGTCCAGCCACTCCGACGGGAACACGCCCATGCCGGGCTGCGGCTTTTTGCTGACGGTGTGAAACATGCCGCGAATCAGTGCGGTCGCGTCCACAGGCGCGTGCCGCGACGCCATCCACACGGCGGTGTTCCATGAACCTGATGCATCGCCGGGCTGTGCATTCACGCCCACCAGCGGGCTGGCAATGTTTTTGGTGGCGGAATGGGCGATGTCTATATTGGCCGTGTTGCCGGGCGCATGAATGGCCGTGTCGCGTACAAAAAAACCGCTGTTCTTGCGCGCCACCACCAGCCCCTGCGCCTGCAGCTGGTCATACGCCGCCACCACGGTAGAGACACTCACGCCTTGCTGCTGGGCGCACAGGCGCACCGACGGCAGGCGCGCGCCGGGGGCAAGCAGGCGGTCGCGGATGCGTTCTGCAAAGCGGCTGTAGAGCTGCTCGGTCAGCGACTGTGAGGCGGTTTTCATCAACATGGCACGATTACTCTCTGCACGACTGGCCGGGTGTGCTGGTTTTGCGACCAGTACAGTTTGCCAATTTGTAGCCAAAACTGTATTGGTTGTGTACTGCTTTCAACTATAAAGTGGGATTCATGAACTGGCAAGAATTCACCGCACTGCTGGTGCTGGCCACGGCGATGAGCTTCACGCCCGGGCCCAACACCACGCTCTCGACCGCGATTGCGGCCAACCACGGCCTCAGGCGGGCCTTGCCTTTTGCGTTTTCTGTCGCCGCTGGCTGGGGCGTGCTGCTGACGCTCTGCGCCTGGGGCCTGGGTGCGCTGGTGCTGGCGGTGCCGCTGCTCAGCATGGCCATCAAGGCGGTCGGTGTGGCTTACCTTTTATGGCTGGCCTTGAAGATCGCACGCTCAAGCACGCTGAGCGAAGCCGATGCAAAGCGCATGGCCATTGGCTTCTGGCAAGGCGCTGCGCTGCAGTTCGTCAACATCAAGGCCTGGATGCTGGCGCTCGCCATCGTCAGCGGCTGGATCGCCGGGCATGCCGACTGGGTCCAGCGCCTGATCGTCGTGCTGCCCATCATGATGTTCTACGCCCTGAGCAGCAACGTGACCTATGCGCTGGCAGGCTCGCTACTGCGCAACTGGCTAGCGGGCCCCGCAGGCACAGGCCGCAGGTTGCGGGTGTTCAACCGCATCATGGCGGCCGTGCTGGTGCTGACCGCCATCTGGATGCTGAGGTTATGAAGACCACACACGACCAGGGTCAGATCAACCGCGGGCTGCTCATGGGCCTGCTGGGCATCGTCATTTTTTCGCTGACGCTGCCAATGACCCGGCTGGCGGTTGGTACACCTGATACGCCCCAGATGTCGGGCATCTTTGTTGCTGCAGGCCGGGCCGTGGTGGCGGCAGCCCTGTCCGCCCTGTTCTTGCTGGCTGCACGCGCACCCTGGCCGAAACGTGAAGACTGGTGGCCGCTGGCGGTCATAGCGGGCGGTGTGGTGTTCGGCTTTCCTCTGCTGACGTCCATCGCCATGCGCCATGTTGAGGCCATACATGCCAGCGTGATCGTCGGTGTGCTGCCGCTGGCCACTGCGGCCGTCGGCGCCATGCTGCACCGCCAGCGGCCTTCAACAGGTTTCTGGCTTTGCGCCGCGCTGGGCAGCGCGCTGGTGGTGACTTTTGCCATGCTCCGCTCCGGCAGCGGCGGCATTGCCATCAGCGCGGCCGACCTGCTGTTACTGGGCGCCATGCTCTGCGCCGCAGTAGGTTATGGCTACGGCGCGCAGCTGTCGCAGCGCATGCAGGCCGAGCATGTGATCTGCTGGGCGCTGCTGATATCACTGCCGCTCACCTTGCCGCTGGCCACCGGCAGCTGGCCGGAAGCAGCCATCAGCACACCGGCCTGGTGGGGCTTTGCCTATGCGGCGGTGTTTTCGATGTGGTTGGGCTTTTTTGCCTGGTACCGCGGCCTGGCACTGGGCGGCACGGTGCGTGTGAGCCAGGTGCAGCTGGTCCAACCCTTTATGTCCATGCTGTTTGCCGTGCCCCTGCTGGGCGAGCGGCTCGATGCCGTGACAGTCGGCTTCGGGCTGGCAGTGATCGCCACTGTGTTCATCGGCAAGAAGATGCCGGTGCACCCGCAGCCGCACCTGGCCACTGCGAAAAACATCGCCTGACCAAAGATGCGAAACTCTTTTATTGCCCGCTGACAACTCACCAAAAAAACCATGGAAAAGACAAACATGAAATGGACCCAGGCCGCACGCGCGGAAAAGATGAACCCCTCCTTCATCCGCGAAATCCTCAAGGTCACCGAGAAGCCCGGCATCATCAGCTTTGCCGGCGGCCTGCCATCGCCCAAGACATTTCCGGTCGATGCCTTTGCAAAAGCCTGTGCCACCGTGCTGTCGACCGACGGCCAGGGCGCGCTGCAGTATGCCGCCAGCGAAGGTTATGCGCCGCTGCGCGAATGGGTGGCTGCCTCTCTGCCCTGGGATATTGACCCTGCACAGGTGCTGATCACCACCGGCAGCCAGCAGGCGCTGGACCTGATCGCCAAGATCCTCATCGACAAGGGCTCGCGCGTGCTGGTCGAAACCCCGACCTACCTTGGCGCGCTGCAGGCCTTCACGCCGATGGAGCCCGAGTTTGTGAGTGTGGCGGGCCATCCCGACGGCATTGATGTGGACGACATGGCCGCCAAGGCGCCCGGTGCGCGCTTCATGTATGTGCTGCCCAACTTCCAGAACCCGACCGGCAACTCCATCAACGAAGCCGGCCGTGTGGCCTTGAGTGCAGCCGCTGCAAAAGCCGGCCTGCCGCTGATTGAAGACAACCCCTATGGCGACCTGTGGTTCGACACGCCGCCGCCGCTGCCTTTGACCGCACGAAACCCTGAGGGCTGCATCTATATGGGCAGTTTCAGCAAGACGCTGGCACCCGGCCTGCGCCTGGGCTTTCTGGTCGCACCCAAAGAGCTGTACCCCAAGCTGCTGCAGGCAAAGCAGGCGGCGGATTTGCATACCCCGAGTTTTAACCAGCGCATGGTGGTCGAGGTGCTCAAGGGCGGTTTTCTGGATCGACACGTGCCGACGATTCGCGCGCTCTACAAATCACAGCGCGATGCCATGCTGGCTGCCCTCGACAAAAACCTGGCGGGCACCGGCGTGACCTGGAACAGGCCCGCAGGCGGCATGTTCCTGTGGCTCAAGCTGCCCAAAGGCATGGATGCAGTCAAGCTGCTGCCGCTGGCGGTGGAACGCAATGTGGCCTATGTGCCGGGTGCGCCGTTTTACAGCGGCGAGGCCGAGCACGGCAATCTGCGCCTGTCGTTTGTCACCGCATCGGTCGAGCAGATTGACACGGGCATTGCCGCGCTGGCTGAGGTCTTCAAGGCCAACCTGCCCAAATCAGCATGAGCACGCTGCACATCTGGGGCCGCATGAGCTCCATCAACGTGCGCAAGGTGGTGTGGACTGCACAGGAGCTGGGGCTTGAATTCCAGCGCACCGAAGCGGGCGGCAAATTCGGGGTGGTCAAGACGCCTGAATACGTGGGCCTGAACCCTAACTCGCTCGTGCCTGTGATTGAAGACGGCAGCTACGTGCTCTGGGAGTCGAACGTTGTTGTGCGATATCTATGCGCCAAACATTCACTGGGCACGCTTTACCCGGAAGAACTGCAATTGCGTTTTGACGCAGAGCGCTGGATGGACTGGCAGCAGACCACCTTTGCCATCGTCGGGCGCGATGCCTTCTGGCAGCTGATTCGTACAGCGCCTGAAGACCGCAACCATGCGCTGATCGAAAAATCAGTCGCAGCCGTCGAGCCGCTGCTGCAAACGCTTGAAGCACATCTGGCCGGGCGCAGCTACATGACGGGCGGGCAGTTCACCATGGCAGACATTCCCGTCGCCTGCGAGATCCACCGCTGGTTCGGCCTGCCGCAGCCGCGCAAGGCCTGGCCCAACATCGAGCGCTGGTACGACAGCATCTGGAACCGGCAGACCGCCAAGGGCGTACTGGACCAGCCCCTTTCATAAAAAGCGAATCATGCAAACCCGCCCCTTCAAGCAGATCGACGTTTTCACCGCCACGCCGTACTTCGGCAACCCGCTGGCTGTGGTGCTGGACGCGGCCGGGCTGGACGACGCGGCGATGCGGCGTTTTGCGAACTGGACCAACCTGTCGGAAACAACTTTCCTGCTACCGCCCAAGGATGCATCTGCTGACTACGCCGTGCGCATCTTCACGCCCGGCGGCGAGCTGCCTTTTGCAGGCCACCCGACGCTGGGCAGCTGCCACGCCTGGCTGCAGGCGGGCGGCAAGGCGAAAAGAAAAGACGTGATCGTGCAGGAGTGCCAGGTCGGCCTGGTGCAGATTCGCCAGGAAAAAAACCGGCAAGCGGGCCAGCGCCTGGCCTTTGCCGCACCACCGCTCAAACGCTCGGCACCGAGCCCGGTGCTGCTCGCGCAGGTGGCCGCGGCGCTTGGCCTGAAAGCCGCGCAGATCACCGCCGCGCAAATGCTGGACAACGGCCCCGTGTGGATGGGCCTGCTGCTGGGCAGCCCGGAAACCGTGCTGCAACTGGCACCCAACAACCTTGAACTCGGCAAGCTCAATGTGAAGGTAGGCGTTGCCGGTCTTTACGAAAGAGCGGAAACTGCGCCACTTATTGGCCGCGCCAACCGGGAAGCAAAGGCCTTTGTGCAAAGCGGCGAGCCCGCTGCAGACAACCCTGACATCGAGGTGCGCGCCTTTGCGCCCGGCATAGGCATCAATGAAGACCCGGTAACCGGCAGCTTCAATGCGGGCCTTGCGCAGTGGCTGATGGCCGATGGCTACGCACCTGAAAGTTATGTCGCATCCCAGGGCGTCTGCCTGAACCGCGCCGGGCTGGTTTATCTTGATCGTGATGCGGGCGGCCAGGTGTGGGTGGGCGGTGAATCCGTCACCTGCATCGACGGAAGTGTCACCCTCTAGTGATGAAACAAGCCGCAACGGCCTCCGCCGCACCGGTGTCCCGGGTTGATCACCTTGTGGTGGCCGCCGCCAGCCTGGCGCAGGGCGTACAGTGGTGCGAGGCCACCCTCGGCATCGCACCCGGCCCCGGTGGTGAGCACCCGTTGATGGGCACACACAACAGGCTGTTCAGCATCGCGTCACCCGGGTTTCCCGATGCGTATTTTGAAATCATCGCCATCCAGCCGGGCGCCAGCACCACCAGGCCGCCCGGTGCAAAGCGCTGGTTTGACCTCGACGATGGCCTGCTGCATGCGCGCCTTCTGTCGCACGGCCCGCAGCTGGTTCACTTTGTCGCCAGCACCCCGCAGGCGCAGGCCGGCATCAAGTCACTCGCAAAGCTGGGCCTGGACCGCGGCGAATTGCTGCAGGCCTCACGCCCGACGCCGCAAGGCCTGCTGAGCTGGAAGATCACCGTGCGCCGTGACGGCCAGCGACTGTTTTACGGAGGACTGCCGACGCTGATCGAATGGGGCTCTGTACACCCCACGGCCAGCATGCCGCCATCCGGCGTCACGCTGCAATCGCTGCAGGTCTGTCATGCGCGGCCAGACGCACTGAAGTCTGCGCATGAGGCGATTGGCCTCGTCAATGTCGATGTGCTGCAGGGCCGGCCCAACCTGGTCGCTGTGCTGCAAACGCCGCGCGGCCCCGTCACGCTTGAATCGGGGGGGCATTGATGTTTGCGGCTCACGAAATCATTCTTTTCACGCTGGTCTCGCTGGCACTGGTCCTCACGCCCGGCCCCAACATGATTTACTGCATCTCGCGCACGCTATGCCAGGGCAGGGGCGCGGGGCTGATCTCGCTCTCAGGCGTGGGTGTGGGCTTCGTCGCGCATCTTCTGGCCGCATCCTTCGGCCTCACCGCCCTGCTGCTCGCGGTGCCGCTGGCCTTCACCGCCATCAAGGTCGCAGGTGCAGCCTACATGCTGTGGCTCGCATGGCAGGCGGTCAAGCCGGGTAGCCTGTCACCGTTCGAAACGCGAGCCCTGCCACACGACCCGCCGCGTACGCTCTTCCTCATGGGCATGACGACCAACCTGCTCAACCCCAAGGTGGCGATGTTCTATTTGTCTTTCTTCCCGCAGTTTCTGCACCCGGAGCGCGGCCAGGTGCTGCTGCAAAGCCTGACGCTGGGCGCGATACAGATCACGGTCAGCATGGCCGTCAATGCCCTGCTGATTTTTTCAGCCGCAGGTCTGGCGCTGTTTTTAAACCGCAACCCCGGCTGGCTGCGTGTGCAGCGTTATGTGATGGGCTCGGTGCTGGCGCTGCTGGCGCTGCTGGCCGTGCGGCTGCTGGCAGAAAAGCGCGCAGCCGCCTGACTGTCACCAAGGCGCTATCGCCACGGCTTTCCGTCACCACGGAGACTTCGACCCCGGCGAGGCGGACACACAATCTGACCCATGGGAACCCTCTACCTTGTGCGCCACGGCCAGGCCTCGTTTGGCGCCGACGACTACGACGTGCTCAGTGACATAGGCTACCGCCAGGCCGTGCGCCTGGGCGAATGGTTCAGGTACAAGGGCATCAAGTTTGATGCTGCCTTTACCGGCACGCTGCGCCGGCAGATGCAGACCTTTGCGGGTATCAACGAAGGCATGGGCACCGCCATGGACGCGGCGCAGTGGAAGGGCCTGAATGAATACGACAGCGACGCGGTGATCAGCGCGATTCACCCGCACAAGCTTGAAAAAGCCACCACGCCCGAGATGTACCGCAGCCACTTTCGGCTGTTAAAGGACGGCCTCAAACAATGGATGGACGGCGTCGTCAGCCCGAAAGGCATGCCGGAGTACACAGACTTTGTTGCCGGCGTGACCACCCTGCTGGACCACGTGCGCACCAGCTTTGAGGGCAGCGTGCTGGTGGTCTCCAGCGGCGGGCCAATCTCGACTGCCGTCGGCCATGTGCTGGGCACCAGCCCCGAGACTACGATTGAACTCAACCTGCGCATACGCAATGCCTCGGTGACCGAGTTCGCCTTCACCCCCAAGCGCCACATGCTGGTGACCTACAACACGTTGCCGCACCTGGATGCACCCGAGCATGCGGAGTGGATCACCTATTCATGAGCCAGGCCTGAAGGATTTTTCGGGGAAAATCCCGGATGCAGATAATTAAACCGTCAAACCTGGTTCCGTAGATTAATTTTCTGAATTATTGGAAATTGGCAGTAAACAAAGCAAATTTTTCGGCCTGCAGCGGTGGATACTTGTTTCACACTGCAGCCGCGTTTACAAGCAAGGCCCGCAGTACAAGCCCCCAGCCTGGTTACCGCCGGTCTGGGGGTTTGTTTTTTCAGGCCGGGTTGCGCAGGGTGTCCGCCGGCAGGCTGTCGATCTCAAGCAGCAGCTGCGCAAAACTTTTACCTGCGGCATCAAGAACCGCGCGGCCCTTGTCGGCTGTGGCTGCGGCGGCATTACCTGCAGCACCGTGGGGGTTGTAGTCCTGCATCTGCCAGGCGAGCTTGGCGCTTTTGCCGTCGCCCAGGATGCTGAATTTCTGCGCACGGTCTTTGGACGTCGACTGGAAATCCTGCGCCTTGTCCATGTCGACCTGCCCGGGCTTGAGTGCCAGCATCATTGAGGTTTCAATATCGCCGGCATGGATGCCGAAGCGGTGTTCTTCGGCGCTGAAGCGTTCATTGACCAGCTCGTCGTTCTCACCCACCAGCGGCAGGTTGAACCAGTTGACGCTGTAGACCAGCATGCCCAGCCGTGCGCGCAAATCGCGCGCGACGATGTCGAGCATGCCGACCTGGCCGCCGTGTGAATTGAGCAGCACCAGTTTTTTCACGCCGGTGGCGGCGACGGATTCTGCAATGTCCGTCCAGAGGCGGATCACGGTTTCAGACTTCAAGGTCAGGGTGCCTGCGAAGGCCGTGTGCTCGGGGCTGAAACCAATCGCCTGCGTGGGCAAAAACAGCACGGGTAAATCGTTCTGGATGTGCGGCAGAGTCGCCTGCACCACACCATCGGCCAGCGACGCATCGACGTTCAGCGGCAGGTGCGGGCCGTGCTGCTCTACGGCGGCGACCGGTAGCACCGCGATGCAGCGGGCCAGATCAATGCCCGCGAAGTCGGGACTCTTCAGGTCTGCCCAGAAGCGTGTGGGCTGCTGTGTGGTGCTGGCGGTCATTTGCGTATTTTGACGGCAGCCAGCGCCGCAGCGTGGTTTTGCCCGCCCTGACGCGCCACGGTGTAGGCGGTGTACAACTTCTGGCAGGTGTCGGCATCGACGGACGCGTCCGACATCAGCGCCGGTGTGTCTTCAAGCAGTTCTGTCATTACCACGGTCTTGCCTTCGCCGACCAGCACTTTGCGCACTTTGGCAATCATCTCTGCGACCTGCAGTTCGGTGGCCTTGCAGGCCTGCGCCGTGGCGGCCAGCGCCTTGCGTGCGCGTGCAGAAGCCGGGTCGTCCTCGCCCCTGGCAGCACCCGCGTCGATGGACGCAATACGTGCGGGCAACGAGGTGGCCACAGGTGTTGGTTTCTGTTCGCAGGCAGCAAGCAGGGCGGCGATGGCCAGAATGGCAGGCGGAAAAAAAGCGGTTCTTGTTCTCATGGGTTTCCGGTGTTGACTCGTTGGCGGGTTCAGGCTGCGGCGGCAGCTTTCTGTATCTCTGCCCGGTGGTGATTCTGGCTGACATGGCGTTCCTGGCGCGCTGCGCGCAGTTTGCCGCCACCTTCGCCGGTTGCAGGCCGCACTGCGGCCAGCAGGTCGGCCAGGCACTGCGGGCGCCCGCGCGCGCCGCTGGCCTGGTAGTCCGCCAGCAGGGCAGTGCGCACCGCGTCAAGAGGCTGCCCACGCGCTTCTGTCAGGTGCTGGAACAGCAGGTCATGCAGCTTCTCAAGCGCAAACTCATGCGTCTTGCCGGTGGTGGCCCAGAGCCAGTCGCTGAAGGCGAGGAAGTTGCCGAAAGCCGAGCCGGGCGACAGCAGCAGCTTCAGCGCGGCAGAAAAACGGCCCGAGTTGGCGACCATCTCCCAGTAGCGGGCAAAGCGCTTGATGCGCTGCATGCTGCCGAAGTCGACCGTCGAGTTCTGCAGGATGGTGTAGGGCGTCTGCGGGTCATAGGTCATCGCAAAGTCTGCCGTGTGGCGGGTGATAGGCGTGCCGCGCAGGCGCTTCAATATGCCGAACTGGATCTCGTGCGGCGCAAGCGCATGCAGGCGGTCAAACCCTTCTGCAAAACTCCCCACCGTTTCGCCGGGCAGGCCGAAGATCAGGTCGGCGTGCACATGCGCCTGGCTTTCGTTCACTAGCCAGCGCAGGTTGTCTGCCGTTTTGAGGTTGTCCTGCTTGCGCGAGATGCGCTGCTGCACCTCGGGGTTGAAGCTCTGGATGCCAACTTCGAACTGCAGCGAACCGGCCGGGAACTGTTTGATCAGATCTTTCAGCCGGTCAGGCAGGCTGTCGGGCACCACCTCGAAGTGGACGAATAAATCGGGGGCCATGCGATCCAGGAAGAACTGCAGGATGCGTACCGAAAAATCGACCTTGAGGTTGAAGGTGCGGTCCACAAACTTGAAGTTGCGCGCGCCACGCTGGTAAAGCGAGTCCATCTCTGTCATGAAGCGGTCAAGCTCAAAGGCCCAGGCGGTCTTGTCGAGGGCGCTCAGACAAAACTCGCACTTGAAGGGGCAGCCGCGCGAGGCCTCGACATAGAGCAGGCGCCTTGCCAGATCTTCGTCCGTGTATTCGCCGTAGGGCAGCTGGAGCGATTCAAGCGCAGGCTGCTCGCCGGTGATCACCTTCATCAGGGGTTGTGGGCCGTGCAACAGCGCACGGCAGAGTTTGGGAAAACTCACATCGCCCCAGCCGGTGACAACGTGGTCTGCAAGGCGACAGATTTCCTGTTCGCCGGTTTCAAAACTCACCTCGGGGCCGCCGAGCACGATGGTGATGTCGGGCCGCAGCGTTTTCAGCAGCTGCACAACCTGGGTGGTTTCGACCACGTTCCATATATAGATACCAAAGCCAATCACCCGTGGCGACAGCGCCAGCAGTTCTTCAACAATCTGCAGAGGCTTTTGCTGGATGACAAACTCGCGCAATTGCGTCTGCGCCCGCAGGCCGGCGCCGCCGTGCGTGTCCATATTGGCCAGCAGGTAGCGCAGGCCCAGCGAGGCATGGATGTACTTCGCATTCAGCGTCGCCAGGACGATGGCGGGTTGCTGCGGCGAGGTTTGCGGGGAAGGCATGCGGGCATTATCAAACCAGCGCAGCGCCGGGCAGCATCAGAAGTCCGCAGGATTCATCAGATTGCTATATTTTTCATAGCCGCTCACGCTCGTATTTAAACGGCTGCAGGCCGATTTGATGCCTGAAAATGCCATTTTGGGGCTCTGGAAGCGGTTTTGGCGAGCCCCAAAATGCTCAAAAAACCTCAAAGTTAACTTCCATATTAACTTTTGACCAAAATGTTAATATGGAGCTTAACTTTTAACCAACCCTCTCACAGGAAACCCCATGAGCAACAAAACCCTGGCCGCCCTGCAGGAACGTCTGGCAATGGCCGAAAGCGGCACGCATGAACACGCGGCGGTCACTTTTCTGATCGACATCCACACCCGCATGCTGGCGCTCGGCCTGACGCATGTCGAACTGGCGCAGCGCATGGGCACCTCGCGCAGCTACATCACGCAGCTGTTTGGCGGCAAGGGCAACCTGTCCATGCTGACCATGGGCCGGCTGGCTGACGCCGTGGCCTGCACGCTGCATGTACGGCTTGAGGATGCGCAGGGCGCGGCACTGTAGTTGGCGCTGACACACGGCTGCATGCCAGGCAGCTGTAATAAAGGCGGACGCCGGCTGACCAATACATCACCGGCACTTCGGCCCCTCATCAGGAACTAATGCCCTCCCGCTCCCCTCACACCCTCAGCATGAACGTTCTTCCCACCTTTTTCCGACCGCTGGCAGCCTTGTCCCTTTTTGTGGCGCTGTCCTTGGGAGCGCATGCACAGGCCCAGACAAACAGCGTGACGGCGCTGGGCAGCCGCAGCGCCGCCAAACCCGTGGTCACCACAGACCAGGTACGCGCCGAACTGCTGGCCTGGGCGCCGGATGGCGTTGCGCCGGGCAAGCAGGTCTGGCTGGGCCTGCAGCTGGACCACCAGCCGGAATGGCATACCTACTGGAAGAACTCGGGCGACTCCGGCCTGCCGACGGTGCTTGAATGGCAGTTGCCTGCCGGTCTGGATGCCGGCGAGATCGCCTGGCCGACGCCGAAAAAGATCCCGATCGGCACGCTGGCCAACTACGGCTACGAAAATACCGTGCTGTTGCCGGTACCGGTCACGGTGGCTCAAACCTTCAAGGGCTCGCAGCTCGACATCAAACTCAAGGCCAGCTGGCTGGTCTGCCGCAAAGAGTGCATTCCGCAGGAAGGCGAATTTGCGCTCAGCATTCCGGCCAGAAGCTCGCTGGGTACCAGCGGCAAGATTTTCCAGGACACCTTTGCCGCCACGCCGAAGGTGCTGCCCACCGGCAACAGCCAGGTCACCGTCGAGGGCAAGGCCATCAAGGTGTCGCTGGCCGGGCTGCCCGCCGCGCTGCAGGGCAAGACGCTGGAGTTCTTCCCTGAAACCGGCGGCGTGATCGAACCTGCCGGCAAATGGCAGCAGGCGTGGCAGGGCGCGGTTTGGACGGCGAATGTGCCGCTGTCAGCCCAGCGCAGTGAAAGCCCCACTGCCATGCCACTCGTCGTGGCTTTTAACGATGCGGCTTACCGCATCGAGGCGCCCGTCAAAAACGAATGGCCAAAGGTTGCCGCTGCAGCCACCCTGCCGCCCGCGCTTGAAGCGGCGCTCAAGGCCAATGCGTCTTCGGGCGCGGCGCCGATACAGAACAACGCCTCACCGATTGGCCTGGTCGCAGCACTTCTGGGTGCACTGCTGGGCGGGCTGATCCTCAACCTCATGCCTTGCGTCTTCCCGGTGCTGGCCATCAAGGTGGTGGGTTTTGTGCATGTCAAGGACAGTACAGAGCGCGTGCGCACCGGGCTGGCTTATACGGCGGGGGTGGTGATCTCTTTCCTCGCGCTGGGTGCGCTGCTGCTGGGTTTGCGGGCGGCGGGCGAGCAGCTCGGCTGGGGTTTTCAGCTGCAAAGCCCGGCGGTTGTGGCCGCCTTGGCTGCGCTCTTCACGCTCATGGGTTTGAACATGGCGGGGCTGTTCGAGTTCGGCAGTTTTGTACCTGGCCGCCTGGCTGGCGCGCAGGCAAAGAACCCGACCGTCAATGCATTTTTGTCAGGTGTGCTGGCCACGGCGATTGCTTCGCCCTGTACCGCGCCTTTCATGGGTGCGTCGCTGGGCTATGCCATAGGCTTGCCTGCGGTTGAAGCGCTCGCCGTGTTTGCCGCCATCGGCATCGGCATGGCGCTGCCTTATCTCGCCGCCAGTGTGATTCCCGCTGTGGCCAATGTGTTGCCGCGCCCCGGTGCGTGGATGGTGACCTTCCGGCAGCTGATGGCCTTCCCGATGTTTGCAACCGTTGCCTGGCTGGTGTGGGTGATAGGTCAGCAAAGCGGTATCGACGGTGCAGGCGCGCTGCTGGGCCTGCTGGTGCTGATGGCGCTGGCGATCTGGGCTTTCACACAAAGCGGGCGTGCGCGTGTGGCGCTGTCGACGGTGAGTGTTGCGCTGCTCGCGGTGGCGCTGTGGTCGTTCGGTCCCAATGTGGTGAAGCTGATGGATGCGCCTTCATCAACCCAGGCCAGTACTAACGGACAGGGCTGGCAGGGCTGGGAGCCAGGCCGCGTGGACCAGCTCACCGCTCAGGGCCAGAGCGTGTTTGTGGACTTCACTGCCGCCTGGTGCGTGACCTGCCAGTACAACAAGAAGACCACGCTGGCCAATGCCGATGTGCTGGCCGACATGGCAACCAAAAAAGTGGCGCTGCTGCGCGCCGACTGGACGCGCCGCGACCCGGCCGTCACCGCCGCGCTCACACAGCTGGGCCGCAACGGTGTGCCTGTGTATGTGATCTACAAGCCGGGCCGTGCGCCTGTGGTGCTGTCTGAAATCCTCTCTGTCAGTGAGGTCAGGGCCGAGCTGGCTAAACTGTAATTTCCCCCTTGTAACAAGGATCGCTGCCATGTTGAACCGCCGCGTTTTTTCTGCCTCGCTGGCAGCCACACAGTTGATCACCCCCTTCATGGGCGCCGCGCATGCCGCTGCAACTGTGGGCCAGGTCGCACCTGATTTTTCAGCGGTGGACACCGCCGGCAAGACGCACAAGCTCAGCGACTTCAAGGGCAAGCTGGTGGTGCTGGAGTGGACCAACCCGGGCTGCCCCTATGTGCGCAAACACTATGGCGGCAACATGCAGTCGCTGCAAAAAGAGTTCACCGGCAAGGGCGTGGTGTGGCTGGCCGTCAACTCGACAGAGACTGAAAGCTATGACTACCTCGCACCCGCCAAACTTGCGGGCTGGGTGACCGACAAGCAGGCCAAACCCACCGCCATGCTGATGGACGAATCTGGCAAGATAGGCCAGCTCTATGGTGCGAAGACCACACCGCACATGTACATCGTCAACCCGCAGGGGCAGCTCGTTTATGCGGGCGCCATCGACAGCATCGCGTCTTCGCGCGCCGATGACATCAAGACCGCCACCAACTTCGTGCGCCAGGGGCTGACCGAGTCGCTGGCCGGCAAGCCTGTGAGCGTGGCTGTCAGCAGGGCATATGGCTGTTCGGTGAAGTACAAAACATAAACAGGACATGGACACCCGTATGGACAGCATCGCCCCGGCAGACCGCATTCCCCACATCCTCAAGAACTACCGCACGATTGCGGTGGTGGGCCTGTCGCCCAAACCGCACCGCGCCAGCTTTGATGTCTCGCGCTACATGCAGGGCCACGGTTACCGCATCATCCCGATTAACCCGAACGAGATCGAGGTGCTGGGCGAAAAAGCCTATGCCACGCTGACTGCCGCGGCGCAGCACGAGAAGATTGACCTGGTGAACTGCTTTCGCAACAGCGAAGACATTCCGCCCATCGTTGATGAGGCCATCGCCATAGGTGCCAAAGCCGTATGGATGCAGCTCGGCATCAGCAATCCGCAGGCAGCAGCCAAAGCCGAAGCAGCAGGCCTGCTGACGGTGCAGGACCACTGCCTGAAGATTGACCACCGCGTGCTGCTGACCAGCGGCGTTCTTTGACGCGGCTTTAAATACCCCTGCATCGCAGTTAAAGTACGGGCATGCCTCATGCCCGCCCGGCCTGCCGCCTTTCCGAGTCACTGAACCGATGATGGACGCAGAACTTTTTCTGTTCCTGCAGCGCCTGCATCTTGAGCACCCGCTGCCGCGTGACCCCAATGACCTGGCGGCCTTCGCCAGGCGTTATGAGGCAGTCGCCAGAACACTGCCTGAGCCTGCCGAGCCCCTGCGGGTTCTGTCAGGCCCGTTTCACCTCAACGTGCTGGCTTCGGGCGAAAAAACCCGGCTCGAAGCGCGGCTCTACATGCCTGAAGGCGTAGAGAAACCCGTGCTGATGGCGTTCTTCCATGGTGGCGGCTGGCTCGCCGGCAGCCTCGATACACATGAGATGCTGTGCCGCCAGATCTGCAGCGACCTCAACGTGGCGGTCGCCAGCGTACACATCGCGCAGGAGCCGGGGCGCGGTTTTCTGCAACCTGCGGAGCAGGCCCTGCAAGCCCTGATGACCCTGGCCAGGGCGCGCGACAAACTGTCTGTAAACACCGAACGATTGATGGTGGCCGGCGACGGCAGCGGCGCGCACCTGGGCCTGCAGGCCGCATGGCGCATGGCGCGGCAGTCGCCCGGCAGTGTTGATGCGGTGCTGGCCATCACTCCGCTGGTCAAGCCCGACTTCAACACCGCGAGCTATATACGCTGCGCCAATTCATTGACCTTCTCGCGCGACGATGCGGTGCGCAGCTGGCACAGCCTGCTGGGCGGCCGCTGGCAGATATGGGATGAACGCGCCGTTCTGCTGCACGGCAACCAGCCGGTGTCCCGTCCGCCGGTGGTCGTTATCGTGGCGGCCGAGCAGGATTGCGTGCATGACGACGCCGCCGCACTCTACGACTGGTTGCGCGAAGCCGGCGCGCGCTGCGAGTTTTACGGTGCGCCCGGCATGCCGCATGACTTTGCGCGCCTGCAGCATGCCAGCAAGGCGGCCCGCCACCTGTTCAGGCAGTCGCTCAATGCCTTTGCCCAGCAGACGGGTTTGCAGGCCGATGCATCACTGCCCGCGCCCGCCGCTGTGACGACCTGAATGCAGCCATGAAAGCCCTGCGCCCGGTTCTGTGGCTTTCTGTTTTTTTTATCGGTGCATGCGCCAGTCCGCCGCCAGCCCCCACACCACGCGGGGAAGCGCAGGGTGCCGCGATGACCTCATCGGAGATCGCGCAATCCGATATCAACCGCATGGCCACGCTGGGCATGCGTGACAACATCGACAGCCTGCTGCGCCTGGCCGACAAGCTCTACAGGCGCAACCCCGCCGAATGGCGCAAGGCCGGTGCCAGCCGCGAAGCCGTGCTTGAGAAGCTGCGGGCCACGATTGCGTCGCAGACACCCTGGCCGGAGCTTCAGGGACGGCGCGACATCGCAGCGCTGTCGCTGGCGCTCGGCCCCGACTTCAGGGGCGACCGAGTCGCAGCCTTCATCTACGCCAGCGCAGACATGCTCATCACCGCGCATGGCGGCAAAACGGCGTTTTACCTGGCTGACCACCTTGATGCGCAGTACGTCTACAACGCCGCCCGCAATATCGAGATTGCCGTGTGGATGCTGTCGAACCGCCGCAACGCCGCAGGCCAGCCGCTGCTGCTGGCCGATGAAATTTCAGAGCGTGAACGCAACCTGAGTTTTGAGCGCGAGTTCGGCAAGATCATCGGTCGCCTGGACCTGCTGGCCGTGGTGCTGACAGAGAAGACGCGGCGGGCTGTGATCACTTACGTCCAGAATCTTCTCGGCGGCACTTTCCTGCAGTTTTTGCCAGTTCGTTAGCCCCAAGTCACAAGGTCTTCGCAAGCAGAGGCGCGGAACCGGCTTCGCCGGGCCGCAGGCGAGCGGCCCCCTCGGGGGCAGAGAGTTACGCGAAGCGAACGAACGTGGGGGCCACACCTACAATGCCTTTCATGTTTGCACAACTCGA
Source organism: Polaromonas sp. (assembly GCA_965228025.1). Lineage (GTDB taxonomy): Bacteria > Pseudomonadota > Gammaproteobacteria > Burkholderiales > Burkholderiaceae_C > Polaromonas. Next base: position 241,430 of record CBDDGX010000029.1, on the reverse strand, counting down.
AAACGACACCTTTTTACGCGCCTGCATGCGCCAGGCCACAGACCACACCCCCGTCTGGCTGATGCGCCAGGCTGGCCGTTACCTGCCTGAATACCGCGCCACGCGTGCGCAGGCCGGCAGCTTCATGGGCCTGGCCACCAACACCGATTACGCGACGGAAGTCACGCTGCAGCCGCTGGAGCGCTACAAGCTGGATGCGGCCATCCTGTTCAGCGACATCCTGACGATTCCCGATGCCATGGGCCTGGGCCTGTCATTTGCGCTGGGCGAAGGCCCGAAGTTTGCGCATGCAGTGCGTGATGAAGCCGCAGTTGCCAAACTGCAGGTGCCGGACATGAACAAGCTGCGTTATGTGTTCGACGCCGTGGCCTCCATACGCAAGGCGCTCAAGGGCCGTGTACCGCTGATCGGTTTTTCGGGCAGCCCCTGGACGCTGGCCTGCTACATGGTTGAAGGCGCGGGCTCTGACGATTACCGCCTGGTCAAGACCATGCTGTACCAGCGCCCTGACCTGATGCACAGGATGCTGGCCATCAACGCCGATTCGGTGGCCGCCTACCTGAACGCGCAGATTGAAGCCGGCGCCCAGGCGGTGATGATTTTTGACAGCTGGGGGGGCGTGCTGGCCGATGCGGCTTTTCACGAGTTCAGCCTGGCCTACACAAAACGCGTGCTGGCCCAGCTCAAGCGCGAGCATGACGGCGTCATCATCCCGCGCCTGGTCTTTACCAAGGGCGGCGGGCTGTGGCTCAAAGCCATGGGCGAGCTGGATTGCGAGGTGCTGGGCCTGGACTGGACCGTCAACCTGGCCAACGCGCGTGCACTGGTCGGCGAAGCCGGAACCAGACCCAAGGCGCTGCAGGGCAACCTGGATCCCAATGTACTGTTTGCCAACCCGGCACAGGTCGAGGCTGAAGTGGCCAAGGTGCTGGACAGCTTCGGCAAGCCGCACATGGACACCTCAAAACCCGGGCCGACGCACATTTTCAACCTCGGCCACGGCATCAGCCAGCACACGCCGCCTGAAAATGTGGAGGTGCTGGTCAACGCAGTGCATGCTCACTCTCGAAAAATGCGCAGCCCCGCAGGCTGAAGCACTTTTTTCGTCCTTTTTGCGCGGGTTTTCAAGCCGTTTTTATTCATGGCTAGCACAAAACCTGCTTTGGGCGACAAGACTTATGCACAAAATTTGTGTTGCGGTGCGGCAAGATGGGCGACCGGGCACATACTTCGCTATCAAAGCAATAGCGCCTGTAAGTCATTGATTCATATAGCTTCTTTAAATTGCTTTTTTTGCGGGCAATCTGGCAAAGTCCTTGATTTCAAAGGCTTTGGCCGCTCCGAAGGCGATCTATCAACAAAGTTATCCACAGAAAAGTTGAAGATCTCTAAAGCGTCATCAAATCAAGCACTTAGCGTGCTTTTCGCAAGTGTTTATGTAGCTATGGCAACAAGTGCTTACCTCTCATGAGCCACTGGCTGGATATTGTTGTCGCTGCCCCCGCCCACAGTGCCATCGCGGGGCCGCTGACCTATCAAAGTGAATCACCACTCACGCCCGGCACCCTGGTGCGTGTACCACTGGGCCGCCGTGAGGTACTCGGCGTGGTCTGGGAAAACCGCGATGGCAGCGGCGATCTGCTGGAGATGCAGACAAAAGGCATTGCTGGCCAGCTTGAAGGACTGAACCCTTTGCCCGCCACCTGGCGCAAGCTGGTCGGGTTCACGGCCTCGTATTACCAGCGCTCGCTGGGTGAGGTGGCACTGGCTGCCCTGCCGCCGCAACTGCGCGACATGACGGCGGTACAGCTGACACGCCGCCTCAAGCGCCCGCAAACCGACTCCAGCCATGAACAGAGGCCCAGCGGTGTTGAACTGAGTACGCAGCAGCTTGAGGCGCTGTCAGCTTTTGAAGCCGATGCCCGCCCGGCCTTGCTGTTTGGCGCCACCGGCAGCGGAAAGACCGAGGTCTACCTGCATGCCGCCGAAAAGGTGCTGGCAGAGGACCCCACCGCCCAGGTGCTGGTCATGGTGCCGGAGATCAACCTCACGCCACAGCTGCAGGCGCGCTTCCAGGAACGTTTTGCGCACCTCGGCAAAGAGCGTGTGGTGTCGCTGCACAGCGGACTGACGCCGGCACAGCGCCTCAAAAGCTGGCTGTCGGCCCACGCGGGCCATGCGCGGCTGATTCTCGGCACACGCATGGCGATACTGGCCTCCATGCCCAGGCTGCGGCTCATCGTGGTCGATGAAGAACACGACCCCAGCTACAAGCAGCAGGAAGGTGCGCGGTATTCGGCGCGCGACCTGGCGGTCTACCGCGCGAGGCTGGAGACGGAAGAAGCTGGCGAAGGACAGGTTTGCAAGGTCATGCTCGGGTCGGCCACGCCTTCGCTTGAAAGCTGGCAGTCCACCATCACGGGCCGTTATCAACGCCTGACGATGAGTGAGCGTGTGGGCTCTTCCGAGATATCAAGCGAAGCGGCCGGCCGCAGCGCAGGGCCGCCCCAAGCAAGGCCAGCCCCCCCGGGGGGCAGAGAGCTACACGCAGTGAGTGAACGTGGGGGCTTACCGTTAATCCGAGGCGTGGACATGAACCACCAGCCCAAACATGCGGTGATCGCGCCGCCTTTGCTCGATGCGATTGCCCAGCGCGTTAAGCGCGGCGAGCAGTCCCTGATCTTTTTAAACCGCCGCGGCTACGCACCCGTGCTGGCCTGCCACGACTGCGGCTGGAAGAGCGAATGCCCGCACTGCAGTGCCTACCGGGTCTTCCACAAGATAGACCGCACGCTGCGCTGCCACCACTGCGGTTTTACCGAGCGCGTGCCGCGCGCCTGCCCCAGTTGCGGCAACATCGACATCGCACCTGTGGGTCGCGGCACCGAACGTCTTGAAGAACATCTCGCCGAACTGCTGGCAGATGTGAAGCGGGCCGACGGCAGTGCGGTACGCATTTCCCGCATAGACGCCGACACCACACGGCTGAAAGGCGCGCTCGAATCACAGCTGGCCAGCGTGCACGCAGGCGAGGTCGATGTGCTGGTCGGCACGCAGATGATTGCCAAGGGCCATGACTTCCGCCACATCACGCTGGTCGCCGCCATCAACCCCGACGGCGCGTTATTCTCCAGCGACTTCCGCGCACCCGAGCGGCTTTTCAGCCTGCTCATGCAGGCCGCAGGCCGCGCAGGGCGTGACGCGAAACACAGCGAAGCCAGCGAGATGTGGGTGCAGACCTTTCACCCCACACACCCGCTGTTCGCGGCCCTCAAGGCGCATGACTACCCGAAGTTTGCGGCCCAGCAGCTTGAAGAACGCCAGGCAGCGGGCATGTCGCCCTTCGGCTATTCAGCGCTGGTGCGGGCTGAAGCAAAAGAGCAATCTGTTGCACAGGGGTTTTTGAATGCTGCTGCTGCGGCGGTGTCGTTTGAAGAGGATCACCCGCAAGTCATGGCTTACCCCGCTGTGCCCATGATGATCCAGCGGGTGGCGAATATTGAGCGTGCGCAGATGCTGGTGGAGAGTTCTTCGCGCGTGGCGCTGCAACGGTTTTTATCGGCCTGGCAGCCGGTGCTGTTTGAGACGCGGCGTCAGGGTGAGTTCAAGAGCCTTGTGAGGTGGGCGGTGGATGTGGACCCGATTGCGATTTAGCTCGCCGCAGCATCCCTGCCAGACGACCGCGTTGCCCTTCACTGCCAGACCTTCCTGGATTCCCGTCTCAGGCAAGGCTTTTCTGCAACCACTCAGCAAAGGCTGAGCATTCCCACCTGTCCATAGTGCCAGTCCGCCAGCACAGGTAATGTGCATGCGGACTGGGAATGCCGCGCGTAAAAACCTCGCCAGCCCCCAGCCGGACCAGCGATCCGTTTTCAAGCCAGGGCGCGCCCAGTTTGAGGCGTACCAGCCCGATGCCCATGCCTGCTGCGGCGGCATCACACATCAGACCGATGTCATTGAACTGCGAGCCGTCCACGGGCTCAGCCCAGTCCAGGTGATGGGCGGCAAACCATGTGCGCCAGGGCTCCAGCGGCGAGCGCAGCAGGCTTTCGCCTTCGAGGTCTGCCGCTGTTTCAAACGGCCCGTGCTCGCGCAAAAAGCCGGGGGATGCCAGTGGCGTGATGACGTCTTTGGTCAGGCACACGTTTTCAAGGTCGGCATAACGCCCGCTGCCGAAACGCACGATGAGGTCGGCGTCTTCGGCGACCACGTCGAGCAGCGGTATTGACACGCCGAGCGTGACATCGATCTCAGGGTAGGCCTCGGTGAACTGCCGCAAGCGCGGGATCAGCAGCGAGCGTGCAAAGGTTGGGGTCACCGCCAGCCGCAGCCTGCGCTTGCCGGGCGTGCCGCTGGTGCCCGCCGCGCCTGGAAATTTCTGCAGTGTCGTCAGGCCTTCGCGCACATGGGCGAGGTATTCGCTGCCTTCGGTGGTCAGTGAAAAGTCGGCGCGGCCGAAAAGCTTGGTACCTATGATCTGCTCAAGCTGCTTGACGCGGTGGCTGACGGCGCTGGGGGTGACGCAGAGTTCTTCCGCAGCCTGCGTGACGCTGCGCAGGCGGGCCAATGCCTCAAATGTGAGAAGGCATTGAATCGGCGGGATGCGACCGGTCATCTCTCTGTCATCCCGGACTTGATCCGGGATCCATCCCTGCTCCGTTTGGCATGGATTGCGGATCAGGTCCGCAATGACAAAACCTGATCACTTGAATATTACCGTCTTGTGGCCGTTCAGAAGCACGCGGTGCTCGCTGTGCCACTTCACCGCACGCGCCAGCACACGGCTTTCTGTGTCTTTGCCGCGCGCGGTCAGGTGTTCGACGGTGTCCTTGTGGTCCACGCGGGTCACGTCCTGTTCGATGATGGGGCCCTCGTCGAGGTCGGCCGTCACGTAGTGCGCTGTGGCACCTATGACCTTCACACCGCGGTCATGCGCCTGGTAGTAGGGCTTGGCACCCTTGAAGCTGGGCAACATGCTGTGGTGGATGTTGATGGCGCGGCCTGCCAGTTTTGTGCACAGGTCGTTGCTGAGCACCTGCATGTAGCGCGCCAGCACCACCAGTTCTGCACCTTCTGATTCGATGATCTCCAGCTGCTTCGCCTCGGCCTGCGCCTTGGTCGCCGCCGTCACCGGGATGTGGTGGAAGGGCACGTTGTAGCTGGCGGCCAGCTGGTAGAAATCGCGGTGGTTGCTGATGATGGCGCAGACATCCACCGGCAGCAGGCCGGACTTGGCGCGGAACATCAAATCGTTCAGGCAGTGGCCGTCGCGGCTGACCATGATGACGGTGCGCATGGCCGACTGGGTCGAGTGCAGCTTCCAGTCCATCTTGAAGGGCACGGCGAAGGTGGCCAGGCTGGCCTTGAGTTCTTCAAACGAGAGCTTGTCGCAGGCAAACTGCACGCGCATGAAAAACAGACCGGTATCGGGGTCGTTGTACTGGGCGGCTTCTTCAATGTTGCCGCCGTTGTCGAGCAGGAAGCCGGAGACGGCGTGAACGATGCCCAGGCGGTCGGGGCAGGACAGGGTCAGGATGTATGCATTCATAGGCGCTTTTATAAATTCATTTTTCGGGCGAATTGCTGCGTTGGGCTCGGGTTATTGGGGTCAGACACCAATTTTGCTACGGTGCAAAGCACCGTACCCTTCGGGTGAGCCAAAGGCTCGGCAAATTTGGGCTCTGACCCCAAAAACCCGGTGCATTCCGGTGTCCTGCGCTCCGTGCGCCTTGCACTTCATCCCGAAAATCTGAATTTCCGAAAAGCGCCCGGGGAGATTTGGATTGTCGCAGGAGACGCAGGGCCTTGCCCACAGTCGCAGGCCAGCCCTTCATCAGTGCCAGAATGAAGAAATCGACAGCAGGAGACGAGACACCCATGACAAACCCCACCTTCAACATGGAGCACCACTGGCTCCCCTTCACGCCCAACCGCAGCTTCGGGCAGGACCCGCGCATTTTCGTCGCCGCCGACGGCATGCACTTCACCACGCATGACGGCCGGCAGGTCATCGACGGCATCTCCAGCCTGTGGTGCGTGGGCGCGGGGCACAACCGCAAACCGATCAACGAGGCCATCAAGAAACAGCTCGACACGCTGGACTACGCCACCGCCTTCAACGCCAGCAACGATCAGGCCTTCAAGGCCGCCGAAATGATTGCCGCGATGGCTCCCGGGGACCTCAACAAGGTGCTGTTCTGCAATTCGGGCTCGGAGGCGGCCGACACGGCGCTGAAAGTGGCGCTGGCGTATCACCGCGCGCGCGGCGAGGGCCACCGCAATGTCTTCATAGGCCGCGAGCGGGGCTACCACGGCGTCGGCTTCGGCGGCATGAGCGTGGGCGGCATACCGGCCAACCGCAAGGTATTTGGCGCGGCGCTGTTGCCACGGGTCGACCACCTGCGCTTCATCCACGACCCGGTGAAGCACGCCTATATTCACAACGCGGAGCCGGTCTGGGACGAAGACCTGCTGCTGGAGCTTGAGCAGCGCATCCTGCCCCTGCATGACGCCAGCAATATCGCAGCCGTGATCGTCGAGCCTGTCGCGGGCAGCGCGGGCTGGTATGTGCCGCCCAAAGGCTATTTGAAGCGGCTGCGCGAGATATGTGACAGGCACGGCATTTTGCTGATCTTCGACGAAGTGATCACCGGCTTTGGCCGACTGGGCGCCGGCTTTGGCGCAGACTTTTACGGCGTGGTGCCCGATATGTTGACTTTTGCCAAGTGCGTCACCAACGGCGTGATTCCGCTGGGTGGCGTGGTCTGCTCCGACCGTATTTACGACGGCATGATGAAGGCCAACGAAGGCGCGCCCGAGCACGCCATCGAGTTCTTTCACGGCTACACCTATTCCGGCCACCCGGTCGCCTGCGCGGCCGCAATTGCCACGCTGGATCTGATGAAAGCCGAAAACCTGTTTGAACGCGCCGGGCAGATGGGCAAAAAGCTGGGCGACGCAATGCATGCGGGGCTGAAGGGCCTGCCGAATGTCATCGGCATACGGACGCTGGGCCTGGCTGGCGCAGTCGAGCTGTCATCCATCGCCGGCTTGCCTGGCAAACGCGCCTACGACATCTTCATGGACTGCTTTCACCATGGCGTGCTGGTGCGCCCGGCAGGCGAGAACATCGTGCTGTGCCCGCCCTATATTGTTGAGCAGCAGCACATTGACCGAATCGTCGAGGTTGTGGCGGGCGCCATCCGCAAGGCAGCTTGAGGCTAGTGTGAGAGCAGCTTGAGGGTGTGACCCGGCGTGTCGCCAGGCCACAACACCGCCCCGGCGGGCTTGTATCAACTGCTTACAAGTTCCCTACAATCCATCTGTTTGCCCCAGGCTGCTGCTTGTTCAGGGCGTGTTTCCCCAACTCTTTCATCGGCGCCAACCATGATTCAGACTTTTCTTCCCGTCTTCAAGTTTGCAGGCCGCCAGAGCTTGCTGGTTATTGCCCTTGGCCTGACCGGCCATGCCATTGCGCAGTCACAGTCGCAGTCCAGCTCCCATTCCGAAAGCGGGAACGAGGCGCTTCTCAAGGCCAACCCTGCAGTGCGTGCGCTTGGGCTGGGGCAGATGAACACCATTTCCGACCGGGCCAAGGCAAGCCGTGGTGTGGGCGGCTCCCGTATCGCCGGCCTGGACCTCGGCACCGGCCTGGCAGGCGCAGCCGGTGATGGCCGCTGGAACGGCTGGGCGGCCCAGAGCTACAGCTCTGTTGGCTTCGCTTTCGCCCCGCTTGCATCCTCTGGTCATGTCAACAGCACGCTGTTCGGGGCCGATTACAGCCTTGCTGACGGTTCGCTGCTGGGCGTTGCAATCGGTGGAGATTCGTCACGCACGGCAACCACCTTCAACAACGGCAGCATAAGCACCAACGGCTACAGCATTGCGCCTTATTTCATGATTCCTTTTGGCGCCAGATGGACGCTTGACGGAAGCATTGGCTTTGGCTCGGGCAACGTCAGCCAGAACGCCGGGGCCGGGGTTTCGGGCGCGACTTCCGAGCGCCGCACATTCGGTTCGCTGGGCCTGACCTATGCGACGACCTACGGCAACTGGCAACTCGAAGGCAATGGTGCGCTGCTCGCCGCCAACACGACGCAGCGCGCATTTGTGCAGTCTAACGGGGCGATCATCGGCCAGGCCAGCAGCGGGCTGGCGCAGTTGCGCGCGGGCATGCGCGCCACCTGGGGTTCCGGCACGTTCACGCCTTACGCAGGAATGGCGCTGGCGACGGACCTTGCGCAAACGGCAGTTCCCGGCACCGGCGGGCAGGTCCCGGCGAATGCGCGTCAATCCGTTCTGCTGCAGGCCGGCCTGAACATCAACGCCGGCCAGAAGATCTCCGGCAGCGTGGCAGTCAGCAGTGAAGTGCGCGACCAGTACCGCAACAACGGCATCGTTGGCACCATCAGCCTCAAGTTCTGACCGGCGGCGCCTGGCGCGGGTGGCCATCGCGCTGGCGATGGTTTCCTGCGTGGCCTGCACCTCGACCCCCGGCTTTCTGCAATCCCCTGACCAGCAGGCGAGGGCCGTGCTGTCGGCGCAAAAATTCGTCGTCGTACCCGCTTCGACTGTCGGGGCCGTGCCCTTGCTGGCGGCCATAAAGCCTGCAGGGGCTGCCCCGCGCAAACTGACGGTGTTTATCGAAAGCGACGGAGCGCCCTGGCCGCGCCCGTCATTGCCGCCTGCCGACCCGACACCCTCCAACCCCCTGGCGTTGAATTTGGCTGCTGTACACCTTCCGCAGCGGCATGAAGCCGTCGCCTACCTCGGCAGGCCCTGCCAGTATCTTTCTCCGGCACAGGTTGCCGGATGTCCTGTCAAGTGGTGGACGACAGCCCGGTTCGGAACGGAGCCGCTCGCCCTGCTGAACCGGCAGATCGATGCGCTCAAAGCCAAGGCGCCTGGTGCCGCGCTGCGGCTCGTGGGTTATTCAGGCGGTGGTGCGGCTGCGGCCCCTGCTGGCAGCGCAGCGGGGCGACGTTGCGTGCCTGGTCACGGTGGCCGCGCCGCTTGACACGACTATGTGGTCGCGAACCATGAAGGTGTCTCCACTGAGTGAATCGCACAACCCGGCCGATGTCGCAGAGGCCCTGCAAAAGCTGCCAATGACGCACTTTTCAGGCAGCTTTGATGCGGTTGTGCCGGCCGGTGTCAATGCGCTGTTCATGGCACGTGCGCGAACGCGGGAAGTGGTGCAGCCGGGTTTTGACCACGACTCCGGCTGGCTGGACGCCTGGACCGCGCTGGCGCGGTCGTCATGCCTTGAAGATTAGCCCTGTGACGACAAGCCCTAGCGCCGGATCATCAGCGGCCGGGTTTGCAGCAGCTGCATGGCGTCGAAGCCGCCGCCCCTGATAAACGCCGGCCTGCTGTCGAGCAGCTGAAGGCGCGCTTCGCCCTCGCGCGGGTTGGCAAGTGCCAGGCCGGTCTTGTCTTTAGGCACATCCAGCGTTTCGCCGCTGGCGATGGACAGGAAGGTCTCACCGTCGAACACATGGTCATATGTGCCCGCGCGAATGTCATCGGTGTCGGTTTCCGCTACCACCACTTCAAAGTCCGTTCCGCGTATGCCGACGGTCGCCGTGGGCGTGAGGACCTGGTGGTTGCGGGGCTGTGTCTTGCCGATCAGGCCGGAAATCATGCGCACACTACCCCTGAGCAGGCTTGTGATGAAAGATCCGTTGTTGTTGCTCTGGTCGTAGCGGTAGTCCGTCATTTCAAGCCGGGACCTTGCGCGCAGTGTCATGCGTGCGCCATCCATCGAGGTGATCACTGCTTCGCTGTTTTCTTCAGTAGTCACCACTTCGCCAGAGAAAACCACGCTTCCGCGGTCGGGCACGCGCGGTTCGCTGCCGGGAACCAGGACGCTGACCCTGCCGGTCACGCGCTCGAACTTGCCCATTTCAGCCCCCGGCGTTGTCTGGGCATGGGCTGCGGCGTGCAGGGCCATGGAAAAAGCAAAAGCGCGCAGCAGGTTCTTGATCATGGATGTGTGGTGTTTGATGAGCTGTCGTCGATTCGGACTTTACTGGCCGCAAAGGCTGCATCTTCGCCTGAAGCCGCAGTGCTGGATATCCCGGGTTGGGGGGAGGTGGCATCCGCCGCCGCAAAAAAGCGGGACTGCCTGAAAAATCTCAGGCGACGTCGTGAGCAGCTGTCAAAACAAAAAATTAACGTGTACGTTAAATTTTTAATGTATACATTAAAAAATGAGCTGCCGGGCGGTTTGAGTGTTCGCCAGCCGGCCCAAAACACCTTAAAACAGCCTGAAAATGGCCATTTTCAGGCGTTAAAACGGCCACAGGCCAATGAATACGAGCGTGAGCAGCTACTAAATCAATAGCATTTTTGCCGTATGCATGGTTGCCAGGGCACGTCGTCCGGTCCTGCAACCGGCCCCTGCGTGCTGGCGCGTGGCCTGCGGGATCCTTAAACCCACTAATTCACTAGGCTATTGATTGACATCAAAAGGTCATAAGCAAACAATGAATCTTTAGTGAATCAACGTTTCTTTAGTGAAGCAAACTAAAGAAGTCCGGCAAGCCCTACCTGCAAAGAGAACAGCATGAGCACTCCCTCTGGCGATCAAGACCTTCCATGGCATGACGTTGCATCACGCGACCAGCTCGATCCGGACTTTCCGGTCGGTGTGGACGTCAACGGCCAGAAGGTTGGCCTCTTTCTGCTGAACGACGAGGTTCATGCACTTGAAGACATCTGCCCGCATGCCTACGCGCTGCTGTCGCAGGGCTTCCAGGAAGACGGCGTCATTGAATGTCCGCTGCATGCCGCACGCTTTGACATCGCCACCGGCAAATGCCTAGTCGAGATCGGGGAGCGCGACCTGCACCAGTTCCCGGTGCGTGTGGTTGAAGGCAAAGTCCAGATCCAGATTCCGATCATTCCCATCGCGAAAGCCGCAGCATGAGCGCGGCCCCTGCAGGCACACCGGCCATCGAGTTCATAGGCGTTGAGAAACGCTTTCCCGCACGCGGCGATTCCAAAGAAGTGCTGGCTGCGCGCGATGTCAACTTTGCGATTGCACCCGGCGAGGTCGTTTCCATCATCGGCCCCTCGGGTTGCGGCAAAAGCACCTTGCTGAACATGGGCTCGGGTCTCGCCAAACCCAGCGCCGGCATTGTCAAGGTCGCCGGCCAGCTGGTCGAAGGTCCGAACGCACATGTGTCCTTCATGCTGCAAAAAGACCTGCTCATGCCCTGGCGCACGATTTCGCAAAACATCGAGTTCGGTCTTGAGCTGCGTGGCGTGGCTGCGGCCGAGCGCAAGAAGGTGTCTGACAAATTGCTGGCCCAGTGCCACCTCGGCGGATTTGGCGCCAACTACCCGCACCAGCTCTCGGGCGGCATGCGCCAGCGCGCAGCACTGGCACGCACACTGGCGGTTGACCCGCTGGTGCTGCTGATGGACGAGCCCTTCTCGGCCCTCGACGCACAGACCAAGATGATCCTGCAGCAGGATCTGGCGCAGACGGTGCATGAGCACAAAAAGACCGTGCTCTTCATCACGCACGACCTGGTGGAAGCGGTGGCCCTGTCCGACCGCATCCTGGTCATGAGCGAGCGCCCCGGCACCATCGTCGAGCAGATCACGGTGGACCTGCCGGACCGCAAGAACCCCATGGCGCGCCGCAAGCTGGCCGAAGTCGGCCCCTACGTTGCGCGCCTCATGGACCTGCTCAAGCTCGACGCCAGCACCGAAGTGCACTGAGCACCTTTTCAGACATTCATTCCTGTTTAGCCTGCAATAACCCACCCGGAGAATCTCCATGTCCTTCAAAAGCCTTCCCCTCACGCGTACCGCCCGCCGCACCTGCCTGGCCATCCTGGCCTCCACCGCCCTGCTCGGTGCTGCAGGTGTGCAAGCCCAGACCCTGCAGAAGGTCACCTACCTGCTGCCTGCACCGGGCACGCTGCCGGCATTCGGGCCCTGGATGCTGGCACAGGCCAAAGGTTATTACGCCGCTGAAGGCCTGGAAGTGGAATTCGTTTCCGGCCGCGGTGGCGTCGATGTGGCCAAGCAGGTCGGCGCCGGCAATGCGGTGATTGGCGGCGCGATTGGCGACACGCCCATCATTGCGCGTGCACAGGGTATCCCCGTGAAGGCCGTGGCCGTGCTGGGAAGCGGTTCGCTGACACAGCTCGTCAGCCACAAAGACGAAAAAATCGAGAGCCCGCGTGAGCTCAAGGGCAAGACGGTCACCGTCATCTCCTACACCGACACCACCTACTACGCCCTGCTCGGCATGTTGAGCAAGGTCGGCCTGACCAAGAACGACGTCAACATCCAGGCCGCAGGCCCCGCGGGTGTCTGGCAGCAGTTCGCCAGCAAGAAAGCCACCGCCATGGCGGGTGTGCCTGACTGGACCGTGAGTGCGATGGAAGCCGGTGCCAAGGTCGACATCCTGCCGGCAGACATCTATTTCAAGAGCATGGCCCAGGCCATTCTTGCTTCTGACGAAACGATACAGAAGAACCCGCAACTGATCCAGAAGCTGGTGCGCGCCACGCTCAAGGGCATGAAAGACATCATGACCGACCCCAAGGCCGCCACTGCTGTCTATGTCAAGCACGTACCCATGTACAAGGGCAAGGAAGCCACCATCCAGGCCAACTTCGAGCTCTACAACAAGTATGTGTATGCGGGCCAGAAAGTGCCCGGCCAGATGGACGAGGCCCGCCTGGGCGAGTTGCAGAAGTTCTACGTGACCAACGGTGTGGTGGCCAAGGAAGCGTCGCTCAAGGACCTGTACACCAATCAGTTTGTCGCCAAGTAATTTCCGCAAAGTAGTTTCACATGACCGCCAACCGTGCCCGTCTCGTTACCACCAGCTGGAGCCTGCTCGTCCTTGTCGTCTTCCTGGCGGCCTGGCAGTGGGGGCCGGGCCTGCTTGGCGTCCCCGACTTCGTTTTGCCGCACTTCAGCAAGGTCTGTGAAGAGGCCGTGCGTATCTGGGGCAGCGAGAGGCTGCTCTGGCACGCCGGCATCACAGCCGCCGAAGTGGTGGTGGGTTTTGTGCTCGGCTCCATACTCGGCGCGCTGATCGGCTACGCGCTCGGTTTGTCGCCACGTGTTGAAGCCGTGCTGTCGCCCTACCTGCTGGCCCTGCAGATCGCGCCCAAGGTGGCGTTTGCACCGCTGTTTGTCATGTGGATGGGTTACACCATGTACCCCAAGATCCTGGTGGCGGTGCTGATTGTTTTCTTCCCGGTGCTCATCAACGTGCTGTCAGCCATGCGCACCATGGACGTCGACATGATCAACCTGGCGCGCTCGTTCTCGGCCACGCGCCTGCAGGTCTTTCGCAATGTTGAATTTCCCACCACCATGCCGGCGCTGTTTTCCGGCCTGCGCATTGCCAGCACGCTGGCGGTGATCGGCGTTGTGGTCGGCGAACTCGTCGGGGGCAATATGGGCCTGGGCTACCTGCTGGTTTTCTTTGAAGGCCAGGGCAACACTGCCGCAGTATTTGTGGTGATCGGTGCGCTGACCGTCATCGGCATCGCGGCTTATTACGCCGTGGTCATTGCCGAGAAACGTGTGCTGCATTACCTGCCCAGCTCCGAAAGACGTTCGGCTTAACCAATAAAGAAAAAGATGACAAGCTCGTTACCCGAAATCATGCTTCCCGGCCGCAAGGTGCTGGTCACCGGCGGCGCTCGCGGCCTTGGCCAAGCATTTGCGCGCGCCTTGGTCGCCGCAGGCGCAGGTGTGGTCATCAGCGACGTGCTGCATGAGCGCGGCGAAGCGCTGGCCGCTGAACTGGGTGACAAGGTGTTTTATGTGCCCATGGATCTCGGCGATGCCGATGCCATCAAGGCCGGTGTAGATGCTGCAGCAAAACACCTGGGCGGCCTCGACGGCCTGATCAACAACGGCGCGATTACCAACTCCGGCGGCAAGGTCATGGGCGACATCACTGTCGATACCTGGGACCGCGTGATGAATGTCAACGCACGAGGCACATGGCTGACCACGGTGGCTGCACAGCCATACCTTGCTGTCTCGGGTTATGGCCGCGTCGTCAACCTCGCATCTGATACCGCTTTGTGGGGCGCGCCCAACCTGATGGCCTACGTCGCCAGCAAGGGCGCAGTCGTGGCCATGACCCACTCGATGGCCCGCGAACTCGGGCAGCAGGGCATCACCGTCAATGCGATTGCCCCCGGCCTGACGCTGGTTGAGGCGACCGAATATGTGCCGCAGGCACGCCACGACCACTACCGCAATGGCCGTGCGATCGAGCGCGCACAGGTGCCAGAAGACCTCACGGCCGCCGTGATGTTCCTGCTGTCTCGCGGCAGCGGCTACATCACAGGCCAGGTGCTGCCCGTCAACGGCGGCTTTGTAATGAATTAACTTGAAGGAGATACAGACATGAGCACCCCCGCAGCAAACCAGCCCGTCTTCAACGAACGCGGCCTGATGGACGCAAACATTCCTGCAGAGGCAGACATCCAGCGCGCCATGATGCAGGCTGACGGCCAGAGCTTTGGCGACTGGCTTGAAAGCCGCGTCGCGCGTTTCGGCTCACGCAAGTACGACTGGGACGCACTGAAGTTCCAGGCCGACTACGACCCGACCTACCGCCGCGCGCAGATGCGTTATGTCGGTACCGGCGGCACCGGTGTGGCAAAAGATGCGAACACTGTGCCTTCAGGCCACTTCACCTTTTCGACCATGGTCATTCCCGCCGGCAATGTCGGCCCGTCGCACATCCACTATGACGTGGAAGAAGTGTTTTTTGTCATGCGCGGCAAGATGAAGATCGTCTGTGAAAAAGACGGCCAGCGCTGGGAGTCAGTGCTCGGCGAGCGCGATTTGATCTCGGTGCCACCAGGTGTCTACCGCGAAGAAAGCAATATCGGCGATGAAGACGCGCTGATGTGCGTGATGCTGGGCACACCCAAGCCCATCACACCGACCTACCCGCCCGACAGTCCGCTTGCAAAAATCAAGCGCGACATGCTGGCCGCTGCAAAGTAAACCGGTTCCATACGCAAGCCGTTCATGAGCACTGCCGCATCACAGCCGCCCCTTGCAGATCGTCTTCAGCGATTTGCGCCCGCGCGTATCACCACGCCTGAAGGCGATGTCGAGTACCGCCAGGCCGGCAACGGGAAGCAGGGTGTGACGCATGTGCTGCTGCATGGCATCGGTTCGGGTTCGGGCAGCTGGCTGATGCAGCTTGAAGCGGCAGCCATCACCGAAGGCACACGTGTGCTGGCCTGGGAAGCGCCGGGTTACGGCAACAGCACCGCTGTAGCCCCGGCTGTGCCTGATGCTGGTGACTACGCCGGCCGGCTCTGGGCCTGGCTCGATGCGCTGGGTGTGACGCAGCCTGTGACGCTGGCAGGGCATTCGCTGGGCGCCCTGATGGCCACGCGCGCAGCGGTCCAGCGGGCTGGCCAGGTGAAACGGCTGGTGTTGCTGTCGCCTGCACAAGGATATGCCCGCGCCAGTGAAGAAGAGCGCGCCAAAAAACTGGGCGACCGGCTGAACAACCTGAACACGCTGGGCGTGCAGGGCATGGCGCAAAAGCGCGGTGCAGCCATGCTGTCACCGAACGCAGATGCGGAGCGTGTGGCCTATGTGCAGTCCATCATGGCTCAGGTGCATCCTGCCGGCTACACCCAGGCTTCGCACCTGCTGGTGGGCGGCGACCTGTTGACCGATATTGCTCAGATTACTTGCCCCGTCGCCGTGGCCAGCGGCCGAGCCGACACCATCACGCCCATGGCCGGTTGCCAGAAAGTGGCCGAAGCTGCCGGCGTGCCATGGACAGATCTCGGCGATGCCGGCCATGCCTGCGCCCTTGATGCCGCAGCTGGCGTGAACGGACTGTTTGGACTGACGAATCAGAACGAAAAGGTGTCTGCATGACTGCGACCGTGACGACAACAGCAGGTGACGACCGCTACACCGTCCCTGCACTGCAGCGCGGGTTGGACCTCTTGGGCCAGTTCAGCCGCCACACACCGGAACTCACGGGTGCAGACCTCGCACGCCAGATGGACCTGCCGCGCGCCTCTGTCTTTCGCATCCTGCACACACTTGAGAAAGCCGGTTTTGTAGAGCGCGTTGGTGAGACGACGAGCTACAAACTCAGTATCGGTGTGCTGCGCCTGGGTTTTGAATACCTTGCCTCGATGGAGCTGACCGAACATGGCCGCCCCATCATCGACGCGCTGCGCGACCTCTCGGGTTACTCCGCCCACCTGGTGGTGCGTGACAACCGCGACGTGGTGTTTGTCGCCAAATCCATAGGCCGCAATGCACTCTTCCACTCCATACAGGTCGGCTCACGCCTGCCTGCCCATGCCACCGTGCTGGGCCGCATGCTGCTGTCTGGCCTCAACATGGCAGGTCTCGCGGAGCTGTACCCCGAGTCACCGCTGCCTGCCTATACACCGCGCACACCGACCACACTGGCCGAACTGAAGAAGCTGATCGATGTGGACAAGGCCAATGGCTACGGCGTCAGCCAGGGCGGTTATGAAACCGGCATCTCGACGATTGCCGCACCGGTGTTCAACGATTCGCACGAGGTGGTGGCTGCCGTCAGCATCACCGTGCCCGCGCAGCACCTCGACCAGACCCAGAAAGACACGCTGGTGCCCCAGGTGATGGAGGCAGCCGCCCAACTGACACAACGCATGAGCCATCTGCCGCAACAGCAGCGCGGGGCCAGGCTCTCACAACAGCTTCCACAGGAAAAGATAGCCGCATGACAACTGCAAACACATCCAGCAAGACCCGCGTGACCGTGGGCGAACTCGCCGCCCGCTTCCTGGAGCAATGCGGCGTCAAGGCGGCTTTCGGCGTGATCTCCATCCACAACATGCCGATACTGGACGCCTTCAACACGCGCCAGAAAATCCGCTTTGTCTCGGCACGCGGTGAGGCCGGTGCCTGCAATATGGCCGACGCCTATGCGCGTGTCACCGGCGTGATGGGGGTGTGCGTCACCAGCACCGGTACCGGCGCAGGTAATGCAGCCGGTGCGCTGGTCGAGGCTCTGACCGCAGGCACGCCCATGCTGCACCTGACCGGGCAGATTGAATCCGACTACCTTGACCGCGACCTCGGCTTTATCCACGAAGCGCCCGCACAGCTGGCCATGCTGCAGGCTGTGGGCAAGGCGGCTTTTCGCATCCGCAACCCCGAGACCGCACTGGCGACCCTGCGCGAGGCGCACCGCCTGGCCTTCACCGCGCCCTGCGGCCCGGTGAGCATCGAAATCCCGATTGACATCCAGGCCACGCTGCTGGACCTGCCGGCCGACCTGTCACCGCTGCCGCTTCTGCCTGTGCAGGCCGCCGCATCCGAAATCGATGCGCTGGCAGAAAAACTCGTTAACGCCAAACGTCCCATGCTGTGGCTGGGCGGTGGCGCGCGCGGCGCACGTGCTGCGGTAGAGCGTTTTGTGAAGATGGGCTGGGGGGTGGTCACCTCCGTGCAGGGGCGTGGCGTGTTGCCCGAAGATCACCCGGCCAGCCTGGGTTCCTACAACCTGCAAAAACCCGCAGAAGACCTGTACCAGACATGCGATGCGATGCTTGTCGTCGGCTCGCGTCTGCGCAGCAATGAAACCCTGCGCTACAAACTCAAGCTGCCGAAGCTTTACCGCATCGACGCCAATGCACTGGCGCACAACCGCGGCTACAACAGCGACTATTTTGTGCAGGGTGATGCACTCGCCACGCTCAACGCGCTGGCAGACAAACTCGAAGGCCGCATGAAGGTTGACGCCGCCCTGCTCGCCGATGTGAAGAAGGCGCGTCTGGAGGCTGGCGGCATGGTCGACAGTACGCTGGGGGCCTATGTCGCGCTGAAAGATGGTGTGGCGGCCCAGGCCGGCAAAGACCTCTGGTGGGTGCGTGACATCACGCTGTCAAACAGCATGTGGGGCAACCGTGCGCCCATGCTCGACAACCCGCGCGCCGGCGTGCATGCGCTGGGCGGCGGCATAGGCCAGGGCCTGGCGATGGCCATCGGCACCTCGATTGCAGATAAAGAACACGCGTTGAACCGCAGGACCGTGGCGCTGATCGGCGACGGCGGCTTCATGCTTAACGTGGGAGAGCTGGCCTGCGCCGTTCAGGAAAAGGCCAACATCGTGATGCTGGTCATGAACGACAGCTGCTACGGCGTCATCAAGAACATCCAGGACGACATCTACGGCAGCCGCCATTGCTACGTTGATTTGCACACGCCGGATTTCGCCCAGTTCTGCGCCAGCCTGAAGGTCACGCATTTCCGCCTTGGCGAGCCTGCGCAGACCAAAGACGTGCTTGAAAAAGCTTTTGCTGCCACCGGCCCGGTGGTTGTTGAGGTCGACATGAAGGCCTGGGGCCCATTTGCCGCTAAGTTTGCCGGCCCGATTTTGAAGAAAGACTGAACGTGCTTGATGTTGTGCTCATCGGCTACGGTGCCATAGGCCAGGCGATTTGTCGCCGGCTGCAGGGCAGCGCGCGGGTGAACGTCACGCATGTGGTGGTCAGGCCGCAGCGCATTGCGGAAGTGCAGGCTGCGCTGGGTTCATCAACCATCAAGGCTGTATCTGAAGTACCCGCCGGTACAAAACTCGCACTTGAATGCGCAGGCCATGAGGCGCTGGGCGAGCATGTCGTGGGCGCGCTTGAAAAAGGTGTGGAGTGCGCCGTGATGTCTGTGGGTGCTTTGTCTGAAGCAGGCCTGCCTGAAAAGCTCACGGTTGCCGCAAGCCAGGGCAAGACGCAGGTTCATCTGCTCGCCGGAGCCATCGGCGGCATTGATGCGATCGCAGCGGCGCGCCAGGCGGGCCTGAGTGATGTCACCTACACCGGCCGCAAACCCCCGCTGGGCTGGAGAGGCTCTGCCGCCGAAAAGGTGGTCGACCTGGCTTCGCTTAAAGAAGCTGCCGTCATTTTTGAGGGCTCGGCGCGCGAAGCGGCCAGCCTGTATCCGAAAAATGCCAACGTCGCCGCCACCGTGTCACTCGCCGGCCTGGGCCTGGACGCCACACGCGTGCGTCTGATTGCCGACCCGGCCGTGACCGAGAACATCCACGAAATCAAGGCCAGTGGCGAGTTCGGTGAGATGCAGGTCACCATGCGCGGCAAACCGCTGGCCGACAACCCGAAAACATCGGCGCTGACCGTGCTGTCTGCACTGCGCTTTCTTGATAACCGCGCCTCAAGCCTCACCATATAAGAAGACAGACAACCATGACCACACCCCACCTGAAATCCCTGATTGCCGGCCAGTGGCGTGATGCGTCTGGCCCGTCGTACACGACCGACTACGCGCACGACGGCAGCGTGGTCGCCACGCTCAATGCGTCCACCGCAGCGGATGTGGATGAAGCCGTACAGGCTGCTGAAAAAGCCCGCATGAAACCCGAGTGGGCCAACCTGAAACCACATGAGCGTGCCAGCATGCTGCACCGCATCGCCGCCGGCATTCGCGAGCGCGGTGAAGAACTCGCACAGCTGCAGCGCCTGGACAACGGCAAGCCCATCAAGGAAACGCGTGCGCTGGTGGCCAGCGCTGCAGGCACCTTCCAGTTTTTTGCAGCGGCCTGCGAGACGCATGAAGATGCGATTACCCCATCCCGTGGGGACTTTGTGACGATGAGCGTGCACGAGCCGCTGGGCGTCGTGGGCGCCATCACACCATGGAACTCACCGATTGCCAGCGAGGCGCAAAAACTCGCGCCCGCTTTGGCAGCAGGCTGCGCCGTGGTGTTCAAGCCCGCAGAAATCACGCCGCGCATGGCCATCGAACTGGCCGACATCGCGCAGAAAGCCGGCGTGCCGGATGGCATCATCAGTGTGCTGCCGGGCAAGGGCTCCATCGTCGGGGAAGCGCTGGTACGGCACCCGCTGATCAAGCGTATCGCCTTCACGGGCGGCACCAACGTCGGCATGGGCATCGCACGCATAGGCGCTGAAAAACTCATGCCCACCTCACTCGAGCTGGGCGGCAAGTCACCCACCATCGTCTGCGCCGATGCCGATCTCGACCATGCCGTCGCCGGTGTGCTCTATGGCATCTTCAGTTCGTCGGGTGAGTCGTGCATTGCCGGCTCGCGCGCTTTCATCCATGCCAGTGTGTACGACGAATTCAAGTCGCGCCTGCTGGCTGGCGTGAAGGCGCTGCGCGTGGGCGACCCCATTAGCGAGAACACCCAAATGGGCCCGCTGGTCAGCCAGAGCCACCGCGCCTCGGTTGAAAAATATGTGCAGCTCGGCATCGACGAAGGTGCAAAAGTTTTGTTTGGTGGTGTACGTCCGCAAGGCGCGACATTTGACAAGGGCAGCTACTACACGCCCACCGTCATGGAAGGCCTGCCCAACAGCGCCCGCATGTGCCAGGAAGAAATCTTTGGCCCGGTGCTGGCCATGCTGCCGTGGAGCGATGAGGCCGACCTGATTGCCCAGTGCAACGACAACGTTTATGGCCTGGCATCCGGCATCTGGACCAAGGACTACAAAACCGTCTGGCGACTCGGCCGCGCACTGCAGACCGGCACGGTCTGGGTCAACACCTACAAGGTGTTTTCCACCAGCACGCCGTTTGGCGGCGTGAAGATGAGCGGTACGGGCCGTGAAAAAGGCCGGCTCGGCATTCTTGAATACACAACCCAGAAAAGCTATTACTGGGGCACGAACAAAGCGCCCATGCCCTGGAGCACGATGTGATGGTGAACCGCCGCACCACCCTTTTGGCTGGCGTTGCCGCCCTGGGTTCTGCCATGGCCTGGGCCCAGCAGGCACCCTCTGCACCCGCAAGGTCGGCGCTGCCACCTGCACCGTGGCGCACAGGCACCCGCATTGTGCTGCTCGGCACCATGGCCGGCCCGGTATTGCATCCGGCCCGCATGATGGCCAGCCAGGCGCTGTTTGTGAACGGTCGCGGCTATTTGATCGACTGCGGTTACGGCGCAATTGCACGCATGACCGAAATGGGCATGCGCCTGCCGGAGATTTCAAACGTCTTCATTACGCACCACCACTCTGACCACAACGCCGACTATCCCAGCCTGATCAACCTGTCGTGGATTCTTGGCATACAGGGCCAGATGAAGGTCATGGGCCCACCGCCCATGAAGCGCATTCATGACGCCGCAGTTGCGCTGCAGCGGGAAGACATCGACATCCGCATCAAGGCCACGGGCCGGCAGCCAATCGAAAAGAGTTTTGAGGTCAGCGAAGTCACCGCGCCCGGCGTGGTGTTCAGCGATGACCGCGTCAAGGTGACTGCTGCGCGTGTGGACCATGAGCCGTTCGAGGTGGCGCTGGCCTACCGCTTCGACACGGCAGACACCAGTGTGGTGTTCTCAGGTGATACCTCGCCGGTGCAAGCTACCGTGGCGCTGGCCAAAGGGGCCGACACGCTGGTGCATGAGGCCATGCTGGTCTCGGGCATTGACGCCATGCTGGCCAAGCGGCCTTATGTGCCACCGAATTTGAAGAAGTTTTTACTGGCTGGTCATACGACCGCCGAAGACGCAGGCCGCATCGCGGCTGAAGCCGGCGTGCGCCGCCTGGTGCTCACGCATCTGCTGCCCGGTGATGAGCCGATTGCAGACGAGATATGGCGGGCTGAAGCGGCCCGCCACTTCAGGGGCGAGATCGTTGTTGGCAAAGACAAACTGGTTTTATGAGGTAACACATGATTGAAGGTATTGACGCCATCACCTATTCCACCGACGCGTGGGATGAGGCCGCACGCTTCCTGGGTGACTGGGGTCTGAAAAAGATCAGCCAGTCGGATGAATTGCAGACCTGGGAAACCCTGAACGGCTCGTTGGTCTACGTGCGCCGCACCAATGACCCGTCCCTGCCGCCGCCCATGGAAAGCGGCCCGACCCTGCGTGAAGTGGTCTGGGGTGTGCAGGACGACGCCCGCCTTGCTTCCATCGCCGCAGGGCTGATCGGCGTGAAGGGATTTGAAGACAAGCGCGCCGTCAACGGCACCGTGCAGGCGCTGGACCCGCACGGCCTGCGCATCGTCTTCCAGAAAAGCGCCAAGCGCACTGTCGATGTCACCGGCATTGCCACCAATGCCTGGGGCAAGGTCAGCCGCATTGACACACCCTCGCCGATTTACGAAGCGGCACAGCCGGTTGAAATTGGCCATGTGGTGCTGTTCACTGACCGCATTGACGAAGCGGAGGCGTTTTACGCAGCCTTGGGCTTCACGACATCCGACCGCTACCCCGGCCGTGGTGTCTTCATGCGCTGCTCGGCCATCGGTGGGCACCATGACATCTTTTTGCTGCAGCTGCCCAACAAGTCTGTCGGCCTCAACCACGTCGCCTTCACCGTGCGTGACATCCATGAGGTGTTTGGCGGCGGCATGAACATGAGCCGCAAGGGCTGGAAGACACAACTCGGCCCGGGCAAGCACCCCATTTCTTCGGCCATTTTCTGGTACTTCGAAAACCCCTGCGGCGGCCTGATCGAATACAACGCCGATGAAGACCACCTGACCGAAAACTGGGTGCCGCGCGAGTTCGCACCCAGCCCGACCGCTTTTGCCGAATGGGCGATTGACGGCGGCATTGACGGCAACACGCGCCGACAGCCCAAGGTCGAAGTGGGCACAGGCTTTTTGACCGAGAAGCGGTAATCATGCAAAGACGCGCTGTTCTTTTGACCGTGACCGCACTGGCAGCGATGGCTGCTCACGCGCAGGCGCAGGTCGGCAGCGAAGGCTTTCGCATTGTTGCGCCGTTTCCACCGGGCGGCCCGATTGATTCGCTGGCGCGCATTCTTGCCGCTGGTTTGACCGAACGCTACAAACAGAGCGCAGTGGTTGAGAATCTCGCCGGCGCGGCGGGCAATATCGGCATTGAAAAAGTCAGGCGCGCCAAGCCCGACGGCCAGACGTTGCTGGTGGTCCCCGCAGGCAACCTGACCATCAACCCGACCCTGATGCCCAACTTTCCGTTCAATATCGAACGTGATTTTGTGCCCGTCACCATGCTGGCCAAAGCCCCCAATGTGCTGGTCGCCAACCCGTCGCTCGGCGTGAAGAATGCGAAAGAACTGGTGGCCATGGCCAAGGCCAGACCCGGCAAGCTGGCCTATGCCTCCCCCGGTATCGGCAGTGGCCTGCATCTGGCAGGCGAGCTGTTCAAGCAGCAGGCCGATGTTGATTTGTTGCACGTCCCCTACAAGGGCACAGGCCCGGCGCTCAATGATGTGCTGGGCGGCCAGGTGCCTCTGATGTTCAGCAACCTGCCAGCCACACTTGCGCACATCAGGAGCGGCAAGCTGCTGGCGCTGGGTGTGACCGAGTCTGTACGCAGCCCGAGCGCGCCCGATATTCCGACGCTCGCAGAGCAGGGCATCAACGGTGTGGTCGTCACGTCCTGGTATGGCCTGCTCGCGCCGGCCGGCACGCCTGCTGCCACGGCGGAGCGCCTGGCCAAAGACGCGGCTGACATCCTCACCCAACCCGCCGTGCGGGAACAGCTCAAGGCCCAGGGCCTCACGGAGACCCTGATGAAGCCTTCCGAGTTTGCCGCCTATATGCGCAATGAAACAGCGCAGTGGGCACGCATCATCAAAGCCCGCAACATCGTTGCAGAGTAATTTTTCTGTTTCAGGAGACCCCCACCATGACATTGAACAGCATTCCCATCAACGCCTTGCAGGAACGTTATCTGGAGCCGCACCAGGCGCGCCAGCGTCCGCCCACGACTTTTGAAGACCTGCTGGGTGACTCCATCGAGCGCGGGTTTGCGGCCGGCCACTGGGAGCTGGATGCGCTGGTGGAGCACCTGAACAAGGGTGGCCCGCTGGGACCCAACGGCCAACCGTGGACCGCCGAATCGTTTCAAACCCTCATGAAGACACTGGGAGAGTGACATGACCACAGCAATCGCCACCCCAACCTCCGCTGCTCCGACAGCTGCCGATGTCGACAAGCTGCTCGAACGCGGCCTCTACGACCTCTGGTATCCGATCTGCCCGTCGCACTTTGTAAAAGAGCGCCCGGTCTCCATGCGCCGCCTCGGCTACAAGATTGCCGTCTGGCGCGATGCCAGCGGCAAGGTGCATGCCCTTGAAGACCATTGCCCGCACCGCGGCGCGCCTCTGTCCATGGGCGTGAACCTTGGCGACCGCCTGGCCTGCCCCTATCACGGCATCGAAGTGCGCTGCGACGGTACCGTGACCAAGGTGCCTGCCAGCCCCGGCTGCACGCTTGAAGGCACGCGTGCCACGCGCTCCTTCCATGTGGTCGAGGCTGCAGAGTCGATCTGGATCTACAACGCCCGTGAGCATGTCGAGACACCGCCACCGCTCAACCTGCCTGAAGAAATCAGCAGCCCCGAGTGGAGCTCTTTCCTCTGTTATGTTGAATGGCGCGGTGACTACCGCTACGTGGCCGACAACGTGATGGACCCCATGCACGGCAGCTTTGTGCACAAGCAGTCGCACTCCATGAGCGAAGGCGACATCAGCGCCAAGTTCAAGCTGCGCAAGACCGACAGCGGCTTCATGTTTGAA
This sequence comes from Polaromonas sp., assembly GCA_965228025.1. GTDB lineage: Bacteria > Pseudomonadota > Gammaproteobacteria > Burkholderiales > Burkholderiaceae_C > Polaromonas. Next base: position 216,906 of record CBDDGX010000029.1, on the reverse strand, counting down.
AAAGATGGCCAGCGCGACGTGAACTTCGACTGGACCGAGTGGGGCGATACCGGCACGCAGTGGATGCGCCTGGCCATTCCCTATCCAAAAACCGGTGGCCCTGGCGGCAGCTTCACCGTCATCGGCAGCTACACACCGGTGAGCCCGCAGCTGTCAGTCGTCTTCTTCTGGCGCTGCCGCAAGGTGACGGGCTGGCAGCGCGATGTGTGGCGCTTCCTGTACCGCAACCGGCTTGAGCAGCGCCACTGGGTGGTGCTGGAGCAGGACCGCGTCATGCTTGAAACCATGGAGCCCGACGCCAACCAGCGCGAGCACCTGTATGAGCACGACATCGGCCTGTCGCGCCTGCGCAAGACCATGCAGAACATGGCGCTGAAGCAACTCACGGCTGCAAAGTAAAAGATGGACCTCAACATCGCCGGGCGCAAGGCGCTGGTCTGTGGTGCCAGCGCGGGGCTGGGTTTTGCCTGTGCCGAGGCACTGGCAAAAGAAGGTGTTGAACTGGTAATTGCCGCGCGCACAGAGGCCACGCTGAAGGAAGCTGCCGCAAGGCTGTCTTCAATCTCGAAAGCGCCGGTGTCCTGGGTGGCAGCCGACGTCACGACTGCCGAAGGCCGGGAGCGCATTTTTGCGGCTCACCCCGACTTCGACATTGTGGTGACCAATGCCGGCGGGCCGCCGCCGGGCGACTTCCGCAACTGGGACCGTGATGCCTGGCTGGCAGCGCTTGATGCCAACATGCTCAGCCCCATCGAGATCATCAAGCGCACGGTAGACGGCATGATGGCGCGCGGTTTTGGCCGCATCATCAACATCACGTCGAGCGCGGTGAAATCACCTGTTGATGGTCTGGGCCTGAGCACCGGTGCACGTAGCGGCCTGACCGGTTTTGTGGCCGGGCTGGCCCGCAGCACGGTGGCGCGCAACGTCACCATCAACAACATCCTGCCGGGCACCTTTGACACGAACCGCCTGGCGGGTAACTTTGCCGCGCAGGCCAAACGTGAAAACGCCAGCGTTGAAGAGGTGATGAAAAAGCGGCTCGCAAAACATCCGGCCCACCGCTTCGGCCGGCCCGAGGAGTTTGGCCAGGCCTGTGCCTTTTTATGCGGTGCGAATTCCGGCTATATCAACGGACAAAACCTGTTGATGGATGGCGGCTCTTTCGCAGGCGCCTGGTAATTTCGCTTCGCCTCTTTTCCTGACATTGCGGACTTGATCCGCAGTCTATGAACCCGAACCCCTGAAGTCGGGGATCCCTGTCAGGCCGGGTATGAAAGATTCATTTCCCGCCCATCTGCTTTTTGAAGTCCTCGCAGTAATCCTTTTCCGGCAGCGCGGGCGTCAGCCAGACCGCATCAAACACCTCGGCTTTTTCAGCTTCGGCAACCGACCCTGCATGCAGCCGCAGGGCTTTGCTTTGGATGTCGGCTTTCAGGTGCTGGGGCACGCCCAGGTTTTTGTCGGCGTGGCCGCTGCCTGAGAGCAGCACCACCACCTTGCCCGGCAGCAGCATCTGGCCCAGGGTATTGGCCATGCTGATGTCTTTTGCAATCTGTATGCGTGTCATCGGCGTGATCTGGCTTTCGGGCAGCATATTGCAGTGGCCCAGGCGTATGGCCTGCTGCTGTGCTTTCAGTGCCGGGCCGGGCAACTGGCCGTCGAGCTTGCCGTCGGCCATGCTGGCAGCCATCTGCGCGCGTGGCAGGTTGGAGCCCACCACCGGCACGCCGGCGCGCACCGCAGTCATCACCGCCGGGCCGTAGGCTTCCCAGGGCCAGCCTTTGTCGTTCCACTTCAATGCACTTTTGGCCTGCTGCTCTGTTGAGCTGGGGTGCAGGGTGGCGGTGCTGACGCCGGCGTCGGCCATCTCAAGCGCCACGGCGGCCAGCACGCCGCGCTGCGCGAGCAGGGCAATCACCTGTTGCCCGATCTGCTGGTGCTCGCGGGCGTCGTGCTGCTCGCCAATCAGCAGCACATCGGCGGGCAGCAAGGGGTCAATGCGCGCAGCGGTGACCGTGGCAATGGCCGCGTCCAGCGGGCGTATGACAGGCGCTTCGGGTTTGCTGGCGCAGCCGCCTGCAAGTGCGAGGATGGCAAGCGTGGCCCATCGGGTGGTTGAAAAATAAGAAGCCATGACGGAATACTAAGCCTTGCGGACGCTCCCGGACCTGCGCTGGCGCAACAGGCGGCGTCGGCCTGAACCGTTAAAAAGTTAATATGGAACTTAACATTTGATCTTGTGGAGCAGTTTTCAGCGTCCAAAACCTCGCTGCAGAACGGAAAAAAGGCCAAAAATGGCCTTTTTTAACCCTCAAATCGGCTGCAGCCCTTTAAATACGAGCGTGAGCAGCTACTGAATTAATAGCAATAACCTGCACTCGCCACTCAGTGCAGCGAAATAGGCGTGTTCGCCAGGCCGCTATAGCCTTCCAGCGTGTCTTCGATTTCCTGCTGGGTGGGCGTATTTTGTTGCCAGGCGCTCAGGCGCTGCTGGAACATTTCGGCCCATGAGCCGTCAAGGTAGACCTCTTTGCCAGAGCGCTTGTCCACAATCTCGAAGCCGTGGCGTTCAAGTTCGGGTACTTTGGGTGCCGGCGCCGATTCCTCGGGCGCGTTGGCGTGAATCTGCACCACCACAAAGGATTCGGAGTCGTAAAGCATCTGCATGGTGGGCTTCCTTTTTGTTGAGGTCTTGCTATTGATATTGAGATAGCAACGATGGTGCCAAGTTCAAGGGCAGCCATGTAAATCAGCGTCTTTGGGGTCAGATTGAACGGCCTCATGGAGAAAAATGCACACCTTTGGCCTACGGCGGGCCAGGGAAATGCATCAAAGCGGCCTGATGATCTCCGACAGGTTCTGGTCTATGAAGTCACCATTTTGCTGGGTGATGCGGTTGCGCACCGGCAGGTAGCCCAGGGAGGGCGCATACCAGATCTCGACTTTCTGGTCGTATTCGCGGCGTGGTTTGCGTGTCAGCTTGACGGTTGCGAACTCCCCGGCCGGCAATTGCAGCTTTTCTTCTGTCTCGACGACAAACGTCCAGGTGTCGGCATCGCGCGGGCCTGCGGTGTAGAGCGTGATCTCGCTGCCCGGGGGGAAGTCCCCCGGTTTGGCGGCCAGCATGCCGGCCAGCTGCATGAACACGCTGACCCTGTCCTGCGCGCCCTCTACCCAGGGTGCATCGGGCGTGTTGGCGCTGAAGGTGATCTTTCGTTTGTCGGGGTCGAAATGCGCGGCCTGTTCGCTCCTGAACCTGTCGGCAAAGCGTGTGGGCGCCAGCCCGGCTTCAGTCACGCTGCCCACGCTGGTCATGGTGCGAGAGCCTATGAACATGGCGCTGACCTTCATGTAGGCGTCGTATTCACCGAAGTTTCTCTTCCAGCCCAGTTCGGCATTGGCGTAGTAGTTCAGGCCTTTGGAGCCGCCCGTCATCTTGTACTGCAGAACGACGGAGGAGGGCAGCTTGACCGACGTCACCAGAGTGGTCGCTGGCCCGGCAGGCAGCGTGGCGGTGGTGTCCGCCACTGTGGGTGAGGCGGCCGCAGGCGTGCTGGTGGGCGTGATGGTGGGCGTCGCCACGGCGACCTGCGAGGTGTCCGGCTCGGTGACAGGTGGGAGTGGTTCTGTGGCTGTGGCGGCAGGTGCTTCAGCAAGCACGGGCGCAGGTTCGGCCGGGGGCGGCTGCGGCGCAGGTTTGGGTTTGACGACGGGAACCGGCGGCGGCAGGGGCGCCATGGGGGCCAGGGGCGGGGGCTCGGGTTCTATGCTGCGCGTGGTGAAGGCGGCGGTCGCGGTGCCCGGGTCCAGCTTCATCCCAAAGCTGCCGGGTGCCGCCTTCAGCGCCAGCAGGTGTACCGCCAGAACCAGGAGCGCCAGCAGCGCAAGCTGCCGCCATGAAGGCACGCCCTTGCCGTGCATCATGCCGCGACAAACCCGAGGTCTGCCGAGAGCCGGGCTGCTGCAGCTTTCAGGGGCTTCGCAACCTTGCCGTCCCACGCCGAATCAAAATTCGCCAGCGAGCCGAGCGCCACCATGCCCAGCACCATGTGGCCGTCGGCATCAAATACCGGCGCGCAAAAACCGGCAACGCCGGGCATCAGCGTGTTGACCACACGGCCGATGCCGCGCTGGCGTATCTCTTCAAGTGTTTTCGTCACTTCGGCCATGGTCGAGGGCACATCGTTGCGCCCGGATTTCTGGGTGCGCGCCAGCTCATCCTTGAGCAGCAGCGCAAGCCGGTCACCAGCTGTTTTGCGGCCAAGGCCCATAAAGGCCAGAAAACACAAACCGGTGGCAGACGACAGCAGGGGCATGACATCACCCAGGCGCAGATTTACGGTGATGGCCTGTGGCGATTCTTCCCAGTGCACCATGGTCGGACCCTGGTTGCCCCAGACAGCCAGCGCCAGTGTCTGGCCTATGTCTTCCATGAGTGGGCCAATACGCTGGCGGGCAAGCTTCACGCTGTCAAGGCGTGCGAGCGAGGCAAGCCCTAACTTCAGGGCTGCCGGGCCAAGGTCATAACGGGTTGTTCCCGCATCCTGCACCACCAGGGCCAGGCGCTGGAAGCTCACCAGGTAGCGGTGCGCCTTCGCGGCATTCATGCCTGCAGCTGCAGCCAGGTCTCGCAGCATCAGGGGCCCGCCGGACGCGGCCAGAACCTGCAACAGGCTGAAACCGACCTCGACCGACTGGATGCCGGCGCGCTGCGGTCCATCGTCCTCAAGGTCTGTATCTTCTGCTTGCGCGCGCTTGTTCATGCTCTTGAATTAGAATTGCGAATTACATTTAGGTAAATCAATTTCACTTATCGTAACTTTATCAGGAGGGTTACGAATGCATGTTGATAGACTGACTCCCAAAATCACGCTGAAATCCAGCCAGACAGGACTTTGATGAAACTCGCTACCTATAAAGACGGATCACGTGATGGCCAGCTCATTGTGGTTTCGCGCGACCTCTCGACCGCCCATTATGCGACGGGCATTGCCGGCAAATTGCAGCAGGTTCTGGACGACTGGAGCTTCATGTCGCCGCAACTCGAAGACCTGTACCAGACCCTGAACAACGGCAAGGCCCGGCATGCGTTTCCGTTCGATGCGGCGCAGTGCATGGCGCCCCTGCCGCGTGCCTACCAGTGGGCCGACGGCTCGGCCTTCATCAACCACGTCGAGCTGGTGCGCAAGGCGCGCAATTCCGAGGTGCCCGCGTCTTTCTACACCGACCCGCTGATGTACCAGGGGGGCAGCGACGACTTCATTGGCCCCTGTGACGACGTGGTGGTGGCCAGTGAAGACTTCGGCATCGATTTCGAGGCCGAGGTCGCCGTCATCACCGCGGACGTGCCCATGCGTGCCACGCCAGAGCAGGCGCTCGAAGGCATACGCCTGGTCATGCTGGCCAACGATGTGTCATTGCGCAACCTGATTCCCGATGAACTCGCCAAGGGCTTTGGCTTCTTCCAGAGCAAGCCGGCCACGGCTTTCAGCCCCGTTGCCGTGACGCTCGACGAACTGGGCGACACCTGGAAAGACGGCCGCCTGCACCTGACCTTGCAAAGCACCTGGAACGGCCGCAAGGTCGGCATGTGCGAAGCCGGCCCCGAGATGACCTTCAGCTTCGGCCAGCTGATTGCCCACATCTGCAAGACCCGCAATGTGCGCGCCGGCAGCGTGATCGGCTCAGGCACCGTCAGCAACAAGGACTGGACCCACGGCTACAGCTGTGTCGCCGAAAAACGCGCGATTGAAACCATTGAAGACGGCAAGCCCAAAACAGAATTCATGAAGTTTGGCGACACCATACGCATCGAGGCCAAGGGCAAGGACGGGCAGTCTATGTTTGGGGCGATTGACCAGAAGGTGGTGAACCGTTACGGTTGAACATGCCGCGCGCGCCTTGCTGCTTTGCGCTGGCGCGCCTGTTAACCAATAATGCCCACATCAGGCGAATAATCGCCCGCACCGGAGACCTGATGAAAAGCAACAGAACACCGATTCGGCATTTTGCCGCGGTACTGGCCCTGGCCGCACTGCTGGCGCCTGCCGTGTGGGCGCAAAACACCGTCGACAAGGTGAAGACCCGCCGTATGCTGGTGGTGGGCTATCTCGACAACGCATCACCTTTCTCCTTTACCAACGGCAAGACGGCCGCAGGCTACAGCATTGACCTGTGCGCGCCCATTATTGAGCGCATCGCCGGCGCTTCCGGCGCGAAAGACCTGCGTGTGGTGTACCAGGCCGTCGAGCTGGGGCGCGCTGTCAACCTGCTCAGAAACGGCGCAATTGACCTGATGTGCGCCAACCTCACTGATACGCCTGCCAGGCGCACGCTGGTGGCTTTTTCACCGCCGATTTTTTACGCGGCGGTTCGGGTGCTGGTACGCAGCAGCGACAAGCTGGACTCGGTGCAGCAGCTGGCAGGCAAGAACCTGGTGCAACTCGGGGGCAGCACTGCCAGGGGTGCGCTGGATGCCTACGCCGCAGCCAACGGCCTGAAATGGCAAATTGCCAACATCCTGGAACATGACGCCGCCATAAGCCAGCTGCAACTGGGCCAGGCCGACGGCTATGCCCGCGACGGCATACTGCTGAGCAACTCCATGCTGGCCGTGAAAGATCCGGCGGAATTCAGGCTGTTGCCGGAGCGCCTGTCGTCCGAACCCATTGCCATCGCCTACCGGAGAGCAGACCCGGCACTGCAAAAACTGGTTGATCTGTCGATTGTGGAGGCCATGCGCAGCGGCCGGTTCGCAGAGGTCTACGAAAAGTGCTTCACCAAACCCATACCGCCGGCAAACAAGGCACTTGATCTGCCCATGTCGCGCGAACTGCAGGGTCTGCTGGCAGCGGCCAGGTAAATTCGTCCTGACCCCCGCGAGGCGCGGGTGCGAACCTTCAGCCGGCCTGCCCGGTGAAGGCCTTGATGCCGCGCAGGAGCATTTCCACGGCTACGGCCACAAGAATCAGCCCCATCAGCCGCTCAAAGGCCATCATCACGCGGTCACCTGCGACGCGCTGGATACGCTCGGACAACACCAGCACCACGGCGCAGACGGCCATGGTGACGCACAGTGCAGCGATCCACTCCAGCCGGCGTGCGGGTGCCTGCGAGACCAGCAGCATGACCGTCGCCAGCGCCGACGGCCCGGCCAGCGCAGGTATGGCGAGCGGAACGATGAGCGGCTCGCCTTCCAGGGGTTCGGGCTCATTGCGTGACGACGGAAATATCATCCGAAGCGCAATCAGGAACATCACCACCGCACCTGCAATCTGCAGGGACAGGGGGCTCAGGTTCATCACGCGAAGAAACCCGTCGCCGATAAACATGAAAGCCAGAAGCAGCAAAAAGGCGATCAGCACCTCCCGCAGGATGACCTTGATGCGGCGCTCCGGCGCGACATTGCGCAGGGCGTTGGCAAAGATGGGGATGTTGCCAAACGGATCGGTGATCAGCAAAAGCAAAATCGTTGCGGAGGCGAAGGTATACGTCATGTGGCGTAAACAGCCTCCAGGTCTCTGAACCCCTTGATCTCCAGCGGGTTGCCAAAAGGGTCACAGAAAAACATGGTCCATTGCTCGCCGGGCTGGCCTTCAAACCGCACCTGGGGCTCAAGCACAAACTCTGTGCCCGCTGCCTGCAGCCGCTCTGCCATCGCTTTCCAGTCAGCCAGGCCCAGCACCAGCCCGAAGTGCGGCATGGGCACCAGCTTGTCGCCCACATGGCCGGTACGCTCGGTCTTGAAGGGCTCGCCCAGATGAAGCGAGATCTGGTGGCTGAAAAAATCAAAGTCCACCCAGGTATCGGTGGAGCGGCCTTCGGTGCAACCGAGCACGCCGCCGTAGAAGCGTCGGGCCATATCGAGGTCACGAACATTGAATGCAAAGTGAAACAGGCTTTTCATGCCTGTCAGCTTATCAGGGCTGCATGCGAAGGCAAGCCGGAGACGCGCCCCTGGAAGGGTGCAAAATCGATACAAAGTACAAAGAGACTTGCAGAGAACGTTCGCAGGGAGTCATTGAGTTTTTTGAAGAACCCCGCAGACCATGCGCATCACCGATATCCGCGAGCTTTCCGTACAGTTGCAGGGCAATGTGGCGAATGCCCTGGTGAATTTTTCAGAGCACACCATTTCACTGGTTGCTGTTTTTACAGATGCCGTACGCGACGGCAAACCCGTTGTCGGGCTGGCCTTTGATTCGATAGGGCGTTATGCGCAGGGTGGCATCCTGCGTGAACGCATCATCCCGCGTGTGATGGCTGCCAGCAGGTCTGACCCTGGCGGCCTGCTTGATGCGGGCGGTACGGCCTTTGATGTGCCAAAGCTGCTGCAGCTCATGCTCAAAAATGAAAAGCCCGGCGGTCATGGTGACCGGGCTGCCGCCATAGGCGCGCTTGAGCTGGCCTTCTGGGATATCAACGCCAAGCTGGCAGATGAGCCGGCATGGCAAACCGTGGCGCGCCATTTCGGCACCGACGCCAAAACCGGTGGTGTACACGTCTATGCAGCCGGGGGATATTACTACCCCGATGACAGCACCCAGCGCCTGCGCAATGAATTCCGCGCCTACCAGGACATGGGTTTTGACGCCTTCAAGATGAAGATAGGCGGCGCATCGCTGGCGCAGGACATGGCGCGCATTGAGGCTGCGCTTGATGTCGCCGGGCAGGGCAGGCGCCTGGCCGTTGATGCCAATGGCCGCTTTGACCTTGAAACGGCGCTGGCCTACGCAAAAGCCATGGAGCCGCTGGACCTGCGCTGGTACGAGGAGATTGGCGACCCGCTGGATTACGACCTGAACCGCCGCGTGATTGAAACCTACAGCGGTACCGTGGCGACGGGCGAGAACCTGTTTTCGGTGCCCGATGTCAACAACCTGCTTCTGTTTGGCGGCATGCGGCCGGGCCGCGATGTTTTCCAGATGGACCCGGGCCTGAGCTATGGCCTGCTCGAATACGGCCGCATGCTTGCGCTGATGGAGTCGCGTGGTTTCAGCCGTGCCGATGCCCATCCGCATGGAGGCCATTTGATCAATCTGCACATCGCCGTCGGGCTGGGGCTGGGTGGCTGCGAGGCTTATCCGGGTGTGTTCCAGCCCTTTGGCGGTTACCCGGCGGGCTGCGCTGTGGGTGGCGGGCTGGTCATGCCCACCACTGCGCCCGGCTTTGGCCTTGAAGAAAAAGCCGAGCTGGTGCCCTTCATACGCCAGCTCACAGCCTGAACACAACACAAAAACAGCGGAGACAGACATGAAAGTGGCAATTGTTGGATGCGGCGCAATGGGCTCCGTCTACGCCGGCCTGATGGCCGATGCGGGCAATGAGGTGCTGGTGGTCGATGGCTGGCAGGCGCATGTCGATGCCATCAATGACAAGGGTCTCCGCATCGAAGGCGCCAGCGGCGACCGGACGGTGAAGCTGCGCGCCTTCAGTCCTGACCGCGCACCCGACCATGTGGTTGACCTTGTGATCGTGGCGGCCAAGGCCGTGCAGGTGGCGGATGCCGCCAGAACCGCTGCGAAGCTTGTGGGCGCCGATACGCTGGTGCTCACCATACAGAACGGCCTGGGCAGCGCAGACATGGTTGCGCAAGCAGTGGGCAAGGACAGGCTGGCTGTGGGTATCGCCGCAGCCTTTGGCGCATCCATGCGCGGCCCGGGTCATGCGCACCACAACAACATGAATGCCGTGAAGTTGGGCGCCCATGCGGGCCTGCCTGATGCGCGCGTCGAGGACATCGCCGCGCTCTGGCGGGCCGCAGGCTTCAATGCCGAGGCCACAGACAACGTGGCCGCCATGCAGTGGGAAAAGCTCATGTGCAACGTCGCCTTCAGCGCCCCCTGTGCACTGACCGGCATGACTGTGGGCGAGGCGATGGACGACCCCGACATCGGGCCGCTGGGCATGGCCGCGTCACTGGAGGCCTGGCGCGTGGCGCGCGCACGCAAGATCGCCATCAATGTCAGTGACCCCGAGGCCTATGTGAGGGCCTTTGGTGAACGGGTACGCAATGCCCGCCCTTCGGTGTTGCTTGACCATGACGCGGGCAGGCGCAGTGAAATCGATTTCATCAACGGCGCGGTGCCGCGTGAGGCCGCCAAATGCGCAATGGTCGCGCCGGTCAATGCCTCGCTGACGGCGCTGGTGCGCCAGAAAGAGCGCAATTTCTGATGGCCTTGCAAAAATGGGTTGACGGACCCCTCAGGCACTGCACAATGAAGGCGTAATACATAAAGAGACAACTTCAACAGCGCACACCACGCCAGGAGACACCCATGAGCGACTCAGACAATCCATCGTTTGCCGGTTTCGGAAAGTTCGTACCCGGCTTTGATTTTTTGCAGAACCTGGCCACGCAGGCAGCAGGCAGTGCTGCCCAGAAAATTCCGCAGCTGCCCAACCTTGGCAACTGGGTCGCGCCGACGCTCAATGTTGAAGAGCTGGACAAGCGCATTGAAGAACTCAAGGCCGTGCAGTTCTGGCTTGACCAGAATGCCATGGCCCTGAAGGCCACCATACAGGCGCTTGAAGTGCAGAAGATGACGCTGGCCACCCTCAAGGGCATGAACTTCAACATGGGCGATGTGGCCAATGCTTTCAAGCTCAAGGTGGCCGACAGCATGGCCAGCGGTGTGCAAAGTGTGACTGAAAAGGCGAAAACCTTTTCAGGCCTTGAGATTCCGCCGACAAGTTTTTCTGAAGGAACAAAAGCAGCGGCGCCAAAACCCCGTGCGGCCAAAGCCAAAACCGTTGCGCCAGCGCCCGGTGGGGTGGTGGACCCCATGCAGTGGTGGGGCGCACTGACCCAGCAGTTCCAGACCATTGCAGCCGATGCGATGAAGGACGCCGCCAAAAAGACGGCCATGAACACCGGCAAGAACCTGGCGACCGGGCTCGCCAAAGACGCAATGAAAACTGCGACTGGCGTGGCCAAAGGCATGGCTGAAAGCGCAGGCAAGACGGTGGCGGGCGGGGCGCGGGCAGCCATGAATACCGCCTTGCGCAGCAGCCAGGCCTGGCCGTCTCCGTTGGCCTCGAAACCCGTATCGTCGTCATCCCGCCCAGGCACCAAAGCAAAGCCCAAAGCCAAACCTGCACCGCGAAAGGCGGCCCGCAAAACCTCGCGTTAAGAATGGGTTAGACCATCTGGGAAAATGGTCGCGGAGAACCCGCTTTCTGCAATTTTTTTGATCCGCAAGACCATGAAACTCTTTCCCTACGGCCACGCCACCCACCCCCAATGGCAGATGGCGGCCGGTCTTGTACTGGCGCAACTGCGCGCCTACATGGCGCTACCCGGTTACGCCACGGCGCCCACGCTTGCGCTGCTCTACATCACCGACCACTACGCTGCCCATGCGCAGGACATTCTTGACCACCTGAGCGCTGAATTACCCGAGGTGACCGACTGGAGCGGTACGGTCGGCGTGGGCATCGCGTCCAACAACGTTGAATATTTTGACGAGCCGGCACTGGCGGTGATGTTGTGCGAGCTTCCTCATGACCAGTACCGTGTGTTTTCGGGTGTCTCTCCGCTGCCGCCATCCAGTCATCGCTTCAAGGCGCATACCGCACTCGTGCATGCGGACTCGGGCACGCCCGAGGTGGCTGAACTGATTGCAGAGATGGCAGAGCGCACTGACAGCGGTTATGTGTTTGGGGGCCTGGCGTCCAGCCGGTCGGAGACCGTGCAGTTCGCGCTCAGCGGCCATGGCAACGTCAAGGGCCAGGGTGCGGCCGGCGGCGTGTTCAGCGGCGGCCTGAGCGGTGTGGCATTTGCGCGCGACATGTCAGGCGGCATGGCGCTGATGTCGCGGGTGACCCAGGGCTGCCAGCCTGTATCGGGCAACCATGAAATCACGGCATGTGAAGGCAATGTCGTGACTGGACTCGACGGCCAGCCCGCGCTGGACCTCATGCTGGCCGAACTGGGTGTATCGCTGGACGCACCCCGCGAGGCGCTGGCCAAAGTACGCAGCACGCTGGTGGGTCTCAGCCACCCGGATGACAGGCTCAATGACGTGCGCATTCATCATGCAGGGCAGTTTGGGGCAGAAGTGGTGGTGCGCCACATCATCGGCCTGGACCCTGCGCGCAAGGGCATCGCGATTGCTGAAGCGCCAACGGTCGGCATGACCCTGGCGTTTTGCGAACGCAACCGCGAGGCCGCACGTGCCGACCTGATCCGCGTGTGCGCTGAAATCCGTGAAGAGCTTGAGCCCGAAGAGGTCACGCTTGAAGTCGCCAGCGCATTGAGCGCGCCCGAAGCCGAGTCAGCACCGCATGCCGCCAGGCGCATCGCCGGCGCCATATATGTGAGCTGCTCTGGACGCGGTGGCCCGCACTTTGGCGCGCCCGGTGCAGAGCTGCAGATCGTCCGCCGCGCGCTGGGTGATGTGCCGCTGGTGGGTTTTTTTTGCAGGAGGGGAAATCGCCCGCCACCATCTGTACGGCTATACCGGTGTGCTGACGGTGTTTACAGAGCGGGATTGACAGGCTTGCCAATTCGTAGGGCAGGTATTCAAGGCCGGGTGCCGCAGATCCGGCTTCGCCGGTCTGCAGGCGCCGTCCCCTGCAAGGGGAGAGGACGCTCACGCAGTGAGCGGCAACAGGGGTGAGGTGACCGTGCTTGCCGCGCATGGGTGACAGGCGCTTCATATTCCAGGGCAGTTATTTCAAGCAGGCTGCCGCAGATCCGGCTTCGCCGGTCTGCAGGCGCCGTCCCCTGCAAGGGGAGAGGACGCTACACGCAGTGAGCGGCAACAGGGGTGTGCGACATTTACCGCCTGAGTGCGGCGAACGCGCCGAACTCCCAGCTTCGCATACCCAGGAGCAGGGTGTAGCCCTCCCGGTCTTTCGCGCCCAGTTTCTGGTCGGCCTGGTGCTGCTGCGCAAAGTCCTGCGCCACGCGCTGCATGCGCTCCAGAAATGACGTTGCCAGACCTTTGCTGATGGATCCGTGAACCAGCAGCAGGCCTTCACCTTCTCCGTCGAAGCCGCCTGAAAAATAATCCAGCAAGGCGTTTTCGCGAAAGTAGTCCATCACCGGGCCGTGCGGCCGCCAGCGAAATGTCTTGGCGAGCTTGAGCCGGTAGCGGTTCATGGGTTTGAGTTCGATGATGCCGATGCGGTCAAGCTGTGCAAAGTATTTGATGCACTCGGCCTGCGTCAGGCGGTAGTTTTTCCGTGACCTGCTCCAGCGTCCATTGCGACAGCACGCAGATGGCGGTGAGCAGCAGCTTCTTGTCGGCGATCACGGCTTTCTCCTGCGCCTGCGTGAGCTCTGCCAGCAGCGGCTGCGAGTCGGCCACGCGGCGTGCCAGGTCAGCGAAGTCCAGCTTGAGCGCGCGGCAGATCGCATCGATGCGCGACAGCGGCATGTCGCCCTGCGCCAGCATGCGCTTGACGCTGGATTCGGCCATGCCCAGCGCGCGGGCAAGGTCCGCGTAGGTCATCTGTGCGGCCTTGAGTTCTTTTTTCAGAACCAGTACCAGGTCTGCTGTTGTGCTCATGGCATTTCCTCCTTCTTCGGTATCGATTTTCGATACTAGCAGCACCAACGCGCGCACTCGTATCGAATAAGCACCCATTCATGGGAATTTCCGGCTGACCATGGCCTGCCACTCGCGTGAACGGGTACGACATCAAAGCAGGGCAGAATCGCACGTTGACGGCGGGAAGGATGCCCTGGGCATGAGCACACATCACATCATCAAACGGAGCAAGCATTCATGAGTGTTGACGCGACAAAGAGCAATTCTCGAGCTGGGGATCTGGTGGCTGACCCGAACCCGCACGCCCATCCCAACCAGTTTGCGCTGTTGGGCCAGCGCAGGTTTGCGCCCTTCTTCTGGACGCAGTTCTCGGGTGCAGCCAATGACAACCTGTTCAAGTTTGCCTTCACCGTGATGGTCACCTACCAGCTCAGCGTGAGCTGGTTGCCGCCGGCCATGGCGGGGCTGGTGATAGGGGCGTTGTTCATCCTGCCTTTCCTGCTGTTTTCTGCGACCAGCGGGCAACTGACCGACAAGTTTGAGAAAACGCGTGTCATACGTTTCGTGAAGAATCTTGAAATCGCCATCATGCTTTTGGCCGCCGCAGGCTTTACCAGCGGCAACGTCAACTTCCAGGTGCCTGTGTTGCTGGGCTGCACCTTTCTGATGGGTTTGCATTCCACGCTCTTCGGGCCGGTGAAGTTTGCCTACCTTCCGCAGGCACTCAACGAGCGCGAACTCACAGGCGGCAACGGCATGGTCGAGATGGGGACTTTTGTCGCCATCCTGCTGGGTAATATCGTGGGCGGCCTGATCGTGGCCATTCCCGGCGTTGGTCCGCATTATGTGGCGCTGGGTTGCGTCTTGCTGGCCCTGGTCGGGCGTGCCACGGCGCAGTTCATTCCGCTGGCGCCCGCCACCGACCCTGACCTGAAGATCAACTGGAACCCCATCACTGAAACCTGGCGCAACCTCAAGCTGGCGAATGACAATGTGGTCGTGTTCCGCTCCATGCTGGGTATCAGCTGGATGTGGTTCTTTGGTGCTGTCTTTTTGAGCCAGTTTCCCAGCTTTGCCAAAGACGTGATGCACGGTGACGAGCATGTGGCCTCGCTGCTGCTGGTGGTGTTTTCCATCGGTATCGCCACGGGGTCTTTGCTGTGTGAGGTCCTCAGCAAGCGCCATGTGGAAATCGGGCTGGTGCCCATGGGCGCCATAGGCATGAGCGTGTTTGCCATAGACCTTTATTTCGCCTCGCGCAGCATGCCCGCCGCTGAGCTGATGGGTGTGGGCAGCTTTCTTGCGCAGCACTACCACTGGCGTGTGATGGCTGATCTGGCGCTGCTCAGTTTGTTTGCAGGCCTGTACAGCGTGCCCATGTATGCGCTGATCCAGTTGCGCAGCCAGCCCACGCACCGCGCCCGCATCATCGCTGCCAACAACATCCTCAATGCGCTGTTCATGATCGTGAGTTCCATCCTCGCAGGCGCCTTGCTGGGCGCAGGCTTCACGGTGCCGCAGATCTTCCTGTTCGTCGGCCTGGCCAATGCCGTGGTGGCTTTCTACATCTTCATGCTGGTGCCCGAATACCTGCTGCGTTTTGTGGCTTTCCTGATGTCGCGACTGGCCTACCGTTTCCGCATCACCGGCGACCACAACATCCCGACCTCAGGCGCGGCCGTGCTCACCTGCAACCACGTGAGCTTTGCAGACCCCGTGTTACTGATGGCGGCCAGCCCACGCCCCATCTACTTTGTGATGGATCACCGCATCTTCAAAACGCCGTTGCTGGGATGGTTTTTCAAACTGGCCAAGGCCATACCGATTGCGCCCAAAGCAGAGGACCCTGCGCTTTACGAGGCTGCTTTTGAAGCTGCGGCCAAGGTGCTGCGTGACGGCGATCTGCTGGCCATCTTTCCTGAAGGCGGCATCACCAAAAACGGAGAGCTGCAGGCCTTCAAGGGCGGCATCATGAAGATCATGGAGAACGCCGAACGTGACGGCCTCGATGTGCCGGTGATTCCCATGGCATTGACCAACCTGTGGGGCTCTTTTTTCAGCCGCGCTGAAAAGGGCGTGGCGATGGCCAAACCCTTTCGCCGTGGGGTGTGGAGCCGTGTGGGGTTGAATGTCGGCGTGCCTGTCGCCGCAAAAGATGTGCAGCCGCAGGTCCTGCAGGACACGGTGGCCGTCCTGCTAAAGGCCTGAAGCGCCGACTTCAAGTATTGTTTGATGATACTTTCAGGGCATTAATAAGTCACTGTATCGGTATTTGAATCCTTTTTGAGGTGTTGGGCAGCACATTAGGTGCACCTCAACAACCAAAAGGTTTTTATGCAGATGCTGATACACCGTGACTCCAAACCCTGGCAATTGCAGGTCTGGGTTTCCTTCCTGATCGCTGTTTTCCTGTGCGCCGTGGGCCTGTCTTATTTGCCCGGCAAGGACCTTGATCGAGCATTCATGATCATGGGCTACTTCTTCTGCCTGTCTGCCGCCTTTGTGCTGGCCAAGTATGTTCGCGACCAGGAAAAAAGCCGCGTCGAAGGCAAGATCATCGACACCCCCATGTTCAAGCTGGTGGTCTGGGGCGGCTTCTTCCTGGCGATGTCGCTGACCGGCTGGGGCCTGTGGCGCATGGAGATCAACGAGACCTACAAGGCCTTTCTCGGTGTGAGCTGGCTGTACCTGATTACCTGCAGCTTTACCCTGGCCAAGACCCTGCGTGACCGCCACGAAGCCGATCTGAACGAAGCCCAGCTCGCTGGCCGCAGGCAGGCCCAGGCTGTACGCCAGGCTGGTGAGGCTGAATGAAACCCCACAACCCGGATTACAGGATCATCATGAAAAACAAAATTGCTTCCATACTGATCGCCGCAGTTTTTATTGCTGGCACAGCGACCAGTTTTAATGCCCGGGCCCAGGCCGAGCTGTCCGCCGTGAGTGCCCTGTCTGCGCTGCCTGTGGCCTCGGTGGCGGTAGGCGCCAGCGCAGCTGCCGGGGCCATTGGGGCGGTGCCTGTGGTGCTGTCCACTGCTGGCGCCGTGCTGGTGGTCAAAGCTGTTGAAAGCACCACCCGCGGCACCCTGTATGTACTGGAGCGTGCGTCCGATGGCGCCCGTGCCAGCATCGAAGTGCTGGGCAGGGGTATGGCTGGCGCCTCACTCGTTGCGGGTGCATCGGTACTGGTGAGCGTGGTGGCTGCAGGCACGGTGCTTTCTGTTGCGGGCGAGGTGATTGCCTTTATCCCCAATGCACTGGGCCGGGCCTTGTTGCACAACGAACGCCTGACCTACTAGAGCATTTAACAGCCATGAAGAAAATCCTGTTCAATGCTGCCGCGTGTTTTTCGCTAGTCGCAGTCCTGCTGTTCGTTCCTGCTGCCCATGCTGGCAGGTCCTGCGAAGCCTCAAAGCTCACGCCCCAGACAGCTGGCCGCGCGATGACCCTGGCTGCCAGGACACTCACCTCGCTCAACGAGAGCGGGCAGAAGGTGGTGTTCCTGGCCCGCGCCGGCCAGGACCTGCGCAAATACGGTGTGTACTACTCGCATGTGGGCATCGCCTACCAGGTGCCTGATGCGCAGGGCGGCCAGACCTGGCGCGTGCTGCACAAGCTCAATGAGTGTGGTACCGCCAGTTCCAGCATTTACCGCCAGGGTTTGGCCGAGTTTTTTCTCGATGACCTCTGGCGCTTCGAGGCGGCATGGCTGGCGCCCACACCGCAGGTGCAGCAGCAGTTGCTGGCCTTGCTGCAGACACCTGGTGCGACAGGCCTAAACCACAAACCCTACAGCATCGTTAGTTACGCCTGGGGCAAAAAATACCAGCAGTCCAACCAGTGGGCCATCGAGACGCTGGCTGCCAGCATGGAGGCGCGCATTACCACGCGCGGGGAGGCGCAGGCATGGCTGCAATCCGCCGGTTACCAGCCCGCCGCCTTGACGATTGGGCCCATGACTCGTCTTGGCGGACGGGTGGGCGCCGCCAACGTGGCGTTTGATGACCACCCGCCTGAAAAGAGGTTTTCAGACCGCATTGAAACTGTGACGGTTGATTCGGTATTTGCCTGGCTGACGCGCGCGCAGCTGGCCCTTCCGGGTAAACCTGTGCTGGTCACCCTGCCATAGGCATACTTCCATTTTCAGGAATCAGGAGATATTCATGAGCAAGGCACTTCGCTTGTCCGAAAAGTGGTTCCACCGCGGCCTCTGGCTGGTCGCCCTGGTGTTTGCCGGTTTCCTTATCGGCCTGGGCGGCACCGTCGTTGGTGACCTGCCAAAAGTCGAGAAGCAGCTGTCGGTCGAAGACTATATGGATCCGTCCATCACAGCGCCCGCCCGCAACAACATTCGTGCGGCTGAAAAGGCGGGCCAGGATGCCGAAACCGCACTCGAGCAGGCGCTGCTCAAGCGCAAGGCCGCGCAGGCAGATTCTGCTGCGGCGCGTGACACTTTCAACAACTGGCTGTCTACAAGGCGTGCCACGCAGCAGGCTGACCAGGACCCGGAGCTCATCGCACGCACCAAAGCGCTTGACGCACTGAAAGACAGGGAACGCGCAGCCGGGGTCGCGGTCGAGGCGCAGCAACAGGCGGCACTTGATGCCAGACAGGCGGTCACACGTGAACGCCGCAAGCTGGCCGATATGGAAATCGTCGCGCAGCAAAAACTCAATGCCGAATACAGGCGCATTGAACTGCGCGTTTTTCTGTACCGCCTCGCGCTGACGCTTCCGCTTCTGGTCGCTGCTGGCTGGCTATTTGCAAAAAAGCGAAAGACCACCTACTGGCCATTTGTGTGGGGTTTCATCATCTTTGCGCTGTTTGCCTTCTTCGTCGAACTGGTGCCCTACCTGCCGAGCTACGGTGGTTATGTGCGCTACATCGTGGGCATCATCGTCACGGTCGTGGTCGGGCGGCAGGCCATCGTCTCTCTGAACCGTTACCTCGAAAAGCAGAAACTCGCAGAGCAGTTGCCTGATGCGCAGCGGCGTGAAGAATTGAGCTACGACACCGCGCTGACACGTTTGTCCAAAGGCGTGTGCCCGGGCTGCGAGCGCGCGGTGGACTTCAAGAACACGGCAATCGACTTTTGCCCGCACTGCGGCATAGGCCTGTTCGACCACTGCACAGTGTGCAAGACACGCAAAAGTGCTTTCGCCAAGTTTTGCCATGCGTGCGGCAGCACTGCAGACCGCAGCAAACTGCTGACACCTTTGCTTAAAGCAGGGGAAGCTGGTGATGCAAAAACCAGTGCACCTGTCCTGCCCGGAGACTCGCAACCGGCCTGATTCTCACTGGAGCGAGCGGGTTCGCAGCCGATGGGGTTCAGGGCTGGATCTTCTCGACCAGGTACTCGCGTGAATACCAGAAGGTGTCAGGCGTCTTCAGTGCCGCCCAGGTGCCTTCTTTGGGGTCCTGCCGTGAACGGATATCCCCGCGCATGTCGATGACGCGGCAGTTGGCGCAGGCAGGCTGGCCCAGCCTGCGCTGCACCAGCACGTAGCGGCTGGTCTTGAAGAGCGCGTCAATATCTGCGTCGCTGTAATCCACTGGCTGAGGCGCGTCATAGGCTGCGACTTTAGCGCCCGTCAGCAGAAACTGGTAACGCTCGAACTGGCCGTTGAAGTTATTGGGCACACGCACCGTTTGCCCCTGCAAGAGCGCCACTGTGCTGCTCTTGAAATGACCGATAGGGCCATTGAAGGGGGCCGTGACCCACGCCATTGCGATGAGGAATGCAAAACTGCAGGGCAGGGTCAGCGCCTGAGTCCATGATTTTTTGATGATGCCCGCAACGCTACCCAGCACCATCAGCCCGAGCAACAACCAGAACAGCGGCGAGTACACGCCCGCATCCTGCGTGGCCTTTACCGCGCCGTAGCCGATGGACGCCATGGCCAGCGCTCCCAGTATGGCAAAGACCAGTGTCAGGCCGAACCAGATGCGGCTGATGCGTCCCCAGTACAGCGCGATGAGCACCGCGACGGCCGGCATTGCGGGTATCAGGTAACGTGCAGAACGCTGGCTGGGCAGCATGAAGACCAGCGCCAGTGCCAGCAGCCAGAGCCACATGACTTTTTCTGCATCGCTGACTTTTTCGCCTGTTTGGCGTCTGGCGCGGTAGCTGCGCCAGGCCGTCCATGCGGCACCCACCGACAGCGGAAACAGCAGGCCTGCATTGACGAAATAACCGGTCAGGATGACGGGTACGCCGCCCGAGCCGCTGAAGGCCAGTGACAGGTAAGAGGGGCCAGACCTGAACTTGCCAGCATTTTCGCCAACGACAAACTCGCGCCAGACTTCACCGGGCAAAGGGTCCAGCGCAAACCAGAGACTGAACACGGCGAGTGCCAGCGCGCAGATGATGGTGGTCTTGAGCACATCACCCAACAGCCCGGGGCGAACGATCTGCCACGGCGCGCGGCGTGCGTGAACCATCTGATAGCACAGGGCCAGCGCCAGGCCAACAGGTGCGACCATCGCAAACGACTTGTAGAGGCAACCCACACCTATCGCCAGACCGGCTAGCAGTGGAAACTTCCAGCGTGAAGCCAGCAGCTTCGCAGGCGACCAGGCCATCGCAAAAAATACGCTGCCCAGCCAGAAGGTTTCAGGCGCACTGGTGAGGTAGGGCCGGCCATAACGATAGGTGCTGAAGAAGGACAGGAACACCAGCGCGGCAATTGCGCCCATCGACACCGCGTGGGTGTTGCTGGTTGTGTTGCCATTGCCGATATTGCCGGGTAATGGTTGTGTGCCTTTGACGATCTTCCATGTCAGCAGCCCCACCGCCAGCGCCGTCGCCCACAGGTAAACCACACTGGGCAAACGCAGCCTCAGCAGCGTCCAGTGTTCGCCCCAGCCGCCTGCCACCATGGCCTGCCAGAACAACATGGGCGGCTTGGTGTTGCGCATGAAGTCGTAAGAGCTCACCAGCGGCAGCCAGTGCCCGCTCTCGGCTGTCAGTCGTGCGATGTGGGCATAGACCAACTCATCGCCATTGCGCGGAATGTGGTCACCGCCGAGCTGGAACAGGTAGGCCAGTGCGGCCACAACCACCAGGCCCAGCCACACGATATGCGCGGGAATGATCTTGTGCGATGGCTGCGGGCTGCTCATGGTTTGCCGAGCGGGGAATCCGATGGGTCCGGCGGCTCGTTCTTGCGGCGGCGAAACGTCAGCTTGTCGTTGGCCAGAAAGTTGAAGGCACTGGCCAGTGCAATGGCCACGATGTTGGCAATCGCATAGTGCAGGTAAACGGCCAGCCACTTGGTCACCAGGAACTGGATGGTGATGGACAGCGCCGCAGCCATCACATATTTGGCAAACAGCACCAGGGCCGATTGCTGCACGGCGTTCTGGCGGTCACGCCAGGTGAGCCTGCGGTTCCAGTAGAAGTTGCTGATGGTTGCAATGCTGATGGCCAGCGCAATCGAGTAGTTCAGGCGGTCATGCGAATCGGCAATGTGCCTGAACAAATACTCCTGCGAGAAAGCCAGCACGGCAATGTTGATGACCGTGCCGCTGGCACCTACCAGTCCGAAGCGGATAAAGCGCCAGCGCGCCATGGGCTGCAGTTTCGGAGGCAGAAGAGCGATGAGGCGCTCGGCAATATCCCGCAAGGCGCTCATGCAACCATCGCCCCGGTTTGCTGAAGGTACTCACGCGCTTTCGCCAGCACCGCGCCCGGCTCAATCACCTTCAGGCACTGGTTGTCGCCATCGCAATAGGAAGAGCGGTGGTTGTAGGCCGTGAGGCAGGGCGAGCAGGGATAGCTGCTGTAAAACGAATGGCAGCGGGGCGTCAGCGGCGCATAGAGGCCGGGGGTTTCGGGGCCGAAGAGCATCAGCGTCCAGATCGGTGTCAGCGCCGCGAACTGGCCGGGTCCGCCATCGTTGGTGACAAGCAGCTTCGCGAAATGAAAAAGCGCGAGCAACTCTGCAATGGATCTTGTGTACCCCGTCAAATCAAGTGCGGTGCTTCCCGGCGCGGCTGCTTGTATGTTGGCGACCAGTTGCTGCGCCAGTGCCCGGTCATCTTTCAGGCCGATCACGGCCACCGCACAGCCGTCAGCCACCAGGCCTTCGCACAGCGCGGTGTAAGAGGCCAGGGGCCAGGCGCGTATCGGCAAAATGCCACCGCCCGGATACACCAGCACCAGCGGCTTGCCGGCAATCGCGGGGAAGTCAGTGGCCAGCCGGCGTTCAATGTCGGCCTTCAGTGCTGCATCAAGTTGCACGTGTGGCGGCGGCTTGCCCGACAGAGTGATGGCCTGCTTGGACTTGGGCACGGCCGTTGAATCAATCGCACGGGCCAGCGTCAAAAACTGTGCGCTGATGTGCTGGTAAGGGTTGTAGGGCACAGGCCGGTTGATGTGCGAGCCACGGTACAGGCCTTCCTGCGTGTGGCGGTGAAAGCCCACGCGCACAGACGCACCGCTGGCAAACGACAGCAGGCTGCTGATCCTGGAAAACAGCTCGCAGTCGATGGCCACGTCGACATTGGCGCGGCGCAGGTCCTTGATGGCTTGCCACAAACTGGCCAGCAAACCCTTGAGCGATTTGTCATCAACAGCGTGCACGTTCTCCGGCTTGATGAGTTGCATCAGGTCCAGGATTTCGCGGTTCTTGCCGAACAGCAGCGCATGAAGTTCTGCATCGGGGTAGCGGGTCTTCAGGCGCGTGAACATGTCATGCGCCAGCACCAGGCTGCCCATCTCGGACAACAGGATGATGACAATGGCGCGCGGCGCCTTGTCTGCCAGGCCCGATGGGCGGAAGGGGCGGGTCACTGCATCGGCCAGCGACACAGCTGCGCACAGCGGTATGCCCACCCAGCGGTCTATCCAGCGCTGAAGGTCCAGGTTCATACGCCTCGCGCCCGGTCGGCCCTGAACTGGTGCACAAACTCGCCAAATGTGCCGGCGTCCAGGGCATCGCGCACTTCCTGCATCAGGTTCAGGTAGTAATGAAGGTTGTGGATGCTCGACAGCATGGGGCCCAGCATTTCACCGCAGCGGTCCAGGTGGTGCATGTAGGCGCGGCTGAAATTTCTGCAGGTGTAGCAGGTGCAGGTCGCGTCCACAGGTGCGTCTTCGGTTTTATAGCGCGCATTGCGTATCTTCAAATCACCGAAACGCGTGAACATATGGCCATTGCGCGCATTGCGGGTCGGCATCACGCAGTCGAACATGTCGACACCCGCAGCCACGCCCTCAACCAGGTCTTCCGGTGTACCCACGCCCATCAGGTAGCGCGGCTTGTGCGCCGGCAGGCGGTGCGGCGTGTGCGCCATGATGCGCTGCATTTCTTCCTTGGGCTCGCCAACGCTGACGCCGCCAACGGCATAACCCGGCAGGTCGAGTTCGACCAGCGCGTCGAGTGATTCCTGGCGCAGGTTTTCAAACATGCCGCCCTGCACGATGCCGAAGAGCGCGTTCGGGTTTTCAAGCCGCGCAAACTCCGTCATGCAGCGGCTGGCCCAGCGCTTGCTGAGTTCCATGGATGTGCGCGCTTCGGCTTCGGTCGTGATGTGGCCTGCGGTGTCGTAAGGGGTGCATTCGTCAAACTGCATGACGATGTCGCTGTTTAATATGGTCTGGATCTGCATCGAGACCTCGGGCGTCAAAAACAGCTTGTCGCCGTTGACGGGTGACGAGAACTTCACGCCCTCTTCGGTGATCTTGCGTCCCTTGCCGTCGGTTCCGCCCAGCGACCAGACCTGGAAGCCGCCGCTGTCGGTGAGTATGGGCTTGTTCCAGCTTTCAAAGCGGTGCAGGCCGCCGAATTGCCTGACCACATCGAGGCCGGGCCGCATCCACAGGTGAAAGGTGTTGCCCAGGATGATCTGCGCGCCCATGTCTTCAAGCGACTGCGGCATCACGCCCTTGACCGTGCCATAGGTGCCGACCGGCATGAAAATGGGTGTCTGCACCACGCCGTGGTTCAGGGTCAGGGTGCCGCGGCGCGCATGGCCGTCGGTCTTGAGCAGGTCAAATTGCAACATCAGTTTTTCGGAAAATATTTGACGCCCGGCAAACTTTCAAAGTGCTGGTCCTGCGTCCACAAAATGGCGCCGCGCATTTGCGCCGTGGCGTAAATCAGGCTGTCAGCCATGGGCAGGCCGGTGGCTGCCGCGCTGAGGGCGATGTTCAGGTTGACATCGATCACATCGCCTTCGCGCATCAAGGCAACCGCCTGGTTGGCATGGGCCGCGCCAAACTCGCGCAAGGCAACCTTGTAGACCTCATAGATGGTCATGATGGGCACAATCAGCGCACCAGTGTTCTCGATCAGCTCTGCATAGCGTTTGGCATGCGCCGAGTCGCTGAAATATTCAAGCCAGCAGGACGAATCGAGAACAGCCGGTGCTGCGGCTGCGGTTTTGCTGCGCATAAACCTAGAAGCGCTCGGGGTCAGACGCCACGTCGGTGCTGGACAAACCCGCCAGCAGGCCGCGATATTCGGGGGCGGACTTGACCGGCACCAGCTGTATGACACCATTGACCTCAAACACGCTCATGCGGCTGCCGGGCTTGATGCCACCTGCCTCGCGTATTTCGCGGGGAATCACAACCTGGTATTTGGGGGAAACAATGACGGTCTGGTTTTGCATATCGATCATCTTATCGTACAACTGATTGTCTGTCGATGCTGTTTCCGATATCCGCCTGCCGTTGCAGAAGCATGGAATCCCCGTAGCTGAAGAAGCGGTAGCGATGGGCAATCGCGTGGCTGTACAGCGCCATGATGTGTTCGTAGCCTGAGAACGCGCTCACCAGCATCATCAGCGTGCTTTTGGGCAGGTGGAAGTTGGTCAGCAGCAGGTCTACGACCCTGAATTCAAAACCTGGCGTGATGAAGATATTGGTGTCGCGGCATTCAGGGCCGAATTTGGCATCGGATTCCAGTGCCCGCACTGTTGTCGTCCCCACGGCCACCACACGGCCGCCACGCGCCTTGCAGTCGGAAATCGCCTGGCGCGTCGCATCGGGCACTTCAAAACGCTCGAAGTGCATGGTGTGATCGGCAATGTTGTCTGTCTTGACGGGCTGGAAGGTGCCTGCACCCACATGCAGCGTGACGCTGGCGCGCTGTACGCCGCGCGCTTCCAGTTGGGCCAGCACGGCTTCGTCGAAGTGCAAGGCAGCCGTGGGCGCCGCCACCGCGCCGGGGTTGCGCGCAAAAACCGTCTGGTAGCGGCGCTCGTCGTCTTCAGAGTCGGTATGCGTGATGTAGGGCGGCAGCGGCACATGGCCATGCGCGGCCATCAGCGCGTAGGGGTCGCTGCTGAGCCTGAATTTGTAGAGCGGCCCGTCTTCGTTCGGCCAGCGGCCCAGCAGCGTCGCGGTGAAGCCGCCATCCATTCGCATGACCGCGCCGGGCAGGGGCTTTTTGCTGACCTTCATGTGCGCGGCAACTTCATGGCCGGACTCTGAATCCGGCGACAGCACACGTTCAATCAGCAGCTCCAACTTGCCGCCGCTGGACTTTTGCCCGAACAGCCGCGCCTTGACCACTTTTGTGTCGTTAAAGACCAGCAGGTCGCCGGGCAGCAGCAAACCGGGCAGATCGGTGAAACGGCGGTCGACGGGCGTGGGCTCACTGCCGTCGAGCAGGCGCGAAGCACTGCGCTGGGCCGCGGGGTGCTGGGCGATGAGTTCGTCGGGCAGGCTGAAATCAAAATCGCCCAGGCTGAAATGCGTCTTCATGAAGGCACAATTGTCCCATGCCGCCACCAGCCAAACAGGCACCCCCGCCCGCTGCCAAAACCGCGCCCGTGGCGGCGGAAAAATCGCAGGCCCAGCGTGCGCTTGAAAAGCTCGGCCTGAAACGCGACATTGACCTGGCGCTGCACCTACCGCTGCGTTATGAGGACGAAACCCGCATCGTGATGCTGAAGGACGCGCGCGACGGCGACCTGGTGCAGATCGAGGCGACTGTCACCGACAGCCAGGTCAGCTTCAGGCCGCGCCGGCAGCTGCGCGTGACGGTGGACGACGGCAGCGACAGCTGCACGCTGCGCTTCATCAACTTTTACCCCTCACACCAGAAAACCCTCAGCGTGGGCGCGCGTGTGCGTGTGCGCGGCGAACTGCGTGGCGGTTTTGTGAGCCGCGAGATGGTGCATCCCAGTTTCAAGCTGGCCGGCGGCGAATTGCCGGGCGCGCTGACCCCGGTGTATTCGACCGTGGCCGGCCTGCCGCAGGCCTACCTGCGCAAGGCCGTGCTCAGCGGCACAGCCAGGGCCGACCTCAGTGAAACCATTCCCGCCGCCTTCCTGCAGAAAACACCGTCGCAGGCCATGCTGGGCCTGCGCGAGGCGCTGCAGTTTTTGCACAACCCCACACCCGATGTGTCCCTGGCCACGCTTGAAGACCACACGCATCCGGCCTGGCAGCGCCTGAAGGCCGAAGAACTGCTGGCCCAGCAACTCTCGCAACTGCAGGCCAAACGCATACGCGCCGCGATGCGCGCACCGGCGCTCAACGGCCCGGCCATGCGCGGCCCCCAGTGCACGCTGTACGAACAGCTGATGGAACGCCTGCCCTTTCGCCTGACGGCCGCGCAGCAGCGTGTGAGCGATGAGATCGAGCAGGACCTGAAAAAGAACGTGCCCATGCACCGGCTGCTGCAGGGCGATGTGGGCTCCGGCAAGACCGTGGTCGCCGCGCTGGCCGCCATGCGTTGCATCGATGCCGGCTGGCAGTGCGCCCTGATGGCGCCGACGGAAATCCTGGCCGAGCAGCATTTCCGCAAGCTGGTGGCCTGGCTGGAACCGCTGGGCATCAAAACCGCCTGGCTCACCGGCAGCCAGAAGGCCAAGGAGCGCCGGGAGTCACTGGCCGCGATTGCCAGCGGCGAGGCCATGCTGGTGGTCGGCACGCACGCCGTCATCCAGGACAAGGTGGTGTTCAAAAACCTGGCGCTGGCCATCATCGACGAGCAGCACCGCTTCGGCGTCGCGCAGCGGCTGGCGCTGCGCAGCAAGATGACGGTCGGGGGAGAGGAGCCGCATCTCCTGATGATGACGGCGACGCCGATTCCGCGCACGCTGGCGATGAGTTACTACGCCGACCTCGACGTTTCGACGATTGACGAGTTGCCCCCGGGACGCACGCCCATCGTCACCAAGGTGGTCAGCGATGCGCGGCGTGATGAGGTGATTGAGCGCATCCGCCACCAGCTTGCCGAGGGCCGGCAGGTGTACTGGGTCTGCCCGCTGATTGAAGAAAGCGAATCGATAGACCTCGTCAACGCCACGCAGACCCACGAGTCGCTGAGCGCAGCTTTGCCCGGCGTGCTGGTTGGCCTGCTGCATTCGCGCATGAGCGTGGCCGAGAAAAAGGCCGTGATGGGGCTTTTCACCGACGGCCTGATGGGCGTGCTGGTCAGCACCACGGTGATCGAGGTCGGTGTGGATGTGCCGAATGCCTCGCTGATGGTGGTCGAGCACGCCGAACGCTTCGGCCTCAGCCAGTTGCACCAGTTGCGGGGCCGGGTCGGGCGCGGGGCGGCTGCGTCGGCCTGTGTGCTGCTCTATTCCACCGGTGACGCGCCCCGGCTGGGCGAAATGGCCCGCTCACGGCTCAAGGCGATGGCCGAGACCAACGACGGCTTCGAGATTGCCCGCCGGGATCTGGAAATACGCGGACCCGGCGAATTTCTGGGCGCCCGGCAATCGGGTGCGCCGCTTTTGCGCTTTGCCGATCTGGCTGTCGACGGCGACTGGCTCGCCTGGGCTCGCGAGCTTGCGCCCCGCATGCTGGACCAGCACACGGAGCTGGCGCATCGGCATATTGCGCGATGGCTGGGGGGGAAGGCTGACTTCCTGAAAGCCTGATCTCAGGCTGGATTTGCTATTTAAATCGTAGCTGGTCACGCACGTATTCATTGGGCTACAGCCATTTTGTGCCTCAAAAATGGCACTTTTTGAGTCGTTTTTTGCTCGAAAACCCCTTGGGGCGGGCTTCGATTGGATAAATGTTAATACCTGTATTAACTTTTGCCGGATTTTTAACGTGTATGTTAAATTTTTGCTGTAGGCGTTAAAAAAGGGACTGCCACCGTTGGGTTGGTTGCCGCGCCCTTCACGACCGAGCCGGGGTCTGAAACAACTCGGCTATCGCCTCAAACAAGTTTCAGCCCTGATCCGTCTGGCCCTGTGCTTCTCGGCTCCTCTCCAAGGGTTTTGGGGACGCAGTCCAAAGAGTCGCCACAAGCGCTTCGCGCTTGTGGCTCCCCGAATCCGAATTCATTCCCCAACCCCGTGGAGGCTGGGCCGAGGAGCGGAGATGGAGACGGCATAAAGGGGAAAAACTTGTTTGAGCGCAGCGAGTTGTTTTTCCCGCCGGCGGAATCGAGCACCGCAGGTTGCCTGTAGCGAAGCGAAAGGACCCAGACGGCGGGTCGCCTTTTCTTTGGTTACTTTTCTTTTGGCGAAGCAAAAGAAAGTGACTAGCCGCCGGGCTACCCCCGGCCTGGTTGTGAAGGGCACAAATACAAACAACCTCGCGACCCGACTTCCCGTGAAGGAAACAAACACCCCATCGAAAAAAGCCCTTCCCAAACAACGCCTCCGCTGCAGGCGAAAAGCAGCACAATAAGCCCATGACGTTGACCGAACTCAAATACATCGTCGCAGTCGCCAGGGAGAAACACTTTGGCAAGGGTGCCGACGCCTGCCACGTCTCCCAGCCCACGCTCAGTGTGGCGATCAAGAAGCTGGAGGAAGAGCTCCAGGTCAAGCTCTTCGAGCGCAACGCCAATGAGATCACCGTCACCCCGCTGGGTGAAGAAATCATCCGCCAGGCGCAGAGCGTGCTGGAGCAGGCGGACAACATCCGCGAGATTGCCCGGCGCGGCAAGGACCCGCTTTCAGGCGCGCTGCGGCTTGGCGTGATCTACACGATCGGCCCCTACCTGCTGCCCGACCTGGTGCGGCAGATGATTTCACTCAACCCGCAGATGCCGCTGATGCTGCAGGAGAACTTCACCGTCAAGCTGCTCGAAGAGCTGCGCAACGGCGAGATCGACTGCGCCATCCTTGCTGAGCCCTTCCCTGATACCAATCTGGCGATTGCGCCGCTGTATGACGAGCCCTTCATGGCAGCCGTGCCCAGCTCGCACCACCTGGCGTCGCGCAAAAGCATCACGGCCGAAGAGATCAAGAAAGAAACCATGCTGCTGCTCGGCAACGGGCATTGTTTCCGTGATCATGTGCTGGAGGTCTGCCCCGAGTTCGCGCGCTTTTCAAGCAGCGCCGACGGCATCAGCAAGAGTTTTGAAGGCTCGTCGCTGGAGACCATCAAGCACATGGTCGCCGCCGGCATGGGCATCACGCTTGTGCCGCGGCTGGGCGTGCCGAAAGAAGCGCTGATTGAGCCACCCAAAGGCAAAAAAGGAAAGGGCGCCACCACCGCAGCAACCGTCGCGGCTGAGCAGCCGTCTTTCATCAAATACCTGCCGTTTGAAGGCCACATCCCCAGCCGGCGCGTGGTGCTGGCCTGGCGGCGGAGCTTCACCCGGTATGAGGCAATTGCCGCACTGCGCAATGCGATCTATGCCTGCGAACTGCCAGGCGTGACGCGGCTATCCTGAGCTGACTGTTCAGGTGTCACCTGAATTTTGTAAAGTAAACCTTTCAGATTTTTAGAGGAAAAAACCATGGCAAAAATCGCAAAACCCGCACCCACCATCAACATCGGCATCAGCGAGAAAGACCGCGCCGCGATTGCCAAAGGCCTGAGCCGCCTGCTGGCAGACACCTACACGCTCTACCTCACGACGCACAACTTCCACTGGAACGTGACAGGCCCGATGTTCAACACCCTGCACCTGATGTTCATGACGCAGTACACGGAACTCTGGACTGCGGTGGACCCGATTGCCGAACGCATTCGCTCCCTCGGCCACCCCGCGCCCGGCTCTTACGCCCAGTTCAGCAAGTTGGCGTCCGTGCCTGACGTGCCCGTGACGCCGCCCAAGGCGCTGGAGATGGTGCGCATCCTGGTGCAGGGCCATGAAGCTGTCGCACGCACGGCGCGCGAGTTGTTCCCGGTGGCCGACAAGGCCAGTGATGAGCCAACTGCCGATTTGCTGACGCAGCGCCTGACCGTGCATGAGCAGACAGCGTGGATGTTGCGCTCGCTACTTGAGGAGTAGGCGTTGAACGAAGCGGACGTGCGCAGCGCCGGGCCGCCCCAAGCAAGCACAGCCCCCTCGGGGGGCAGCGCATTACACAAAGTGAAAAGCGTGGGGGCGCTGTATTTGCAATTAATTCGCTGGGACCGCCCGGCGGGCTGGTTGCTGCTGCTCTGGCCGGGCCTGTCCGCGCTGTGGGTGGCCTCGCACGGCTTTCCCGGCTGGCATCTGCTGGCGGTGTTTACTTTGGGCACCTTCCTGATGCGCAGCGCGGGTTGCTGCCTCAATGATGTGGCTGACCGCGACTTCGACAAACACGTCAAGCGTACGGCGCAGCGGCCGGTCACCAGCGGCAAGCTGTCAAGCAAGGAGGCGCTGGCCGTAGGCGCCGTACTGGCACTGCTGGCCTTTGGCCTGGTGCTCACCACCAACATCACCACCATTTACTGGTCATTCGCAGCGCTGGCCGTGACGCTGGTCTACCCGTTTGCCAAGCGTTACGTCTCCATGCCGCAGGCGGTGCTGGGTGTGGCCTTCAGCTTTGGCATCCCGATGGCATTTGCGGCGGTGCAGTCGCGGGTGCCCATGCTGGCCTGGGTGCTGCTGCTGGGCAACCTGTTCTGGGTGATTGCCTACGACACCGAATACGCCATGGTCGACCGCGACGACGACCTGCTGATCGGCATGAAAACCTCGGCCATCACGCTCGGGCGCTTTGACGTGG
The DNA here is from genome assembly GCA_965228025.1 of Polaromonas sp. Classification (GTDB taxonomy): domain Bacteria; phylum Pseudomonadota; class Gammaproteobacteria; order Burkholderiales; family Burkholderiaceae_C; genus Polaromonas. Next base: position 186,538 of record CBDDGX010000029.1, on the reverse strand, counting down.
CGGCGGTGATGTTCTGTTATGCGGCGTTTCTCTGCATCTGGGTGGCGGCGCTGTGGCCGCGCCAGCAGCCGCTGCTGTTTTTGCTGGGCATTGCGGCGGCGGCTTTGCAGGCGGCCTGGCATTTCACCTTGATTCGCGGCCGCGGTCGTGAGGGCTGCTTCAAGGCGTTTCGCCTGAACCACTGGGTGGGGTTTGCCGTGTTTGCGGGCGTGGTGCTGTCCTCCCTGCCGCCCATGCCCTGAACGGCTGATCAGCCGCCACAAAAAAGGCCCGCAATGCGGGCCTTTTTTATTTCACTACCAGTCTGAGTCTGGCAAAGCGCCAGACAGCGACAGGAAATTAACGGTAGATCTTGCGATTGCTGCCGTCCAGGATCACGTAGTGGCGTGCTTCCTCGCGCACTGCAGCGCGGGTCAGGGTGCTGGCTTCAACAGGTGCAGCAGCAAAAGCGGCTTCCGGGCTGACGGCCACAGCGCCGGACTGGCGGGCTGCCAGGTAGTTGGCCTGCACCTGGGCGCGGGTCACGTTGCTGGCCGACACATCAGGGCGGATGGCCAAAGCAGCTTCACCAGACAGGCCGGATTGTGCAAAAGCGCTGGCACCGGAGAGGGCTGCAACTGCGAAGAGGGCGGAGGCGACAAATTTCGAGTTCATGATGAGTTTCCTTTGAATGAATGTTTTTGCTTGTTTTGATGGATCAGCGGGTTCAGATCGTGCTGTTGCCGATCTGGGCAGCGCGGGCCGACACAACAGCGTCGTTGCGAACTTCAGCGCGGGTCACAACGCTGGCAGCTGCAGGGGCGGCTGCAAAAGCGCCTTCCTGGCTGGCGGCGACCTTGCCGGCCTGGCGGGCTTGCAGGTAGTCGTTTTGCACCTGTGCACGGGTCACGTTGCTGCTGGAAGCGACTGGGCGGATGGCCAGGGCGGCTTCGCCGGTCAGGCTGGTTTGTGCAAAAGCGCTGGCGCCGGTCAATGCGGAGAGAGCGATAACGGTAGAAGCGATCAGTTTCGAGTTCATGATGAATTTCCTTTGGAATAAAACAGTTTTTAGTACCTATCCAGTTATCGTCGCTTTGGGGTGTGATCCCCTGGCTGTCCAACTGGCCTCGGTGAGTCGCCTGTTGGTTTCGGCTCATCGATGACTGAACTTTAGGGTTTACCCGACAAATGAAAAACCCCCGCACGCACAATACATCGTTGCAGAAACCGTAATAATTGCGTAAAGCTATCGCGGCGATTGTTAAAAAAGGTATGTATGGACAGGCTTCTTTCGATGCGGGTGTTTCAAAAGGTCATAGACGAGGGCGGTTTCGCAGCGGCCGCGCGCGTGCTCGACATGTCGCCCGCAGGCGTGACCCGGCTGGTCACTGACCTTGAGCAGCACCTGGGCGCGCGCCTGATACAGCGCACCACGCGCAAGCTGTCGCTTACCGATGCCGGCCAGGCCTACCTGTTACGGGTGCGCAGCATCCTCAACGAGGTGGACGATGCCGATGCGGAGGCCGGCCAAAGCTCCAGCGAGCTGCAGGGCGTGGTGCATGTCGTGGCGCCCTCGCTGTTTGCCAATTACTTTCTGGCCACACGCGTCACCGAATGGCTGGCGCTTTACCCCAAGGTGGCGATACACCTGCATGTCGACCCGTTTCCGCAAAACCGGGTCGAGGAATTCGACGTCACCTTCATGCTGGTGGACGAAGGTTTTGACGCCAATGTGGTCGCCCGGCCCATGGCGACCACTGAATACGTGGTCTGCGCCAGCCCCGATTACCTCAAGCGCAAGGGCACGCCGCTCAAGCCGCCGGACTTGCAGGGCCACCAGTATTTGCGTTTCCCCTGGCAGGCCTCGTCGGGCCACGCCGCGCGCGGCATGCGCCTGTCGCGCCTGGACGGTTCGCAGGAAAACACCGAGGTGCCCATGCAGGTGGTGCTGCAGGCCGAGAGCTACGAAACACTTTTCTCGGCAGCCATCAATGGCGCCGGTATCGCCGCGCTGCCCAGGTTTCCCGCCCGCAACTTTTTTGCCACCGGCGAGCTTGTGCACCTGCTGCCCGAATGGATTTTTGGCCGCTACACGGTGTACGTAGCCTTCCCCACCCGCAAACTGATTCCCGCGCGCACCCGGGCCTTTGTGGACTGGGCGTTTGAGGATTTTGCGCAGGAGATGGCAAAGCGGCGCGATGCGCTGGGCAGTCTTCACCAGGCCAGTGCAACGTGATTTGCTATTGAATCAGTAGCTGCTCACGCACGTGTTTATTGGCTTACTGCCGTTTTTATGCCCTGAAACAGGCCTTTTTTTCAGGTTTTGGAGCTTGGGAAGGCCTGAAAACTGGCCAACACAAGAAAAATTAACGTATACGGCAAAATTTTGACGTGTACGTTAAAAATCGCTTTTCGGCAGGCTTTTGTCCGTTCAAAGCATCTCGTCGGGCGCAAACGGCCCTATCAGGTGCACCAGCAGCTTGAGACCGGCGCTGGCGTCCGGCTCTGAACTGGCGTCCTTGAAGCTGGCGCCCGGTGGCGCTTTCCAGAGCAGCTGGCCGTCCACCAGCTCCACCTTGTAGGCGCCGGTTTGAATGGTGGGCTCTATCAGCCTGATGGCCTCGCCCGAAATGCCGCGGTTGCGGATGACGATGGCGACTTCGCTGTTTTGCAGTTGCGAGCGCAAATCCAGGTTCATGGACCCCACCACCAGCAGGCGCTCGTCGATCACCACCACCTTGGAATGCAGGCTGGCGCGCGAGTTGCCGGTCGAGCCGGTGCCCGACTTGCCTGAAGAGCTGGCCCCTGCACCAGAGCCGGAGCCAAAGCTGGAACCGAAGCTTGAGAACGTGCCCTCCTGCTCGGCGCGCATTTCATGGATTTCCACACCCATGGCCAGAAGATCCTTGCGGTAGCGCGAATAGCCCACATGCGCGGCAGGCGCGTCGTTGGACGCCAGTGAATTCGTCAGCACGCGCACCCTGATGTTGCGCTGGCGCAGGTCGGCAAACTGTTTCATCATGCGCTCGCCGGGCACGAAGTAGGGCGAGACGATGAGCACCGTGGTTTTCGCCTGCGAGATCAGCTGCAGCAGGCCGTCCACCGTGGTGTCGCCGGCTTCTTCGGTGGTGTCGGCATCGGCGGCGATCTTCGACGGCTTGTCTGCCAGCATCACCGAAGGCGCCCAGGTCCAGGTCAGCAGGCGCAGGTTGGTGGAATCGGCCAGCTCAGGCAGGGTGACGGTAGCCGCCACGGTGCTGGTTTTGGCATCAGGCACTGACGCTTCCGGGCTGACTGTCGGGACAGGCGAGCCCGGTGCATTGGGTTCGGCCTTGGGCTTGATGTCGGCAAGCTCTTTTTCAGTCATCAGCGACTGCACCGGGTAGGCCAGTGGGTTGTTCCAGTACTGGTCAAAGCTGCGCGACAGATCGCGGGCTATGCGGCCTGCGGCGAGGATGTCGATGTCGACAAAGTTGGTGCCCTTGCTCTGGCCGAAATAGGTTTCGCCCAGGTTGCGGCCGCCCGTGATGGCCACCGCGTTGTCGGCCACAAAAATCTTGTTGTGCATGCGCCGCTGCATGCCTTCAACGTCTTTCAGGTTGGTGATGATGCGAAAAAACAGCGACTGCCGTCCGCCCGGCAGCGGGTTGAACAGCCGCACTTCAAAGTTTTTCTCGAAGGCCAGCCTGAGCACCTGCGCGTTCTTGCCCGAGGTGTTGAAGTCGTCCAGCAGGATGCGGATGCGCACGCCGCGGTTGGCGGCCTCGCGCATGGCGTCGAACATGCGCTGGGTGGTGTCGTCCTGGAAGATCGCGTAGTACTGGATGTCCAGCGTCTTCTGCGCTGCCTTGATGAGTGTCATGCGGCTGGTAAAGGCCAGGTCGGCACTGCCGACGAGTGCAAAAGCCGAGTCGTTGCGGGTGCCGGCGGTGGCGGCACGCTGCGCCACCAGGCTGCCGAGGTGGGTTTCCGTCGGGTTGGCGAGCGCGGTCGAAATCGGGCGGTCAACCTGGTCGGGCAGGGAGGCGCAGCCGGAAAATGCCAGCACCGACAGCAGCGGTATGGCCAGCAGAACCGAACGCCATGTCCGGTTGCCAGCTATTTTTCCGGACTCGGGTGGGGTCATTGAGGCGGGGTGGGCGAGGGTGGGCTGCATGGTGCGACTGACTTTAGCGCAGGGCGCCGCTTCTGAGCGTTTCCGTGCGGTGTGGAATGACGGCTTTTGTTGTAGGCTTGAAGCTTGACTGCGGCGTCGGCCCATACGGGCTGCCCGCGATCCATAAAAAATATTTCAGAGGGGCAATCATGCGTTTCATTGGCAGGCTGTTTCTGGGGGCAGCCCTGTGTCTTGCGTTGAACGCGCATGCCCAGGACGACGACGAGACTGGCGCAGGTTTCAGGCGCATCACACCGCAGGAGATGCAGGAGGCCCGTGCCTTGCTGGCCCAACCGGTTCCGGAAGGCGGTACGCAACCGGCGCTGCTGGCACACTTTCGCGAAAAAGACCTGGCTGCCCGGCGTCTGGGCAGGGGTGCAGATTACGAAAATTTTCTCCGCCAGTGGATAGCAGCCATACCGGACGACCCGGTGCCCAGGGGTAACCTTGCTGGCGTGTTGCGCGGGCAAAGCCGCTTTGACGACGCCATAGAGCAAAGGCGGGCAGCCATAGACATGACGCCCTTGTCCCCTCGTGGCGCGTTTTACCGGGTTCTGCTGGTGTTTGACACCTTTCAAGCCGGCCGTCATGCTGCGGCGCAAAAAGTACTCGACGAGGCGGTCCAAAACATCGCGTCTGTTGCCGCCGCCAGGAACTGGCCAAAGCCACAGCAGGTGTTTCTCAATCGCGCCCGCTCCGAGGCCCATCGGGCGCAATCGCTGCTGCACGACCGCGCCGGGCGATGGGATGCATCTGTGAAGTCTGCTGCAGACGGTGAGGCCACGGCCAGGCAGAGCATGAAATTCGTGATGGAATTGCCGTCAACGCCCGTCACCCAGCGTGAGCGGTATTTCGTCGCGGGTGATATCGGCGAGGCGCTTGCACGCAAGACCTACGCCTTGCGTTCAGCGGGCCGTCTGGGCGAAGCCGAGACGGCGCTTCAGGCCTATTTGCGCCTGTCGCGTGAGGTCGAGCTTCAACCTGCGTTCCTGTCCGGCATCTACGTCACGGCTTCAAACCTGCGCTTTTCACAGCGCGAGTTTGTGCAGGCAGAGATGTATGCCCGCAGGTCCGACAAGGTGCTCGAAACGCTGGGTTATGAAAGCCTGAGCGCCAATCGCGCCGGTCGTGCCCGGGCCCTCATCATTGCCTTGCTGGGACAAAAGCGTTGGTCAGCGGCACTGGCGGAGTTTGAGCGGCTTGATGCGCTGGCCGGCAGCGATGAGGGTTTGCGCAAGCGTGTGCTTTTCCAGCCCGAGCGGGCGCTGACCTATTTATGGACGGGCAGGGCTGCACAGGCGGTACAGATTTACGCCAGCCTCATTCCGACCATCCGGCAGATTTACGGGGAAACGCATTTTTTCGTCACGCAGTCCACCGGCCTTCACGGGGTGGCCTTGTGGCGCCTGGGCACGCCTGAAGCAAGGGCACGGGCCTTGCCCCTCCTGAAGCTGGCAATCAGCGGGTACGTCGCTCCCGCGAATGCAGACTTCCTCGAAGACATCGGCTATCGCAAGGAAGTGCGCGACCTTGTATTTGCCACCTACCTCGAGGCCCTGAGCACAAGCCCCGGCGAAGACATGGCGCAGGCGCTTGGCCCTGCCGACTGGGTGCGCGGCGGGGTGGTCCAGCAGGCCCTGGCCGATGCGGCCGTGCGGTCTGCGGCGACTGACCCGGCCCTGGCAGCCCTGGTGCGCCGTGAGCAGGATGCCAAAAACGAGGTGACCGGCCTGCGCAACTACCTTGCCAGTGAAACGGGTTCCATCGCCAGCCCCTTGCCGGAGATTGCCGCCGGCATCCGGGCCCGTATCACGGAACTCGAAGCCGCACGACAGGGCCTGCAGGCACAACTGCGCAGACAGTTTGTCAATTACGACCGCCTCGTGAGGCCGCTGCCGCCGTCGGGCGCCGATATCGCCAAAGCCCTCGGCCCCGATGAGGCATTGCTCATGTTCTTGCCGACCGACAACGCCGTGTATGTCTGGGCCGTCACGGCCGGTCAGCCCGCAGCCTTTGCGCGTGTGGCCTTGCCGCAGTCCGAACTTGGGCAACTGGTGCGCAAGGCCCGCAGCACGCTGGACTTTTCAGAGATGCGCAGCGGCATGCGGGCTTTCGATGCGGATGCGTCCAGCCAGCTGTACCAGCGCCTGCTCCAGCCGGTAGAGTCGGCCTTTCAGGGTAAAAAGCGACTGGTAGTGGCCGCCGGCGGTGCCCTCAGCCAGCTGCCTTTCGGCGTGCTGCTGACCAGGCCCGCAAAACTCTCAGGCCCTGCAGACTATGCCGCCGCCCCCTGGCTGATAAGGCAGGCCGCCATCACGCAGGTCCCCAGTGTCAGCGCCTGGCTCGCTGGCAAACAGCTGGCAGGGGCCAAACCGGCACCGGAGCTGCTCATGGGCTGGGGCGACCCGCAGTTTGTGGCGGATGCTGCGACCGGCCAGGCTGGTCAGACGGGTTCGTCAGGTGCAACACGCAATGTGCTGTTGACGCGTGCTGCGACGCTGGCCGATCCGGACAGCGACAAGGTTATTTCGCAGGGCGCCTTGCGTTATGGGGACATTCCGCCCCTGCCTGAAACCCGGGGCGAACTGGTGGCCATCGCGGCCAGCCTGAAGGCCGATGCCGGTCGCGACCTGCGTCTGGGTGGCCAGGCCACGCGTGCCAGCGTACTGCAGAGCAACCAGAGTGGTGAATTGCAAAACAAGAAGGTGCTGGTGTTTGCAACGCACGGCCTGATGGCGGGCGACCTGCCCAATCTCAACCAGCCCGCGCTGGCCCTGGCCGCCACGGGTGGTGATGGCCAGGACCCGCTGGCACCGCTTCTGACGCTGGCAGATGTGCTGGGCCTCAAGCTCAACGCCGACTGGGTGGTTCTGTCGGCCTGCAATACCGCAGCAGCCGACGGCAAGGCCGAAGAAGCGCTGAGCGGGCTGGCGCGGGGCTTCTTTTACGCAGGTACGCGCAGCCTGCTGGTCACCCACTGGGCGGTTGAAAGTGAAAGCGCCAGGCAGCTGACGACCGCCACGTTTGCGCATTACACCCAGAACCCTCAGGCGCCCAAGGCGGAAAGCCTGCGCCAGGCCATGCTGACGGTGATGGCCCGGGCGGAATATTCACACCCGGCCTTCTGGGCGCCGTATGCGCTGGTGGGGGACGGTGGCCGTTGATTCCGGCTACCGGTTTTCTGATGCGCTCAGGCTGATCCGCAGCGGTGATTTTTTGCGCTGTCTTCAGCAGGCTTCTTCGGCCATTCCCTTCAATTCAAGGTCAATCTTTTTTGCTTCCAGAAGAAACATGGGCAACAGGCGCTGGTAAAGCTGCCAGTCACCGCTGCGGGCGGCGGCTTCAAGGTCCTTCGCAATTCCGGCACCCCGGTCAATGGCCGAACTGGCCAATGCACCCTTTAGCGCATGGGTGTGGGTGCGGGCAAGTGCCTGGTCTTGCGTCTTGCCTGCCAACTGCAAATGCGGCAGGCGCAGTGTGAGGTCGCGACGCATGGCCGCCGCTACCTCACGCAGTGCAGACCGGTCACCGCCAAGCAGCCGCAACAGGCGCTGGCCATCAATTGCGGCCGGCGCTGAATCCCGGGCAATGTAGAAAGGCTCTGACAGGCTGCTGTCAAACGAGACGTCTGCAAGCATGTCTTCCTGCATTTCGCGGCGGGTTTCCAGCGCCGCATGCATGGCGCGCGCCAATGCATCAGGTGAAATGGGTTTGGAGACATAGGCGTCCATCCCGGCCTCCAGATACTTTTCGCGATCACCCGCAAGCGCATGAGCCGTCATGGCGACGATGGGCGTATGGCCGTTACGAGGCCGTTCAAGCGCACGGATTCTGGCTGTAGCCTCTTCCCCACCCATCTCTGGCATCTGTATGTCCATGAGTACCAGGTCAATGTCGCCTTGTTGCCAGCGCTTGATGGCCTCAACACCGTTGGCCACTACTTCGGCCCTGCAATTCCATTCTTCCAGCAGCTTGCGCGTGAGTAACTGGTTGACCGGGTGATTTTCAGCCAGCAACACTCGCAAGCCCGCCAGTGAGCGGGCTTCAAGCGCCGCCGGGATGGTCAGCTGACTGGGCTGATTGGCAGCCAGGCCAAACACGGCGCTAAACCGGAAGGCACTCCCGCGGCCGGGCTCGCTGGCAACCCTTATCTTGCCGCCCATCATGGTCACCAGCCGTTGGCAGATGGCCAGGCCAAGCCCGGTACCGCCAAAGCGACGCGTCGTGGAGGCATCAGCCTGGGTGAAGGCGTCAAAAATGGTTTTCTGCTGCTCGGCAGACATGCCCATGCCGCTGTCGCGCACCTGGAAAAGTACGGATATCTGCGCCGGTGAAAGTGACCTGGGAGCAGGGTTTGCCCAGACCTTGACGCTGATCTGTCCTTTTTCAGTGAACTTCATCGCGTTTGACAGCAGGTTGGACAGAACCTGTCGCAGCCGACCCGGGTCACCCATCAGGTAGTGCGGCAGGTCATGGGCAACGTCCAGGCTGAACTCGAGACCTTTGGCAGAAGCCTCTGCCGCAAATGGCGAGAGACACTCCTCGATCCAGCCCTGGAGGTCAAAGCGCAGCTGCTCAAATACCAGCTTGCCTGCCTCAATCTTTGACAGATCCAGCACGTCATTGAGCACGGCCAGCAATGCAGTGGCGGAGTTGTCAATCAGCTCAAGGTAGCTTATTTGCTGCGGCTCCAGCTGTGTCTTTTGCAACAGCCGGCTCAAACCCATGATGGCATTGAGCGGGGTGCGCACCTCATGGCTCATGTTGGCCAGAAACTCGCTTTTCGCCTGATTGGCCTGTTCAGCCTGTGCCCGTGCGATGGCCAGTTCCTGCTGCGCCACCTTCCGGGAGGTGATGTTGGCGTTGGTGCCAATCATGCGTGTGACCTTGCCGTCGCTGTCGCGCTGACTGGCCAGGCCGGTGCTCTCTATCCAGATCCAGCCCGTGGTCGTGCGAAGGCGGTGTTCAACGGCATAGCGGTCGGTGCTGCCCTGCAGGTAGTCAGCAATCTGCCGGCGGACATTCTCAATATCGTCGGGGTGAACCAGCGCCAGCAGCGCTTCTGCCTGCTGCTGGCTGGCAAATTCCGGCTGCCCTAAAAAGGTGGCCCAACGGCTTGCCAGATGGACTTCGCCGCTGACAAGGTCCCACTCCCACAGGGCCAGCTGCGCGGCTTCGACAGCCATGCGCAGGCTGTCGGGGTTGGTGGTTTGTGGCATGGGCTGGGGTGTCCTGGGACTTGATGTCCGTTATTGTGCAGTGATCGTGATCAGCAGGTCGTCGGCATAGTCACCGGCCAGCACTCTTTCGACGGCACCGATTTGTGCCTCAAACTGGTAGCGGATGCGGCCACGTGCCTGGAATGGCAGTACGGTATTGCCTGAGGCCAGCGCGACCGGCTGGCCATTGATGCGCAGGTTCCAGGCAATGCCCGATGTCGGGTTTTGCCGGTTCACCAGCCGGGCGCGACCGGTGCTCGCCAGGCTCAGGGTGTGCGCTGTGTTGGCCAGAACTTCCAGAGTGGCGCTGCGCTGGGCGCCCTGCTGCAACTCGCCAAAGTCAAGGCGCGCCACGCTGCTTCCCCCGCTGCCGGTTTCCGACACCGCACCAAACCTGGCCCGCGCCGTTGCCCTGACGGTGCTGACGATGCGGGTTTCCCGGTAGTCCAGAGTTTCGCCATTGGCCCGGACAATGCGCACGACAAGCGGTCGCTGGTACAGGCCGGCGCCGGACCATTGCGTGGCGTCGGCGCGCAGCCACAGCACGAGGGTGGTTTCCTGTCCGGCCGCTAGTCTGAAGGTGCCGGTTTCCGAGGGGGCGGGAGGCACGGGTGTGCCGCCGGTGGCCTGGGTTGACAGGCTGGTTTGCAGCCGGTCGCCGCTGCTGCCCCCGTCAAGGGCAACGCGTCCAGGCGCGTCCAGATTTTCAATCTGAAGATGTGCTTCACACCCGCGTATGCCGCGCAGCCTGATTTGCCAGGCCACCGCGACGGGAGCGGCGGTCGGGTCATAAAACGGCAGGACGACGGTGAACGGGCTGTCAATCACGCAATCCTGCGCATGCGCAGGTGACTGCCACGTGGCTGCCAGCAGCCAGCACAGTGCAAAAAAAGCTGCCCTGAGGCCAGGTGAGGGAATCGTCGAGGTCAAGGTCATGGTGAGTCTGGAGCCATGTTGAGGGTGCCCAGATCAATCAGCCCGGCCTGACCTTCATCAATCTGCAGCTGTTTAAGGGGCTTGGCGTCGCCCGGGATGATTAGCCAGTAACGGCCAGGCGGCAGCGGTGGGCTGGTAAACCGGCCGCGCCGGCTGGTGAACAGGTCAATAGGCTCACCTTTGCCCACAGGCGATAACCTGAGTGCGATTAAACCTGCCGGTTGCCCCTGCGCTGTCAGCAGATTGCCGCTGAACTGCACATTGGCGTTCGAACCCAGCGGCACGATGGTGACCGATCGATAGCCGGGCCTCAGCACCGGGCGGTCCACGCCCAGACCGCGGCCTGGCGGGAGATTGGCGACGTCGAGCTGTATTTCACGCGACGTGTAGGCATTGAGGTCTGTCAAAACCGGCGGTCCGAAGCGGTCGCTGGCCGCGGCTGACCTGTCCAGCATGGGGTCCACATACAGGGTCAGATTTTCATAACCGGGGCGAGGAACAATCAACGCGGCGGAGTCCGGGACCGGCCGTGTCAATGTCCAGCCGCCGGGGCTGGCCACCAGCGTGCTGGCAAAGGTGGCCTCTGCCAGTCGGGACTTGCCGCCGCCTGCGCCCAGATTTCGGGTGTCAGTCAGCTGCGCCGACACCTCCGCCCGTGAGGTCAGCATGGCGGCGCGCAGGCTGGTTTCGTTGGCGCTGTCGCTGCGGGCCGTGCCTGCCAGCAGGCGCCACGGTGCGTCGGCGCCAGCCACCGGAGTGATGCCTGTGGCTTCTGCGTCAAGCTGCCAGCGCCGGTCCTGGCTTTGGTAGGCTGCGGTGGCGCGACTGGTCGTACCGTCGGCCTGCCGTTCTCCTGTGTAACGCAGGCTGACCGTGACAAACCGGCTCGACCCCGAGCTGTTCTGCTGGCGACCCAGTGTGGCTTCAGCACTCCATTGCCGGTTGATGGTCTGGCGAAATGCCAGGCCCAGCGCGCTTGTGTGGTCGGCAGTGGCCTCACCGCTGCGCCTTGAGGCACTCAGCGATGCCGTAAGGCCGCCGGGAATCAGTGCACTCAACCGTACACCGCTGTCGCGGTTGGCGTTTGATGCGGTGTCGGACTGAAGCGTGGCGAAACCCCGGGAACTGCGTGTCGTTTGCGCCACCGTCGCCCAGCTCCATCGGCCGGCAGCACCCTCGGGGCTCGTTGTGGATTGCCAGCGCCATTGCAAACTTCCTGACTGCCCACTGAAACCGGGGTGTCGGTTGCGGGTCATGTAAGCCAGCGCGGTGCCCCAGCGCGTGGCCCATAACCCGTCGGCTTGTATAACCCTGACGTTTCCGTTGGGCGCAGTGCGGCTCTGGGCGGCTGCACCCAAGGTTGTATCGGGCAGGAGACCCTGGCGCCATGCCACTGCGGCGGCCGGCCTGCCTGGTGTGTAACGCAGGCCGCCTGGCGCGGCCTGACTGGGTTGACCCAAGGCAAGATCAAACTCCGACAAGCCGGGCGCGAGGAGGGCTGCATCAAAAAAGTAGTCAAAGCGCCTAACGCTGGTGCGCCCGCCCGGCTCGACAATCAGCAGTTCCACCTCGTTGGCGCCGGTAAACACCGGAATGTCCCTGAGCTCGTAAACGCCTGGAGCGAGCTGCAGCGACCGCGTGAGAAAACCATTGGCCCGCACATCGACTGTCGCGCCACCCGGCACTGCGAGCCGGTCACCGGGTTGTGACTGGGGGTTCAAACCGGGGTTGAGGTTGAATCGACGCGACAATTGCAGCCCACCCATGGTCACTGCCGGCAAGCCGGGCCGCGCTACGGTGTTGAGGTCGCCCAGCGACAGGCGGATCGCCTGCTCCGGCCAGTCGCGCACCAGGCGGGTCATGTCCCGCGTGCTCGTGCCGCTGCGCGCCCCTAGAGCGACCGAACCTGCGCCTTCAAGTACCCACTCGCCCACGCGCTGCGCGCCATCGACGTAGGTGCGCGCCGTATTGAGCGTGCCGTTGTCTGTGCTGGTCTGGGTGACGACCCAGCGGGTGTTGGTGATCAGGCTCCAGCGCTCAGGCATGAGTAAGTTTTCCGGCGGCTGTCCAGGATCGATGGTTCCACGTCCGTCCACTGTCAGCACACGCGTGCGGCGCAGGCCGAGGGGCACCTTGAGTTCCAGGGTGATGCTCTGGGCTGAATAGACGGCGTCCATCCCCAGAGTCTTGAGTGCTGTGGCGCTGACCCATGCGCCAGCGGGTTCAGTATTGGAGAGCGAGGCATGTACGGCAGGCTGAAGGATGTCCTTGAGCAGGCGCATCAACACTTCGCGTGACAGCCACACGCCGTCGCTGCGAATCTGGGCGTCGATGCTGCCGATGTCGCGGCCATCAAGCGTCGTTGGCAAGGCGATTTGTTGCACTGCGCTTTTGCGGCGCTGTGCAAAAGCCTGGTCAAAGAGCGCCTTGCTGGACGCTTCGGCGGTCTGCGCCATCACGTCGGAGGCAAAAAAACCTCCGGCCCAAATGGGGCTCAGTGCGACAAGCAGGCCATTGGCGAGGCCTGCGCAGGCGATGCATGGTTTGGGCCTCGCAAGATGCACGCGCTGTTCGCCCCGTGGTTGTTTTCTGTTCTACCGAAATTGTCCCGACGTTTATTCCATCACGAGCCGCGCGGGCATCAGCGGTGCTTTCATGTCAGCGGGTGCCGGGATACGAAATGTGCGCGTCGTTTTGGCCAGGATGTTTTCCCCAACCAGACCTTTGACGGCTGCGCCTTCTAGCGTGATGCCGCCAAAGACCAGTTTGGCTTCACGCATGACCTTGCGGGTGGAGCCTTCATTGGATACGGTCACGTCCAGCCATTTTCCCTTGCTGTCGCTGACAGACTGGACGTCCTGCACTGACAAAATCGTCTTGACATTGCCTGGCACCACATAGGCAGATGCAACATATTTAACCAGCAGACGCATACGGCCACCGTTTTGTGGCGCCTGGCCCACGTCGATGGGCAGCTGTTCGGCGATTAATCGAAAAGCACGTTCGCTGTCGATTGCGGCAGGGCCTGTGTACTGGACACGAATGGTTTGCACCTGGCCGGGCTGCAACACCACCTGGGCCGGGAAGATGGTGAACTGGTCATCTGCATCACCGAGGGTGTCTTCCCCATTGCGTTCCATCTTGCGGGACTTGACCGACACCTCTACCGCCGTGGGTTCGGCCGTGGTGTTTTCAAGCCGGAAAACCTGCGTGGTGGCGCGTCCTGAAGGACTGAAGTCCACTTCTATGGGTGTGAACGAAATGGCATGGGCTGCAAAGGCCAGGCTGGCCAGTGTCAGTGCGGCAACAGTACGGACGAGTCGCGGCACTTGGGTGGAGGAGATGGAGTTTTGCATGGCGGGCTTCTGGTAGTTGGTTGAGTTTCGACATGCATGCAGTCAATAACTGTGCCAATACGGTTTGTTGATGCACTCTACGTGAGAAAACAGCTGCCGCCACTAGGGTTTGGGTGGGCGTTGTCCCACCCCGTCTTGCGCTGCTCCGGGAGGAGAGCCCCCAATGGTGGATCTGGTGCCATGACCTTTCCTTATATACCCTGCCGTTCGTGTCACCGCGCCAGGTATCTCAAAGGAGCCCGAATGCCTACCGTACGCGTCAATGCAAATTGCAATAGTTGCAAGGGATCACTGCGGCAAAACGCAAGGGTGGTCAGTGGTTTGGTGAGTCTGAAATATCCAGGTTATTGATTCATATGGATTTTTTGATTTGAGTCGCTTTGGCATGAGGCCTGCGAATAGATACGGGTCTGCAGCGAAAGTCGCAGCAAGTTAATAAACCGGATCTTTTTGCTTTTTTTAAATTTCACCTCAACTTTCAAGGACAACCATCATGAACGCTTCCAAATCACTCATCGCTCTGGCCATCATCGCTGCTTCTTTCGGCGCATTTGCTGCTGACCAGGACGCTGCCAAACTCGAACTGCGCGGCTCTGTCGCCGTGAACTGCACCATCGCTGTCAAGCCAACGGCCAAGGCCACGAGCCTGGACATCCTGGGCGGCGAAAAGAGCACCCTGGTCGGTGTGGTGACCGAAAGCTGCAACTCGGGCAACGGTTACACCGTGCAGGTGAACTCTGACAACGCCGGCAAGCTGCTGAGCCCTGCTGCTGGTGCCAAGCCTACGATCTACACCGCAGCCTATGACGACGCATCGGGCGATATCGCCAAACAACTGGTCGCTGGCCGTGACACGGCATTCTTCAACCGCCAGGGTAACCTGACGGTCAGCTTTGCAGGTGACAGCCAAGCCATTGCCGGTGTCTACTCCGACATCGTCAATGTGCTGATCAAGGCCAAATAAGCGCGGTAAGCGGGCGCACGCAGGTCAGGTCCAGGCACTCATCTTTCGATGAATGGTGGACGGATTAACCTGCAACGCCCTGGCCGCGCGTGTGATGTTGCCGCCGCAGGCGCGCATCGCTGCTTCAATCGCCTCTCGCTCAACCTGGGCGAGGGGCTTGACGTTTTGTGGGCTTGCTTGCGGTGACGTGGTGGCTGGCGACAACGGGGCCTCAGCAGCTGCGACGGTGTTCTGCGGCGAGGATGCCGCAAGCTGTCGGGTTGCCAGGTTTTGCTGCATCGGCAGCATGCCGACTTCCACCGTTTCGCCGTCATTCAAGGCAACCACAGCCCGCACAACATTGATCAGTTCACGGACATTGCCCGGCCAGGCTCTGGCCATAAGGGCGGCGCTGCTTTCCGGGCTGAAGCGCTTGAAGCGCTTTTTGTCCTCGGCGCTGTATCGGGTCAGCATGGCCTGGGCGATTTCAAGAATGTCGTCACCGCGCTCACGCAAAGGTGGCAAATCAAGTGGAATCACATACAGGCGGTAAAAAAGGTCTTCGCGAAAGCGCCCGGCCTGCACTTGGGCATACAGGTCCCTGTGCGTCGCACAGATGATGCGCACATCCACTGTTTTTGGCCGGGTTTCGCCCAGGCGCTTGATCTCTCCGGTTTGCAGCGCACGCAGCAGCTTGGCCTGCACGCCGATGTCCATTTCGGCAATTTCGTCCAGAAACAGGGAGCCCTGGTCGGCTTCCATAAAGGCGCCCATCCGGTCTGCCGTGGCCCCCGTAAACGCCCCTTTGATGTGGCCAAACAGCTCAGACTCGATCAGCTCCTTTGGAATCGCAGCACAGTTGAGTGCCACAAAAGGCTTGTTCTTGCGCGGGCTGCACCGATGTATCGCATCTGCGGCGAGTTCTTTGCCGGTGCCGGATTCCCCTTTTATAAAAACTGGCGCTTTGCTTTGTGACACCGTTTCAATCATCTGGTAGACCGCACGCATTACCGGGCTGGAGCCGACAAATGCGTGAAACTGCCCCCGTTGGGCTGGCTCAAGCTGCTCCAGCTTCTCGACCCGTTGGGCCAGGCTGGCAGCCTGCAGTCCGTTGCGCAGGGTGATCTGAAGGCGGTCGGCTTCGACGGGCTTTTCAATAAAGTCCATGGCTCCGGCATGCGCGGCCCGCACCGCGTTGTCTATGGAGTCTTCGCCGCTGACCACAATCACCGCACAGTGGGGCCAGCGGCTGGTCATGGCCTCCATTACTTCAAAACCGCTGCCGTCCGGGAGGTTGATGTCCACCAGTGCCGCGTGCCAGGGGCCATTGTTGACCTGGCTGAGCGCCTCGCGGACCGAGGCCGTGGTCATGATTTCAACCCCCAAGGGCTTGGCCATGACGCGGTACTGAATCGCCAGTGGCAAAACATCCTCAACGATCAGCAGGCGGTAGCCGGGAAATGTAGTGTGTGTTGTGGGCATGGTTGAGCTTCACCGAAGCCGATGCAAATTGCAAGGGTTGCAAGGATTAAGGGATGCAAAGTGCAAGAGGTGAACTGGCGCTTGGACAGGTTGGAGGCGAAAGATCCTTGATTTGATTGGGTTTTGTGCGTTTTGGCAGGTGTGGCACAAGGCCTGCAAATAGATATACGTCTGCAGCGAAAGCCGCAGCAGGTAACAAACCAGACTTTTTCTTTTTTCTTTAACTTCAATCTAACTTTTCAGGACAACCATCATGAACGCTTCCAAATCACTCATCGCTCTGGCCATCATCGCTGCTTCTTTCGGCGCATTTGCTGCTGACCAGGACGCTGCCAAACTCGAACTGCGCGGCTCTGTCGCCGTGAACTGCACCATCGCTGTCAAGCCAACGGCCAAGGCCACGAGCCTGGACATCCTGGGCGGCGAAAAGAGCACCCTGGTCGGTGTGGTGACCGAAAGCTGCAACTCGGGCAACGGTTACACCGTGCAGGTGAACTCTGACAACGCCGGCAAGCTGCTGAGCCCTGCTGCTGGTGCCAAGCCTACGATCTACACCGCAGCCTATGACGACGCATCGGGCGATATCGCCAAACAACTGGTCGCTGGCCGTGACACGGCATTCTTCAACCGCCAGGGCAACCTGACGGTCAGCTTTGCAGGTGACAGCCAGGCCATTGCCGGTGTCTATTCCGACATCGTCAATGTGCTGATCAAGGCCAAATAAGCCGGACGGACAAGTCTTCAAGACTGAATTGACCTGCCTGGTTGGCAGGCAAAAAAAGGGGTGACGAGTTGTTTCGTCACCCCTTTTTTCATTTCGTTTGCTGGCCGGTCAGGCAGATAGTGTTTCCCAGCGCTGCAGGGCGTCCATCAGCTCTTCTTCTATCTTGCTGTTGCGCGCGTTGAGCTCGGCCGCGCGTTTGGCGTTGGTGGTGTAGATGGTGCCGTCGAACAGCTCCTGCTCAATTGCCTTTTGTTGTGATTCGAGCGTTTGTATCAGCGCCGGCAAGCCTTCCAGTTCGCGCTGCTCCTTGTAGCTGAGTTTCTTTTTCGCGGCGCTGCTGCTGGCGTCGGCTTTGGCGGGCTCTGCCGCAGCTTTGACAGTGTTTTTCGGGCTTGCGGCTGCCGTTGGCGAAGGCTTTGCGCTGCCGGTGATCTGCGCCGCTCGTTTGGACTGGGTAATCCAGTCGGTCACACCGCCTTCGTACTCGCGCCAGAAGCCGGGCTTTTCAGGTGTGCCTTCATAGGCGATGGTGCTGGTCACCACGTTGTCGAGAAAGCGCCTGTCGTGGCTGACCAGGAAGACCGTGCCTTCGTAGTTCTGCAGCAGGTCTTCCAGCAACTCCAGCGTGTCAATGTCCAGGTCGTTGGTGGGCTCATCGAGCACCAGCACATTGGCCGGGCGCGCAAAAAGGCGGGCCAGCAGCAGGCGGTTGCGCTCGCCGCCCGAGAGCGTGCGCACCGGGGAGTTGGCGCGCGCGGGCGAGAAAAGAAAGTCGGTGAGGTAACTCTTGACGTGTTTTTTCGCGCCATTGATCTCGACCCATTCGCTGCCGGGGCTGATGAAGTCTTCCAGCGTGGCGTCAAGGTCCAGGCTATCGCGCATCTGGTCGAAGTAGGCCACCTGCAGGTTGGCGCCCTGGCGAATCTTGCCGGGTGGGTTGGTCACGTCGGGTTGCAGCTCACCCAATATTAGTTTGAGCAGCGTGGTCTTGCCCGCGCCGTTGGGGCCCAGCAGGCCAACCTTGTCGCCGCGCAGCAGGGTGCCGGTGAAGTTGTTGACGATGATTTTCTCGCTGCCCGGATGGCCGAAACTTTTGCTCACATTGGTCAGCTCGGCGACGATCTTGCCGCTCTTTTCGCCACTGGAGACATCCAGGTTGACGCGGCCAACCGCATCCCGCCTTGCCGCCCGGTTGTCGCGCAGCACCTCAAGCCGGCCGATACGTGCCACGCTGCGGGTGCGGCGTGCTTCCACGCCCTTGCGTATCCAGACCTCTTCCTGGGCCAGCAGCTTGTCGGCCTTGGCGTTGATAACGGCTTCCTGCGCCATCTGCTCTTCCTTCTGCACCAGGTACTGCGCGAAGTTGCCGGGGTAACTGAGCAGCTTGCCGCGGTCCAGCTCAACAATCATGGTCGCGACCTGGTCCAGGAAGGCGCGGTCATGCGTGATGGTGATGATGGAGCCGTTGAAGTTGATGAGCAGCTCTTCCAGCCAGGCGATGGAGTCCAGGTCCAGGTGGTTGGTCGGCTCGTCTAGCAGCAGCACGTCAGGCTTGGCCACCAGGGCTTGCGCCAGCGCTACACGTTTTTTCGTACCGCCTGACAGGGAGCCGACGATGGCGTCCTTGTCCAGGTGCAGGCGGTGCAGGGTCTCTTCTACGCGTTGTTCCCAGGTCCAGCCATCCAGGGCTTCGATTTCAGACTGCAGCGCGTCCAGGTCGGTGTTCTCGTCGGCGGCAAGATACATCTCCACGACATGGCGTGTTCGGGCCAGGCCGGCACTCGCAGCAATGAAGACAGTGGCGTGCGGATCGAGGGAAGGTTCCTGCGGCACGTAGGCAATACGCAGGTTCTGCTGCAGTTGCAGCGTGCCGTCGTCTGGCTTCTCCAGCCCCGCGAGGATCTTCAATAGGGATGATTTGCCCGTGCCGTTGCGGCCGATGAGGCCAATGCGCTGGTTGGTTTCAAGTGAAAAATCTGCGTGGTCCAGCAGTGCGACGTGCCCAAAAGCGAGTTGGGCGTCCAGAAGGGTAATAAGTGCCATATAGGTGAGGGATTATCCGGGTGCTCGCGGAACCTGCTGTTTTGTCTGCCGTGTATGTCTGGTCGTTGCTGCCCGAGCGCTGCTACACGACGGATCTCTAAGTGGTGTTGACTTACATCCGCTTGGGCGGTTTGACGATTTTTTTCAAAAGAGTTGCGGGCTTCCGAAAGAAAGTGCTATAGTCGAGGGCTCTGCTGATG
>CBDDGX010000029.1:0-165000 GCA_965228025.1 Polaromonas sp. | reverse complement strand
ATCAAAGTTATAGGGTCAAGCGAATAAGAGCACATGGTGGATGCCTTGGCAATGATAGGCGACGAAAGACGTGATAGCCTGCGATAAGCTTCGGGGAGCTGGCAAATTAGCTTTGATCCGGAGATTTCTGAATGGGGAAACCCACCCTTAGGGGTATCGCATACTGAATACATAGGTATGCGAGGCGAACCGGGTGAACTGAAACATCTCAGTAGCTCGAGGAATAGACATCAACCGAGATTCCGAAAGTAGTGGCGAGCGAAATCGGAACAGCCTGTTAGTGATAGCTAGACTGTTAACAGAACGGCCTGGAAAGGCCGACCATAGTGGGTGATAGTCCCGTATGTAAAAGCAGACTTGTGATACTAAGCTAACGAAAAGTAGGGCGGGACACGTGTAATCCTGTCTGAATATGGGGGGACCATCCTCCAAGGCTAAATACTCATCATTGACCGATAGTGAACTAGTACCGTGAGGGAAAGGCGAAAAGAACCCCGGGAGGGGAGTGAAATAGATCCTGAAACCGTGTGCTTACAAAAAGTAGGAGCCTCGCAAGGGGTGACTGCGTACCTTTTGTATAATGGGTCAGCGACTTACATTCAGTGGCAAGGTTAACCGAATAGGGTAGCCGTAGAGAAATCGAGTCCGAATAGGGCGATCAGTCGCTGGGTGTAGACCCGAAACCAAGTGAGCTATCCATGGCCAGGATGAAGGTGCGGTAACACGCACTGGAGGTCCGAACCGACTAGTGTTGCAAAACTAGCGGATGAGCTGTGGATAGGGGTGAAAGGCTAAACAAACTTGGAAATAGCTGGTTCTCTCCGAAAACTATTTAGGTAGTGCCTCAAGTATTACCATCGGGGGTAGAGCACTGTTTTGGCTAGGGGGTCATGGCGACTTACCAAACCAATGCAAACTCCGAATACCGATGAGTACAGCTTGGGAGACAGAGCACCGGGTGCTAACGTCCGGACTCAAGAGGGAAACAACCCAGACCGCCAGCTAAGGTCCCTAAAATTGGCTAAGTGGGAAACGAAGTGGGAAGGCTATAACAGTCAGGATGTTGGCTTAGAAGCAGCCATCATTTAAAGAAAGCGTAATAGCTCACTGATCGAGTCGTCCTGCGCGGAAGATGTAACGGGGCTAAGCCAGTTACCGAAGCTGCGGATTTGCAATTTATTGCAAGTGGTAGGAGAGCGTTCTGTAAGCCTGTGAAGGTGGTGGTGTAAACCCTGCTGGAGGTATCAGAAGTGCGAATGCTGACATGAGTAGCGTTAAAGGGGGTGAAAAGCCCCCTCGCCGTAAGCGCAAGGTTTTCTACGCAACGTTCATCGGCGTAGAGTGAGTCGGCCCCTAAGGCGAGGCAGAGATGCGTAGCTGATGGGAAACAGGTCAATATTCCTGTACCGATGTGTAGTGCGATGTGGGGACGGAGAAGGTTAACTCAGCCAACTGTTGGATATGTTGGTTCAAGCTTGTAGTCGTGCCTGGTAGGTAAATCCGCCGGGCTTAGATGAGGAGTGATAACGAGTCTGCTTGCAGACGAAGTGAGTGATACCCTGCTTCCAGGAAAAGCCACTAAGCTTCAGCTACACACGACCGTACCGCAAACCGACACTGGTGCGCGAGATGAGTATTCTAAGGCGCTTGAGAGAACTCAGGAGAAGGAACTCGGCAAATTGACACCGTAACTTCGGAAGAAGGTGTGCCTTTAGTAGGTGAACCATTTACTTGGGGAGCCCAATGAGGCTGCAAAAAATCGGTGGCTGCAACTGTTTATTAAAAACACAGCACTCTGCTAAGACGAAAGTCGACGTATAGGGTGTGACGCCTGCCCGGTGCTGGAAGATTAAATGATGGGGTGCAAGCTCTTGATTGAAGTCCCAGTAAACGGCGGCCGTAACTATAACGGTCCTAAGGTAGCGAAATTCCTTGTCGGGTAAGTTCCGACCTGCACGAATGGCGTAATGATGGCCACACTGTCTCCTCCTGAGACTCAGCGAAGTTGAAATGTTTGTGATGATGCAATCTCCCCGCGGAAAGACGGAAAGACCCCATGAACCTTTACTGTAGCTTTGTATTGGACTTTGAACAGATCTGTGTAGGATAGGTGGGAGGCTTTGAAGCCGGGACGCTAGTCTCGGTGGAGCCAACGTTGAAATACCACCCTGGTGTGTTTGAGGTTCTAACCTAGGTCCATTATCTGGATCGGGGACAGTGCATGGTAGGCAGTTTGACTGGGGCGGTCTCCTCCCAAAGTGTAACGGAGGAGTTCGAAGGTACGCTAGTTACGGTCGGACATCGTGATAATAGTGCAATGGCATAAGCGTGCTTAACTGCGAGACTGACAAGTCGAGCAGATGCGAAAGCAGGACATAGTGATCCGGTGGTTCTGTATGGAAGGGCCATCGCTCAACGGATAAAAGGTACTCTGGGGATAACAGGCTGATACCGCCCAAGAGTTCATATCGACGGCGGTGTTTGGCACCTCGATGTCGGCTCATCTCATCCTGGGGCTGTAGCCGGTCCCAAGGGTATGGCTGTTCGCCATTTAAAGAGGTACGTGAGCTGGGTTTAAAACGTCGTGAGACAGTTTGGTCCCTATCTTCCGTGGGCGCTGCAGATTTGAGGAAGCCTGCTCCTAGTACGAGAGGACCGGAGTGGACGAACCTCTGGTGTACCGGTTGTCACGCCAGTGGCATTGCCGGGTAGCTAAGTTCGGAAGAGATAACCGCTGAAAGCATCTAAGCGGGAAACTCGTTTCAAGATTAGATCTGCCGGGGCCTTGAGCCCCCTAAAGAGTCGTTCAAGACCAGGACGTTGATAGGTCAGGTGTGGAAGCGCAGTAATGCGTTAAGCTAACTGATACTAATTGCTCGTGCGGCTTGACCCTATAACTTTGGCAGTCTTAAAAAGATTAGTCAGGGTTGTTATGCCAAGTTGACGCATTCAAAAGACGCATCTCCAGCGAGATGTGCGTTACTAATAAAAGCTGATTTACTCTATGAATTCGATGGATTGTTCTTTGGACAATCTGTCAACCAGTTATGCCTGATGACCATAGCAAGTTGGTACCACTCCTTCCCATCCCGAACAGGACAGTGAAACGACTTAGCGCCGATGATAGTGCGGATTCCCGTGTGAAAGTAGGACATCGTCAGGCTCTTACAGCAAGGAACGCCCAGTTGATTTTTGATCAACTGGGCTTTTTCTTTTGCCGATTGGTTTTTGTTCGACCCTACAGCAGAGCCATAAATGTAAAAAAGCCCGCAAAAATTTTCTTTTGTGGGCTTTTGTATTTTTTGCTGCTGGCCACTGAGCTGATTAAAACAACCTCGCGCAACGTTGGATCAACGTCAGGCTTTTCTACCAGCAAACTCTGAAATCAAAAAAATCCCCGAAGGGCGGAGCGGTGTACCAGTTGCGACGTTGTCGTCAGGTGTTGTAGATGTATATATCGTCACGCGCCGCGACACCTGATTTGCAAAGCTCATCACACAGCTGCTCGATCCAGACATCTATTGGCGTTGATGTAAAAAAACGCGCTCTAATCTGTGTGAGGTACGCTGTGTCCGTGGCCCAAATCACAAATTCGTCGAAGGTTTGCCGCTGGGTTTCAAGCAATTTGAATTTGAGCAACACCTTTGATGCGTGGTGCGCATGCTTCAGTGGGTTGGCAACAAAGGAATCCAGCCGGCGTCTCGCAGTTTCCAGTACGCCCGGGCAGTAGTTGAAGACAGTTCCATGGCCAGGTATGACGATCAAAGGGTTGAGCCGCTCTATTAGATTCAGCGTCGACCCCACTTCATCGAAAGCCTTTTCACCCTCAAGCTCCGGAAACACAACACCGAAGCCGTTCTGCCAAAGCGCATCTGCTGATATCAATAGTCTTTTGGACGCCTCAAAAAAGATCAAAGAGTTCGGGTCATGTCCAGGGGCAGAGTGGATTTGCCATTTCGATGAGCCGAAACTCATTTCAATACCTGGCTCCAGCTTTCTGGAGAATGAAAATAGTGGACACAGCTGGCCGGTCGGCTGATAGGTCAAGGCAACCGGATCCCAAACAGCCACATGAGCGGCCTGGCCGGGCGGTATTAATGTCTGCAGATTTTCGTAGCGAGCCTGAAGCGCTGCATTGCCACCGCAATGATCGCTGTGCAAATGAGTGTTGACCAGGATATCGAGGGGTCGCGTGCCCAAAACAGACTCCACCAATGCGACTGTTTGTGACGAATGGGTGGTGTAGCCGCTGTCTACCAGCAGGGTTTGATCCCCATCGGCAAACAGAATGTTGTTCGAAGAAAGCCAGCCACGCTCGAAAACATGCATGCCGGCCGGAAAATTCAGCGAATTCATCAAGATCTCAGGCAAAGATGCCCGTATAGGTGTCAGGCCGACGTGCGCAATTCCCGCCGCAGTATCTTTCCAACATTTGTTTTGGGCAAATCGTCGCGAAACTCAATGTATTTGGGACGTTTGTAGCCCGTGAAATGCTGCTTGCAATACGCGCTCACGTCATCTTCGGTCAAGGTGGGGTCGTTTTTGACAATAAAAACCTTGATTGCTTCGCCCTGGCTCTGGTCTGCAACACCAACAGCCGCACACTCAACAACACCGGGGCACAGCGAAATGATGTTTTCAAGCTCGTTGGGAAACACATTGAATCCGGACACGATGATCATGTCCTTCTTTCGATCGATGATTTTGGTGTAGCCGGCCTCGTCCATGATGCCAATGTCGCCTGTACGCATAAATCCATCAGGAGTAAATGCCTTCAAATTTTCTTCCGGCTGGCGATAGTAGCCCGTCATCACCTGCGGACCCTTGATGCAGATCTCACCAGATTCGCCAACCTGCAATGAATTGCCGTCATCGTCCTTTATCGCGATGTCAATTCCAGGTAAAGGCAGGCCGATGTTTCCGGTGAAATGTGTGTTTGTTACGGGGTTGTTGGTGCCGATTGCGCACGTTTCGCTCATGCCCCAGCCTTCGATCATCGTGCTTCCCGTGGCCTGTGCCCAGTGCTTCGCCGTGCCTTCCGATGCTGCCATTCCGCCGGCTTGCGAAACGCACAGGCTTGAAAAATCAATTGTCTTGAATTGCGGATGTTGCAACAAAGCATTGAACAGCGTGTTCACTGCCGGCAGCATGTGGAAGGGACGTTTCTTGAGCACTTCAATGAACTTGCCGAAATCGCGCGGGTTCGGAATCAGTGTCAGGTGCGCTCCCCAGCGCATATTGAGCAGGCAAAGTGTCAGCGCAAAGATGTGATACAGCGGCAATGCTGCGATGTTGTTGGTGTTGCTGACATCACCTATCCGCTTGAGTGCAGGCGTAAACCATTCTTCGGCCTGCAGTACCGCCGCGACTATGTTGCGATGCGTCAGCACGGCGCCCTTCGACAACCCGGTGGTGCCGCCGGTATATTGCAGGAAGGCTACGGAATCGAGGGTAGTGCGGGCAGGCTTGAGCGCCAGGCGAGAACCTTCACTGATCGCAGTATTAAACGACGTCACCACACGGCCGTCGCCAAGAGGCAGCTTGTATGCCGGCACGAGTTTGGCCAGGTGGCGCACTGCAAAAGTAATCCAGTGGCCATACCAGAACCCGAGCAGGTCACCCATTGACGTCATCACCACGTTTTTGACCGGTGTGCGTTCTATGACCTCGGCCAGCGTGCAGGCAAAGTTTTCAAGAATGACAATGGACGTCGCACCGGAGTCCTTGAGCTGGTGCTCCAGCTCGCGTGCCGTGTAAAGCGGGTTGACATTGACGCAGGTGTAACCCGCACGAAGTATGGCGGACATGGTGACTGCGAACTGCGGGATATTGGGCAGCATGATCGCCACGCGTGAACCCGGTTCAAGCCCCAGACCCTTCAGCCAGGCACCCAGTGAGGATGACAACTCGTCCAGCTGTCCATAAGACATCCAGCGGTCCATGCAAACCGAAAACGGTTTTGCGGCGTTCTTCTTGAAAGAGTCCTCCAGCAGCTGGTTGAGGGACTGGAACTTCTCCGTGTCAATGTCGTGTGCGACGCCTTGCGGGTAACTCTTGAGCCAATGCCTGTTCATACAAAACTCCTTCAGGGCATTGTGGAGTTCATGCGCTGAAAACTGTATGGGGCTTGCCCTGATGCAGCTTCAGGATGAGGGGTATGAGCCGAGCAAATTGCCCAATTTGGTCTCGCAGGTGACAGTGTCATCGTCGAAGAGCGTTGCGATCCACTCGGTTTCGCGCACCTCGATGAGCTTGAGAAAATCATCCGCACCGCGCATGCCCGCGAAGGCATCAAACCCGGCTTCAAGAAACCCCTGCAGTGAGCTCAAGCCAGCGACCGCCGCCGGATGCCGCATCATTTTGAGCAGCGTGCGCAGGCCTGGCATTCGTGTCAGCCGGTTCAATTCCCTGCCGAGCAGCAGCACAACCTCAAGCTGTTTGTGCCGTGCCTGCATGTCGCCTACCTGCCGCCAGCAGGCGATGTAGCGCATGTTCTCATCCAGCTCTGGTGCTGATTTCAACGATGCCAGCCATTGCCGTGCCATCAGGTCATCCAGTTGTTCAGTGAGTGCGTGCACCTCTGCAAGTGCCGCAGCGGTATTGACCACTGCCTGGGGAAACAGCTTTGCGATGGTGCTCGCGATGCGTGCGAACTGCTGGTCGCGCTCCGCATAGTCCCTGTCGCTGTACAGCTCATGCAAGAAAAATGCAGCTGCAGTTTTGTACCTGGGACTGGCGAGAACGTCGGCATATGTTGCGCGAAAGCGCCTGGCCTGGAAACGCTTGACATCAGCGCTTGCCTGCAGCAGTTCACTGTCAGCAAGATGCTGCGCACGAAGCATCGCAACTGCCTGCAGGGCTTCGTGAATCCGGGTGGCTGTTGGGTCCATACAAACCCGGAGTTTATCTAGGTATGAAGGTCTATAGAAACCAGCCAGCCCCGTGCGAAACTCAAACGATGCAGAGAAGAACCCTCCTCAAGTTGGGCGTTACCGCCAGCGCAGTCCTTCTGATTGCGGGTGGCACAGCTGCCTTGATCCAGCCGGGCTTGACACAAGGTTTTCTCAGTGCACCCGGCCGTATCGTATTTTGTGCTGTCAGCTCAGCAGTCCTCGACAAAACCCTGCCTGCGGAACCAGTAGCCCGCCGCGCGGCAATTGATGGCCTGCTGAGGCGTATCGACGTGTTGATAGGCGCCCTGCCATCGCATGCGCAGGACGAGTTGTCCCAGCTGTTATCGGTGCTCGCAAGTACCGCCGGCCGCCATGCGTTGGCTGGCCTGGGTACGCCCTGGGCGGACGCCAGTGTGGCTGATGTACAAGCCGCGCTGCAGGGCATGCGGATTTCATCGCTGGCCTTGCGGCAACAGGCCTATGCGGCATTGCATGACATCACGGCCGGCGCCTATTTTTCAGAGCCCGCCAGTTGGGCCTTGCTGGGTTACCCCGGCCCCACCAAGATCTGACGCACCGAAGAACATGAGCCAATTGCAGGACCCGATCAAGGACGGCATCAAACGCGGAT
This sequence comes from Polaromonas sp., assembly GCA_965228025.1. Classification (GTDB taxonomy): domain Bacteria; phylum Pseudomonadota; class Gammaproteobacteria; order Burkholderiales; family Burkholderiaceae_C; genus Polaromonas. The sequence continues at coordinate 157,476 of CBDDGX010000029.1, read as the reverse complement.
GGAAGGTTTATGGCGGCCCCGCTGCCCGCCGCTCCCGAGAGCATCACCTGCGACGTTGCCATCATCGGTACCGGTGCGGGCGCGGGAGTTACCGCTGAACTGCTGGTCAAGGCAGGCCTGAAAGTTGTCATGGTTGAAGAGGGGCCGCTCAAAAGCAGCAGCGACTTCAACCAGAAAGAATCCGAAGCCTATCCGTCGTTGTACCAGGAAAGCGCTGCGCGCAAGACCGCAGACAAGGCCATCAACATCCTCCAGGGCCGTTGCGTAGGTGGTTCAACGACCGTTAACTGGACCAGTTCCTTCCGCACACCAGCGACAACGCTGAAGTTCTGGCAGGAAAGGTATGGCCTCAAGGACTACAGTGTCGAGGGCCTCGCCCCGTATTTCGCACAGGCCGAACGCCGCCTGAACATACAGCCCTGGCTGGTCACGCCGAATGAAAACAATGATTTGCTGCGGCGTGGGGCTGCAAAGCTGGGCATTGCCTCTTTAGTTATCTCGCGCAATGTCAAGGCTTGCTGGAACCTGGGATCATGCGGCCTGGGTTGCCCGACCAACGCCAAGCAATCCATGCTGGTCACCACCATTCCGGCCGCGCTGGACCAGGGCGCGCAACTGCTGACCGAAACCCGCGCCGACCAATTTGAACTTTCCAATGGCCGGGTTACCGCATTGATCTGCAAGCCTTTGGCATCTGGCAAGCAGGGTGGTTCCCCGTCGCAGACGATCCGGATCCAAGGCAAAACATTTTGTGCTGGCCGGGGGCGCCATCAACTCGCCAGCGGTGTTGTTACGCTCGGGTGCGCCTGACCCGCATGGCCGTTTGGGTCAAAGGACATTTCTGCACCCGGTGGTGATGTCGTCTGCGGTGTTCGACCAAAAGGTAGAAGCCTGGAATGGCGCACCCCAGTCGATCTACACCGACCATTTCCTCGAAACCCAGCCTGTTGATGGGCCCATCGGCTACAAGCTGGAGGCACCTCCCCTGCACCCGGTGATCTTTGCTTCCACCGTTCCGGGCATGGGCCAGGGCCAGCATGATCTCCTCAAATCGTTTCCGCACAACCACACACTGCTGGCGCTCCTGCGCGATGGCTTTCATGATGAAGCACCTGGCGGCCAGGTGAAGTTGCGAGGCGACGGGTCGGCATTGCTGGACTACCCGCTGACAGACTTCGTAATGGATGGCGGCCGCCGTGCCTTGCTTTCGATGATGGAAATACAGTTTGCCGCTGGCGCAAAACAGGTGTTGCCCTTGCACGAAATGGCGCGTTCCTACTCGGCATGGAACGAGGCGCGTGATGCGGTCAACGCACTGCCCATGAAGCCCATGCTGACCAAGGTCGTCAGTGCGCATGTGATGGGAGGCTGCGGGCTGGCCGCCACGGAGCACCAGGGGGTGGTTCGACCCGACGGTGTGCATTGGCAGATAGACAATCTGTCTGTACACGACGGGTCCATCTTTCCGACCAGCATAGGCGCCAACCCCCAGCTTTCAGTCTATGGTGCCGTCAACCGGCTGGCGCAGGGCCTGGCCAAACGGCTGACCGGGCAGGATGTTACGCTGGCCTGATCTATAGTTTTACGCACTCCGTTCGTCAAGGGCGTGTGCTCGAATCTCATGCTGGCCAATCTACAAAGAGTCATCACGCTGTCCCTCCTTGCCCTTGCGTTGGGCTGGCTGTTTTACTGGTGTAACACGTCGCCGCTGCTGGCTGTCGCTGGTTTTGTTGTGATCGTGATGGGTTATACCGCCTTCCTTGCGCTTGAGTTTCTGCTGCTGCGCTTTATCAACAAGCGCGACCCTGCGCCACAGCCGACCTGGGCAGAGCTGGCCTCTGCATGGCTGGGGGAAACGCTGACCGCGCCGCGCGTGTTCTGCTGGCGCCAGCCCTTTCGCACTTTCGCCATACCTGACAAGCTTGTTGCTTCCAGTGCCATGCGCGGTCAACCGGGCGTGGTCTTCATCCACGGTTTTTTTTGTAACCGCGGCCTGTGGACGCCCTGGCTTGAGCGCCTGCAGGAACAGGGGCGCGTGTTCGAAGCAGTCAGCCTGGAGCCCATATTCGGATCCATTGACGACTACGCTCCGCAGATCGATGCGGCTGTGCGTCAGGTGACAGAAGCTACAGGCGTGCCGCCGCTGCTGGTGTGCCACAGCATGGGTGGCCTGGCCGCACGGGCCTGGCTCAAGGCGCACCGCAGTGAGGCGCGGGTGCGGCACGTCGTCACCATAGGCACGCCGCACCGGGGAACCTGGCTGGCCCGTTTTGGCCATGGGCACAATGGGCTGCAGATGCGTTTGCTGTCCGACTGGCTTGGGGAACTTGATGACGGCATGCATCCGGAACGCCATACCCGCTTCACCTGCTGGTACTCCAATACCGACAACATAGTTTTTCCCACATCGACAGCGACGTTGCCAGGTGCCGACAACAGGCTGGTACGGGGTGCCGCGCATGTGCAGATGGCATTTCTACCTGAGGTCATGACGGTGACGCTGGCGCTGCTGGATGTAAGCAAACGTTGAGTCTGCAGGTCTGCAACTTGTGTAAGCTTGCGGCTTGTACAGAACAAATATTTCAAGATGCCGCTGATAGTGCTGATGGAGGACGACGCAGCCACCCGCATGCTGGTGGCCTCGGTCCTCAAGAAGGATGGATACGATGTCCTGTCGTCCGATAACGGCGCGGAGGGACTGTCGCTGGTGCGCGAGCACAAGCCCGACCTGGTGATCAGCGACATCCAGATGCCGGTGATGGATGGTTTTGCGATGCTGCAGGCCCTGCGCGCAGACGCCGCCATCGCCGAGATCCCGGTCATTTTGCTGACATCGCTGCAGGAGCGCGCCCACATGCGTATAGGCATGACGAGCGGCGCAGACGACTACATCACCAAGCCCTTCCGGCCCGGGGAGTTGCGCGAAGCTGCCTCTGCCCAGCTTAACCGGCGCGAGATGCGTGCCGCAGCAACTGCCACTGCTGTGGACTCCGCCGTGACATGGGCCCTCGAAGAGCAGAAACACCAGCTCGCACGGCTTTATGAGCGCAAGCTGGCTGCAGAACTCAGCGAGAAGTGGCCTTCCGGAGACGGCGACGGCGCTGATGAAAAATTCGACAGCGCCACGCTGTTGTTTGTGGATGTGCTGAACTACGCAGCCCTGGCAGAGACGCTGACGACCGAGGAGCTGAGTGACACCGTCAGGCGGTTCTACAACAATGCCGGCGACACCGTTCATCTCTTCGGTGCCCGGCATATGCAGTTTGTCGGTGAGGCTTTGCTGGCCGTTTTTGTGGACAGCGCTGACACCCTGTCTGTCAATCACGGGCTGCGCGCTGCGCGTGCGGCACTCGGGCTGGTCGATGCAGGCAGGCGGGTACACAAATATCTTGAAAGCAGTTTTTCGCATCGCCATTTGCCGCCGTTCACGGTCAGCGTTGCCCTGCACAGCGGCCCGGTGACGCTGGCCAAACTGCAGGACCCGCTGCATGGTGAGACCAGACTCTTGCCTGTTGGGGATGCCGTGAATTCGACCCTGCTACTTCAAAAACAGGCAGCCGTTATGGGGTGGACCGTGATTGCCAGTGTTCCCATGCTGCGCGGCATCACCGGCGCTGTACGTACCGGGGGGCGTGCCATGGTGAACCTGCCTGGCCGCAGCATGCCCATGGATGCAGCTGAACTGCTCTCGATCGCTACCTGACGTTGCGGTAGAGCCCACCATGTTCAACCCGCCGCCCAGGCAGAGCCGCCGGCCTTCGTTTTCACTTCGCAGCATTCTGGTTGTGAGCTTGCTGTTGTTTGCGCTGCTGCCTGCAGTTGTGGTGACCTGGCTGCTGGCGCGCAGCAGCACGCAGGCGGTCGGAGAGCTTGCCAACCAGGTGATGGGCAGCGTCGCGCTGAGGGTGCAGACTGAAACCGAGAACCACCTGCAACAGGCCCACGTCATCATGAACGGGCTGTTTCCACCCACGATGAATGCGCAGCAGACTCGCCAGGCCAGAACATGGCTTGAACGGCCGGCGCTTTTTGAACCCATGGCCTTCGCCTTGACCCGTCAGGCCCCCGCCGTGCCTTTCCTGTACCTGGCCACTGTCAGGGGAAATTTTTTTGGAGTTGAGCAGACTCCGCGTGGCGCAGAAGTCAGTGTGCGGGAGGTCGGCGGCGGCGCCGTCAATCCACGCAAGTTCTTTCTTGCGAGCCAGCCGGGGGACCGCTCCGTGCCACTCCCTGATGAACCGGGCAGCTACGAGCCCCGTACCCGCGCGTGGTACCAGGAGGCTCTGCGTGCCGGCGGCCGGGTGTTCTCACCGGCCTATATCTCCTCAAAACAAAAACAGCTGGTGATCACGCTGTCACAACCCATTTATGACGATTTTTCAGGAGCCGCAGGGGTGTTTGCCACAGATCTGCACCTGCAGCGGCTCGCGGATTTTCTGCGCACGCAGCGCATCAGTTCTCACGGTGCGGCCTATCTGGTGGACGAGCGCGGCCTGCTGGTCGCAACCTCTGCGGGCGATGCGCTTTACAGGGAGCAGTCTGGCAGCCTTGAGCGCGTACGGCCTGATGACAGCCGCAACTCTGTTATTCGCACCAGCTACCTGGCCCTGCGTGAAGGCCTGCGCAAAAAGTCATCTGATGCCGTGATGACCCAAGGCTTTGTAGACCGTTCCGTGTCGCTGGACCGCCTGCCCATGGATGGTGACGCATTGATCGCCATACGGCGGCCTTTTGGCGACGAACTTGGCTTGCGCTGGACCCTGGTGGTTGCTGCGCCCGAGAGCGACTTTACGGCTGCCACTCACCGTGCGCTCCTGTTCTCGATGGGCGTGATTGCCGCAGTGCTGCTGCTGGGCGGCGTGCTCGCGCTGTTTGTGGCGCAGCGCCTGGGGCGCCGGCTGGCGCTGCTGGGCGCGGCGGCGCAGCGCATAGGCGCCGGTGAGGTTCCTGATATCGACAAGACCACCTGGATTGCAGAGGTGCGCGACCTCTCCCATGTGTTGCATGACAGCGCGGAGCAACTGGAAAGCTACCGCCGCGAAGTGCATGCCAAGACCGAAGCGATTGAAGAGGCCAACCAGCACCTTGAAGACCGCGTTGCCCGGCGCACCGAGCAGCTCGAAGCCTCGCGTGAAGAGGCCCTGCAGGCAGCCAAAGCAAAGGCGGCTTTCCTGGCGACCATGAGCCATGAGATTCGCACACCGCTCAATGGCGTGCTGGGCATGAGCACGCTGCTGGCCGAGACGCGGCTTGACGAAGAGCAGGCTGACTACCTGCAGACCATACGCCTGTCGAGCGACCAGCTGCTCGGCGTGATCAACGACATCCTTGATTTCTCCAAGATCGAATCCGGCAAGCTGGAGCTCGAATCCGAGCCGCTGAGCCCGCGCGGTGCCGTTGAAGAGGCCTGCGACATCGCCGCATCGCGTGCGCGCGAGAAAGGCCTGGAACTCATCATTGATGTGCCCGAAACAGCCATCAACGGCCAGCCGGCGGTGCCTGATGCCGTGCTGGGCGACATCACGCGATTGCGCCAGGTGCTTATCAACCTGATCAACAACGCCATCAAGTTCACCGAAAAAGGCGAGGTGTCGGTTCATGTGCGGCGGCTTGAGCCAGAGTCTTCCGGGCGGCCGGGTTACGCATCGCTCGAGTTCCGTGTCAACGACACGGGCATTGGCATTCCCGCAGACCGTGTCGGCGCCCTGTTTGAAGCTTTTGTCCAGGTCGATACCTCTACTACACGTAAATACGGCGGCACGGGCCTGGGGCTGGCGATCTGCAAACGCCTGGTCGAGCTGATGGGCGGGCAGATCGGTGTGGACAGCGTGCAGGGCAAGGGGTCTTCGTTCTGGTTTACCGTGGAGGCGCCGCTGGCGCAATTGCCGGCCATGCTGGGCGCGGTCGATGCCACCATGCTCCAGGGCCGCCACGCGCTGGTGGTGGATGACCATGAAACCAACATTCGTGTCCTTACGCGCCAGCTGGAGCTGTGGGGCATGCAGGTCGTCGGTGCAGAGTCGGGCGAAAAAGCCCTGCAACTGATGGCGATCGCGCAGGGTGAGGGGCGTTTGCCCGATGTGATCATCACCGACATGCACATGCCGGAGATGGATGGTGTCACGCTGGCTGAAACCCTCAAGGCGAAACCTGCCTGGGCTGGCGTTCCACTGGTGCTGCTCACATCCGGCTTCATGCCGCCGGGCCACGAAGCGGCCCAGTTGTTTGCGGCGCGCCTGCTCAAACCCACACGGCAAAAACAGCTTTTTGACACCATGGCCCGCTGCATCGCCACCCAGGGTGGAATCAAGGCCGCCGCAGAGCTTCCTGCTTCTGCAAGCGAGTCAGCGGTCGCAAAAAGCACTGTGCTGGTGGTCGATGACAACGCGGTCAACCTCAAGGTCGCATGCGCAATGCTGCAGCGCCTGGGTTACCCGTCTGAGACGGCCCTTGATGGGCAAGAGGCGCTTGAGGCCGTGGCAAGGGCTCATGCGGCCGGCCGGCAATTCGGCACGGTGCTGATGGATGTGAACATGCCGCGCATGAACGGCCTGCAGGCCACGCAGGAAATCCAGTCGCTGCTGGGCAAGGCCTCGCCTTCAGTCATAGGCCTGACTGCAGGGGCTTCGTCTGAAGACCGCGCCCGCTGCATGGAAGCGGGTATGAACGATTACCTGACCAAGCCGCTCTATGTGGCCTCACTCACGCAGGCGCTGGAGCGCTGGATAAATCAGCCAGGCGTGGGTTCAATGGTCAGCGCGGTCGAGACAGCGCCGCAGCCAGACAGCACAGGCAGCGACAAGGAACCCGAGCTCATGGATTTCGAGCGGCTGGCGCAGTTCAGGGAATTTGACGACGAAGACCTCACCATGACGCGCGAGGTGATTGCGCTGTTCAGGACTGACGCTGCGGCAAAGCTTGATGCGATTGGCGATGCCATCAGGGCTGACGATGCGCAGGCGCTGTCATGGGCCAGCCACGCCATGGTGGGTGCTGCGGGCAATGTGGGTGCGGTGGCGATGCAATCAGTGGCCATGGGCCTTGAGGCGCATGCCAAGAACGGCATTGTTCCGGTCAACGCGGCGCAGGAACTCGAGCGGCTTCGGGCCTACTGGGACAAGACCCGGGCCGTTCTTGACAACTGGCTTTAACCCGGCTCAGGCGCTTGTGCCTGCAGCGGTGTCACCGGGCAGGGGCTCATCTGCGGCAAGTTCTTTCATGCCGCGAAGCTGCTGGTACAGCGGCGTAAAGTCAGGCGCCGTCATGTCAAACAGCTGCTGGAAGCTGTCGATTACAAAGTAGGTCTGCTGGTAGCTGTCAATCCTGTAGCGCGTGCGCATGGCGCGTAAAACCTCAAGCATGATGCGCTGCGGCTCCGCGCTTTTGACGGCGTAAGCCAGCTCGCCAGCTGAACTCAAAATACCCGCACCATAAGCCCGGATCTCGCCACGCTGGCGCATCAGGCCAAATTCAATCGTGTACCAGTAGAGGCGCGACAGCTGTTCGCAGGCGCCCAGCCGGTGCGCTTTCAGCCCCCCGGCCCCATAGGCTTGCATGTGGTCGGCAAACACCGGGTCGAACAGAAGCGGCACATGGCCGAACAGGTCGTGAAAAATATCCGGCTCAACGATGTAGTCGAACTCTTCCGGCTTGCGTATCCAGTCCGTTACCGGAAACTTGCGGTTGGCCAGCAGGGTGAAGAAGGGCACTTCGGGAATCAGCCCCGGCACCGCCACCACTTCCCAGCCTGTGGCCTTGAACAGCTTGCTGTTGATATCTTCAAAACGCGGAATGCGCTCAGACACACCCAGCGATGGCAGTGCAGCGATGAACTCGTCGCACGCCAGTTCCGGCAGCAGCGCCGACTGGCGCTTGTACAGGCGGCTGTAGGTTTCGTGATCGGCGCTGGTGTAGGCGGCGTAATTTTGCGGGCAGGTGTAGTCGGCGTTGACCTGGCCTTCGCGGCCGTAGTCACCTCGCGGCGGCCGGTCACTGGCACCATACACCGCTGGTTGAACAACTGCGTTTTCGCTCATGCCTTTTCCAGGACGCCGCGGCGCATTTGATCGAGTTCGATACTTTCAAACAAGGCTTTGAAGTTGCCCTCGCCAAACCCGTCATCGCCCTTGCGCTGTATGAACTCGAAAAAGATGGGCCCGAGTTGGTTCTCGCTGAAGATCTGCAGCAGCAGCGCGCCCTTTTTGCCATCCACAAGTACTTTGCGCTGTTGTAGCGCGGCGACGTCTTCGCCGTGGCCGGGAATGCGTTTGTCGATCAGCTCGTAATACGTGTCTATGGTGTCCAGCAGCTTCACGCCGTTGGCACGCAACTGGTCTACCGTCTTCAGCAAATCGTTGCTGCCCATGGCAATGTGCTGTATGCCTTCGCCATGGTATTTGTCCAGGTACTCCTGGATCTGGCCGGCCTTTTCATTGCCTTCTTCATTGATGGGGATGCGTATCTTGCCGCAGGGGCTGGTCATGGCCTTGCTTTTCACGCCGGTGACCTGGCCTTCAATGTCGAAGTAGCGAATCTCGCGGAAGTTGAACAGCCGCTCGTAAAACCCGGCCCACTCGTCCATGCGGCCGCGATGCACGTTGTGCGTGAGGTGGTCGATGTAGGTCAGGCCGTTGCCGACCGGGTTCAGTGCGTCGGCCGTGACGCCGGGCAGGGGCTTGAAGTCGACATCGTAAAAACCGATGTTGCCGATATCACCCGGCTGCGCGCCGTTCTTGCCGCGCCACTGGTCGATGAAATAAATGATGGAGTCGCCGATGCCCTTGATGGCCGGGATGTTCAGCTCGCCCGGGCCCGCCGTGTCGGCATAACCCCAGGCGCCTAGCGAGATGGCGCGCTCATAGGCCGCCTTGGCATCCTGCACACGAAACGCAATGGCGCAGACGCTGGGGCCGTGCTGGCGCGCAAAACGCTGGGCGAACGAATCAGGCTCGGCATTGATGATGAAATTGATGCCGCCCTGGCGGTACAGCGTCACGTTCTTGTGGCGGTGCCGGGCAATTGGCGTGAAACCCATCTGCTTGAAGACCTCGCCCATGGCCTTCGGGTCTGGCGCGGCGTATTCAATAAATTCAAAACCGGCGGTGCCCATCGGGTTGTCCCAAGCCTGGCCGGTTTCAAATGAGAGGGATTCGGGTGCGTTCATGGCTGTCTCCAAAAGGTATTTATGGACTTTAGTGGCGCGGCCGGGCAGTTTTTCTGCGTATTGAAGTGTGGGTATCGGAGAATTCGCAGTAATCCTGCAAAATACCAATCATGGAAACATTGGACAAGCTCGATAGGCAGATTTTGCGCAGTTTGCAGGCTGATGGCCGCGCCACCTATGACCAGCTGGCCGAGCAGGTCAGCCTGTCGCCCAGCGCGGTGCTGCGCCGGGTCAAGCGGCTGGAGGAAAGCGGGGTCATTGACCGCTACGTCGCCTTGGTCAAACCCGAAAAGGTGGGGCTGGCACTGACCGCTTACCTCAGTGTGCGGCTGGAAAAGCACACCGAAAGCCACAAGCGCAACCCCATGGATTTGTTTCGTGCCAGTGTGCAGGCCTGGCCCGAGGTGGTCGAATGCGCGGCCCTGACCGGCGAGATGGACTACTTCCTGCGCGTGGTGGTCGAGGACATGGCGCATTACAGCCGCTTTGTGATGGACACGCTGCTCAAGCACCCCAGTGTGCAGGACTGCAAGACCAGTTTTGTGCTGGATCGGGTCAAGGCAACCACCGCAGTGCCCGTCTAGTCAAAATTTTGCCGTAAATGTTAATAATTTAATGTATACGTTAAAAAATGATTTTGACAGGGTTTCAGGCGACGAAAATTGACGAAAAACAGTAAAAAATCGCGTCAAAAGGCACTTTTAGAGCATCAAATCGGCCTCCAGACCAATAGATACAAGCGTGAACAGCTATTATTTCGATAGCAAGCCGGGTGCAGTACCGGCTCCCGACCATGTTCAAGGTGGGCAAAAGGGGATTGTCAGGCGCGGCATCCCGGGCCAAGATGCGAAGAGATTTAGGCGGGGCTCCCGGTTTTGATGCCAATTTGTGAAGGCCGACAAGCACAAAAAAAGGCTGAGTGCTATATTTTTGGTAGCAGATAACGACGCCCATATTGGCCTTGAAGTGCTTTCGTGAGGGCTTTGTGAGGTAGGGCAGGGGTATGGCGATCAAAAGCCCTGGACTGTAAAAAACTAGGGATAACCCTTATATTCGACGCATGGTCACACCCGGTGCCTTTCTCAAAGCCTCTCTCCACGCCAGCAGGGAATTTTTCCGCCCGCCGGTGGAGACGCCTGAGCGCGACCGCGTCATTACCCGGCGCAGCCCGAATGATGCGGCGATGATGGTGCCCATCCGCTCCATCGGCCCCAGCCACGGCGAACGCATTGCCACTCATCTTTTGTCGCTTGATGCGCATGACCGCTACCTGCGCTTTGGCTATGCCGCCAATGACGAGCAGGTTCGCCGTTATGTCAGCGGGCTGGATTTTGAGCGCGACGAGATCTTCGGCATCTACAACCGCCGCCTTGAGCTGATTGCGATGGCGCATCTGGCATTCTCGACCGACCCCAATTTGAAAAGCTGCGCGGAGTTCGGTGTGTCGGTGCTGGCGCGTGCGCGCGGCCGTGGCTACGGCGCACGACTGTTCGACCGCGCCGTGATGCACGCACGCAATGAAGGCGTGGACATGATGTTCATCCACGCGCTGAGCGAAAACACCGCCATGCTCAACATCGCCCGCAAGGCCGGCGCCATCATCGAGCGCGACGGCTCCGAGAGCGAGGCCTACCTCAAGCTCCCGCCCGCCGACATGGACTCGCGCATGACCGAGATGGTCGAAGAGCAGATCGCCCAGACCGACTACCGCCTGAAGGTACAGGCCAAGCAGTTCTGGGATTTGCTGGCCATGGTGCAAGAGGTGAGAAGTGGCGTGCGTGATTCCCGCGAACGCTCCAGTCCCTGATTTCAGAGACTGGCGCATTGGGCGCCGTTCGCTGTTGCTTCGCAGCTGTCATCTCAAGACACTACACTAGCCTTTCCCTAACTACCGAACACCGCCCGTGTCCGATATTCCCCCCAGTAGGTCTTCAAAGCATGAAGACAAGCGCGGCTTCCTTCAGAAGCTCGCTGAAATGCTCCACCCCGGTCCGGACTCGAAAGACGAACTGATCGAAACGCTGGTGGAAGCCCAGGACAATGAAGTCATAGGCGCCCAGAGCCGCGAGATGCTCGAAGGCGTCATCCGCATGGCCGACATGACGGCTGGCGACGTGATGGTCGCAGCCCCGCGCATGGACCTGATCAACATCGATGCACCGTTCGACGAACTGCTGCACCTGGTGATAGATACCGCACACTCGCGCTTCCCCGTTTATGAAGGCGAAAAGGAAAACATCCTCGGCATCCTGATGGCCAAGGATTTGCTCAAGCTGCAGCGCGCGCCGGAGCTCAACATCAAGGCCCTGCTGCGCCCGGCGGTGTTTGTGCCCGAGAGCAAGGGCCTCAATGACCTGCTGCGCGAGTTTCGCGGCAACCGCAATCACCTGGCCATCGTCATCGACGAATTCGGCCGTGTCGCCGGCCTCATCACGATTGAAGACGTGCTGGAGCAGATCGTCGGCGAGATTGAGGATGAGTTCGACATCGCTGAAGACGAAGGCGACATTTTTGGCCTGTCTGACCGCACCTACCGTGTCAGCGGTGACACTTCGATCGAGCGGGTCAGCGAGGCCTTCGGCGTCACCCTGATGGACAGTGATTTCGACACCATAGGCGGCCTGGTCGCCCACGAAATGGGCCATGTGCCCAAACGCGGCGAGCACTACGCGCTGTCCGGGCTGCAGTTCACCGTGCTGCATACCAAGGGCGGAGCGGTACGCTGGTTCAAGGTTTCGCCAGTCGCGCCTGCGGCCTGAGCACGCTGACGAGCCCGGCAAATTGGCACGTGACGTGATCAACAGCATGGCGGGCGCCTTGCCCACCCTGCCGGCATTGCTTGAGCATGCTTCACAGCCGAAGCCGCGCAGCGGCACCTCATTCCTGCAGATTGCCCTCGTCCTTCTCGCCGGGTGCGCGCATGCGCTGGGCATTGCATGGCCGTTTTCCTTCGGCTTGACGCAGGGCCAGCCGGTATGGTGGCTGCAACTCCTGTCGCTGGTGGTACTGGCCCTTTACCTCGACAACTGCCGCACCTGGAGGCGCGGGGCTTTTCTGGGCTGGCTGTTTGCCACGGCGCTGCAATGCGCCACCTGGTGGTGGCTGTTTATCTCACTGCACACCTATGGCGGCCTGGCGTCGCCGCTGGCCGTGATTGCCATCGTGGGGCTGGCGGCTTTTCTGGCGCTTTATTACGCTTTTGTCTGCGGCCTGTTTGTGGCCATCGCGCCCGTTAACCGGGCGCAACGTGCGCTTCTGTTTGCGGCACTTTGGCTGATGGCCGAGCTGGGGCGGGTTGAATTTTTCACGGGCTTCCCCTGGGGTGAAGGCGGGTATGCGCATCTTGATGGGCCGTTTGCTAATCTCGCCAAGCTGGTTGGTGTGCATGGGCTGACCATCGGGGCCGCTTTTGTTGCCGCTGCCGGTGCAGGGCTGGTGCTCCGGCCGCGTCTGGTGAATGCGGGGCTGATCGCGTTGGGGCTGGCTGTCGCGGCTGGTGCCAGCTTTGCCCTTCGTGTGGATGCAGGCAGCGCTTCACGTTTTACCAATGCCTATCCATCAGCAGCAGCAGGCCACAGGCCGTTCACCGTCACGCTGCTGCAGGGCAATATTGCGCAGGACGAAAAATTCCAGGGTGGCAAAGGCATTCCTGATGCCCTCAACTGGTATGGCCAGCAGCTCATGGCGGCGAGCACCTCGCTGGTGGTCACGCCTGAGACCGCCATTCCGCTGCTGCCCACGCAACTGCCGCCGGATTATTTGGGCACCCTGTTCCGCAGATTCGTCAAGCCGCCAGCCGGGGCGCCCGCAAGCGCCGCCATCATTGGTATTCCGCTCGGCAACAGCCAGGTGGGTTACAGCAATTCGGCCATTGCGATCAAGCCGCAAACAGTGGAAGGCAAAGGCATGGCCGACGATGTTTATCGCTACGACAAGCACCACCTGGTGCCTTTCGGCGAGTTTGTGCATCCCTTGTTCAAGTGGTTTCTGGCCATCGTCAACATTCCACTGGCAGACTTCAACAGCGGCGCTGTCAGCCAGCCCTCATTTGACTGGCAGGGCCAGCGGCTGGCGCCCAATATCTGTTACGAAGACCTGTTCGGTGAAGAGCTGGCCGCGCGCTTTCGCGACCCGGCTGCCAGCCCGACGATGTTTGTGAACATCAGCAACATCGCCTGGTTTGGCAACACCATCGCGATTGACCAGCACCTCAATATCTCGCGCATGCGGGCGCTTGAGTTTGAACGGCCCATGCTGCGTGCCACCAACACCGGTGCCACCGCAGTGATTGATTACACAGGGCAGGTTAGCCATCTGCTGGCGAGGCATACCCGTGGTGCACTCGTGGCTGAAGTTGAAGGCCGCAGCGGTATCACCCCTTATGCCTGGTGGGCGTCCCGGCTGGGCCTGTGGCCATGGTGGGGCCTGATCGTGATTGTGCTGCTTGGGTCAGCCCTGACCGGGCGCAAGCGCGGCAAAGCCTGAACGGGCCTGCGGGCACCAGTTTGCCCCGTAAAATCGAGGGTTTCGCGGTACGGCGGCTTGCCCCGTCCTGAAGTCACCGCAGCCCTCATGCGCGACCAATAAAACCTTATGCTCACTTTCCAGCAAATCATCCTGAAGCTGCAGTCCTATTGGGCTGACCAGGGCTGCGCGCTTTTGCAGCCTTACGACATGGAGGTTGGCGCCGGCACCTCGCACACCGCCACTTTTTTGCGCGCGCTCGGCCCGGAGCCCTGGAAGGCCGCCTATGTGCAGCCCAGCCGCCGCCCCAAGGACGGCCGCTACGGCGAGAACCCCAACCGCCTGCAGCACTACTACCAGTACCAGGTTGTGCTCAAGCCTGCACCAGCCAATATTCTTGAGCTGTACCTCGGCTCGCTTGAAGCCCTGGGTTTCGATCTGAAGAAAAACGACATCCGTTTTGTTGAAGACGACTGGGAGAACCCCACGCTGGGCGCCTGGGGTCTGGGTTGGGAAGTCTGGCTCAACGGCATGGAGGTCACGCAATTCACCTACTTCCAGCAGGTGGGCGGCATTGACTGCAAACCCATCACTGGCGAGATCACCTACGGGCTTGAGCGCCTGGCCATGTACCTGCAGGGCGTGGACAACGTCTACAACCTGACCTGGACCGAAGGCCTCAGCTATGGCGATGTCTACAAGCAGAACGAGGTCGAGCAATCAACCTATAACTTCGAGCACAGCGACGCCGACTTTCTGTTCACGGCTTTCACGGCGCATGAAAAGCAGGCCAAACACCTGATTGAAGCGCAACTCGCACTGCCGGCGTATGAGCAGGTGCTGAAGGCGGCGCACAGCTTCAATTTGCTGGATGCACGCGGTGCGATCTCTGTGACAGAACGTGCCGCCTACATCGGCCGCATCCGCAATCTCGCGCGCGCCGTCGCGCAAAGTTATTTCGAAAGCCGCGAGCGCCTGGGTTTCCCGATGGCGCCGCGCGAATGGGTTGAACAGATGACTCCGACGATCAAGAAGGCTGCATAAGAAATGACGACGAAGAACCTTCTGGTTGAACTGTTTGTTGAAGAGCTGCCGCCCAAGGCGCTCAAAAAACTCGGCGACACGTTTGCCGGTGTGCTGCTGGAGCAGCTGAAGTCGCAGGGGCTGGCCGGTGCCGATGCGGTGCTCACATCGTTTGCATCGCCGCGCCGTCTGGCTGCGCACATTACTTCCGTAGCGCCTCAGGCAGCTGACAAGGCCGTCTCACAAAAGCTTATGCCCGTCGCTGTGGGACTGGACGCAAGTGGTAATGCCACGCCCGCGCTGCTGAAAAAACTTCAGGCTCTGGGCGCTGATGCATCTGCTGTTGCCGGCCTGAAGCGCGCACCTGATGGCAAGGCCGATGCCCTGTTTTACGACAGCAATGTCAAGGGCGCAAAGCTGGTCGATGGCCTGCAAAAATCCCTGCTTGAGGCAATTGCGAAATTGCCAATTCCCAAAGTCATGACCTACCAGCTTGCCGATGGCTGGAGTGATGTGAAGTTTGTGCGTCCTGCACATGGCCTTGTCGCGCTGCATGGCAGTGATGTCGTGGCCATCGAAGCGCTGGGCCTGAAAGCTGGCAACACCACGCACGGTCATCGTTTTGAAGCGAGTGTTGATCCGGTTATTCTGAAAGACGCCGACAGCTACGCAGCCAGCTTGCAAGAAGATGGCGCCGTGATTGCCAGCTTCGCGGGGCGCAAGGCCGAGATTGTGAAACAGCTCGCCGCTGCAGCTGCCAGCGTCGGCGGTGGCGCAAAAGCAATTGAAGATGATGCGCTGCTTGATGAAGTGACCGCCTTGGTCGAACGCCCCAATGTGCTGGTCTGCGAGTTTGAGAAAGAATTTCTCGATGTGCCGCAGGAGTGCCTCATCCTCACCATGAAGGCCAACCAGAAGTACTTTCCTCTGCTCGATACAGCGGGCAAGCTCACCAACAAGTTTTTAGTGGTCAGCAACATCAGCCCGCTCGACGCCAGCGCTGTTATTGGCGGCAACGAACGTGTGGTGCGCCCGCGTCTGGCCGATGCCAAGTTTTTCTATGACCAGGACCGCAAGAAGACGCTCGCCTCTCGTGTTGAGGGGTTGGGCAAGGTGGTGTATCACAACAAGCTGGGCACGCAGGGCGAACGCGTCGAGCGTGTGCGTGCGATTGCCAGGGCGATTGGCCAGCAACTCGGCGGTGATGCGCTGGCGCAAAAAGCCGACCAGGCTGCACAGCTTGCCAAGACCGACCTGGTGACAGACATGGTGGGCGAGTTCCCTGAACTGCAGGGCATCATGGGCCGTTACTACGCGCTTAATGACGGTTTGTCTGCCGATGTGGCTGACGCGATTGAAGACCATTACAAGCCGCGCTTCGCCGGCGATGAACTTCCGCGTAACGATGTCGGCATGGTTGTCGCGCTGGCGGACAAGCTCGAAACGCTGGTGGGCATGTTCGGCATCGGCAACCTGCCGACCGGCGACAAGGACCCGTTTGCCCTGCGCCGGCATGCGCTGGGTGTGATTCGCATGCTGGTCGAAAAAGACCTGCCCTTGGGTGTGTCTGACCTGATAGCCGGTGCGCAACCCGTGTTCGGCGACAAGATACAGGATGCCTCCACGGCGTTGACCGATTTTGTGTATGACCGTTTTGCAGGCTCGCTGCGCGAACAGGGCTACAGCGCGCAGGAAGTTGAGGCCGTGCTGGCGCTCAAGCCGCCGCGTCTGGGCGATGTGGCAAAGCGCCTGGCGGCAGTGCGTGCCTTCGCGGCCCTGTCTGAAGCGCCAGCTCTTGCCGCTGCAAACAAACGCATCGGCAACATACTTAAAAAGACAGACGCTGTTGACGCGCATGTCAGCGAAGTGTTGTTGACCGAACCTGCTGAAATCGCGTTGTACGCGGCAATGAAAGATGTTGCCACGGGGGCTGATGCGCAGTTTGAGGCCGGTGACTACACCGCTTCACTTCAAACGCTTGCTGCCCTGCGTGCGCCAGTAGACGCTTTCTTTGAAGGCGTCATGGTCAATGCGGAACAACTCGACTTGCGCCTGAATCGACTGGGCCTGCTGGCCACCCTGCACAACGCAATGAACCGCGTCGCCGATCTGTCAAAGCTGGTTTGACTATGTGCCCCCACGCTCCGCACTCCGTGTCGTCGCTGCCCCCGAGGCGGGCTGGCCTGCCCTGGGGCGGCCCGGCGGGTGGCCGTTTGACCGCACTGCATAAGGGCACCCCATGAAACTCGTCATCCTCGATCGCGACGGCACTATCAACAGCGACAGCGACGATTTCGTCAAGACGCCTGATGAATGGATGCCATTGCCTGGTTCGCTCGAGGCGATTGCCCGCCTCAATCATGCGGGCTGGCATGTGGTGATTGCCTCCAACCAGTCGGGGCTTGGGCGCGGCCTGTTTGATGTGGCGGCCCTCAATGCCATGCACGCCAAGATGTACAAGATGCTGGCCGCTGTCGGTGGGCGCATCGACGCCGTGTTTTATTGTCCGCACAGCCCGGAAGAAAGCTGCACCTGCCGAAAACCTCTGCCGGGTCTCTTTGAGCAGATCGGCATGCGCTTTGGCGTGCCGCTCAAGGGTGTGCCGACGGCCGGTGATTCGCTTCGCGACCTGCAGGCCGGTGCGGCCGCAGGCTGCGAACCCCACCTGATATTGACCGGCAAGTCTGCGCAATACCGAAATGGCGGTCAGCCCGATGGTTTGCCTGAGGGCACGCGCCTGCACCCGGACCTGGGTGCGTTTGTCGATTTCATCCTGGAGCGCAGCGCCCAGCCACTGCAGGTGGCGCTCTGAAAAGCTGCTGTACTGTCTACATTGCTCCTTTTTTCAAAAACACACATGCCCCTGATTCGTTCAATCCTCCATCTGCTCTGGATGACCATTACCGTCATCCCCTGGGCGCTTGCCGTGCTGGTTTTTTCGCTGTTCGGCACCAGTACGCAGGTTTACTGGATGTGCGCGGGCTGGCTGCGTCTGGCGGTCACCGGGGGCACCGTCATTCTGGGCATACAGAACCGCGTGACTGGCATGGAAAACCTGCCTGCTGACGAGAAGGGCGCCTGCGTGCTTCTGGTCAAACACCAGAGCACATGGGAGACCTTTTCAATGGTGACGCTGATGCCGCACCCGCTGGCATTCGTGTTTAAAAAAGAACTGCTGTACGTGCCGTTTTTCGGCTGGGCCATGAGCCGCATGGACATGATCCACATCGACCGCAGCCAGCGCGCGCAGGCTTTCAGCAAGGTGGTGGCACAAGGCAAACGCCTGATGGCGCAGGGCACATGGGTCATCATGTTCCCTGAAGGTACACGCATACCGCGTGGCCAAAAAGGGGTTTACAAAAGCGGCGGCACCCGCCTGGCGATTGAAACCGGCGCGCCGGTGATTCCGGTTGCAGTGACCTCGGCCAAATGCTGGCCCCGCAAGGCCTTCATCAAGTACCCCGGCATTGTGGACTTTTCGATTGGCAAGCCTATCCCCAGCCTCGGCCGCCAGCCGGACGAGTTGATGCGTGAGGTCGAGGCCTGGATTGAAGCCGAGATGCACAGGCTGGACCCAGAGGCCTACGAAACGCCTGCAACGGTCACCGCAGGCTAAACTTCCATGATGCAAAGGCTGCTCCAGTTCACGCTTGATCTCTTTGAGACAACACCGGAACTGCCGGCCCCACGGCAACAGCCCAGGCCCCACAGCGGGAAAAAAACGCCGGTTGCAGCGCCAGTGCCGGCTTCTGACAAAGTCGCGCTGCCACCGCCTCCAGAATTTGTTGGCCCAGGTCTTCCTGCGCAAACCCTGCAGCAGGCCCTTGCACCAGCCACGTTCCGCCACCCGCGCGCCACGCGTGAGACGATGCTGGATGGCATCGCCATTGGCTATGAATTCAGGCGCGGCAAACGCCGAACCATCGGGTTTTCGGTGGGTGCGGAAGGGCTGACGGTCAGCGCACCCAAGTGGGTACCACTTTATGAGATCGACAGGGCGGTGCTCGAGAAATCTTCCTGGATATTGACCAAACTGCAGGAAACCCGGGCCCGCCATGAGCGGCTTGAATCTGCCCGCATTGAATGGAAAGACGGCACCACGCTGCCCTTTCTTGGCGAACAGGTGATTGTGGTGCTGGACCCCCGCCATGCCTTTGGCGGTGTGGGCGCAGAGCTTAAAAGCAATGACGAGGGCACCCTTCCCGGCGTCACGCACCTGACCCTGCACGTGGGCTTGCCCCACAGCGCTACGCCCGAGCAGATTCGCGATGCCGTGCAGGCCTGGCTGATGCGACAGGCCAAGCGCATCTTCACCGAGCGGCTCAACCACTTTGCCCCGACGCTGAATGTGCAGTGGCGCAAGCTCAGTCTTTCAAGTGCGGGCACACGCTGGGGCAGCGCCAGCGCTGACGGCTCGATTCGCCTGAACTGGCGGCTGATTCACTTCAGGCAGTCGGTCATCGAC
This sequence comes from Polaromonas sp., assembly GCA_965228025.1. Lineage (GTDB taxonomy): Bacteria > Pseudomonadota > Gammaproteobacteria > Burkholderiales > Burkholderiaceae_C > Polaromonas. The sequence continues at coordinate 138,361 of CBDDGX010000029.1, read as the reverse complement.
TATGTGGTGGTGCATGAGCTTAGCCACCTGCGGGTGATGGACCACAGTCCGCGCTTTTGGGAAACTGTCCGCGCCGTCGTGCCCGACTACGCCGAGTTGCGCGGCCAGCTCAAGGATGACGCGATTCCCCGCTGGTAGGCCCGTGGCGGGCCTCTTCCCTCATTTTGTGTTTGGGAATTGACTGTAATGTGATAAAAGTGAGAATTTCATATTTGAAATTGATAACAATGCGTACAAGGCATGTCCATGAATAACAAGCTGATACTCGTGGTGGAAGACAACCCGGACCATCTTGAACTGACAGTATTGACACTGGAAGAGCAGGGCGTGGATGCGGATATCGTGGTCGCCCGTGACGGGGCGCAGGCGCTTGACTTCCTGTTTGGCCAGGGCGCATACGCCGGGCGGGATACGCAAAAACAACCTTCTTTCGTACTTCTCGACATGAAGCTGCCCAAGCTTTCCGGCCTTGATGTGCTGCGCAGTGTGCGCGCCAATGAGCTGACGGCCATGGTGCCAGTGGTGATGTTGACCTCCTCCAGCGAGGAGTCCGATATCGTGGCCTGCTATCGTGCCGGCGCCAACAGCTTCATACGCAAGCCGGTCGACTTTGGCGAGTTCACGAAAAAACTTGATTGCCTGCAGGCCTACTGGCTGGGTGTGAACGAGGCCCTTCCGGTCTGACCTTGTGCGGGTACCTGCCCTTCTGTCGCACCATTGCAGGCTCAGTGTGACGCGATGAAATCCGGCATCACGCTGCGTTTGCGCCTTGTCATCCTGGTGATCGCGGCGACTGTGCCCCTGTTTGGGCTGTCCCTGATTGGGGCAGTGCTGACTGCAAATGACGCGGTCACGCAGACAACCAGAAACCTTGAATTCTCTGCCTCGCTGGTAGCCGCCAACCAGCAGCGTGTAGCCGATTCCGTACGGCAGGTACTGGTGGCCGTCTCCCATGTGCCCGACATGGTCGAGGGCAGGGAGCCGCATTGCCAGCGTTACTTCAAGTCCCTGACCAATGAACTGCTGGTGTATGCCAATGTCGGGGTGATAGGCACTGACGGCTATGTGCGTTGCCACAGCGTGCCCAACAACCCCCCGGGGTTTGCCGGCGACCGCCCGTATTTCCAGGCCGCCATGACGAGCCGGAATTTTGTGGCTGGGGGTTATCTGCTCGGGCGCATCAGTGGCAGGCCCATCATGACTTTTGCCCTGCCGGTAAAGGGGGTTGGTGGCGAAGTCACTGCCGTCGCCTTTGCATCCACGTACCTGTCCGAAATAAGCCGGGCCATTGCGGCGAGCGCGTTGCCTGCAGGCGGGCGGGTCATTGTCATGGACCGTGATGGCGTGGTGCTGGCCGCAAACCCCGAGGGTGACGCCGTGATTGGAAAGCCCGTGGCAATGGCTTCCCTGCGCAGTGCTGTCAAGGCGGGCGTAGCAGGCATCGTTGAAGACCGGGATGACAGTGGTGCGGAGCAGATCTACGCCTTCATGCCCAGCACAGCATCGCCTGATGCGCCTTTTTTTGTTGTGGTGAGTGCTAATAAAACCGAGATTCTGGCCCCATCCCGGACACGGCTGATGCGGAATTTTGTCGCGCTGGCCCTGGTTGCACTACTGGGGGGCTGGATTGCATGGCTTCTCGGTGGCAGGGCTATCGTGAAACCTGCGGCGGAAATCCTTGGTGCGACTGGCCACATACAGGCCGGGCGGCTGGACGTGCGGATCCCGTTGCTTCCCAACGACCCTCGAAATGAGTTCACCCGTATTGCCAGCGGATTCAACAGCATGGCCGAGTCCCTCCAGCAGCGGGAGGCTGAGCAGGCAAAGAGTTATGCCGAACTGCGCCGGACCCAGAGCCGGCTCATCGCCGCCCAAAAGCTGGGGCGCATTGGGCACTGGGAGCTGGATTTGCACAGGGATCTGCTCATATGGTCTGACGAGCTTCAGGATCTTTTTGGCCTGAAGCCTGGTGAGTTCGACGGCAACCACGCCACCTTCATGCAGATGGTCCATCCAGATGACAGGGAGCGTTACGAAAGATTGCGCGCTCTTGCCCACCGGGAGAATGCCGCGCTTGAAATCGAGTACCGCATCATCACCCCTGCGGGGGAAGTACGCTGGATGCACCAGCGCGGCCAGACGCTGCATGACGAGAATGGCCTTGCGGTTTCACGCAGCGGCGTGGTGCAGGACATCACCTCCCGAAAACAGTTTGAACTGGCACTCGCCCACAGTTCCCGCCAGCTCAGGCGTACGGGCGAAATGGCCCGCATCGGTGGCTGGGAGGTCAGGCTGGACCCTGTGAAGACCGAATGGTCCGAAGAGCTTTTCAGTATTTATGAGCTGGAACCGGGTCAGGGGCTCGATGCGATGGAGGCGGTCAGCTTTTATGCCCCCGAGGCGCAACCCGCCATGCGTGCCGCTGTGCGGGCAGCGATCAAAGATGCCACGCCCTGGGACATGGAGCTTCCGCTCATTACAGCCAAAGGCCGCCGCATCTGGGTGCGGACCCAGGGGCAGGCCATTACTGAAAACGGCAGGACTCTGGCCCTTGCTGGAGCCCTGCAGGACATCACGGCGCAGCATGAGTCGCGCGAGCAATTGCGCCTGCTTGAGACTGCGATTTCACGCCTCAATGACATCGTGCTGATTACCGAGGCCGAACCTGTGGATGAGCCCGGTCCGCGCATTGTTTATATCAATGATGCGTTCGAGCGGCAGACTGGCTACAGCCGGGCAGAGGTCCTGGGCCGGTCGCCGCGCTTTCTTCAGGGCCCCAATACACAGAGGGCAGAGCTGGACCGCATTTCCAGTGCACTCAGGGCATGGAAGCCGGTGCGTGCAGAGCTTATCAACTATACGCAAGCCGGCGAGGAGTTCTGGGTCGAGCTGGACATCGTGCCCATCGCAGATGCCAAGGGCTGGTTCACGCATTGGGTGGCGGTGCAGCGCGACATCACCGGGCGCAAACTGGCCGAGAAAGCCTTGATGGACAGCGAGCAGCGCTACGCGGCGCTGTTCGAAATGGCGCCGGTGCCGATGTGGGTATATGACGTAGCCACCATGCAGTTCCTGACTGTCAATCGCGCCGCTGTTGAGGGCTACGGCTACTCTGCCGAAGAGTTCATGTCGATGACGATTTTTGATATTCGCAGTGATGCCGGTCACGCAGCGCTTGAAAAACAGCTGGCGGGCGCATCGCCGCGCGCCGCGTGGGAGCATCAGCGCAAGGATGGCTCGGCCCTGCAGGTCAACGTCGTGTCAACGCCGATAGAGTACGGCGGCCGCAGCGCGCGCTTTGTGGTGGCTCTGGACATGACAGCGCAGGTCAAGGCCGAACGCGATGTGCAGGAGTATCTGTTTACCCTCCAGCGGGCGGCCGATGCCGCCCAGGCCATCACCTGGCACCAGACCCTCGACGGCATGTTGCAGGAGGTCGCAGAGCAGGCGCGGGGCGTGATAGGCGCACATCAGGCAGTGGTCAGCCTGAGCACATCCGGCGAGTGGTCCCAGGCTATCAATGCGCTGTCGCTGTCGGAAAAGTACGCGAATTACAGGGATCTGCGCGATCCCACTGACGGCTCCGGCATCTACGCCATGGTGTGCGAGAACAACCGCGTCGTGCGCATGACACAGGAGGAGCTTGAAGCACACCCGCGCTGGAGGAACTTCGGCAGCTACGCCGACAAACACCCCTTCATGCGCGGCTGGCTTGCAGTTCCCCTCATTGGCCGCCAGGGCCAGAACATGGGGCTGCTGCAGCTTTCGGACAAATACGAAGGCGAGTTCACGCTGCAGGATGAATACGTGGCGATAGAGCTCGCCCAGCTCGCCTCGATCGCCATTGAAAACGCCCGCCTGCTTGAGCAGGTCAATCAGCTCAACACAGGCCTGGAGCACAAGGTCGTAGAGAGAACCCTTGCGCTTGCCAGGCAGGAGGCCCTGTTCCGTGCGCTGGCAGAGCAGGCACCCCAGGTGATCTGGACGGTCGACAAAAACGGCGATGCCACCTATTTCAACCGTGCCTGGTTTGATCTGGTGGGTGGCGAGTTGAAAGACTGGACAGGGCGCCAGTGGATCTCTGTCATTCACCCTGACGATCTGGGCCAGGTCGCGCAGAACTGGCAGCATGCAGTGGCCACCCACTCCCCCTACACGGGTATTCGCCGGCTGTGCGGCCGTGACGGCAGCTACCACGTGATGTCCTACCGCGCATCGCCGGTGATGGATGAAGGCGGAGAGGTGGCATTCTGGGTGGGCATTGATGCGGACATCACCGAAATCAAGAATATCGAAGCAGCGTTGCGGCTGTCCAACCAGGAGCTTGAGGCGTTTTCTTACTCCGTCTCGCATGACCTGCGTGCACCGCTGAACACCGTAGACGGCTTCAGCCGTCTGCTGGCCAAACAGATCAACAGTGAGGTCGGCAGCAAGGGCCTCCATTACCTGTCGCGCATCCAGGCAGGCGTGGCGCAGATGGGCAAGCTGATAGAAGACCTGTTGTCGCTGGCCCAGGTCTCGCGCATGCAACTGAGGATCGAGGAGGTGGATTTGTCGACGCTGAGCCAGCGCATTCTGGACGACTGGCGTGGCAGGCATCCGGAGCGCAAGGTACAGGTCCACATAGAGCCCGGCCTGGTTGCCCACGGCGATGTGCGGCTGGTGCGTGTGCTGATGGAGAACCTGCTGGCCAATGCCTGGAAGTTCACCTCCCGCCAGGACAGCGCCAATATCACTGTCGGCCAGCAGGCCGATGCCGCGGGCCTGCCGGTCTTTTTTGTCAGGGACGATGGCGTGGGGTTTGACATGGCCTACGTTGACAAGCTTTTTGTGGCGTTCCAGCGCCTGCATCCCGCTTCGGAGTTTCCGGGAACTGGCGTGGGCCTGGCAACTGTCGGCCGGGTCATAGGACGCCATGGCGGCCAGCTTTGGGCGGATGCCGCACCGGGCAAGGGCGCCAGCTTCTTCTTCACATTACCAAGGGGGCCATCGGCCCCGTGACCTGCCGCTTGCTGGGAGTGCTTCATTGACCCCAGTAACCCGCAGCTACAAATACTAACTAAAATAACAAAATTGATAAAATCACAACCCGGATTGCTTTCCCTGTATGTCCAATAAACCCAAAACCTTTGAAGACGCGATCACTGCAGCAGACTTCTCCATTGAAGACTACTGCGGCACCAGCTACGCGGCCAAATTGCTGGGTTTGTCGGTGGCTACGGTGCAGGCCCTGGTTGAAAAAGGCGAAATCGACGCATGGAAGACTCTCGGCGGGCATCGCCGTATCGCATTGCGTTCCATCAGCGCCTACCAGGAAAAGCACAGTAAAAAAATTGTCCGGGCACAGTCCAACTCTGGCACCCGGTTGCGGGTCATGGTGGTGGAGGACGACGAAAACGCCCGCGAACTCTACCGTTGCCAGTTTGAGGATTGGGACCTGCCCATAGACTGCACCTGGATGCCTTCAGCGCTGGAGGCCATGATGGACATTGCCAGCGTCCGCCCTGACCTGCTCATCACCGACCTTTCCATGCCCGGAGTGGACGGGCTTGAAATGCTCAAGACCCTCAAGCGCAATGCGCATCTGGCGGACATGCAGATTGTGGTCGTCAGCGGACTGCCTCTCCAGGCCATAGAAGCAAGGGGCGGTTTTCCGTCCTATGCCCATCTGCAGGGCAAACCCATCAACTTTGACTGGCTTCAGGGGTTTATGACTGCGCTGGTGCCTGCCAGTGCAAGGTGGCGCACGCGAGATGCCCAGCCCGCCGGGCACGGTGCACCCGGTGATTCTGCAGGGAGCAGCACGGCTGCGTTGCGGGACGATACCGGCGTGCCTGAATGAGCGGCAAGCGCGGCGACCGCCAGTCCCATGTGACCGGGGCCGACGCGGACAGCGAGTATGAAACATTGCCCGGCGCGCTGGAAGCAGGTCCCGCGTCTGCCCTGAGGGGGCTGGTGTACCTGGACAAGCGTGGCGGCATCGTTGATATGAATGCAGAAGCCCGGCAGGTCCTGCATTGCACGCTGCCCGACGTGGTGGGCCGTGATTTCTGGGAGCTCGTGCCGGAGCAACTGGCCGAACGGCACCAGGCTGCCACTGGCCAGGCGCTGGCTGCATCGGCACAGCATCATTTCACTGCGCATCGCGAGTTCGAGGGCGACTGGATCGAATACGCCTTCCTGGGTCATGAAGGCGGGTGCATCGTCAGCCTGAGGGATGTCAGTGCCGCCAGGAGCATGACGGTGATTCTCAAGGACAGCGAGCGGCGCAATCAACTCATTTTTAACGCCAATCCCAATGCGATGTGGGTTTTTGATGTGGTGTCGCTGCGCATCATCGCCACCAATCGGGCTGCAACCGAGTTTTACGGCATTCCCCGCAAGCTGTTTTTGACGCTCAAGATGGGGGCGCTGTTTCCGGATGGCGAAGGCGCGGCATTGCTGAGCTCGATGGACCTGCGCAAGGGCGCCGCTGATGAGGAAATCACCGTACAGGTCTGCAAGCAGAAGAAGATGGATGGCCAGCTGGTACTGGTCGAGCTTGCATGTGGCCGTCTCCGCTGGCAGGACCACAGGGCGATTCTTGTCAGCCTGGCCGACGTCACCGAGCGCCACCTGGCCGACCGGGCACTGCGGCGCGAGAACGCCGAAATGGAAGAGGAGCTTCAGAAGGCGCAGGTTGAACTGAAAAAGTCCAGCCGTGACCTGCAGGCCTTTACCTATGCGCTGTCCAACGACCTGCAAGGGCCACTGCATGCGGCCAACGGTTTTGCGGCCATGCTGTCGGATAAATATTCGACCGTACTGGACGACGCCGGCAAACACTACATAAGCCGCATTCGTGCCAGCATGCGCCAGCTTGCAAAACTGGTGGATGACCTGCGCGTGCTGGTGCAGTTGCCCCAGCCCGGCGAGATGCAGGACATCGATGTCGCAGCCCTGTGCGAGCTGCTCATCGCGGACCTGAGAAGGCGTGACCCTGACCGTGTGGTGACGATGGAACTGGACGTCACCCAGCCACTCGTGGCCGACAGGCTACTGCTCACCAGGGCGATGACCTGCCTGCTCGACAACGCATGGAAGTTCACTTCCAGAAAAACCGAAGGCTGGATTCGTGTCGCACTTCTGCCCGGCAAGGTGCCGGCTGAAAAGGTGTTGCAGGTCTCTGACAACGGCGTGGGATTTGATGCAGAGTATGCCGACAAGCTTTTCACCGCATTCCAGCGCCTGCACTCCTCGGCTGATTTTGCCGGCAACGGTCTGGGGCTGGCGATTGTCGAAGGCGTGGCCGAGCGGCATGGCGGGCGGGTATGGGCTGAAACCAGCCCTGCGGGCGCAAGCTTTTACATGGTGTTCCCGCAGGAAACACCAGGGCGGCCAGAGCACCCGGAGTGAAGCCGCCAGCTGCGCGGGCAGTTGCCCTCAGATCCTGCTGAAACGGTAAACGCCGTCCGGTCCCAGTTCTCGCCTCAGGCGGCCTTCATGCCATGGCAGGTGCAGGTGGGCAACGGCCTCACCCATGGCAAACGTGGTCTGGTGCAGGTCCAGTTTGCGTTTGAACATGATGGGCAGGATGTCGGCACCACTGCAGGGCTTTTCCGTGCAGGCCTCCATGACCTCCGCAAGCCGGTCACGGTGATGGTCCTGTAACTGGGTGATGCGCGTATGCAACCCCCTGAAAGGCTTGCCATGCGATGGCAGGGTCAGCGTGGTCTCGTGGAGTGCCCTGAACTTGGCAATCGATGACAGGAATAGCCTCAGGGAATCGGCCTCAGGCTCCTGCTCATAAACACTGACGTTGGTCGAGATACGCGGAAGCACCATGTCGCCGCTGATCAGCACCTTCAGTTCTTCGCAATAAAGAGCCATATGCTCCGGCGCATGGCCGTAGCCGCTGATGCATTGCCAGTTGCGCCCTCCTATGCGTATCTGCAGCCCTTCCATGAGCCGGCAGAAGCTGGGCGGTACTGTCGGCACCAGATTGGCGTAATAACCCTTGCGGGCCTTGATCTCCTCAAACGTGTTGCTGTCGTTGAGCCCGTGCGATGCGAAAAACAGCGCCGCGCCTTCCCCGCCAAATGACGTGGTGGTCTGGCTCGACAGTTTCGCCACGTTGTAGTCGGTGGCGCTGACCCATAACCTGCACGCATGATCCGCAGTGGTCCAACGCTCGCAAAGCCAGCCTGCCAGTCCGATATGGTCTGGGTGCATGTGTGTGACGATCACACGCAGAACGGGCAGCCCTTCCATCCCGTTCGCAAAAATGCTTTCCCACTGCGCTTTCGATTCATCACGGCTTACGCAGCAATCCACAACCGTCCAGCCCTGCAGCATCTGCCCGGGGCGTTGCGGGTCTTCCATCTCGTCGCGCAGCAGCCAGAGGTTGATGTGGTCCAGAACAAATGGCAATGCCATGCGTACCCACTTGATGCCGGGCGCCACCTCCATAACGGAGCCGCCTGTCGGCAGGCTGTCCCCGAACGGGTAATCGAGTTGCTGTTCAAGAAGGTTCATGTAATATTCGCGGGTTCATATGACGTTTACGTAAACGTCATATCCTGTTCATTGTAGGGACACGGCGCCTGGTGCGCTGACTGACCGGCATTACCTGTGAAGACCATGGCAACAACCTACACCATCAGCGATCTGGCCAAAGAATTCGACCTCACCACGCGCGCCATGCGGTTTTACGAAGACATGGGCCTGCTGCAACCCCAGCGCGAAGGTGCAGGCGGCCGCAACCGTGTGTACACCGCGCGCGACCGCACCCGCCTCAAGCTCACGCTGCGTGCCAAGCGCCTGGGGTTGTCGCTGGTCGAGGCCAAGGAGATCATCGATTCCTATGACAGTCCACGCGACACCGCGCCCCAGCTGCGCAAATTCCTCGCCATCCTGACCGATCACCGCAAAAAGCTTGAAGCGCAGATGCTCGACCTGCAGGCCAATCTCGACGAAATCCGCACCCACGAAAAAGAGGCCAAAGCCCTGCTGGCCAAGACGGAAAAAGCCAGGGCCGGCTGAAACCGCCAGTTTTGTGGATAATTGACGTTTACGTAAACGTCAACTAAAAATCACCCGTCACGTGCTTCACCGTGGCGACCCAACAAGAGGCTGACCATGACTGCAACTTCTGCACACCCGGAGCTGTTCAAGCGTGTCGAGGCGAGTTTTCTGCGCCAGGGCATGATGCAGCAGCTCGGGGCCCGCCTCGTCACCGTCGAGCCCGGTGTCTGCGTAATTGCACTGCCGTATTCAGACCGTGTGACGCAGCAGCAGGGCGGCTTTCACGGCGGTGCCATGGGTGCGCTGGCTGACATCGCGGGCGGGTATGCGGCACTGACGGCAGTGCCCGAAGACTCTGAAGTCACCACGGCCGAATACAAGGTCAACTTTCTTGCGGCCTTCCAGGGTGGTGAATTGATCGCCACGGGCCGTGTCATCAAGGCCGGCCGCCGCATCATCGTCACCAGTGCCGAGGTTGTGCACGAAGACGGCAAGGGCAAGCAGACCACCTGCGCCGTGATGCAGCAGACCATAGTCCCCGTCGCAAAGACCTATTGAGACGTATTGAGACCTGCTGAACGAATATTGCATTAAGGAAAAGAGACAAACCATGAACAACCTGCCCGGACTCAACTTTCAGCTCGGCGAAGACATTGACGCCCTGCGCGACACGGTGCGCGATTTTGCGCAGGCCGAGATCGCGCCCCGAGCGGCAGAAATTGACCGCAACGACCAGTTCCCCATGGACCTCTGGCAAAAAATGGGCTCGCTCGGCGTGCTCGGCATCACGGTCGGCGAAGAATACGGTGGGGCGAATATGGGCTACCTCGCCCACATGATCGCGATGGAAGAAATCAGCCGTGCGAGTGCTTCTGTCGGTCTGTCTTACGGTGCCCACAGCAACCTCTGCGTCAACCAGATCAAGCGCAATGGCACTGAAGAACAACGCAAGAAGTATTTGCCCAAACTCATCAGCGGCGAGCACGTGGGCGCACTTGCCATGAGCGAGCCTGGCGCCGGCAGCGACGTCATCAGCATGAAACTGAAAGCGGAAGACAAGGGCGGCTACTACCTGCTCAACGGCAGCAAGTTCTGGATCACCAACGGCCCCGATGCCGACACGCTGGTGGTCTACGCCAAGACCGAACCGGAGCTCGGCGCGCGTGGCGTGACAGCGTTTTTGATTGAAAAAGGCATGAAGGGCTTTTCGATTGCGCAAAAGCTCGACAAGCTCGGCATGCGCGGCAGCCACACCGGAGAGCTGGTCTTCAACAACGTTGAGGTACCCGCACAAAATATCCTGGGCGGCCTCAACAGCGGCGCAAAGGTGCTCATGAGTGGTCTCGACTATGAGCGCGCCGTGCTGACCGGTGGGCCGCTCGGCATCATGCAGTCGGTGATGGACAACGTCATCCCCTACATCCATGACCGAAAGCAGTTCGGCCAGAGCATTGGCGAGTTCCAGCTCATCCAGGGCAAGGTCGCCGACATGTACACCGTGCTGCAGGCCGGTCGATCGTTCGCCTATACCGTCGCCAAAAACCTCGACATGCTGGGCACAGACCATGTGCGCCAGGTGCGCAAGGACTGCGCTTCGGTCATTCTCTGGTGCGCTGAAAAAGCCACCTGGATGGCCGGTGAAGGCGTGCAGATCTTCGGTGGCAACGGTTATATCAATGAGTACCCGCTGGGCCGCCTGTGGCGCGACGCCAAGCTCTATGAAATCGGCGCGGGCACCAGCGAGATTCGCCGCATGCTGATCGGGCGTGAACTGTTCGCTGAAACCATGTAGGAGAAAATCCGGCCATGCCCATACAAGACCTTTTCGCCCATAACCGCGCCTGGGCAGCGCAGATGGAGCGTGATCGCCCCGGTTTCTTCACCGGACTGATCAAGCAACAAACCCCCAAATACATGTGGATAGGCTGCTCTGACAGCCGCGTGCCGGCCAACCAGATCACCGGGCTGGAACCCGGTGAAGTGTTTGTGCACCGCAATGTGGCCAACCTGGTGGTGCATTCGGACCTGAATGCGCTGTCCGCCATCCAGTACGCCGTGGACATGCTCCAGGTCGAGCACCTCATGGTCGTCGGCCACTACGGCTGCGGCGGTGTGATGGCCGCCCTGAACAATGTGCGCGTGGGCCTGGCCGACAACTGGATACGCCATATCCAGTCTGTGCGTGACCGGCACAGCGACCTGCTGGCCGCGCTGCCCGAGGCACAGCGCGGCGATGCCCTGGTCGATCTGAACGTGATTGAACAGGTCGTGAATGTCTGTGTCAGCACGGTGATGCTGGACGCCTGGGCCAAGGGCCAGAAGACCAGCGTGCACGGCTGGGCCTTTGGCGTGCACGACGGCCTGCTGCAGGATTTGCGCATGACCGTGACCAGCACCGCTTCCATCGAGCCCCTGTACCGCGCTGCGATTGCGTCCGTTGTGGCCGCGCGTTCAGCCAGATAAACCCCCCACATCCGAAAGAAATTCCATGTCAGATTCCATCGTTATCCTCGGCGCAGCACGTACCCCCATGGGCGGCTTCCAGGGCGACTTCTCATCGCTCGCCGCACATGACCTGGGCGGCGCAGCGATCAAGGCTGCGATTGAACGCTCTGGCGTTTCGCCAGAAAAGATTGATGAAGTGCTGTTCGGCAACTGCCTCATGGCTGGCCAGGGCCAGGCGCCTGCCCGTCAGGCCGGTTTCAAGGGTGGCCTGCCAGCCAGCACCGGCGCGGTCACCTTGTCAAAGATGTGCGGCTCGGGCATGGAGGCCACCATGCTGGCGCACGACCAGTTGCTGGCCGGCAGCCGCGACGTGATGGTGTCGGGCGGCATGGAGAGCATGACCAACGCGCCGCACCTGCTGCTCAAGGGCCGCAGCGGCATCCGCATAGGTCATGACCGCGTGATGGACCACATGATGCTCGACGGCCTCGAAGACGCTTACGAGCCAGGCCGTTCCATGGGCACATTCGGTGAAGACTGCGCCGCCAAATACAGCTTCACCCGTGAGGCACAAGACGCCTTCGCCACCGCCAGCGTGCAGCGTGCCAAGGCCGCCACCGAGTCCGGCGCCTTCAAGGCCGAGATCACCCCTGTCACCGTCAAGGGGCGCGGCGGTGACACGGTTATTTCTGTTGATGAAGGCCCGGGCAAGATCAAGCTCGACAAGATTCCCGCGCTGAAACCCGCGTTCAAGAAAGACGGCACCATCACGGCCGCATCTTCTTCGTCCATCAACGATGGTGCTGCTGCACTGGTGCTGGCGCGCGAGTCCACCGCCAAAGAACTGGGTGCCAAACCGATTGCCCGCATCGTCGGCCACGCCACGTTTTCGCAGGCGCCCGAGTGGTTTTCAACCGCACCGGTTGGCGCCGTGCAAAAGCTGTTTAAGAAGATCGGCTGGACTGTGAAAGACGTTGACCTCTGGGAAGTCAACGAAGCCTTTGCCGTCGTGCCCATGGCGCTGATGAAAGAACTCAATGTGAGCCATGACATCGTCAACGTCAATGGCGGCGCCTGCGCGCTGGGCCACCCGATAGGCGCCAGTGGTGCCCGCATCATCGTCACGCTGATTCATGCATTACAGGCACGCGGCCTCAAAAAGGGTGTTGCAACTCTTTGCATTGGCGGCGGCGAAGGTACGGCGCTGGCCATTGAATTGGTATAACCCCCCTTCCCGGCTCACTGCGTGTAGCCGAATCCCCTTTGCAGGGGGCAATACCTGCAGCCCGGCAGAGCCGGTTCTGCGGTATTTCTGGTCAAGACAGGGAAAATCCAAATGACAAAAGTTCTTGTGATTGGCGCATCGCGCGGCATTGGCGAAGAGTTTGTTCGCCAGTACCTTGTGGCCGGCGCTACCGTCATCGCAACCGCGCGTGACGATGCTGGCCTTGCAAAGCTGAAGGCCATGGGTGCCAATGCCTTGCGGGTTGATGTGGCCGACCCGGCCAGCGTCAGCGGGCTCGCGTGGCAACTGGATGGCGAGCAGATTGACATTGCGCTGTATGTCGCCGGTGTCTTTCCGCAGGGCGATGCGCTCTCGCCGCCCACGCAGGTCGAGTTCGACCGCACCATGCACACCAATGTGCTGGGCGCGATGCAGGCGATTCCGCAGGTGGCGCCGCTGGTCGAGGCGGCTGCCAAAGGCAAGGGCGGCAGTTTTGTATTCATCACCAGTGCGATGGGGCGTATTGAAGGTGTGGAGTCCAGCCGCGCCTGGACCTACCGTGTCAGCAAGGCCGCCCTCAACATGGCGGTGGCTTCGGCACAGCACGACTACCCCAAAGCCATCATGGTGGCGATGTCGCCCGGCTGGGTCAAAACGGACATGGGTGGCGCGGGCGCCAACCTGACCGTCGAAGAAAGCGTGACCGGCATGCGCGGTGCGATTGCCAGACTCACCGCCATCCAAAAGGGCACCTACCTCAATTACGAAGGCAGCCCATTTTCAGGCTGGTAAAAAAAAACGAAAGCCGCTGATGATATTGACGCCAGACCAGGAAATGATCCGCGACGCGGTGCGCGCCTTCTCGCAGGAGCAGCTCTGGCCCAACGCCGCGAAGTGGGACAAGGAACACCACTTTCCCAAACACGTGCACAAGGGCCTGGCCGAGCTGGGCGCTTATGGCATCTGCGTGCCGGAAGAGTTTGGTGGTGCCAACCTGGACTACCTCACGCTTGCGCTGGTACTTGAAGAAATCGCCGCGGGTGACGGCGGCACCAGCACGGCCATCAGCGTCACCAACTGCCCGGTCAACGCCATCCTCATGCGCTATGGCAATGCGCAGCAAAAGAAGGACTGGCTCACGCCGCTGGCGCAGGGCCAGATGCTGGGCGTGTTCTGCCTGACCGAGCCGCACGTCGGCAGCGACGCATCCGGCCTCAAGACTACGGCAGTGAAAGACGGCGATGCATATGTGATCAACGGCGTCAAGCAGTTCATCACCAGTGGCAAGAATGGCCACGCCGCCATCGTCATTGCGGTCACTGATAAGGGCGCAGGCAAAAAAGGCATGAGCGCCTTCATCGTGCCTACCGACGCGCCGGGTTATGTCGTCGCACGGCTTGAAGACAAGCTGGGCCAGCATTCCAGCGACACCGCGCAGATCAACTTCGACAACTGTCGCATCCCGGACGAGAACCTGATTGGCGCAGAAGGCGAGGGCTACAAGATTGCCCTGGGCGCACTTGAAGGCGGCCGCATCGGCATCGCCGCGCAAAGCCTGGGCATGGCTCGCAGTGCGTTCGACTTTGCGCTGGCGTATTCAAAGGAGCGGCAGAGCTTCGGCACCGCCATCTTCAATCACCAGGCTGTCGGCTTTCGTCTGGCCGACTGCGCGACCCAGCTTGAAGCTGCACGTCAGCTCATCTGGCACGCTGCCAGTCTGCGTGATGCTGACCTGCCCTGCCTGAAAGAAGCCGCCATGGCCAAACTCTTTGCCAGCGAGATGGCCGAGAAAGTCTGCAGCGCTGCGATTCAGACTTTGGGTGGTTATGGGTATGTGAGTGACTTTCCGGTTGAGCGGATTTACCGGGATGTGCGGGTTTGCCAGATTTATGAGGGGACTTCTGATGTGCAGAAGATCATTATTCAGCGAGCGCTGGCTTAGGACTTGGTTGGGTTGATGGTTGTGCCCTTCACCACCAGGCCGGGTCTCGCCCCGGCAGGCGAGTTACCTTTCTTTGTCTCGCTGTATGGACCGGACACATGGTTAACAGGTGTGCGGGGACATGGTTAACGGATTTCATTAGACGTGTTTTTGCTGCCTGATGTCAATTTCCAGACAGCGGTGGTGGGCAAAGAAGACTTCGTAAACCCCGTCCTGCGCATCACGTGCCCTTATCGCCACGGGATAGCCCTGCAAGGCGTTGCTGAGCTTGTAGCGCAGGCCTTTGAACCTTAATTCACCGTTCCAGCCTACCTTGCGCACTTCGTCTAACGGCGCGTATTCAATCTCCTTGAGTCGCTCAGGAAGGTGCACTGCGCTGGGCCTGTAACGTGTGATCGGCGTGGCCAATTCCAGGGCATCGTGAGGCCGTTCGTGGTTGTAAATCCTTCGCCACTCATCAAGCGCAAACTGAACGTGGGCAAAGCTTTCAAAGCAGTTTGCATTGAGCACTTCTGCCTTCAGCGAGCGATGGAACCGCTCGTCCTTGCCGTTGGTCTGCGGGTGATAAGGCCGACTGTGACTGATGCGAATGCCCAGTCGTACCAGCCAGACACCCAGCTCGTTCAGTTTGCCCGGCGCGCTCGGCGACCCCCACGGTGCCCCATTGTCAAAGTTGATCTGCAGCGGCAGCCCATAGTGCTCAAACACCCGCTCCATCTGGGCCTTGACCACTTCAGTCGTGGTGCGGCTGCAGGCATGCAGCGCCAGGGGCGGTCTCAAGGACCAAGTGCAACACCTGTGGGGATCTGGGCATTGTGCTTGATGCAGTCTTCAAAGAAGGCCACAGCGGGTGTTTTCCAGTTCAGCGTAGCCCTTGGTCGGGTATTGAGGCTCCAGGGATCTGGTCAAGCTGGCGCTGGCTGTGCACGCTCAGGTCCGTGCCCTTGGGCGGGTACTGCCTGATCAGGCCATTGATGTTCTCATTGCGCCCACGCTGCCATGGGCTGTGCGGGTCGGCAAAGTAGATCTTCAATCCCGTGCTTTCAGCCAGCTTCCTGTGAAGCGCCATCTCCTTGCCCTGATCGTACGTCAGCGCCTCTTGACTGCCTGAGCAAAGAAGTCAGCTCCTTGCGCAGCTCTCCTTTGGGCCTGGCATAGATGGCGGTGTAGATGGTTTCGTGGGAGGCTTGCAAGGCGGCTTGTTGTGGATGATCCCGCCTGAGGATACCGGCGATCTGCTGGGGTGACCAAAATTGCTGCAGAAGACTGCGAACCCGGCCCCACAGGACACTGCCCTGACAAAGCTTGCGGGGCCTGCGTGCAAGCCGACGCATACGCCGGGCGCGCGCGCCGGCCCTGACGGCGTCATAGCCTCCTGCGATGCGGGGTCTGCCCAAGTGCGTGTGATGGGCGTCGGGCAGGTAGCCGTTGCGCCTGAGCTCACGGCTGATGCTGCTGGGTGCTCGGCACAACGTGCGCCCTACCAATCTGGCGCTGCAGCGCTGAAGACTCATGGCCATGATGGCTCCACGGTCTTCGGCGCTCAGGTGTCTGTAGTGGCTCGTCATGCTGCCCTGTCTTTACGGTTGAGCAGTGTTGCACTTCACTCTTGAGACCGCCTTACTTTTCTTTTGGCGAAGCAAAAGAAAGTGACTTGCCGCCGGGCAACCCCCGGCTAGGTCCTGAACGGCACAGTTCCCAACTCTGGCGCGAATTCGCGGAATTTCTTATAATTCAGTAATTCCTGAAATTTCAGTAAATAAATTATGAACCTTGCCCCCTTGACCCAGCGTTTTGTCCTCCATTTCGGTGAAATGGGCAGCCGTTGGGGCATTAACCGCACCGTTGGCCAGATTTACGCGCTGTTGTACGTCTCGCCGCGGGCATTGAATGCGGATGAAATCGGGGAAGCGCTCAATTTTTCACGGTCCAATGTCAGCATGGGGCTCAAAGAGCTCCAATCGTGGAACTTGGTTCGGCTGCAGCACCTGCCCAATGACAGGCGTGAATACTTCCAGGCGCCTGAAGATGTCTGGGCCATCTTTCGAACGCTGGCAGAAGAGCGCCGCAAGCGTGAGATTGACCCGACCCTGTCGATGCTGCGTGATGCGCTGATGGAGTCGCCAGCCAGCCAGGACGACATCCACGCCCAGGCGCGCATGAAGCAGATGCATGACCTCATCGAGCTCATGACGGGCTGGCTGGCCGATGTGCAGAAGATGGATTCAGCAACCCTGATGAGCCTGATGAAGATGGGGGCCAAGGTGCAGAAGCTGCTGGAGACCAAAGACAAGGTCGTGGCGGGCCTGACCGGCAAGGGCATCAAAAAGTCCTTGCCTGGTCCTGAAATGGTTGTAGCTGGCCATGTCCCCGATGGCAGCGATGGCGAAGAAACGAGAGGTTAAAAATGGACGGTCTTGATCCCTTCCTGCTGGCGCGCATACAGTTTGCGGCCAACATCACCTTTCACATCCTGTTCCCGACCATCAGCATTTCGCTGGGCTGGGTGCTGTTGTACTTCAAGCTGCGCTTTGTCTCCAGCAAAGACCAGTTCTGGATGGACGCCTACCAGTTCTGGGTGAAGATTTTTGCGCTGACCTTTGCGCTGGGCGTGGTCAGCGGCATCACCATGAGCTTCCAGTTCGGCACCAACTGGCCGGGCTATATGGAAAAAGTCGGCAATATCGCCGGGCCGTTGCTGGCCTATGAAGTGCTCACGGCCTTCTTTCTTGAAGCCACCATGCTGGGTGTGATGCTGTTTGCACGCGAGCGCGTCAGCGAGCGCATGCACACCATCGCAACGCTGCTGGTGGCGGGCGGCACGACGCTGTCGGCCTTCTGGATCCTGGCGCTCAATTCATGGATGCACACCCCTGCCGGCTTCGAGATGATCAACGGCAAGGCGCATGTGACCAGCTGGTTTGAGGTGATCTTCAACCCGTCTTTCCCCTACCGCCTCACCCACATGCTGCTGGCTTCCGGCCTGACGGTGGCGTTTCTGGTGGCTGGCATTTCGGCTTACCGCTGGCTGCGCAGCGACCGCAGCGCCGAAGTGATGGCGGGGCTGAAAACGGGCATCTACCTGGCGGCGTTTCTGATTCCGCTGCAAATCCTGGCCGGTGACGCACATGGCCTGAACACCATGGAACACCAGCCTGCCAAACTCGCTGCCATGGAAGGTATCTGGCAGACAGAAAAAGGTGTGCCGGCCGTGTTGTTTGCGCTGCCTGATGAAAAGACCAAAAGCAACCGCTACGAAATAGCGATTCCCAAACTCGCATCGCTCTATCTCACCCACAGCTGGGATGGCGAGGTCAAGGGGCTGAATGAGTTTGAAGGCAAGCACCCGCCGGTGGCGCCTGTGTTCTGGGCCTTCCGCATCATGGTGGGTGTGGGCATGCTGATGTTGCTTGTCAGTTGGGCCACGACTTTCCAGCTGGCACCCTGGAAGAAAAATTCTGGGCGTACCCTGACCGTCTGGCATGCACGTGTGCTCGTCGCCATGACCTTTGCAGGCTGGGTCGCGTTGATTGCGGGCTGGTACGTGACAGAAATAGGCCGTCAGCCCTGGCTGGTGACGGGCGTGTTGACCTCGGCCGATGCCGCTTCAAAAGTGCCAGCGCCGCGCATTGCACTGACGCTGGCGATGTACCTCACCCTATACCTTGCGCTGATCACTGCGTACATCTCGGTGGTGTTCTACCTGGCGCGTCATCGCAAGCATGCAGACAAGCCATTCGGGGAAGACGACCAGACGGCGGGTGACACAGAGAAAGAGCTCAACGTCGTCAACTATCCTGAAAAAGAAGGAGCGCCCAATGCTTGATCTCGCGCCTGACCTCACACAGGCGGCAGGATGGATGCCGATTGTTTTTATGGTTGTGATGGGCCTGGCCATGCTGGCCTATGTGATTCTTGACGGTTATGACCTGGGTGTCGGTGTGCTGATGCGGCGCGCGAGCGACGACGACAAGGACACCATGATCGCCAGCATCGGCCCCTTCTGGGACGCCAATGAAACCTGGCTCGTGCTGGGCGTGGGCATTTTGCTGACGGTGTTTCCGCTGGCGCATGGCGTGATTCTGGGCGCCCTGTATTTGCCGGTGGCCTTCATGCTGATAGGCCTTACCCTGCGCGGCGTGGCGTTTGATTTCCGGGTCAAGGCGCGGGCCAGCCACAAGCCATTGTGGAACCGCATGTTTTACAGCGGCTCGCTGCTGGCCAGCTGGAGCCAGGGCTACATGCTGGGCTCGCTCATCACCGGGTTTGCAACGACATGGTGGACGGTGATGTTCAACGCTGTGATCGGCCTGGCGCTGGTGGCGGCCTACTGCCTGCTCGGCGCGGGCTGGCTCATCATCAAGTCTGAAGGTGAGCTGCAACTGCGTGCGGTGCGCTGGGCCAAAGGAAGCCTGTTGCTCACCATCGCCGGTATTGCCGCGATTTCGATTGCAACGCCGCTTGTCAGCCCGGTGATTTTTGCCAGGTGGTTTTCATTTCCCAACATCATCCTGCTGTTGCCGATTCCGGCTGCGACGGGCGTGCTGTTCTGGGTGATTTACCGCAGCCTGCAACGCCTGCCGGTGCGGCTGGGGCAGGGCAATGAGTACGGCGCCTGGGTTCCTTTTGGTGCGACGGTGGGCGTGTTTTTGCTGGCGTTTTACGGCCTGGCCTACAGTCTTTTTCCGTGGCTGGTGATCGACAAGGTGAATATCTGGCAGGCGGCGACTGCACCCGAGGCCATGGGCGTCATCCTGGCCGGGGCGGCGGTGGTGCTGCCCATGATCATCGGCTACACGGTATTTGCCTACCGGGTGTTCTGGGGCAAAAGTGCGGCGCTGAAATATTGAGTTCACATATCAGGTAACCGGGTCGTGGTGTAATACTTAGGACCGCAATCCTTGTTCCCCACGGTGTTATGCCCAACCACAAACCTGCCAAATACAACGCATCCCTCCAAGCCGCCAACGGTATTCCAGAAAGCCTGAAGGCACAGGCTGAAGCAAGGTTTCTGGAAGTGCTGGAGAAGGCGTTTGGCAGCCCTTCAAAAGTGCGTGGCGCCTATGTCGAATGGCTGGCCGCCAGGTCCCTGCATGCAGAAAACCCCTCCGACCCCCAAACGCCGGAAGAACTGCAGGCCATCAGCCTTTGGGAAAGCGCGGCCGAGACAGCAACACGTTCAGTTTTCAGCCAGCTGAAAATCAGTGTGCGTGACGCTTTTTTCGAGCTCCATGTCTGGAACTCACGCACCAACTGATCCCAGTTCCCATTAATGGAAACTGGAATAAATACCTGAAGACCTTCAGCTGGCCTGCCTGAGGTCTGCCAGAAGTTCTGCTGCCGATGCATAGCGCGCGGCCGGGTTTTTTTGCATGAGCTTGTTGACGACGGGTTGCAGGCGCGCGCAGGACGCGGGCAGGGCCGGCGTTTCGGCATTGATGTGTTTGGCGAGCAGCAGTTCCAGCGACTCTGCAATAAAGGGGCGCTTGCCCGCCAGCATTTCAAACATCATCACCCCCAGGCTGTAGAGGTCTGACTGAATGGCGACGCCCCTGCCGCCGGCCTGCTCGGGACTGAGGTAGTACGGTGTGCCGACCACATCGCCGTGGCGTGTTTGCGTCAGGCCCATGCTTTCGGCCTTGAGCATGGATTTGGCGATGCCGAAATCAGCTAGCGCAACGCTGCCGTCGCTGCGCAGCATGATGTTCTCGGGCTTGATGTCGCGGTGCACGATACCGGCCTGGTGAATGGCGCCGAGCGCTTGCGCGACTTCATCAACCACCCTGATCGCGCGTTGCTGCGTGAGGTCAGGCCCGAAGAGGCCGCGCAGGTCGCCGCGTTCAAAGTATTCCATCGCGATGTAGGCGTGCTCGTCGGTGAAACCCTGGTCGTAAATGCGGATGACGTGCGGGTGATTGATTTTCGACAGCAGTGCGTATTCCTGGATGAAACGCACCAGGTGTTCAGAGGCCTCCTTGCCGCGCGAGTCCAGCACCTTGAGCACGATGGGCAGGCCATCGGTTTCGCGCTCGGCCAGATAGACCTCGGTCATGCCGCCGGATCCGATCTTTTGGGTGATGCGGTAGCCCTTCAGGTGCATCGTGGCCACAGAGGGGTCAAAATTTTGCGCCTTGAGGGCTGCAAGTTTTGCGTCCAGGGCGCTCTTGACGGCGCGCGCCGTGATGGCTGAGTTGGCCTTGACCGCCTCGCTGATTTCCTGCGCACGCTCTGTCAGGCTGGCCATGCCGTGAACCTTGTCGGCCATGGTGGTGACCAGTCCTGTGACCTCAAGTACATCAACGACCAGTTCCTTGCCACGGACGGCCAGCGACGTGCTGGAGCCGGTCAATATGCCATCACCCGCCTTGAGCAAGACCGCAGTGCTGGCCACGACTGTCCATCCGAGTTCCTTGCTGGCTGCCTCAAGCCGGGCAGCAGTATTGACGGTGTCGCCAATCGGCGCGGTTTCCTTGCTTTGCACCGTACCCAGCTGGCACAGCGTGACTTCCCCTGTATGTATGCCGACGCCGATGGCAAAAGGCGGCAGGCCGCGGTCGGGGTAACGCTGCTCAAGCCAGGCACGGAATTCATGTGCCGCCAGCGCCATCGCCAGCCCCGCAGAAACAGCCCGGCGCGCCGCCGGCAGGGGCGAGCCCTTGGCGCTGTCTGTGAATACCGCCATCAGCCCGTCGCCTATGAACTTGACGTTGCGGCCACCATTCTTGAGTACCGGCTGGCAGGCGCGTTCAAAGTATTCGGTCAGAAGCTCGGCGACTTCGCCTGAACCGAGCTTTTCGGCCAGCGAGGTGAAGTTGCGGATGTCCGAAAACAGCACGGTGGCATTGGGCAACTGTTCGGTGACAGCGCCTTCGGGCGCCTCGACCATAAAGGCCTGCGGAACGCCGCCAATGCTGTGTGCAAAGGCCGCGCGCAAACGTTCTTCGCCGGCAGCGACCTCTGTCTGTATGACGGCTTCGACCAAACCACGTTTTTTGATCTGCGCGTTGACGGCATCAAGCAGTTCGTTGCGGGTGAAGGGTTTGGAAAGGTAGTCGTCGGCACCGCCCGTCATGCCCTTGCGCATGCTTTCGCGGTCATCCAGTGCGGTCAGCAGGATAAAGGGCAGCGTGGCCATGGACGGGTTGCCGCGTATGAGCGCCAGCAGCTCAAAGCCATTCATGCCCGGCATGCTGACATCGGAGACGATCAGGTCGGGCTTGACGCTGAGGGCGCGTTCCAGGCCCACATTGCCGTCCGGTGCCGAAATGGTGTCAAAACCCTCAAGCTTGAGCAGGCGCACGATGTTGTTGCGAATCGCGTCGTCGTCTTCAACAATCAGGATGGTGGTCATCGGCTGGTCTGGATCAAAACAGTGAGGGCAGCGCCGGCTGGAATTAAACGGACAGCAGGCCTTCAGCCGCCATGTTCAAGTGTGAATGAGGCGTTGCGGTCCTGGCCCAGCAAGGCCACCATCTGCGGCAGTGCCAGCGCCAGTTCGCCCTTGAGGGTATGCGGCGGGTTGATGATGAACATGCCACTTGCAGGCAGGCCGGGCCTGACCACGTCGCCGGCCTCATCAGTCGTCAGCTTGCTTGATTTGACGGTCAACACCGCATTCAGCCAGCTTCTTGATGCCTTGACTGAAAGGGTCTTGAGTTTGCGCGGCAGGTCGTGTGCCTCTGGCCGTGGGATCACCGGGTACCAGACCACATAGGTGCCAGTTGCAAAGCGCTTGAGGGCGTCGGCCATGCATACGCTGACGCGGCCATAGTCGGACTTCATCTCGTAGCTGGGGTCACACAGCACCATGGCGCGGCGTGCGGGCGGCGGCAAAAAGGTCTTGAGTGCTTCAAAGCCGTCTTCGCGCGCCACGGCAACCTGACGGCCCACACCCAGCTGCTCGATATTGCCCGAGAGGGATTTGTAGTCGGTCGGGTGAAGCTCAAACAGCTTGAGCTTGTCACGGCCGCTGAGGAACTGCTGCTCTATAAATGGTGAGCCGGGGTAAATCTTCAGGTGCGCCGGATTGCCGCTTTCGGCGAACTGCGGGTTCAGGCCGCGCAAAATGTCGACGTACTCCTGTAGTGCCGGGCAAAGCACGACGGGCGCTGCGGGCTTTGCTTTTTTTACGGGTTTTGTCGGGGCTGCAGGTGCCTCGGCTGGCGGCTCAGCTTTCGGGAAAAGCCTGAAAACACCGTCTTTGGCCTCGCCGCTGGTCTCGGTGTAGTCACCATCCAGGCGATACAGGCCCGCTCCGGCGTGGGTGTCGATCACGGTCAGCGCCGTGTCTTTCTGGGTCAGATACTTCATCAACGCGATCAGCGTGGTGTGCTTGAGCACATCGGCGTGGTTGCCTGCGTGAAAGGCGTGGCGGTAGGAAAACATGGCTTGATGGTACCTGCTTGAGCCTGCCCGGGCACCTCTTCAGGTCGTCAAAACCGGCATTTCGCACCCGTTTTGCCCTGAAACACGGAATTTGACCAACTGGCCCGATATTTCATATAATCGAGGGCTTCGCAGCGCATATGTGGTTCCGCGGCGAGGGTGGCCCAGAAATCAGTTCTTATTGGTTCCTTGCCAGAAATTACTACCTAAGAGGTTCTCAACAGAAGAACGCCGACCGTAGAAAAGAACCCGCCAAACCTTCTTTAAAGAGAAAACTCATGAAAACGTTCAGCGCAAAACCCGCTGACGTGACGCACGAGTGGTTTGTGATTGACGCGACCGACAAGGTCCTCGGACGAGTAGCCAGCGAAGTTGCTCTCCGTTTGCGCGGCAAACACAAGGCCATTTACACGCCTCACGTCGATACCGGTGACTTCATCGTCATCATCAACGCAGCCCAGCTGCGTGTCACCGGCGCCAAGCCGCTCGACAAGATCTACTATCGCCATTCCGGTTATCCAGGCGGCATCACTGCCACCAATTTCCGTGACATGCAAGCCAAGCACCCAGGCCGCGCCCTGGAAAAAGCCGTCAAGGGCATGCTGCCCAAGGGCCCGCTCGGTTACGCCATGATCAAGAAACTCAAGGTGTACGGTGGTGCAGAGCATCCGCATACCGCCCAACAGCCTAAAGTGCTGGAAATTGCAGGCATGTCCGCCAATGCAGTCAAGGAGTCGGCCAAATGATTGGTGATTGGAACAACGGCACCGGCCGCCGCAAATCAAGCGTCGCCCGCGTGTTCATCAAAAAAGGAACTGGCAAGATCACGATCAATGACCGTGACATCCAGGTCTTCTTCGGTCGTGAAACCTCCATCATGATCTGCCGCCAGCCCCTGTTCCTGACGAACCACGTCGAGACGTTTGACATCATGGTCAACGTTCATGGCGGCGGCGAGTCCGGCCAGGCCGGCGCGATCCGTCACGGCATCACCCGTGCGCTGATCGACTATGACACCGCACTCAAGCCGGCCCTGAGCCAGGCTGGTTTCGTGACCCGTGATGCTCGTGAAGTCGAACGTAAAAAGGTCGGTTTCCGTTCAGCACGCCGTCGCAAGCAGTTCAGCAAGCGTTAATCACGCCTGCAGCCTTGCTGCAAAAAAGCCGCCACGGTTTTGCCTGGCGGCTTTTTTTATGGGCGTGCGATTTGACGTGCCTGCGCTCCTATGGTGTAAGTGAGCGCAAACAGTTACGGCGCTTTACGTCTCAATTCAAGGGGCTGCGCCCGGTTTGCGTGCACAATGCCTTTCCTTTGAAAAAACGCAGAACGACTTTTGAAATTCCGCCTCTTTCGCCGCCGCCTCACCATCAGTTCTCCTCGCATGGCTGTACGCAGTGCTTTGCCCTGGCCGCTGCGCTGGCTGCTTGGCGCCGTTATGTTGGGCTTCTCGGCGGCCGTGGCGCTTTGGGCTTTTGAGTTTGGCAAGGGCATCGCAGGCCTGGACACCAACGCAAAGCAGGAGTTGCAAACCTTGCGCGCCGAGGTACAGGCCCTGCGCTCGGACCGCGACAAGGCCCAGTCCATCGCGAATACCTCCGGCAGTCTGCTGACAGCTGAAAAAGCCGCCCAGGAGAAAATGGCCGCGCAGATCCGCCAGCTTGAAGCTGACAACCTGTTGCTTCGGGACGATCTGGGCTTTTTCGAAAAATTGCTGCCCGCAAGTGGTGCAGATGGCGTGACCATTCGCAGTTTGCAGGCTGAAATGATTTCTGGTTCGCAGCTCAAATGGCAGGTTCTGGTGATTCAGCCCGTTAAAGGCGCGGCCGAATTCAAGGGCAAGCTGGACGTGACTGTTAACGGCACGCTTGCCGGCAAAGCCTGGACGGCCACCCTGCCGGGAGGGGCACAGGTCTTGCAACTCAAACAATACCGACGGGTTGAAGGGGTTCTGGATTTGCCCCCACAAGCCGTGGTACAAACTGTTACAGCTAAAGTGGTGGAGGGAACGGCTACCCGTTCCTTGCAGACCTTCAAGCTGAAATAGCATCTTTTACTTACAGGAATGACGCACATGTTCGGCAAGAAAAAGCAGCCCCCCATCAAAAGTCTCATCGCCCAGGGTACGGCCATTGAAGGCAACCTGAGGTTTACTGATGGCTTGCGTATTGACGGTGATGTGGTTGGTGATATCTGCGCAGCTGAAGGCACATCCAGCATCCTGGTGATCAGCGAATCTGCCAGCGTGACGGGCCGCATCCATGCCGATCACGTCATCATCAACGGCAAGGTGCTGGGCCCCGTGCATGCATCCGAACTGCTGGAATTGCAGCCCAAAGCCAAGATTGAGGGTGACGTCTCCTACAAGGCTCTTGAAATGCACCAGGGTGCGGTCATCTTTGGTCAGCTGCGGCCTACCAGCCATGGCGCCGAAGAAAAACCCATGCTCACCCTTGCCGCAGACAATACCAGCCCGCCATTGGCAATAGCGGGCTAATGGCCCGCTGAAAGCACGATAGTAAGTACCAACTGCCTGTGACATGCCGGAACGTGCCGCTAAGGCATGAGGCCGGTATGGTTGATCAGTTTGCTGTACTATTAGCTTTCAAGTCCTGAATACGGAGTTCCCCATGAGTGCAGTTGCTGAAAATATCCAGACCGAAATGCCTTCACCGTTTGTCTTCACCGACAGCGCTGCGGCCAAGGTGGCAGACCTGATTGCCGAAGAAGGTAACCCGGATCTGAAGCTGCGCGTATTCGTTCAGGGTGGCGGCTGCTCCGGCTTCCAGTATGGCTTCACCTTTGATGAAATCACCAACGAAGACGACACCACCATGACCAAAAACGGCGTGTCGCTGCTGATTGACGCCATGAGTTACCAGTACCTGGTCGGCGCTGAAATTGATTACAAGGACGACCTCGAAGGTGCCCAGTTTGTGATCAAGAACCCCAACGCCACCAGCACCTGTGGCTGCGGCTCCAGCTTCTCTGCCTGAGGACTGACCCCGACCCCGCTTTTAAAAGCCGCCCCTGAGGCGGCTTTTTGCTTTCAGCCCTCCGCATAAAACATGCCTTCATCACCTACATCGCCCGCTTCCCCGGCCGAAGAAAAATCATTGCGCATGCTGCTGTGGCTGGTGGCCATAGGTTTTTTCATGCAGACGCTGGACGCCACCATCGTCAACACGGCACTGCCGGCCATGGCGCGCAGCTTTGGCGAAAGCCCGCTGCGCATGCAGTCGGTGGTTGTGGCCTATTCACTGACCATGGCCATGCTGATACCAGCCTCGGGCTGGATTGCCGATCGCTTCGGCACGCGGCGTGTCTATGTCGCCTCGATTACGCTGTTCGTGCTGGGCTCCATCGCCTGCGCGCTGGCGCGCAATGTTGACCAACTGGTGATGGCGCGCGTGCTTCAGGGCGCAGGCGGCGCATTTCTCATGCCGGTTGGCCGGCTTGCCGTTCTGCGCGCGTATCCCCGCGAGCGCTTCCTGCAGGCCATGAGTTTCATCGCCATTCCTGGCCTCGTTGGCCCGCTGGTGGGGCCTACGCTGGGTGGCTGGCTGGTCGAGGTGGCAACCTGGCACTGGGTGTTTCTGATCAACATCCCGGTCGGCCTGGTAGGTGCTGTCGCCACGCTGTTTTACATGCAGCACAACCCGCGGCCCAGCATGCCGCGCTTTGACATTACGGGTTATCTGTTACTGGCGTTTGGCATGGTGGCAGTCTCGCTGGCGGTTGATGGGGTATCGGGGCTGGGGCTCAAGCAGGTCAGCGTGCTGGTGTTGCTGGTCTTCGGCATGGCCAGCCTGACGGCTTACTGGCTTCACGCAACGAAGCGGCCTGACCCGCTGTTTTCACCAAAACTCTTTTCTATCCCCACACTCAGCATCGGCTTGCTGGGTAACCTGTTCTCTCGCCTGGGCAGCTCATGCATGCCGTTTCTGGTGCCGCTGCTGCTACAGGTCAGCCTGAATTTTTCGCCGTTCCGCGCCGGCATGATGATGATTCCGGTCGCCGTTGCCGGCATGCTGGTCAAACGTGTCACGACACCGCTCATCACGCGTTACGGATATCGCCGTGTGCTGGTGACCAACACCGCGCTGGTGGGTGTCACGATGGCAAGCTTCGCCTTCATTACCCCGTCGCAACCGCTCTGGCTTCACATCGTGCAACTGGCGGTATTTGGTGCGGTCAACTCCATGCAGTTCACGGCGATGAACACGGTGACCCTGCGCGACCTCGAACCCCATATGGCCAGCAGCGGCAACAGCCTGTTGTCCATGGTGCAGATGCTCGCGATGAGTATGGGAGTCGCCGCAGCGGGCGCGGTGCTGGCCGGGTTTACCGGTTATTTTGGGGGTGGCGAATCGACACAGGTCTTGTACGCTTTTCAGGCGACGTTTGTGACAATGGGTCTGATCACGCTGGCTTCGGCCGGCATCTTCTGGCAGCTCTCGCCCACCGTGCGCGTGGTCAAGAAAGCGGAGTCGACCGAGACCTCCGGGCAGGGCTAGGCCGGGTAGATGGCGCCCAGAATGCGCGGCCCCGCAGCGCCTGTCACGCTGGCGAGATTTCCCGGTTCGCGGTGAACAGCCTGGCGTGCAAGCCAGGCAAAGGCTGCCGCTTCAACTTGCAGGGGCGGCAGGCCGTGTGACTCTGTTGATGA
Organism: Polaromonas sp.; assembly: GCA_965228025.1. Classification (GTDB taxonomy): domain Bacteria; phylum Pseudomonadota; class Gammaproteobacteria; order Burkholderiales; family Burkholderiaceae_C; genus Polaromonas. The sequence continues at coordinate 110,695 of CBDDGX010000029.1, read as the reverse complement.
CACGCGAATGGCCGGCAGCCCGGCCTGCAGGCGGTGCATCAGGAACGTGTTGAACGCACCGCCGCCACACACCAATAGCTCTGTGCTGCCTTTAGCATATTCGCTGACGGCTGCAATACATGCGCGTGCCGTGAACTCGGTCAATGTGTTCTGTATGTCTTGAGGCTGTTCTTGTGAATACGGAGACAGCTTGCCCGCCAGCCACTGCATGCTGAACAGGTCGCGGCCCGTGCTTTTGGGCGGCGGCAATTGCAGGTAAGGCTCGCCGAGCAGGCTGGCCAGCAAGGCCGGTATCAGTTTGCCGCTCGCGGCCCATGCACCGCCTTCGTCAAAAGGCTTGTCAGTGTGTTGCTGGCACCAGGCATCCATAAGCGCGTTGCCAGGCCCGCAGTCAAATCCGATGACAGTGGCGTTGCTACTCGATGGTGGCAACACGCTGATGTTGGAGATGCCGCCTATGTTCATGACTGCGACGCTGCTGTCAGCGCTTGCAAACATGGCCTGGTGAAATGCCGGCACAAGCGGCGCGCCCTGGCCGCCCGCAGCGACATCGCGGCTGCGGAAGTCCGCCACCACGTCTGTGCCCGTGAGTTCAGCAAGCAGTGCAGGGTTGTTCAGCTGTATGGTGTAGCCGGCTTCTTGTTGCGGCTGGTGCCTGACGGTCTGGCCGTGCGCGCCTATCGACATGATGGGACCGGGTGCTTTCGCCTTGAGCGCGTTCGCCACTTTGGCATAGACCCTGGCCAGCGCATTGCCGGCCATGGCAGCGCGGTGCAGTTCGTTGTCTGTAGGCGAATTGAGTGCCAGCAATTCGGCACGGAACGAGTCGCTGAATGATTCGCTGACTGCAGCAATCACCTTCAGTTTGCCGCCCGAAAAATCGGCCAGCACGCCATCAGCGCCATCCAGTGAGGTGCCTGACATCAGGCCGATATAAAGATCAGACATCAGGGTATTTTGCAGCAGTCCATAGCGCCCTGAGCCCCAGTCCGGCCAAAAAAAAGCGCCCCCACGGGGACGCTTTTTTAAACGTTTTTTGAATTATTCGGCGCGGGTCTGGCCAATCGTCGTCGCGGCTTGCAACTCGGTTTTGACAGTCGCCGCCAGTTGTTTGAACAAGGGCATGGCAGAAGGGGAAACGGGAATGGTCTCGCTCTGTTTGGCAATCGTCATGGGGTCGTGCTGGGTGCCGTTGACGCGCACTTCAAAGTGCAGGTGCGGGCCGGTCGCCCAGCCGGTGGAGCCCACCAGGCCAATCGTCTGGCCCTGGCTGACGTTCTGGCCGCGCTGCACCATCAGTTTGCTCAGGTGGGCGTAAACCGTCTCGCGGCCATTGCGGTGCTTGATGAACACCACGTTGCCGTAACCGTTCTGTACGCCTGAAAATTCGACCACGCCATCACCCACGGCACGTGCAGGCGTGCCAGTCGGGGCTGCAAAATCAGTGCCCAAATGGGCGCGCCATTTTTGCAGGATAGGGTGAAAGCGCATGGAGAAGCCGCTGCTGACGCGCGAGAACTCGACTGGCGAGCTCAAAAAGGCACGGCGCAGACTTTGGCCGTCGAGTGTGTAGTAGCCGCCCTTGTTTGCAGCGCCGGTGTTGTCCACGCCGGGCGGCTGAAACCACATGGCCTGGTAGGCCTTGCCGGCGTTCACGAACTCAGCCGACAGGACGCGGCCGGTACGTAGCGCTTCGCCATCGGCTTCCAGTGTTTCATAAACCACGTTGAAGCGGTCACCCTTGCGCAGCGCACGGCGGAAGTCGATGTCGCCCGAGAAAATTTCGGCCACTTGCACTGCCACGCTATCAGGAATGCGTGCTTCGTCGGTCGCAGCAAACAGAGAAGACTGGATGGCACCGCTGGCCAGGCGTGACGTGGCCACATAGGGCGCAGTTTCAATGCGCGAACTGAAGCCGGCGGCATCGCGTACGACCACCAGGCGCTTGAACATGGTCTCGTCGTCGGTTGGCCAGCGCATGGTCAGCTTGTGCAGTTGCTGGTTGTCCGTGGCTTCAACCGTGACGTTCTTGCCGGGGCGGCCCATCAGCACCACGCGCGCATTGGCATCGTTGCGCAGAAAGGCGGCTGCCGCTGCGTCATCGACATTCAGGCGCTTGAGCAGCGAGTCAAAGCTGTCGCTGCTGCGGGTGCTGTCGGTGCGAAAAAGCTTGAAGCGGAAGTCGGCCAGCGCGTCGATCTGGCCCTGGGCTGGCAGGGGCTGCACGGCTTCCAGGACCTGGCGAATCGGCAGGTCGGAGGCATCGGGGGCCAGTGGCGCAACGCCGAAGGCGGTGACGCCGGTGCCCAGCAGCAGGATTGCAAGGCTGGTGGTGATTCGTTTGGGGTGGCGTCGCAGGCTGGCGGCGACGGAAAGAACAACTTGCTTGGGAGTGGTCAGGCGCAAAACAAAAACTTCCAGCTAAAGTGCAGGCTGCAACCGAAAAACGGTCTGCAGGCTGCGATATCAGGAATCGGTGACCACCCTCAAACCCTGTGGGCTCATGGCGTGGGACTTTTATCAACCGGACTCAAAGGTTCTGACCCTGATCAGCAATTTGCAGGCCAACTAAAATGGTGCACTGACGCAAGGCGAGAGCCAGTATATCTGTCAGACAGCACCCCGACATGTGAAAAACCCTTATGAATCAAGCGCTTGTTACAAAATACCCCGTCACTGACCGTGTAAAGATGGCCCTGGCGGTCACCTTGAGTGGTTGCGAAGAGCTTATTCCGCAGGAAGACTGGGTTCAGAAGCTGGCAAAGTCCGAAGCCACAGGCGTACCGCTGCGCATCAAATTGGGGCTGGACCCGACCGCACCCGACATCCACGTCGGCCACACGGTGGTCCTGAACAAGATGCGCCAGCTGCAGGACCTGGGCCATACCGTCATCTTTTTGATCGGCGATTTCACCAGCCTGATCGGCGACCCGTCCGGCCGTAACAGCACCCGTCCGCCCCTCACGCCCGAGCAGATCAAGGTCAATGCCGAGACCTACCGTGCCCAGGCCGACAAGATCCTCGACCCCAGCAAAACCGAGCTGCGCTACAACAGCGAGTGGTGCGAACCGCTGGGTGCCACCGGCATGATCCAGCTGGCGTCGCGCTACACCGTCGCCCGCATGATGGAGCGCAACGACTTCAATGACCGCTACAAGGCCGGCACGCCCATCAGCGTGCATGAGTTTTTGTACCCGCTGATGCAGGGTTATGACTCGGTCGCGCTCAAGAGCGACCTGGAGCTGGGCGGCACAGACCAGAAGTTCAACCTGCTCATGGGCCGCCATCTGCAGGCCGAATACGGCCAGGAGCCGCAGTGCATCTTGACCATGCCCCTGCTCGAAGGCCTGGACGGCGTCGACAAGATGTCCAAGAGCAAGAACAACTACATTGGCATTTCAGAAGACGCCAACACCATGTTCGCCAAGGTGCTGAGCATTTCTGACGTGCTCATGTGGAAGTGGTACACGCTGCTGTCCTTCCGCAGCGAAGCCGACATTGCAGCGCTGAAGGCCGAAGTGGCCGGCGGCCGCAATCCGAAAGACGCCAAGGTCGCGCTGGCCAAGGAGATCACCGCGCGTTTTCACAGCGCCGCAGCGGCCGATGCTGCAGAGCAGGACTTCATCAACCGCAGCAAGGGCGGTGTGCCCGATGAGATTCCGGAAGTCAGCGTATCGGGTGCGCCGTTGGGCATAGGCGCCTTGCTGAAGGCTGCAGGCCTGGCACCCTCGGGCAATGAAGCCACGCGCCTGATCGAAGGCGGCGGCGTGCGTGTTGATTCAAGTGTGGTCAGCGACAAGGCCCTGAAGCTCAATGCCGGCACTTATGTTGTGCAGGTCGGCAAACGCAAATTCGCCAAAGTCAAATTGAGCTAACCCCCCGAAGCGGCCTGGCGGCCGCCTCCCCCCTCAGGGGGGCGCCATCTGCGGCCCGGCAAAGCCGGTTCCGCGCTGGCACTTGCAAAGACGGTATCAGGGCGCCGGTGTGGCCAGCGGTTTGCCCTTTTCAACCACGTAAACACCAACCAGCTTGATGGCCGTGCTGCCGTTGTTATGTGCATCGTGAATCACGCCCGCGGGCACCACAAACGATTCGCCAGCCTTGACCTGTTTCGGCGGCTGGCCGTCGACCAGCAGCGTCGCTTCGCCTTCCATCACATAGCTGATCTCATCACCGGGGTGGGTGTGGCGGCCGGCCTTGGCACCGGGCGCAACTTCCACGCGTGCGACCACGGCTTCGCGGCCGGGCACTGATACATCGGCCTTGCCAACCAGCACTCGGGTCAGGCCGGAAGCCTGTGCGAACAGGGTACCGGCCGCAACGGTGAGCAGGCCGCCCAGAACGATGGCTGAAGCACGTTTGTTAATTTTCATGTCGTGTGTCTCCTCGGGTGATGAATAAAAAAAGCCATGCAGCAGTTGCCGCATGGCTTTCATCTTAGGTTTGCGGGGCCACATATTGCCCCGGTAACAACCCTCAAAGGCTTGATAGCCGGCCAGCGTCAAGCAGCCTTCTGCGCCTTTGCCTTGCCCGCCTGCTCCAGCATCTTCACCATCTCGCCGTAGCCGCGGGATTTGGCCAGTTGCAACGGCGTGTTGCCCTGCCTGTCTGTCAACTGCACATTGGCGCCGGCGTTGATGAGCGCGCGCAGGGTTTCCTGGTGGCGCGGCCCGCCATTGCCCAGCACGACCGATTCAATTGCCGCCGTCCAATGCAGGTTGTTCACATGGTCCAGCGGTGCGCCTGCGGCAATCAGTTGCTTGACCACACCGTCATGGCCAAGGTGCGCCGCCGCAATCAGGGCGGTGCCGTCATACCTGCTGGTCACCAACTTGGCGCTCGCGCCCGAGGCTAGCAGCACGCGCAGGGTTTCTTCGTCATCGGCCACCGATGCAATCGTCACCCCGTCGTAGCGATCCTTGTCGAGCAGGTTGATGTCAGCGCCAGCCTTGACCAGCGCACGAATCGCCTCGCGTTGTTTCGCAAAGCTCGCCACGTGCAGCGGCGTACGGCCATTGCCATCGCGTGCATTGAGGTCGGCTTTGCCAGCGGCCAGCTTTTCGATCTTGGCGACATCGCCTTTTTGGGCTGCAGCGTGCAGGCCGGTATAGGCCGCAGCTTCGGCAGCCGTAGGTGCGACCTGCGCCATGGCAGGACCGCCGGTGGTCGCGGCCACGCCTATGGCGATGGCTGCTATCAGTTTCTTCAGTTCAGAAAAATGGGTCCTGCGCATGGCGCTCTCCTTCAGGTGGGTTTGAAAGGCTGCGTCTTAATTCAAGAGCGCTTTGACCTTGTCGAGTGCAACCATCGCGCACTGCTCGTCCAGGTTGCCGCCGGGTGCACCGCCCACGCCGACAGCGCCGATCACTTCATTGCCCACCTTGACCGGCACACCGCCGCCCAGCAGCAGGTAACCGGGAATGTTCACCAGGTTGGCCGCAGCAGGGTTCTTTTGCGAACCTTCCATCATGGCCAGCGTGGTGTTCTTGGCCGATGCCGAGGTGAAGGCCTTGGCCTGGCTGGCGCCCAGCGTGTGCGGGCCGGCGTTGTCGGCGCGCTGAATGGCACGCACGGTGCCCGCGCGGTCAACCACGGTGGCAGCAACGGCATAACCGTTGGCAGCGCAGGCGGCGACGCTGGCAGCGGCGATCTGGTTGGCCAGGTCGAGCGACATGTTTTTCTCGGTACGCACAGCCTGTGCGTTGGCGGCAGCGGCGACCAGGGTCAGGGCGAGTGCAGAAAATTTGATGATGTTGCGCATGGTGTTCTCCATTTAGTTCGTTTGTCTACCGGTTCGATTAACCGTGAATGAACTTTAAAAAATGGAGGTGTTGTTGCCCATTCGTAGGGCTACGCGAGGGGCTCCGTAGAACTACGGACAAGGATCGTTTCCAAACGATTCTCAAGAGCTTACTTAGTCAATCCCTTACCGCGCAGCGCCATAGAAGAGTGATAAGGGAAAAACGATGCATAGCCATAGGAGGATGAGAAGGCCTGTAGTCCGCGCTAGAAAGAAGCACGATCTGTGAAAAAGAGACTCAATCGTCATCGCCGACGGTTCCTTTACCCACGGAAGGTAATACTTGATTCGAAGTAAGCGGGGCGTTAGAGCCAATCCGCTCAGTGGGAGTGCCAAGACCTCAAACAATAGCGGTCTGTTGTAGTGTGCGGAGATTCTTAGGACCACGCACAAAACGACGTGCAGCAGCACTAGGCAATTCGTCACTGCGGATAGTTGATCAGTAAGAATGGGCATTGGTTTTAAGGCTTTCCAGGCTCTCGGCATTCATGGGGTCGCTGAGTGCGCTGGGTCATCATGATCCTTCTGGAGCCGGCATGTCCGTTGAGTTTGCCTGAAAGCTTCACACCGCAGCATCCACCAACTCAGCATACTGTCGAATCAACTGCGCCAGAGACTCAGCCTCCAGCTTGGCAAACAAATTGGCTCTATGAGTCTCGACAGTACGCGGCGACACATCCAGCGCGCGCCCAATCTCTTTGTTCGTCAGGCCAGCAACGATCAGCCCCAGCACCTCGCGCTCACGCTCGGAGAGTTGCGCAAACCGCTCCTGTGCCTGCCTGTCGTTCTTGTTGCGTTCGCGTGACTTGACGTGCTGGCGTACTGCGTTTTGCAGTGCTTCAAGCAACTGCTCGTCATTAACTGGCTTTTCAAGAAACTCTGCAGCGCCGGATTTGAAGGCACGCCGGCACATCTCGACCGTGCCATGGCCGGTGAGCATGATGACGGGCTGGTCTACGCCTTGGGCGACGAGTGTCTCAAGCACGGTGAGGCCGCTGATGCCGGGCATGCGTACATCCAGCACGATGGCGCCTATGGTGTCGCGGTCGAAGCCTGTCATGAAGGCTTGCGGGTCGGCCCACGGCTGTACGCGCAGGCCGACGGTGCTGATGAGCAGCGACAAACCATCGCGCACGGCGGCGTCATCATCAATCAGATGAATTAACGGTGACAGTGTTGCAACACTCATACCGATTTTTTCTCAGAACCGGCCAGCGGCAATGACAACCTGAAAACCGCCCCGCGCGGCGAGTTGTGCGCCGCAGCCAAGCTGCCGCCCATGCCGGTCGCCAGTGTTTCGCAGAGGCTCAGGCCCAGGCCGAGGCCGCCTTCGCGTGTGGTGAAGAAGGGCTCGAAGATGCGGGGCAGCACTTCAGGTGCAATGCCGGGTCCGGTGTCGCTCACCGTCATTACACCGACGCGGCCTTCGCTGCCCAGCCGTAGGTTGAGTTTGCGTTCAGCCGCCGGTACCTTGTCGAGCGCCTGCAATGCGTTCATCAGCAGGTTGTGAATGATCTGGTCCAGTGCAATGGGCTCGGCCATGACGATGGGCGAGGCCTGCTGCAAAGCGACCTGTGGCGACACGTCGCGCTTTTTGAATTCGGGTTCCAGCAGGTAGAGCGCGTTGTTCACCGCGTCCTGCAGGTTGATTGGCTCTGCTTGTGCTGCGCGGTCTGGCCGCTCGACGGCGCGGCGCAGGCGGCCCACGACGTCCGATGCGCGGCGCGCCTGTTCTGCGGCCTGCTTCATGGCATTTCGCGCGGTATCCAGTTCGGGCGGATCGTCGGCCAGCAGGCGCGATGCGGCCTGTGTGTTGGCGAGCAGGGCGGTCAGCGGCTGGTTCAGTTCATGCGCCATGCCGGCGGCCAGTTCGCCCAGCGTGTTGAGGCGCGCGACCTGGCCCAGGCGCAGCAGCTCTTCGGCACGCTGGCGTTCAGAGCGCTGGCGCAGCAGGGCAAAGGCCGTTGCCAGCACGGCGGCGACCAGCGCGGCCCAGGCTGCCATCCAGGCCCAAGGCATTTCGTTCCAGCCGACCTGGCGCAGTGCGTAGACGTCAAAGGGCTGGCTTTCAGTGGCCAGGTGTTTGTGAAAGTCAAAGCGCCAGCCGCCTTCTGCAATGCGGCCGGGCTGTATGACAAAGGTCTGGCTGTCCTGCTCAAGCGTCACGCGCACCGGGCTGGCCTCGGGCGCCATCGGCCATTCGCTCCAGGGCACGACGGCGCGCACGTCCATCTGCAGGCTGTAGCTCACCGGGTCGCTGGCCAGTACCAGCTGGTAGCGGCCGCGTGCAAAGTCGGTCACGGCCAGCACCGGGCGCTTGAGTGCGCGCGACACCGTTTCTGCCTTGGTCAGGCGTTCATCTGGCCAGGCGGCATCGACCTCGCGCCGCTGCACGCTGGTGATCTGGGGGTAGACAGAAGGCAGGCGCTGTTCTGGTTGTGCGGATGCAGGAGTCTGAGAGGGGTCAGGCGCGGTCTGCATCAGCGCAAGCATGGCCATCACGGCATCGTGCTGCACGGCGCGCTGGCTCAGCAGGCGGTGGGCAATGCGGGCGTCGGTCTCGAAGGCCTCGCGTATCTGGCCCAGTTGCAGCCGCCCCAGCACCAGGCAACCGATGGCGGTGACAAGGCACCAGAGAAGAATCCAGGGCCAGCGGCGGTACAGGGTGGGGAGCATGCGGGCATTCTTGCATAGCGGGGTGTGGGCTGGCTACGCGCTGCAACACCGTCAATAATGCGGAGATTGCGCCTTCTTTCCCTTCTTTGCTTTCTCAAGCCTGATTCTGGAGTTTTCATGAAGCATCTTTCTGCCCGTTTCAAATCCCTGCCGCTGGTGGCCCTGGCTGCCGCCCTGTTGAGCAGCGCTTCAATGGCAGCCGACATCGCCGTGCTCAGCGCCGGCGCCATTGAGCCGGGCCTCAAGGCTGCCGTGTCTGCCTATGAAAAGCAGACGGGCCACAAAATTCAGATCACTTTCAACACCGCGCCCGAACTCAAAAAACGCATGGACAGCAACCCGGCGTTTGATGTCGTCATTGCGCCGCCCGCCGTGATTGGCGAGTTCGCCGCCGCCAGCAAGCTGGCAGAGACGCGGGCCAATGTCGGCCGCGTTGGCATGGGTGTGGCGGTGCGCGAAGGCGCGCCGGTGCCCGACATCTCCAGCGCCGATGCGATGAAGCAGTCGGTGCTGACAGCTGACTCGCTGGTGTTCAACCGCGCATCGACCGGGCTTTACCTCGAAGGCCTGCTCAAGAAGATGGAGGTCTACACCCAGGTCGAGGGCAAGACCACGCGCTACCCCGATGGCGCTTCGGTGATGGAACACGTCATCAAGGGAAAGGGCAAAGAGGTCGGCTTCGGTGCGATCACTGAAATATTGCTGTACAGCGGCAAGGGCCTGAAATTTGTCGGGCCTGTGCCGGCCGCCGTGCAGAACTACACCTCGTATACCGCTGCCCCGCTCGCCTCGGGCAAGCAGCAGGCGCTGTCGCAGGAGTTTGTGAGCTTTCTGGCCGGGCCAGTGGGCAAGCCGCTGTTTGTGGCGGCGGGCGTTACCGACTGATGAAAGCAGTGTTGCAGCGCGTCAGCGAGGCGCGGGTTGTGATTGCTGGCGAAACCGTCGGTGAGATCGCGCAGGGTCTGCTGGTGCTGGTGTGTGCGGAGCGCGGCGACACAGACGCGCAGGCTGACAAGTTGCTGGCCAAGATCCTCAAGCTGCGGATTTTCTCGGATGACGGCGGCAAGATGAATCTGAGCGTGCAGGACGTTAAGGGTGGTCTGCTCATCGTCAGCCAGTTCACCCTGGCCGCCGATGTCTCAGGCGGCAACCGCCCCAGCTTCACCGCCGCCGCGCCGCCCGATGAAGGCCGGCGCCTGTATGACTACGTCGTGGCGCAGGCCCGGCTGCAGCACCCGATGGTAGCAACCGGCCAGTTTGGCGCTGACATGCGGGTGGAGCTGGTCAATGACGGCCCGGTGACCATCCCGATGCAGTTCTGATTTACTATTAAATTCATAGCTGCTCACGCTCGTATCTATTAGCTTGCAGCCGATTTAATGCCCTAAAAAGCCCTCTTTTTGCCTATTTTTTAAGCAGTCTGGCTGTTCAGGGCCAGATCAAACCCGAAAAGTTAATATGGAGGTTAACTTTTCATGGGTTTTTAACGTAAACGGCAAAAAATTAACATATACGTTAAAAAAGACTCCTGGGCCGCTTGAGCCAGCGCCTGCAGCTTCAGTACGGCGACTTGATGCCCAGCCCAGCGAGGATTTCCACCTCGCGCGCTTCCATCGCCTCGGCATCCGCCTCGCCGGTCTCGTGGTCCCACCCCTGGGCGTGCAGCGTGCCGTGCACCAGCAGGTGGGCGTAGTGGGCCGCCAGCGTCTTTTTGTTCTCTTTCGCTTCTTTGGCAATCACCGGCGCGCACAGCACCAGGTCGGCGGTGACGAAGGGCTCCTGTGTGTAGTCAAAGGTCAGCACATTGGTGGCGTAGTCGCGCTGGCGGTAATCGCGGTTCAGCGCCTGGCCTTCTTCGGCATCGACGATGCGCACGGTGATCTCGGCGTCCTTTTCAAGCGCGTGGCGAATCCAGCGGGCCACGCTGTGGCGCGGCAGGGCGGCGCGGTGGCGCGCGGCGTCTTTCAGCTCGCCGAATTGCAGCGACAGGCTGAGCTGCTTCAGACGCTCACGAGCCATTGCGGCTCCGGGCGCTGGTCTTGCGTGCGGGGGCCACGACTTCAACATCGTCGTCATTGCCCTTGCCGCCGCCGGTTTTGTCATAGGCATCGACGATGCGCGCCACCAGCGGGTGCCGCACCACGTCGGCGCTGGTCAGCCGCGTGATGGCAATGCCCTTGACGCGTTTGAGCACACGTTCGGCATCGACCAGCCCGCTGAGCTGCGTGCGCGGCAAATCGACCTGGCTCACGTCGCCGGTTACCACGGCCTTGCTGCCAAAGCCTATGCGGGTCAAAAACATCTTCATCTGCTCGGGTGTGGTGTTCTGCGCCTCGTCCAGAATCACAAACGAATGGTTGAGTGTGCGGCCACGCATGAAGGCCAGCGGCGCAATCTCGATCTGCTGGCGCTCGAAAGCTTTCTGCACGCGCTCAAAACCCATGAGCTCGTGCAGCGCGTCGTACAGCGGGCGCAGGTAGGGGTCGACCTTCTGGCTCAAATCGCCCGGCAGAAAACCCAGGCGCTCACCGGCCTCGACGGCAGGGCGCGTCAGCACGATGCGCTGCACCGCGCTGCGCTCCAGCGCATCCACCGCGCAGGCCACAGCCAGATAGGTCTTGCCGGTGCCGGCCGGGCCTATGCCGAAGGTGATGTCGTGCGTGGCGATGTTCTCAAGGTAAGTGCCCTGGTTAGTGGTGCGTGCGCGCAGGTCGGCGCGGCGGGTAGACAGCGCCGAGGCATCCGGCGCAATGCTCAGCGCCGTGTCGCCGGCCAGCATGAGCTGCACGGTTTCTTCGGGAATGGGCCGCTGCGCCATTTCATACAGCGCCTGCAGCACTTCCAGCGCCTCATTGGCCTTGACCTTGGTGCCGTCTATCTTGAACTGCTCGAAGCGGTGTGCAATCGTCACGTCCAGCGCCGCCTCTATCGTGCGGATGTGGGCGTCCATGGGGCCGCAGAGGTTGCCCATGCGGGTGTTGTTGGGCGGCGTGAAGGTGTGGCGGAGGATCAAAAGCGGGGTTTCCTTGGGCTTGGTGGCTGTTTTGCCGTTAGATGTGTGATTGTCCCCCGAGATTCAAGCCATGTGTGACTGCTAACATTGGCCCATGATTGGACGCATCTCCGGCCTGCTGGCTGAAAAGAACCCCCCCGAAATCTTGGTTGACTGCAACGGTGTGGGCTATGAGGTGCTGGTGCCCATGAGCACCTTCTACAACCTGCCCGGCCTGGGTGAAAAAGTCAGCCTGCTCACCCATTTTGTGGTGCGCGAAGACGCGCAGATCCTCTACGGTTTTGCCCAGCCCGCAGAGCGCGCGGCCTTCCGCCAGCTCATCAAGATTTCCGGGGTCGGCCCGCGCACCGCGCTCAGCGTGCTGAGCGGCATGAGCGTCGAAGAACTCGCGCAGGCTGTTACGCAGCAGGAAGCCGGCCGCATCATCAAGGTTCCTGGCATCGGTAAGAAGACGGCCGAGCGCCTGTTGCTCGAACTCAAGGGCAAGCTCGGCGCCGACATCGGCGTCCACGTCAACATCAGCAGCGACAGCCAGTCCGACATCCTGCAGGCGCTGGTGGCACTCGGCTACAGCGACCGCGACGCCGCTCTGGCACTGAAGGCGCTGCCCAAGGATGTGGGCGTGAGTGACGGCATCAAGATGGCGTTGAAGGCCCTGGCGAAATAAGCAGGACCGCCCTCAGGACCTATCCTGAAGCCGGGGGCTGCGGCTTGACAAATGGTACGTATAAACGTACGATTTGCAGATTCCCGAGGATTTCCCATGCAAACACTCACCGCCAGCGAAGCCCGTGCGAACCTGTACCGGCTGATTGATGAGACAGCCCAGTCGCATCAGCCCATCGTGATTTCGGGCAAGCGCAGCAGTGCCGTGCTGGTTTCGGGGGATGACTGGAGCGCCATTCAGGAAACCCTGTACCTGCTGGCTGTGCCGGGCATGCGCGAATCCATTAAAAAGGGCATGGCTGAACCTCTGGAGAAAAGTGCGAAAGCGCTTAAGTGGTGAGCTGGTCGCTTGTTTACGCAAAGCAGGCTATCAAGGATGCCAAAAAAATTGCAGCAAGCGGTCTCAAACCACGGGCGCAGGAACTGCTGGAAATGCTTGCCAATAATCCATTTCAAAACCCACCGCCCTTTGAAAAACTGGTGGGCGATCTTGCGGGGGCTTACTCGCGCCGCATCAATATCCAGCACCGCCTTGTGTATGAAGTCTTTGCCAAAGAAAAAACCGTTCGCGTCCTGCGCATGTGGACCCACTATGAATGAGGCCCCGCTGTGACGATTCAAACCGACGACTTCATGCCAGGCACGCCGCCCGAAAAGCGCGTGATGTCTGCCGCACCCGCTTCACCGAACGAAGAAGCGATTGAGCGCGCCTTGCGACCCAAGCTGTTTGACGAGTATGTCGGCCAGACCAAGGTGCGTGACCAGCTCGAGATTTTCATCGGCGCGGCCCGAAAACGCAGCGAAGCGATGGACCATGTGCTGCTCTTCGGCCCGCCTGGCCTGGGCAAGACCACGCTGAGCCACATCATTGCGCATGAACTGGGCGTCAACCTGCGGCAGACCTCCGGCCCGGTGCTTGAAAAGCCCAAGGACCTCGCAGCCCTGTTGACCAATCTTGAAAAAAACGATGTGCTCTTCATCGACGAGATTCACCGCCTCAGTCCTGTCGTTGAAGAAATTCTGTACCCCGCGCTGGAGGACTACCAGATCGACATCATGATCGGCGAAGGCCCTGCGGCGCGCAGCATCAAGCTCGACCTGCAACCCTTCACGCTGGTGGGCGCCACGACGCGTGCCGGCATGCTGACCAACCCGCTGCGTGACCGCTTCGGCATCGTGGCGCGGCTGGAGTTTTATACGTCTGACGAACTGGCCCGCATCGTCAAGCGCAGTGCCGCGCTGCTCAAGGCGCCCATGGATGAAGACGGCGGTTTCGAGATTGCGCGCCGTTCACGCGGCACACCACGGATTGCCAACCGCCTGCTGCGCCGCGTGCGCGACTATGCCGATGTGAAGGGTACAGGCCACATCACACTCGACATCGCCAACAAGGCACTCGCCATGCTGGACGTCGACCCACAGGGCTTTGATGTGATGGACAGAAAGCTGCTCGAAGCCGTGATTCACCGTTTCGACGGCGGCCCGGTCGGTCTCGACAACATCGCGGCAAGCATCGGCGAAGAGCGTGACACGATTGAAGATGTGATCGAGCCCTACCTGATCCAGCAGGGTTACCTGCAGCGCACGCCGCGTGGGCGTATTGCGACGCTGGCTGCATACAGGCACCTGGGCGTCACGCCCCCCAAGAGCAGCACGGAACTCTTTGACTGACCTGAACCGGCGCTTCTGCGGGCTGCGCCGGGATCGCCCCGGATTGATGTAAGTCAACCCGCAGCCCTGGGTATCACCCACAATCTGGTGACAATGAAACGACACTGGATAGCGCTTGCCACCCTCATTGTCGTGATTGCAGCGGCAGTTTTTGCATGGCGGGGTGTGCGCGGCCCCCAGGTGAGCGCGATCGACATGCGCTACGCGCCATTGGTCCGCAGTCTGCAATTTTCAGCGCGCGTTGCAACCCTGTCGCGCGTCGATGTCGGCAGCACGGTCACCGGGCGCGTGGCCAGGGTTGCCGTCAGGGAGGGTGAGCAGGTGCTCGCCGGCCAGGTCTTGATTGAACTTGAAACCGCAGAGTTGCGCGCCGCCGTGGCGCAGGCCGCGGCGACCGAGCGCCAGTCTGATGCCACGCTTCTGGCCGCCCGCGCCACATTGGCACGGGTTCAACAACTGGTGGCCCAAGGCTTTTACAGCGCGGCGCAGCTCGATGACGGGCAGCGTGCGCTTGATGTCGCGGTTGCGCAGCAGGGTGCGGCACGGGCCGCGACCGCAGCGGCCCGATCCCGCCTGACGCAGGCGGCCGTTCTGGCACCCACCGATGCGCGCGTGCTGACGCGCCAGGTTGAGCCTGGGCAAATCGTGCAGCCCGGCAAGGCCCTCATGAGTCTGGCGTTGTCTGGACCCACGCGGCTGAGCGCCCAGGTGGATGAACGTTTCCTCGAGCAGCTGCAGCCCGGCCAGCAGGCGGCGGTGGTCGCAGATGCCTTTGCCGACCAGCGCTTCAGCGCCCGTGTGCTGTCGATTGCACCGGCTGTCGATGCGCAGCGCGGTGCGGTCGAGGTGAAGTTCGCTTTGGAGCAGCAGGCGCCCGCATTTTTGCGCGAAGACATGACGCTGTCTGTCGAGGTGGAAACCGGCCGGCGCGCCCGTGCGCTGGTCCTGCCCCTCAGCGCCCTTCGCACGCAGGCCTCGGCAGGCTCCGCAACAGTGTTGGTGGCCGCAGCCGGGCACGCGCGGGAACGCCAAGTGCGCCTGGGCATGCGGACGCTCGATGCTGCGGAAGTGCTCGACGGCCTGGTCGAAGGCGATGTGCTCGTGCTTGAACGCCTTGCCCAGCCGGGCGCCCGGATACGCGTGAAAGTTGTGGCCTGGCAGCCTGGCCAGCCCGTTGGCACGGCTGTGGCTGCGCCGGAGGGCGGTGGCGCTGCCCTGACCAATGCCATGGGGCGCTGAGCCGCATGATCCCCTGGCCTGGTTTTGAATTGCGGGTGGCGCTGCGCTTTCTGCGCGAGGGACGCATGCAAACCGTGCTCATTATTGTGGGCGTGGCTGCGGGGGTGGCGGTCATTGCCTATATTTCCGCATTGATCACCGGCTTGCAACAGAGCACGCTGACCAAGACGCTGGGGTCGCAGGCACACATCACGCTGAGGTCTCTGGATGACGTGGTCACGCCCGCATGGCCCTCCCTGCCGGGTACCAGCGAACTGACCGAAACACAGCCCCGCGCACAGCGCCTGCGATCGGTGGCCAACTGGCAGGCGCTGCTGCCGCTGCTTGAAGCCCTGCCCGCGATCGCAGGTGTCTCGCCCATGGTTTCCGGGGCCGGCCTGGCCCTGCGGGGCGAAGCGACCCAGGCCATCGCCCTGACGGGGGTGGACCTGGACCGCTACGATCGTGTGGTCGGCTTGCGCAGCAAGGTCATCAGCGGGACGGCACGGCTGGCGCCGGGCGAGGCCATCGTGGGCCGCGAACTGGCGACCGATCTGGGCCTGCGTTCAGGGGACCGCCTCACAGTGCAAACCGGCCTGGTCAGCGACTCGGTGCGGGTGACTGCAATCGTGGATCTGGGCATCAAGGACCTGAATCGCCGGACTGTCATTGTCTCGCTGCGTGCCGCCCAAAACCTGCTGGGCATGCCTGGCGGGGCCACCAGCCTCGACCTGACCCTGAAAGACGTCTGGTCAGCGCAGGCTCTGGCTGCCGATTTGCGCGGGCAGTTTCCGTACAAGGTCGAAAGCTGGCAGGAGAGCAACGCACAGCTGGTGTCCGCCCTCAATGCCCAATCGGTCAGCACCGCGTTGATCCGGGGGGTGGTGCTGGTGGTGGTGGTGCTGGGTATTGCCAGCGTGCTGGTCGTATCGGTGGTTCAGAAGCGCCGCGAAATCGGCATTCTTCGCGCCATGGGTGCGACGCGGGGGCAAATTCTGCGGCTCTTTCTGGTCCAGGGCGCCGTCGTCGGTGCGCTCGGCTCTGTGCTGGGGGTCGCCCTCGCTGTCCTCATGATCTGGTTGTTCACGAAATTCGTGCGCGGCTCTGACGGGCTGCCTCTTTTTGTGATCGGCTTGCCACTGTCGACCGCCCTGCAGGTCGCGCTGATTGCCACGGTGTGTGGGGTGCTGGCCGCTGTGGCACCCGCGCGGCGCGCTGCGGCGCTGGACCCCGCGCAAGCCATCCGGATGTAGGGTCATGGCCGCCGTCCCCGCCGCTGATACCCGCGCCCTTATTGACATGGGGGAGGTGCGCAAGAGCTATAACCTCGGCCTGCCCGGCGAGGCCGAGATCCTCCACGGGATTTCGCTGCGGGTGCAGCATGGTGAGTTCATTGCACTGATCGGTCCCTCGGGCTCGGGTAAAAGCACCCTGCTCAACATCATCGGCCTGCTTGAAGGCATGACGGCCGGCAGTTACCGTCTGCAGGGCCAGGAGGTACACGGGCTGGATGATGGCGCGCTGACCATGTTGCGGCGCAGCACCCTAGGTTTCGTGTTTCAGTTTCATCACCTGCTGCCGGCGTTTACGGCGCTGGAAAATGTCACCTTGCCGGCTTTGATGCGCGGTGGCCATGTGAGCACCGGGCAGCGTGAACATGCGCGTGCCTTGCTGGCATCCCTGGGTCTGGCCAAAGCCATGGACAAGCGGCCGGCCGAGCTTTCAGGCGGCATGCAGCAGCGGGTGGCGATCGCCCGGGCGCTGGTGATGGAACCAGCGCTGGTGCTGGCTGATGAACCCACCGGCAACCTCGATACCGCGTCATCCGACGATGTCTTTGTGCAGCTGCGACGCATGCACACCGAGTTGGGCACGACCTTCGTGGTTGTGACCCACGACCCGCGGCTGGCCGCGCGCTGCGACCGGCTGGTCGAACTGGTCGACGGGCGCATTGCGCGCGACGAACAGATCGCTGCGGCCGGTACGCCAACGGACAAAAACTAGAAATTTTCAGGTCAACGCACCACGCGCATCGACCTTGATGATGCGCTCCACCGTCCCCTTGAGCAGGCCGCCGCGCACGCCGATCATCACATCATGCAGGTTGACGGTGGGGTCGCAATGGCCCGGTATCAGCCACAGCAGGCTGCCGAGGTTGGGCAGGCGGGTGCTGCCGGGCGTCGGCTTGAGAATGCCGTGCTCGTCACCCCCATTTGAATATTCCAGGATGTTGCGCGCGCCAAAGGCATGCACTTTGGGCATGCCTGAATCAATCGCATGGCTTTTATGCCCGGCATCACAGACCACATAACCCTTGTCGGGGTGGGTGCTGATGACCTGTGTTTTGACGAACAGTGCGTGCTCGAATTTCGGGTGGCCGGGGTCGCGCTGGTTGGCGGCGTAGTCCGCATCCATGAAAAGATAGGAGCCCGCCTGCAATTCGCCGTACACGCCGCTGGCTGCTTCGAGCATCACGGTGCCTGTGCCCGCGCCCGTGACCAGGCCGGCCTTGAGGCCTTCGGCTTCAATCAGCTTGCAGGTTTGCGCGACAGCCTTGATGGCCCCGGTAATGGCCGCCCGTCGTTCAGCAGGCGTACGCAGGTGCTGCGCCTTGCCGTGGTAGGCCTGCAGGCCCGCAAAGTTGAGCGCGGGGTGCTTGCGAATCTCAAGCGCCAGCGCAACTGCGGCTGGGCCGGGCTCGACACCGCAGCGGTTGTGGCCGACGTTGACCTCGACAAACACATTGATTTCAGTCGCGACGCCTGATGCAGCACGAGACTCGTTCATGATCGTGGCCAGGCGCGTGATGCCGTCAATGCTGTCCACGCAGATGGCGATCCGGCCTGCATGCGGCAGCACATGTCTTGTCAGGGCAGCGATGCGTGCCAGCTTGAGGGGGGCAATCACCTCGTTGGTGATGAACACGTTGTAAACGCCGCCCGCGACCATGGCTTCTGCTTCGGATTTTTTTGCACGCAGACACCGACGGCGCCCTGCGCCATTTGCAGTTTTGCGATCTCGGCGCTCTTGTGCATCTTGGCGTGCGGCCTGAGCTTGACCTTGTGCAGGCCGGCAAAGGCTGCCATGTTGGCAAGGTTGCGATCCATGGCGTCAAGGTCCACCACCAGGGCCGGTGTGTCTATCGCACTGACGGGCTGGCCGGTCAGTCTGCCCAGGTAATCTTTAACGTGGATTGTTGCCATCTCGTCTTTGCATATTACGTCGTCGTTTCATCCAGCGCGTCGTTGTCGAGGTGGTGGGTGTCTGCCCAGCCGACCAGCGTAAAACCTTCGGGTGTCCAGAGCAGGCGGTTGATGGCTGCATTGCCCAGGGCCCAGGTGCGCGGCGCCTGTATGTCAAGCCGGGTCGCGGCGCGGTAAAGCACATCCATCACGCCGCCGTGGCCGACCATGGCGATCAGCTCGCCCGGGTGGCGCGCTGCCAGCATTTCTGCAGCATTCACCACGCGTTCACGCAGGGCGATGAGTGATTCACCACCTGCAGGCGAAAATTCGGGGTCGCGTTTGCGCCAGCGCATGGACTGTTCGGGCAGCAGGGTTTCGATCTCGGCAAAGGTCTTGCCTTCAAAGTCGCCAAACCCGCGTTCGCGCAGGGCTTCTTCTTTGGTGACTTCAATACCGGTAGCGCGGCTGACGTATTGCGCGGTTTCCCAGGCGCGCAACAGGTCGCTCGCATAAATCGCGGTGATGGGTTCGCCCTTGAGCGCATTGCCAAGACGTTCAGCCTGCCAACGCCCGGTGGCGCTCAGGGGAATGTCAAGCTGTCCCTGAATACGGGTGTCCACATTCCATGCGGTTTCACCGTGCCTGATGGCAATGACGCGGGTAGGGTCTGCCATTAAAACGGCCGCAGCGCAGGGCCGCCCCAAGCAAGGCCAGCCCCCTCGGGGGACAGAAAGTTACACGCAGTGAACGAACGTGAGGGCTTCATCTCGGTATTTCCACGTTGATGCGTCGCGTACCGGGTGCGGGTTGCGGAAAGCCAAGCAAGGCGGAGTCCAGCATGGCAGGCAGCACCGCCAGCGTATCGCCCCACACCCCCTCGTGATAGGCGCGTGTTTCAAACACCACCTTCTGGTTGGACAGGTCGCGCATCAAAATCGTGAGGTCGCGTTTGTAATACGGTTCGCCAAAACGCATGGGGTAACCAAAACCGTAAGGGCCCACGGGGCCGCCCATAAAGACGCCCGGTCCGCCGAAGAGGAAGCCGTCATCGGGGAAACGCTCCAGGTACTGGGTGTTGAACATCACCTGGACACTGTAGCGTGCGGTTTGCGGCTCCAACACCATGCCGACTTTCGCCAGGCTGCCGCGGGCCATGTTCTCCAGCCTGTCCTGCTGCACATTCTGCTGCGAAGGCAGGCGCTCAAAGCGGTAGGGTGTGCCGGGCACAGGTGGTGCCGTGCTCCACGCCGAAAAGGCCGTCACGTCGCTGTCAACCAGGCGCATGCCAGAGCAGCCCGACAGGACAAGGCCTGCCACAACCGCCACAACAAAAGCCCTGAGTAATCGCAGCATCATCTGTTGTCTCCTGTGCCGTTGCTACAGGCTGTTGAGTGAAATCACCGCAGTGCCTGGTAGCGAGGATGAGAAGGGCTGGTTGAACTCCTCCGCGTCAAACGCCTTATCGCCGTCGGCGTCTGCGACGCCGGTGGTGCGAATGTTCTTGAAGTCGTGACGCTTGTTGTCCATCAGGTGCGAGGGCACGATGTTCTGCAGGCTGGCAAACATGTTCTCAAGCCGGCCGGGAAATTTTTTGTCCCATTCGCGCAGCATGTTGCCGACCTGCTTGCGCTGCAGGTTCTCCTGGCTGCCGCAGAGCGTGCAGGGAATGATGGGGAAGTCGCGCACCTGTGCCCAGCGGGTCAGGTCTTTTTCAGTCACATAGGCCATGGGCCGGATCACGATATTCTTGCCGTCATCACTCACCAGCTTGGGCGGCATGCCCTTGAGTTTGGCCGCAAAAAACATGTTGAGGAAAAACGTCTGCAGCATGTCGTCGCGGTGATGACCCAGCGCAACCTTGGTGCAGCCCAGCTCGCCGGCCACGCGGTACAGGATCCCCCGGCGCAGGCGTGAGCATAGCGAACACAGCGTCTTGCCCTCAGGGATCACGCGCTTGACGATGCTGTAGGTGTCCTGGTTTTCGATGTGAAAAGGCACGCCCAGCTTGCCGAGGTATTCGGGCAGGATGTGTTCGGGGAAGCCCGGCTGCTTCTGGTCAAGGTTGACGGCGACCAGTTCAAAGTTGATGGGCGCACGCTTTTGCAGCTTCAGCAGGATGTCCAGCATGGCGTAGCTGTCCTTGCCGCCCGACACACAAACCATGACCTTGTCGCCTTCTTCAATCATGTTGAAGTCGACGATGGCGCGGCCCACCTCGCGGCACAGGCGCTTTTCAAGCTTGTGGTCTTCGCGTTCAATCTTGAGAGCCCCCACGCTCGTCACTGCGTGTACTTCGCTGCCCCCCGAGGGGGCTGGCCTTCCTTGGGGCGGCCCGGCGGTGCGGCCGCCTGCTTCGTTGGGGCTGTCGTTCAAAACTGCACTCATGTCATTGGCTCCCATGTGGCTCACCACTGTCCTGTTTCGACGCGAATGGCAACTTCGCAGTCTTCAAAAATTTCAAGTTTTGCAATCTTCACCCGCACGCCCAATACGCCGGGCAGGGTCATCAAACGGTGCGCCAGCTTGCCGATCAGGCTTTCAAGCAAATTTACATGTTCTGCCGTGCATTCATTGATGATGATCTGCCGTACCTTTCTGTAGTCCAGCACGTGGTGAATGTCATCGTCACTCGGCAACAGCGGCTGGGTGCCGAGGTTCAGTTCTGCATCCACCTGTATCGGCTGGGGGGCGCGCTTTTCCTGTTCAAGAATGCCCAGGTTGGCGTCAAAGCGCAAACCGGTCAGCGTCAGGATCTGGGTGCCTCTTGTATTGAACATGGTGTGGCTCTAAAAGTTCCGGTGGCTCATGTGTTGCCGGGGTTCATCAGCGAGAAATCGCGCTCGAACTTCATCAGGTGCTGGCCGCCATCCACCAGCAGCGTGGTGCCGGTGATGGACTGGTTTTCCATCGCAAATTTCACGGTGGCTGCCACGTCGGCAGGTGTCGAAGAACGGTTTAGCGGCGAAAGTTTGTGCAGTGCTGCAAACTGCTCGTCGCTCAGCATGTGGCTGGTCAGCGTCAGCCCCGGTGCCACGCCGACCACGCGTACCTGTGGCGCGAGGGCCATCGCCAGCATGGTGTTGGCCGCTTCAAGCGCAGCCTTTGAGAGCGTGTAGCTGAAAAAATCGGGGTTCTGGTTCCAGAGCTTCTGGTCCAGCAGGTTGACCACCGCGCCTGTGGCGTTTCTTGCGATCACATGCGCATGAAGCGCCTGCGCCAGCAAAATCGGTGCGCCGGTGTTGCTGCGCAGGTGTTTTTCCATGGCCGCAAAACCAAAGCTTGCGGTGCTGTCGTGCTCGAATGTGGAGGCACTGTTGACCACGGCATCGATGTGGCCGAACCTGGCGATCACGGCCGGCAGCAGCGCCCTGACCGCAGCTTCGTCCGCCAGGTCACAAGCGAACGCCGCCGACTGTCCTGCAAGCCGCGCGCAGTCGGCCACTGTTTGCAGGGCCTCTGCTTCAGAACTGCGGTAATGCACGGCGACCTGCCAGCCTGCGCCGGCCAGCGCCAGCGCGATCTCGCGCCCCAGTCGCCTGGCGGCGCCGGTCACAAGAACTACAGGGGGGTGGCGCGCATCAGGCATCAGGCAACCGGTTGGGGGAATGGAGGGGTGCGAATCGCCGACAATCACAGGCTGTGATGTCGACGACCAACCCCCCCATTTTACCGGGCAGCCTGCAAAAGCACATTGTGGGGGCCATAGAGTCCGCTGGCGGCTGGATTGGCTTTGACCGTTTTATGGAAATGGCGCTTTACACACCCGGCTGGGGCTATTACGCCAGTGGCTCGCGCAAGTTCGGCCTCATGCCGCAATCCGGCAGTGATTTTGCGACCGCGCCCGAGATGTCGCCCCATTTTGGCCGGGCGCTGGCCAGGCAGGTCAAACAGGCTCTGGATGTGAGCGGAACCACAGAAGTCTGGGAGTTTGGTGCGGGTACGGGTGCGCTGGCGGAACAGCTGCTGCAATCCCTCTGTGACGAGGTGGCGAGTTACAACATCGTCGACCTGTCAGGCAGCCTGCGTGGGCGGCAGGGTGAGCGGCTGGCGGCGTTCAGCGGCAAGGTCAACTGGGTGAGCGAGCTGCCCTTGCAGATCAGGGGCGTGATTGTTGGAAATGAGGTGCTGGACGCCATGCCGGTGAAGATGCTGGCTCGCATCCAGGGTAACTGGCATGAACGAGGCGTGGCCGTTCATGAGGCATCGTTTGTCTATGCCGACCAGGCGACAGACATGCGTCCTCCGGTAGAGATTGAAGGCCCGCACGACTACGTGACAGAAATCCACCCGCAGGCAGAAGGTTTCGTGCGTACGCTGGCAGACCGACTCGAAGCCGGCGCGGCTTTCCTCATCGACTACGGCTTTCCCGAGCAGGAGTTTTATCACCCACAGCGCAGCATGGGCACGCTGATGTGCCACCGTTTGCATGTGGCCGATACCAATCCACTGGTCGATGTGGGTGACAAGGACATCACGGCGCATGTGAACTTCACCGGCATCGCACTGGCCGCACAAGAGGCCGGCATGCAGGTGCTGGGTTACACCAGCCAGGGCCGGTTTTTACTCAATTGCGGTTTGCTGGACGGGCTTGAGAACGTCAGCCTGCCTGAACGCGTGATGGTGCAAAAACTCATCAATGAACATGAGATGGGTGAGCTGTTCAAGGTGATTGCGCTGGGTGCGAAAAATGCCCCGGAATGGGCTCCGATGGCATTTGCCCAAGGCGACAGGACGCACAAGTTGTGACGCCCCCACGCTTGTCGCTTCGCGTGCCGCGCTGCCCCCCGGGGGGCCGGCCTTGCTTGGGGCGGCCCTGCGCCGTAGCCGCCTCAAGTGGGCTTCGCATGAAAGTAAATAAATGATTCGCTGGATGATCGTCATTTTCCTGATCCTGATGGTCTTCAGTGCGCTCACGCCCTGGCTGCACAAGCTGGGTTTTGGAAAGCTGCCGGGGGATTTGCGTTTCAGGCTGTTTGGCCGTGAATGGTTTATTCCGCTGGCCACCACCGTCATCCTGAGCCTGATCGCCACGCTGGTTGCCCAAATAATTTGAGCTTCGCGCCTACGGGCACCGCGCCGCACAGCCGTTAGCATGGAATGAATTTATAAGGGGCACCAGCCTTGAACAGCCATCCCATCGCCAAACTACCGTCACTCGACAAAGGCGCTGCGCTTGTCGCCTGCGTTGACATAGGCGGCACCAAGGTCGCGGTCAGCACGGCTGACGGGAGCGGCATTCGCGGCCGAGTTACCGCACCCACCATCAAGCAGGGAACACGCGAAGCCCTCGGTGAGCAGGTGCTGGCGCTGATCACACGCAGCTGTGAAGAAGCCGGGGTTTCACCTGAATCGCTGTCTGCCATTGGCGTCTCGTCATGCGGCCCTTTTGTTTTACATGATGGCCGGATCGAACTGGCTGCGCCGAATATTTGCGGCGGCCTCGCGGGCGCTGCGCGCGGCCTGCCAAATGACTGGGCCAGCGTGCCGCTGGAGGTGCCCCTGCGCGCAGTATTCAGAAATGTACGCATTGAAAACGACTGCATCGCCGCGCTGGAGGCCGAACGCCGCTGGGGCGCGCTGCAGGGATTTGACCACTGCGCCTACGTGACCTGGAGCACGGGCGTAGGCGTGGGACTGTGTATCGATGGCCGGGCGCTGCGCGGCAAGCACGGCAATGCAGGGCATGCAGGCCACATGTTTGTGAGCGACAACAACGATGCGCTCTGCGGCTGCGGAAACATCGGCGACCTTGAAGCGCTGGTTGCCGGCAATGCGATGGCGCGCAGGTTTTCGGGTCAGGGCTATGCAGATGCCGCCGCGTTGCTGTTGGCTGCGCAGTCAGGGGATGCGGAAGCGGTGGCGATTGTTGACGAGCTGTGCCGCATCATGGGGCGGGGCTTGTACAACCTGGTGGTGACGCTGGACTTGCAGCGGATCAGTCTGGGGGGCAGTGTGTTCTGGAACAACCGCGACTATTTGTTGCCGCGTTTGCGGGCGGAGATTGATGGGCGCTTGCCTGCTTTGACGGCTGGGGTTGAGCTTGTTGGTGCTGGTCTGCAAGACAAGGTAGGGGACTATGCGGCTCTGGCTTTGATCGAGTCCTGAGTTTGCGTCCTTTCATTGGAGGCGATGCCCCTCACGACCAGGCCGGGGGTTGCCCGGCGGCAAGTCACTTTTCTTTTGCTTCGCCAAAAGCAAAGTAACCAAAAGAAAAGGCGACCCTGTTCGTCGTCCCCTTCGGGGCACCCTGCGATGCTCCGTCCAGCCGGGGTCTGAAACAACTCGCTACGCTCAAACAAGTTTCAGCCCTGATCCGTCTGGCCCTGCGCTTCTCGGCTCCTCTCCAAGGGTTTGGGGAGAGGAAGGCAAATACCAATACAAAGACTCGCTTCAAGCGCTTCGCGCTTGAAGCTCCCCGAATCCGCTCCCGAATTCAATCCCCCAACCCGTGGAGGCTGGGCCGAGGAGCGGAGATGGAGACGGCATACAGGGGAAAAACTTGTTTGAGCCAAAGGCGAGTTGTTTTTTCCGCCGACGTAATCGAGCACCGCAGGTTGCCCGAAGCGAAGCGCAGGGACCCAGACGGCGGGTCGCCTTTCTTTCCGTTAGGTTTCTTTGGCGAGACAAAGAAAGGTAACTCGCCTGCCGGGGCGAGACCCGGCCTCTACGTGAAGGGCAATACCCTCAAACCCAAAAATTCCTCACCCCTCATTAACCGGAGGTTTCCGCAAACTCACCTGATTCCTCTGATCCGTCGAATCCGTCCCGGCCAACGCATCAAGAAATGACTTCCGCCACCAATGCACATCATGCCTCCTGATGCGATACAGCAGCTTTTCATGCCGCGCCTGCCGTTCTTCAAGCGGCATCTGCAGCGCCTGCTGAATCACTTCAGCCGTACCGTCAATGTCATACGGGTTGACCAGCAGCGCATGTTCAAGCTGCTCGGCCGCGCCGGCAAAGCGTGACAGCACCAGCACACCCGGGTCATTCTCATCCTGCGCCGCAATGAATTCCTTTGCGACAAGGTTCATGCCGTCGCGCAGCGGCGTGACCAGAGCCACACGCGCGGCGCGGTACAGGCCGGGCAGGCGTTTGCGCGCCACGTTGCGGTGCATGTAGCGAATCGGCATCCAGTCGAGCTCACCAAAATTGCCGTTGATGGAGCCGCACAGGCTTTCCATCTCGCGCAGCAGGTCGGCATAGGCACCCA
Organism: Polaromonas sp.; assembly: GCA_965228025.1. Lineage (GTDB taxonomy): Bacteria > Pseudomonadota > Gammaproteobacteria > Burkholderiales > Burkholderiaceae_C > Polaromonas. The sequence continues at coordinate 85,253 of CBDDGX010000029.1, read as the reverse complement.
TGTCTTCGCGGCTGGGTGAAGCGATCTGTATCAGCGTGGCGCTGTTGAGGTTCTCGGGGTACTTCTGGAGCAGCGTGCGGAAGGAGCGCATGCGCTGCGGCAGGCCCTTGGAATAGTCCAGCCGCTCCACGCCCAGCAGCAGCTTGCGGCGTGAATACTCTTCTTTCATGCGGTGGTACATGTCCATGCCGTCTTTGGCCTGGGTCAGCGCTTGGAACTCATCGACATCGATGCCGATGGGGAAAGCACCTGCCCGGACCGTGCGGTTGTAGGCCCTGAAGCGGTCGTTGCCCAAGGCCGTGGCGTTGGCCTCCGCCTGCACATAACGCGAGAAGTGCAGCAGGTCGGCCTCACTCTGGAAGCCGACGAGGTCATAGGCAAACAGGGCACGTACCAGCCACTCGTGCTGCGGAATCGCTGCCAGCACCAGTTGCGGCGGCAGCGGTATGTGCAGGAAGAAACCGATGCGGTTGTTGCAACCCATGGCGCGCAGTTCGGCTGCCAGCGGAATCAGGTGGTAGTCATGCACCCAGATGATGTCGTCTGGCTTGAGCAGGCCCATGAGCTTGCGCGCAAACAGGCGGTTGACGCGGCGGTAGGCATCAATGTGGCCGGCATCAAAACGCGCCAGATCCAGCCGGTAATGAAACACCGGCCAGAGCACATCGTTGCTGTAGCCGAGGTAATAGCCGTCGTGGTCTTCCTGTGACAGGTCGACTGTGGCCAGCGTGACATTGCCCGCCTGCTGTGTGTGCAGTTCGCCTTCGCCCGTGGCGCCATCCTTGACGATGGCGCCGCTCCAGCCAAACCACATGCCGCCTGTGGTGTTGAGGGCGTCGGCCAGGGCGACGGCCAGGCCACCGGCGGCCGTTTTGCGCGGATCCGCCACGCGATTGGAAACAACAACAAGGCGGCTCATATCTGCGAGTCCCAAGGGGCTGAGAGGCGCACCGCAGCATTGATGATGCCCACCATCGAATAGGTCTGCGGAAAATTGCCCCACATCTCGCCGGTCACGGGATGCGTGTCTTCCGACAGTAAGCCGACGTGGTTGCGTGCAGCCAGCATGGTCTCGAAAATCTCCCGTGCCTGCTGTTTGCGGCCTATACGTGCCAGCGCATCAATGCGCCAGAAGGTGCAGATATTGAAAGCCGTTTCAGGCTTGCCGAAATCGTCAGGGGCTTCGTAGCGCCGCATGTAGGGGCCGTCACACAGATACTTTTCAAGTGCATCGACGGTTGCGATAAAACGCGGGTCTTTGGGGTCTATAAAGCCGACCTCGATCATCAGCAGCACGCTCGCATCAAGGTCACGCCCGCCGAAACTTTCTGCAAATGCCTGGCGTTCCTCGCTCCATGATTCGCGCAGGATGCGTTCCTGCATCACATCGGCGTGGCTGCGCCAGTAGGCTGCACGATCTGGCTGCTTGAGGACGACGGCAATCTTGGCCAGCCTGTCGCAGGCGGCCCAGCACATCAGCGCTGATGAGGTGTGTATGCGTGCCCGGGTGCGCAACTCCCACATGCCGGCGTCGGGCTTGTCATAGGTCAGCAAGGCCTGTTCGCCGACCTTTTCAAGCTCCTTGAATTCTGCCGCCCCGCCGCGATGCAGCAGGCGGTGGTCGTGAAAGGCCTGGGCCGCGCCCAGGACCACGTTGCCATAAACGTCGTGCTGGAAATGTTCCTGCGCCTGGTTGCCGACACGCACCGGGCCCATGCCGCGGTAGCCGCCCAGGTGTTCCATCATGGACTCGGGCAGCTCCCGCTCCAGCCCTATGCCGAACAGCGGCTGGATGTGTCCGCCCTTGGCCTGCACCACGGCATTCGACAGCCAGCGAAGGTAGTCTTCCATGGTGCCCACTTCAGACAGGCTGTTGAGGGCGCGGACGACAAAAAAAGCATCACGCAGCCAGCAGTAGCGGTAGTCCCAGTTGCGCTGGCTGCCCGGCGCTTCGGGAATGCTGGTGGTCATGGCTGCCACGATGGCACCGGTGTCTTCAAACAGGGAGAGTTTGAGCGTGATGGCTGCACGTATGACGGCGTCCTGCCATTCAAGCGGAAGGTGCAGGCGCTGGCTCCACTTGCGCCAGTAGGAGATTGTTTCCTGCTCGAACAGGCGCGCCGTGTCGGCAATGCCGCCTGCCAGCGACTCATCGGCGCCCAGTAAAAAGTTGTGCTCGCGCGTGAGCACAAAAGGCTCCTGCTCCAGCAGGTAGGAAATCGACATGTCGGTGTTGAGCCGCAGTGTCATCTCTTCGCCGACATAACGAACGTGGTTGCTGCCCCGTGTGATTTCGGGTGTCTCGCGGCCCCAGTCGTAGCGCACGTCCAGCAGCACGCGAATGCGCGGTGCGCCATGCACCGGGCGAATGCGGCGTACCAGGGTCATGGGCCTGAAGTAGCGCGAGCGGTTGTAAAAGCGCGGCGCGAAGTCTGTGATCTCCACGCACTGGCCTGCCTTGTCCCAAAGCTGTGTGCGCAGTACCGCAGTGTTGGGTTCGTAAAACTGTATGGCTTCGTGAAAGTCTTCAATCTCGAGGGCGAATGCGCCCGGCTGCGAGCCCGGCTTTTCACCGGGCTCCAGCAGTGCGTTGAAAACCGGGTCGCCATCAAAGCGGGGCAGGCAGCACCAGACGATGCGTGCGCGCTTGTCGACCAGCGCACTGAAAGCACAGTTGCCGATCACGCCCATGGAGAGGGAGGGCTCGGCGGGTGGCCCGAAGTTGTCGAGGGGGGCGGGCGTCGTCATGCGCGAATTCCTTTTAGTTCCTGCAGGGAGGTCTGCAGCCACTCAAGCAGGGCTGCGGGGCTGGCGCAGCGGTATTCGGCCAGGCTGTGACCAGGGCCTACCTTGATGCCTTCGCCGCCCAGACCCTGCACCGATTCAAAACCGGCCTCATCAGTGGTGTCGTCGCCGGCGAATATCGGGACGCGACCGGCAAATGGTTTTTGGCCCATCAGGGCCGCGATGGCCGAACCCTTGCTGACACCTGAAGCCTTGATGTCAAACACACACTTGCCCTGCATCAGCTCCAGCCCGGGCGAGCGTTTGACGGCTTCTGCCATGGCCTCAAGACACAGCGCTTCAAGTTGCGGTGCCTGCCGGTAATGCAGTGAGACTGCGGTGTTCTTGATTTCAACTTTCAGGCCGGTATGTTGTGCCGCCAGTGCGAGGGCAACGCGCGAGACCTCGTGAAGATTGGGAGATGCGGCCTGGCTCAAGCTGCCGTCACCCAGGCGGAATTGCGCGCCGTGTTCGGCAGAAGCGGGCAGGATTTGAGGCGCCAGAAAATGATCAAGGTCTGACAACCTGCGGCCCGAGACGATGGCCAGCGCACCGCCCAGAGCGGTGTGAAGATCGGCCAGCAGAAGTGGCAAATCGGGTGAGACCTGCACCAGTTCGGGCTGCGCGGCGATATCGACCAGCGTGCCGTCGAAGTCCAGGAAGAGCGCTGTTTGCGCTGTAATTTTCGGCATGCCGGATGCCGTCTGTTCGGCTGCCTGCCGGGGCTCGAGGCCGGGTGAAATGGATGTAGTTGTCATCGCATTTCAGCTTAGCAAAAGACGGGCCGTGCGGGTGTAGGCGCCTTTCGCATATGTGCCCTTGTATTTACGATTCGGCCGTGTCAAACGCTCCAGGCGGAAGATCTTTCTGTCACTGAGACAGCCTGCACCCGCGCGGCATGAATACGCTCACCGATTTTTTTGCCGTCTTCGCCATTGGCCTGTGCCTGTTCTGCCACCTGTTGAGTGGGCACTGACTGTGCTGCTTCAAGCGTGGCCAGCAGGCGCTGGCGTTGCGGGTAGGGTGAGTCTTCAAGCCCCAGCCGCCCGCGTGCATCGCACTCGCAGGCCAGCAGCACATCTGCAAACCGCTGGGGCTTGCGAAATGCGTCGCAGCGCTCCAGCAGCCGCACCAGCGCGGCTGCACCGAGTTCTGCGCTGCGGTGAATGTTGCCGTGTTCGCGCGCCACAACGTCGGCGATCTCGCGGCATTCGACGGGTACCCGCAAGCGCTCGCACACGCCCTTGAGCAGCTTCGCACTGCGTTCCTCGTGACCAATATGCCGTGGCAACACGTCGGTCGGCGTCGTACCCTTGCCCAGGTCGTGCGTCAGGCAGGCAAACCGCACCGGCAGCGGCGCTTTCAGCTGTGCCGCCATGTCCAGCACCATCATCAGGTGGATGCCGGTGTCCACTTCCGGGTGGTAGTCGGCACGCTGGGGCACGCCCCAGAGTTTGTCGACCTCGGGCAGCAGTTTTTTGAGCGCCCCGCATTCGCGCAGCACCTCGAACATGCGCGATGGCTTGTCCTCCATCAGGCCGCGCGACAACTCCTGCCAGACACGTTCGGCGACCAGCGCATCAACTTCGCCATCGGCCACCATGTCCTTCATCAGCTGCATGGTTTCAGTAGCCACGCTGAAGTCGGTAAAACGCGCGGCGAAGCGTGCCACGCGCAGGATGCGGACCGGGTCTTCGCGGAAGGCGTTGGTCACATGGCGCAGGGTTTTGGTCTGGAGATCCTTCTGGCCATGGAAAGGGTCTTGCAGATTGTCGAAGTCGGCCTCAAAGCCATTCGTGTCCGGGCGGGCGGGCGCGGCGATGGCATTGATGGTGAGGTCGCGGCGCGCCAGGTCTTCTTCAAGCGTGACGTCGGGGGATGCCTGGACCTCAAAGCCGCGGTAGCCGCGGGCCGTCTTGCGTTCGGTGCGGGCCAGCGCGTATTCCTCACGCGTCTGCGGGTGCAAAAAAACCGGGAAATCCTTGCCTACAGGCAGGTAGCCCAGCGCGGCCAGCTCTTCGGGCGTGCTGCCCACCACCACCCAGTCGTGGTCCTGCACAGGCAAGCCCAGCAAGGCATCGCGCACCGCACCACCGACCATAAATATCTGCATGCTGGCAGTTTAGCGGTGCAGGCAAAGGCGGAATTCGCTATTAATTAAATAGCTGCTCACGCACGTATTCATTGGTCTGGAGGCCGATTTGACCCTCAAAAATGGCCTTTTTTAGTCGTTTTTTGGCGGTTTGGGCTCTTTGGCAGACCGTCGGGTCAAAAAAAGCTCAAAAAGTTAATACCTATATTAACTTTTTTGGGCTTTTCAGCTTCCGGCCATTGAATTCAGTCCCCAGGTTCTGCGCCTGACGCGGTAGGGCTCGTCAGCTACGACAAAGTCCTTTTCGGCCAGGGCCTGCTCTATCCAGGCCTTCACGCCTGGCAGGGCACTGACACGCTCAACGTAGGCCGTGATGTGTGCCGGTACCGGCAGGGCATAGTTTTTCAGCCGCATGCAGACTGGGGCGAAGTAGGCGTCTGCGATCGAGAAGGCACCGAACAGCAGGTGCTGGCTGCCGGGGGCGTCGCGGTATTGCTCAAGCAGGGGCGTCCACATGTCGACAATGCGCTGAACATCGTTGCGCACGGCGGGTTTGTCACGCCAGGCCAGCGCGCCCACATCATGCAGGGTAGCCTCGATGTTCATGGGGCAGGCACTGCGCAGGGCACCGAAGCCCGCATGCATTTCAGCGCAGATGCTGCGGGCACGCGCGCGCGCTTTCACATCCTGCGGCCACAGCTGCTTGTCGGGATGCTTTTCAGCCAGGTACTCCGCGATGGCCAGCGTGTCCCAGATGAGGAGGCCATCGTCTTCAAGCACCGGCACCTGGCCTGCAGGGTTGACGGCCAGCATGGCCTGCTTGAAGGCTGAACCTGCTTCAAATGTATTTGCGCCGAAAGGCACCATCACTTCTTCAAAGGCAATGCCGGCCTGCGTGAGCAGCACCCACGCACGCATGGACCAGGACGAATAGTTTTTGTTGGCGATGTAGAGCTTCACGGCAGTCCTTTGGTGAATGGGCACTCATCCTAAAGGTCCGGCATCGGTTGATTGATGCAAAAACAGCGCCGGATTGATGCGAGGCCGCTGTGCTGGGCCTCCCCAGGCATCCATTGATACATCAGGACGAACGGTGGGCGTGCATTGAACAGACGTGGGGGGTTCTAAAACCTTCCGGCAGTCTTTCGTTTTGCCATGAGTCCGCTGCGCAGCCCCTGGGCACCCAGATATGTGGGCGCAACCGCTCCCAGCGAGGCGGGCGTGATACCCAGGGCCTCAAGGCCGGGCAGCTTGCCGCTGGCAACGTTGTCTTCCTTCATGCTGTCGAGGTTGTCGCGGCTCATCAGCGGCTCGCCGGGCGCCAGCTCCATGAACCAGGCCTGCAGGCGTGCCAGCGCGCCCGGCAGCCCGATGACGGGCCGACCCTCGCCGTCATTGACTCCGCTGTAACGGCCCGCCAGCTGCATCAGCTGTTTGAGGGTGAAAACTTCGGGGCCGCAGGCCTCATAGGTCTGCCCGATGGTGGTTTTGTCCTCCAGGCATTTGACGATGGCCGCCGCCACGTCCTCCACCCATACCGGCTGGAACTTCGCCTTGCTGGCTGCCAGCGGAATCACCGGGAAATACTGCTGCAGCTTTGCAAAGGTGTTGAGGAACCGGTCATCTGTACCGAACAGCACGCTGGGCCGCAGCACCGTCACATCCAGGCCGGAGCCCAGCAGCACGGCCTCACCGCGAGCCTTGCTGCGCTGGTACATCGACGGCGCGTTGATGCCGGCGCCCAGCGCACTGAGGTGAATGATGCGGCGCTGGCCCACGGCCTCGCAGGCACGCGCCAGTTCAAGGGGCAACTGCACATGAACCCTGTCGAAAGCGGCTTCGTTGCCGTGGAGGATGCCCGTGAGGTTCACAACGGCGTCGTGCTCCTGCAACAGCGGCGCCAGCGATGCGCTGTCGTAGCTGCGCAGCTCGGCAACATCCACCATGGGCAGCATCTGTACATGCCGGGCCTGATCGCGCCTGCGGGTCAATACGGTGGTGCGCACCGGGATTTCAGCCAGCTTTTCGCACAGGTGGGTGCCGATAAAACCGGTGCCGCCAAGAAGAAGTATTTTTTTCATAGACCTGTATTTAACACCTAGCGCAGTCAACCTGTCTTTGGGCCGCCGATGAGGCTTTCGGCGGCGGCTGTCGTTATGAACATGCCGCCTCCTACAGACATGGTCAGGGCTGCAGTCAAGAATATTGCATGAACATTTTTGAAGCCCTCCGTACAAGCCACGAAACCCAGCGCACGCTGGCCGATCAACTTATCCTGACTTCAGGTGACAGCAAGGAACGTGCCGTGCTGTTCAAGGAGCTCAAGCTTGAGCTGGCAGCCCATGCTGCCGCAGAGGAACGCTTCTTTTATGTGCCGCTGATTGCCCATGACATGACGCAGGAGCCTTCCCGCCACGGCATTGCCGAGCATCACGACATGGACAAGCTGGTCAAGAAGCTTGAAGAAACCGATGTGAGTTCACCGTCCTGGCTGGCAACGGCCAAGGAGCTGCATCACAAGGTGTTCCACCACCTCAAGGACGAAGAGCAGGGCGTTTTTCAGCTGGCCGGCAAGGTGCTGACTGAAGCAGAGAAAATATCACTTGCCAAAGGTTACGAGGGCGAGTTTGTCTCGCAACGTACCAAGGAATAGAAAACCTTAAACGCTGAAGATCAGGCGGCCTTTGTAGCCGCCTTTTTCTTTGCCGGCGGGTAAAAGGTTTCATGACTGTCGAGCATGGTCACAAACGCCTGAACTCGGCGTTCCCGGGTCTCTGCCTTTTTTGCGCTATGCAGCCTCAGCAGGACCGCATAACGGTTTCTTGAATCAAGCTGATCGAAAAATTTTTTGGCGCGCGGCTTTTTCGTCAGCGCCGCTGAAAGGTCTTCGGGCATCTCCATGTTTTTCTGCGATGCGTAGGCGGCTTCCCAGCGGCCGTCTTCCTTGGCACGCTCTATTTCAGCAAGCCCGGGTGCACGCATTTTTCGGCTGGCGATCAGCGCTATCACCTTCTCGCGGTTGATTTTTGACCAGGGGCTGCGTTTGGCGCGCGGCGTGTAGCGCTGCAGATAACTCTCGGCATCCAGGCTTTTGCGCTGGCCATCTATCCAGCCGTAACAGAGGGCACCGTCCAGTGCCTGCCCAATGGTGAGTGACACAAGGTCTGCATCCTTTTTTGCAATCCGCAGCCAGATGCCGGTACTGCTGGCATGGTGCTTTTTCAGCCAGGCCGTCCATTGGCCGGCGTTTTCAAACAGCGCTGGCGCTTCGCCCTCAGCGCTCATCTTTTCTGTTGGTCGTGGTGACGATCGCCGGACTGCTGTCTTCTGCCGACTTGTCGACGCGCCTGATGATCCACGGCATGACTGAGAAAATCGCCAGCGCCAGCAGCGTGCTCAGCACCGCCGTCACTTCAAGCCCCAGCCCTGCTGCCATGCCTATGGCGGCTGTCATCCAGATGCCCGCTGCGGTGGTCAGGCCCTGGACCTTTTCTTCGGCCTGGCCCTTCAGGATGGTGCCAGCGCCCAGGAAGCCGACACCCGCAATCAGGCCCTGTATCACGCGGCTCATGTCGGTGGCGATGATGCCGGCCTGCTGAGACACCAGCACGAACAGGGCTGAGCCCATCGCCACCAGCATGTGGGTGCGCACGCCCGCAGCCTTGCCCTTGTGTTCGCGCTCTATGCCCAGCAGGCCGCCCAATATGGCCGCTACCATCAGGCGCAGAACGATGCGCGTTGCCTGCGCTGCATCGGTCAGGTCCGAGAACTCCTCAAGAACCGTATCGCCGACTTCCTGCCACCATGCCATCGTCTGCTCCAGCCGTTCAGGGAAGGGTTTTGTCCGGCTCGGGCTGGGCGGCATCACGCGGCCCCACTGTACCCAGCCGCGCCTTCAACGATTGCGGCTGCCCCGTAAGGATGGCCGCGTAGTTGGTGGTGTTTGACAGCACTTTTTTCACGTAGTCGCGCGTCTCCGAGAAGGGTACGCTCTCGGCCCAGATGGCCGCCTCAACCGTTGGGCTGCCCGACTGGCCGCGCCAGGTGCGCGGGCGACCGGGGCCTGCGTTGTAGGCCGCAGCAGCCAGCGGCATCGAGCCCGACAGGTCATCAAGCACCAGCTTGAGATAGCCGGTGCCTATGGCGATGTTGGTGTCGCGGTCAGTGATCTGGTCAGCCGTGAAACCCGTCATACCGATGCGGCGTGCGGTTTCACGCGCGGTGGCGGGCATGACCTGCATGAGTCCCGATGCACCAACGCCCGAGCGTGCGTCCATCACAAAACGACTCTCCTGGCGGATCAGCCCGTAGACGTAGGCCGGGTCGAGGTTGATGCTCTGCGCGCGTTTGACCACTGCCTCACGGAAGGGCATGGGGAAGCGTGTGTCGAAATCGATGTCGGCCTTGGTGCGGTCACTGGTGTTGATGCAGCGGTCCCATATCTGCCGGTCACACGCAAACTGTGCGGCGGCCAGTAGTTCACGGTCCGTCATACCCCCGGGTTTGGCCAGGTTGGTGCTGTAGTTCCATTCACGCACACCTTCTGGCCGCAGACCGATGGCAATCGCGTAGGCTGCACGGTTCAGGCCTGCGTTCAGGCGTGCTGCTTCTTTTTCTTCTGCGGTCACTGCTGCCGGTTTGCCAGGCACGGTGATCTTCTGGCCAAGTTCTTCAAGCGCCAGCTGCTCATAGAAGCCGCGCACAGACGCTATCGATTGCAGCAGGGCCAGCGCTTCTGCACGCTGTGGTGAGATGGTGATGGTGTTCGTCACGCCGGGCGTCACGGCCATGGCGGTTGGCTGCGTGGCTGATGCGGGCATGGTGGCCAGCAGTGCGCGTGCTTTCCAATAAGCCCAGGTCGGGTCGCGGCGCGCCTCGTCGCTCATGGCGTTGATGGCCTGCAGCACCAGCGGCCAGCGTGGCTGGCTGCCTGCGCGCAATGCGGCGCGGGCTTTCCAGCCCAGCATGTCGTCGCTGAGGTCAGTGTCTTTGCTCACCTTTGCAAAATACGCCAGCGGCTGGCTTGCAGGCACCGTGCCCATTTTGGTGGACGCCTGCTTGCCGATGGCCCCCCAGGCCCAGTTGCGTTCTTCACTGGTGAGCTGCGGCCCCCATTTGTCCATCATGCCGGCCGCGCCGTCCGCATCGGTGGTGGCCAGCTTGATGAGCGCAAGCAGGATGATTTCCTTGCGAACTTTCGAGATTGCAATATGTTTGGTCGCCAGAAAGCGCACAGGGCTGGCGTTGAGTTCCGTCACCAGGTCAAGCGACTCGGGCGAGATGATGTTCACTGCATCGCGTGCAGCGCGCGGCCGGTTCGCCTCCATCGCCAGCCTGGCCTTGAGCCAGACGTCTGTTGTGCTCAGGTGCTGCGTGCCAACAAGCCGTGCTGCGGCGGTGGTGCAGCCATCGTCGGCATCACGCTGGGCAAACCAGTTCTTTTTGACCTCTTCTGCAATGCGCGGACCCGAGGAAGGTCCAGTCTTGAGGTTTTCAATCAGCAGTGCGTAGCAACGCACTTCGCGGTCATCGCCCATGCGGTATTGCGGGTGTTCAATCGCAAAACTTTCCCAGTCACGGCGCTGGCCCAGCAACAGCAGCCAGTCATTGCGCATGCGGTCTTCCTGGTAGGTGCCGGGGTAGCGTGCAAGAAATGCCTGCACTTCCTGCGCGCTGGCTTCGCCCAGCCTGGCCTTGAGTTCCCAGTAGGCAGCCCATGCTTCCAGCGCATGGCCGCGCGCCTGTGGCAACAGCTGTGCCAGTTTTCTGCGGTCACCTCGTTTGAAGGCCGAGTTCATATCCAGCAACACGCTGTCACCTGCTGAAGTTGAGGTGGTCTGCGCGCTGGCTGGAATACAGGCTGATGCCGCGAGCATTCCTGTAAAAAGGGTACCGAAAACAAATTTGGATAGCATCAGGACATTATGGACAAATTAAGCACACGCAAAGCGCTCATAGAAGAACGGCTGAACCTGCCTGACCGGCTGGAGCGCGCCGACCTGTTACAGCGTGTGATGCGCATCTGGCTGGTCGGCCGGCCCGACGAAGTGATTGGCGCCTATTGGCCCATCAAGGGAGAGTTCGACCCGCTGCCCGCCCTGCACCGCTGGAAGGAAGACGGCGAACTGCTGGATTCACCCCAGCCCCGGCGGATTGGACTGCCTGTGGTCGACAAGGTTCACAAAACATTGACTTTTCATGCCTGGTACCCGGGCTGTCCGATGGAAGAAGATGCTTATGGCATTCCCAAACCCAAGGACACAGAGGTGATCGTGCCGACCTTGCTGTTTGTGCCCTGTGTGGGCTATGGGCACGGGGGTTACCGGCTGGGTTATGGCGGCGGGTTTTATGACCGGACGCTGGCGACTTTGCAGCCCAAGCCGTTTACTGTCGGGCTTGGGTTTACCAATGGCTGGCTGCCGGATATGGAGCCTGAGGCTCATGATGTGCCTCTTGACGCGATTCTTAATGACAATGGGGTTGTTTGGCCGGTTTGATTTGTATCTGACCATTTCTGTGCAAAGGTAGTCGCCCTTCACAACCAAGCCGGGTCTCGCCCCGGCAGGCGAGTTACCTTTCTTTGTCTCGCCAAAGAAACCTAACGGAAAGAAAGGCGACCCGCCGTCTGGGTCCTTTCGCTGCGCTACAGGCAACCTGCGGTGCTCGATTACGTCGGCGGTCCGCAGAACTCGCTGCGCTCAAACAGCTGCGCCCCTTGATGCCGACTCCATCTCCGCTCCTCGGCCCAGCCTCCACGGGGTTGGGGAATGAATTCGGAATCGGGGAGCCACAAGCGCGAAGCGCTTGTGGCGAGTCTTTGGACTGCGTCCCCAAACCCTTGGAGAGGAGCCGAGAAGCGCAGGGCCAGACGGATCAGGGCTGAAACTTGTTTGAGCGTAGCGAGTTGTTTCAGACCCCGGCTGGACCGAGCATCGCAGGGTGCCCGTAGCGCAGCGTAGGGACGACGAACAGGGTCGCCTTTTCTTTTGGTTACTTTGCTTTTGGCGAAGCAAAAGAAAAGTGACTAGCTGCCGGGCTACCCCCGGCTTCTACGTGAAGGGCGATGCACACCGCTGCTTGCGGAATGCATTCGACGGCACAACGCCGTCAATCAAAGTGATCCACAGTATCCGGATCAGGCACATCCCCAATCGCCTCACGCGTCAACGCCGACTGCCCCTTCAGCCATTCACAAAACGCCGCTACCTCGGGGCGTGCAAGGGCGCGGGGCCCGGGCACCAGCCAGTAGGCCATGGGGGATTCGAGGCGCATGTGGGGCAGGGGCTCGACCAGGTCGCCTGAGGCCAGGCTTTCGGCAATCAGCGGCAGGCGGGCCAGCACCACGCCCTGGCCGGTCAGGGCGGCCTGCACCATCTGGTAGGCGTAGTTGAAGTAGAGCCAGCGCTTGGCTTCGAGTTTGGGCGAAGCATGGGCGTCCAGCCATCGTCGCCAGGTCAGCCATTCCTGGTGGGTGTAGTGCGAGTCGCCTGCTTCGATGAGGGTGAAGTGGGCCAGGTCGTCGGGTTTTTTAAGCTTGGGGCCGCTTTTGAGCAGCCAGGGGCTGATGACGGCGGTGATCTGCTCGCCGAACATGCGCACCGCGGTTGGCGGCACGTTGCTGGCGGGGGCGTAACGCAGCGCCAGGTCAATGTCGGAGATATCCAGGTCCACCGCCACGTCAGAGGCATCAATGCGGATGTCGATGTCGGGGTTGTCGCGCTGGAACATCTCCAGCCTGGGTATCAGCCACATGGACGCAAACGAGGCAAAGGTAGTCAGTGCCACGTTCTTGCGGCCTGCGCTCTGGCGAATCTGCCGCACCGCGCCGTCTATGCGGTCCAGCGAGGGTGACACCGCCCTCAGCAGTACGCCGCCTGCGCTGGTGAGTTCGACCGCGCGCGTATGGCGGTGAAACAGGCTGACGCCGACTTCTTCTTCGATCGCCTGTATCTGACGGCTGACGGCGGACTGCGTGAGGGCAAGCTCTTCAGAGGCCGCGCGAAAGTTCAGGTGGCGTGCGACGGCTTCAAAAGCGCGCAATTGCCCGGCCGAGATGGGCCGGGAGCGAAGGTGGGTTTGGGAATGCAGCATGGCGGGGGCTGGATCGATTGATGCGTTTATGGAATGAATAGCGTAACGCGAATTCATTGGACTGTGAAGGGCGGCGGCTTGATCATTCAATGCCTGCCAAAGAATTCAGGCCTTTTCCAGAAAGCACACCATGAGCCACGCACACTCTGTCTCCCCTGCAGTTCACTACCTCCAGCAGGCCGCTGATGCCGGTACCGGCCAGGTCATGGGCCTGGCGGGATGCTGGAAGCTCAGCCACGGATGCGCGCTGACCATGCTGGCCAGCCAGGCCGGCGAGTTGCGTGTGGCGCATGGCCGTGTGTGGGTCACCTTTGCGGATGCTTACCTGGACCCCAAGGTGCGGGCAGGGGACTATTTCCTCGAAGCCGGCGAAAGCCTGGCCCTGCCTGCTGGCAGCGCAGTGGTCATGGAATCATTTGTGGCGGGCCAGGCATCTGCCGCTTATTTCAGCTGGGAACCTGAGGTGCAGCCCGGCGGCGCCGCGCAATTGTTCGGTGACCTGCTCCGTGCGATGGGCTTTGTTGCGGGTGCGGTGCGCAGGCTGCTGCGGGGTCTGGCTGTGGGTTTGCTCGGCGGCGTCAGGGCTTGAGCTTTTTATCTGGCTTTGGCAGTTTCTTTTTCGCGGCGACGGCCAGGGGCTTTTGGCGCCGGCCTTGCCCTCACCGCACTTTCAAGCGACAGCCTTGCCCATGGCAGCATGAGGGCCGGTGATTCCATCGTTTCCTCAGGCGCGCTGTAGTAATTCATGCTCTGCAGGCTTGTCTTGCCGTTGCGGGTCATCGGGTAGCTGAAACGTTCGCAGCCTTCTGCCTCAAAGCGCGGTGCTGTTTCTGCATTGGCCTTGAGCCACAGTTTTTCACCGCCGCCCAGGTCGGCGACCAGCGCAAAGGTCAGCCCGTCCGTACTGATGCCGTAGCCGCCGAACATGCGCTTGAAGCTGCAGGGGCCTGCGCCTGAGAGCAGGTCGCAGCAATAAATTGCGAAGTCGTCTTTTGGTGTCGCCATGGCGCAATGATGCCTCGTTTGCCGCACGGGGCATGGCTGAATGCGCAACCCCGTGATGCCGCCTCAGGCGTCCAGGTCCAGCGTCGAGAGCAGGGAGACGAAAAAGTCCATGGCCGCCTGGCCGTCAAGCTGTTCCAGTTTCTCCAGCACATCGACATCATCAACCGTGGTGTAACCCAGGCTGAAGCGCCTGAAGCGCCGCTGTGCAATCGGCGCATGGTGAAGTACTTCGACGCTGGTGTGGCGCGCGTCCTGGCGTATGCGCTCAAGCAGGGCCATCACCGGCTTGCGTTCGCCTTCCAGTTGCTGGCAAAAGCGCATGCCGTCAAACACCAGCAGGCCGGTGATATTGTTTGATTCGTTGAACACACGCGCTCTGGCGGCGATATCTGCGACGATGCTGATAGGTTCCCCGGCTTTCAGGGTGCTGACGTAGAGGACCTCGTGCAGCTGCGTTGTTGTTGTCATTGCGGTGGAATATAGCCAGCCGCTATCGGCTTCGCAATGTCAAAAGACATACTGATTTGGGAATAAGATTCGCCCATAACTACAAGCGGTTTTCTAACGATGTCGGACCAGGCTTTTAAAAATTGCCCCCCTGCTTGCGTCAACTGCGGCTTGCGAAAGCTCGATGCCTTCAAGCCAGTGACGCAGGACCAGTTGAAGTACATGGAGGCTTTCCGCTCCGGTGTGTCGCAGGTCGATGCGGGCGGCACAGTCATTTATGAACGCAGCCCCAACGGCAAGCTTTTCACGCTGTATTCAGGCTGGGCCTTCCGCTACAAGACGCTGAGCGACGGCCGCCGGCAAATTCTCAATTTCCTGCTGCCCGGTGACTTCATCGGTCTGCAGCGGGAATTTGCCGATGGTGCGATGCATGGTGTGGAGGCCATCACCGACATCACCTTGTGCGTCTTCCCGCGTGACGGCCTGCTCGAACTCTTCAGCGACTACCCCACGCTCGGTTACGACGTGACCTGGCTGGCTTCGCGCGAGGAGGGCATGGTCGACGATGCCCTGATGTCGGCCGGGCGGCGCACCGCTGCCGAGAGCGTGGCCATGTTGCTCATGCATTTGTACCGCCGGGTGCAGCGCCTGGGCCTTGAGCGCGCGGACGACGCCGATGGTGCGTCGATTGAGTTCCCCATCAACCAGCAGCACATCGCAGATGCACTGGGGCTGTCGCTGGTGCACACCAACAAGACCTTGCGGCGTTTGCAAAAGCTGGGTCTTCATGAGATTCGTGACGGGAAACTGCGCTTGCGCAACACCCGCGCGCTGGAACGGATTGCCGACTACTACGACAGGCCGCTGCGCAAGGTGCCGCTGCTGTAAGTGGCGGACTACAAACTGGTGTCAACGCGGCTGACGAAAATCGCTGCGTGCCGCTTTTAAGCTCACTTCCAGTTCTGGCTTGCCCGCATGTGTCGGCCATCAAGGTGAAGGAGACAAACGTGAACAGCATTTCCACGGTGCCAATGCGCCCCCGCATTCAGCAGCAACCCCGCCGTGTCATGGACAGGCAACAGCAGCAAAGCAGTGGTTCAGGCGAGTTTCAGCCCCGTCAGCAAGGTGCTGGTACCCGGGCGGTCCAGGCCGGTGAAGCTCATTTTGAGCGTGAGCGCAGCCACTCCCCATTGACAGGGCAGTAAGCGCCACCGGTCGGCCGGTGTGCCACCTAGTCCTTCATCAATATTTTCATGTCCTGCTCGTATTTCGCGAGCGTTTTCACGGCATGGGCGCGTTGCTCTGCAGTGGTCGTGTTGTGAAATTCTGCAAGGTCCTTGCAACCGTCCTGGGTGAACTTTTCCTGGTAGCTGCGGTAAGCCGCATCAGGTGAATTAAAAGACCTGTCCATCACGCCGCGTACAGCGGCTTTTGTTTTTTCGGCTGTTTGCGTGCCGTTTTGTCTTGCAGCAATCAGGTTTTTCAGGTTTTGAATGGCGTCTCGCTGGCGGCGGGTTCGTTCTGCATAAAGAAGCCTGGCATCAAAGTACGACTGGTCTATGTTTCTGCCGATCATGTCAAGTTGCGCATCATCGAGCCGGCCATACACCATCTCCGCACGGTCAACCGCCTGTTTGTAGCGCTTCTTGCGGCTGGCTTTTGCGCTGGCCTCAATGTAGTCCTCGCGGTATTCCTTGTTGCTTTTCTCAAAGCGTTTTTCCATCTGGGTGATCTGCTGCGGCTCTATGCTGCTGGCCAGCGCGGCAATGGCAGGTTCTGCGCGGTCAGACACCGTCATCAGCTTTCGGCGTACATCAGAATAAACACTGCAGACACGCTCGCTGCTCATGTTGGCGGCCACTTCCTGCTGGAGCTTTTGCAGGGTATCGACATAGATGGGCAGCTGGCTCTGCCGGTGCCAGGCCTGCAGCCGTGCCAGTTCGTCTTTCACCTGCACCATCTGGTTGCCGTTGAAGTCGACATAATCGTCCAGATACCAGTAGGCCAGCTCGGGCGCCTGGTTGTAGGCGATTTTGACGGCGCTGCAGGCGTTCAGCAAAAGCGCCAGGGCCAGCAGGCCGATAATCCGTGGCACTCGGCTCAAACCAACAATATTCACAGGAAAACGCATGGCACTCCCAATAGACGTGGTCATCATGGCTGCAGGCAAGGGTACACGCATGAAAAGCGGTCTGCCCAAGGTATTGCACCGATTGGGCGGTATTGCATTGCTTGCCCATGTCATCCGCTGCGCTGAAAAAATGTCAGCCAGAAAAGCGGTTGTCATCACCGGCCATGGTGCCACGGAAGTAGAAGCCGCATGTGCGCGTATGGCTTCTGCTTCAGGGGGCATGGTGCCCGAATTTGCCCGCCAGGAGCCGCAGCTCGGCACCGGCCACGCGGTGCAGCAGGCCGTGCCGCTGCTGGCCGATGATGGCGTCACGCTGGTGCTGTCGGGCGATGTGCCGCTGACAGAAGTGGCCACGCTGCAGGCGCTGGTCAATGAATGCGACGGCCAGCGGCTGGCACTGCTGACACTGGCCATGCCTGACCCCACCGGCTATGGCCGCATCGTTCGCGCCGGGCCGCAGGCATCAGCCCAGGTGCGCGCCATCGTCGAGCACAAGGACGCCAGCGACGAGCAGCGAAAAATCACCGAGATCTACAGCGGCATCATGGCCGTGCCGACCCGCCTGTTGCGCCAGTGGCTGGCTCGACTTGACAACAAGAACGCGCAGAGTGAGTACTACCTCACCGATATCGTGAAGTTTGCGGTCGCTGACGGCGTGGCCGTGGTCGCGCACCAGATCACAGACGCCGCGCAGGTTGCGGGCATCAACAGCCCTGTGCAACTGGCCGAGCTTGAACGCGTCTACCAGCAGCGCCGTGCAGTTGCGCTAATGGAGCAGGGCGTGCGTCTGGCAGACCCGGCGCGTTTCGACGTGCGCGGTGAACTGGTCTGCGGTGCCGATGTCGAGATCGATGTGAACTGCCTGTTTGAAGGCAAAGTCACGCTGGGCGACGGCGTGCGCATCAGCGCCAACTGCGTGATCGCCAACTGCACGATTGCCGCTGGCGCGGTCATTCACCCCTTCACGCACATCGACGGCGAAAAGCTGGGCGTGCAGGTGGGTGAGGGTTCGCTCATCGGCCCGTTTGCGCGCCTGCGCCCAGGCGCGGATCTGGGCGCAGAGGTGCATATCGGCAACTTTGTCGAGGTGAAAAATTCAACACTGGCCAAAGGCGCCAAAGCCAACCACCTGGCTTACCTGGGCGATGCGACGGTGGGCGAGCGCGTCAATTACGGCGCGGGCAGCATCACCGCCAATTACGACGGCGCCAACAAGCACCGCACGGTGATAGAGGCCGACGTGCACATCGGCAGCAACTGCGTGCTGGTGGCGCCCGTCACCATAGGCGCGGGCGGTACGGTGGGTGGCGGTTCCACCATCACCAAAAGCACGCCGGCAGATGCCCTGAGCGTGGCGCGCGGCAAGCAGATCAGCCTGGCCAACTGGAAGCGCCCGGTGAAAGCGCCCCGGTAGTCGCGGCAAGGTCAGCGCCAGGTGGCAAAACCCGCACCGGCCCCTGCCTGTAAAGATGTTACAAATGGCGTTGCACCTTTCCGGTGTGCAGGCGCAGTCCGTGGTGCCTGTTTCAATTTTAAAAAATAACCGAGGAGTTTCCATGCGTCTTTCATTGCGTCTTTCGTGCCGCAACTTCCTGTTGCTTCCCCTGATTCTTCTGGTGGCGCTTGTCACCGGCTGCGCAGGCCCTGCCGCGAACTACGCCCCTTCTGTCGACAACGTTGAAACACTCAAGAAAGCCGCCAATGTTCCCCTGAAAGTCGGTACCGTGAATGTGGCGCCCGGACTGGTGGGTGCTGCAGCTGTGTCTCTGCGCGGGAGTACCATGGTGTCACCTGTAGGCGCGCATTTCGGTGACTATGTTGCTGCGGCAGTCAAGCAGGAACTGGAACTGGCCAAACTCTACAACCCCGCATCGACTACTGAAATCAGCGGAACACTGCTTAAAAATAACATCGATGCCGGTGGCATCAGCACCAACGCCGGGCAGATCGAGGCGCGTTTTGTCGTGACCAATGGCAGCCAGGTGCGTTTCGACAAGATCAAGAACATCGAACACAGCTGGGAGAGCTCGTTTGCGGGCGGCGTGGCGATTCCGCTGGCAAGAAACAACTACCCCGTCATGGTGCAAAAGCTGGTCGGCTCGCTGTTGAGCGACCCCGATTTCGTCAAGGCCATCCGCAACTAACCCCCTATCCCTTTTAACCATGAAACGTCTTTTCTCTTTTGTATTTGCGCTGGTCGCCTGCGTGGCCCTGTTTGGTTGCGCCCATCCCATCAACATGAACCCCAACCTGCAGGCCATCAGTGCGCCGGCAGGCGCTCAGGCCATCAACAAGCCGGTGGGCTATCACATCCCCGAGGCCCTGCGCCAGCTGCAGGTCATCTCGCCCGGCGGTGGCGGTGACAAGGTCAGCTACTTTCCCTACCGCGACCTTGAGCCGGGGTTTTACAAAGTCCTGTCCGAGACATTCCGTGATGTCAGCAAGGTCCAGGACCCCAAAAACGCGGCAGAGCTTTCCAGCCGCGGCATAAAGCTGTTGATCACACCCGAAATCACCACCACGTCATCGTCCGAGAGCCTGTTCACCTGGCCGCCGACGATGTTCAGTGTGACGCTGGTATGCACGGTAACCGACATGGCGGGCAAGGGGCTTCAGACCATACGCGTTGTGGGCAATGGCAACGCCACCTTCGACGAGTTCAAGGGCAACCTGTCACTGGCAGCGGTGCGCGCTTCAGACGATGCGCTGGCCAAGCTCCTGAAAGAGTTGACGGCGTCGGCGGAGTTGCGCAAGTAGACGTTTTGTCGCCTTTTGCTATTTATTCAGTAGCTGCTTACGCCCGTATTTAAAGGGCTGCAGCCGATTTATGGCCTTAAAATAGGCCTTTTTCGGCCTGCTGGAGCAGTTTTTGACATTCACGAGGTGTCAAAAAGCCGAAAAGTTAATATGAAAGTTAACTTTTCCTTAAGTATTAACGTATACATTAAAAATTTAAGGTATACAGCAAAAAACTGGTTCAATCTTCAGGCGGTTTATGCCAGCAGCAGGCGCGGCTCAAACTTGGCGCGTCTGGTCGCAAAAAACGCCTTCACGTTGCGTACATTTGCATCGCCCGTGAACAGCCGCTGCGCCAGCGCCAGGTAGGCTGGCATGTCGCGCACATGCACCATGAGCACAAAATCCGGCCCGGGCGAGACGCGGTAGCACTGCTGCACCGCCTCGTCTGCGGCCACACGCTGCTCAAACGCATCAAGCATCTCGGCGCCCTGGCGGTCCAGCGTGATTTCGACAATCGCCGTCAGCCCTGCGCCCGTCACATGGGCCAGCCTGTCGGCGCTCAGGATGGCGATGTCGCGCTCGACCAGGCCTGCATCACGCAGGCGCTTGACCCGCCGCAGGCAGGTCGGCGGCGACATATGCAGTTGCGCCGCCAGCGTCTGGTTGCTGTGCGAGGCATCGCGCTGCAGGGCGTCCAGCAGCTTCAGATCGGCTGCATCAAGTTCTATTTGTTCCATAAAATTAATACTAATGGAATTAAATTCAATGCAGTGAAAAATATGAAATTAAATTTCATAAATTATAAAAAATCAATCACATTGGAAAATGAAAAGTCCGTAGCATCAGCCCATCTTTCAGGAGTAATCATCTATGTGTGGCATCGTTGCAGCAGTTTCGACACGGAATATCGTCCCCGTATTGGTCCAGGGCCTTCAGCGCCTGGAATACCGCGGTTATGACTCCTGCGGCGTTGCCGTGTACGCCGACGGCCTGAAGCGCGCACGCAGCACCTCACGCGTGGCAGAGCTGCAAGCCCAGGTCAATGCCGAAAAAGTCGAAGGCGGCACCGGCATCGCCCATACCCGCTGGGCCACCCACGGCGCGCCGGCTGTGCACAACGCCCACCCGCACTTCAGCCATGGCACCGGCGATGTATCAACAAAGCCCGGCAAGGTCGCATTGGTGCACAACGGCATCATTGAAAACCACGAAGAGCTGCGCGCTGCGCTGCAGGCCAAAGGCTATGTCTTCACCAGCCAGACCGACACCGAAGTCATCGTGCACCTGATGGACAGCCTGTATGACGGCGACCTGTTCGATGCGCTCAAGGCCGCGGTCGCGCAACTGCACGGCGCCTATGCAATCGCCGCCTTCTGCAAGGATGAACCACATCGCGTGGTCGGTGCGCGTGCCGGCTCGCCGCTGATTCTTGGTGTCGGTACGGGCAATTCAGAAAACTTTCTCGCCAGCGATGCGATGGCCCTGGCCGGCGTGACCGACCAGATCGTCTATCTTGAAGAGGGCGACCTGGTCGACCTGCAACTCGGCAAGTACTGGGTCATCAACCGCGACCACAAGGCCGTGCAGCGCCAGGTGCGCACGGTGCAGGCGCACAGCGGTGCGGCAGAGCTGGGCCCGTATCGCCACTACATGCAGAAAGAAATATTCGAGCAGCCGCGCGCGATTGCCGACACGCTCGAAGGCGTGGAAGGCATAGTCCCTGAACTGTTCGGCGACCAGGCTTTCCGCGTGTTCCAGGACATCGACTCGGTGCTGATTCTGGCTTGCGGCACCAGCTACTACAGCGGCTGCACGGCCAAGTACTGGCTCGAATCAATTGCCGGCATTCCGACCCAGGTCGAGGTCGCCAGCGAATACCGCTACCGCACCAGCGTACCCAACCCGCGCACTCTCGTCGTCACCATCACACAGAGCGGCGAAACCGCAGACACACTCGCCGCGCTACGCCACGCGCAATCACTGGGCATGACGCAGACGCTGACCATCTGCAATGTTTCCACCTCGGCCATGGTGCGTGAATGCAAGCTCGCCTACATCACACGCGCAGGTGTCGAGATCGGCGTTGCGTCCACCAAGGCCTTCACTGCGCAGCTGGCAGGGCTGTTCTTGCTGACGCTTGCGCTCGCGCAAAACAAGGGCAAACTCAGCGACGAAGAAGAGGGCGAACACCTCAAGGCCATGCGCCATCTGCCCGCAGCGATTGCCGCCGTGCTGGCGCTTGAGCCTCAGGTCATTGCCTGGTCAGAAGACTTCGCGAAGATGGAAAACGCGCTTTTCCTGGGGCGCGGCATGCACTACCCGATAGCGATGGAAGGCGCGCTCAAGCTCAAGGAGATCAGCTACATCCACGCAGAAGCCTACCCGGCCGGTGAACTCAAGCACGGCCCGCTGGCCCTCGTCACCAGCGCCATGCCCGTCGTCGCCGTCGCGCCCAACGACAGTCTGTTGGAAAAGCTCAAGAGCAACCTGCAGGAAGTCCGCGCACGCGGTGGCGTGCTGTACGTGCTGGCCGACGCCGACAGCCGCCTCGCCAGCGGCGAAGGCATACACGTGATCCGCATGCCCGAGCACTACGGCACCCTCAGCCCGCTGCTGCACGTCGTGCCGCTGCAATTGCTGGCGTATCACACAGCCCTCGCCAAAGGCACGGATGTTGACAAACCCCGTAACCTGGCGAAGTCAGTGACCGTCGAATGACGGTCAGCGCACACAGTGCGCGGCGGGGTTTGGGGGAACACTCATATCGCGCAGCGATGTGATGTGGTCACCACACGCCACCGCAATCTTGCAAAGAGCGTGACCGTTGAATGACGGGGCACGGTGCGCGCAAGCGCAATGCGTGGTTTGGTGGACGCTCACTTTGCGCAGCAAAGTTATGCGGCCGCACAAACCCCGTAACCTGGCGAAGTCAGTGACCGTCGAATGACGGTCAACGTACTCAGTGCGCGTAGAGGATTGGCGATCGCTAACCTGGGATAGCGCTGGTCAGTTGCCGGAACACATTGGCACCCAGTGCGGTGCCATGCACTGCCAGGTGGGCTCCCAACTGAATCGCTTGCAGAAGTTCAGCCTGTGTCAGGCCCTGTTCCAATCCTGTTGCAATGATTTGCCTTGTCGCACCGGGGTTGAAGGCCGTAAAGCATGAATGCAATGCCAGTTGTACGAGGCTCCGTTCTGCGGGATTCAGGCCAGCGCCGGGGCGGCCTTTCTCGACAAAGTCGAGCAGCACCTCAGCGTACCCGGGGTCCAGCCGGGCAACAGAGGTCAAAGCCAGAGCATGTGCTGTACCCAACTGGTCGATGCGGATTTGCAAGCCCTTGCTGATGGCCGGCGATTCAACAGTGCCGCTGAGCTCAGCCAGAATATCGGTGGCCTGGCACACACTTGTCATGCCTTGAACGGCAACCAGATGCAGCACGTCAAAGATGTCATTCTGTGTGGCGCCCACCTCAAGTGCCCGCTTCATGTGTGTATGCAGACCCGACTCGAAGAGATGGGTCGAAGATGAGTCAAGCCCCACGTAAATCAGTTCAACCATGCGCTCCGTCAGCGGGCCGGTGCGAGCCGGGTAACCCGCGTAGTGTGCGTACTGTTCTACAAAGCCGGGTGAGACCTGAAGCATGACATCGGTCCAGGGGCGCCAGTAGCCGCGCTCGGCAATAAAGAGGGCCTTGATTTGTTCGCGCGCGGCATCGCCCTCAGGATCTGGCTTATTCATGGGCGTTAAGTTTGGACGGGCTGTGGCACACCAGGGTCTGCCCTGTGAGGAACTGCGCAGCCGCACCGCAGGTGTAGCGCAACAGCGGATAAAGCGATGGCGGGTCGATATCCGCCGGGACTTGCAGTGCATTGATGCGTAGCGCGCGACTTCCCCATTCGCAGGCCAGGGTGGCGACCAGCATGCGTGCCGCAGCGCTGTCGCCTGCGGTTTGCCACTTGCCGGGCTTCACGGTGGGTATCAAGAGCGTCAGGCTGGCCTGCTGTGAATAGCGGGCCGCAAACAGGGCGGCCGCTGCGTGCACTGATTGCAGCAAGCCGGCAGGCGCAGCCTGAAGAGGGGAGATATCCAGGCAGGCGGCGTAGCGTGAGCCTTCAGCAGCTTCTTGGGCCATGGCCTGCCATGTCGCTGCGTCGCCACCACAAATCTCCAGTTGCAAGGGCATGTCCAGGGGCTGCGGGGTGAGCGTGGCGGGCAGAAAGGGCTGACTGCCCCCGTAGATGGATGACCCGCCGTTGACAGCAAAAGCCTGACCACTCAAAGGTGCAGCCCCGACGCTGGCCAGGAAGTACAGTGCCTGCGCCATCTCGTCCGGGTGAGCCATGCGCCCCAGCGGAATTTTGGCCACGGCCCGTTCAGGTTGAATCCTGCCCGCTGCAATCAGCGCGTCCACAAGTTCCGTACGCACAAACCCGGGGCACAGTACCGTCACACACCATTCGGGATGCGCCTGCGCCAGGGCTTGTGTCTGGGCGATAAGACCGGCCTTGCTCGGGCTATACAAGCCGCGCCAGGGGATGGCATGCAGGCCAGCGCCAGAAGATACATTGACAATGCGTGCGCCTGGCTTGAGCAGTTGTGAACACGCATCGACCACGGCTGCGGGGGCCGCCAGATTGAGGGCGAGCAACCGGCCCGTCTGCTCAGGGCCTTGTTCGGCAAGGGGCGTGCTGGATGCATCGGATATGCCCGCGTTGTTGAGGATGGCGTCCAGTGCCGGTGTGCCCTCGCTCAGGGATGCGATCTGCGTGGCGTCGGTCAGGTCGATGGTGCGCAAGACATGCGCGGCCGACCCGGGTGCAGGCAGGCTTTTGCCGACCTGTTGCAAAGCCTGCTCGTTGTAGTCCACCAGTACGCATTGCCAGCCAGCGCGGGCAAACAGCTGTGCCGTATTGCGTCCGATGCCGGAAGCCGCGCCGGTGATCAGAACAGTTTGCATTTTTGGGGCCGGCAAACGTCAGATATTGGTGAACGTGATGCCGCCGTCCACCGTCAAGGCCTGTGCCGTGATGAAACCTGCTTCATCACTGGCCAGAAAACAGATGCTGCGCGCGATGTCCTGCACGGTACCGAGGCGACCCAGCGGTGTGGCCGCAATGCGGCCGGCATCGCGCTCGGCATTGCGGTTGCGCTGGGTGCCTTCGGTCGGGATGGCCGAGGGGCACACGGCATTGACCCGTATATTGCGCGCACCCAATTCGGCTGCGGCGGCGCGGGTAATGCCGAGCATGGCGGACTTGATGGCGGAGTAGACGACCGAATTGCCGGCAGACCGCAAGGCTGCGACAGACGCAACGTTCACGATGGCGCCACCGCGTTGCGCATCCATCACGGCCACGGCCTCCTGCAGGCTCCAGATCACGGACTTCAGGCCGACATCCAGCATGCGGTCGACGGTCTCGGGCATGATGTCCGGAATCGCCTGGTAACGCACCCAGGCCGCATTGTTGACGAGGATGTCAAACCGTTTGCCATGCTCGAAGGAGCGCTGGATGGCCTCGCGGATACCTTCGCGGGTGGAGATGTTTTGCACGATGGCAAAGGCTTGTCCGCCCCTGGCCCTGATGGCGTCGACAACAGGTGTGACCAGCTCTTCCTTGAGATCGTTCACGCACACGATAGCGCCGCGTGCTGCCATTTGCAGCGCCGTTTCACGGCCAATACCGGCGCCAGCGCCAGTGATGAGGGCCACTCGGCCGAGCAGATCCTGATTCATTTTTATTTCCTGGTTTAAACAGACTGGATAAAGTCGCGGCCGACCTGGCTGGCGAGTGCGCCGGAGCCGAAAGCGGCGTCAAACTTGCGCACTTCGCGCAACGCGTAGTGCAAAGGCACCTCCCAGGTAAAACCCATGCCGCCATGCAGGTGGATGGATTTCTCAAGCACAAACGCGGCATTCGCCAGTGCACCTGCCAGCACTGGTCGGGTGTTGCGAAGGCTGCCGTATTCGTCGGTGGTGAGCACACGCTCAATGCCTGCGCTGGAGGCCTCCTGCAGCAGTCGCATACGGGCCAGCAGGTGGCGCACGGCTTGCCTGGCCGAAAGCGGGCCGTCGAACTGCACGCGCGTCGACATGTACGCAGCCGTGGTGGTCAATGCAGATTCGGCGGCACCGTTGACAAAACCGGCAATCAGGATGTGGCTGTCACGTTGCAGCGCGGCAAAGGTTGATGCATCCAGCGTGGCCAGTGTCCTGGCGTTGTCCAGCATCAGCCATGATTGGGGGTGCTCCGGGTCCAGTGCTTCGTCGTTGCTGATCCCGACGGAATTCATTTCGAGCAGTGCACCGCCACCCTGACCGTCGGCCACCAGAACACAGTCACTCTCGCGGGCGTGGCGCGCATGACCTGCCAGCTTGTCATGCAGGCTGCCTTGTAGCGCCCAGGTGGCCACATGTTTGCCATTGGCCAGTTCTGCGGCCAGTGGTGAATCGCCCAGTGCCCTGGCAATCAGAATGGTCTCAAGCAGGGGCCATTGCAAGCGTAGCTTGCCCGCTTCGACCACGATGGGCAGGGCAAACTCAATGCCCAGCGCCATGCCGCCAGTGTTTTCGGCTGCACAAACACCACTGAGGCCAGCGCTGGACAGGACCTGAGCGGCATCGCGAAAGTTGCGGGTCTGCGCATCCGCGATGGCTTCGGCCGCAGCCTGCGCAAACTCTTCGGGCCTGAGATCGTTGTCTGTCGTCGTCATCTCAGAGGTCCTTCGGCAAATTCATGATGCGTTGCGCAATGATGTCCAGTTGCACTTCGGTGGTGCCGGCATAGATGGTTTCAGCGCGCGCGTACAGATAGCCCGTGGTGAAGGCCTTGCGGGCGCGTTGCGCGAGGGCACTCGAATGCGGCGTTACATGGGACACGATGGACAGCGCCAGCCCCGCAAAAGCCTGGTGGCACTCGGACCAATACAGCTTTGTCAACGAACCGCGGGCCCCGATCCTGTCGCCCGCCATGATCTGGTTCACTGTGCGTTCCACCAGTCCCTTGAGCGCGTCGATCTCGGCCACCACATCGCCGATGCGGCGCTGGTAGTAGCCGTCGTCCAGCAGGCTTGCCATTTGCGGATCAGACTTGCATGCCGCGACCAGCTGGCGCAGTTCGCAATCAAAGCGCCAGGCACGGTACATGCGGTTGGTGGCGCGCTCGATCGACAGTACGCGGAGCGCGGCATTCCAGCCCTCGTCAGGTGCACCCAGGCGTGCGCTGTCGGGCACCATGACGTTGTCGAAGAAGACTTCTGCGAACGAGTCCTTGCCATCAATTGACTTGATGGGCACCACACGGATGCCGGGCGTGTCCATGGGCACCGCAAACATCAGCAGGCCACGGTGCTTGTCAGCCACGGTGCCGGTGCGGGTCAGCAGCAGGCAGTAGTGCGCCTTGGCTGCACCGCTGGTCCAGATCTTCTGGCCGTTGATGCGCCAGCTGTCGCCGTCCTGTACGGCCCTGGTGCGCAGGCGCGCCAGGTCGGAGCCAGCGTCAGGCTCCGAAAAACCCTGGCACCAGTAGTCGCGCATGGAGAGGATGCGTGGCAGAAACAGCTGCTTTTGTTCCTCGGTGCCGACGGTCTGGATGATGGGACCAGCCAGCTCCTTGCCGATTGAACTCACGCTCTCCGGCATGGCCAGTGCGCCCACTTCCTTGTTGACGGCGAGATGCTCGCGCATGGTCAGACCCAGTCCGCCGTAGGCCTTGGGCCATGTCATGCCGGCCAGGCCCGCTTCATACATGGAGGCTTCCCAGTCGCGGCATTCGTCCAGCGTGGGTGTACGGTAGTTGGCGTTGTCCGAACGCATGTGTTCGGGCAGATGGGCGCGCAGCCATTGGCGCGCGTAGTCCCGGTAAACGGCGGGTCCTGCCGCCGGGTCCGGTATGGCCGGGTTTTTTTCCATGAGCATCAGTGATTTCAGTTTGCGGGGGAACAGAGGGGGCGGGCAACCATCAGGGCATCAAGCACCAGGACGCCCTCACCCTCTGGCTTGACCAGGATGGGGTTCATGTCGATTTCAGCCACATCGCCGGCATGGCGGCATGCAAATTCCGAGAGCCTGGCCACGGTGCGCGCGGCCGCAGCCACGTCAGCCCTGGGCTGACCGCGCGCGCCGTTCAGCAGAGGGAACATCTTGAGGCTGCGAATCATGAGCAGCGCCTCAGCTTCGGAGACGGGCGCCACCTGTACCGCGACATCCTTGAGGATTTCCGCATATATGCCGCCCAGTCCCACCATGACCACCGGACCAAACACGGGATCGCGCGAGACGCCGGCGATCATCTCCACGCCACCACTGGCCATGGGCGCCACCAGTACGCCATCCAGCCGTGCCCGGGGCGCATGTTTTTTCGCGTTGACCATCAGGCGTTCGTACGCTTGGCGCACGGCATCATCGTCTTGCAGATTCAGCGCAACGCCGCCAATTTCAGTTTTGTGGGCGATGTCTTCCGACGCGATCTTGAGGACCACCGGATAGCCCGTCGCCTGCGCGCTGCGCACGGCATCATCAGCCGACGTCACAATCTCTTCGCGCGGCACGCTGATCCCCGCGGCCGCCAGTGCCTGCTTGGCATGAAACTCGTTGCGAAACACGGCGGGGTCCACGCGGTCAATAGGCCCGCCATAGCTTGTCGCTCTGGGCAGCCTGCTGAGCTGTCCAAGCCTGACCAGACTCGCCAGCCCGCTGGCCGCAGCAGGAATGCCCGGGAAGACCGGGATGCCCAGTGCATTGATCTCGGCCACCGCATCGGGCGGACCCTGGCTGATGATGACCAGCAGACGATCAGGGTGGCTGGCGCGAATGCTGGACAGTGCTTCGAGGTACACACCGCGCAGGCGTGCGTTGTACAGCGACAGGGCCAGCAGCAGCACGAGCGTGCTGCCGTTGGAGTCATTCTGCAGCGCAGTCAGCATCTTCAGCAG
The DNA here is from genome assembly GCA_965228025.1 of Polaromonas sp. Taxonomy (GTDB): domain Bacteria; phylum Pseudomonadota; class Gammaproteobacteria; order Burkholderiales; family Burkholderiaceae_C; genus Polaromonas. The sequence goes on along the minus strand of CBDDGX010000029.1, from coordinate 57,032 downwards.
AATGTCGGGTCGGGCCGACATCTGCGCTGATGCGTCTACCGGGTTGTGGGTGCCAGCGGTGGGCACGGCGTCACGGATCAGCGCCCTGGTCGTTTTGTCGAGCTGCGGCAGCGTCATGCCGGCTTCCACCATCGCGTCGGCCATCATGATGCCGAATCCGCCAGAGGCAGCCACCAGCGTGACGGCGTCGGTAGTCGGCATGCGGTCTGCGCGCAGCAAGGTCGCGGCATGTCCCACGTTGAGCAGGTCTTCAAAAGACCGCACACGCACCACGCCATAGCGGCGAAAGACAGCATCAAATACCGCATCGGAGCCCATCAGGGCGCCGGTATGGGACGCCGCCGCTGCCTGTCCCTGCTCCGTGGCACCAATCTTGAGGACGATGACCGGCTTTTGCTGCTGGCGCGCCATCTCCAGCGCCGCAATCAGGCGGCCGGCATGGCGGCAGGTTTCCATGCAGCACAGGATGATCCGTGTCCCGGGATCAAGAGCAAGCGATGCTATGCCGTCGGCCACGTCCACATCGGCCTCGTTGCCGGTGGCGATGAAGCGGCTCACACCCAGCCCTCGCTGGGTCATGTTCTGCATGGTGAAGCTACCGATGTTGCCCGATTGCGAGACGATGCCGACGTGCCCGGCTGGCGGCATGTTCTGTTCCAGCGCGATGGAGAACGAGCCCACCAGTTTGTCGACCACATTCACACTGCCCAGGCAGTTGGGGCCGAGCAGGCGCATGCCGTGGCTGCGCGCCACGCGCACCATCTCGTGCTGGATGGCTGCGCCCTCGGGGCCAGCCTCGGCAAACCCCGATGTCAGCACAATCACGCCGCGCACGCCGCGGCTGGCACAGTCACGCACGGCCTGTAGCGTGGCGTCCACGGGCACCGCCAAAATGGCCATGTCCGGAGCCGTGGGCGTATCCAGGATCGAGGCGTAGGCCGCCAGGCCCTGAATCCTGCCCCCCTTGGGGTTGACGGTATAAATGGGGCCGGCATAGCCGTACTTGCGCAGCAGCTGCACAGGCCTTCCGCCAATTTTGGTCACGTCTTCAGAAGCACCGATCACCGCGACGCCACTTGCTTTGAAAAATGCGTCCAGCCCTGCGCCCGGGGCTGCCTGAACCTGGGTCAGCATGCGCTCAACGACCTTTGAAGACAGGTGCGCGCTTTTCCAGGAAGGCGGCGCGCGCCTCGCGGGCGTCTTCGGTTTTGGACAGGGTCACGGTGAACTCCTGCTCAAAGCGGTAGGCATCGCGCTGGGGCATCACGTCCACCATGTTGGCCGCGCGCTTGGCATAGGCCATGGCCAGCGGTGCCTTGGAGGCGATTTCCTGGGCGAGCTTCATGGTGAAGGGCAGCAGGTCTTTTTCAGGCAGCACGTCTTCGATCACATTGCGCTTGAGGAGATCATGCGCGGTCAGGCGCTGGCCGGTGAAAAACATGCGCCGCAGGGTAGAGCGGCCAAACAGTGTTTTCAGCATGGACGCGCCACCCGCCAGCCCGACGTTGATTTCGGGCATGCCGACGGTGGCGTTCTCGGAGGCGTAGAGAATGTCGCACGCGGCGGCCAGGCCAAAACCTGCGCCAAGTGCCGCACCGTTGATCGCGGCGATCACGGGTTTGGAGCACTCGCGAATCGAGTTGCCTGTTTCGCGCGTGATGCGGTTGTGGTCCAGGAAATCACCGGCGACTTCGCTGCTCGGCCTGTCTTTCAGGTCGGCGCCTGCGCAGAACACATTGTTGGACCCCGTCAGCACCGCGCAGCGCACATCAGTGCGTTCGGAAATCTCGTCAAACAGGGCCACCATCTGCCGGCGCATCTCGCGGTTCAGGGCATTGACGGGCTGGCGGTCCATGGTGACCAGTCCCACGCCGCCTTCGACTTCCATTCGAACCCATTTGTCGCTCATACACCACCTCTTGAAAAATGCGGGAAGAGAGGCCGGGACGCAGGGCGCACCAGCACGCAGGCCCCGGCGGGGCCGCTCTTGCGAATCGAGTATAGGAGTGGGGTCGCGAGCGATTTCGAGTGAATTCGGGGTTGTGTTCTGCAAAAAATGAAGCATTCCACAGACGGGGCGGGCGACAGGCAGAACTACGATGCCTGCATGGAAATCACGCGACTCGGCAATCTGAAAATGGCCTTGGGCGAATGCCCTGTATGGCATGGCCAGCAGCTCTGGGTGATGGATTGCCGCGCCGGACTGATTCATGCGCTTGACACGGACACCGGCCTGCCTACAGCCACCCATGAGGCGCCGCCGCCTACTGGCTCCTTTGCCGTCAACCACGACGGCCACCTGGTGGTGGCGCTGAAAGAGGAGATCGTCGCGCTCAACCCGCAAAGCGGCGCGCTGCACCTGTTGGCACGCCTGGATGTCAGTCACCCGCACCTGCGGCTCAATGACGGCATCTCGCTGGACGACGGGAGTTTTGTGGTCGGCACCATGCATGTGCCACGCGAACCCGGCGAGCCGCTGCTGGGTGGGCTTTACCGGCTCGATACGGGGCTGCAGTTGCGAAAGATAGAAGAGGGCCTGGGCATCACCAACGGGCCCTGCGTGAACCCGGTCAACGGCCGTTTTTTGGTGGCCGACAGCGCGGGCCGAATCATTTGGTCATACAGCATGGCGTCAGGCGGGTCACTGTCGGACAAACAGGTTTTTGTGAACACGGATGCCCAAGGCTCGGGCCCGGATGGCTGCTGTTTTGACACCGCCGGCGGCCTGTGGACGGCGCTGGTACGTGCCGGTGCCGTGGCCCGCTTCGACATGCAGGGGCAGATGACCCACCGAATAGCGTTGCCTGTGGCTCACCCCAGCGCGCTGTGCTTTGGCGGACCGGACATGGCCGAGCTGTTTGTCACCTCCATCAGCGACAGCGGTCGCCTGAGCGCCTCGGGGCCGCTGGACGGTGCCGTGCTCAGGCTGCGGGGCCTGAGGTTTTGCGGATTGGCGCGGCCGCTGTGCCGCATGCCTCTTTAGCCTCGGCAGGAAAAACCGTCAGCTCCGGGTTGCCATGGGCGGCAAAGCGCCGCTCGCTGCCCGCCACGTTATCGGCCACAAAGTCCATGAACAGGCGTATCTTGGCCGGGATGATGGGCGTGTCGAGGATGGTGGCGTACATGCCTTCCTCAAAGCTCTTGTTGCTGATGCGGTAGTCGGGCAGCAGCCGCACCAGCCTGCCTTGACGCAGGTCCTCGTGCACCGTGTAGTCGTCGAGCAGCACCAGGCCCTGGCCCATGCGCGCCAGCTCCAGCAGGGCAATGCCGTTGTTGCTCATATGGCGGGGCTTGAAGGCAATTTCGCAGGTGTCGTCCTTGTGCATGAATCGCCACATGTAGTCGTACCCTGGCAACTGGTAGGCCAGGCAATCGTGATCCAGAATGTCTTCGGGTTTTCGCAGTGACGGCTTGCCTTTGAGGTATGCCGGGGAGGCGACCAGGTATCGGTCGCTCAGAAACAGCATGCGGCGCTTGACGCCCGCCTCGACCGGCGGCGAGATGCGAAAGTCGATGTCGAACTGGTTGCGCCGCAGGTCCACCAGCGCCTCCGTCAGGTTGAGCTCGATATGGATGCCCGGGTAAAGCTTGCGGAAGTCGGCAATCAGCCGCGGCAGCACGCCCAGGCCGAACATCATGCGCGAATGCACCCGCAGCAGGCCTTCAGGCGCGGCGCTGATGGCGGTGATGTTGGTCTGCAGTTCCTTGATGCGCCACAGGATGCCCTCAAGCTGGCGCGCGTATTCCTGGCCGGATTCCGTCAGCGCCACCTGGCGTGTCGAACGCAGCAGCAGCTTGACCTTCAACTCGTCTTCGATGTCGGTGATCATGCGTGACACCGCCGTCGCAGAGATGCCAAAACGGCGCGCCGTCTCGGAAAAATTCTGGGTTTGTGAGATGGATAAAAACAGCTCCATGGCTCTCAACCTGTCCATGAATCCTCCAGTTTTTGCAGTACAGATCACCGCTTTCCGGCATACCGGAAACGGTTTGAATCCCTATCATTTGCCAACCCCCCGAAAGGGAAAATTTAGCGGAGAACCTTATGGAATTCGGCGTATTCATTTTGGCCCAGCAGCGAGGCTACCACCAGACATCGCAGCAAGTCATCAGTAATTCCATTGAGCAGACGATCGCTGCCGAGCAGGCGGGCTTCAACAGCGCGTGGTATGCGGAGCACCATTTCAACAACTATTCGCTGTCGCCGTCGCCCCTGATGATGATTGCGCACATGGCGGCCAAAACCACTCGTATCCGGCTGGGCACTGCGGTGTGCATTTTGCCGCTCTACCACCCGGCGCGCTTTCTGGCCGAGGTCGGTTTTGTGGACACCGTCTCCAATGGCAGGCTCGACCTGGGCATAGGTTCGGGCTACCAGGAGTTCGAGTTCGAGCGCTTTGGCGTCAACATCGCCGACGCCAGCGCCATCTACAACGAGTTCCTGGACATCATCCCCAAGGGTCTGAACCAGAAGATTTTTGAATACGAGGGCAAGTTCCTGAAGGTGCCGCCCAGTTCCATCGCCGTGCGCTGCGTGCAGGACCCCATGCCGCCCATCTGGGTCACCTCGGGCAACCCGGTGGCGTTGGGCCGAGGCGTGCGTGAGGGCCACAACCTGTTTGTGACCGCCCTGCTCAATGGCAACGAAGCCATCCGCGGGCTGCGCGAGCGCCTGGACAAGGTCGCCGACGAGAACGGCAAGGACCTCGACGAAGACGTGAAGTTCGGTTTTTTGCGTTGCGCGTTTGCGTCCGACAAATCATCCGAGATCGACGCCTACCTGGACAACGCGCGCTTCCAGCGCCGCATTTCCGAAAGCCTCAAGTTCCGCCGTGCGCAATCGGAAGACGGCTATATGGTCCGGGAAGTGCCCTCGCCCACCGACCCGACCTTCGAGCAGTTGCGCCAGAACCTGCCGGTCGGCCCGGTGAACCAGGTCATAGACAAGATGCTGGAAGAAATCAGCATCCTGCGGCCCAAGCACATCGCACTGCAGACGCAGCTCGGCGACTTCGACCAGAAGACCATGCTCAAACAAATCGAACTGTGGGGCGAAAAAATCATCCCGGCCATCCAGAAGGAACTGGCCCGCAACCCGGCTCCGACCAAAAAAGCCGGCGCTGATGCCAGCGCGGTCGCGGCCTGACACATCCATTGACGGATTCATTCATTAAAAAAGCAGGAGACAAGCATGAACAAACAGAAGACTCTCAACCGCCGCACCGTCCTCATGAGCAGCGTCCTGATGGGCGCGGGCATCAAGGCCCATGCCGATACCTGGCCGTCGCGCCCCATCAAGCTGATCGTGACCGCATCCCCCGGTGCAGGTGGTGACATCTTTGGCCGGCTGATTGCCGCTCCGCTGCAGAAAATCCTCAAGCAGCCCGTCCTGGTGGAGTCCAAGGTGGGCGCCAACGGGCTGATCGCCTGCGATTACGTCGCGAAGTCGGCAGCCGACGGCTACACCCTGCTGTTTGCGCCGTCCTCGGCCATCCTCATCAATCCGGTGCTGCTGCCCAAGATGCCCTACAACACGGAGACCGACCTGGCGCCCATCGCCCAGGTCGGAGCAGCCGGCATCCTGCTCGTGGCCAACCCCAGCACGGGTTTCAAAAATCTGGCCGACATGGTGGCATTCGCCAGGGCCAACCCGGGCAAGCTGTCTTATGCCTCGTGGGGTAACGGTTCGTCAGGTCACCTGGCCATGGAAGGTATCAAGGCCGCCTACGGCCTGAACATGACCCATGTGCCCTACAAGTCGCTGGCCACCGAGGTCACCGACCTGCTGGGCAACAACATCAGCGTGGGCTTTGCCGACATCGCTTCGCCCATTCCGCACATCCGCAGCGGCAAGCTGCTGGCGCTGGGTACCACGGGCTCGCGGCGCGGCCCCGCCACGCAGGATGTACCCACGCTGTCCGAGCAGGGCTTCAAGTTCGATGCCGACGGCTGGTACGGCGTGTTTGCCCCAGGCGGCACCCCCCGCGAGATCATTGATCGCCTCGCCGACGAAATCAACGCCCTGCAGAAAACCGACGAGGTGCGTCAGAAGATCGAAGGCCAGAACATGGTCGTACCGGTGAGCCGCACCGCACGCCAGTTTGCCGAGTCCATCAAGGCCGATGCCCGCATCTGGCAGAAGCTGGCGCTGGCTGCCGACCTGAAGGACAAGTAGGCCCCCGATCTTCGTTTCTGAACGCGCACTCACGGATGCGTGCGGTCAGGCCCTGAACGCTACAAAGGATTTCCATGCGCGTGTACCTGGCCCGCAGCGGCGCCATCACCCTGAAAGAGCCGTCGGTTTTCGACAGGCTCGACGTGCTGGTAGACCCCCAGCCTGCCGGGCAGCTGGAGCGCTGCATCGCGCGCATCGGCAGCCGCGACGGCGAAGGCCATGTGCTGCTGCAACCCGCCGTGCTGCGGCTGCTGTCAGACCTGGCCGGCACGCCGGACTGGGATGCCCGCTTCGACGCGATGATCAACTACGCCGCTGGCAAGGGCTGGCTTGACCCGCAGGGCCGTGTTCGGGCACATCTCACCTTTCAGCCGGCAGGCGATGCGCCAGGCGGGGCAGATGCTGCATCGGCCTGGGACAGCCGGGCGCTCCAGGGCCAGGTGGCGCTGGTGACGGGTGCCTCGGGCGGCATAGGTGCGGCCATCTGCGAGCGGCTTCACCAGATGGGTGCGCAGGTGGTGGCGGCTGACATCAGTTACCCGGCCCAGGCCGCCGAAGGCCAGCGCATGCTGGCGCTTCATTGCGACATTGGCGACCCGGCCTCCATCAACGCAGTGGCAGAGCGTGTGCGATCGCAGTTCGGGCGCTGCGATGTGCTGGTGAACAATGCGGCCATCTCGTCGTCGCCGCAGCCGCTGGAGAATTTCCCCGTCGAGCTGTGGGACCGCATCTTCCAGGTCAACCTGCGTGGCGCGCTGCTGTGCGCGCAGGCCCTGTCACCCATGATGTTCAGCCGCCAGGCCGGCAGCATCATCAACGTGGCATCGATTGCTGCGCAGGTGGCCACCCAGGTCGGCGCCTATGGGCCCACCAAGGCGGCCCTGCGCGCCCTGACCCACCAGATGGCGGTCGAATGGGGGCCGCGCGGCCTGCGTGCCAACTCCATCAGCCCCGGGCTGATACGCACACCGCTGTCGGAGGTGCACTACCGCGATGAGGCCAAACTGCAGGGCCGCATCGCCCGGATCCCCGCACGGCGCATAGGCCGGCCGCAGGACATCGGCGACGCGGTGGCCTTTCTCGCCAGCGATGCCGCAGCCTACGTCAACGGGCAGGACATCGTGGTTGACGGCGGCTTCCTGAAGGCGACGCTCTTCAACATCTACTGACCTGACACCGGCCACTTGCAAAAAGTAAAACTCATGACGAACGCCACCTCCACTATTGCCGAAGCTCCAGCCGTGCAAGCCCAGACCTCGCAGCAACCGGGCATAGACCCCAAACGCCTGCGCCAGTTGCTGGGCTGTTTCCCGACTGGTGTGGCCGTCATCACCACGTGCACTGCCGATGGCCAGCCTGCGGGGCTGACCTGCAACTCTTTCAGCTCGGTCTCGCTGGAGCCGCCGCTGGTGCTGTTCAGTCTGCGCAAGGCCAGCAGCCTGGTATCTGCGTTTTCCGAAGCAGATGCGTTCGCCATCAACATCCTGTCGCAGCGGCAGGACGCGCTGTCGGGTCGCTTCGCCTCCAGCAAGATTGCAAACAAATTCGAGGATGTCGCGTGGCGCTCCGGCCCTCTGGGCATGCCCGTCATCGAAGATTGCCTGGCCAGCTTTGAATGCAGCGTGTACGCCCGACACGACGCGGGCGATCACTACATCTTCATCGGCGAAGTCAAGCACATGGGCGAGGGCTGCGCCGACCACGCGTTGGTGTTCTACAAAGGTGCCTACATGATGCTGGCGGAATCCCTTCGCACGCTGGTGGTTCAGGGCAAGCTGGGCTCGGCTGACCTTGATGAGGCGTATCGAACACTTTACGGCACGCTGTTACGGCTGGCCTGTGAGCGGGCCAGCGAGGCCGAACTGGACGCGGTGGAGGCAGCCGTCGATGAGATTGAAAGTCATGGGCCGGATGACTCGCTGGCGCAGCGCATTGAATCGGCAAGCCGCTTCTTCTCCGCCATTGCCGCATCCGGACACAACGAAGCCCTGATACTGATGGCGCAAACCATGACCACCGTGCTGCGTGAACGCATGACGCATGTGATCCCGATGCGATCGCGGCCAGACCTGTTTCCGTTGCGGCGCAAAGTCGTGTTGTGCTTGCGGAGACGAGACCCTGACGGTGCCGCCAGTGCTCTTGACGCGTTGATCACCAAGCTGCGCGAATCGACAGATCATGCGCTGCAGTAAAGTCTGAACGCTTTCGTCAACGCTGCCAGCTATCAGCGGCAAACTGGCTGCCTGGTCTTCTGAGCCGACCTCGTCGATCAGTGATGTGGGCAGTTTCATCAGATTGATAGGCAGCATCTGTAGCAAAGTGCTGAGCGGATGTTTACGACATTAGCTCTGGGTGTTGTGCGTTTAGAACGTCATACAGGCGCATAGATACGAGTTAGTTGTTTACGACTTTAATTGTGCGGAATATGTGGTCACTGCCAAAACCTGAAAATGTTCGCACCTTCGTCGGTTAGCGAACAGACGCTGCGGCTGTGGCGGGTAAAGTGGCTTGATGACTTCATTATTCAATGTCACGGTTCCCGCCCGATATCTGCTAACGCTGTGCTTCTCTATTGCCTGCCTGATGGGCAGCGTGGTGGCGCATGCCCAGCCCTTGCCGGCCCAAAGCCGCGGGCAGTTGCTCTACACGACACATTGCATCACCTGCCACACCTCAGAGATGCACTGGCGCAACAACCGCAAGGCCTCTGACTGGGACAGCCTGAAGGGCCAGGTTCGCCTGTGGCAGGGCAATACAGGTCTGCAATGGGACGAAGCTGATATTTCAGCGGTGACCGGCTATCTGAATGACACGATTTACCAGTTCCCTCAGGCCGTCACTCGTGTGGGGCCGGTCACCGGCCCTGACCTTCACAGGGTGGCGACTACTTTTGGGCAAGTCCGGGCACGGCCTTGAGCAGCCTGAGCTGCTCCCTTTGTATCTCGATGAGCTCTGCCCATTGATGGTTGCGCAGCGCATCGATCTTTTCATGCAACAGCATGATCTCCAGCTCTGATTTCAGGTTGACCTCATAGTCGTGTTCCGCGGTGATGCGGTCTTTTTGCGCCTGCCGGTTCTGCGACATCAGGATTACCGGCGCCTGTATGGCTGCCAGCATGGACAGGAAGAGATTGAGCAGTATGTAGGGGTAGGAGTCAAACGTCTGCCCGCGGCTCAGCAGCAGAACCGCATTCAACCCAACCCAGCCCAGCATCACCGCCGCAAAAAGTCCTACAAAAGTCCATGATCCGCCAAAGCGCGCCACTGCATCGGCGGCGCGCAGGCCGAAGCTGGGGGCAATATCAAAGTTCTGCGCAGGGTTGTGGGCGATCGGCGTACGCGATGCAATGTGCCGGGCAACCTTCTGCGCGTGGGTGTCCGTTTTGGGTTCGGCATCATGCATGAATGCTACCCATGTCCATGACGCATCAACAGGCAAGCTTCCGGGCGCAGCCCCGAACTTCGTGCGCAGTCTGCAAATAGCGCCCATCCCGAGTCTGTCATCTGGACGGCATGCAGGTTTTCGCTCCGTAGATCGGCTTCGGGCTCACCTGGAACCATGACTTTCTCCTGTCCGGACGAACGTGGGCAGGCGGTCACGTAATCAGTGAAAGCCGCTGCTTCGGATTGCTGCCACCCCCCTCCTCCAAAGCTGAGCGGGTCGAACACGATGGCAAACAGGTTGTTGCGCAAACCACCATCACGCGGGTGTATGGGGGTTATGGTCTCGCCGCCGCTTAAAACGCCTGCAAGCAACTCGGCCAGAAATCCCAGTGCGTACCCCTTGTGTCCGCCGAAGGGCAGCAGTGCGCCATGCGGCTCGGCAAGCAGCGCATGGGCATCACGCGTCGGTTTGCCTTCGCCGTCAATCAGCATGCCCGGCGGCACAGTCTCACCGCTGGCGGCCATCAGCCTGACCTTGTTGGCCGCGATGGCGCTGGTGGCGTAGTCAAGCAAGAAGGGCGCGCGTCCATCTGCGATCGGTGCAGCGAAACAGAGCGGGTTGGTGCTCAGCCGCGCTTGTGTGCCGCCAAAGGGTGCGACCGTCGGGGGCCTGCCAACGATATTGACGAATGAAAGGTACACAAGCCCGGCGCTGGCAGCCATCTCACCGTAGTGGCCGGCGCGGCCAAGGTGATAGCTGTTTTTGATGGTCAGAAAGCATGCCCCTTGCTGTTGTGCGCGGGCTATGGCCTGGCTGACTGCGACCTTGCCCGCGTGCTGGCCATAGCCGCGGTGCGCATCGAACTGAAGAACGGCCCCCTTGTCCTGCAGCAGTGTAGGCCCGGCGGTCGGGCTCAGCAGGCCGGCTTTCACCGCATCTAGATAAGACGGCAGTATGGACAGCCCGTGGCTGGCGTGACCCGAGCGTTCCGCCAGCACGACATGTTCCGCCACGTCGCCCGCAATATCCGTTGGCGCGCCGTGCAGGTGCAGCAGTTCTTCTGCCACGGCTCGCACGGCCGTCGTTGAAATAAATGGCATGGTCGGGCACCTCCCTCGCTCGTATGTATGGGTGCATTTTTCGGGTGCGCTGTCAGGGCAACCCTGTCGCTTAATGGCACATGATGGAACCGGGGCGATGGGTTGTCTGTTCGCTAACCAACAGAAAGTCGGTGCGGTTGGGGCCAACAGCCAATCATGGCCGGCACGACTCGGACAAATCAAGCCACGATTGGCGCCGGGAAATCCTGCTCGCGCGACATGGTGCGCATGTCACTCTTTTACTTTTTATTCCCAGGCAAAAAAAGAAACTATGGCGGGCCGGGGTCATCGGCCTTTTCCGCGTTGTTCCCAAAAGTGATTGGCAGGTCAATGCTTCTGACTGGTCAATCTTCATGCCTGATTCTGCAAGTACACATGATGAGGCGGGTTCAATAGGTCACAGTCGGGATGATTGCGTCGTGGCAGGCCACCGCGACACATTGCCCGGCTGCAACACGGCCATAAACCGGGTGTGTGTGAGCGCTGCCTGCGCCTTTGCCTGTTCCAGCCGGGCCGTCATGATTGTGAGTATTGCCCCGTCTGATGTTGCGCGTGGCATTCTGAAATGACGTGTAGTTCAGCAAATCCCCGTCAGGGCCGCCGCGATGGCGCAGCCTGCGCGTTGCCTCTTGCGCGGGATGAACTGGATCACGGCGATCACCGCGTACCAGTCACCCTCCCACCCGGAAACTAGTGCGACATGAGCACCGGCAGCGTCATCGACTGCAGGATGGATCGTGTCACACCGCCCAGCACCCATTCCCGGGTCCGGCTGTGGCCGTAGCACCCCATCACCAGCAGGTCTGCGCCAAGATCCGCAGCCATTGACAGCAGGGTGCTGCCCGCGTCACCCTGCTCTGGTCCGCCCGGGTGCAGTTTTGCGGACACACCCTGGGTCTTGAGGTAGGCCTGCAATGCCTGAAGCGGTAGCTCCGCAGAATCACCGTAACAAACGACATGCACCTGGCTTGCGCTGACCAGCCACGGCAATGCCGCCGAGACCGCACGGGCCGCCTCGCGTGTCTCCTTCCACGCCACCAGCACTGTTTTGCCGACAGGTCCTGACACGCCGATATAAGGCAGGATCAGGGCAGGCCGCCCGCTTTCGACGAGCAGGCCGGGCAGGAAGTCAGCAGGCAGCTCTCCAGCTGCTGCGTCCGAGGGGTCGCGTTGCCCCAGGATCATGAGATCGGCGTAAAGGGCGCGCTGCGCAAAACCCCAGGGCGCGTCCAGCAGGGGCTCCACCCATGTGAGGTGGGGCGAACCTGCGCTTGCTGCCATGAATGTGGCATGGACGCTTTCGCGGAATTCCCGGTCCAGGTCTTGCATGATGGCCACGGCTTCAGCCGCGCCCTCCAGCGCAAAGGGATAGCGCATCAGCGAAGGCATGGTGCATGGCATGCAGGTCACCTGCGCGCCAAAGTTTTCGGCGATCAGGCGGGCCAGCCGGATACGCTCCGCCGTGTGTGCAGAGCTGTCGAGATGGAGCAGGATGGACTTGGGGGTTTGCATGAAGGGCCTTTCGACATGTAAATGGGCACCTTACGACCTGGTACATGACTTGAGCTTGCGCCACGTCAAGCCAGTTTCAATCAGTACCCTTTGTGAAGCCAGAAGACAAATTCACTGTCAACCCGGTGAATGGTGTGCAGCCAAGGTACGCCGCCGTACAGACTGTGTGGCCGTTGTGGTGCGGTGTGATTTCATGGACTTTTAATCATCAGGTGTAGCTCCTGCGAGTAACACCGACACCTCATTTCGACCAGGCGCAATCGGATCAAGGCTTTGAGAGCACGCAGTGCGCAGAGACCAATACCCGATTTGACAGGGTGTTCTTTTGTCCGGATGCTGGAAATCGGCTCCCCAGCCTTTCCGCCCAGACGGGGGTCAACATTCAGTAAGCTGCTGTCAGGCCGCGTGCGCCATGCGGCAGTTTTGGGGGGCTGTGAATCTCGGTTCACAAGCCAGCCTTGCCTCGTCTGCTGACAGGGGCTCAGCCGTGGCAATCAGATCCCCAAGTACGGCCACATCTGCTTCAGAGGCGTCATGGCGCCGTGAGAGGATGCGGCGCCTGAGTACCTGTACGGGCGCCTTGCAGTCGATGATCACGAAGGGCACATTGAGCCGCGATGCAAGTGCGCCTGCGAAATTTCTCTGCGCGCGCCTGAGAAATGCGGCATCGACGATAACGGGAAACCCGGCGAGCAATGCCGAGCGTGCGAGCTCCATCAGGCGCGCGTAGGTCCGGCAAGTGGCGTTGCCTGTGTAAATGCTCTGGCCCCGGGCTGCCGAGACATCCAGCGCAGCCAGCCCGAAAAGGCGCTTTCTTTCGACGTCGGAACGCAGCCGGATGAGGCCATCGCGCTCCAGAATCTGTTGGGACGCAACAGTCTTGCCGGAGCCAGGCAGGCCGGTGGTGATGAACAGCCAGGCGTTGCCGCTGTGCGCCCACGAGAGTGCTGTGGCGATGTAGCGCCGTGCTGCATCCCGCCGGTCGGGTCCGCGCATGCTTTCGACCTGCGCCCTGACGAGTGCGCGGTAGACGACAGACAGGCGCAGCGCGGGCAGGCAGCCGTGGTCGCCGGTCTGGTCAAGCCAGGCATTGAGGAAGCGGTACGCAAGATCGCGCCGGCCATTCGAGTCAAGATCCATGACGGTGAAGGCCATATCGTCGACGACATCAATCCAGCGCAACCCGGGTTCAAATTCCAGGCAGTCGAAGGCCACTACCTTGTCGTCCAGTGTTGCGACGTTGGCCAGGTGCAGGTCGCCGTGGCATTCCCTGACACGTCCGGCAAGGCGGCGCTCCGTCCAGAGGCGGACGAGCGATGCAGACTGCGCATTCAGCCAAACCTCCAGAAGACTGAACTGCCCGGGTGACAGCAGCGGACGGCTGCCCTCCAGGGCCCCCAGGGCTTGCGCGCGCCGCAGGGCGGGTTTGCCGAACTTTCCGCTGCTGGCGCGGGGCGCGCGATCCTGGACATGCGCCACATGTGCTGCGAGTGCATCGATGTCGGCGCTTGTCAGTTTGCCGTTGGCCAGCTTTTCGCTGTAAAGCGATCCGGGCGCGAGGCGGCGCATACGCACCGCGTAGTCCACCACCTGTGCGGGCATCCCGGAGGCGGGCGGCTTGCTGGAGCCAGCGATGCACTGCAGGTCGAGATACATGCCCGGGGCAAAGTTTTTGTTCAGGCGGACTTCTTCAGTGCAGAAGAACCTGCGCGCAGCAAGGCTGCTGTAGTCGACAAACGGCAGGCAGACGTTTTTCTTGACCTTCAGCGCCTCCTGCTTCGTCAGCAGGATGTACGACAGCGGTGTCTCTATGAGTTGAGCGTCAAGGTCGGCAACCAGCTGGCCGATCATCTCTTTCTGGCTTGTGGGCAGGCAGGTGGTCGCTGGTGGGCGCAAGCCCGCCTCAGGGCGCAGCTTTGGGGCCAGCGAGCACATCACACATGTCCTACATCTGGCTTGCCGCCAGTGGCCGGGTTTTTTCGTGCAGGGCCTGGCAGGCAACGCAAAACGGCGTGGCGGGCAGGGCTTCCAGCCGCCTCAAGTCAATCGGCTCGCTGCATTCGACGCACCGGCCGTAGTGGTGTTCACTGATCCTGCGTCGAGCCATGGCAACCTGGGTGAGTTCCGCCGTGAGTCGGGTGAACTCATGTGCAGTCATGCTGGATTCGGCTTCCCTTGATGCAAGGTCCTTGAAGTCTTCCACCTCTCTTTCGCCATCCCGCTCTACGGCGGCACCACCTGCTGTCAACGCGTTGAGGGCTGCCTCAAGCTCTGCCTGACGGGTGGCCAGCGTGTGATCAAAGCGTGATTCAAAAGACGGGGAGGGCTTGTTCATGGAAACATCTTCGGGTTGGTTGTCGGAATGGTGGATAGCTCCAACACATCTTCCGGCCTGGACGGGCGCAGGCTATTGATATTCCTCAATCGCGAATCAGAAAACAGCCGACGGTGCCGCGCGTGTCAGTGAAGCGCGATGGTCTCAAGGTAAAAGGGCAGGGTGACAGTCTTGGTGCAACTGCCTTTCGATGCGTTGCCGCATCGCGTCAGCCGCATCAGGTTCACCGTGCATGATGAAAGTCTCCGGGGGCGTATGCCGGAAGGTGCCAAGCCAGTCGACTATTGATAAGCCGGCCGCCAGAACCTGATTTGATCTGGCGCATGGATGAGAGTGTGGTTACGCGCCAGTTCTTTCCGGTGGGCGGGTTTTTTAATGTGTACGACAATTTTTAACGTACACAGCAAAAATTCGCCAAATGTTAACTTCCATATTAACTTTTGGCGCTTTCTGACGCGAACCAGATCAACAACGATCCAAAAATGCTTAAAAAATGCCATTTTTAGGTGTCAAATTCGGCTGCAGGCCAATAGACGCGGGCGTGACAAGCTACTAAAAATGTAGCAAATCTGCCTGCGCATGGATGCCGACCAATCTCAATTAACTGAGCACCCACTTGCGTCATCAGCCGGATAGCCCAAACCGGCGGTGTTGGCTGTCATTGTGCAGGTGGATCATTTCAGGTGTCCAGCGCAATGCCTGTGCTGAAACTGCCCCCCCCTTGCCGGACATCGAGGTAACGCCATCGGCGCGCAACACTTCCCTAATGAGTCAAGGTCATCGGCCATCAGTGTGCCGAACCCTGATATGCACCAGTGCACATAGCAGTTCTGCCTTCATCTATCGGTCAAGTGCGGGTTAAAAAATCTAGACTGTCGCGTGTCATCGTCATGATGACTTTGCGTGTACCTGATTTCTTAAACCATTCACACACGGCCTCCGCGCCGATCCACCATGAACAACTTTACCCAGTTGGAGGTCCATGTGGCATCGCACATCGCGACGCTCACCATGAATAGCCCGCCGGTCAATGCATTAACCCGCACACTGAACGATGAACTTACTGCGGCGCTTGACCAGATCTCCGAGATCGACGACATACGCGTGGTGGTGCTGACGGGCGCGGGCAAGGTGTTTTGCGCCGGTGCTGACCTCAAGGGGCGCGCTGAAAACATCAAGGGGCCCGGCGACCTTGTGGCCCATTCTCGCCGCACGCGTGAGTGTTTCCACGCCATCCGCGAATGCGCCAAGCCGGTGATCTGCGCCATCAATGGTGCGGCGCTGGGTTCGGGGCTGGCGATGGCGGCATCTTCCGACATTCTGATCTGCTCCGACAAGGCGTCAATGGGCCTGCCTGAAGTGGATGTGGGGCTGCTGGGCGGCTGCCGCCACGCGATGCGGCTCTTCACGCATTCGCACCTGCGTCGCATGATGCTGACCGGTTACAGAGTCTCAGGCGCCGAGTTGCTGCGCATGGACATTGTTGAAGCCTGCACCACGCCCGAAGGCCTGATGCCAGCTGCGATGGAACTGGCCGCCACCATTGCCTCCAAAAGCCCGGTGTCGACCCGCATGGGCAAACACACCCTCAACGTGATTGAAGACATGAGCATGCGCGACGGTTACCGTTATGAGCAGGACATGACGGCCCAGATCGGCAAGACCGACGATGCCAAAGAGGCGCAGGCTGCCTTCCGTGAAAAGCGTGCAGCTGTGTTCACGGGGCGATAGAGCATGAACAACATTCGGCCTTTACTTTCATCCCTACCCGCATTCATGACGCGTCGCCGCACACTGCTTGGTGCTGCTGCATCGCTGGCCGGCGCCGGCTTCAGCGCTTTGCCCGCCTGGGCTGCCAGCTACCCTGAAAAGCCAATTCGACTGGTGGTGCCTTTTCCTGCCGGTGGGGCAACTGATTTCATGGCGCGTGGTCTAGGGCAGAAGCTGTCAGAGCGTCTTGGCCAGGCGGTTGTGATCGAGAACAAGGCCGGTGCCGGGGGTGCGCTGGGTGCAGAAGCGGTGGCCGGTGCCGCGCCCGATGGCTACAGCCTGCTGTTTGCGACCATGGGTTCGCTCACCATCAACCCCAGTATCTACAAGACGCTTCGCTACGATCCCCAGAAAAGTTTTGAGCCCATCAGCACCACGCACAACACTGCCAACCTGCTGGTGGTGCATCCGGGCATCAAGGCCAACACGGTTGAAGAGCTGCTGGTGCTGGCGCGTAGAAATCCGGGCCAGCTGACCTTTGCCTCTGCGGGCAACGGCACGACCAGCCACCTTTCCGGCGAGCTTTTCAAAAGCATAGGCGGCGTGGACATGGTGCATGTGCCTTACAAGGGCAGTGCACCAGCGATGGCTGACTTCCTGGGCGGCCGCATCTCCATGATGTTCGACACCACCTCCAATTTTGTCGAACACGTCAAATCCGGCAAGTTGCGCGCACTTGGTGTGACCAGCCGCAAGCGGTCGAGTGCCATGCCGTCCGTGCCTTCGATCTCCGAGACACCCGGCATGGGCGACTATGAGATGTCGCTCTGGCTCGGTGTACTGGCGCCTGCGGGCACGCCGCGCGATGTCATCGGCAAACTCAATGCTGAACTGGCCAAACTCATGTCCACCCCGGAGATGGCGAAACAGCTCTCCGATGCAGGCATAGAAGTCCGCCTGTCCACCCCCGTCGAGTTCGCTGCACTGATCCGCAGCGACACGCTGAAGTGGGCATCGGTGATCAAGCGTTCCGGAATGCAGCCTGAGTAGAAACCATTAGTCACCTGTGCTGATTTGCTGCGCTATGCGCCATTGCGCATCACAGGATTGCCTGCGATGCCATGGGCCGGGCACCTTGGCAAACCTAGACTAATGCGTGTTATGAAAGCGTTTTAATGAGTTCCTCTTCTGGTCCCCTCTCCCATGTCCGTGTTCTGGACCTTAGCCGCATCCTGGCCGCGCCCTGGGCGAGCCAGATTCTTGCCGACCTGGGTGCCCAGGTCACCAAGGTCGAGCGTCCTGGCGTCGGTGATGACACACGCACCTGGGGCCCGCCGTTCCTGAAAGACGCCCAGGGGCGTGACACTAGCGAGGCCGGCTATTACCTGGCCGTCAACCGCGGCAAGCGTTCCATCACCGTCAGCCTCGACAAACCTGAAGGCCAGCGCATCGTGCGTGAGCTGGCGATGAACAGCGACATCATCCTGGAGAACTACAAGGCCGGCACGCTGGAGCGTTACGGTCTCGACCAGGCATCGCTGCGCAAGCTGAACCCGCGCCTCATCTATTGTTCGGTCACCGGCTTCGGTCAGACCGGCCCGCGCAAGGACCAGCCGGCCTATGACTTTTTGATCCAGGCCATGGGCGGTCTGATGAGTGTGACCGGCGAGCGTGACGGCAAGCCCGGTGGCGGGCCGCAAAAGGTGGGCATTCCCATCGTCGACCTGATGACGGGCATGTATACCGCAGTGTCTGTGCTGGCCGCGCTGGCGCGACGCAATGAAACCGGTGTGGGTGACAGCATAGACATCGCCATGCTCGATGTGCAGGTGGCCACGCTGTCCAACCAGGCCATGAACTACCTGGTGTCGGGCAAGGTTCCGTCGCGCAACGGCAATGCACACCCCAACATACAGCCGCAGGACGTCTATGCCTGCGCCGATGGCGACTTCATCCTCGTGGTCGGTAACGACGGCCAGTTCACCAAACTGTGTGATGTGCTGGGGGTCGCTGACTGGGCGCGGGATGAGCGCTTTGCCACCAATGCGCAGCGCGTGAGGAACATCGCGGTGCTCGCGGCACTTCTTGAAGAACGGTTCTCGGCCTGGAAGCGCGCCGACCTGATTGCCGCGCTGGATGCCGCGGGTGTGCCCGCCGGTGCCATTAACAACGTACCCGAGGTGTTCGAAGACCCGCAGGTCAAACACCGTGAAATGCTCAAACAGGTGCCGCACCCCAGCGGCGTAATGGTGCCCCAGGTCGGCACGCCCATGCGTTTTACCGAGTCGAAGCTGCAGACCTGCGCAGCGCCGCCGCTGCTGGGCCAGCACAGCGACGACATCCTGGCCGAGCTGGGTTATGACGCCGCAGCCATCGCCGCACTTCGCACTTCAGGAGCCATTTGATGAAACTGCACTGGTCACCGAAATCGCCCTACGTCCGCAAAGTGATGATGTGCGCCCAAGAGCTGAAGGTCACAGACCGGCTGACGCTGGTCCGCTCCGTGGCCGCCATGCTCAAGCCCAATCCGGCCATCATGCAGGACAACCCGCTCAGCAAGATCCCGACGCTGGTGCTGGATGACGGCATGGTGCTGTTCGATTCGAGCGTGATCTGCCAATACCTCAATGAGCTGGTGCAGGGCCCGCTGATTGCAGCGGCCGGTGCGGCGCGCTGGCAGGCATTGCGCTGGGAAGCATTCGGTGACGGGCTGCTGGATGTGCTCATCCTGTGGCGCAATGAAAGGGAACGAGAGCACCCTATACAGGTGCTGATGGATGCGTTTGAACTCAAGACCCATGCCGCCCTGAAACAGCTGGAGTCTGAAGTGCCGGCACTGGATGCCGCCGCGTTTGGGCTTGGCCATGTCAGCCTCTGCTGCGCACTGGGCTACCTGGACTACCGCTTTGATGCGCTGGGCTGGCGAAATGAAGCACCTGCGCTGGCGCGCTGGTATGCAGAGATGCAGAAAAAACCGTCCGTCAAATCCACCGAGCCTGCTGACGGTTGAAGCAACCGGCATTTACCGCAGCAAACTTTTACGAAAAACAGGAGACAAAATCATGAAACACATGCCAAACCGCCGAAGCGTTCTTTTAACCGCCTTGATGGCACTTGCTGGCGTTCTGCCGCTGACCGCTGCCCATGCCCAGGCCTGGCCCACCAAGGCCGTGCGCATTGTGGTGCCCTTTGCTGCGGGCGGACCCGCCGACGCACTGGCGCGTTTTATTGCCGTGAAGATGTCGGCCGAACTGGGCCAACCCGTCGTGATCGACAACAAGGGTGGTGCAGGCGGCGTGCTGGGCGCCAACGAAGTCATCCGGTCAACCGACGGCTACAGCCTGCTGTTTGCATCAACTGGCGCCGTCGTGATCGTGCCGGCCATGACACCCAACCCGAACTACAACCCCGAGCGCGATCTTGTCGCTATCGGCCAGGCAGTCAACACACCGTCTGTGGCGGTGGTGTCTTCCAAAAGCAATTTCAACAAGCTCTCGGAACTTGTGACCTACGCCAAGGCCAACCCGGGCAAGCTCAATTTTGCATCTGCCGGCAGCGGCACCTCCACGCAGCTGGGCGCCGAATTGCTCAAGCGTGACGCCGGCATCTTCATGACGCACATTCCCTACCGCGGCGCAGCGCCTGCAACGACGGACCTGATTGCGGGTACGGCAGACATGATGTTTGCCGACGTGCCTGCGGTGATCTCTTTTATTCGCGGTGGCCAGCTCAAGGCGCTGGCTCTGGCCGCACCCACGCGGTCCACGGCGTTGCCGGATGTTCCGACGACTGCAGAAGCAGGTTACAAAACCGTCATCAGTGGTACCTGGTACGGCCTGATGGGGCCGGCAAAGATGCCGCCGGAGGTGGTGTCCAGGGTGAACGCTGCCCTTAACAAGGCTTTGCAAAACCCCGAGACTGCGACATTCTTCAGGTCGCAGGGCGTGTTGGCTGCGGGCGGTACACCGCAGGACTTCAGTAAATTCATCCAGGCTGAAAGTGTGAAGTGGGGCGGTCTGGTCAAGTCTGCCAACATCAAACCCGACTGACGCCCGGCAGGTTTCATGAGAACCCTTCTCGGCTGCGTGATCACCGCCACCGTGTTTCTGACGGCATCCTGCGCTTCGGTTTCGTCGCCACGCGCCAACCACCTGGTCCGCTACGCCGATGTGCAGATCGAAGTGGTCGCGGAAGGCCGCGGGCCGCTGGTCGTCATGCTGCCGTCGCTGGGCCGTGACTCGGACGATTATGGCCCGGTTGCTGAGGCCTTTGTGCAGGGCGGTTATCGCGTGCTGCGGCCGGCACCGCGTGGCATGGGGCGGAGTACCGGCCCTGCGAGCGGCGTCAGCCTGCACAGCTATGCGCAGGACATTGCAAAGGTCATTGAACATGAAGCCGGCGGCCCTGCAATCGTCATCGGGCATGCCTATGGCAACTGGGTTGCGCGAACTGTGGCCGCGGACTACCCGAAGCTTGTCAGGGGTGTCGTGATCGCGGCGGCTGCATCAAAAAATTACGATCCGAAGCTGAGTGGCTATATCGACAAATGCGAGGACGCCAGCCTGCCGGACGAAGAACGCCTGAAATACCTGCGCATGACCTTTTTTGCGCCGGGCAGCGACCCCAAACCATGGCTGCATGGCTGGCATCCCGAGGTCAAGAAGGTGCAGCGCGCTGCAAGGGCAGCCATCAGGACTGAAGAGTTTTGGGGGGCGGGCAATGCCCCCATGCTTGATTTGATGGCCAGTGAAGATCCTTTCCGCTTGCCCGCGACGCGCGATGAGAACCGCCAGGAGTTTGGCTCGCGTGTGAGCGCCGTCGTCATTCCTAACGCCAGCCATGCGCTCATTCCCGAACAACCTGTGGCAGTGGCCCATGCGGTGTCACAGTGGATGCGCGGGTTGCCGTCCATGCCGCGTTGACACCAGCCGCCGACAGATCATTTCCTGCATTTTGAAAGGCATTGACTTGTCCCAAAAAGATTTCACTTTTTTAGATGCGCGTGAGCTTGATACCGCGGAGGCCTACCGCATGGTGATCGGCTGCGTGGTGCCAAGGCCCATTGCGTGGGTCACCACGATTGATGGCAAGGGTTGCGTGAATGCCGCACCCTTCAGCTCCTACAACTATGTGGCCACGACGCCGCCCATGCTGGCGATCAATATCGCCAGCCGTGAAGGTGCAGAAAAAGACACGGCGCGCAATATTCGCGAGACCGGCGAGTTTGTCGTCAACGTGGCTACTGAAGCGAATATGGAACTCATGCATGCCTGCGGCGAGAACTATGCGCCGGGCGTCAGTGAGACCGACGCACTCGGAATCGAGTTGCTGCCCAGCCGGCTGGTGAAGCCGCCGCGCATTGCGCTCTCGCCTGTACAGATGGAGTGCAGGCTGGACCAGATCGTTGTGCTGGGCAAGGGCATCAATACGCTTTTTATTGGCGAGATCATTGCCTTCCATTTGTCGCCTGAAATCTTCGACGGCAAGCGGGTGGACAGCGCAAAAATGCGGCCCGTCGCCAGGCTGGGCGGCCCCTTTTATGCAGGCCTTGGCGAGATATTCCATCGCCCCATGCTGCAGCGTCCGCCCGGCGGTGAAGGCTGGCAGCCGAATACATCGACAACTACAACGGAGACAGTCAAATGAAAGCAGTACAACTCTTCAGGCGCGGGCTTTTGCTGGCGGCGCTGTGCACGGCACAGCTCGCAGTGCCGCAACTGGCGGTGGCGCAGGCGGTCTGGCCGGACCGCGTCATCCGCATCGTCAACCCCTATGCACCTGGTGGCCCGTCGGACACCATCGTCCGCATGCTGGCCGCAGGCATGAGTACCGAGCTTGGACAGCGCGTGATTGTTGAAAACAAGCCCGGTGCCGGCACCGTGATTGGCGCCAATTTTGTTGCCAAGGCAGCGCCCGACGGCTACACATTGCTGCTGGCAACGGTAGCTCCGCTCATCGTGCAGCCGGCCATCGCCCCCAATCTTCCCTATAACGCGCACAAGGACTTCGCCATGGTCGGCATGTTCGCCACCGTGCCCAATCTGATATCGGTACACCCGAGCGTGCCGGTCAATTCAGTCAGCGAACTGATTGCCTATGCAGCCAAAAACCCGGGCAAGCTCAACTACGCGTCTGCCGGCGCCGGTACCGGCCCGCACCTGGGCGGTGAGCTGTTCAACCAGATGACCAGCTCAAAGCTCACGCATGTCCCCTATGCAGGTGCTGCACCAGCGGTGCTGGCCGTGCTGGCGGGCCAGGTCGAGGTGTCCTTTGTCAACATCACACCGCAGATCCAGCACGTGAAGGCCGGCAAGCTGCGTGCGATTGCCATCGGCAGCAGCCGCCGCTCGCCACTCTTTCCGGATGTGCCCACCATGGCAGAGGCAGGGCTCAAGGGTTACCTGTCGGAATCATGGAATGGCCTGGCCGCACCAGCCGGCACACCTGCACCTGTGATCGACAAGCTCTACAAGGCCATGGCCAAGGTCATGGCATCGCCTGCCGTGCAGGAGGCGCTGTTGCCGCTGGGTGCCGACTCCACGGTGATGAGCCCTGCTGATTTCGATGCGTATGTGAAGGCTGATGAGAAACGCCAGGTGCCTGTGATCAAGGCGCTGAACCTGACGATCAATTAAAGGGTAAAGGGCTAGAGGCATGGAGCCTCTTTGCCTCAATCCAGCTTGATCCCGGTTTTCTGGACGACGGTTGACCACTTTGCCGTGTCGCTGCGGATCAGGGAACTGAGGGCCTCCGGTGTGCCGGGAATCGGGTCCATGCCCATGGTGCCGAGTTTGGTTCGCGTATCGCTGTCCTTGAGTGCGGCGTTGAGGGCCTCATTGAGTCTGGTGACCACATCCCGCGGCGTGCTTGGGGGCGTCAGCAGGCCGTACCAGCCGATGGCGTCAAAACCCGGCAAACCTGATTCGGCAATTGTGGGAATGTTTGGCGCTGATGCCATGCGGGTCTTGCCGGTCACGGCCAGTGCGCGCAGGCGCCCGTCGCCCGTGTAGCCCATGCCTACAACGGATGCTTCCATCATCATCGAGATCTGGCCGCTGATGACATCCATCATGGCCTGGCCGCCGCCCTTGTAGGGCACGTGGACGATGTCGATTTTTGCGGCGTCCTTCAGCAGTTCACCGAACAGGTGTCCTGACGTGCCGTAGCCTGCCGAACCAAAACTGAGCTTGCCGGGGTACTGGCGCGCGTAGCTGATGAAGCTTGGCAAGTCTTTCATGGGCAGCTGCCCGTTCGCAAAAATCACCAGCGGGTACGAGGCCACCACGCCGACCGGTGTCAGCTTCGCCGGATCAAACGGCAGTTTTTTATACAGCGATGGATTGACAGTGAGGATGCCTGAAGAGGCAATCAGCACGGTGTAGCCATCGGGTGCTGCATTGGCAACTGCCGCAGCGCCTATGTTGCCGCCTGCACCGCCCAGATGGTCTACAAAAACATTCTGCCCCAGGATGGCCGACATGCGCTGCGCCAGCTCGCGCGCTGCGCTGCCTGCTGAACCGCCTGCGACAAACGGGACCACCATGCGTATGGGCTTGTCGGGAAAGGCTGCATGTGCTGTGGCAGTTGCAAGAAGCGAGGCGGTGAAAAGAAGGCTGGTGGCCAGCTGGTGAAGGCGCATGTCTGTCTCCGGTTCTGGTTGTTCTTTGCGCGACGCACCATGGGTCTGGTCGCGTCACGTCCTGCAAGCATCGTAGGCAGGGGTGTAGCTGCAAACCAGCCCGGTTTGCGCAAAGCAGCCCTGCACTTTCGGATATAGGTGACTTGGTGCCCTTGCGATAGAGTGCCCCGAGCGCCTCTGTCGACCTGTCGACGCCTGCCGCACACACTCTAAAGGAGCAGCTTTGATCAAGAGTCTTTCACTTCTCTCTCGCAAGGACGGCCTGACGCACGAAGAATTCACCAAACACTGGGTCGAGGTTCATGCCCCGCTGGCCCGGCATGTGCCCGGCCTCAAAAAATATGTGCTGAGCCATGTGATCACCGAGCGATTCCGCCCCGACATCCCGAGCATTCCCGGAGACGTGGATGGCATTGCCGAGCTCTGGTATGACGATCTCGAGTCCATGCAGCGCGCCAATGCGTCACCAGAAGCCAAAAGACTGCATGCAGATGGCGCGACCTTCATAGGCCGCATCAAGATGTTCACGACCGAAGAAACAACCATCATCGAAGGCTGATGCACACGGCCCTGCCGTTTGACATCATGGCCCGCATTAAAAAAATCTGGAGACATTTCCCATGAGTTCCTTGTCAGGTGTTCGCGTGCTGGACCTGAGCCGCGTTTTCTCGGGCCCGTGGGCGGCGCAGATGCTGGCCGACTTTGGCGCCGATGTCATCAAGGTCGAGCGGCCGGGGCGTGGCGACGACGTGCGCCACCAGGGCTTTCGCATGAAGGACGAGGCCGGCAATGAGACCAATGAGCGTTCGTCGTTCGTGGCGATGAACCGCGGCAAGCGCTCCATCACGGTCGACATGTCGCAGGCCGAAGGGCAGGCCTTGATACGCGAGCTGGCCACCAAATGCGACATCGTGATCGAAAACTTCAAGGCCGGTGACCTTGCGCGTTACGGGCTGGACTACGCTTCGCTCAGACTGATTAACCCTCGCCTGGTTTATTGCTCCATCAGCGGCTTTGGTCAGAGCGGCCCTTACAGTCACCTGCCCGGGTACGACCCGATCTTCCAGGGCATGAGCGGACTGATGAGCCTGACGGGGCAGGAAGATGGCCAGCCCGGTGAGGGTCCGTTGCGCGTGGGTTATTCGGTCAGCGACATCACCGCGGGCTTTTACGCCACAAGCGCCATCCTCGCCGCGATGCGTCACCGCGACATGGTGTCGGGCGAAGGCCAGCACATTGACCTGGCGCTGCTGGACGCCTCGGTCGCTGCCATCTCGCATGTCGCGATGAACTATTTGGCCACCGGCAAACAGCCCGAGCGCCTGGGCAATGCGTCACTCATCACCTGCCCGTGGCAGTCGTTTACCTGCACGGACGGAGACATCATGATCGCCGTGGGCAACGACACGCAGTTTGCCGCCTTCTGCAAGGTGCTTGGCATGCCAGAACTTGCAGGCGACGAACGCTTCAAGACCAATCCCCTGCGGTCCGGTAACCGCACGACGCTGATACCCATACTCGCCGCCGTCTTCATGACCCGTACTGTCAACGACTGGTACCAGGCCTTTGATGCGGTCAACGTCCCCAGCGGCCCCATCAACGGGTTTGCCGAAGTCTTTGCCGACCCGCAAATCAAACACCGCGACATGCTGCTGCGTCTGCCGCATGCCACCGCCGGCAGCGTGCCGCAGGTGGCCAACCCGATCAAGTTCTCTGCCACGCCGGTTGAATACACACGCGGCCCGCCGGTGCTGGGCCAGCACACCGCCGAGGTGCTGCGCGACGTGCTGGGCATGAACGACGCAGCGATTGCCGACCTGCAAAACAGCAAGGTGGTGTGACGGTGATGTCCGTACGCATCGCGCTTCTCGACGACTACCAGCAACTGGCCACCGGCATGGCCGACTGGGCGTCGCTGCCTGAGGGTGTGCAGGTGCATTCCTTCAGTGAGCCCATGGGCGACGAAGACCAGCTGGTGCAGGCGCTGCAGGACTTCGACGTGGTGGTCGCCATGCGTGAACGCACGGCCTTCCCAAAGTCTGTCATCACGCGGCTGCCCAAACTCAAATTGCTGGCAAGTACGGGCCTGCGCAATGCGGCGATTGATGTGCCGGCGTGTCTCAAACAGGGCGTTGTCGTTTGCGGTGCCAAAGGCGCACGCCACGGCCTGGCGGCGACGGCTGAAACGGCGTGGGCCCTGATACTGGCGCTGCACAAAAGGCTGGTTGCTTCGCACAACGCCCTCACAGGCGGGCAGTGGCAGCCGCAACTTGCGCTCGCGCTGGAAGGCCGGGTGCTGGGCATTGCGGGTCTCGGCAACATCGGTCAGCGCATGGCGCGCATCGCACAGGCCTTCGGCATGGAGGTGATCGCATGGAGCCCGAACCTGACGCCTGAACGCGCGGCGCAGGCGGGTGTGCGCATGGTCAGCAAGGTGCAGCTCTTCGAACAGGCCGACGTGGTGTCGCTGCACCTGGTGCTCTCGGCCACCACGGCGGGGCTGGTGTCGCAGACCGAGCTGTCAGCCATGCGGCCCGGCGCCTTTCTCGTCAACACTGCGCGCGCCGGACTGGTGGATGAAGCCGCGTTGCTGGCCGCGCTGCAACAAGGCCGCATAGGCGGTGCCGGGCTGGACGTGTTCTGGCAGGAGCCGCTGCCCCAAACCCATGCCCTGTGCAACCTGCACAACGTGGTGCTCACGCCGCACCTCGGGTATGTCACGCCCGAAAATCTCGCCGCCTTCTATGGCGGCGTACTGGACAATATCAAGGCCTGGCTGGAGGGCCGGCCTGTCACGCCGCTGGTGGTTTGAGCATCAGGCTCCTCCATCAAAATGTAAAGTCGACTTTACATTTTGAGTCGTTCGGGCTGTAGCGGGGCTTCAAAAATGCCCTCAACGGCCAGAAACAGCCAAAAAATGCCTCGTTTTAGAGATTAAAACGGCTGAAAGCCAATGAATACGAGCGTGAGCAGCTACTAAATGTATAGCGTATGGCGTCATTCGCGCTCCCTGTTCAGCTGCTTTCAGCGGTAGAGCGCTTCCGGGTTGTCGCGCAGGATGCGTCGCGCCAGCAGCTCATCGGCCGTCCAGCGTTTGAAAGTGTCCAGTAACTGCAAGGCATCGGGCTCGGGCGTAACGCGCAGGTGCGGCCAGTCGCTGCCCCACACCAGTTGCGCCGGGTTCGCCATGAGCATGGCGTCGTGAAACGGCCGGCCCAACTCCTGATCGGTCACCGTGAACAGGTTGCGGTAGGCGCAGAGCTTGACCCAGGCCTTGCCGCCGGCCAGCAGCGACAGCAGGGTCTGGAACCCCGCATCATCCACGCCCGCATTGACATCGTAGCCGCCCATGTGGTCGATCACCACGGGCACCGGCAACTGCTTCAGTTGCGCGGCGATATCCGGCAGGACCTTGCAGTCGGTCCACAGTTCCGCATGCAGGCCCGCATCGGCGAGTGCACCAGCCATTTGCTGCAGGTCATCAAAGGAAGCGCTGCCCGCAAAATTGTTGCCCGCGCCGCTGCGGTGGCTGTAGCGCAGTGCGCGAATGCCTTTGTCGCGCAACCCCTTCAGCGACGGCAACGCACCGGGCCGTGCGACGATCACTCCGCGCAGCTGCGGCAGCTCCGTCAGTGCATCGAACAGCAGCGAATAGTCATCCCCGTAGGCGCTGGGGTGCACCAGCACGCCGTTCGACAGGCCCAACCGCGCCAGCAGCGCCAGGTACTGTTCGCGTAATGCCTCGGGCGGTGTGTAGCTGCGGTCGGCTGCAAGCGGAAAGCGCGCATAGGGGCCAAAGAGGTGGGCGTGGCAATCCCAGCCTTTCGCGTTCTCATTAGTCTGTGTGGCCATCACACCAGGCCCGAGTGTTGCGGCAGCGGGAAGGCCGGTTCAACGCCTTCAGGCAGTGGAATCTCATGCGCGTTCAGCGTCATCGAGACCATGGTGTAGTAGCCGACCAGCGCGGTCAGCTCGACCACGGTGAGCGCGCCGAAGTGCGCCAGCGTTGCCGCATAGGTCTTGTCGGAGACCGAGCGGTGAATGCTCAGCTCGCGTGCGTAGTTGTAGACCAGCTCTTCATCAACAGAGCGAAACGGCACCTCGGTTTGCGCCAGCATGGCATCAAGAATGTCTTTCTCGATGCCGACCTTTTCGGACTCGCGGCGGTGTGCGTACCACTCGAAGGGCGACTCGCAGACACGTCCGGCGGCCAGGATTGCAATTTCAGACAGGCGCGGCGGCAACGAGGTGTTGTAGCGCAGTTGCGCGCCAAGCGCCTGCCATTTGTCTGCCAGCTCGGCGTTGTAAAGCGCTGCGCGCAAGGGGCCTTCAATTTTGCCGCGCGGGCCGGAGACCACCCTGTCATAAACAGCGCGCTGCTCGGGCGACATGGTCTCGGGCGTAGGGAAGGGGATTCTGCTCATGAAAGTCTTTCTTTTCAGGAAGGTAAATCAAGCACCGCTTTGGCGAGTATGTTGCGTTGTATCTCGTTGCTGCCGGCAAAAATCTTGGCACCCAGGCAGTTGAACAGCGGCGCTACGACGTGCATGTCAATTTCTTCATTGTTGCAGTGGGCCTGCATGCCGCCGTACTCGTCAGCGGATTCAATCAGCAGCAGTGCCAGTTTTTCATAAGTCTCTGTCGACCAGATCTTGAGCATGGAGATGCTGGCAGGGATGGGCTCCCCGCGTTTGGCGATTTCTGCAAAGCCGGTGTAGGCAGCGCCAAGGTCGGCGGTGTCCAGTTGCAGCTCGGTAAAACGTGCAGCAAAAGCTGCATCCTCAAACAGGCCGCGCTGGCGTGCCAGTTTTTCGACCTGGTGCAGGGTGTGCTGCGAGTGTTTGGGGCTGCCGGTAAACAGTCGCTCAAAACCCAGCAAGGCTTTGGCGACCGTCCACCCCTGGTTCAGTTCGCCGACCAGGTTGCTCTGCGGCACACGCACGTTGTCGAAAAAGACTTCGCAAAACTCGCGTTCGCCAGCAATGTTGCGGATAGGCCTGACGATGACGCCCGGCGTCTTCAGGTCCACCAGCAAAAAGCTGATGCCGGCCTGTTTCTTCACGGTCTTGTCGGTCCGCACCAGCATGAACATATGGGTGCCGTCAGAACCCCAGGTGGTCCATGTCTTCTGGCCGTTGACGATGAAGTCATCGCCATCAATAACGGCTTCGGTGCGCACGGCGGCAAGGTCAGAGCCGGCATTGGGTTCTGAATAACCCTGTGTCCACACGTGTTCACCGGCCAGTATGGGCGGCAGGAAACGTGCGCGCTGCTCGTCATTGCCAAAACGCATCAGGATGGGGCCAACCATCACCAGCCCCTGGTCGGGGCAGCGCGCCACGCCCCAGGCTTCGGTTTCTTCAATCCAGGCAATCAGCTTGTCCGCCGGCAAACCCATGCCGCCATACTGTTTGGGCCAGGCCGGCGCCAGCCAGCCCAGGCGTGACAGCGTGAGGTACCAGTCTTTGGACTCTGCCCATGACTGGCGGTAGGGCATGTAGCGCCTGTGCTCCGGGTAATGCTGCGCAAACAGCGCACGCACACGCTGGCGAAAGTCCGGCTCGGGCATGTTGTCCCAGTCGGCGTTCGCAGAAAAATCTGCAGCACCGCCTGAGCTGGATGGTGCCGGTTTTTGCAGATTGATCGAGGTCAGCCGGGCGTAACGCCTGCGATGCGCCGTGGCATTGCCCCAGCGGCTGGCCAGCAGCATGGCGCGCTTGAAGTACAGGCCGACGTCGAATTCATTGGTCGTGCCGATGGCGCCATGCAACTGGATCGCCATGCGTGTGACTTCAGTGGCGGCCCAGGCGCAGCGTGCCTTGACGCGGCTTGTGATGGCCGAAAGGCTGTCTGCAGATGTGGCCTGGCCGGCGAGCGTCAGGCCTTCACGCAGGCAGGCTTCTGCGAGCTCTACCTGGATCAGTCCGTCCACCATGCGGTGCTGCAGTGCCTGGAAGCTGCCTATGGGCTTGCCAAATTGCTCGCGCGTCGTCATGTATTCACGCGTGAGTTCCAGTGCACGGCGCGCGATGCCTGCAAGCTCTGCAGCCTGGGCCATACGTGCTGCCTCGTTCGCAAAGCGCAGCGCAGCAATAGCTGCGTCGCCCTTTGCCAGCAAACGCGCAGGCGAGGCCTTAAAGGAAAGCGTAGCCGTGACGCTGCCGTCCACACCGCGCTCATGTTCCAGCGTGAGGCCTTCAGCATCGCTTTTGATCCACGCGATGACGACTTCGCCATTAGCGCTGGCCAATACCAGCCAGCCGTCGGCGCCAGGGCCTGGCCTGACAAAACGTTTGCGGCCAGTGAGCTTCTGCGCCTCTGCGTCAAAGGTGGTGGTCGTTGCCGCCGATGGCTCCATCTCGCCCGCATGTTCCTGCCACGCAACGCCTGCGACGAGATCGCCCGTCTGTATGGCGGCCAGCAACTCACTGCGCAGTTCGCCGGCGGGTGCCTTGCACAGCAGCGCCACCGGATGCACACCTGCATCTACAAATGGCTCCGGTAAAAGGTGTCGCCCGGCTTCCTGAGCAATGGCGGCGACCTCTTCAAGGCCCAGCCCCAGCCCGCCATCGCCCTCCGGCACCATGATGGAGAGCCAGCCCAGCCCCGCAATCTGCTGCCAGGTGGCGCGCTCAAAGCCGCCGTCACTGTCTTCAATTTGCCGCACACGCTGGCGTTGATCGTTTGCGCCAAGGTAATCGGTGGCGCTGTCTGCAAAGACCTGGGAAGATTCACTGGGCATGGTTGACGTGCTTACTCTGGAAAATCGGGACGGTGTTTTTTCAGGAAATTTTCTTTGCGGCAAACTGCGCGCGGCCCTGGTCCATCATCGCCATGATGCTGTCCATGCGCGCACTGGCACCGGCCTGCGCGTCCGCGTAAGTGCTGTGGCCGTGCGCATCAATTGCCACGGTGACGGGGCCCAGGCCTTCAACGCGCAGCCGCACCAGCCGGTAGTGCATCAGCATGTCGCTCCAGCCGACCTGCAGCACTTCGCGCACTGCCTGCGTGTGCAGCGCCGCGCCGCCACCCAGAAACGACAGGTAGACACAGCCCGTCTGTTGCATGGCCTGCACCGATGCAGCATCCAGCCCGCCCTTGCCGCCGACGGCATGGAGTTGCAGTTCGCTGATGATTCGCGGCATCACCGGGTTAAAACGTGTGCTGGTGGTCGGGTTGATGTAGAGGATCTCCAGGCTGCCCTTGTTGTCGGCGCCCTCAATCTCTCGGCTGTAGCTGCCGAGGTGAAAAAGAGACTGGCCCCGCAGCGGCATGGGCAGCGGCTCCTTGCCGTCCAGGCAGCCAATCAGCCGGTGGTGTGTGGGCAGGCCGGCCGTGACGATGATCTCGCCGTCGATGATGACCTGGTCGCCTGCGCGCAGCTTGCGCGCGTCCGCTTCGCTGAGCGGGAAGTTCATGCGATGGGTTTGCAGCGCCATGCTTTACTCCAACACTTCGACGCGGCCGTCGTTGTAGATGCGTGCGCGGGTACGCCGGTTAATCCAGCAGTTGAAGGCGACCGCCACCGGCGTGAAGCCATGACCCGCCGCGTAGTTGATGTGCACGGCCGAGGCGGTGCTGTCGCCGCCCGTGCCCATGGGGCCGAAGCCCATCATGTTGACGCCGGCCAGCAAGCGCTTTTCCATGTCGGCGACCAGTGCCTCCGGGTGGTGTTCACCGATGGGGCGCAGGGTCGCCTCTTTCGCCATCTTGGCGGCGTAGTCAAACGTGCCGCCTATGCCGACGCCGATCACCACCGGCGGGCAGGGCTGCGAGCCGGCACGAGCCACGACATCCAGCACATATTTTTCAATCGTGCGCAGGTCGGGAAAGCTGAAGATCTCAAGCGCGGCCCAGCGGCCTGAACCCAGAGCCTTGGGCGAGCAGGTGATGTCCATGCAGTCGGAGCCGTCTTCCATGTCGAAGGTGACGATGGGCATGCCCTTGCCCTGGTAGCCGCGCTCATTCGTCATCGGGTTGGTGACGTGCGGCAGCAGGGGCGGCTGTATGGTGGCGACGAGTTCATCGAACCCTTCGGTGATGGCCTGACGCACATTGCCGCTGAACTGCGCCTGCGTGCCGACACGCACAAAGTACACAGGCACGCCGGAGTCGGAACATACAAAGTGCCCGCCGCTTTCGGCTTCTTCGGCGCTTTTGATCATGATGCGCAGGGTGTGGCGCGCTGTTTCGCTGCTCTCTGCCTTGTCTGCGCTTTTGAGTGCGGCCATGGCGTCATGGGGGATGCGGCGCAGCGAACGCTCATACAGCGTTGCCGTGACCGACTTGATCAGTTCGGGGGTGATGGCCATGGTTGCCTTAAATCAGGCCAGTGGTTTTGGCCCGCAGGCGCGCCAGTGCATAGACGGTGTCCAGCGATGGTGTGGCCACATTGACCTTGCGGCCCAGTTCGCAGGCCGCGCCCAGAATGGCGTCTATCTCCACCTGCCGGCCGGCTTCGGCGTCCTGCAGCATGGATGTCTTGATGTGACCCAGCTTGCGCGACAGTGCAATGCGGTCCGCCACCGCGATCGCCGGTGCGCAGCCGAGTACCTTGCCGACAGCCAGCAGCTCGCCCATCATCGCCGTGAACAACTGGTAGATGCCCGGGTCGTCAATCATCAGGTCGGTGGCCGAACCGGTGATCAGGCTGACCGGGTTGAAACAGGCATTGCCCAGCAGTTTTTTCCAGACCTCGGTGCGGATGTCCGTGCTGGCATCTGCATCAAAGCCTGCAGCCCTGAACATGGCGACAAGCGCCTCCAGCCGCGCTGTGGGTGCTGACCCCGCAGCAGAGCCGGGTTCTCCAAACACGATTTTTGTGCCTGAATGATGACGCGCCACGCCCGGCTCGGGACTGGAACACGACGGGTAGACCACCGACCCCATGACCGCAGTTGCCGGGATGGCGGCCTCTATGGCGCCCGAAGCGTCCACGCTGTCAAGCCGTCCGGACACGGGCAGCTTTGCAGCTGCATCGGTAAACCACCAGGGCACGCCGTTGACGGCCGGCAGCACCAGCGTTTGCGGTCCGAGCAGTGGCCTGATCATGTGCACCACGTCAGCCAGGGCGTAGCTTTTGACGGCGAGGATGACCACGTCCTGCGGGCCCAGTCCGGCGGCGTCGGCAACAGCCCGCACGGGTGAGGCCTTGCGTTCGCCACCGCTTTCCAGAATCCAGCCATGCTGTTGCAGGGCGGCAAGCGTTGCGCCGCGCGCCACCACGCTGACATCGGCGTGGCCCTGAGCCAGCCGCGCACCAAAAAACCCCCCAATGGCGCCCGCGCCTATGACGCACACTTTCGGCAAAGCCTGTTCTGTCATGTGTTGTTGTCTCGTTGTATCTTGTTTTCGCTGTGCCGCGGGTGCGGGATCAGCGGCAACGGTCCGGACGATTTAAGCATTGCCATGCCCCGTGTTTGACGACTGAAGGCGCAAAGCAGCTATGCAAATGCCACATCCCGGCGCGGCGCTTTGAGCGCAGGCGTTCAGGCGCGGCGCGGCATGGCGTTGGGGTGCTGGCTCCACATGCCGTTGCGTGCGTTCTCCTGGACGATGTGGGCGATCTGCTCTGCCACGGCAGACACCGCCTTGCCCGGCCCCTTGGATTTTGAAAACGCCAGCGACACGGTGCGCTGCACCGACGGGTTGGCGATCTTGCTGGCCTGCAGCTGGCCGTTGGCGACTTCGGTCCAGACGGTGTGGATGGGCAGTACGGTGTACAGCCGCTCCTGCTCGACGACGGAACGCATGATGGGCAGTGAATCCGCCTCGATCACTGGCACCAGTGCAATGTGCTCCTGCCGTGCCAGCGCGTCGAGCGTGGTGCGCAGGCCGTTGGGTGCGCTGGGCAGGATGAAGGGCAGGCCGTCAAGCGCCTTGAAGTCGATCTGCGGTTTGGCCGTCAGCTTGTCGCCCCTGGGGCCTATGAGGTAGCTGTCCACCGTGGCCAGCGCCTGCTCGCGTTCGGGCTGGTTGTTGCCGTAACGGTAAAGAATGGCCAGGTCCACCCGGTCGTCGGACAGCCATTCCTCGACCTGCCCGCTGGACCCTTCCAGGATCTTGATATGTATTCCGGGATAGCGATGGCGCAGGTCCTTGAAAAGGCGGCCCGCGATGGAAAAGGTGATGGATGGCAGGGATCCCAAGGTGACACGGCCTGAAGGTTCGAGGGCCTCCCCGCGGATGTCGCGCACCAGCAGCTCTGCATCCGATAGCAAGGTCTTGACCTGCGGGAAGATGCGTTTGCCCACATCCGACAGCGCGACACCACGGCCGGTGCGGTTGAAAAGCCGGGTGCCGCAGTCGCGTTCCAGTGCATTGAGCTGCCGGCTGAGCAGCGACTGGTTGCGGTCCAGGAAGATGGCCGCACGCGTGAGGCTTCCCAACTCGGCAATCGCAAGAAAGGTGCGCCAGCGCTGGAGGTCCGAGGCAATGTCTATGTCCAGTGTGGTGGCTTTTCCTGCTTGCATAGGCTCGCATTGTGCACGCGGACGTGCGGCAGGGCCCAGAGGTAAATCCCGTGAAATAACCTGTCACGAAGAGCTGGAAGCAACGAAAAGCCAGCGATGTCAGCGCATACCCGGGTTTACCGTGATTCAGGGTTTCTCCCTAGGTTTCCCCCTTGTTTTTGAGGCCCCAAAACAGCCCAAACTGCTATTCTCTAGTTTACTTACCTGTCGGCAAGTGAAATGCAAATTTCACCCAAACCGAACAGTGCTGTTTGCCGTGAGTTGTGGCCCTGTTGCTGCCTTTCCCGGTGCTGGAGACGAACAGAAAGAAGAAACGAAGATGGTTATTCAGGGTTTGATGCAGCAACAGCCGCTGCTGATTTCAGCGTTGATAGAGCACGCCGCGATGCACCACGCCAACGTGGAGATCGTCTCGCATGTGTCCGACACCAGCATTTACCGCTCGAGCTGGGGCCAGGTTCGCAACCGCGCGAAAAAGCTGGCCAATGCGCTTACCGGGCTGGGCGTGAAGCCTGGCGACCGCATTGCCACCCTGGCGTGGAACACGCACCGCCACCTCGAGCTGTACTTCGCCGTGGCCGGCATGGGCGCTGTCTCGCACACCGTCAACCCGCGCCTGTTTGCGGAGCAGATCACCTACATCATCAACCACGCTGCTGATGAATATGTGTTCTTCGACCTGACCTTTGCCGACCAGTTGGTGGCCCTGGCCCCGCAGCTGCCCACCGTCAAGGGTTTTGTCGCCCTGTGCGAGCGCAGCGAGATGCCCAAGCTGGCGCTGCCCAACCTGCTTTGTTATGAAGACCTGATTGAAAAGGCCTCGCCAGACTTTGAGTGGCCAAAGCTGGACGAGAACACCGCCTCGTCGCTCTGCTACACATCGGGCACAACCGGTAACCCCAAGGGTGTTCTATATAGCCACCGCTCGACGGTGCTGCACTCATGGACGGCCTGCACCGTTGACGGCCTGGGCCTCTCGACGCGTGACAGTGTGCTGCTGGCAGTGCCCATGTTTCACGTCAACGCCTGGGGCATTCCTTATGCATCGGCCATGTGCGGTGCCAAGCTGGTGCTGCCCGGCCCGGGTGTCAGCGGTGACAAGCTCTATGCCCACATGGTCAAGGAAGGCTGCACCTTCTCGCTGGGCGTGCCTACCGTGTGGCTGGGTTTCTTCAACTACATCGAGACAAATAAAGACAAGCTCAACCTGAAAGACATCAGGCTGGAGCGTGTAGTGGTGGGCGGGTCTGCCGCGCCGCGCGCCATTGTCGAAAAGTTCGACGAGCTGTTCGGTGCCTACCTCATCCATGCCTGGGGCATGACGGAAACCAGCCCGCTGGCCACCATTGGCAACCTGCTGCCGGCGCATGAGTCGCTGCCCAAGGCCAGACAGATCGACATACAGGCCAAGCAGGGCCGTGCGATCTTCGGTGTCGAAGTCGACATCTTCAGCCCCGAAGGCCAGCGCCTGCCGCACGACGGCACGGCCGTCGGTGAGATAAAGGTGCGCGGCCCCTGGGTGGTGTCGGCCTATTACGGCGACAAGCCCGGCGCAGCGACGAATGAAGAAGGCTGGTTCAGTACCGGCGATGTGGCGCTGATAGACACCGATGGTTTTGTGCAGATCACCGACCGCACCAAGGACGTGATCAAGTCCGGCGGTGAGTGGATCTCGTCGATTGACCTTGAGAACGTGGCTGTCGGACACCCCAAGGTGCGCGAAGCCGCCGTGATTGGTGTGGCGCACAGCAAGTGGCAGGAACGCCCCCTGCTCATCATCGTGCCCAAACCGGGTGAGAGTATTACTGCCGCAGAAATGCAGGACTTCATGAAAGACCGCGTGGTGCGCTGGTGGTTGCCCGACGATGTGGTGTTTGTTGAAGACCTGCCGCACACGGCGACCGGCAAGCTGCTCAAGACAAAGCTGCGCGAGCAGTTCAAGGGTCACCGATTGAGCACAGACCCGGCCTGAGTTTTTTTAGTGGATGTTGCCTTGGGCGAAGAGTCTTGAGAAGCATCCTTGCATGTAGTTTGAACAGTGTTGATAGTTTTAAAAGTCAGTTAGTTAATTACCAGGAGACAAGCATGAAAGTTTTTCCGACCTTGAAGAAGATGTCCCGGCTGGCCCTTGCGGTTGCCGGCAGCAGCGTATTGCTGGCAGCAGTGCCTGCGCAGGCGCAGATCAGCGACAACGTGGTCCGCATCGGCGTGATGGCCGACCAGACCGGTACCTACTCCGGCAACGGCGGCCCGGGCTCGTCAGTCGCCGTGCGCATGGCGGTTCAGGACTTCGGCGGCACTGTGCTCGGCAAGACCATTGAAGTCGTCACCGCAGACGACCAGAACAAGCCCAACGTCGGCATCAACCTGGCCCGCCAGTGGATTGAAAACGAGAAGTTCGACACCATCGTCGGCGGTTCGGCATCATCCATCGCCTTCGGTGTGTCCAGCATGATGAAGGAAAAGAAGAAGCCCTACCTGATCGCAGGCACGGTGTCCTCCGACCTCACAGGCAAGCAGTGCTCGCCGATGACAGTCCAGTTCATCGTTGACACCTACCAGCTGGCCAACGCCGGCGTGACCGCACTGCTCAAGCAGGGCGTCAAGTCCTTCTTCTTCATCACGGTGGACTACGCTTTCGGCGCTGCGCTGCAGGCTGATGCCACCAAGTTCATCGAAGCCGGCGGCGGCAAGGTGGTGGGCTCCGTTCGCCACCCGCTAGGCGCGTCTGACTATTCGTCTTACCTGCTGCAGGCCCAGGCCAGCAAGGCACAGGCCATCGTCGTCCTGAACGCCGGCCTTGACCTGACCAACGCCCTCAAGCAGGCAGCTGAATACAAGCTGGCCCGTGGCGGCCAGAAGGTCGGCGTGTTTGGCATGACCATCAACAGCGTGTCGGCCATGGGCCTGGACGTTGCACAGGGCCTGCAGATCACCGCACCTTTCTACTGGGACCGCAATGAAGAGTCGCGCCAGTGGGCCCGCCGCTTCACCGACAAAAACGGCGGCGTGATCCCCACCTACATCATGGCCGGTGCTTACAGCGCCACCATGCATTACCTCAAGGCCGTGCAGGCAGCCGGTACCGACGAGGGTGTGGCAGTGATGGCCAAGATGAAGTCCATGCCCATCAATGACTTCTCGATGAAGAATGTCAAGATCCGCGAAGACGGCCAGGTCATGCGCCCCACCTACGCCATCACGGTCAAGACGCCAGCTGAATCCAAAGGCAAGTTTGACCTGTACAAGGTAGGCGCAGAGATCCCTGCTGAACAGGTGTTCCGCCCAATGGCTGAAGGCGGCTGCGACTTCGTCAAGAAGTAAGCCACGAGCCCAGCGTCAACAAACAAGGACCTGACGATGCCACCGAGCGGACTACCCCTGCAGGAAGCGGATGCCCATGGCACTGCGCTTTTCCAGCCTTACAAGGCGCGTGACGTGGTTGCGCGCAACAGGGTGGTGATTGCGCCCATGCAGCAGTACTCCGCCGTGGACGGCCATGCCACCGACTGGCATGTCGTTCACCTGGGCCGCTTCGCACTCGGTGGTGCCGGCATCGTCTTTGTTGAATCAACGGCTGTTGAAGAACGCGGGCGCAATGCCCACGGCGACACCGGCCTCTGGAAAGACAGCCAGATCGAACCCCTTCGCCGCGTGGCGAAGGTGCTGAAAGACAACGGCGCGGTGCCAGCCATACAGCTGGGCCACACCGGGCGCAAGGGCGCACTGCAGGCCCCGTGGGCCGGGCACAGCCACCTCAATGCTGACGATGCCGCGCGCGGTGAAGCGGCCTGGCAGGTGGTCGGCCCCAGCGCATTGCCTGTGGGTGATGGCGGGTGGCAGGTGCCGCATGCGCTGAGTACGGCGGAAGTGAAGGACGTTGTGAAAGCCTGGGGTGATGCCGCGCATCGTGCGGTCCAGGCGGGTTTTGAAATGCTGGAGGTGCATGGTGCACACGGCTACCTGATTCACCAGTTTTTGTCACCGGTCGCCAATGTGCGCACCGATGAATACGGCGGCAGCATGGCCAACCGCCACCGGTTTGCGCTTGAAGTTGCCGAGGCCGTGCGCGCCAAATGGCCTGCGCACCTGCCGCTGTTCTGGCGCATCTCGCTGGCCGACCTGGACCATGAACTCAGCATGGACGAACTCGTCAGCCTGCTCATGGGGCTGAAGGCGCGTGGCGTGGATGTGATTGACTGTTCTTCGGGTGGCGGCATTTCGAACTACCCGACCGATGGCCCGCGCGTGTCGCGCGGCCTTGAATACCGTGCCAATGATGGCCAGCGCATCAAGGCGATGACGGGCATGGATGTGATGGCCGTGGGCCTCATCATTGACCCGCACCTGGCTGAAGCCATCCTCAATGCCGACCAGGCCGATCTGATTGCCATCGCGCGTGAGGCCATGTTTAATCCCAACTGGGCGCTGCATGCGCAGATGTCGCTGGGCGCGAACACAAACTACGAACTCTGGCCGCGCCAGCACGGCTCATATCTTGCCAAGCGCGCCGCCATGGCCGACCCGCTGCGCAACATCGTTCTGCAGCGCGACGCATCGCGCATGCTGGCCGCCACACCGCGTACCTCGCGTTTAGCCGCATGAGCCGTATAGACATCGTGACCGACAAGCGCGACGAACTCGGCGAATGCCCGCTCTGGGATGAGCGCACACAATCGCTGTTCTGGATAGACGGGCACGCCCGCCTGGTGCGCCGCATCACACCTGCCAGCGGTGAGTACCGCGAATGGCTGCTGCCTTCGGCCATAGGTTCCATCGCCCTCTGTGAAAGCGGGCGTTTGCTGGTCGCATTGGCCAGTGAGTTCAGCTACCTTGATCTGGCGACAGGCCAGCTCGAAAAGATCGCCGGCGTCACCCACGTCGAAGAAAAAATCCGCATGAACGACGGCCGCACTGACAGGGCAGGGCGTTTTGTTGCCGGTTCGCTGGTGATGGGCCGCAATGAAAAGCTCGGTGCGCTCTACCAAGTCAATGCCGCAGGCCAGGTCGACATGCTCGACAAAGGGTTTGCCATTTCGAACGGCACCTGCTTCAGCCCCGACGGCAGCTGGCTGTATTTCACCGACAGCCGCACGCGCAAGATCATGCGTTATTCCTACGACAAGGCCACGGGCAAGGCCGGCACGCCGACTGTATTGATAGATACCGAACCGCTGGCTTCAGCTGGTGATGGTGCCACGGTAGACAGCGAAGGCTTCATCTGGACCGCGCTGGTCGAGATCGGCAAGATGGGACGTTTTTCGCCTGAAGGCAAGCTGGATCGCCTCATCGACATGCCGGTGCGTTACGTCACCTGCCCGTGCTTCGGCGGACCGGACCTCGACATTCTTTATGTCACCAGCATCAGCAACAGCGGCAACGCCCTGAAGGACGACCATCCCGATGCGGGCGCGCTTTTCGCGGTTCACGGCACCGGCGTTCGGGGTTTGCCTGAAGTACGCTTTGCCGACAAGACCTGAACCATCCAGACAAACGAGACTCGAATTCAGACAGAACAAGACAAGGAAAAACAAAGTGACCAAAAGGCTTGAAGGAAAAGTAGCGCTCATCACCGGCGGCGCACGCGGCATTGGCCGCGCCATTGCCGATGCCATGGCTGCCGAAGGCGCGATTGTGGGTGTGCTGGATCTCCGTGAAGACCTGGCCCAGGCCGCGGCCGACGAGATCAAGGCCACGGGCGCGCGCGCCATGGCCTTTGGCGGCAATGTGGCCGAGCGCGACACCTTCACCAAGGCCGTCACCGCGATGAAAGAGGCTCATGGCCGCTTCGACATCCTCGTCAACAACGCCATCTGGGTGCGCTACGGCCCGATTGCAGACATCACCCCCGAGATGCTCAACCGCATGGTGGGCACCGGTTTCAACTCTGTGGTCTGGGGCATACAGGTCGGCTCTGAAGCCATGACCGAAGGCGGCAGCATCATCAATATTGCTTCTGCTGCGGCCTTCCTGGGCGTGCCTGAAGCCATGGTCTACGGCGGCGTCAAGGCCGGCGTGCTGGGCCTGACCCGTTCGTCGGCAGTAGACCTTGGCCCGCGCGGCATCCGTGTGAACGCCGTCTGCCCTGGCTCTGTGCTCACCGAAGGCATGCAGAACAACGTGACGCCCGAAAAAATTGCAGTACGCGCCCAGCGCACGCCGCTGCGCCGCCTGGGTGACGTGCAGGACATTGCCAAGGCGGCCATGTTCCTCGCCACCTCGGACAGCAGCTGGGTCACGGGCACCTCCGTCCTGGTCGATGGCGGCGTGACACACGCGCTGCTCTGAACACGGAGTCAAAGATGAGCGAGTCCTTCATTCTTGAGGCGACCGGGCTGAGCAAACAGTTCCGCGGCTTTTATGCCGTGAAGGACGTGAACCTCAAGGTCCGCCGCCACACCATACATGCGCTGATAGGCCCCAACGGTGCCGGCAAGACCACCTGCTTTAACCTGCTCACGACCTTTCTCACGCCGACGGCAGGCACCATTCTTTTCAACGGCACCGACATCTCGAAAAGCGACCCGGCCACCGTTGCATCCAAAGGGCTGATCCGCTCTTTCCAGATCTCTGCCGTGTTCGGCCAGATGACGGTGCTTGAAAACGTGCGCGTCGCGCTGCAGCGCAAGGCCGGCATGACCTGGGCTTTCTGGCGCAAGGACTCCTCGCTCAAGGTGCTGGATGCCCGCGCCCGGGAGCTCATCGAAATGGTGGGCCTGACGCGTTATATCGACACGCCAGCGGTGTCGCTGTCGTATGGCCGCAAGCGTGTGCTCGAACTCGCCACCACCATTGCGCTTGAACCTGAAATGATTCTGCTCGACGAGCCCATGGCCGGCCTGGGCCATGAAGACATTGGCCCGGTGATGCAGATCATTCGTGACGTGGCCAAGGGCCGCACCATCTTGATGGTGGAACACAACATGAAGGTGATTGCCGAGCTGTGCGACCGCGTCACCGTGCTGCAGTCGGGCCAGATCCTGGCTGAAGGCACCTACGACGAGGTGTCACGCGACCCTGCCGTCATCGAAGCTTATGTGGGAGGCGCCAATGATTGAAGCCAACAACGCGGCAGTGGCATCAGCGCAACCGCTTTGCCTGTCGATTAAAAACCTGGTCGGCCACTATGGCGAGAACCTGGCGCTGCACGACATCAACCTTGAAGTGCGCAAGGGTGAAGTGGTTTGCCTGCTGGGTCGCAACGGCGCCGGCAAGACCACCACGCTGCGCGCGGTGGTGGGGCTGCTTGCCAAACGGCAGGGCAGCATAGAGATCAACGGCCAGCAGACCACCAGCATGCTGCCTGAAGCGATTGCAAAGCTCGGCGTGGCTTATTGCCCCGAAGAGCGCGGCATCTTCTCAAGCCTGAGCACCGAAGAAAACCTTCTGCTGCCGCCTGTGTTGCGGCCGGGCGGCCTGACGGTTGACGAGATCTACACGCTCTTCCCCAACCTCAAGGAACGCCGTAGCAGCCAGGGCACCAAGCTGTCGGGTGGCGAGCAGCAGATGCTGGCGATTGCGCGCATCCTGCGCACCGGTGCCAATTTTTTGCTGCTGGACGAATGCACCGAGGGCCTGGCACCGGTCATCGTTTCCAAGATCGGCCAGACCATTCGCATCCTGAAAGAGCGCGGCTTCACCGTGCTCATGGTTGAGCAAAACTTCCGCTTCGCCTCCAAGGTGGCGGACCGTTTTTACGTGATTGAAGAGGGCGCGGTGGTAGACCACTTCCGCCGTGAAGATATCGCCGGTGACCTGCCACGTATTGAAAGCCTGCTCGGACTATGACCTTCACCACACAACATCGTGGCACCACATGCCACGCCCTGCGGGGAGCACATCATGAATGAAATTTTCGGCATACCGATGTCGGCCTTTGTCGGCCAACTGGTCATCGGCCTCATCAACGGTTCGTTTTATGCGCTGATGAGCCTGGGCCTGGCCATCATCTTTGGCCTGCTGCATGTGGTCAACTTTGCCCACGGCGCGCAGTACATGCTGGGCGCTTTTGTCGCCTGGGGCCTGCTGGAATACTTTGGCATCAGCTACTGGTATGCATTGGTCATCACCCCATTTGTGGTCGGTGCCTTCGGCCTGGTGATTGAACGGCTGATGCTCAGGCGGCTTTACAGTGTGGATCACGTTTACGCGCTGCTGCTGACCTTCGGTCTTGCCATGCTGATGGAGGGCGCCTTCCGCTGGAAGTTCGGCGCGACCGGCCAGCCCTATCCCAACCCGATCTCCGGCGGTCTTGATATTGGCATCAGCTTCATTCCTGCCTACCGCATCTGGGTCATTGCGGCGTCGCTGATGCTCTGCCTGACCACCTGGTTTGTGATCGAGCGCACCAAGCTCGGCTCCTACCTGCGTGCGGCGAATGAAAACGCCTCGCTGGTGCGCACCTTCGGCATCAATGTGCCGCGCATGCTGATGCTGACCTACGGCCTGGGCGTGGGCCTGGCGGGTTTCAGTGGCGCCATGGCTGCCCCGATTTACCAGGTCAACCCGCTGATGGGCAACAGCCTGATCGTCATCGTGTTCGCGGTGGTCGTGATTGGCGGCATGGGCTCCATCATTGGCTCCATCATCACCGGCTTCAGCCTGGGTGTGGTCGAGGGCCTGACCAAACTCATTTACCCCGACGCTGCCGGCGTTGTCATCTTTATCGTGATGATCATCACGCTTGCGATCAGGCCCAACGGTCTGTTCGGCCAGGAGGCCCGATGAAACATTTTTCACCCGCCACCGTGCGCATTCTGCTGGCGATCTCCATCGCCCTGCTGGTTGCTGCACCGTTTGTGCTCTATCCGCAATTCCTGATCGAGATTCTCTGCTTTGCGCTGCTGGCCGCAGCACTAAACCTGCTGGTCAGCTATTGCGGCCTGCTGTCTTTCGGCCATGCCATGTTTTTTGGTGCGGCCGGTTATGCCACGGCGCACAGCATCAAGATGTGGGGCTTTGACCCTGCGCTGGGCATCTTGCTGGGCGTCGGGCTGGCGGCCGTCATAGGGGCGCTCACCGGCTCGCTGGCCATACGCCGCCAGGGCATTTATTTCTCGATGATCACGCTGGCGTTTTCGCAGCTGATTTATTTCATGGCCCTGCGCATGCCGTTCACAGGCGGTGAAGACGGCCTGCAGGATGTGCCGCGCCGCGCCATGTTCGGTTTCATCAACATGGGCAACAACTACGTCATGTATTTTGTGGTGCTGTCCCTCACGGCCTTTGGTTTCTTTGCCATCTACCGCATCGTCAACTCGCCCTTCGGCCAGGTGCTCAAGGCGATTCGCGACAACGAGCCGCGCGCCATCTCTCTCGGTTATCGCGCCAACCGCTACAAGCTGGTCGTGTTCATCCTGTCGGCGTCGCTGGCAGGTCTGGCGGGGTCCATCAAGGCCGTGGCCTTCCAGGTCGTGACGCTGACCGACCTGACCTGGGTGACCTCGGGTGAAGCGCTGCTGATCTGCATCCTGGGCGGCATGCAGACCCTGCTCGGGCCTGTGGCCGGCGCCATCCTGATTGTGTCGATGTCGCATTACCTTGCCTCGTATGCCGAGTGGGTGCTGATGATCCAGGGCCTGGTGTTTGTGCTGGTCGTGCTGCTGTTCCGCAAGGGCCTGGTGGGTGAGTTTTATGCGTGGCTGGAGCGGCGTGAGCTTCGTCGTGCCGGCAAGGAGCAGGCATGAGCGATCAACCTCAAGGTGCAACCCCGCGCGATGCGGTGATGGACGCGCTCAAGGGTGCGCCGCTGCTCAAGGGCAAGCTGGCACTGGTGACGGGTGCCGCCAGCGGCATAGGCCAGGCGATTGCCGTGGGTTATGCATCTGCTGGCGCGCGTGTCATCGTGACCGACATGACGGCCGAGCGCTGCGAAGACACTCTCAAACAGATTCGTGCCGCAGGCGGCGAGGCCTGGGGTTTTGCGCTGGACGTGACGGATGCCGATGCGTCGTATGCGCTGGCTGCCAAGGTCGAGTCCGAGGTCGGCACGATTGACACGCTGGTCAATAACGCGGGTGTCATCATCCGTGAAGGCATTGACAGCCCCAAAGCCCAGGCCAATATCCGCCGGGTGTTTGACGTCAACCTGTTCGGCACATTCAACACCATTCATGCCTGGCTGCCGGCCTTGCGCAAGACGCGCGGCTGCATCATCAACGTGGCATCGGGTGCTGC
Organism: Polaromonas sp.; assembly: GCA_965228025.1. Lineage (GTDB taxonomy): Bacteria > Pseudomonadota > Gammaproteobacteria > Burkholderiales > Burkholderiaceae_C > Polaromonas. The sequence goes on along the minus strand of CBDDGX010000029.1, from coordinate 12,528 downwards.
CTTTATTGCCCAGGCCGGGTCGCTGGGTTATTCCGCTTCCAAGGGCGCGGTGAAGATGCTCACGCAATCGATGGCGGCAGACCTGGGTGCTGATGGCATACGCGTCAATGCGCTGGCCCCCGGCGTGATTGAAACGCCCATGACAGACGCCACACGCGCCAACCCCGAGCGGCTTGCGCGCTTTATGGTGCGCATTCCCTCCGGCCGGGTTGGGCAGCCCCAGGAACTTGCCGGTGCGGCGGTTTTCCTGGCATCAAGCCTGGCGTCCTATATCAATGGCGTGACCCTGCCCGTCGATGGCGGCACGCTCGCCGTTTAACGGTATTCAATTTTCAGGAGACGACATGAGCAGCAAGGATTCAACACAAACCGCGGCCAAACGGCTGGACGTGATCATCGTCGGTGGCGGTTTCGGCGGCATGTATGCCACGTACAAGTTCCGCGAGATGGGCATGAAGATCCAGAGCTTCGAGGCCGGTGGTGACCTCGGTGGCGTCTGGTACTGGAACCGCTATCCCGGCGCGCGCGTCGACCTGCCCAGCATCGACTACAGCTATTCCTTCTCGCCCGAGATCGAGCAGGAGTGGACCTGGTCCGAGCAGTTCGCGGCCCAGCCCGAGCTGCTGCGTTACATCGACTTTGTCGCAACCCGGCTCGATTTGCGCAAGCACTTCCAGTTCAACACCCGCATCACCAGCACCGTATGGGATGAAGAGCGCCAGCTGTGGACAGTCGAGACCGACCGTGGCGACCGTTTTGAAGCGCCGTTCTGCATCATGGCGACCGGCCCGCTGTCGGTGCCCAAGGTGCCGGACATTCCAGGCGTGGAGAAGTTCAAGGGCCGCCTGCTGCACGCGGGGCGCTGGCCGCATGAGCCGGTGTCGTTTGAAGGCCTGCGCGTGGGTGTGATCGGCACGGGCTCGACCGGCATACAGATCGTGCAAGACGTGGGGCCGCAGGCCGGCGAGCTGTTCGTCTTCCAGCGCACACCAAGCTTTACCATGCCGATGCGCAATGTGCCGCTGACAGAGCAATATGTCAGTGAGGTCAAGCGCAACTATGCCGGCATACGCGAGGCGGCGCGCAACAGCACCGTCGGCGGCACGCGGCCCCAGTCCACGCGCGCCTTCTTCAGTGTGACGCCCGAGCAGCGCCAGTCCTTGCTGGAAGACGCCTGGAAGCAGGGCGGCCTGGCCATGCTGGGCACCTTTGGCGACCTGATGGTCAATGAAGAAGCCAACGAACACGTGGCCGATTTTGTGCGAGGCAAGATCGCCGAGGTTGTGAAAGACCCGAAGACGGCCGAGGCGCTCAAGCCCAAGGGCTACCCGATTTTTGCGCGCCGCCCTTGCCTGGATTCGAGCTACTACGAAACCTACAACCTGCCCAACGTGCATCTGGTCGACTGCATCACCGACCCCATTCTTGAAGTGACCGAGCGCGGTGTGCGCAACGCCTCTGGCGAGATCGAGCTCGACATGCTGATCCTGGCCACCGGCTACGACGCCCTGACCGGCGCGCTGATCGCGCTCGACGTCAAGGGCAAAAACGGCCAGACCGTCAACCAGAAATGGAAGCAGGGCGGGCGTTCAACCCTGGGCATCATGATGGAAGGTTTCCCCAACCTTTTCATGACCACCGGCCCGAATGGCCCGTCTGCACTGGCCAACATCATCCGCATCAGCGAACACGATGTGGACTGGATCGCCGCCGCCATCACGCACATGCAGAAGAACGGATTCGCAACCATGGAGCCGACCACGCAGGTTGAAGACAACTGGATGGGCGTTGTACAGGGGCTGGCCCAGCGCTCGCTGATCAACAAGGCCAAGACCTGGTGGGTGGGTGCCAATGTGCCCGGCAAGTCACAGGGGCTGACGATGTTTATTGGCGGCTTCGCCAAGTACCGTGAGTTTTCTGCCGCTGCCGCCGCCGATGGCTACAAGGGCTTCGCGTTCGAACGCGCGGAAGAAAAGGCCGAGGCCTGATAGACGGGCGTCATTCAAGGCACGCGGCTGGTTTCCGGAAGACGGGCCCAGCCGCTTTTTTATTTCTGGACAAGGAGAAACCTGATGCGAGCAATTGTGACGGGCGCTGCCCGCGGTATAGGCCGTGCCATCTGCCTGCGGCTGGCGCGCGACGCGCAGGCCTGTGGCGGCGTGAAGCTGGTGCTGTCGGACCAGCATGCCGATGAACTCAAGAGCCTGATCGCCGAAGTACGCAGCCTGGGCGGCCAGGCGATTGCCGTGCCCGGCGACATGTCGGACCCTGCGCTACCTGCCATCATCGTGCAGGCAGCCGAAGCCTTTGGCGGGCTGGACGCGCTGGTCAGCAACGCGGGTTTTGCGATTCCTGGCCCGCTGGCGACCTATGACGTGGGCAACTGGGACAAGGTGTTCGCCGTGCATGTGCGCGCACCGTGGTTGCTGGCCAAAGCCGCTTACCCTGCGCTGAAGGAAAGCCGCGGTGCCATCGTCGTGACTGCATCGATCTCGGGCACCAACGCACAGGCGCCGCTGGGGTCTTACAGCGCCAGCAAGGCGGCTGCGCTGATGCTGGTGAAACAACTCGCCAACGAATGGGGGCCTGACGGCATCCGCGTCAACGCGTTTTCACCCGGCCTGACGGTGACGCCGGGCACCGCCGCAGCCTATTCGACCCCTGACGCCCGCGCCCAGCGCGAGGCCCGCATACCGCTGCGCCGTGTGGCCGAAGCCGACGACATGGCCGGCGTGGTGGCGTTTCTGCTCGGCAAGGATTCGGCTTATGTGACGGGTGTTGACCTGCCGGTGGACGGCGGGCTGTCGAACACCGTGATGGCCGCGCTGGACATGAGCGGGTGGAAGAAATAAGGCAGCATTCCCACAGGCGCTGCCATCCCCGGCCAGCCCCTGGATCCATGAACTCGATTCCCTAACGGCGCTGACCTTGAGCATGCGGTAATTTGCTATAAATTCAGTAGCTGCTCACGCTCGTATTCATTGGCCTGCAGCCGAATTGATGCCTTAAAAATGGTATTTTTCAGGCATTTTTGATCGTTTTGATGCACTGGTCAGCATCCGGCAAGCCAAAATGTAAAGTTGACTTTACATTTTGGCGGGTGCGGCTTCTTGCGATTTCAGCTTCAGCTGTTGAACGGCGGCTGTGCCAGCAGCGCGTACCAGGCGTCGTCAGGCTTCATCCTGCCCTGCGGCGCGCGCTGGCCGAAGCGTGTGGCCTCATCGCCTTCAGGGGCCGGGCTTTCCTTCATCCAGTCATAGACCACCGTGCGCGCGGCTACGCGCCACTCGTCGCCGCGTTTTTCAAAGCGGTCGACGTAGCGGCCGATCAAAAATGTCTCGCGCAGCTTGCCTTGCGGGTCGTTGTCGTACTGGAAGGCCTGGAAATAGGTTTCAACAGCCGCCTGCGTGCCTTTCAGCACGATGGAGGTATTGGTGACCTGGTGGATCATGCGTGCGCCGCTGGCCCGCGCCTTGACGGCGTAGTCTATGAAGCCGCTGGCGCTGCCCTCGTAGGCACCGTGCCTGTCGGTGGCATCTTCCCAATAGGACGATCGCAGGGCCGCCTCGTCGCCGCGGTCAATGCCGCGGCAGTAGGCATTCATGGTTTCGCGGATCGCTTCGCGGTCCAGCAGGGCCTGCAGCAGGTCTTCTTTGGCCTTGTCCATGTCTTGTCTCCTTTATTTAAAGGTGATTAACGCAGCGTGATGACGGCATCCAGGCAGACAGCGCCTTTTTCGCGCACCACCAGCGGGTTCACGTCGATGCTTTCCAGTACATCGGCATGGGCCTGGCCGAATTCCGACAGTTTGCAGATGGCGTTGACCAGGGCCTGCTCGTCAAACTGCGGGCCGCCGCGCCACATGCGCAGCAGTTGCGATGACTTCACCGAATCAACCAGTTCGCGTGCACGTGCTTCATTCACAGGCGCTGACGCGAAGGCTACATCCTTGAACAGCTCGACGGCCGTGCCGCCAGAGCCGAACATCACCATGGGTCCAAAGGTTGGGTCCATATGTATGCCCATGATGGTTTCCACACCGCCCTTGAGCATGGGCGTGACCAGCACGCCGTCGATGCGGGCATTGGGTACGGCGGCCTTTGCACGGCGCAGCAACTCGTCATAGGCTGCGCGCACGGCATCGGCATCAGGCAGGTTGAGCATCACACCGCCGACCTCGGTCTTGTGGGGAATGTCAGCCGAGGAAATCTTGCAGACGACAGGAAAGCCGAACTCGATGGCCTTGGTCGCAGTAGCTTCTGCAGAAATGCACACGGCCTCGGGCAGCATGGGCAGGCCGGCTTCGGCGAGCACTTTCTTGGCTGCGGCTTCGGTCGAGACATCGCCCAGAGCCTTTGCAGATTGTTTTGCAGCAGAGGGCGCATACAGCGCATCACGGCGCTGCGCGAGCTTGCGCGCACCGGCGAGTGCCAGCACGGCGCGTGAGGGATCGGCAAAGGTCGGGATGCCGTGCTTGTCGAGCTCGGCAGCAACTTCCTTCGTGGCCAGCATCACCATGATGATGGCGCGGTCCGGGAACTTGCCTTTCAGTGCAATCATCTCGTCGCTGGTCGACTGGAAACGTACCGGCGACAGGCCGACGTGTGCCAGGTAGGCAAAGATGGTGCCGCAGGATGAATGCGAGAGCAGTGCATCCAGCGTGCGTGTCACGCCGCTTTTTACGGCGGTGACCTGCGCGGTGGTGTCCAGCGGATTCGCGGCGACGGCGAAGGGCAGGACTTCCAGCACTGCGGCGCTGCCGGCGGCAGACAGTTTGGGCAATGCGAGGCCATGGTCGCTGGCGTGGTCGGCCATCAGAATACCGATGCCGCCTGAACCGGTGAGGATGGCAACGTCGTTGTTCTTCGGCAATGCGCCGGTGACGGAGCAGACGTAAGCGATGTCCAGCATCTCTTCAATCGACTGTGGGCGGAAAGCGCCGCATTCGGCGAACACCGTGTCATAAACGGTGTCGTTACCGGCGAGTGAACCGGTGTGGGTCGCGGCAGCGGTGGCGCCGACTTCTGTGCGGCCCGCCTTCATGATGAGCACCGGCTTGCCGGCCTTCGCGGCCTTGAGCAGGGCAGCGCGCAGGCGGTTGCCGTCCTTGCACGATTCAACGGCAGCGCAGATCACCGCGGTCTCGGGGTCTTCTGCGAGGTAGTCAATCGATTCGGCCACATCAACATCGGCTTCATTGCCGGTAGCGATGATTTTTGAAAAACCCAGGCCGCGCAGCGAGGCCATGCCGTAGGTAGCCGAGCCGAAAGCGCCGCTTTGTGTGGCGAGCGCGATGTTGCCCTTGACCGGGCGCAGCCCGTTTAGTGCGGTCGAGAAGGTGGCTGAGAATTTGTTCGACAGGTTAAGCAGGCCCAAAGAGTTGGGGCCCAGCATGCGCACATTGTTCTCGCGGCAGATGTCGACCAGCTTTTGCTGCTGCACCTTGCCCGCTTCGTCGATCTCCGCAAAACCTGCGGTCAGAATTTGCACCGACTTGATGCCTTTGCTCACCGCTTCACGCAGCGCGGTTTCTACGCCAGCGGCGGGGATGATGATGACGGCCTGGTCAATCTGCCCCGGCACCTCGGTGATGTTTTTATAGGCTTTCAGGCCCTGCACCACGGGCTCACCCTTGTTGATGGGGTAGATGGTGCCTTCATAGCCGCCTTCAAGCATGAAGCGCAGCACACGGCCGCCAATGCGTTCGGGGTCAGATGATGCGCCTATGAGCGCGACCGATTCAGGAAAAAAAAGCGAATGGAGTGAATGCATGTTTAAAGCGTTGCCTGTGCGTATCAGGCAGCAATGGCTGCCGTTCGTACCCCGGCCGCCATCTGCGATGACAGCGAATCAAGGTAGTGCGAACGGTCACCATACTGCAGGTTGCACATCAGTGCATGCATGGCCAGGCGGGCGGCTGGCATTTCAACTGTCATGCCCATACCGCCGTGCAGCTGGATGGCGGCCTCTGCCACGGTGCGGCCCACGGTGGCCAGGTAGAGCTTGGTGAGGGCCGCATCGCGCTGGTCTGCGTGTGGATTGGCCGAGAGGTGTTCCGTCACGTCCTTGACCAGGCCGCGTGCGCTTTCATACGCCACATACATTTCAACCGTGCGGTGGCGCAGCGCCTGGAAGGTCGACAGCGCCACGCCAAACTGCGTGCGCGTCGAGAGGTATTCAATCGTCTGCTCGATCATGGCGCCGAGTGCGCCCACGGTCTGCACGCTGGTCATGACGGCGCCGGTAGACATTGCAGATTTGGTCGCAATGGCAACCGCATCGCCTTGCAGCAGCACATGGCTGGCTTCGACGACCACACCGTCGAGCGTGATGTCAGCCGTGCGGCGGCCATCCAGGCCTTCGAAGTAACGCACTGGCTGCGTCAGATCGCTGGTTGCCAGCAACGCCAGCACCGGTGCAGAACCATTGACGCTGGCGGCGTTGAAGACGATATGGCTGGCGGGTTCGGTCAGGTCTGCGCCCTTGAGCACCCCCTGCAGCCTGATGCCGCCGCCGCTGGCTGGTGTGGCCTGAAGCGAGCGTGCGCTGTCGGGCTGGATGACAGGGCAGACCGAAGCCTGGCCTGCAGAGAGTTGTTCAAGGAGTGCGAGTGCTGCGTCGTTCTTGCCAGCGGCTGCCAGCAGCATGGGCGAGACCACGCAGCGTGCAATCAGCGGCAGGGCCATCGAATGGCGGCCTGCGGCTTCAGCAATCGCAGCGAATTCAGCCAGGGTCGCACCTACGCCGCCGGCGTCTTCGCTGACCAGCACGCCCTGCCAGCCGAGCTCGAGAATCTGCGTCCATTTGGCGCTGCCGCTGCTGCTCTTGTCGCCAGACCAGGCGGGTGCGGCCGTGGCGGCCATGCGGTCCGTGGTGTCGTACAGATCACCAGGAAACATCGGGGTAACGGTAAATGGCATTTTTTCAGGCTCCAAACAGGTCGCGGGCAATCACGTTTTTCTGCACTTCACTGGTGCCGCCGGCAATCGAGCGTGAGCGGTAGAAAAGATAGGTGTGGGTCAGCTGGCGTTCAATGTCCAGGTCGTCTGCGCCATCGGGCGCTTCAACTTCAGGCACCAGGCGGGCAGCATATTCGGGGCCGGCAATGTCAAACGCAATCCCGACGATTTGCTGCGACAGCTCGGAGGTGTGCAGTTTGAGCGCCGATGATTTGGATGAAGCCAGCGTGCCCTGCATTTCTTCCTGGATGGCCGACAGCAGCATCTGGCGCGAGCCCTTGGCCGATGCCTGCGCCAGGAACAGGCGCTCCTGCAGCGCATGAATGCTCGGCAGGCCCGGGTTGGCTTTCATCTTCTCGGCCAGCAGTTCGGCCACCTGCTCGAGCTGGCGTGCCAGTCGCGGCACGGTGGCGGGCGAGAGGCGCTCGCGGTCCAGCAAAAACTTGGCGCATTTCCAGCCTTCGCCTTCAACGCCGACGAGGTTCTTCACCGGCACGCGCACGTTATTGAGGAAGACCTCGTTGACGTGATGCCACTGGTCTATGGTGTGGATCTGGCGAATCTCGATGCCCGGTGTATTGAGCGGCACCAGCAGCAGCGAGATGCCGGCCTGCTTGCGGCCTTCGGTGGAGGTGCGGACCAGCGTGTACATCATGTCGGCTTCATGCGCATGCGATGTCCAGATTTTCTGGCCGTTGAGCACGTAGTCGTCACCGTCACGCACGGCGCTTGATTTGAGCGATGCCAGGTCGGAGCCGGCACCGGGTTCCGAGTAACCCTGGCACCAGTGCTCGGTGCCATCGAGGATGCGTGGCAAAAAGCGGTTCTTGATCTCGTCGCTGCCGAAATGCATGATGACCGGGCCAATATGGCCTATGCCGTGGTGGTACTGCGGCGGGCAGTCTGCTGCGGCTGTGACTTCTTCAAACAGGTAACGCTGCTGCAGGTCCCAGCCCGTGCCGCCGTGTTCAACCGGCCAGTTGGGTGCGCCCCAGCCCTTTTTGAACAGGGCCTTCTGCCAGGCGCTGTATTCGGCGCGCGACATTTTCTGGTTGCTGCGGACGATTTCCTTCAGCGGCGCGAGTTCGGGCGATTCGGTGAACTTCACCAGCTCCTGGCGGAAGGCGGCATACGGGTCGGCAGCTGCAGCGGCCACTTCCTGGGAAGTGGGAGCCTGGGTGTTGGTTTGGGTCATGTTTGCCATCCTGGAGATTGGTCAGTGGTAGCTGCGGCCACCGTCGACGGCCAGCGCAATGCCGGTGACGAAGGATGATTCGCTGCCTGTGAGGTAAAGCGCGGCGCGTGCGATTTCTATGGGTTCGGCCACGCGGCCAAGTGCGTAGCGCGCACCGACCTGCGTCTGCAGTGCTTCAGCGGTGTAGCCGGAGCGCACCATGGGTGTATCGACGGCGCCGGGGCAGATGGTATTGACGCGAATCGGCGCCCATTCCATCGCCAGTGTTTTTGACAGTGAGATCACGCCGGCCTTGGACGCTGCGTACGCGCCGCGGCGCACAAAGGGCTGCAGGCCCTGGCCGGAAGAGAAGTTGACGATGGTGCTGTCCTGCACTTTTTCGAGCCAGGGCAGGCAGGCGCGTGCCATCAAAAAACTGCCGGTGAGGTTGATGTCTATGGTGCGCTTCCAGTCGGCGATGCTCACATCGCGCAGCAGGTCAGTGTTGGCAACGCCTGCAGCATTGACCAGGCCATCTATGCCGCCCAATGTTTCTGCGGCGCGTTTGACGGCGTCGTTGACAGAAGCTTCATCTGCGATGTCGGCCTTCAGTGCGATGCTCTTGCCGCCATCACCTTGTTTGAACCAGGCCTTGATGCCGTCTTCATTGCGGTCAATCGCGGCGACCTGTGCGCCTTCTGCGATGAAGAGCTGTGCAATCGCAGCGCCTATGCCGGAGCCGGCGCCCGTCACCACAATGCGCCTGCCCTTGAGGCGGCCGAGTGGCGGAACGTCCGGTATGGAGGTTGTCTTGTGTTCCATGTGTCTCTTGTCTCTCTTGTTTGTTCTGGTGTCGATTCAGGGCGCATGGGCGGCGTATCAGTCGAGACGGATCTTCCGCTCGCGTATCACCGGTCCCCAGGTGTCCAGGTCTTTTTTCAGATAGGTGGCAAAGTCGGCCTGCGACATGATGGAAGGCTCGAGCCCCGCTTTCAGGATGGCGTCATGCACTTCTCTGGTTTCGAGCACAGCGCGCACGTCGGCGTAAATCTTCTTTTGCAAATCGATGGGCGTTGATGCAGGCACAAACATGCCGAACCAGCCGCCAGCGGTGAAGTCGGCCAGTGCAGGCACACCTGACTTTGAAATCGGCACGATGTTGGGCGCGCGCGCAATCGGTTTCGGGCTGCCTATGCCCAGCACCTTGAGCTTGCCGCTGCTCACAAAACTCATGGTGGCCACGGTGTCGAACAGCGCGTTGACCTGGCCGCCGACCAGGTCGTTGATGGCCGGGCCGTTGCTCCTTGTAGGGCACATGGATCATGTCAATGCCGGTGCGCCATGCAAACAGCTCGGCGGCGATGTGAGGGCTGGAGCCGTTGCCCGACGAGGCAAAGGTCAGCTTGCCCGGGTTGGCCTTGGCGTAGGCGATCAGCTCCGGCACGTTGTTGGCCGGTACGGCTGAATTGATATAGAGGTAGCTGTAGGAGTCAGCCAGCATGGACAGCGGCGCCAGTGCCTTGGGGTCGTAAGGCAGGTTGGGCACCAGCACCTGGTTGGCGGTGAAACCGAAGGCCGTGATGAACAGGGTATGGCCATCGCCTGGCGCACGTGCGGCTGCGGCCGTGCCTATGACCGTGCCCGCGCCAGGCTTGTTGTCAACGATGACGGGCTGCTTCCATTTATCGGCCAGGCGCAGTGCGACGATGCGCGCCAGGATATCGGTCACGCCGCCGGCGGCGTAGGGCACGATGACCTGCACCGGTTTGGTCGGGAAGCTGGTTGCCGTTTGTGCACTGGCTGCCGCTGCAATAACCAGCGAGGCGAGGACCAGTGCTGAACGTCGGGAATACATATGCAAGGCAATCCTTTTCAAAAGTGCAGTGAAAGGCAATGCGCAAAAAGGCGTGGGCTCTGACCTGCTGGCTAAAATAATTCTACCGTTCGGCAGGTAAGTAAACAGATGGTAATAACCCTAGGATGGGGATCGAACTGAATGGAAACGGATAAATCCCGGGTCAGGCCCGAGGGTGGCTGCTACGCCACTCTGGGAATCAGGCTTTCGCCGGTGCCTGGAGGCCGTGCAGGGCCATGTCGAGGTACTGCTCTATGACCTCACGAATCGACATCGGCCCATTGGGGTTGTGCCAGCGGCTGATCTGGTTCAGTGCCGACAACAGAAAACGGCCCGTCATCGCGACGTTGCTCTTCCTGAACTCGCCGGAATTGATCGCATCGCTGATGCAGGTGCGAAGCATGGCCTCGTACTCGTTGCGCAGTGCCACGGCGAGGGTGCGCGGCTCGCTTTCAGCACCCATCCAGAATGCGTTGGAGCCCGCCATCCAGGAGTCGCGGTCGGCATCCATGAATTCGGCCGACACCAGCATGAACTGGCGGACTTTCTCCAGCGGTGTGGGCGCCAGGTCAACAGCCGCACGCACGTGGTAGATCAGTGCCTGCAGGGAGTCAAGAACAATGCGGTGGTAAAGCGCTTCCTTGTTGGGGAAGTGGTAGTACAGGGCAGCCTTGGTGATCTTCGCTTCTTCTGCGATATCGCGAAGGGATGTGCCTTCATAACCACGCCTTGCGAACAGTCGGCAAGCGATGCCCGATGATCTGCTCCGGGCGGTTGTCGACGCGCGGCCTGAAGTTGTCTGTCTCAGTGGCCGTGTCTTCTGCCTGACGACGAGTTGCCATCGTGTACCCATGTTCTATTGGAGGAAAAAGTATAGGGCCTGTACAGGGCCCGGGCCAGCGTCAAGGCCGGCCCTTTCCATTATCAGGGGCGGCGGCCGGCTTTATCGACCTGTGTACACCGGTGCGCGTTTTTCAAGGAAGGCGCGCTGCGCTTCTTTCGAGTCTTCCGTTTTCGACAGCGCCACGGTGTTGCCTTGCTCGTAACGGTAGGCATCACGAATCGGCATCAGCTGCGTCATGCGTGCGGCTTCCTTGGCCAGGCGCATGGCAATCGGGCTCTTGGAGGCAATCTCGCGTGCCATCTCCATGCAGTAAGGCATGAGTTCTGCTGCGGGCAGGCAGGCTTCGACCAGGCCGAGGCGGTACAGCTCCTGCGCCGACACCTTCATGCCGGTGTAGAACATGCGGCGTGCGCGTGACTGGCTGAAGTGCTTCTGCAGAAAGGTCACACCGCCAGCCAGGCCCACATTGATCTCGGGCATGGAGACATAGGCGTCTTCAGAAGCCACCCAGATGTCCGAACCCATGACCAGGCCGAAACCGGCGCCGAGGGCCGGGCCGTTGATGGCGGCAATGATGGGTTTCGAGCACTCGACCACGGCGTAGTAGGACTCGCGCACGCGGCGGTTGTGCGCGCCGTAGGCGCCGGGCGTGCCGGCAAGGTTGGGGCGCTCGCGGATGTCGGCGCCGGCAGAGAAGGCCTTGCCTTCCCCGGTCAGCACGATGCAGGCCACTTCGTCGCTGTCGGACAGCAGGTCAAACACTTTGGTGATTTTCTTCACGCAGTTCTATGTTCTGTGCGTTGACGGGCGGGCGATTGAGGGTGACGACGGCAACGCCTGCGTCAATGGTCAGCTTGATGGTGTTCAGTTCCATGTTCAGAGTCTCCTGTTGTTAAGGCAAATACATTTACCTGCCGTACGGTAAGTTATGGGTAAATGCTAACCGCTCATTGGGAAGGCTGCAAGTTGGCGGGCACATAAAACACGGCTTGCGCGTCGCAAAAGTGACCGCCTACAGAGGATGAAATGCGCTTCCTATGTGTTTTCCCTATGCGCGGCAGATGTATCCAAAATCAGCGCCCAAAACAAAAGGCGATGTCCTTGCGGACACCGCCTTTGTCGTTTGCCTGCAGTAAGGCAGGGGCCTGTTACCGCGATTACCTTGCCTTGCCGCCCACGCCCGTCACAGCCGTGCGTTTGGCCAGTTCAATCTTGGCAATTGCGTTGCGGTGCACTTCGTCCGGGCCGTCAACGATGCGCACCGTGCGCTGGTGTGCATAGGCTTCGGCCAGCCAGAAATCCTGGCTCACACCGCCAGCCCCGTGTGCCTGTATGGCCCAGTCCACCACCTTGCACGACATGTTGGGCGCGACGACCTTGATCATGGCGATTTCGGCGCGGGCTTCCTTGTTGCCGATAGTGTCCATCTTGTGGGCGGCGTTCAGCGTGAGCAGCCTGGCCTGATCAATCATGCAGCGCGACTCGGCAATGCGTTCATGCCAGACAGATTGCTCCGAGAGCGCGCGGCCGAACGCGTGGCGTGACTGCAGGCGGTCGACCATCATCTCAAGTGCACGCTCTGCCGCGCCTATGGAGCGCATGCAGTGGTGAATGCGCCCGGGGCCAAGGCGGCCCTGCGCAATTTTCAAAACCGCGGCCTTCGCCGAGCAGGATGTTGCTGACTGGCACTCGCACG
>CBDDGX010000028.1:0-332740 GCA_965228025.1 Polaromonas sp. | reverse complement strand
CGCGAGAGCCCCCTGTGATCAAGACTGTTTTGGTCAAACCCCAACTCCTGCAAAAAGTGGCAATCCGATGTACAAACAGCGGTTGCGCCAGCTACTCTACTTTATTGGCAAGCAGCGGCACTCACATTTTTCACATCAGGAGCAAACACACCATGGGCAAATTCATAGACCTCAAGGCCGCAGACGGTTTCACTTTCCCCGCTTATGTGGCCGAGCCTTCAGGCAAGCCCAAGGCCGCAGTCGTCGTGCTGCAGGAAATCTTTGGCGTCAACTCGCACATCCAGCAGGTCACCGACCGATTCGCTGCACAGGGCTACCTGGCCATCGCACCGGCCATTTTCGAGCGTGTTGAAAAAGGCGTGGACACGGGCTACAACGAAGCCACCATGAAGGCTGGCATTGCGCTCAAAGCCGCCGTCATGGCCCTGCCAGGCGCGGGGATCATGCAGGACGTCCAGGCATCCATCGACCACGTGGCCAAGGCCAGCGGCGGCAAGGTCGGCATCATCGGCTTCTGCTTCGGCGGCTTGCTCGCCTGGCAGGCGGCCGAAAAGCTCAGCGGCCTGAGTGCATCGGTGCCTTACTACGGCGGCGGAATGGTGGCGCCTGAAGAAATCGCACGCAAACCCAAAGTACCGGTCATGGCCCACCTGAGTGACCACGACCACTCTGCGCCCATGGAAGGCGTTAACGCCCTCATCAAGGCGCACCCGGAAGTTGAAGTGCACGTCTACAACGCAGACCACGGCTTCAACTGCGACCAGCGCGGCGCCTATAACGAGGAAGCCGCCACCAAGGCGCGTGAGCGCACGCTGGCCTTCTTCGCCAAACATCTGGCGTAAGCGCAGGCCATGCGCACGCTGCGTTTGCTTGCCCTTGCTGCGCTGGCCGCATGTGCCGCAGTCGCCAGCGCGGCCGACTACACCGGTCCGCTGTTCGATACGCACATGCACTACAACGAGGAGGCGTGGAAGTGCGAACGCAGCGCCGGGCCGCCCCAAGCAAGTTCAGCCCCCTCGGGGGGCAGCGCATTACGCGAAGCGAAAAGCGTGGGGGCTTCATGTTCTGGTCCTAATCCTCCGGCCGATGTGCTGGCGCGCATGCAGCGCAACGGCGTGAAAGCGGTGGTGGCCAACTCGCGACCCAATGACGGCACCAAGTTGCTGGCTGCTACAGAGCTGAGCAAACAGTCAGGCGTCACCGTAGTGCCTTTCATCAGGCTGTACCGCAACCGCGCCGACTACGACAACTGGTTTCGCGACGAGACCATCTACGAGATGGTTCAGGCCGAATTTGCGCGCGGCGTCACGGGCAGCCAGGCCGGGCCGTACAAGGGCATAGGCGAGTTCCATCTCTACAACAGCGCCAACGCCAACGGGTCCGTGGTCAAAAAGCTCATGGTGTTTGCGGCGCAGAACAAGCTCGCCGTGCTGGCCCATGTGGACGACATCGCCATTGACCTGCTGATGGCCCATGCGCCCGACGCACGCATCATCTGGGCGCACACCGGCATAGGCGGGCCGCCGGTGTCGCGCGTTGATGCGCTGTTTGCAAAATACCCGCAGCTGATGGGCGAGCTGTCTTACCGGCCCGGCCTGACCTGTGCGGACGGCAAGCTTTGCCCGGAGTGGCGCACGCTGTTGCTGAAGTACCCGAACCGGTTTTTGATCGGCTCCGACACCTGGGTGGTGCAGCGCTGGCAGCAGTACGACGATTTGATGAAGGGCTACCGCACCTGGCTGGGTGACTTGCCGCCCGATGCGGCGCGCAAGATTGCCTGGGAGAACGCTGCCAACCTGTTTGGCGTCAAGTGATCCAGTTACATTTCGCGCCGAGTACGGCGGCCATGGCCCCGCACATCCTGCTCGAAGAGCTGGGCGTGCCGTTCGAAAAGATCCTGGTTGACACGGCCCAGGGCGCGCACCGCACGGAGGCCTATAAAAAGCTCAATCCCAACGGCACGGTACCGGTGCTGGTAGATGGTGACCTGGTGCTTTATGAAAGCGCTGCCATTTGCCTGCACCTGTGCGACACGCACCCGGCCGCCGGGCTGGCGCCTGCCATCGGCACCGCAGAGCGCGCCCACTTCTACAAATGGCTGATGTGGCTGACCAACACGCTGCAGGCTACGCTGATGGTGTACTTCTATTCAGAGCGCTGGGTGAAAGATGGTGACGCCGCCCGCGCTGCGGAAATGAAGTCGCACGCAGAGATGAAAACCGGCGTGCTGCTGGACCAGCTGGATGCAGAACTCGCGCGGCTGGGAGTTGCAACCCCTTCGCCCTGGCTTGTGGGAGGCAAGTTCTCGGCTGTCGATGCCTATGCGCTCATGCTGTGTCGCTGGACGCGCAACTTTTCGTCACGGCCGGCCCGCGACCTTCCTCATCTGGGCCCTTACCTGCGGCGTGTGCTGGCGCGGCCTGCCGTGATGAGGGTATTCAAGGCTGAAGGGCTGGCACAGCCCTGGGTTTGAAGATTGCACGACATGTGATTTGCTATTAAATAAGTAGCTGCTCACGTGCGTGTTTATTGGCCTGCAGCCGTTTTATTGCCTTAAAACAGCCCTTTTTTCACTATTTTGGCGTGCTTGGGCTCATAAATTCGGGCTGCAACCCCAAAAAGTTAATATGGAAGTTAACTTTTGGTGATTCTTTAACGTACACGTTAAATTTTTGCCGTGTACGTTAACTTGTCAACTCTCAGTGCCGCCGGATGCCCGGGCCGACGGGGTGGCGCGCTGGGCCTGCTCGATCTGGCGGATGAGTTTTTCAGGGTCGGTGTCTTCGGTCAGGATGCGCAGGTCTGTATCGCCCGGGTCGTCCACGCCGACTTTTTGGGCAATGCGCTCAAGCAACTGCAGCATCTTGGTGTTTTCCTGTTCGGTCAGCAGGTTGATCTGCAGGTCCAGCTGGTTGCGCCTGTCGCTGATGCGCAATTCGTAGTTCTGGCTGATCAGGATAAATGACGAGAGAAAAATCGCTTCCAGCGACACCACCAGCGTCAGGAAGGTGAAGGGGTAGGTGTCGAAGTGGTGCAGACCCGGAAAGGTGTTGAACACAATCCAGGCCGAGAAAACCGCCACATGGATCCAGACAAAGGTCATGGAGCCGCAGAACCCCGCAACAAAGGCGGCGATGCGGTCGGCCCGGCTGCGGTTGGCCAGCGCGTTTTGTTCAACCCGCCGCATCGACTGCACGTTTTCGCGCGTCAGGTCGTCGGCACAGAAGTTGGCAGGGTGACTGCCAGGCAATGCGCTCATGGGCCTCTCCTTCAGGTGTTTTGTGGCTTGTTATGTATTGCTGCGGTTCGCCGCGGCCTGCACCGTGGCCTGCACCGTGTAAAGCGCGTCGGATATGGCGACCCCGCTGGCTGTATTGTCGAAAACACACCAGACGGCGGCGTCGGACGCTGCCGCAATTTGCAGCCGGACAGCAAGCGCGTCAAGCACGCCGCGCGGGTAGGCCGAGTAATACATGCGCGGTGAGCCATGCAGGCGGACGTATACCAGGCGTGGGTCGCCACCCGGCCAGCGGCCGGCGTCAAACATGACCGGGTCGGCCAGCACGCGCGCCACGCGATGTGATGCCAGCTGCCTGCTGGCTTCTTCACTGAACCAGCCTGGGTGACGCGCTTCCAGCGCCACCGGCCCGGCGTGGGCCTTGCGCAGCACTTCAAGAAATCTTCCCGTGACGTCCTCATCCCAAACAAGGCTGGGCGGCAGTTGAACCAGAAGGCAACCCAGTCGCTTGCCGAGACCGGCGGCCTGTTCAAGAAATTCGCCCAGCAATGCACCGCAGTCCTGAAGGCGCTTTTCATGCGTGATGGTTTTGGGCAGCTTGACCGAAAAGCGGAAGCCGGCAGGCACGCTGTCGGCCCAGCGCGCATAGGTTTTGCGCTGGTGCGGGCGGTAAAACGATGAGTTGATCTCTGCCGCGTTCAGTTTCGCGGCATAGCGTTCAAGATGGCTGCCATCGGCCGGGAAGGACGGCCACGCGTCCCGGGGCAGGCTCCAGCCGGCACAGCCGATACGGATATCGCGTGTTGCCGGAGCGTGCTTCATCAGAGCTCCTAACGCCGGGTGCGCGCGATGTACTGCTTGCGCCAGAAAACCGTGCCGACGACCACGACGATCAGCACCATGAAGCTGAAAGTCCACCAGAAGCCGGAGATGTGGTGAATCAGCGGCATGAACTCGAAGTTCATGCCGAAAAAGCCGGTGATCAGGTTCAGCGGCAAAAAGATGGCCGTCAGCGCGGTGAGGGTGCGCATGATGTCGTTGGTGCGGTTGCTTTGTGCGCTGAAGTGGATCTGCACCACGGTTTCGGCCGATTGCTCCAGTCGGCGGGCGTGGTGCACCACACGCTCAATGTGCTCGATCACGTCGCGTGCGCGCGCTACCAGCTGGTCGCGCTGCGCCTGTGCGGCGAGCATGGCCTCGGCGTTGCGCCTTGCCGGCTCCTGCGGGCCGCCGGGTGTTGTGCCATCCGCGAATGCGATCGGCTGTGGCAAGGGGTTCTTCATGAATGACGACAGTGGCTGCTCGCGCAGGGTGTCCAGCCATTCCTGCATGGCGTCATGCTGTTCGTCGCAGAGGTCTTCCAGCACGTGCAATTGGCCGCGCGCCGTCATCAGGGCGCCCCAGTTGGAAAAGCGCGTGCCGGGTTTGAGCAGTTCGGACTGCCAGTGTTCAAGCTGCCTGGTGAGTTCCTTGCGCAGATCAAGGTAGCTGTCGACCATGGCGTTCACCATGCGCAGCACCAGGTCGGCCGGACTGATGGGCAGGCGGTTGCGTGAGAGCGTCGGGTCCAGCCGGGCGGCATCCACACTGAATTTGGCATCGGCCAGATACCGCTGGATAAAACTTTTGGCGGCGTAACAGCCATGCGGGTGCACGCTGATCAGGAAGCGGTCGAACACCGCAAACCCGACGGCCTTGGAGCTGATGCGGTTGAATGCCGGCATGCCGCCGCGCGGCTTGATGCGCGCCTTGCCGCCCTGGCCGTGATAGCTGGCGATGGCGGCTTCATGCTCGGCTTCGTTCTGCGTTTCAAACTGGGTGGCCAGGCGCCTGAAGATGATCAGGTCGTAAATCGAGGTCGAGTCGTAGTGGGAGGGGTGTACGGCGCTGGCCAGATCCTGGCAGTGCAGGTCAAGCAGTGCAGAGCCGCCCAGGCGCAGGGCAGCCTCCTGCAGTTGCGGGCGTGCGCCTTCAAACTCTTCGCGGTCCAGAAGTATCCAGACAAAACCGTCTCCCGGCGGCTGGTCAGGCACCGCATCGACAAAACGCAGGCTGTCGGAGGTGAATTCAATGATTTGCACGCGTGGGCCTTTGGCGTTTGGAGGGGCGATACCGCTGGTCAGGCTTGTTGCTTGAGCAGCCGTGCGGCATCCAGCGAGAAGTAGGTCAGCACACCATCGGCGCCGGCACGCTTGAAAGCCAGCAGGCTTTCCATCATCACGGCGTCATGGTCCAGCCAGCCGTTTTGCGCGGCGGCTTTGAGCATCGCGTATTCGCCGCTGACCTGGTAGGCAAAGGTCGGCACTTTAAATTCGTCCTTCACGCGGCGCACCACATCAAGGTAGGGCATGCCGGGCTTGACCATCACCATGTCGGCGCCTTCGGCGATGTCCATGGCGACTTCACGCAGGGCCTCGTCCGTGTTGCCGGGGTCCATCTGGTAGACCTTTTTGTCGGCCTTGCCGAGATTGCCACTGGAGCCCACCGCGTCGCGGAAGGGGCCGTAAAAGGCGCTGGCGTATTTGGCGCTATAGGCCATGATGCGGGTGTGGATCAGCTTCTTCGCCTCAAGCGCGTTGCGTATCGCGCCAATGCGGCCATCCATCATGTCGCTGGGTGCGACGATGTCCACGCCGGCCTCGGCCTGGCAGAGCGCCTGCTGAATGAGTACTTCAACGGTCTCGTCATTCATGATGTAGCCGTTGTCGTCCGGCAGGCCGTCCTGGCCGTGGGTGGTGAAGGGGTCCAGCGCCACGTCGGTCATCACGCCCAGCTCGGGGAAGCGTTTTTTGAGCTCACGCACCACACGCGGCACCAGGCCTTCCGGATTGGTGGCTTCCTTGCCATCCCAGGTTTTGAGTGAGCCATCGACTACGGGGAATAGCGCCATGACCGGGATGCCCAGCTTCACGCACTCTTCGGCCACCGGCAGCAGCAAATCAAGGCTCAGGCGCTCAACGCCGGGCATGGAGGCCACGGCTTCACGGCGCTGCTGGCCGTCCAGCACAAATACCGGGTAAATCAGGTCATGCGCGGTGAGGGCGTTTTCACGCACCAGGTTGCGGGTGAAGGCATCACGCCTCAGGCGGCGCGGCCGGCCCGCCGGGAACGGCGCAAAGTTGGAAGCGTGGAGGGTCATGGGCAAATTGTGCCAAAGCTTTGTGCAGGGCAATAAGTATTTGGACTGAGCCTGGAGTTGTATGGCCATTCCGGGCAGCATGGAAAGTGTTGCTTTCTGCGCTAACTTTACTTAGTCACCTCAGAAAAACTTGCCAAAGCGGGGTGCCGGATGATTAAATTCGTATGTGTGGTTATCAATTTGATGATCGCATCCCGCTTTACCTCCCTGAGCGGGGCCTTCGCGTGTCAAAACAACGAGGCTTGAGCGCCCGGTGGCTTCGTGCCATCCGGGCATTTTTTTGTCCCGGCATGTCGCTAAATCCGTTTGCCGGGCGAATTGCTGCGTTGCGCGGTGCTCGGAATCCTCATGGGTTTTTGGGGTCAGAGCCCAAATTCGCCGAGCCTTCGGCTCGCCCGTAGGGTGCGGTGCATGGCACCGCAGCGAAATTGGTGTCTGACCCCAATAACCCTCTGTGCGCCTCGCGCCTTGCACTTCATCCCGCCAAACGAATCTTTCGACACGCCGTGGCGGCATCCTGCGGACTAAACTAACGCGATGCTTTGGGTCAAATCGCTTCACATTGTTTTTATTGCCAGCTGGTTCGCGGGGCTGTTTTATTTGCCGCGCATTTTTGTGAATCTGGCTATGGTGCCCGCCCAAAGTATTGCCGAGCGTGAGCGCCTGCTGTTGATGGCGCGCAAGCTGTTGCGCTTCACGACGATCCTGGCTGTGCCTGCGCTGGGTTTTGGGCTCTGGCTTTTTCTGGGTTACGGCATCGGCAAGGGCGCGGGCTGGATGCATGCCAAGCTTTTTGTCGTGCTGCTGGCGCTGGGCTACCACCATGCCTGCTGGAGCTTGCTCAGGAAATTCAATGCCGGGCGCAATACACGCAGTCACCGCTGGTACCGATTTTTTAATGAGGTGCCGGTGCTCCTGATGCTGGCGGCGGTGATTCTGGTGGTTGTCAAACCTTTTTAGTGATTCAGGGCATTAAACGTGATCTCCCCGACTTCACCAGCAGACGCCGCCAGCCCGGCTTCGCCGGATAGCCAGCGTCGTCCCCTGCAAGGGGAAAAGGAGCTACACGGAGCGAAGCGCAGTGAGCGACGATAGGGGTGTAAAGACTGCCGCCTGGCCGCTTGCCTTGGCCATGATCTGCCTTGTTGTCTATGCGAGCCTTTATCCCTTTACCGAATGGCGTGACCAGGGCATATCGCCGTTTGCCTTTCTGACGGCGCCACTACCCAAATACTGGACGGGTTTTGACGTTGCCGCCAACCTCGGCGGCTACATGCCGCTGGGGTTTTTGCTGGCGCTGTCGGCGCTGCGCAGCCGCCGCGTGGCATGGGCCGTGACGGTGGCCGTGCTGGCCTCAGGGCTGCTGTCGCTGTGCATGGAGTCGCTGCAGAGCTATCTGCCACGGCGCATTCCTTCCAATGTCGATCTGGCGCTGAACATCGCCGGGGCCTGGGTGGGAGCCTGCGTGGCCTGGGCGCTTGAAAAGCTGGGCATTGTTGATCGATGGAGCCGCTTTCGCGCACGCTGGCTTGCACATGATGCGCGTGGCGCACTGGTGCTTTTGATGCTGTGGCCGCTGGCGCTGCTTTTCCCTGCGTCCGTGCCCATGGGGCTGGGACAGGTGTTTGAGCGGCTGGAGCTGGCGCTAGCCGACATACTGACAGACACGCCCTTCCTCGTCTGGCTGCCGGTGCGCGAGATCGAGCTGCAGCCGCTGGTGCCGGGCACCGAGCTGATCTGTGTAGCACTGGGGGCGTTGATTCCCTGCCTGCTGGGATATTCGGTTATACGCGCCATCTGGCAGCGCGCAGTGTTTTCGCTGGTCATCCTGTCGCTGGGCATAGCGGCGTCGGCACTTTCTGCCGCCCTGAGTTACGGGCCAGACCATGCATGGGCCTGGCTTGACCTGCCTGTACAGGCGGGGCTGTGGATGGCGCTGGTGCTGGCCATTGTGCTGCTGCCGCTGGGGCGTCGCGGGGCGTCGGCCTTTGCGCTGCTGGCGCTGGCCATACACCTGGGGCTGCTGAACCAGGCCCCGGCCAGCGCCTACTTTGCGCAGACCCTGCAGACCTGGGAGCAGGGCCGCTTCATCCGCTTTCACGGCATTGCGCAGTGGCTGGGCTGGTTCTGGCCTTATGCGGCGCTGCTGTATGTCCTTACGCGGCTCTCGGGTCGGGAGAAGCCTGCGGCGGGCGGTACGTAAAATCGGATGATGACTCCAGCCACTCCCCCAGATTCATATTACGAACGGCATATTTTTTTCTGCCTCAACCAGCGCAAGCCCGGGGAAGACTGCTGCGCCGATCACCGTGCACAGGAGGGCTTTGACCGCTGCAAGTCAGCCGTCAAAAAAGCCGGGCTCTCCGGGCCAGGGAAAGTCCGTGTGAACAAGGCTGGCTGCCTGGACCGCTGCGCAGGCGGTCCAGTTGCCGTGGTCTATCCGGAAGCTGTTTGGTACACCTATGTAGACGGGAGCGACATCGATGAAATCGTCGAGTCGCACCTGAAAAACGGCAAGGTGGTGGAGCGCCTGCTGACACCCCCGGGTGTTGGGCGATAGGCGGGCGCAGGCATGAATTCCCAGACCCAAAAAACCGTCATACAGGGCGCTGCTGGCGCGATTGAAGTTGCCATTGATGGGCCCTCAGGCGGCATGCAGTCAAAAGGCATGGCTGTGATTGCCCATCCGCACCCCTTGTTTGGCGGCACCATGGACAACAAGGTCGTGCAGACTCTGGCACGCGCCTTCACGCAATGCGGCTGGACTGCGGTGCGCTTTAATTTTCGCGGTGTGGGCGGCACGGCGGGTACGCATGACGAAGGACGCGGCGAACTGGATGACCTTTTGGCCGTCGCCGCAGGTGTGGCCCCTGAGGGTCCGTTATGTCTTGCGGGCTTTTCATTCGGCGCCTTTGTCACAACACATGCGTTCGGGCGCCTGAATGCCTCACGGCCGATTGAAAAACTGGTGCTGGTAGGTACCAGCGTGAGCCGCAGCGTTGCAGCGCCAATTGATGTTGATTCGCACCCCAAAACACTGGTCGTGCATGGCGAAGAGGACGACACGGTGGCCCTTTCTGCCGTGATGGACTGGGCTAGGCCGCAGGCACTTCCTGTTACGGTTATTCCCGGGGGCGGCCACTTCTTTCATGGACAATTGCCACTGCTGAAAAACCTGGTGGTTCGCCACCTGTCTTCGACGGTGGTGTGAGCGCTGTTCACTGCCCCGTTGCCCTCTTCTTTTTCTTCTCCATCAATTCCCGCGTTACCGGATTTCCCCATCAATGTTCTGTTTTATCAAGGCCGACAAGGCTTTCTCCGGCCTGCTGCTGGCCACTGCTTTTTTTGTTTCTTCCGCTGTGCAGGCTCAGGCACCGCAACCGCCGGAAATTGCCGCACGCTCCTATCTGCTGCTGGATGTCACAGCCAACCAGATCCTGGCCGCCAAGGACATCGACTCTCCGGTCGAGCCGGCTTCGCTCACCAAGCTGATGACTGAATACCTGGTGTTCGATGCGCTCAAGGCCAAAAAGATAGACCTGAAGCAGACCCTGCCGGTCAGCGAACGTGCCTGGAAGATGCCGGGTTCGCGTATGTTCATTGACCCGAAGATGCAGGTGCCGGTTGAGGACTTGATCAAGGGCATGGTGGTGCAATCGGGCAATGACGCCACCATGGCGCTGGCGGAAGGCGTGGGCGGCAGTGCCGAGCACTTTGTAAAGCTCATGAACGAGCAGGCGAAAGCGCTGGGCATGAAGTCAACGGGCTACAAAAACCCTGAAGGCCTGACGGAAGCCGGGCACACGACAACGGCACGTGACCTGAGCATTCTGGCCACCCGCCTGATGACGGACTTCCCGGAATATGTCGGTTACTCGGCCATCAAAAAGTACCGTTACCCCGGCACGCCCGCAGCCAACGATACCAACCGCAACACCCTTTTGTTTCGTGACCCCAGCGTTGACGGCCTGAAAACCGGACACACGGAGGCCGCCGGCTATTGCATCATCGCGACGGCAAAGCGTGACTTTCCCAACCTGGGCGCTGGCGGCGCGCCGGGTGGCCGTCGGCTTGTAGCGATTGTGCTGGGCACGGCCAGCGACAGCGCCCGCGCCAATGAGTCCCAAAAATTGCTGAACTGGGGCTACACGGCGTTTGAGGCCGTCAAGCTGTTTGACGGAAACCAGGCCGTGGTGTCGCCCAATGTCTGGAAGGGCAAGTCTTCGACAGTCAAGCTGGGCCAGTTCCAGCCGCTGGTGGTGGCTGTGCCCGCCGGTTCCGGCGCGAAACTCAAGACCCAGGTCGCCAGGCCGGATCCGCTGGTCGCGCCCTTTACACGCGGACAGCGTATCGGCAGCCTGAAGGTTTCGGCGGGTGACAACCCGGCGGTGGTGGCGGAAGTGCCGCTGGTCGCGCTGGAGGCGGTTGAAGAGGCCGGAATCCTGGGCCGGGCGTGGGATGCAGTACGTCTTTGGGTGAAATAAGCCCAAAAAACGTCATTCCTGCGGTTCCGAGTGTCGAATTCGCGCCCTGAAACCTGCCGGATTTGCGGCGGGGCGCCCAAACTGCTACACTCGAAGGCTTTTCTGGATTTCCAGAGAGATTCCCGTTTTCATCTTCCGCGATCGAAAAGCAGCGAAGGGTCAACGGTTAATTCACGTTTTACTGTTAGTTTCAAACGTTTGGGACGTTTTCAATGCCAACCATTAATCAGCTAGTCCGTCAGGGGCGCGAGGTCGAAAAGATCAAGTCCAAGAGCCCTGCGATGGAGAACTCTCCGCAGCGCCGCGGTGTGTGCACCCGTGTGTACACCACGACGCCTAAAAAACCAAACTCCGCCCTGCGTAAAGTCGCCAAAGTGCGCCTGACCAACGGGTTCGAAGTTATTTCCTACATCGGCGGCGAAGGCCACAACCTCCAGGAACACAGCGTCGTGCTGGTTCGTGGTGGTCGTGTCAAGGATCTGCCCGGTGTGCGTTACCACATCGTCCGTGGTTCGCTCGATCTGCAAGGCGTGAAAGACCGCAAGCAGTCGCGCTCCAAGTACGGTGCGAAAAAGCCAAAGGCCAAATAATCAGGCCCGGCACGAACCTCGCGGTTTGCGCCAGATGATGTGTCACAGCGTCGTCAAAACAAGGTGTTCAACTGGCCTTGGCAGGTAAGTTGAACGAAGTGACCCAAGTGCAAATAGTTGCACCGGTCGAGTAAGTGAGGGTTTTGATAACCCTCGCGGTGCAGTCCAAAGACGGTACCAACTGAAGCAAAGAGGTGAAAAAATGCCACGTCGTCGCGAAGTCCCCAAACGTGAAATTCTTCCAGATCCAAAATTTGGCGATGTCGATCTCGCCAAGTTTATGAACGTGATCATGCAAGGCGGCAAAAAGGCCGTCGCAGAGCGCATCATTTATGGCGCGCTCGACTTCATCGAGAAAAAGAACCCCGGTAAAGACCCGCTCGAGGCTTTCCACATGGCCATTGGCAACATCAAGCCCATGGTTGAGGTGAAGTCCCGCCGTGTCGGTGGTGCAAACTACCAGGTGCCGGTTGAAGTTCGCCCTGTCCGCCGTATGGCCCTGGCCATGCGCTGGCTGAAAGAGGCTGCAAAGAAGCGCGGCGAGAAGTCGATGTCCCTCCGTCTGGCCAATGAGCTGATGGAGGCCACCGAAGGCCGTGGCGGCGCCATGAAAAAGCGTGACGAAGTTCACCGCATGGCAGAAGCCAACAAGGCATTCAGCCACTTCCGCTTCTGATTTTTTAAAGAAGCATGTTTGCTGCGCACGTGGGGTGCGCTTCATCCGGGTTTTGCGCGCCGCTGGCGCCTTGATTCCGGGTGCTTCAACCCCACTTCTGCCGCTGGGTGATCATGAGATCCGTGAGCCCAGTCTGGCAGACGCGTAGAAAGCATGAAGATGTTTTCAGCAACGTCTCTTTGTTTTCCTTGTTCGTTACCCCGAACTGAAAGTAATTTATGTCCCGCGCAACCCCCATTCAAAACTACCGCAACATTGGTATTTCGGCGCACATTGACGCCGGCAAGACCACCACCACCGAGCGGATTCTTTTTTACACCGGCGTGAACCACAAGATTGGTGAAGTTCATGACGGCGCGGCAACCATGGACTGGATGGAGCAGGAGCAGGAGCGTGGCATCACGATTACTTCCGCTGCAACCACCTGCTTCTGGAAGGGCATGGACACGTCCCTGCCTGAGCACCGCATCAACATCATTGACACCCCTGGCCACGTTGACTTCACGATTGAAGTCGAGCGTTCCATGCGTGTGCTTGATGGCGCCTGCATGGTGTATTGCGCTGTGGGTGGTGTTCAGCCCCAGTCCGAAACGGTCTGGCGCCAAGCCAACAAGTACAAGGTTCCGCGCCTTGCCTTTGTGAACAAGATGGACCGTACCGGCGCCAACTTCTTCAAGGTTGTCGAGCAAATGAGGTTGCGCCTGAAGGCCAGCCCAGTGCCCATGGTGATCCCCATTGGTGCTGAAGAAAACTTCACCGGCGTGGTTGACCTGCTGAAGATGAAGGCCATCATCTGGGATGAAGCGTCCCAGGGCATGAAGTTCACCTACAGCGACATCCCGGCCGAACTGGTCGAGACCGCCAAGGAGTGGCGCGAGAAGATGGTTGAGGCTGCTGCCGAAGCGTCTGAAGAGTTCATGAACAAATACCTTGAAGAAGGTGATTTGACCGAAGAAGAAATCAAGCTGGGCATCCGCACGCGTACCATCGCCAGCGAAATCCAGCCGATGTACTGCGGCTCGGCCTTCAAGAACAAGGGTGTGCAGCGCATGCTGGACGCCGTGATTGAGTTCATGCCGTCGCCCATCGACATCCCACCTGTCAAGGGCATGGATGAAGATGAGGCGCCAGTCACCCGCAAGGCTGATGACGAAGAGAAGTTCTCTGCGCTGGCATTCAAGCTGATGACTGACCCGTTTGTGGGCCAGCTGACCTTCGTGCGCGTTTATTCTGGCGTCCTTAAAAAGGGTGACAGTGTTTACAACCCGATCAAGGGCAAGAAAGAGCGTATCGGCCGTATCGTGCAAATGCACGCCAACAACCGTGAAGAAGTCAGCGAAATCCGCGCTGGCGACATCGCTGCCTGCGTGGGCCTGAAAGACGTGACCACGGGTGAAACCCTGTGCGATCCGGATGCCATCGTCATGCTTGAGCGCATGGTGTTCCCTGAGCCTGTGATTACCCAGGCGGTTGAGCCCAAGACCAAGGCTGACCAGGAAAAGATGGGCATTGCCCTTCAACGTCTGGCCCAGGAAGATCCTTCTTTCCGCGTCAAGACCGACGAAGAGTCCGGCCAGACCCTGATCGCCGGTATGGGCGAGCTGCATCTGGAAATTATTGTTGACCGCATGAAGCGCGAGTTTGGCGTTGAAGCCAACGTCGGCAAGCCGCAGGTGGCTTACCGCGAAACCATCCGCAAGACCATTGAAGATGCGGAAGGCAAGTTTGTGCGCCAGTCAGGCGGCAAGGGCCAGTACGGACACGTTGTGCTCAAGATTGAGCCGAACGAGGCCGGCAAGGGCATTGAGTTCGTTGACGCGATCAAGGGTGGTGTGGTTCCGCGTGAATACATCCCTGCGGTTGAAAAGGGCATCAACGAAGCCGTGACAAGTGGCGTGCTGGCCGGTTATCCGGTGGTTGACGTCAAGGTGACGCTGCATTTCGGTTCGTACCACGATGTTGACTCGAACGAACTGGCCTTCAAGATGGCTGCAATCTTCGGCTTCAAGGAAGGCTGCCGCAAGGCCAGCCCGGTGATTCTTGAGCCCATGATGGCTGTTGAAGTCGAAACGCCTGAGGACTACGCCGGTAACGTGATGGGCGATCTGTCCTCACGCCGCGGCATGGTGCAGGGCATGGAAGACATGGTCGGTGGCGGCAAGGCCATCAAGGCAGAAGTGCCGCTGTCCGAAATGTTCGGCTACTCGACCACGCTGCGTTCGATGTCGCAGGGCCGGGCAACGTACACCATGGAGTTCAAGCACTATTCTGAAGCGCCGCGCAATGTCTCTGAAGCCATCATGGCTTCGCGCGCCAAGTAAACGCAAATCGGTGCCAGCTTCGCTGGAGGCTGGCACCACTTTTTTCCTGTCTGCGATTGTGTGCCCCTCGCTGCCCGTGGTGATGGAACAAGCAACACAGTGCAAACGTTAAACCTTACACGGGCACGTTCTTTACTGGAGTTTTAAATGGCAAAAGGCAAATTTGAGCGGACCAAGCCGCACGTCAACGTCGGCACGATTGGCCACGTCGATCACGGCAAGACCACCCTGACGGCAGCGATCACCACGGTGCTCGCACAGAAGTTCGGCGGCGAAGCCAAGGGCTACGACCAGATCGACGCAGCGCCAGAAGAAAAAGCACGCGGCATTACGATTAATACCGCCCACGTCGAGTACGAGACGGCCAACCGCCACTACGCACACGTCGACTGCCCAGGCCACGCCGACTATGTCAAGAACATGATCACCGGCGCAGCCCAGATGGACGGCGCCATTTTGGTGTGCTCCGCCGCTGATGGCCCCATGCCCCAGACCCGCGAGCACATCCTGCTCGCCCGCCAGGTTGGCGTTCCTTACATCATCGTGTTCCTGAACAAGTGCGACATGGTTGACGACGCCGAACTGCTCGAGCTCGTCGAAATGGAAGTGCGCGAGCTCCTCGACAAGTACGATTTCCCCGGCGACAACACCCCCATCATCCACGGCAGCGCCAAGCTCGCCATGGAAGGCGACAAGGGCCCGCTCGGCGAAGAAGCCATCATGAAGCTCGCAGAAGCACTTGACACCTACATTCCCCTGCCAGAGCGCGCTGTTGACGGCGCCTTCCTGATGCCTGTTGAAGACGTGTTCTCCATCTCCGGTCGCGGCACCGTCGTCACCGGCCGTGTCGAGCGCGGTATCGTCAAGGTCGGCGAAGAAATCGAGATCGTCGGTATCAAGGACACCCAGAAGACCACCTGCACGGGCGTCGAGATGTTCAGGAAGCTGCTCGACCAGGGCCAGGCTGGCGACAACGTCGGTATCCTGCTGCGCGGCACCAAGCGTGAAGACGTCGAGCGCGGTCAAGTTCTGTGCAAGCCAGGCTCCATCAAGCCGCACACGCACTTCACCGGCGAGATCTACGTTCTGTCAAAAGACGAAGGCGGCCGCCACACCCCTTTCTTCAACAACTACCGTCCCCAGTTCTACTTCCGCACGACGGACGTGACTGGTGCGATCGAGTTGCCAGAAGGCAAGGAAATGGTCATGCCAGGCGACAACGTGTCGATCACCGTCAAGCTGATCAACCCGATCGCCATGGAAGAAGGCCTGCGCTTCGCCATCCGTGAAGGCGGCAAGACCGTCGGCGCCGGCGTCGTGGCCAAGATCATTGCGTAATTCTGCGAATACTTAAGGAATTACCATGGCCACCAAGCAAAAAATCCGTATCCGCCTGAAGGCGTTTGATTACAAGCTGATCGACCAGTCGGCAGCTGAAATCGTTGACACTGCCAAGCGCACCGGCGCGATCGTCAAGGGCCCCGTGCCCCTGCCGACCCGTATGAAGCGTTTTGACATCCTGCGCTCGCCGCACGTCAACAAAACCTCGCGCGACCAGCTCGAAATCCGTACGCACCAGCGCCTGATGGACATCGTTGACCCAACGGACAAAACCGTTGATGCCCTGATGAAGCTTGATCTGCCTGCTGGCGTGGACGTCGAAATCAAGCTGCAGTAAGAGAAATCGGGGTTCAGGCAACAGCCTGAACCCCAAAAGAACAGGTTTTGGCGCGGGCTTGCCATTTTTGGCAGCCCGCGCTATACTCTTGGGCTGTCCTCAGCGTGTTCACACGTCGAGGGCGGTTTTATTAACAGTCTTTCACATCAAAACGTCTGTGGCCAATTGAAGTCGCAGCGGTGGAAGTTACGAAAGAACACATCATGAGTCTGAGCAACTCCCTCGGGTTGCTGGGCCGCAAGGTTGGCATGATGCGTCTGTTCACTGATGATGGGGACACAGTTCCTGTCACGGTGGTGGATGTATCCAACAACCGCGTGACCCAGGTTAAAACCGAAGCAAATGACGGCTACAGTGCCCTTCAAGTGGCATTTGGCTCGCGCAAAGCATCGCGCGTGACCAAGCCGGCCGCCGGCCACCTTGCAAAAGCAGGTGTTGAAGCTGGTGAAATCCTTAAAGAATTCCGCGTGACCGCTGATGTCGCAGGCAAATACGCAGCCGGTACGGTTGTGCCTGCTGCTGATGTGTTTGCCGTGGGCCAGAAGGTGGACGTGCAGGGCACTTCCATCGGTAAAGGCTTCGCTGGCACGATCAAGCGTCACAAGATGAGCTCGCAGCGCGCGTCGCACGGTAACAGCCGTTCGCACAACGTTCCCGGCTCTATCGGTATGGCGCAGGATCCCGGTCGTGTGTTTCCCGGTAAACGCATGACGGGCCACCTCGGTGACGTCACCAAGACCACGCAAAACCTCGACATCGTTCGCATTGACGAAGCCCGTCAACTGCTGATGATCCGCGGCGCCGTGCCTGGTTCCAAAGGCGGTTTTGTCACGGTTCGCGCCGCGATCAAGGCCAAACCAGCAGCTGCTGCAAAAGGAGCGAACTGATGCAGGTCGAACTCCTGAATGACCAGGGTATGGCTTCGTCCAAGGTGGACGTGCCTGATACCGTGTTTGGTCGCGAATACAACGAAAGCCTGATTCACCAGGTGGTCGTGGCCTTCCAGGCCAACGCCCGCCAGGGTACCCGGGCACAGAAAGACCGTGAGCAGGTCCGTCACTCGACCAAGAAGCCTTTTAAACAAAAGGGTACGGGTCGTGCACGTGCGGGTATGACGTCTTCGCCACTGTGGCGCGGCGGCGGTCGTATCTTCCCGAACATGCCTGACGAAAACTTCACGCAGAAGATCAACAAGAAGATGTATCGCGCCGGTATGGCGTCGATTTTCTCGCAGCTGGCGCGCGAAGGCCGCCTGTCTGTGGTTGACTCGCTGACTGTCGATTCCCCAAAAACCAAGGTCCTGGCCGACAAGTTCAAGGCCATGAACCTGAGCTCCGTGCTTGTCATCGCCGACGTCGTCGACGAGAACCTGTACCTGGCTTCGCGCAACCTGGTGAACATTCTTGTGGTTGAACCCCGCTACGCCGATCCGGTGTCGCTGGTTCATTACAAGAAGGTTCTGGTCACCAAGGCTGCCATGGACCAACTCAAGGAGATGTTCGCATGAGCGTCCGTAACCCATCTTCTTCCAAGCTGAAATTCGACGAAGGCCGCCTGATGCAGGTTCTGGTCGCTCCCATCGTGTCTGAAAAGGCCACGATGATTGCGGACAAGACCAATGCAGTGACCTTCAAGGTGCTGCAGGATGCCACCAAGTTTGAAATCAAGGCTGCCGTGCAGCTGATGTTCAAGGTGGATGTCCAGTCGGTTGCCGTCCTGAACATCAAAGGCAAGACCAAGCGCTTCGGCAAGTCCGTCGGCCGCCGCGACAACGTTCGCAAGGCCTATGTGACGCTCAAGCCAGGTCAAGAGCTAAACCTCGGTGGGGAGTCTGCGTAATGGCTGTCATTAAAATGAAACCCACCTCGCCGGGTATGCGCGGCATGGTGAAGATCTCGCGTGACCACCTGTACAAGGGTGAGCCCCACGCACCGCTGCTGGAGCCTCAATTCCAGAAGTCCGGCCGCAACAACAACGGCCACATTACCGTTCGCCACAAGGGCGGCGGTCACAAGCATCACTACCGTGTGGTGGACTTCAAGCGCAACAAGGACGCCATTCCGGCCAAGGTCGAACGTATCGAGTACGACCCCAACCGCACGGCCCACATTGCCCTGATCTGCTATGCAGACGGTGAACGTGCCTACATCATTGCCCCTCGCGGCCTTGAAGTCGGCGCAACGCTGGTCAGCGGTTCCGAAGCCCCGATCCGTGTCGGCAATACCCTGCCGATTCGCAACATCCCCGTGGGTTCGACCATCCATTGCATCGAGATGCAAATCGGCAAGGGCGCGCAGATTGCACGTTCCGCCGGTACCTCGGCAACCCTGCTGGCTCGTGAAGGTACTTACGCCCAGGTGCGCATGCGCTCCGGTGAAGTCCGCAAGATCCACATCGAGTGCCGTGCCACCATCGGTGAAGTCGCCAACGAAGAACACAGCCTGCGCCGTCTCGGCAAGGCAGGTGTGAAGCGCTGGATGGGTATCCGCCCGACCGTTCGCGGTGTGGTCATGAACCCGGTCGATCACCCACACGGTGGCGGCGAAGGCAAGACCGGCGAAGGTCGCCATCCTGTCGATCCATGGGGTAACCTGACCAAGGGCTACCGCACCCGCAACAACAAGCGCACGCAAGTGATGATTGTTTCGCGTCGCAAGAAGTAAGGCTAACCCATGACACGTTCACTCAAAAAAGGTCCCTTTGTCGACCATCACCTGGTAGCCAAGGCTGATAAAGCCGTTACCACGAAAGACAAAAAGCCGATCAAGACCTGGTCGCGCCGCTCCATGATCCTGCCCGAGTTCATCGGTCTGACCATCGCCGTGCATAACGGCAAGCAGCACGTCCCTGTCTACATCACCGATCAGATGGTTGGCCACAAGCTGGGCGAGTTCGCACTCACCCGGACTTTCAAGGGGCATCCAGCTGACAAAAAAGTTGTGAGAAAGTAAGGAAAAGACCATGGAAACACGTGCAACCCTCCGGGGCGTTCGTCTGTCGGTCGACAAGGGCCGCCTGGTCGCTGACCTGATCCGCGGCAAAAAAGTGGATCAAGCGCTCAACATCCTGACATTCACGCAGAAAAAAGCTGCTGGAATCATCAAGAAGGTGGTTGAGTCCGCCATCGCCAACGCTGAACATAACGACGGCGCCGACATCGACGAACTGAAGGTCAAGACCATCTACGTCGAACAGGGCGCCACGCTCAAGCGTTTCTCCGCGCGCGCCAAAGGCCGCGGCAACAGCATCAGCAAGCCCACGTGCCATGTGTACGTTGTGGTCGGCAACTAAAGGCAGCAGGATATGGGACAAAAAATCAACCCAACCGGGTTCCGCCTTTCAGTTAGCCGCAACTGGTCAAGCCGCTGGTACGCGAGCAACCGTGACTTCGCCGGCATGCTGGCTGAAGACATCAAGGTTCGTGAATACCTCAAGGCCAAGCTCAAGAACGCTGCGGTCTCGCGCGTCCTGATCGAGCGCCCTGCCAAGAACGCTCGCATCACGATTTTCTCGGCACGTCCGGGCGTTGTGATCGGCAAGAAGGGCGAGGACATCGAGAACCTCAAGAAAGAACTGAGCCGCCAGCTGGGCGTGCCGGTCGCCGTGAACATTGAAGAAGTTCGCAAGCCTGAAATTGATGCGAAGCTCATCGCTGACAGCATCACCCAGCAGCTTGAAAAACGCATCATGTTCCGCCGTGCGATGAAGCGCGCCATGCAAAACGCCATGCGTCTGGGTGCCCTGGGCATCAAGATCATGTCGTCAGGCCGCCTCAACGGCATTGAAATCGCTCGTTGCGAGTGGTACCGCGAAGGTCGCGTGCCTCTTCACACCCTGCGTGCAGACATCGACTACGGCACCTCTGAAGCCAAGACCACCTATGGTGTGATCGGCGTCAAGGTCTGGGTCTACAAGGGCGATACGCTGGGCCGCAATGATGCGCCAGGCGCCAAGATGGCCGAAGTGGCTGACGAAGAACGCAAGCCGCGCGGCCCACGCCGTGATGCCCGTCCTGGTGATCGCCCAGGTGCAGACCGTCCAGCAGCTCCACGTGGTGCCCGTGCACCCCGCGCTGCAGGTACGAACACTGCTCCGGCAGATGGAAGCGACAAGCCGGCTGAAGCTACCGTTGGTAGCGAAGCCCCGAAAACCACCGTTAAGCGCGTCCGTAAAGCCGCGCCAGCTGCAGCAGCTGACGGTGCCAAGACCGAGTAATCGGTCTAACTACGGAGAATACAAATGCTGCAACCCGCTCGCAGAAAATATCGCAAAGAGCAAAAAGGCCGTAACACCGGCGTTGCCACACGTGGCAGCTCGGTGGCATTCGGTGATTTTGGCCTCAAATGCACAGACCGTGGTCGCCTGACCGCACGCCAGATCGAAGCCGCACGTCGTGCGATTTCCCGTCACGTCAAACGTGGCGGCCGTATCTGGATCCGTGTGTTCCCTGACAAGCCGATTTCCCAAAAGCCTGCTGAAGTGCGTATGGGTAACGGTAAAGGTAACCCCGAGTACTACGTGGCTGAAATCCAGCCCGGCAAAATCGTTTTTGAAATCGTCGGCGTTCCTGAAGAACTGGCCCGCGAAGCGTTCCGCCTGGCATCTGCCAAGCTGCCGCTGCGCACCACGTTTGTCAGCCGCATGATTGGCCAGTAAGGGGAAATGAACATGACCAAATCCACTGAACTCCGCCAAAAAGACGTTGCCGGCCTGAAAGCTGAAGTCAAAGAGCTGCAAAAAGCCCACTTTGGCCTGCGCATGCAAAAAGCCACGCAACAACTCAATAACACGGCAACGCTGCGTTCCACGCGCCGTTCCATCGCTCGCGCCAAGACCATCCTGGCCGAAACCATCGTCAAGCAAGGAGCCAAATAATGACGGAAGCTAAAAAATCCCTCAAGCGCACCTTGATCGGCAAGGTGGTGAGCGACAAGCGCGCCAAAACCGTGACGGTTCTGGTTGAGCGCCGCGTCAAGCACGAGCTGTACGGCAAGATCGTTTCACTGTCTTCCAAGTACCACGCCCATGACGAAAAGGGCGAGTACCACACGGGCGATGTGATCGAGATCACCGAAAGCCGTCCTATCTCCAAGACCAAGAACTGGGTTGTGACCCGTCTGGTTGAGAAGGCTGTCATCGTCTGATCCTGTGCAAACAAGCTCATGACTGAAAAGTCAAAAAAACGGCTCACTGTGTGGGCCGTTTTTGTTTCTCATGCAGGCAGGTTCGCATGCATCAGTGAATACTCACTGTGCGTGTCCAGACCCCTGGCAAGCAAAGCTTTACGTCATCGATAAGAATAGCGTTTCGCTTTCCCCCTCAGTTTTCATTCACCGTTTAACAGAACCGGAGCATTTCATGATCAAAGTCGGAGACACCCTTCCTGCAACCACCCTGATGGAATTTTCAGAAGTTGAAGGCAACGGCTGCAGCATCGGCCCCAACCCTGTAGATGTGGCCAAGGCGACCGCTGGCAAGACCATCGCGCTGTTCGCCCTGCCCGGCGCGTTTACGCCGACCTGCTCTGCCAAGCATGTGCCCGGTTACGTCGAGAAATTCTCCGAACTCAAGGCTGCTGGTGTCGATGAAATCTGGTGCGTGAGCGTTAACGACGCTTTTGTGATGGGTGCCTGGGCCCGCGACCAGAAGACCGACGGCAAGGTCCGCATGCTGGGTGACGGCAGTGCTGAATTCGCCAAGGCCACCGGTCTGTTCCTGGACCTGACCGCCCGCGGCATGGGCGTGCGCAGCAACCGCTATTCGATGCTGGTCAAGGACGGCAAGGTCGCCAGCCTGAACGTCGAAGGCCCGGGCAAGTTTGAAGTGAGTGATGCCGCCACTTTGCTCGCACAAGCCAAAGCCTGATTCTGAACTGAGTTAGTGCTCGCTATTTAAATGTGAGTACAAAGGCCGCTGCTTGCAGCGGCTTTTTTGCGCGTTTTTCAAAACCGAAGGCCGCCCACAATCTGCCTTCACAATATCAGATCAGCCTTCAGGTAGTGAGCGCCCGCTATCGGATTGTGGTAGTAGGGTGGGATGTCCTCAAAACCAAGGTCTTCATACAAAGCGCGCGCCGACTCCATTTCGCTCAGTGTGTCCAGCAGCAGATGCCGGTAGCCCGCCACGCGGGCAAGATCGATGATGGCTTCCGCCAGCTGCCGGCCAAGGCCGAAACGGCGGAAGGCCTTGCGCACATACAGCCGTTTCATTTCGCAGGCGTTGGAGTAATCGGCGGAATGCAGTGGACGCAGCGCGCAGCAGCCGGCGATTTCACCATCGACCAGCGCCAGCAGCAGGCCGCCTTCAGGCGCCGCATAGTCGCCGGGCAGGCTGGCCAGTTCGGCGTCGAAATCCTGAAACCCGAGGTCAATTCCCAGTTCGGCCGCGTATTCCTGGAAGATCAGCCGGGTAGCGTCCAGCAGTGCCGGGGTGTCGGGCGTGACAAGTTGAATGGTGTGCGCGGGCAAAGCGTGAAAGTCTCAAGGGCAAAACACCACTATACAGACAGCCGGCCCGTGCTGGGGCCGGGTTCATGTTCAGGCCGCCAGACTGGAAATCCAGTAGACGACACCGCAGCTCAGCGCAAACACCAGCAGCGCACCCGCGCGTGATGCCGCGTCATCGCGCGATGGCGGCACAGGCGAGATGAGCTCCTTGTCGCCATGCAGCATGGCCTGCACCAGCTTGTGCTTTTTAAGCAGGTAATAAACGATGGCAACGATATGCAGCACCACCAGCGCCAGCAACAGCCACTTGCCTATGTTCTTGTGATAGTTGGTCGCCAGGTTGACTACGGCGCCCGACACAAAGCGGGTCAGGGGTCCGGCAGAGGCGATTTCGTCGTCGCTGATCAGGCCGGAGCCGACCTGCGCCAGCAGCACGGCCAGCATGGCAAACACCGAACCTGCACCCAGCGGGTTGTGGCCGACGGAATGTTCGGGCTTGCCCTGGCCCTTCAGGTAGCTGATAACGCTTTGGGGCGCATAGATAAAAGCGCCAAAGCGCGACCAGCGCCCGCCGACCAGCCCCCAGACGATGCGAAACAGCAGCAGCGACAGCACCGCATAACCAAAACGGAAGTGCCAGACCATGGCAGCGCCCCCAATCAGGCCCGATACTGCCAGGCAGATGATGAAGACGACCAGCGCCCAATGGAAAACCCGGGTAGGCAGGTCCCAGACCCTCACCTTGATCAGGTTCTTGTTGTTGTACATGCTCACTCCTCGTGTGTGGGTTGTTATTGGGCCGCTCCGCCCGGGAGATTGTGACCTTGCCGGGAGTTGGTGCTTACCCGTAATGTAGAAGTTCCTGCGGAACTTAACGGGCCTCGCTAAACTCCAGCAAGCTGGCGGGGCAAAAATCCTGCCAGTCCGCGTATTTTAAAAATAACCCCACCGAGGAAAACCCATGAAAGCTTTCGCCTGTATCGCATTGGCCGCGACTCTTGCCGCCATTGCTGCGCCCGCTTCCGCGCAGTTTGCCAAGCCTGAAGATGCCATCAAGTATCGCCAGAGCGCCCTGACCGTGATGAGCACACATTTCGGCCGCGTCGGCGCCATGACCAGCGGCCGCGTGCCGTTCGATGCCAAAGCCGCTGCAGAAAACACCGAAATCGTCGCCGACATGGCAAAGCTCCCATGGGCCGCTTTCACTGCAGGCACAGACAAGGGCGGCATCCCTACCCGCGCCAAGCCTGAAATCTGGACCGACGCCGCGAAGTTCAAGGACGCCAGCGACAAGCTGCAGGCCGAGTCTGTCAAGCTCGCCGCTGCAGGCAAGACTGGCAACCTCGACGCCATCAAGACTGCTTTTGCGGCGACCGCCGGCACCTGCAAGGCTTGCCACGACGCATTCCGGAAGGAGTAAGTACCACCCCCGTCGGACGCTCACTGCGTGTAGCGCCTTCCCCCCTTGCAGGGGGCGCTGCTTGCGCCCCCGGCGAAGCCGGTTCCACGGCAGCTGCTGGCCTGAAGTCAGACGGGCATTGCTTTCAGAGCAAATAAAAGGGCCGGTTCCCTTGCGGGATCGGCCTTTTCCATTTTCAGAGTGCAAAAGCGTCTTAAGCGCGGTTGGCTCAAGCGCCAAACCTCGCAAGCGTCAGGCCGTCCATGTCGATACCAGGCGTCCGGCCGTGCACCAGGTCCGCCACGATTTTCCCGGTGCCGCAGGACTGGGTCCAGCCGTTGGAGCCGTGGCCGCTGTTCAGCATCAGATTGCGCCAGCGGGTCCTTCCGAGAATGGGGGGGCCATCAGGTGTCATGGGCCGCAGGCCAGCCCAGAACTCCACATCGTCAAAGTCAAGACCCTCGGGAAACAGTTCTTTCACCACCCGTATCAGCAGCGCCTTGCGTTCCGGCTTCAGTTCAGTCGAGTAACCCGTCAGTTCTGCCATGCCGGCTGCACGGATACGATCACCCAGCCGTGACATCATGACCTTGTTGTGCTCGTCCATGATGGCCGCCCGGGTTGTTGCGGCCCTGTCACGTATGGGCACAGTGATGGAATAGCCCTTGAGGGGATAAACCGGCAGCCTGATGCCCAGGGGCGCCACCAGCATGGGTGCGTCATTTCCCATTGCGACGACATAGGCATCGGCTTTGAGCGGGCCTGCCGCCGTCATGACGCCGCTCACGCTGTCGCCTTCTGTGTGGATCGCCGTGATGGGCGTGCGGTATTTGAGCGTCACACCGCGCGCTTCGAGAAAGGCCGCGAGCTGGTTCGCAAACTTGAAACTGTCACCCGAGCCGTCGGCCGGCATCTGCAGCGCTCCTGCGATAGA
Organism: Polaromonas sp.; assembly: GCA_965228025.1. Taxonomy (GTDB): domain Bacteria; phylum Pseudomonadota; class Gammaproteobacteria; order Burkholderiales; family Burkholderiaceae_C; genus Polaromonas. The sequence continues at coordinate 307,835 of CBDDGX010000028.1, read as the reverse complement.
CACGGTCGTTCGCGCGAGGGCAGGCTCTGCCCTTCGCACTTCGTCAGCCGTCAACAACTTCCACGCCACCCCGTATTCCTGCAGGGCTTTTGCTGAAAGCCGTCCAACATCGAGCTCGGCCTGCGTGCGGAAGATCTGCAGCACACCGCCCTGGCAAAAATCAAAATCGGAGATGGGTGCTTCTGCCGAGATCTCCTTCAGGCATGCAAAGCTGTAGTGCGCGACGCGCTGCATGCGCAGCTTGTTGATGCGAAATTTTTCAGCATTGCAGTTTTGCATCCACTGCATCACCCAGCGCATGCGCTGCCAGTTGGGCATGAGCGAAAAGCGGATCGGTGAATCGGCCTGCAGTGACATGCCCAGCACCTTGGCAACCATCCCCGGCGCTGCCCACGGGCCGGCAAAACTCGGGCAAAGGCCGCCCGCGTTGCCGTAGCTGCTGGCCTGACCCGGGCCGGGTTGTCTGTCTACAACCACAACCTCATGACCGTCTTTCCAGAGGTAATAGGCAGTGGCCAGACCGACCACCCCCGCACCCAGTACCAGAACCTTCACGTTGTTTTAGTCAACCGTGATGTTGGCTTTGGAGATGATCACCCGGTAACGCGCAGTTTCTTCGTCAATGAATTTTTCAAAGGCTGCAGAGTTTTTGTAGGCAGGCTCAAAGCCCATGTTGACCAGGCGGGTCTTCATGTCGGGTTGCGCCATGATGCGTGCCGAAGCTTCGTTGAGTTTCTTCAGCACAGCAGGTGGCAGGTTGGCCGGGCCCCAGAGGCCGTACCAGGAATAGAGCTCCTGGTCGGCCATGCCGGCCTCACGCAACGTTGGTACATCAGGCAGCAGCGGGCTGCGCGTCGCGCCAGTCACGGCCAATGCGCGCAGCTTGCCGGATTTGACAAAGGGCAGCGACGACAGCATCGGGTCCATCATGGCCTGTACCTGGCCGCCCACCAGGTCCTGCAGCGCAGGTGCCGCACCCTTGTAAAGAACAATCGGTATTTGTGTCGACTGTGTCTTGTATAAAAACTGTGCAACGCCCAGGTGGCCGGCAGAGCCAAAGCCGCTGGTTGCGAAACTGTACTGCTTGGGATCAGCCTTGATTTTGGTGATCAGTTCGGCCACCGTATTGACGGGCACCTGCGGGTTCACACTGAAGATCAGCGCACCCTGCGCAAGCATGCTGATCGGCGTGAAGTCCTTGACCGCATCAAAACGGATCGCCTTTTTGTACAGCAGCGGGTTGATCGAATGAATCGATGCGTTGACGTACAGCGTGTAGCCGTCAGCAGGTGAGCGGGCGACGTGTTCGGCGCCGATCATGCCGGATGCGCCGGCGCGGTTTTCGACAACCACTGATTCCTTGAGTTCATCCTTGAGCTTATTGGCGTAAAAACGCGCCACGCTGTCAACAGCGCCGCCAGCTGCATGCGGCACCACGATGGTGATGGGCTTGGACGGATAGGCCGCCTGTGCGCCTGCAAGACCTGAATACGCCAGGATGCCCAGCCCCGCCAGGGTTGTGCCTAAAGCCGCAAAAGAACGGCGCTTGATGTTGCTGCTTTTTTTCATGTGTGTATTCCCTTTGTTGACCTGCGTTAAGTAATGCGCCTGCGCGCCCTAAAACGTCCCCGGGTATCCGCCGCCGTCCATCAGCAGGCTTTGTCCTGTCATGTAACCCGCATGTGCCGAACATACAAAAGCACATAGCGCGCCAATCTCTTCTGCCCGGCCCATGCGCCCTGCCGGGTTGTTGCTGCCGCGTTCTTCCCACAGCTGATCAAAACTTTTGCCGGTGCTCTCCAGCATGCCATTGATGTGCCTGCGCTGCGCGTCCGTGGCGAACACGCCAGGCAGCAGGTTGTTGATGGTGACGTTGTGCCGCACAGTCTGGCGCGCCAGGCCGGCGACAAAGCCCACCAGGCCCGAGCGTGCGCCGTTCGACAGGCCCAGCTCGATCTGCGGCGTCTTGACGCTGCGCGAGACGATGTTGACGATGCGGCCAAAGCGGCGCTCGACCATAGGGTCCACCGTGCGGCGGATCATTTCAATCGGCCCGACCATCATGGCATCAATCGCAGAATGCCAGTCTTCAGGGCGCCAGCTGCGGAAGTCGCCCGGCTCGGGGCCGTCAGCATTGTTCACCAGAATATCTGGCGATGGACACGCTGCCAGTGCGGCATCACGGCCGGCTTCTGTCGTGATGTCTGAAATCACATAGCGCACAGCATTGCCCGTTTGCGCGCTGATCTCCGATGCAGCCGCCGACAGCGTGGCCTCGGTGCGCGCAGCGATCACCACATTCACACCCTCCGACGAAAGCCGCTCGGCAATGGCCCTTCCCATGCCCCTGCTGCCGCCAAATACAAGCGCTGTCCTGCCGCTGATGCCGAGGTCCATGGTGTCTGCCTTGTGTGATGTGCGGGCGGGTGGGTCAGGCTGCTTTCAGCTCTGGCGAGCTCCAGCCGTATTTCTTGTCGAGCCCAAGTTCCTTGACGATGCGCAGGCCTTTTTTCAGGCCATCTGCGTCCATGGTCTTGAGCGGCTTGCGCAACTCGCCTGCGGGCAGGCCCACGGCTTTCATCAGGGACTTGATGGCCACGGGGTTGATGGCCGAGTACGAGAAATGCAGCATGGGCAGCAGGCCGAGATAGGACTCGCGGAAGCTGATGGACACATCAGGCGTGTGCCACGGCTTTGAAATCGTCGCCACTTCCGCCGGTGCAATGTTGCCCGTCATGTTGGCCGTGCCGTGGCCGCCCAGGCTCATGGTCGGCACGACCAGCCCGAGGTTGGGGGAGTCACAGCACATCACCGATACATCAGGGTTGGCGCGCAAGACCTGGGCGACCTGGCCGACGCGTGTGGTCGACTCCTTGTGGATCACATAGTTGGGGTGCTTGAAGATGCGGATCAGGTGGTCCCAGTGCAGGTCGCTCTTGACGCGCGGCGGATTGTTGTAAATGCCCAGTGGCAAGTCGGTCGCGTCGGCCACTTCCATGAAGTAGTCTTCGATCGCGTCTTCCGGCGCGCAGATATACGAAGGCGCGGCAAGGATGGCACCGTCAGCGCCGTTGGCCCGTGCAAAGCGCAGGTAGTCCATCGTTGTTTGAGTGTTGTTGCCGGTGCAGCCGTAGAAAAACTTCATGTTGCCGGTTTTCATCTTCGCCGTCTCGACGAGGACCTGCTGGCGTTCCTGCTGCGACAGCATGGATACCTCACCGGTCGAGCCCATGAACAGCAGCGCGCTGGTGCCGTGCTGCTCATGCCACTTCACCAGGGTGCGAAAGCCCTCAAAGTCGACGCTGCCGTCCTTGTTGAATGGCGTGATGAGCGCAACGAATGAGCCTTCGATCTTCATTTTTGACATGGCGGGTCCTGTGAGTGGTGGTTCTTTGGTTAAAACAGCCTGCGATTTTCGCTCGTCAGGCAATAAGTTTCAGGGGAGTGGTTTTTACAGCTGCGCTGGCGGCAAATGCCTGGTCCAGGTCATTGATGAGGTCTTCAGCATTTTCCAGGCCAATATGCAGGCGCACGGCCTGCCCTTCGTATGACCAGCGCTGCGTGGTGCGGTCGCCTGGCGTGAAAGGAATCACCAGGCTCTCATAGCCACCCCAGGATACGCCGAGGCCGAACAGTTGCAGACTGTCAATGAAGGATTCAAATGCGGCTGCAGGCATCTTTTTGAGGGCCATCGCAAACAGGCCGCAGGCGCCTGTGAAGTCGCGCTTCCACAGCGCATGCCCCGGATGGTCGGGCAGGGCCGGATGCATCACCGCCTCGACTTCCGGCCGACCGGCCAGCCACTGGGCTACCTGTATGCCGGATGTCGAATGCTGCTGCAATCGCACACCCATGGTTCGGAGGCCGCGCAGCGCCAGGTAGACATCGTCCGGCCCTGCGGTCTGGCCGAGGTCGCGGCTGGTTTGTTTCAGGCGCGGCCAGACGGCTTTGGTGCAGGTCACGATGCCCAGCATCGCATCCGAGTGGCCCACGATGTATTTGGTCGCGGCCTGTATGGAGATGTCCACGCCGTGCTTGAACGGTTTGAAGAAAAGCGGTGTGCCCCAGGTGTTGTCCATCACCACGAGTGCGCCATGCGCATGGGCGGCTTCTGCAATCGCCGGCACGTCCTGGATCTCAAAGGTTTCGGAACCCGGTGATTCGACGTAAACCACTTTGGTGTTGGGCTTGAGCAATTGGCTGATATCGGCGCCCACGCAGGGGTCGTAAGGCGTGACCTCTACACCGTAACGCCCCAGCACGCGGGTCAAAAATGTGCGGGTTGGTGAGTAGGCACTGTCGGTGACCAGCACATGGTCGCCGGCAGACAGCACCGCCGTCAGCGCTGTGACGGCCGCTGCCAGTCCGGACGGGCAGAGCACAGCGCGGTAGCCGCCTTCAAGTTCGGCCATGGCTTCTTCGAGCGCATGATGGGTTGGCGTGCCGAAGCGGCCATAGGTGCTGACGCCATGTTCATCGGCCATGCTGCGGCGTTTTTTGTCTTCCCAGTCGGCCAGCGAGGATGAAAGAATGGTCGAGCCGCGAAAGACCGGCGTGTTGACCAGACCGTTAAAGCGTTCAGGGTGACGGCCCGCGGATACCAGCAGGGTGTTGTCGCCCATGTGGAACTTCGGGTTTTGGAGTGAGGTGCTTGTCATGGCCTGACTTTAGGGTTGACGGCAGAAACTTTCCTTTCGTCTTGAAGCCCGAAATCGGGTAAAAAGAGAAAATTCTTCACTTTTTCAAAAGTAAACTCAAAAAATAAACACCATGGACAAGAAAAACAACAGCATTCTTGCCCTCCTCCAGGAGGATGCCACACTGTCGGTCAACGAGATTGCCGAACGCGTGAGCCTGTCGCCCACGGCCTGCTGGAAGCGCATACAGAAGATGACGCAGGAAGGCATCATCCGCAAGCAGGTCTGCCTGCTCGACAGCAAAAAGCTGGGTGTGGGTGTGACGGTATTTGTCGCCATCAAGACCAATCACCATGACCTGCAGTGGCTGCAGCGCTTTGCAGCGGGTGTGCGTGACATGCCCGAGGTGGTGGAGTTCTACCGCATGAGCGGCGAGATTGACTACCTGCTCAAGGTGCTGGTGCCAGACATCCAGGGCTTTGACGTGGTTTATAAGAAACTCATCAAGATCGTCGAACTGTTCGACGTGAGCTCCAGCTTTGCGATGGAAGAGCTGAAATACACCACAGCCATACCGCTGATTTAGCGCTGATCTAGCCAAAAAAATATGCCCCCCGAATCTGTTGAACAACGCTTTCCTTCGCTGTCCCATTGGGGCGCCTTCACGGCCGTTGTGAAGGGCGGTCGCCTGGTCGCCTGCGAACCCTTTGCAAAAGACAGCGCGCCCTCCCCCATCCTGCAGTCCATGCCCGGCATGATGCATTCGCCTCTGCGCATACGCCAGCCTGCCGTGCGCAAGGGCTGGCTGGAGAACCGCGAAAACAGCGATCGCAGTGCGCGCGGCAGCGACTCTTTTGTCGAGGTCAGCTGGGACACCGCACTTCAACTTGTCGCCGGCGAGCTGAAAAGGGTGCGCGGCCAGTACGGCAGTGAAGCCGTGTTTGGCGGCTCGTACGGCTGGTCGTCGGCCGGGCGTTTGCACCACGCTCGCACGCTAACCCACCGTTTTCTCAATGCCGGTGGCGGCTGCGTGAATCAGGCGGGTAATTACAGCTGGGGCGCGGCGCAGTTCTTGTTGCCACATGTGATCGGCACCTACACGCCGGTAACAGGCCGCGTGACCGACTGGAAAAGCGTGGTCGCCCATACCCGGCTGTTTGTGGCCTTCGGCGGGCTGGCCCTGCGCAATGCGCAGATCACCTCGGGTGGTGCAGGCGACCATTCAACACCGGCATGGGTGGCGCGTGCTGTTGATGCTGCTGTTGAATTTGTCATCGTCAGCCCCACGCGCAGCGATGTGCCTGCGGGCATGAAGGCGCGATGGATTGCGATCCGCCCCAACACCGATGCCGCCATGATGCTGGGCATGCTGCACACCCTGCTGGCCGCAGGTGTGCAAGACAGGACTTTTGTGCAATCGCATTGCACAGGCTTCGAGCAACTGTCTGACTACGTCTCTGGCCGCCATGATGGCCAACCGAAAGACGCCGCCTGGGCCGCAGCGATTTGCGGCGTGCCTGAGGGCACCATCCGTGACCTGGCCCTGCAGGCCGCAGGCACGCGCAGCCTGCTGACCTGCACCTGGTCCCTGCAGCGCGCCCATCATGGCGAGCAGCCTTACTGGGCGTGTATTGCGCTGGCGGCTGCGCTGGGCCAGATCGGTCTGCCGGGCGGCGGCTTTGCGTTTGGGCATGGCTCCATGAACGGGGTGGGCAACCCGCGGCCCGATGTGCCCGGCCCTGAAATGTCTGCCGGCCGCAACCCTACGGGGCTGTCGATTCCGGTGGCGCGCATCTCCGACATGCTGCTGCAGCCGGGCCAGCCCTACCAGTTCAATGGGCGTGAAGATGTCTACCCCGACATCGAAATGGTGTACTGGGCAGGCGGCAATCCCTTTCACCATCATCAGGATTTAAACCGCCTGGTGCGCGCCTGGCAAAAGCCGCAAACCGTGGTGGTGCATGACAGCTGGTGGACACCCACCGCACGCCGTGCCGACATCGTGCTGCCTGCCACCACCACGCTGGAGCGCAATGACATAGGCGGTTCTTCGCGTGACCGTTTTGTCATGGCCATGCACCAGGCCTTGCCGCCCCAGGGCCAGAGCCGCAACGACTTCGATATTTACCGCGAGCTGTCGGCCATCGCCGGCCATGAAGAGGCTTTTACCGAAGGCCGAGATGAAGCGCAATGGATACGCCACATCTATGACGGCATGGCCGCGCAGTGGCGCAAGGCCGGGGTTGATACGCCTGATTTCGAGTCGTTCTGGCGCAAGGGCTATCTTGAGCTTCCTGAACCCGCGCGCGACTTTGTGCTGTTCGAAAATTTCCGTACCGACCCGGTGGCTCACGCCCTGAAAACGCCGTCCGGCAAGATCGAGCTGTATTCGGAGCGCATTGCGGGGTTTGGTTATGCCGACTGCCTGCCGCACCCGGCCTGGCTGGCACCGGTCGAGTGGCTGGGCGCCGATGCGGCAAAGACCTGGCCGCTGCACCTGGTCACCTCACAGCCTGCCGACAAGCTGCACTCGCAGATGGACGCTGGCGTTGTGTCGGTGGCCGCCAAGATCAAGGCGCGTGAACGAATCCAGCTCAACCCGAAGGATGCAACAGAGCGCGGCATTTCGTCGCTGGATCTTGTGCGGGTTTTCAATGACCGCGGCACCTGCATGGCTGCGGCTGTAATCAATGAAGACGTGATGCGTGGTGTAGTCGTGATGTCAACCGGCGCCTGGTTTGATCCGCGAAGCAGCAGCCTTGAGCGACATGGCAATCCGAACGTACTGACGGTGGATGTGGGTACTTCGGCGCTGACGCAGGCGCCAAGTGCCTTGTCGGCTCTGGTGCAGGTGGCGAAGTGGGAGGGTGAGGTGCCTGATGTGAAGGCGTTTGAGTTACCGGAAATGACAGGCTAGCCTTGCTTGAATCTGGCTTCGGAGCATTTATCTCAGGCGTAAGGTGAAATTATTCTAATAACAGAAGTCCAATAATTAATTTTACTTTTCTCGCTGCGTCGCTAGCATTTGTGTTTCTCCCTACTAATAGAACTGAGAGACAAAGATGAGACGCAATCCCCTGCTGGCCGCCGTGCTGGCCATCCTGTTGGCACTGTGTGCGAGCTTCGCTCAGGCCGAAGACTATCCCTCCCGCCGCATCACGCTGATCGTCCCATTCCCGGCCGGTAGTGCAACAGATGGCATCGCTCGCCGACTGGCTGCGGATATGGCAAAAATTGCCAACGTGCCGGTGATTGTGGACAACAAGCCGGGTGCCGACGGCAATATTGCGGCCATGTCTGTGCTTCGCGCCGACCCGGACGGCTACACCGTCTTTGTGACTACCAATTCCACGCAGGCTGCCAACGTCAATCTTTTCAAGTCAATGCCTTTTGACCCAAAGGTTGACTTTGCGCCCGTATCTGGCCTGGTCAAAATCCCGATGATCCTGACGGTACGGGCAGATTTTCCTGCGAAGAATGTTGCTGAATACATCTCGATGGCAAAAAAGAGCGCCAAACCCCTGACGTTCGGCAGCTCCAGCCAGACTGGGCGCGGTGCCGGCGAGCTGTTCAAGGAACGTGAAGGCCTGAGCATCACCAATGTGCCCTACCGCGGTTCACCACAGGCCCTGACCGACCTGCTTGGCGGCCACGTGGATTCCTTGTTTACTGATCCGGTCGCTGCGGCTGGTTTGGTACAGAAAGGGTCACTTCGCGTGCTCGCAGTCACCAGCGCCAGGCGAGCACCGACCATGCCTGATGTGCCTTCGCTTGACGAGAGTGGCTTGCCCGGTTTTGAACTGATTGCATGGGTCGCTGCCTATGTGCCTGCAAAAACACCGAAAGCCAATGTTGCGAAACTGAACTCAATGATCAGCAGCATCCTCAACGATCCGGCGACGGCTACCTTTCTTTCAGCCACGGGCGCCACGCCTTTCCCCACCACGCCTGAGCAATTGGCCGCATTTGCCGAAACAGACACCAAACGCTGGGCCAGGATTGTGGACGCAGCCAAAATGGAAAAACAGTAAGCCTCGGCCCAGGCTGTTAGCCGGCCTCAGGACGCCCTCATACAAACAACTGGAACAGACATGTCAAATCACGCCACACAGGTCCATCTTGCAACCGCTGCAAAAAGCAGGTTTGAAGCTGAACCCGCCAAACCCGATTACGGCCATATAGCGCCAGACTGTGCCGGGCTCAATTTTTACGGCATTGATCCCAGCTTCCGGGCCTCACTTCGCGTGAACATGGATGCTGGGGCGCTCAGGCATTTCGAACCCGTGCTTGAACAACTGGGTGCTGTCGCAGGCAACGAACTCGACACCCTTGCCCGGCTGGTAGACCGTAACCCGCCTGCGCTTGAGCCGCGTGACCGCTTCGGGCGGGACCTGGACACCATCGTCTACCACCCCGCGTACCGCGAGATGGAGAAAATCGGCTTCGAGGATTTCCAGTTGCATTCCATGTGCCACAAGCCCGGCGCCCACGGCTGGGAAGGCACCGCGCCGCAGGCCATGAAGTACGCCTTCCAGTACCTGTTTATACAGTCAGAGTTTGGCATGATGTGCCCACTGAGCATCACCGATGCAACCATTCATGTACTCAAGACCTATGGCAGTGAGGAGCTCAAGAACTACCTGATGCCCAAGATGCTGGCGCCCAGACTGGCAGACCTCTGGAAGGGCACACAGTTCATGACCGAGCGCGCAGGTGGTTCCGATGTCGGGACCCTTGAGACCGTTGCGCGCAACGAGGACGGCGTATGGCGTCTTTACGGCGACAAATGGTTTGCCTCGCACACCGATGCCCATATCGCCCTGATTCTTGCGCGACCCGAAGGCGCTCCAGACGGCATCAAGGGCGTGGCCATGTTTGCGCTGCCACGCTACCTGCCGGATGGCACACGCAACAAGTACCGAATCGTCCGCCTGAAAGACAAGCTCGGCACCAGGTCGCTGGCCTCATGCGAAATCGTTCTGGAGGGTGCTGAGGCCTACCTCGTGGGCCGTGCTGACCAGGGCATCAAGCAAATGATGGAGCAGGTCAACATGTCGCGTCTGTCGCATGGCGTGCGCGCCGCTGGCCAGATGCGCAGGTGCTTCAACGAAGCGATGCAGGTCGCACGCAACCGCAATGCATTTGGTGCCAAGATCATCGACCACCCGCTGCTGCGCCGCCAGGTCATGAAAATCCTGGTGCCTGCAGAGCAGGCCCTGGCGCTGTCGATGATGGCGGCGAAATACATGGACCTTGCCCGTGCCGGCTCTGAAGAAGCCTCGCAACTGATACGCATCCTCACGCCACTGGTCAAGTTCCGCGCCTGCCGCGATGCCATCTCCGCCGCGCGCGCATCCATGGAGACGCGCGGCGGCAATGGCTATATTGAAGAATGGGTCAACGCGCGGCTGGTGCGCGACTCGCATATCGGCGTCCTGTGGGAAGGCACGAGCAACATCAACGCCATTGACGTTGTCAAGCGCGCGGTATCCAAGGCCAATGCGCACGTGGCGCTCAACAAATTGCTGCTTGAAAAAGTTGCCGGGTTGACCATGCTGCCGGAGGGCTTTAATCAAAGACTGCTCACGGTGGTCAACAAGAGCTTTGCCTTTATTTCCGCAGTCGCAGCGGCGCCTGAAAACGAGCACATGGCACGCGAAGCCACAACAGCGTTTTACAACGCGGCCAGCGCCGTCGCATTGGCGTGGGAAAGCATGCAGACTCACGGCGATCCAAAAAAGCTGCTTGTCAGCCGATTTGTGCTGGAGCACAGGCTCGAGCCCGTCGATCCACTGGCACCGCCCAATGGCGAGTGGGAGCGCGAGGCCTATGCCATCCTGCTGGCCGATGGCGGTGACCTGTCGGTAACGGACGCTGTCGCGCTGATTTCACGCGGCACATGACCAGTCTTTCCGCCTTGACAGGTACATCATGAACAAGCCATCGGGGCCGCTTGCGGGCATACGCATCGTCGATATGACTTCAGTCCTCATGGGACCGTTTGCGACGCAAATTCTGGCGGACTATGGCGCAGAGGTCATCAAGATTGAAAGTGCCGAAGGCGACCTTCTGCGTCTGGCCGGTGCCATGCGCAATCCCAAGATGGGTTCGCTTTTTTTGCAGAGCAACCGCAATAAAAGAAGCGTAGTGCTGGACGCCAAGACGGAGGAGGGGCTTGAGGCCTTGCTCAAGCTGTGCGAAAGCGCAGACGTGTTTGTCAGCAATATCCGCCCTTCTGCACTGGCACGGCTCGGCATGGGTTATGAGCACGTCAAGGCCCGTAATCCCGGCATCATTTACGCATCACTCGTGGGCTATGGCCAGAACGGACCCTACAAGGACAGACCGGCCTATGACGACCTGATACAGGGCATTTCTGCCATCCCTTCGCTGGTCAGCAGGGCGCAAAACTCGAACCCGCAATATGCGCCCATCACCCTTGCCGACAAGGTGGCGGGCCTGTCGGCGGCACATGCCATTCTGGCGGCGCTGGTGTGCAAGGCGCGTACCGGCACCGGCCAGAGCGTTGAAGTACCGATGTTCGAAATCATGAGCCAGTTTGTGCTGACAGATCACATGGGTGGCCATGGCTTTGAGCCGCCCATCGGGCCTGCAGGCTACAACCGCCTGCTTTCGGCGGACAGGCGGCCTTACCAGACAAAAGATGGTTTTATTTCCATCCTCGTCTACACGGACGAGCACTGGCGCAGGTTCTTTCGAATCCTCGGGCGGCCCGAAGAGTTTGAGCGCACGCCCATGTTTCACGACCATGCTACGCGCACCCGCAGCTACGACGAGGTCTACCGTTTCCTGGCGGAGGTCGTCAAAACCAAAACCTCTGCAGAGTGGCAGGCTGCGCTCGAGGAGCACGACATCCCCTGGGCGCCCACACACAGCATTGAAGACCTGATTGATGATCCGCACCTCAAGGCAGTTGAAATGTTCCAGGGCATGGACCACCCCAGCGAAGGCCGGATCACCATGATCGCGCCGCCCATCATCTTCAGTGCCACGCCGTCTTCCGTCTACAGGCATCCACCCGTACTTGGTGAACATACCGACGAGGTGTTGAAGGAATTCGGCATCGACAATCCGAAGGCGACCGTACCGGTCATGACGGCAAAGTCACAAGAGCAAACCGCAGAGCGTGACGACACACTGGCAAGTACGCAAACGGACTGAAGCCCACGGCGTCCCGCCACGCTATCCAGAAACGACAACCCACACCATGCACACAAGCTTTCCTGAAAAGGAATACCTGGCCTTCCTCGCGGCAGGCCGCTTCATGATCCAGCGTAGCCCCAAAAGCGGGCGCCATGTTTTTTATCCACGACTCGCCGAGCCCGTAACTGGTGACAGCCTCGAATGGGTGGAAGCCTCTGGCCTCGGCACCGTGTACTCGGTGACCGTGCTGCATCCCAAGCCGCCTGAGCCTGCATATAACCTTGCGCTCATTGATCTCGAAGAAGGCCCGCGCCTGATGTCGCGTGTCGACGGCATCGCTGCGGCACAGGTCAGGATAGGCATGCAGGTCCAGGCAAAAATCATTGAGGAAAACGGCCAGGCCCTGCTGGTGTTCGAGCCCCGCAGTTCCGTCCAGAAGGTACCGTCATGACAGTTTCTGGTGCTTTCCCGCGAGGTCAGGCCGCGATTGTTTCTGCTGCAACCTTTGGCATGGGCGCAGCCCCAGGCTACAGCGCCATGGAACTGGCGGTACAGGCCTCACTCAAGGCCCTTCAACAGGTGGGTCTCACGCCTGGCGATGTAGACGGGCTAATGATCTGCCTGCCCGACGATATTTTTTCAAGCCTGAGCATGGCTGAATATTTCGGCATACACCCGCGCATCACCGACAACAACCGTACGGGCGGCTCCTCGTTCCAGACACACTGCGCGCTCGCCAGCATGGCGCTGGCTGCAGGGCAATGCGATGTTGCGCTGATCGCCTACGGCAGCAACCAGCGCAGCGCTTCGGGCAAGCTGGTCACGCCCTTGCGCCCATCGATTTACGAGCAGCCTTATCGCGGCATCCGGCCGCTCTCGGCCTATGCGCTCGCGGCTGCGCGGCACATGCATGAATTCGGCACCACCAAGGAGCAGCTTGGCCATGTGGCACTCGCTGCACGCAAGTGGGCACAGCTCAATCCCGAAGCGACCATGCGTGAAGAGCTGACGATGGCCGATTACCTGGGCTCGCGCATGGTGTCTGACCCCCTGGGTGTGCGGGATTGCTGCCTGGTGTCCGATGGTGCCGCTGCGGTGGTCATGGTCGGGGCCGACCGCGCGAGAGAACTGGTCAAACGCCCAGCCTATGTCCTCGGTGCGGCTGCGGCCACGTCCCACCGCGACATCACCAACATGCCCGACCTGACCACCACAGCGGCGCGCGAGGCGGGTGCGCGGGCCTACAGTCAGGCAGGTATCAAGGCTGCCGACGTAGACGTGGTACAGGTGTACGACGCCTTCACCATCAATACCATCCTCTTCCTCGAAGACCTCGGCTTTTGCCCTAAAGGCGAGGGCGGCCGTTTTGTCGCAGAGGGGCATATCTCTCCGGGCGGCTCATTGCCGGTCAACACCAATGGCGGCGGCCTGTCATGCGTTCACCCCGGCATGTATGGTCTGTTCACCATGGTCGAAGCCACGCAGCAGCTGATGGGCATAGCCGGAGATCGGCAGATCCCTTCCGTTGATATTGCGCTGGCGCATGGCAACGGCGGAGAGCTTGCCAGCCAGGCAGTGGTCATCCTGGGCAGCGACGCCACTCTTTAACAGCTCTTGAAGGCGGCGCCGTGTTGGCCGCGGGCGAACGGACACGCCCCCAAGCACACAAGGAATTTTCATGAACGACATACTCACGCTAAAAGGCCGCACGATTGTGGTCACCGGTGCCGCCCAGGGCATAGGCCGCGCCACCGTTGAACTTTGCCTGCAGCTGGGCGCCAATGTTGCAGGTGTTGACCTCAACGAAGCCGGGCTGGCCGAGCTTGCAGGCACTGCCGACAAAGCGCATTTCATGCCGCTGTTGGGCGGTGTGTCCGACCCAGTATTCGTCGAGAGCGCCATTGCGCAGGTGCTGGCCCGCTTTGGCAAAATTGACGGCCTTGTCAACAACGCAGGCGTAGTCAGGCCCGCACTCATTGAGAAGATGACACTTGATCAGTGGAACACCGTGATTGACGTGCACCTGACCGGGTCCTTCCTGTGGCTGCAGGCTGTGGGCAAGACCATGCTGGCAAGAGCCAATGACGGGGAAAAAAATCCTGGTGCCATTGTCAACGTGTCCTCCGATGCAGGACGGCGCGGCTCCATCGGGCAGATCAACTACACGGCGGCCAAAGCCGGTGTTGTCGGCCTGAGCATGGCTGCTGCGCGTGAATGGGCGCGCTTCGGCATACGCACCAACACCGTCAGCTTTGGTGTGGTTGAGACGCCCATGACCGACACCATACGCGGCGAAAAATTCCGCGACCGTATCCTGAGCCAGATCCCCATGGGTCGCTGGGCACAGCCTGACGAAGTCGTCAAGACCATCTGTTTTTTGCTGTCCGACGCCGCCTCGTACATCGTCGGGCAGAACCTCTCTGTCAATGGCGGATACCACATCGCTTCATGAGCGCGGGGTCCAGCTGGCTGCGACCCTGCTTACTTTTTCGTCTTTGCCGTTTTGCCCGCCGCGCGAGTCTTTTCGAGGGCAAGTTCGCTGCGGTCCAGCAGGTCAACAAATTCCTGCGCAGCTTTTGAAAGGGTCTTGCCCGCTGCAGTCACCACATACACCGGCCGGTTGAGCTCAGGTGCGTCCAGCTCGACGATGGCCACCTGTTTGGTATCGAAATAAGGCACCGTCAGTTCGGGCACCACACTCACGCCCAGGTCACTCGCGACCAGGCCAGCCACGGTTGCCACCTGCTCGACTTCAAGCCCCGTGTCCTGCAGTGCAATGCTGCGCAGGGCGCTTTCAAGATGCTGGGCAATACTACCGCTGCGAATCAGTCGTATGTAGCTGCAGCCGTCCAGGTCTGTCAGTGCGAGCCTGCGTTTTTGCGCGAGCGGGTGCGAGCGGTGGCAGGCAAATACAAACTTTTCCCTGAACAGCAGGCGCGCCTCCAGGCCAGGCCTTCCCGGCCCGTCTGCCGTGATGGCAAAGTCGGCCTGCCGCAGTCTTACCAGTTCCAGCGCCCGCAGCGGTGTGGAGTCAAACAGCCCCAGTTCTATGCCGGGGAAAGCCTTCTTGTAAGCGGCCACGATGGGCGGCAGCCAGTGCGCAGCCAGGGAGGGCAAGGAGGCGATATTGATACGTCCCCGGCGTGCGGATGCGTGGTCTTTCAGGTCGATGTCGATGTCATCAAGCTCCTGCATAACGCGCTGCGCCGTCGCGACAAAACGCAGGCCTTCGGCAGTGAACTGCACATGGCGCCTGTCGCGGTCAACCAGCTGCAGCCCGACATCATCTTCGAGCTTGCGCACCATCTGGCTCAGGGCGGACTGCGTTACGTGGCAGCGCTCGGCCGCGAGCGAAAAATTGCGCAGCTCGTCAAGGGCAATCATGGCGCGTAGCACACGTGAGGAGATATCAATCATTGGCTAATAACAGAAGTCGAATAATTAATTTTACTTTTAACACCGCGCCGATAGCATCAAATGATTCACACCAATGCATTGCAGACATGAGTACAGACCCGCTTGCCGGCATCCGCGTTCTTGACCTGACGACCGTGATCATGGGTCCGTATGCCACCCACATCATGGCAGACCTGGGCGCAGAGGTCATCAAGGTTGAAGCGCCCGAGGGAGACGCCTTTCGCCAGTACGGCCCCAGCCGCAGCGAAGGTATGGGCGGCTCGGTGCTGCAACTTCACCGCAACAAACACAGCGTGGTACTTGACCTGAAGAATGCAGCCGCGCGGCGTGCCCTGGACAAGCTCATTGAACGCAGTGATGTGGTCGTGCACAACCTGCGGCCCGCCCCGGCCAGGAGACTCAAGCTCGACTGGACATCAGTCAGCAAGGTCAACCCAAAAGTTGTGCTGTGCGCAGCGCGCGGTTTTGGCTCTGAGGGGCCTTATGCCGACAAGGCCGCCTATGACGACATCATCCAGGCCGGTTGCGGCATGGCGGCCCTGCATGGCCAGGTGCATGGCACGCCGCGCTACGTGCCCACCGCAATGTGCGACAAGATCGCCGGCCAGACGATTGCCTACGCCGTCATGGCAGCCTTGCTGTACCGCAGCCGCACCGGCGAAGGCCAGGAGATCGAAGTCCCCATGTTTGAAACCTCCATCGAATTCATGATGACCGAGCACCTGGGTCCTTCTGCATTCGAGCCGCCGCTTGGCCCTGTCGGTTTTGCGCGCCAGCTGTCGGCCCACCGCAAGCCGTACAAAACGGCAGATGGCTGGATCTGCATCCTCCCCTATTCAGACCGAAACTGGTCCGATTTTTTCCGCATGGTCGGTATGGCTGACACCGCAGTCGATGCGCGTTTCTCGGACATCAATGCGCGTGGCCAGAACGTGGATGCGCTCTACAGCATCGTCAATCTTGAGGCAGCAAAACGCAGCACAGGCGAATGGGTGGCCCTGTGCGACAGCGCTGGCATACCCTGCATGCCGGTGATTGCATTGCAGGACATTGACGAGAACCCGCACGTACAGGCTGTGGGCCTGATGGAGTCATCGGTACACCCGACCGAGGGCGCTTACCGTTCGGTGCGGCCGCCGGTGCGCTTTGGCGCGTCGCCCTATAAATTGCGCCGGCATGCGCCGCGCCTTGGTCAGGACAGTGCACAAGTCCTTGGTGGCCTGGGCCTGTCGGCCGAAGACCTGCAGCAGCTGCTGCCGCACACGGGAGTTGCAGAACCCGTGCTTGAGGCCGTGCAGCCATGACAGACTTCATACGCTTCGAGCAGGACGGCGCGGTCGTCACCCTGACCATGAACCGGCCGGAGGCGCGCAATGCGCTGATAGGCGAGCTGGACGGCCAGGAGATCATTGACGCATGTGAACGCATCAATGCCGACAACCGCGTCCGCGCCGTCATCCTCACCGGCGCAGGCAGCTGCTTTTCGTCGGGTGGCGACATGAGAAAAATCAGGGCCTCGCTGGGTACCGGGCTGGGCGAGCCCGCCCTGTCCCGCCAGGCCTACCGCAACGGCATACAGCGCATACCGCTGGCGCTCTATAACCTTGAAGTCCCCACCATCGCGGCTGTCAATGGGCCCGCCATTGGCGCCGGGTGTGACCTCACCACCATGTGTGACATGCGTATTGCCAGCAGCGCGGCCACCTTTGCCGAAAGTTTTGTACGCATAGGCCTGGTGGCGGGTGATGGCGGCGCATGGCTGTTGCCGCGCTCTGTCGGCATGAGCCGCGCCTGCGAAATGGCTTTTACCGGCGATGCCATCACGGCGCAGCAGGCGCTTGAATACGGTCTGGTGTCAAAAGTCGTCGCGCCTGATGACCTGATGGGCGAGGCGCAGGCGCTAGCCGCGCGCATCGCCAAAAACCCCGGCCATGCCTTGCGCCTCACCAAACGTCTGCTGCGTGAAGGCCAGCACACGCGGCTGGATACGCTGCTGGAGATGTCGGCCAGCTTCCAGGCCTTGGCGCACTGGACCAAAGACCACGACGAGGCGCTCAATGCATTTGCAGAAAAGCGCCCCGCCCATTTTTCAGGATCACTGACTTTGGCTGCCATTGCTTTTGAGGCGCTGGAAAGCCTGCCTGAATCGACCAACGCCTTGCGCCGTGAAGTGCGTGAGTTCATTGCTGCAGAAATGGCGGCGATTCCTGAAGTTGAACGCGCCCGGAACTGGACTGCCGTCAACCCGGCTTTCAGCCGAAAGCTGGGCGCCAGAGGCTGGATAGGCATGACCTGGCCCAAAGAATACGGTGGTGCCGAGCGCTCTTTCCTGGAGCGTTATGTGGTGATGGAAGAGCTGTTGGCCGCAGGCGCGCCGGTTGCCGCCCACTGGATTGCCGACAGGCAGAGCGGGCCCCTGCTGATCCGCTACGCGCCGCAGCTTGCCGAAAGGCTGGCGCCAGGAATTGCAAAAGGGGAAACCTATTTCTGCATTGGCATGAGCGAGCCCGACAGCGGCTCCGACCTCGCCTCGATTCGCACCACCGCCAAACGCGTCGAAGGCGGCTGGGTCATCAACGGCACCAAGCTCTGGACCTCGTTCGCGCAGCATGCGCATTACATGATCGCGCTGGCCCGCACGGAAACGGTGGGCAAGGAGCGTCACAAGGGCCTGTCGCAGTTCCTGGTCGACATGAATAACCCGGCAGTAAAGGTCTCGCCAATACGCAACATCGTGGGCGATGCCGACTTCAATACCGTCATCCTCGACCAGTGTTTTGTGCCTGACGACTGCCTCATTGGCGGGCCCGGTGATGGCTGGGCGCAGGTCACATCAGAGCTGGCTTTTGAACGCAGCGGGCCCGAGCGCTATCTTTCAAGCACACAGCTGCTTCTGGAGATGCTGGATGTGGCGGACCCGAACGAAGACCGCCAGGCCGTCGAGATAGGCCGGCTGGTCGCGGACTATGCCTGCCTGCGCCAGATGTCGACGGCGGTTGCAGGCAAGCTGGCGCGCCACGAAGATGCTGGCTTTTCTGCAGCGCTCGTCAAGGACCAGGGCGCGCTGCTGGAGCAGCGCCTTCCCGAAGTCGCCTACACCCTGTTCGGCGACTACGACTTTCCTGCCCAAAGCGCGTTCGATGCTGTGGCGGACTATTCTGTGCAGGCCAGCGTGTCTTATTCACTGCGTGGCGGCACACGCGAGATTTTGCGCGGCATCATCGCGCGCGGACTGGGCCTGCGATGAACGAACTCAGCAGCATGATCGAGGACAGCGTGACTCGCCTGTTTGCAGGCCTGTTCACCCCGGGCGAACTTGCCCGTTTTGACCGCGATGGCCCCTCGCCGACTGTCTGGCAGGCCTGCGCCGACCTCGGCCTGGACACCGCCTTGCAGACTGAAGAGCTGGGCGGCATCGGTGCTGCACCCGGCGATG
The DNA here is from genome assembly GCA_965228025.1 of Polaromonas sp. Lineage (GTDB taxonomy): Bacteria > Pseudomonadota > Gammaproteobacteria > Burkholderiales > Burkholderiaceae_C > Polaromonas. The sequence goes on along the minus strand of CBDDGX010000028.1, from coordinate 289,181 downwards.
TTTTCTCCATCGTATATCTGGCGGGCTACCACGCAGCCGGTGTGGGGGTCGCGGATGCGCTGATGGCCTGCTGGCTGCTGTCCCGTGCCGGCATCACACCGCCCGCAGGGCCTGGCGTGCTGATAGATGTCTCTGCAAGCGCCCAAGCCCTAGAGTTCACCCGCAACGCAGCAGGGCAGGTTGTGCTGACTGGCGAAGTCAAGGTGTGCTGGGCCGGCGCTGCTGATTGGGGTGTCGCTGCGGATGTCCGTGATGGGGTGTGCGAGGTCCATCTCGTGGGCCTCAGGCCGGAAGATGGCGTCAGCAAACAGGCCTGGCTCAACATGGCCCGGGAAGCGGGTGCAAGACTGCGATTCGGCGGTGCTGTGGTGCGGGCCAGCGGCAGTTTTGACATGCCTGCTGGCACTGGCAGCAGCGGCATCAGCCCGGTGCGCCTTGCCGGTGCGCTGGTACGCAGTGCGCAGATCACCGGCGCCATGCAGCGCGTCCTTGATCTGACGATTCAGTATGCCGGTGAGCGTGTTCAGTTCGGCAAGCAGCTGGGTCAGAACCAGGTCATACAGCACATGCTGGCAACACTGGCAGGTCATGTGGCCGCGTCACGCGTTGCCGCGCTGGCCGCCTGGAGCGGCAGCGGCGACTCGGCTTTTGATATTGCCGTCGCCAAGACCCGATGCAGCGAGGCCGCCGGGCTGGCGGCTGGTGTAGCGCACCAGGTGCATGGTGCAATTGGTTTTACGCACGAACACACGCTGGGTTTTTACACACGGCGCCTGTGGTCGTGGCGCGCAGAGTTTGGCTCTGATGCATGGTGGAGTGCCGAACTGGGCCGGCAGGCCATGGCGGCTGGCAAAGCCAGGTTCTGGGCCTCGCTGGTCGACAGGCAGTGGCCGGCTCCCGCACAAGGCTAGTCATTAAAAGCAAAAAAGCCGGCTCATGCAGACGGCTTTTTTGTTGTGGATGTTGCCGCTCAGCTCTCAGCCAGCAGCTTCTCAATCAACTGGTGCAAAGCTGCAAAGTCCGGCTCGCCAACATACTGTTTGACGATCTCGCCGCGTTTGTTGACGATGTAGGTGGTGGGCGTCAGCTGCACGTCGCCCCAGGCCTTGGCCACGGCGCCCGTGTTGTCGATGGCGACCTTGAAGGGCAGCTTGCGGGTTTCGGTGTAGTTGACGACGTAGCTGGGCGGGTCGTAACTCATGGCGACGGCCATGGTGTCGTAGCCCTGGCTTTTGTACTTGTTGTAGGTGGCGATGACCTTGGGCATTTCCGCCACGCAGGTGACGCAGCTGGTGGCCCAGAAGTTGACCAGCGTGACCTTGCCCTTGAGGTCTGCCGTGGTCTGTTTGCTGCCGTCGAGCAACACAAAGGTCGAATTTGGCGCAGCCTGCGCGCCGCCGCAGCCGTAGAGACCCGCCACGCTCGCCACGGCAAGCACCGCCGCTGCAGCCATGCGGCATACTGGGGCGGTCAAAAATTGATTCATGGTGGTACTCATATGCAACGTCGCAATTTTAACAAGGCCGGTGTAAGCGCGCTGGGCGCACTGATACTGGCCACCTACCAGCAGGCGCATGCCCTGTCGCTGGGCGACCTGGCCGGCATCAGCAATACCGACGCCAGTGCCGGCCTGAAAACCGCCCTCGAAAAAGGCGCCATCGCGGCCGTTGCCCTGCTGGGCAAGACAGATGGATTCCTCGGCAACCCGAAAGTTCGCATTCCCTTGCCAGGTTTTCTGGAAGACGCCTCCAGCCTGCTCAGAAACTTCGGCCAGGGCAAGCGCATTGATGAGCTCGTCACCTCGCTGAATCGCGCCGCCGAAGCCGCCGTCCCCATGGGCAAGGATTTGCTGGTCAGCGCCGTCAAAAACATGAGCGTGACCGACGCCAAGAACATCCTCACCGGCGGCGAAACCTCCGTCACCACCTTTTTTGCCGAAAAAACCCGCGCGCCGCTGGGCGTGAAGTTTTTGCCGGTGGTGACCAAGGCCACTGAAAAGGTGGGCCTCGCCAACAAATACAACGAGTTCGCCGGCAAGGCCGCAGGTTTTGGCCTGGTCAAGAAAGAAGACGCCAACATCCAGCAGTACGTGACCGGCAAGTCACTCGACGGGCTTTACCTCATCATCGGCGAGGAAGAAAAGAAGATACGCCAGGACCCGGTCGGTACCGGCAGCGCGATCCTGAAGAAAGTCTTTGGCGCGATGAAGTGAAGGTGTTGGTTCAGTGCTCCGAGCGCCTGCCACGGCATCAACTGAAAAATTTTTAACGTAGGCATTAAAAATTTAACGTACACGTTAAAAAGTTGTCAAAAGTTAACTTCCATATTAACTTTTTGTGCGTCTGGCTTGTTTTGGGCTTACGGTGGCCGTCAAAACAGCCCAAAAAGGCCATTTTTAGGGGCCAAATCGGGCTGTAGGCCAATGGATATGAGCGTGAGCAGCTACTAAAAATATAGCAATTCAGTCTCAAGCCTGCGTTGGGACGAGACGGTTAACGGACCAGCGCCTTGCGCGCCGTGGCCAGGCGCTCGTCCAGGTAGGCGCCGTAGAAGTCCGGCACGGCGATGCCGACCAGCGGCGGCGCCAGCATCTGGCCCTGCGGCCCCAGAAACAGCACGGTCGGGGTGAAAGTCGCCTTCCACAAGCCGGCCTGCACTTCCGGGCTGACGGGTTTGCCGTCAAAACCTGTGAGTGAGGCCCTGCGGTCCGTGATGTTGAGCTGCCAGGCCTGCAGGCCCTCGGCGCGCATGGGCAGCAGGTAGCTGCGCCGCACCATCTCGCAATACGGGCAGCCGGGCAGGCTGATGAGCAGCACCAGCGGTTCGCCCTTGGCAGCAGCGGCCTGCGCGGCCAGCGGCAGGGAAGGTGGCACCGGCAAGGCGGTGTCCGCCGCAAACACCAGCGACGGCGCAGCGAGGGCAAGCGCGCCGCCTGCCATCAAAGCCAGGGATTGCCGTTTGCCAGTTGTGAATTTCACTAGATGACCTTGCCGTCTTTCAGGCCAGACAGCCTGGCGTCGCCGTAGTTCAGCACGCTGCGCAGCACCTCATCGGTGTGCTGCCCCAGGCGTGGCGGCGGCAGGTCGGTGCGCACCGGTGTGACGCTGAGCTTGATGGGGCTAGACACCAGCCGCAAATCAGCCCGCAAGGGGTGCTGCCATTCGGTCACCATGTTGCGCGCCTCCACCTGCGGGTCGGTGAAGACTTCGGCCAGGTTGTTGATCGCGCCGCAGGGCACCTTGGCGGCTTCAAGCGCGGCCAGCCAGTCGGCCTTGGTGCGGGTCTTGAGCACGGTTTCAAGAATCGGGACAAGCTGCGCGCGGTTCTTCACGCGGTCGCTGTTCTTCGCAAACAGGGGGTTCACGCCGAGTTCGGGGATGTTGGCGACACCGCAAAATTTCACGTACTGCGAGTCGTTGCCGACCGCGAGGATCAGGTGATCTTTGGTTCCATCTGCCGCAGGCGCAGTCTCAAATACCTGGTAGGGCACGATGTTCTGGTGGGCATTGCCCATGCGGCCCGGCACCTTGCCGCTGACAAGGTAGTTGGCGCCCAGGTTGGCCAGCATGGCGACCTGTGTGTCGAGCAACGCCATGTCCACATACTGGCCTTCACCGGTTTTTTCGGCATGGCGCAGCGCGGCAAGTACGCCCACCGTGGCGTACATGCCGGTCATCAGATCAGCCACCGCAACGCCCACCTTTTGCGGGCCGCCGCCAATGTCGTCACGCTCGCCGGTCACACTCATCAGCCCGCCCATGCCCTGTATGGCGTAGTCATAACCGGCGCGGTCGGCGTAGGGCCCGTTCTGCCCAAACCCTGTGACCGAGCAGTACACGATGCGCGGGTTGATGGCCTTGAGCGAGGCGTAGTCCAGCCCATAGCGTGCCATGTCGCCCACCTTGAAGTTCTCCACAAACACGTCGCAGTGCGCGGCCAGCTCGCGTATCAGCGCCTGGCCTTCGGCTTTGGCGATGTCGCAGGTGACCGAGCGCTTGTTGCGGTTGGCGCCCAGGTAATAGGCGGCTTCCTGCGTGTCTTCGCCCCGGTCATTTTTCAGGAAAGGCGGGCCCCAGGTGCGTGTGTCGTCACCGGCGCCGGGGCGCTCTATCTTGATGACGTCAGCACCAAGGTCTGCAAGGTTCTGGGTGCACCAGGGGCCCGCCAGTACGCGGGAAAGATCGAGAACGCGGATGCCGTCTAAAGAATTCATCCCGCTATTTTGACTGCTTGGGCGACTGCCGTCGCACAGGTTGTGATTCAGGCCTTGCCTCAGGGTTTGTACGCGTGTTCAATTATTTTGTACGCTCGTACAGTACGCCCCATGCTGAGCAGCGCCCGACCCGCACCCTCCCCCGCCAGGGCTGGCCGTGCGCGTCTGCCGAAAATAACGCTCACGCCATCGGTCAAAAAACCCGCGCGAAATACAAAACCTGACCGCAAGGCCGACATCCTGCTGGCGGCTGAAAAGCTGTTTGCGCAGCACGGATACCACGCCGTCAGCATCCGCCAGATTGCCGACGAGGCGGGCGTGCCTCTTGCGCTGGTGGGTTACCACTACGGCCCCAAGCATGAGCTGTTCTACGCCATCTTCGCGCACTGGAATTCCACCATTGAAGAGCGGCTGCAAGGCCTGCGCGAGGTCAAGGGCGACCCGCTGCATCCCGACACGCTGCCGCGCATCATCGAGGCCTTCATCGGCCCGGTGCTGCGCCTGCGCGCCAGTGCCGAAGGCGAGTATTACGCCCTGCTGGTGGCGCGCGAGCTGTATATCTCGCAGGACCAGACCGACCGCGTGCTGCGTGATTTTTTTGACCCGCTGGCGCATGCCTTCATTGATGCGATGAACAAGGTCTTCCCGCATGCCACACGCGGGCAGGTGGCCTGGGGCTACCAGTTTTTGCTGGGCGCGCTGCTGCACCACATCAGCGACCACCGGGTCAAACGCCTGGCGCAGGGCGATGCCAGCCCGGCCGACCCTTCGGCGGCCGGCATGCTGGCCCATTTCATTGTGGGCGGCCTGCGCGCTGCGCTCGCGCCCGCGGCTGCAGGTTCCCCGCTTTCCACTTCACCTTCCACTTCACCCTCACCCAAAACCCGCAACCTCAAAAACAGAAAGAGACAAGCATGAACAACCCCACCATCAATCGCCGCGCCGCATTGGGCACCCTGGGCGCTGCATCCGCTGCGCTGGCATTCCCTGCGCTGGCACAGTCCGGCAAGATCGTGTTCGGCTACACGGCAGTGACCGATTTCGCCTCGGTCTTCGTGGCGGCAGAGCAGGGCTACTTCACCAAACGCAAGCTCGATGTCGAGCTGAAGTTCATTCCCCTGAACTCCACCATTCCTGCTGCCATCCAGTCCGATTCGCTGCAGATGGGCGGCCCGACGCCTTCCGTGTTTTTGCAGTCGGTTGAAGGCGGGCTGGATCACGTCGTGGTCGCAGGCGGCGGCATCACCTCCAAGACCATCACGGGCTTCGGTCTGGTGGCCAAGGCCGGTTCCGGCATCCGTTCTGCGCAGGACGTGATCGGCAAAAAGGTCGGCGTCCCCGGCCTGGGCGCCTTCCTGCACGTGACCTTCCGTGCCTGGCTCAAGCAGAGCGGCGTTGACTACAAGAAGGTCAACTTCGTCGAAGCGTCCTTCCCCCAGCACGGCGACCTGCTGCGCGGCGGATCGATTGACGCCGTGGTCACGGCCGACCCGTTCATGAGCCGCATCGTCGACAGCGGCGTGGGTTACGTGGCTTCGTACTACTCAACCTTCCTTGAGGCCGGCAACCACACCATTCTGTACGCGGCAAAACGCGACTGGGCAACGAAGAACGCCGCGCAGGTCAGGCTGTTCCGTGAAGCCGTCCAGGAAGCCGCCACCTTCATGGCCCAACCCAAGAACGACGGCGCGGTGCGCGACGCCATTGCCAAATACACCAAGCTGCCGCCGGCAGTGGTGGCCAAGGTGCAGATCTCGCCCCCCGGCCCCAGCGTGTCTGAAAAGCAGATGGCCTACTGGGTTGGCCTGATGAAGGATCAGGGCATGCTGCAGACCGATCCGAAGGTCGCCAACCTGATCTTCAAGTAATTCCATTCCCATTGAAAGCGATAACTGCGTTGCTTCGTCTTGCCGTGCTGTAGCACTGCCCTCGACTTCGCGCCTTGTTCTCGCTTCCAATGGAAGTGGAATACGCCAGGGCCTGCGTCCTGCGGTAAGTTCCCGACCTATACAAAAAAATGACAAGCACCCCGATACTGACCTTTAACGAGGTGGCCATACACCTCGGCGGGCGCGAGATTCTCTCGCCCACTTCCTTTGACGTGGGGCGGGGCGAGTTTGTCTGCATCGTCGGCCCCAGCGGCTGCGGCAAGACCACCTTGCTGCGTGCCGCCACCGGACTGCTGCTGGCCAGCGGCGGTGAGGTGCGGCGCCACGGCAAGCTGGTGACAGAACCCACGCGCGAAGTCGCGTTTGTGTTCCAGGACTACGGCCGTGCGCTGCTGCCCTGGCGCAGTGTGGAAGGCAACATCAGCCTCGCACTTGAAGCCGCAGGTGTGCCGTCTGCAGAACGGCCTGCGCGCATTGCCGACGTGCTGGCCAAAGTGGGTCTCTCAAAACACGCCTACAAATTTCCGGCGCAGCTTTCAGGCGGCATGCAGCAGCGCGTGCAAATCGCACGCTGCCTGGCGCAGAAGCCCGAAGTGCTGATGATGGACGAGCCCTTCGGCGCACTCGATGCGCTGACGCGGCAGAGCCTGCAGGACGAACTGGCCCGGCTGGTGCGCGATGAGGGCCTGACGGTGCTGTTTGTCACGCATGATCTTGAAGAAGCGATTTACCTCGGTGACCGCGTGATTGCGCTGCAGGCCAACCCTGGTCCGGGCCGGCCCAGCCTGGCGCGCATGATCGATGTGCAGATCCCCAGACCGCGCGATCAGCTTTCAACCAAGGAGCACCCCGAGTTTCTGAAGCTGCGCCGTGAGCTCTTCGCCTTCATCGAGCAAAGCCATGACTGATCCGGTGGATGACCATGTAGTAGCCGCCGCAGCGCCGGGCCGCCCCAAGCAAGGCACGGCCCCCCCGGGGGGCAGCGCATTACACGCAGTGAAAAGCGTGGGGGCCAAATTACGGCCATGGTGGTTTCCCGTGGCTGCACTGGGTGGCTACGAGTGGTACGCACGCACCATTGGTAAAAACAGCGATGCGATTGCGCCCCCTACTGCAGCCATCAAGTCCTTCGTCACGGCCGTTACCGATGGCTCACTCTGGGGCGCTACCGGTTTCACGCTGGGCGCTGCCGCGCTCGGTCTGCTGATCGCCGCTGTGCTGGGCATTGCGTCGGGCATTGTTCTGGGGCTGTCCAAACGAACGGCCCGCATGGCCTTCTTTTCGATTGAGGTGTTCAGGCCTGTGCCTTCGGTGGCGCTGATACCGCTGTCGATGCTGGTGTTTGGTTTTGGTTTGCGTATGGAGTTCTCCATCGTGGCGTTTGCATCGTTCTGGCCGCTGATGATCCTCACGCAGGCGGCGGTGCAGCAGGTCGAGCCACGTTTGCTCGAAGTCAGCCGTGTGCTGGGCCTGAGCCCGGCGCAACGCGCCTTCAAGATCATCCTGCCGGCCATAGTCCCGCGCCTGTTTGTCGCCATGCGCCTTGGGGTTTCCATCGCGCTGGTCGTCGCAGTCACTGTCGAGGTCGCAGCCAACCCCAACGGCATGGGTTACGCCATGATGATTGCGCAGCAAAGCATGGACCCTGGCCTGATGCTGGCCTGGCTGTTCTGGATTGGTGTGGTCGGTTACGCCATCAACTTCGGCGCGCTCAGGCTTGAGCGCTGGGTCAACCGCCGCATGGGAGCTGTGGCATGAGTACGGCAGTGACAGTTCCACTGATCAGCAAACCGCTGCGCCCGTCAGGTACCGGGCCGGCGTCATGGGCTGGTTCTGCAGCGGTGTTTATCGCCATCATGGCGCTGTGGTGGCTGGCCAGCCACCAGGGCTGGATCAGCAAGGTGTTCTTGCCCACACCCGAAGCCACCTGGCTCAGTCTGAAGAATGGCCTGACCGATGGCGAGCTGAAAGAGTTCACCTGGGCCACCATCACCCGCATGTTCGAAGGCTGGCTGCTGGCCTCGCTGATTGGTGTGGCGCTCGGTGCGCTGATAGGCATTTCTGCCAATGCACGCGCCTACCTGCAGCCCACGCTCGAATTCATGCGGCCCTTGCCGGCATCGGCGCTGCTGCCGCTGGCGATTTCAATTTTTGGTTTGAACCCGAACATGGTGCTGTCGGTGGTTGCATTCGGCGCGATGTGGCCCGTGCTGCTGGCCACCGTGCACGGCTTTGCTGCTGTCGAGCCGCGCCTGCAGGAGGTGGCCCGCTGCCTGCAGCTGTCACGCGGTGCTTTTGTCTGGAAGGTGGGCCTGCCGAATGCGCTGCCCGACATCCTGGCCGGCATGCGGCTGTCGCTCACGGTCTCGCTGATCGTGTCGGTGGTCGGTGAAATGATCGCTTCGCAACCCGGCCTGGGCCAGGCCATCCTGCTGGCCGCACGCGCTTTTCGCGCGAGTGATTTGTTTGCCGGCATTGTGCTGCTGGGCCTGATTGGTTTTGCCAGCAGCGCCCTGCTTGCCGCTTTTGAAAAACGCTTTCTGAAATGGCAACATCCATGACAGCATCCAATCCCCTCGATGGTTTCACGGTTGATCGCGCGGCGATTGGCTACATCGGCAAAGACCTGCAACGACCTGAGTGCATACTGGCCGAGCGTGACGGTACGCTGTGGGCCGCAGATGCGCGCGGCGGTGTCACACGCATTGCGCCTGATGGTTCGCAGCGCTTCATAGGCCAGACGGCCGATACGCGGTTTGCTGCGGGTTCGATCGAAGACGAGGCAGGCAAATTTGAAGACCGCCTCACGCAAGGCACGCTGCCCAACGGGCTGGCATTTGCGGCCAACGGCGACATCCTGATTTCCAACTTCGGCACCGACCTGCTAGAGGTCATGACGCGTGATGGCCGCACGCGCACGCTGCATGACCGCATTGACGGCCAGCCGATTGGCAAGGTCAACTTTGTGCTGCGTGATTCAAAAAACCGCATCTGGCTGACGGTCTCGACGCGCATGAACCCCTGGACCAGTGCTGCGGCCAGCCGCGTGCGCGACGGCTTTATCTGTGTGGTCGACGACAAGGGCATTCGCGTGGTCGCCGACGGTTTTTATTTCACCAACGAGATACGGCTTGATGCAAAGGAAGAGTGGCTCTACATCGTCGAGACCACCGGCCCCTGCATCTCGCGCATGCGGCTGGATGAACTGCCGGGTGGCGTGGCGCTGAAGGACTGCGAGGTCTACGGCCCCAGCCACCTGGGCGGCTACCCGGACGGCATTGCCTTCGATTCGTTCGGCAACCTCTGGTGCACGCTGGTCATGGTCGACCAGCTCATTGCCATCACGCCACAGGGCGACAAGCGCCTGCTGCTCGATGACAGCGACCCTGAAACCGCGCCCGTCTTCCGTGAAAAGATGGAAGCCGGCACCATCACCGCCGCCGACATGCAGCGCACCCACGGCACCATCGCGCCGTGGATGGCCAGCATCACCTTCGGCGGCCCCGACCTGCGCACCGCCTACATCGGCAGCCTGCTCGGCACGCGCATCCCGTTCTTTCGCTCGCCGGTCGCCGGGCTGCCGATGGTGCATTGGCATCAGTCGTTCTAGCCCACTCGTATTCGTTCAACCCACTTCACAACAGGACACCCCATGCCAAGAAAAATTGTTGACCTTTCCATCTTTCTTGAAAACGACGTGATCAGCGACCCACCCGCCTTTGCGCCCAAGATCCAGTACTTCACGCATGAAGACACCTATGAGCAGATCGAGCCTTTTTTCCCCGGCCTGAAAAAGGAAGACCTGCCCGACGGCGAAGGCTGGGCGGTCGAACTCATCAACCTGTCCACGCACAACGGCACTCACCTTGATGCGCCCTACCACTTCCACAGCACCATGAACAAGGCGCTGGGCAAGCAGGAGAAATCGCTGACGATTCACGAGGTGCCGCTCGACTGGTGCTTCCAGCCAGGCGTCAAGCTTGACTTCAGCACGCTGCCCGATGGTTATGTCGTCACTGCCGCTGATGTCGAGGCTGAACTCAAGCGCATCAACCACACCATCTCGCCGCTGGAAATCGTTGTCGTCAACACCGCTGCCGGCAAACGTTATGGGCAAAACGACTATGTATCGGCCGGTTGCGGCATGGGCTATGAAGCCACCATGTATCTGCTCGAACGCGGCGTGCGCCTGACAGGCACCGATGCGTGGAGCTGGGACGCACCGTTTGTGCACACCGCCAAAAAGTATGAAGAAACCAAAGATGCCTCGCTGATCTGGGAAGGCCACAAGGCTGGCCGTGACATCGGTTATTGCCACCTTGAAAAGCTGCACAACCTTGAGGTGCTGCCGCCCACCGGCTTTTACATCTCGTGCTTCCCGCACAAGATTCGCGGCGCCTCTGCAGGCTGGACGCGTGCTGTTGCGATCTTCGACGACCGCCTGATGGCGCCGGCCTGAGGCACCTTTTAAGCCCTGTCACCCCGGACCCGATCCGGGGTACATGCCCGCTTTTTCTTCAAACAGAACCATGACACAAGACCTGAACACCCCCAACCCCACCCACAACGCCCACGCCAGAAGCTGGGTGGCATCCGCCAATGCCGAAGGGTGCGATTTTCCTATCCAGAATTTGCCCTTCGCCGTGTTCCGCCGCGCCGGCAGCAATGAAGCCTTCAGGGGCGGCGTGGCGATTGGTGACCAGGTGATTGACATGGCGCAGGTCGCAAAGACTGATTGCCTTGACGGCCTGGCGCATGCCGCTGCACAAAACTGTGCGAAGCCTGCGCTCAATGATTTTTTTGCGATGGGGCCAGCCGCCTGGTCGGCTTTGCGGCACGGGCTGTTCGAGTTGCTTGAGAAAGCTTTTTACGGGCCCAAGGTTGACGCGCTGCGCGCCTGCCTCATTCCGCAGAGCGAGGTCGAGTTCACGGTGCCCACCCAGATCGGCGACTACACCGACTTCTACACCTCGCTCGACCACGCGATGAACATAGGCGTGATGATGCGGCCCGATGACCCCATCACCAGCAATTTCAAATGGATACCGATTGCGTACCACGGCCGTGTGTCCAGCATTGGCGTGAGCGGCCAGAAGTACCGCAGGCCAATGGGGCAAGCGATGGCACCCGGTGCGAGCGCGCCAGTCTATGCCCCGTGTGCACGGCTTGACTATGAACTTGAGCTCGGCATCTACATCGGCCAGGGCAATACGCAGGGCGAGCCGATTGCCATCAAGGACGCCGAGAAACACATCTTCGGTATTTGCCTTCTCAACGACTGGTCCGCACGCGACATCCAGTTCTGGGAAATGGCGCCCCTCGGCCCATTCCTCGGCAAGAATTTCTGCACCACGATTTCGCCGTGGATAGTCACCATGGAGGCACTGGCGCCTTACCGCCAGGCCTTCATACGGCCTGCGGGTGACCCGCAGCCGCTGGCTTATCTGGATGATGCCGCCAACAAAGCCCAGGGCGCCATCGACATTTCGCTTGAAGTGCTGCTGGAGTCCGACAAGCTGCGCGCCGAGGGCAAACCACCGGCGCGTCTTTCGGGCACCAGCTTCAAGCACCAGTACTGGACGATTGCGCAAATGGTCACGCACCACACCATGGGCGGCTGCAATCTCAACAGCGGCGACCTGCTGGGCAGCGGTACCATCTCTGGCCCGGGCGAAGGCCAGGCCGGCGCGATGATCGAGCTGGCCTACGGCGGCACCAGACCCGTGCCGCTGGGCAACGGCGAGACGCGCGGCTTTTTGCACGATGGCGACGCTGTCATCCTGCGCGGCTGGTGTGAAAAACCTGGCCATGCACGCATCGGCTTTGGCGAAAGCAAGGGCACCATATTGCCCGCCATTGGCAAATAGAAACGGGGTGATGCCATGAGCACAAGGCCGCTCAACTTCCAGCAGTTGCCCACATCGTTTGCAGAGCTGGTCGATGCGAAACGCACCGCGCTGGTGATGTGGGACATGCAAAACGGCCTTGCCGGAAATGCGCCGAATCTGGCGACCTTGAAGCCCGCTGCTGCCTTGCTGCTGGCAGCAGCAGAAAAGGCCGGTGTGCGCCGTCGTTGCCGAAGACGCCTGCGGCGCTTACGCACAGGCCAGCCACGACAGGAGCATTGCCTTTCTGCGTGACTGGGCGAATGTGGCCAGTAGCGCTGATGTAGCGTCGGTCTGGCACGGCAAGCCTTAGACCTGATTCGACAGGCCTGGCGCACGGCGAGGCATGCCGACACCTGATCTTTGCTATATATTCAATAGCTGCTCACGTGCGTATCTATTGGCCTGTAGCCGTTTTGTCACTAAAAACGGCACTTTTTGAGGCTTTTTGAAGGTTTTCGGCGCTTGTTTTGGGGTCCGGCGGTGCGTAGAGGCCCAAAACGTAAAGTCGACTTTACATTTTGGGCTGACTCAGTGACTGGCTCAATACTGCTTGTATGGCAGGAACTTGCCCCACAGCACCACGTGGACCAGTTGATATCAGCGGTTGTGGCCGCAACCGTCCTGCACCTTACTCCCGAAACGCTCCAGCCAATCGGGTGGTCTCGTTTGCCAAAATCCCGGCATCCACCCCTACAGCCGTAAACGTCGTCCCCAGCTTGATGCATTTTTGAGCAATCGCCTTGTCTCCCGTCAAAATGCCCGCTGGCTTGCCGCACATCCGGATTCGGAGGATGGCATTTTCAATGACCGAGACGACATCTGGATGCCCTGGCTGGCCGAGCAGGCCCATGCTGGCGGCAAGGTCGCCGGGTCCAATGAAGACGCCGTCCACACCTTCCACATTGGCAATTGACCCCAGGTTGTCGAGGGCTTCGAGTGTTTCGACCTGTACCAGCAGACACAGGTGCTCGCGGCATTGGGCTGCGTAGTTCTTGACGCGGCCAAAACGGCTCGCGCGAGTGAGGGCCGAGACGCCGCGAATACCGGCGGCCGGATATTCGAGGCTCCGGACTGCGGCTTCTGCTTCGCTGGCGTTTTGAACATACGGAATCAGCAGCGTCTGTGCGCCGATGTCGAGGTAACGCTTGATCAGCACAGGGTCATTCCACGCAGGCCGCACCACGGCTGTCACCGGGTAGGGCGCGATGGCCTGAAGTTGCGCCATCACGCCGACTACGTCACTGGGTGAATGCTCGGTGTCGATGAGTAGCCAGTCAAATCCGGAGCCGGCGAGCAGCTCAATGCCGTACGCGTTCGACAATGTGCACCACAGGCCGATTTGTTGCTCGCCGCGCAACAGGGCCTGCTTGAAATGGTTTTTTGGCAATTCCATGGTTTTGCGCAGTAGCGTGGTCAGATGAAGCTGATGCCGATAGAGCCCAGCGGACCGTAGTCGGCATGGATGGTGTCGCCGGCTTCAATCGACGTCGGTCTCGTGAACGAGCCAGCCAGCAGAATATGGCCCGCGTCCAGCGTGATGCCGTGGCGCGCCAGCTTGTTCGCAAGCCAGACGATGCCCATGGCCGGGTGGCCCATGACGGCGGCTGACACACCGGACTCTTCAATGATGCCGTTCTTCGACAGTGTGGCACCAACCCAGCGCAGATCAATGTCCATCGGCTTGACGATCCGCCCGCCGGTAACCATCGCGGCGGCGGCGGCGTTGTCTGCAATCGTGTCGCAGATGGCGCGCGGGACTTCAGTCCGGTAGTCAATGATTTCAAGTGCGGGGGTGACGTAAGCGGTGGCGTCGAGTACGTCGTAGACCGTGACGTGTTTCCCGCCGAGCGGCTTGCCGAGCACAAAGGCCAATTCAACTTCCAGGCGCGGCATATGGAACCGCGAGGCTGGAATTTTGGAGCCGTCGTTGTAAAGCATGTCGTCCAGCAGGACACCGTAGTCAGGCTCGGTCATCTTCGAGGCCATTTGCATCGCGCGGGAGGTGAGGCCGATCTTGTGGCCCACCACCCGGGCACCTGCCTTGACGCGTGCGTCAGCCCACAGCTGCTGGATGGCGTAGGAGTCTTCTATCTCCATGTCTGGCCAGGTCTTGCTGACCTGCTGGATGGGCTGGCGGGTTTTTTCGGCCTGCAGCAGCGCGTCGGCCGCAGCCTGACGCTGTTTCGCATCAATCACTTGAACTCCTTTGTTTGCAGTCTCATACGGACAGGCCGGACGCGTCAGTCGGAACGCAGACGGCCTTGTTGAACCATGTTGGCGGCCAATGTGTCCCCAACCTGAAGAATCTTTTTGAACTCTTCAGTGTCACCGGCGTAAACGTTGCTACCCAGTCCGCTTAGCGTTGCGGCCATTTGGGGGTCGGCGAGTGATTTTTTGATTGCCTGCAGAAGCGTGCTGGCAATTGCAGGCGGCAGGTTGGCGGGACCGAATACGCCGACGTAGGTGGTTGAGTCGAATTCGCGAACGCCGAGCTGCTTGAGCGTGGGCACGCCAGGCAGGGCCGGGTCAGCGGCGGTACCCACTATTGCCAGCGCCTGTAGAGTGCCCGATTTGATGTGCGGCATGGAGCTGGTGACCTGGTCAAAAATCACGTCGACCTGGTTTGAGAGCAGGCCCAGAACGGCCGGGGCTGCACCCTTGTAGGCAACGGAATTCACCTTCAGTCTGGTCGCGTCTTCAAATTGCAGTATGGCCAGGTGGTTGGTCGTACCAGGACCAGCGTGTCCCACATTCAGTTCGCCTGGTTTGGCGCGTGCAAAAGCCACAACGTCTGCGAAGGTCTTGAATCGATCGTCATTTTTACGGGTGACCATGATCACCGAGGTGCGGCTGGCCAGGCTGATGGGCTGGAGACTGTTGAGCTTGTAGGGCGTCTTGAACATGTGCGGCAGGGTAGTGACCTGCTCGGGAATTCCGACCAGCAGTGTGTAACCGTCCGGATCGCTGCGCGCTACATGCCCGGTGCCAATAGCGCCGCCGCCGCCGGCTTTGTAGTCGACCACAACCGAGGTGCCGAGGTTTCGTGCCAGCGGGATGGACAAGGTGCGGGCTACCGTGTCGATGTTGCCGCCAGGCGGGAAGCCGACGATGAGCGTCAGCGGTTTTTGGGGAAAGTTGGGCGCCGTTTGTGCGTAAAGCGATGGCGCAAGACCGGCAGCGGAAGCCGCCGCACCAACTGCCAGCATCTGCCTTCTGTTCAGATTCATTGCATATCTCCTGTTATTGGTAACACATGGGCGAGACGAAGTCCTCAGGGCCTTGCATTCTCTCCACCAATCTTACATTTGTATCGTATATCAATACCTTAAACACGATATTTGTAATTTTCTAGCATTTATAAACGAATAAAATCAGTGAAAACCATTAATAGATATAAACGTATCGATCAACGATACTTCTGATTTTAAAAAAGGAATCTACATGCAGCAATACCGTTTACGACTGGTTGAAGACCTTATTCCCGCGGGTCATGCCCCGATTTACCTTCCGCGCCGTGTTCGCTCCCTGTATGTGGTCAGCGGCAGTGTCATGGTGGAATTTGCCGCCGGCGCGCAGCGCGTGGCGAGTGAGGCGGCCTGGCTTGGTGACGAAGAGGTGACCCTGATCGCTGGCGACCAGGACGTCGTCATTTGGCGCTGGGAACTCATCGCAGGTGAACAGCCGGTGAGTATTGATCTGCGCTCGGCCCCCGCCGCCAGGTCAGCGCTCAAGCTCGAGCATGCTGTCGATCTGGACCCGGCATTTGGCTGGCTGATCCGCTGTGACCGCGTCAAATTTCCGCCTGGCGGCGTGGCGCTCACCCACATTCACCAGGGGCCGGGCATTCGCTGCGTGCAATCGGGTGAGATCACCATCGAGACGGAGGGGCGAAAGCAGGTGCATGCGCCGGGAGATGCGTGGTTTGAGATCGGTCATTCCCCAGTACTGGCTCCGACCACACAAGACTCCTCTACGACCTTTATTCGTTGTTTTTTGCTGCCGCAAGCCTCTCGTGGCCGCAGCTCTATCCGCTATGTTCTACCCGAAGATGCCAGCAAGGCAAAAATACAGACATACGATATATTTGGTGAGCGTCTTTTTCTACTTGGCTAAAGACGCTTTGAACTTGTGTAAGCTTCCACGATGCCTTACCGTCCGCAGCCCTTGCCCCGACCTACCGACACCGCCAGCCTTAAGCCAAAAAATCCGAAGAGGGACCGCGAGGCCGGCGATCCGACGGGCTCAACATCGCTGGTGTCGCTGCGGCTGCTTGAGGTCTTGACCGACATCGACGGTGAGATGGGCGTGACACAACTCGCCGAAGTACTGGGCATGCCCAAGGCGCGCATTCACCGCCATCTGGCGGTACTTCGCAACGAAGGCTACGTCACGCAAACAGAGCGTTCGAGCCGTTATCGTGTGGGCTGGCGCCTGTTCCTGCTGGGACAAAGGCTGGTCAAACACTTTGATGTGGTCAAGCTGGCGAGGCCCGTGATGCAAGACCTGCGCGATCTGGTCGGGCACACAGTAGTGATCACCACCTTCACAGAGAGCAAGGTCGTGGTACTTGATTTAATTCGCGGGCGCAGCCAGCTTGAAATATTCCTGAATCCTGGCAGTGAATACATGCTGCATGCTGCGGCGCAGGGTAAAGTTGTTCTTGCATTCGGCGACCCTGCGATGGCCAAAGCAATTCTTGAGCGCCCGCTGGAAAAGAGCACGTCGCATACGATTGTCGACGCTGACCGCCTGCGTGGCGAACTCGAATTAGTGCGAAAAAAAGGATGGGCCGAAGCGCCCGAAGAGCTTTTCATGGGCGTCAACGCGCTCGCTGCTCCGATTTATCACAGCGGTGGCAAACTGTTTGGTTCGCTGGCGTTGGTGGGCTCCATCCACTACCTGCCGTCAGAGGCCAAACCGGAAACGGTTGCTGCACTGGTGGATGCAGCAGCGCGCATTTCAAACCTTTTCGGCACACCGTCACCGAGACCTGAAGTTGAGGACTAGGTCTGTGTCTGCTCCCCTGCATGGCAGAGATGTTGCAGGTGATCTCAATACTGCTTGTACGGCAGGAACTTGCCAGACAGCACCACGTTCACGCGGTCACCCTTGGGGTCGGGCTGGCGCACGATGTCCATACTGAAGTCAATCGCGCTCATGATGCCATCGCCGAACTCTTCATGGATGAGTTCCTTGATCGTGGTGCCGTAGACGCTGACAATTTCATACCAGCGGTAGATCAGCGGGTCGGTGGGTACGGGAGTTGGCAGTGAGCCCTTGTACGGCACAACCTGCAGCCATTTCTGCTCTTCTGCATTCAGGCCGAAGATCTTGCCGATGACCTTGGCCTGCTTGTCGTCAAACGTCATCTGGCCCAGGCAGCCGGCGGTGACCCATTCCTTGCTGAGGCCGACCTTTTTGGCGACCGATTCCCAGGTGATGCCTTTGGCGACCTTGACGGTGATGATCTTTTCAGTGATGTCGTTGCGGTTCATTTTTATGGCTCCTGTTAGAAAGGTTGTGAAGGGAATGAAATGGCTTCAGTGCGCTTTTGCGCGTGAAACGAGGAAATCGACGATGTGGTTGCGCAGCTCGTAGTAGCCGGGCAGGTGGTGCAGGCCGGCACGTGTACGTTCGCGTGGCAGCGGGTTAATCACTTCTTCAGCAATGTTTCCGGCGGAGTAACCCCCTTCGTTCTCCGTCCCATTGCTCATTAAAAGGATGCGGTCGGCCAGCAGAATGGCTTCATCCACATCGTGGGTGATCATGAACACCGTCTGGTGCGTCTCGCGGACTATGGTCATGAGTTCATCCTGAATCGTGCCGCGTGTCAGGGCATCGAGCGCACCGAAAGGCTCGTCAAGCAGCAGCATCTTGGGCTGTATGGCGAAGGCGCGCGCAATGCCGACACGCTGCTTCATGCCGCCCGAAAGCTGCGAGGGCTTTTTGTCGATGGCGGGGCTGAGACCGACAAGCGCGACAAATTTTTCGACGTGTTCATTGACCTGCGCCGCGCTCCATTCGGGCCAGCGCGAGACCACGGCAAACGCAATATTCTTGCGCACGGTCAGCCAGGGCATGAGGGCGTGGCTCTGGAACACGACGCCGCGCTCCAGGCTGGGGCCGGAGATCTCGCGGTTGTCCATGAAGACGTGGCCCGAGGTTGCGGTGTCCAGGCCCGCGAGCACATTCAGGATGGTGGTCTTGCCGCAGCCCGAGTGGCCGATGATGATCACAAACTCGCCCCTGTCTATCGTGAAGCCGACATTGGCGAACACCGGTTTGGCCGGGATGTAGGCCTTGCTCAGGCCTTCAATTTTCAAAAATCCCTGCATGGTGTGGTCTTTCTTTTTTGGGCTGGCAACTTCAGTTGCTGCGATGCGTGAGTCGGCATCACTCCACATAGGTCACCACCTTCTGCATTTGTGCAAAGGCCAAATCCAGCAGCATGCCGACCACGCCGATGACAAAAATCGCGAAGATCACATTGGTGAGCGAGAGGTTGTTCCACTCGTTCCAGACGAAGTAGCCGATGCCCGTGCCGCCGACCAGCATTTCGGCGGCGACGATGACCAGCCAGGCAATGCCCATCGATATGCGCATGCCGGTCAATATGGTGGGTGCTGCAGCCGGCAGGATGACCTGGAAGGCCTTGCGTATCGGGTTGACTTCGAGCGTGCTGGCGACGTTGAGCCATTCGCGTTTGACGGCCGACACGCCGAAGGCCGTGTTGATCAGCATGGGCCAGACCGAGCAGATAAAGATCACAAAGATGCCCGAGGTGGACGAGTCCTTGATGGTGTAGAGCGCCAGCGGCATCCAGGCCAGTGGCGAGATGGGTTTGAGCACCTGGATGAAGGGGTCAAACGCGCGCCTCAGCAGGGGCGACATGCCAATCACGAACCCCAGCGGAATCGCCACCAGGCAGGCCAGCAGAAAACCCAGACCAACGCGGCCCAGCGAGTGCGCGAGCTGTATGGCAATGCCCTTGTCGTTGGGGCCGCGATCGTAGAAGGGGTCGCTCAGCTGTTTGACAAAGGTCTGGCCCATCTGCATGGGTGTCGGAAAGCCCGAAGCCTTCGCAGCGCCCGGGTCCTTGCCCATCATCTTCTGGTACTCGATCTGCTCGGCTGTCATGCCGGACGTGCCCCCGCCCACGCCTGCAGAAGAGGCGGTGGCGGCGTACCAGATGGCGATGAAGATCACCAGCAGGACGCTTGAGACCACGCCGGCCCGAAAGCCGAGGGTTTTGAAGATGTTCATGCGCAGGCACCCGTATGACCACAGCACCGTTCGGGCTGAGCCTGTCGAAGCCATGTGCGTGACGCGGAAAACCCTTCGACAAGCTCAGGGCGAACGGTGGTGAGATGACGCATCTTTAGCTCATCTTGTTGATCGCAAAACCCTTGGCGTATTGATCAGCCTTCGCCGCATCAAATTCCTTGCCCATGATGGTGAACTTCGGATACGCACCCTCGCGTGCGGGCTGGCCGAGTTCCTTCATGTACTTCTTCGCGTCGGTGATGAGGAACACCTTTTCAGCGATCTGCTTGTAGTTCACCTCGCCCTTCACGTAGCCCCAGCGTTTCATCTGCGTGAGCATCCACACCGCCATCGACTGCCATGGCATGGGGTCAAAGTCGGCGCGATCGGGCACGGTCTTGATGTTGCCCAGGCCGTCCGCAAACTTGCCGGTCAGCACCTGGTTGAGCACGGCTTCGGGCTGGTTCAGGTATTGCGCGGGCGCAATCACTTTGGCAATCAGTTCGCGGTTTTTGGGGTCGCGCGCCATCGCAGCAGCGGTGAGCACAGAGCGGTACAAGGCCGCAAAGGTGTTGGGGTTCTTCTGGATGAACTCGGTCGAGGTGCCGAAAGCGCAGCAGGGGTGGCCGTTCCAGATGTCCTTGGTCAGCAGGTGGATGAAGCCGACTTCTTCATAAACGGCACGCTGGTTGAACGGATCGGGGCCAAGGAAGCCGTCGATGTTGCCGGCGCGCAGGTTGGCCACCATCTCTGCCGGCGGCACCACGCGCAGCTGCACGTCGGTGTCAGGGTTGAGGCCGGCTTCCGCGAGGTAGTAGCGCAGCAGGAAGTTGTGCATCGAGTATTCAAACGGAATCGCGAACTTGAAACCCTTCCAGTTCTTCGGGTCGCGGTTGTTCTTGTGCTTGAGTGACAGCGTGATGGCTTGGCCATTGATGTTCTGTATGGTGGCAACGTTCATGGGCGTGGCGTTGGAGCCCAGTCCCATCGAGATCGCCAGCGGCATGGGCGACAGGAAGTGCGTCGCGTCGTATTCCTTGTTGATCATCTTGTCGCGTATCAGCGCCCAGCCGGCCGTCTTGGTGACTTCGACTTCCAGGCCCTGCTGTTTGTAAAAGCCCAAGGGGTGCGCCATGATGAGCGGTGTGGCACAGGTGATGGGAATGAACCCGATCTTCAGGTTTGTTTTTTCAAGCTTGCCTTTTTCCTGTGCCATGGCCTGCATGCTGGCCACGGGCAACACGCTGGCAATCGCCGCCATCGCCGTGCCCTTGCCGACGGCGCGCAAAAAGCGGCGGCGAACTTCGTCCTGCGGGAACAGCGCCTTGACGAGCGTGGCTTCAATGAATTCGTTGGAATAGGCTTCAAATTCGCTGGTCAGGCTGCGCTTGCGCAGTTCGACGGCGGCCGCATCGGCTGCTACGGCAGCATGATGGTCTGCGGGGCTGTGGTCCTTGCCGCAGCTGCACTTGAGCATGAGGGGCTGGTCGGCGTCATAGGGTGAGAAGAATTCAGACATGGCACGCACCTTTTCTGTTGAAGATGCGGCTGTCTTGCAAGCAGTGGGCCACTTTTTGATTTGCGGCGCTGCCAGCGGAAATTGATGGCAGGCTGCATGACTGCCTGTAGGGCGTCCACTACAAAATCAGCGTTCGGCAGCCATTTGTTGCGTTGCTGTAGCCGGTATCGGTCTTTGGAGAATGGGCTATGCGAGGATTTGCCGGCTTGTGCGGCTACCTATTCACCTGCATGTAATGCCGCCCGGAGCGCGCGCCGCAGTCACTGCACCATTGATGTGCACAGAATGGGGCCTGCACTGGTTTGCAGGATGCAGGCTTGTTGACCTGCTCCCGCTTACGGCTCAGGGTGCCGAAATGGCGCCCAGTGATTGCCCGACTTCGGCTTCGTCTTCACTGCCCTTCACCGCGATGTCGCCCAGCGACACGATGCCGACCAGGCCGCCCTCCGCGTTGACGACCGGCATGCGCCGTATCTGGCCGTCCGCCATGCGTTCGAGCACATCGTCCAGATCATCTTCAGGCGATGCCGTCTGCACCTGCTTGCTCATGATGCCGGAGAGCGGCGTTTGGCCGTCCAGCCCCTTGGCCACGGCGCGGATCACGATATCGCGATCGGTGACGACGCCCAGCAGTTTGCCGGCGTCGCAGACGGGGATAACGCCGACGTTCAACTCGCTCATGGCGCGTGCCGCGGCAGCGATGCTGTCTGTGGGAGTCATGCTTGTCACATCGGAAGTCATTACTTTGTTGACGCTGGTCATGGGGATATCCTATGGTTGGTGCCAGCGCGCGCCGGCAGATAGGACAGCATAGGCGGCCACAAGGCTGCGGTGGATCAGATGGCTCTTGCCCTCGCGTAGGACAAGCTCGCGGCCAGTGGTAACGCCAGTGGTCACGTCAATCGCCTGATGGCGGCCGTGTGTGGCGTTCTGCGTAAAGCGCCAGTTCCACGTCGTTGCGGGTGCCGGTTTTCTCGAGGATGCGGGTGCGGTAGGTGCTGACCGTGTTGGACGCCAGACCCAGTTGCGCACCGATCTCACCCACCGACTTGCCGGCTGTGAGCAGGCGGAAGACTTGGTGCTCGCGGTGTGACAGTGCATCTGCGCCAGCGCGCGCCGTCTGGCCGCCAATGACGCCGGCGAGCGCTTCTGCCGTGACGGCTGACACATAAAGCCCGCCCGCAGCGACCTTGCGCACGGCGGCAATCATGTCATCGGGGTTGGCGCTTTTGTTGAGGTAGCCTGCTGCACCCAGCTTGATGCAGCGCACCGCGTATTGTTTTTCAGGGTAGGTGCTGAGCATGAGCACGGGCAGCAGCGGCCAGCTCTTTTTAAGGGCCTGCAGCACATCCATGCCGTCGCGGTCGGGCAGGGCAATGTCCAGCAGCACCGCGTCAAGCCCTGCATTGCCACCCAGCACATCGACGCGTGCCAGGATGTCCGGGCCGGTTTCTGCCTCTGCAACCACCTCTATTTCAGGCGCATCGGCCAGCACTTGCTTGAGGCCTTCGCGCACGATGCGGTGGTCGTCGCCGATGAGGATTTTGACAGTCTTCATAAAGGGATGTACAGGTGAAAGGTGGATCCGATGCCGACTTCGCTGGAGATGCTGATGGTGCCGCCCAGGTGCAGCGCACGTTCGCGCATGCCCATCACGCCATAGGCATCGGCGGCTTCAAAGGCCGACGCGTCTGCGCCGCGGCCGTTGTCGCTGACCTTGATGCTGATGGCTTCGGGTGTGGCAACAATATGAATGGACACGTTGCTGGCCTGTGCATGGCGGCCCACATTGCTGAGCATTTCCTGGAAGATGCGGAACACGCCTATGGCCGCCTGCTCGTGCAGGGCCACGGCCTGCGCCACGTCCATCTGCCAGTCCAGTTCGAGCTCGGCCGACTGCACAAACTCATGCGCCTGCCAGTCAAGTGCGGCCCACAGGCCCTGGTGGTCGAGGATGCTGGGACGCAGGTCGGTGATGATGCGGCCGACATTTTCAACGGCGGTTTCAATCTGCCGCCCCATGTTCCGGCATTTGGCCTGCATGGTGCTTCTCATGGCCTGTGCGGCCTCCGGCTCGCGCTGTTGCTGCTCACCCAGGCGTTTGTCCATCCAGCCTACATCCATCTTCAGGGCCACCAGCAGGCTGCCCAGCTCGTCATGCACCTCGCGGGCGATGCGGGTGCGCTCTTCCTCGCGCACGGTATGGGTGTAGGCCGAGAGTTCGCGCAGCTGCTGCAGGGCCTCAGACAGTTCATGTGTGCGTTCACTCACACGTTGCTCCAGCACTGCATGCGCCTGACGCAATGCGGCTTCGGCTTGCCTGCGCGCCGAGATGTCGACAAAGGTGACGACCGCGCCCTGGACCTGGCCGTTTTCGACGATGGGGTAGGACGAGTATTCAACGGCAAAGGCCGAGCCGTCCCTGCGCCAGAAATGCTCGGTGTCAATCCGGCAGGGCAGCGCCATGCGGAAGGCGTTGAAGATGGGGCACAGGTGTTCAGGGTAGTTCTTTCCCTGCTGCGTACCTTCTGCGTGGGTGTGGTGCGCCAGCTCATGCATGTTCTTGCCCAGCACCTGCTCGGGCGCGTAACCCAGTTGTTCGGCACCTGCGCGGTTGATGAAGGTGCAGCAGCCGTCCATGTCGATGCCGAAGATGCCCTCGCCGGTCGATTCCAGCAACTGTGACAGCCGGTCGCGCCAGACCACCTGCCCTTTGGCGGGGAGGTGGGTGGGCACCGGCGGCGTGGCGAGAGGGGTGGTCATGAGGCTGATGGTGGTTTGGGCGGGAAAAAATTGCAGGAAATCGGTCAAGGCACAAACCAGCCAGCAAACATCGTGCCCAGATTGGTGCAAAACGCAAGGCCGCGCACCGGACAGGCGCATGAAAGGTTAAAGTCCTATGCCTGCTTACTATATTCAGCTTCCTCCAAGCTTTCCAGCCGCCTGATGCCACGTTTGAGTTTCCTTTTTGCACTGCCGCTTGTGTTGATGCTGCAGGCCTGCAGCCCCAGCCTGAACTGGCGTGATGTGCGGCCCGAAGGCACCGGCCTGGCCCTGCTGCTGCCCTGCAAACCCGACAAGGCCCAAAGGACCGTGCCACTTGGGGGTTCTGCCACCAAACTGAACATGCTGGGCTGCGATGCCGGCGGTGCGACCTTCGCGGTCGCCAGCGCCGACATTGGCGATGCCGCCAAAGTGGCCGACGTGCTGGTGCAATGGCAAAAGCTCACGCTTGCCAATATGAAGGCCGCTCCGGGCGTGCAGGTCGTGCCCTTGAAAGTGGCAGGCTCTTCTCCCCTGCCACCCGCCGTGCTGGTCAGGGCGCAGGGCCAGCGTGCCGATGGCCAGGCTGTGAGCGGTCAGGCGGCTTATTTCGCAAAAGGAACGCAGGTGTTCCAGGTGGTGATGTACGCCGGCAACGCGGCGCCGGAAGCCGGCGAGACCTTTTTTTCCAGTATCAAGTTTGAATAAGCGTGAACCAGAGATGATGACGATGATTTTTCAGGTGAACCCGGCATGAGCGCGGTACCCGGCGCAATGCCGATGGCGCGAAGTCCCGACCTGCTTGACCGCAGAACCGGCGCGATCGTGTTCCTGGCTTTTGCCGCGGCGTATTTCTGCTCGGCGCTTGTTCGCGCCATCAACGCGACCCTGTCACCCGTATTGACGCAGGATTTCTCGCTACATGCACGCGACCTGGGCCTGCTGGCCGGTGGATATTTTCTGGGTTTTGCGGCTGTGCAGCTGCCCATGGGCAAGTGGCTGGACAGCTATGGCCCCAAGCGCGTCAGCGTCTGTTTTCTGGCCGTTGCCGTGATCGGCTGCCTGGCTTTTTCTGTTGCCACGACGTTCACCGGCCTGCTGGTCTCGCGCGTGCTGGTGGGCGTGGGTGTCAGCGCCTGCCTGATGGCGCCCATGACCGGCTACAGGCGCTGGTTCGACGCGCCCAGCCAGTTGCGCGCCGCCTCGTGGATGCTGATGACAGGCTCGCTCGGCATGCTGGCCTCGACCCTGCCGGTGCAGTGGCTGCTGCCGCTGCTGGGCTGGCGTCCGCTGTTCTGGATACTGGCCGCGCTGATTTTGCTGTCCATCGCGGCCATCGCCTGGCTGGCGCCCGCCTGGGAACTGCCAGAAAAGAAGGCAGACGACACGACTTCCAATAGCTATGCCGACGTCTGGGCCAGCCGCTACTTCCGCAAGCTGCTGCCGCTGGCCGTTTTCAACTACGGCGGCATGGTGGCCATCCAGACCCTGTGGGCCACGCCCTGGATGATCAGGGTGGCGGGTTATACGCCCCTCGAAGCGGCGACCGGGCTTTTTTACCTGAACGCCACCATGCTGGTCACCTTCTGGAACTGGGGTATGGTCACGCCCTGGCTGGCACGCCATGGTTTCAGCGCCGACCGACTCATAGGCATTGGCATGCCGCTCAGCCTGTTGGTGCTGGCCGTCAACATCTGGGGCGGCGCCAATACCGGCTGGGTTGGCTGGGCCGCTTTCTGTATGGCTTCGAGTGTGCTGGGGCTGGCGCAATCGTCGATTGGCCTGGCTTTCAGGCCCGCACTCGCAGGGCGCGCACTGTCGGCCTACAACCTGGGGATTTTCGGCGGGGTGTTTGTGGTGCAGTGGGGCCTGGGTCTGCTGATTGATGCATTTGCCGGCATGGGCTGGGGCACAGTGGCCAGTTTTCAGGGGGCCATGGCTGTGTTTTTGTGTTGCTGTATCGCCTCATACGCCTATTTCGTGAGCGTCACCGCTGATAATTCACCGCAATGAACGGTATTTTCATCATCGCGCATGCCCCGCTGGCCTCGGCTTTCCGGCAATGCGTGCTGCATGTGTTCCCCGACAACCCGGCGGGCCTGATCGCACTGGATGTGCAACCCAACATGCCGCCGGAAGAAACCCTGGCGCAGGCGCGCATCATGTTCGAGCAGATGGCGACATCGCATGCGCTGGTGCTGACCGATGTGTTCGGCGCCACGCCCTGCAACGTGGCGCAAAAACTCGTCGACGGCGTCAACTCCAAACTTATTACCGGCATCAACCTGCCCATGCTGCTGCGCACGGTGTCCTATCGGCATGAATCGCTCGATTTACTGGTGACCCGTGCGCTGGCCGGCGCCACGCAGGGTGTGATGCAGGTGGCCATTACCGCACCGCAAAATCAGGCCCGAAGAAAACATGATCCAGACCAGCACGAACATCAGCAATAAGCTCGGCCTTCACGCCCGCGCATCCGCCAAGCTCACGAAACTCGCCGGCAGCTTTGCCTGCGAGGTCTGGATGAGCAAGGGTGAGCGCCGCGTAAATGCGAAAAGCATCATGGGCGTGATGATGCTGGCCGCTGGCATGGGCAGCACGGTGCTGATTGAAACCGACGGGCCTGATGAACAGGTAGCGATGGATTCGCTTTTAGCCCTGATCGCCGACAAATTCGGAGAAGGGGAGTGAGTATGTGGCCCCCACGGTCGCTCACTTCGTGTAGCTCCCTGCCCCCCGGGGGGGCCGTCGCCAGCGGCGCGGCAAAGCCGGTTCCGCGGCTGGTCTTCTCACCTCGCCATAGAGGCCTCATCGGATGACTTTTTCGGTCCACGGCCTGGCTGTATCGCGTGGCATCGCGATTGGCCGCGCCGTGCTTGTGGCGTCCAGCCGCGCCGATGTGGCGCACTACTTTATCGATGCCGACAAGACCGATGCAGAGATCACGCGGGTTCGTGTGGCGCGCAATGCGGTGATGGAAGAAATCACGCGCGTCCAGCAGGACTTGCCCAAAGACGCGCCGCATGAACTCGCCGCCCTTCTTGATGTGCACCTGATGCTGCTGCAGGACGAGCAGCTCATCAGCGGCGTCAAGCACTGGATCGCCGAGCGTCACTACAACGCCGAATGGGCATTGACCACGCAGTACGAAGTCATTGCGCGCCAGTTCGACGAGATGGAGGACGAGTACCTGCGCGAGCGCAAGGCTGACCTTGAGCAGGTGGTCGAACGCATATTGCGCCGCATGAAGGGCGCGCCCTCGCCCATGCAGCAACCGGCGCGCCAGGCGGGTGCCAGCCGCAAGGACTCCAACCAGGGCCTGTTGCTTGATGACACGGTCGATGTGCCCCTGGTGCTGATTGCCCATGACATTTCACCGGCCGACATGCTGCAGTTCAAACAAAGCCTGTTTGCGGGTTTTGCCACCGACGTAGGTGGGCGCACGTCGCACACTGCCATTGTGGCGCGCAGCATGGACATTCCTGCTGTGGTCGGCGCGCGCAGCGCGAGTCAACTGATCAAGCAGGACGACTGGGTCATCATTGACGGCGATGTTGGCGTGCTCATCGTCGATCCTTCGCCCATCATCCTGGCCGAGTACGGCTTCAAGCAGCGCCAGGGTGAACTCGAACGCGAGCGCCTGAACCGCCTCAAGCACACACCGGCCCTGACGATTGACGGCCAGCGCATAGAACTGCTGGCGAATATCGAAATGCCCGAAGACACGACGGGTGCCGTCAATGCCGGTGCTGTAGGCGTCGGCCTGTTCCGCACCGAATTCCTGTTCATGGGGCGTGAATCAAAAGGCCTGGGCAAATTGCCCGATGAAGAAGAACAGTACCTCGCCTACCGCAAGGCCATAGAAGGCATGCACGGCCTGCCCGTGACCATTCGTACTGTCGATATCGGCTCTGACAAACCACTGGAGCGCGGCAAGTCGCAGGAGACACACCTGAACCCCGCGCTCGGTTTGCGCGCCATACGCTGGAGCCTGGCCGACCCGCCCATGTTTCTCACGCAGCTGCGCGCCATCCTGCGTGCGGCGGTGCATGGCCCCGTCAACCTGCTGGTGCCCATGCTTGCGCATGCCACCGAAATCCGCCAGACGCTGGCGCTGATTGACCATGCACGCGCGGGGCTGGACAACAAGGGCATCCCCAATGGCCCGGTGCGGCTGGGCGCGATGATCGAGATTCCAGCCGCAGCGCTGACGCTCAAACTGTTCCTGAAGTATTTTGATTTCCTGTCCATCGGAACCAACGACCTGATCCAGTACACGCTGGCGATTGACCGTGCCGATGAATCCGTCTCGCACCTCTACGACCCTTGCCACCCGGCGGTCTTGCGCCTGATTGCGGACACGATTGCCGAATGCAATGCGCAAGGCAAGGGCGTGAGCGTGTGCGGCGAGATGGCCGGTGACGTGACCATGACGCGCCTTTTGCTGGGCATGGGCTTGCGCAGCTTTTCCATGCACCCCTCGCAGATCCTGGCGGTCAAGCAGCAAATCCTGCGTGCCGATGCGGGCAAGTTGCAGGCTTGGGCCAGCCAGGTTCTTGAGAGCGAAGAGCCTGCTGCGCTTCTTTAGCGAGCCTCACAGTCACCTGCGCCCCTGACGGTTCGCGGGGCGGCTTTCCGTATGTGGGATGGGAACAGTCCTAAACGGTGATGTCAAAAGGAAATGGCGGCCCCGCAGTATTGAGGGTTTGTAAGCACTTGTACAACACCAGCTTCTACGTAAAAATCAGAATCAAATCATTTTGGGTAGAGGTCTCGTGAGCCAACCAACAACTGCCATCAAAAAAATATCAAAAAGGTTGGGCCTGGTCAAGTCCGCGCTTCCCGCCTTCAAACTGGCTGCAGTCGCTACGACGCTGGCTGCCGTGTCTGTTTCTGCACAGGCGCCCGGTGATGTGCGCGTGGCGCTGATCATCGGCAATTCCGCTTACGCCAATTCGCCGCTCGTCAATCCGGCCAACGATGCACAGGCCATGGCCGATGTGCTCAAACGGCTGGGCTTCAATGTCATAGAGCTGCGCGATGGCAACAAAGCGCAAATGTCGGCGGCGATTGCCAAAGTCAGCGATTCGCTTAAAGGCAAGCAAGGCGTTGGCATGCTGTATTACGCGGGCCATGGCCTGCAACTGGACTGGCGCAACTACATGGTGCCCGTTGATGCCAACCTCAAAAGTGCGGCAGACGTGCCCCGGCAAACCATCGACCTGAGCAGCGTGGTTGATATCTTCAAGGCTGCCGGCAACCGCATGAATATTGTTGTGCTTGATGCCTGCCGTGACAACCCTTTTGGCGGCAACACCAGTTCGGCCAAGGGTCTGGCACAGCTTGACGCACCACCGAGTACCTTTCTTGCCTATGCCACTGCGCCCGGCAATGTGGCCGAGGATGGAGATGAAAAGAGTGGCAATGGCCTGTACACCCAGTACCTGTTGCAGGAACTGAAGCGGCCTACGGCCAAGATTGAAGACGTGTTCAAGCGTGTTCGGCTGAATGTGCGCAGGCAAAGCCAGGGGCGGCAGATTCCATGGGAGTCCACGTCGCTGGAAGACGACTTTTTCTTTAATGACGGGGCCCGCTACACCATCAAGCCGGAGGAGCTGGAGCGTATGGCCGCCAGTGCACTGGCAAAAGACAATGAAAAAGACCGTGCGGCTGAAGCTGCGCGTCTGCAGGAAGCACAGCGTCTGGCAGCGCTGACGAAAGCACCTGATCCCAGGCTGGGCAAGGAGCAAATAAAAGAACTTGCCTTCAAGGAGGAAAAAGCGGCCTGGGACCTCATCAGGACGAGCAACAACCCCGACGACTTTTATACCTTTTTACAGCGTTTCCCCAGTGGCGGCGACCTGACGGAGGCCGCGCAATACAGGCTTGACCAGCTTGCCAAACCCAAGGTAACTGCCGCTCTGGGCAAGGGTCAGGATGCGAGTCTGGGTTATATGGGGCCCCGCTTCAAGGTGGGTGATACGTTCCAGTTCCAGGTCAGCGACGTTTTGACCAATGTTCCAGGGGAGAAATTGTCGGTCAGTGTGACCTCCGCCGATGGCGATTTGGTCCAGTTGAACAATGGTGGCCTTGTCTCCAACGTTCTCGGTGCAATTCTGAAAAACGAACGCGGGACCTTTGAGACCCCTTTTGGCGGCCTGCCGGCCGAGGTTCAGGTGGGGAAGAAGTGGACGGGGCGCGCCACGCAAAAAGCCCCTGATGGAAGAAGCTACGAGCTTCAGCAGGAGTCGAAAATCACCGGACGCGATGTGGTGACTGTCGCCGCTGGGACCTTTCAGACTTATGTGGTCGAGACAGTCATTTACGTCCAGGGTGGCCCCACGCTCAACGTCAAATCGTGGCATGACCCGCGCTACGGCTACGCCATCAAGCGCGAAGAAATGGGTCGGTTTGGGGGCCGCATCGTCCGAAGTGAGCGGCGTGAGCTGATAGCCATCAAGGCTGATCGCAGCTGATGCGCGAAGATATTTCTCGACACTTGAATAACAAAAATCCAGAAGATCGGTTGCTCATCATGGCCAGATATTCCGACGTGGTCCGTTCCTGCTTTGCCGCCGGTCTCGTTTTTTTGTGCATGGCAGGCCCTGTCCAGGCGCAAGGTGCGCCAAGCGCTGCCGAAATGATTGAGCAACTGAAGGTGCAACCGCTACCGGCCGCCCCGCGGACCCGCAGCTTGCGCAACCTGACCGTTGAGGCGGTGGAGGTCCCGCCGCCATCGCTGTCACTGCTGATCCAGTTTGATTTCAACTCCGCGCGTGTCAAGCCTGACAGTCAGCAGACGCTCTCCAACCTGGCGCAGGCCATGAAGTCGAAAGAACTGGGTGATGCAAAGTTTGCCGTCGAAGGGCATACCGATGCCAAGGGCGGGGCAGACTACAACCTCAAGCTGAGCCAGCAGCGGGCCGATGCCGTCAGTGCCATTCTTGCCGGCCATGGTGTGGCGGCTGCTCGCCTGGTCAGCGTGGGCAAGGGTTCAACAGAACCCTCCAATGCGGGAGATCCACTGGCGGCTGAAAACCGGCGTGTGCGGGTGGTGAACCTGGTGGCGCGGTGAGAAGACCCGCACGCCGGATGCGGGCAGCTTCAGTGTTGAACGGGCGGCGATGCTGCTGAAGATCAAGACCGTCATTCGGGGCATGCAACTGCGTATTGGCAGCTGGCCGGCCACGCGCGTGACCTGGGGACTGGTTGGCCTGTTCAGTGCATGGTTGCTGGCTGACGCACTGCTTCTGGGTGTGGGCAGCGGCATTGCCCAGTCTTCATACGATGCCATGGTGCGCTCGCGCCTGTATGCTGCAGCGCCAGATCCGCGCATCGTCATTGTTGATATTGACGAGGCATCGCTCCTGCGCATGGGCTCGCAGTTTGGACGCTGGCCGTGGCCACGGGATACGCTGGCCGCCGTGCTGGACCATGTCAGCAAACAGCAACCGGCCGCTGTTGTCTGGGATGTGGTGTTTTCCGATGCGGACCGCATGAGTCCTGGTGGCGACGCTGCATTTGATGCCGCCGTACGGCGCAGCGACAAAAACCATTTTTCGGTTGTTCGCCTTCCGCCTGCCAACGATGGCCTTAGCCGGATTACCCGTCAGGTGCTGCCGGGGCTTTGGCTGCCCCCAGTCTCCCAGAAGGTCTTGACTGGCAAGGCTTCCACGGTTGCCCTGATTCCTCCGGTCCTGCCTGCAGTGGCTTCCGGGCGCCTTGGCTACAACAACGGCTACGTGGACGGCGACGGTGTTCTCAGGCGCTTTCGCTATTCAGAGGTCCTCGCCGATGGCAGTGTTATCCAGTCGCTGCCCCTCAGCATCCACCGGGACATCAATCGAGCAGTGCCTGCTGCCCAAGGACGTTTTGCGGTCAGCGGACTCAGGCCCGCCGATGAACTGGTGGACTGGCGCAAGAAAGCAGGCGTGTATCCGACCGTCCCCTTCGCGGATGTTTTTGCGCTGGCCGACGGGAGCGCGCCGCTCTCACGGGTGCCTGACTTTGCGGGCAAGGTCGTGATCATCGGATCCACCGCGCCCAGCCTGCATGACGTACACCCGACACCACTTTCGCCGACCCAGGCCGGCGTGGACTCGCTTGCTACGGTGATTGATAACGCCCTGCATGAACGTCACATCGCGGAACTGCCCCGTTGGTTCCAGGTGCTGCTGGCCGCCGCGCTGTGCGTGAGCATTGCACTTTGGGTGCGTGTGCGTGGTGCGGCTTCACTGGCGCCTGCCATTCTTGTGTTGCCGGCTTCACTGCTGTGTGTGAGTTACCTCAGCCTTCATGGCCTGCCATTGTTCATAGACCTGCACCTCACAGCTGGTGTCGGGCTGGCTTTCCTGGCCGCGCTGCGGGTATGGAACGGGTGGCGTCGTGACCATTGGTCTTCCCCAGACTGTGCTGACGGTCAATCTGCCGGTGGCGATCAGGCCATCTGGTGCTGGCGCAGTGAGGCGCCGTGGGTAGATGCGGCACTGGACCGCACCATTGATGCCCTGGAGCAGAACGCACCGGGCTGCCGCATCGTCACGCCAGATATATCCATGCCCTGGCCGCCATCCCTGCACTGGCCTGAGCTGGCGGGCTACCTGGCAATTTTCGGCCCACGCGCCGAGCTCGAGAACGCGCAGCACGCCCTGGCCGGAAACATTTCTGGAATTCACGCCCTGCGCGGCGTCAATCATGGGTCACTGCAGGCCATGCCTGCCGACGTGTCACGTGATGCCCTCTGCGCCATCGCCATGGCCGGTTGGGCTGGCCTGGCCCGCCCATCCCAAACACAGACAGCCACCGCCGCCGGTCAACCCGCCACTCAAGGAGTTACACAATGAAGCGTCAGCACACCCTGGTCGCCATTGCGCTTGCCATCGCCGGAGGTGCATTGACCCTCCAGGTAACAGGCCAGCCGCTCATGCAGGTCACAACGACGGTACGCGGCACCGAATTGCGCTCGGACAAGCTGGGTTCTGCCCCGGTCACAAGCAACCTGCAGGCCGGCGCACGACTGAACGTCTTGGGTGTTGAGGGCGGCTGGGCCCTGGTGGATGCATCCGGCGCACGCGGCTGGGTTCGGGCCAATGCCCTGAACCTGCAGTCGGGCAGTTCTGCGGCGTCCGCCATGGACAGCGGCCGCCAGGCTTCCGGTAATACGGCAGTGACGCTGGGCACACGTGGCTTGAGCCCGCGCATCAATCGCCACGCATTGATCATAGGCATCAGCAAGTATGGCGATCCGGGCATATCGCCGCTGCCCGGTGCGCGTATTGACAGGGAGAGCGCGACCCAGATGGCGACGGCCATGCAGGTACCTGCCAGCAATATCAGCTATCTGCAGGATGAACAGGCCACCGGCGAAAACATTCGTGCAGCCCTCAGGAGTCTGGAAAGCCGTGTGCAGGAAGGTGACAGGGTCTTCATTCATTACTCCGGGCATGGGACCCGGGCCTATGACAAGGAGGCAGGCGGGTGTGTGGAGTCCCTGCTTGGTTATGAGGGTACCTACAACGCCCTGCTGACCAACCGCGAAATGGCCAGCCTGCTCAAGCCGATCACCAACAAGACCGACAAGCTTTTTGTGATGTACGACGCCTGCCATTCCGGCGGAATTGTGAGCAATGCCTCTACCGTGCGTACCCGCGGCCTCGGCATGGCGGGTTCCCGCATGGACCCGCTGGGTAACGGCAACGATGAAGGCCTGTTGAGTCCCAAGGTCGCAAACATCAGCGAGGAATGCGGCCGACCCGTGAATGTCAAGACACGCAACCTGCTGGTGGAGAGCGTCAACACGGGCACATTGCCGCAGGACATCATTCACATCAGTGCATCCCGCGACAACGAGGTGAGCTTTGATGATTCGCTCAAGGGCGGGCTGGCCACGCAGTTCGTACGCGACTGCATGCTGCGTGACGCCGTTGACCTCGACAAGTCCGGCGCCATCAGCATGGATGAGATCAGGCAGTGCGCGCAAACCAAGATCAACCAGCGCATGCAGAACGACGCCAACTACAGGGCGCATAACCTGATGCTGTCGGGCAACATTGGCTTTGTGCCCGCATGGTTCAGCCAGGTTCAACTGGCCCTTACACCGCCTGCGCAAGCCGCGGCCTTGCAGATTGTGCCGCCAGTGGCCGTGGCTCCCGTACCGGTCAGGCCGCCGCCTGTGCCGGTCACGGCACCTGTGCCTGCGCCAGCAGCGCCCGTCGTTGGCCCGCCCGTGGTGGCCGCACTCACCGGAGAGCAGGCGTTGAGGCAGATGTTCGAGCAGCGTGATGCCAAGCGCCGCGTACGTGTCAGCCTGGGCAAGACGCAGTTGAAGATCGCGCAGGACACGCTGGACCTGAGTGTGCAGTCCGACAAGGCGGGTTATGTTTATGTGGCCCTGGCCGGGTCAGACAACAAGTCGGTCTATGTGCTTTTCCCCAACGATCTGGACCAGAACAACAGGATCGCGGCCGGGGAAACCCTCAAGTTGCCCCGTGACAACTGGCGCGTCAGGGCTGGCGGCCCGGCAGGCACCAACAACCTGCTGGTCTTTGTCGCTGACGGGCCGCGCGACCTGGGCCAGCTTTCTGCTTCAAAAGCAGGCCCATTTGTGATGTCACTCAACGATTCAGAGGGGCGCGCCAAACTCGGTGCCCTGATGGCTGCCTCGGTCACGGTCACGAGCCAGGCATGCCAGACAAATACAAGCCGCAAAAACAACCCGCTGTGCTCTGATGCGTTCGGGGCGGCCATGGTGTCTGTCGATGAGGTGAAGTAGTTGTGCAGGGGTGATGCGCTCGCGCTTATTTGCCGCGGGTGCTGATGACAGACCCTATCACTGCCGCACCAATAATCATCGCCGCCGCGACGGCAATGCTCCAGCTCAGGGGCCTGCCGCTCACCAGCATGAGCAAGGCAGTTGATGCCAGTGGCGTGATGTAGCTCAGGATGCCGATCTGCCGTGCGTCGCCCAGCTTGAGTGCCTTGTCCCAGAGGAAAAAAGCCGCGCCCAGCGGGCCCAGGCCCATCACAGCTATCAGCAGACAGTCGCGCACGGACAGGGATGTTTGCGGTTCAAGCGCCCAGTGGCACAGCAGCGACAGCAGCCCCGACACCAGTCCGAACAAACCGACGGCAGCAGTCGAGAACGGCGCTACGCGCTTGGTCAGCAGTGAATAGCTGGCCCAGATAAATGCTGACCCCAAAGCCGGCAGGTAGCCCCAGGACCAGCCTGCCGATGCCCTATCGCCGGCCCCCAGGATGGCCACGGCAGCACCGGCGAACCCCAGCACCGCTGCGACAAGGTGCATCGTGCGCAGTTGCACACCTTTCAGGAGCAGCGGTGCCAGCACCACCATCAAAAGCGGCCACAGGTAGTTGACAAGGTTGGCTTCGACCGGCGGCGCCAGGCGCAGCGCGATAAACAGCAAAAAATGAAAACCAAACAGGCCGTAGACACCCAGTGCCAGCGTGGCTGCGGGAATGCGCCACTGCGATCTGTCCCTGGTCACAAAAGGCAGGGCCAGCAGGCTGCCGATCAGCAGCGCCAGACCGGTCAGTAAAAAGGGCGGCACGTGCCTGAGCGACACGCCGAGTGTGGCGAGCAGGGCCCAGAGGGCAATTGCGCCCAGTGCGTAGAGGCTGGCTGGCATGGTTTGTAAAGATTTACGTTGAAGCGCAGGCGGTTTTGTGGCCTACATCCGGTAACCAGCTTCACGCTTCAGGCGTATGGCCTACACCATGTGGCCATGCACGAGCGCTGAAATGGGAGTGCGGAAGTTTAACCACCGCATCAAGGAGAACAGCATGAGAAACAACATGAGAAAGATTTCAATCCTTCTGGTGAGTCTGGCCGGCCTGGGCGCATTGTCGGGCTGCGTGGCCTACCCCGTGGGCTATAACAACGGACCGCATTACCGCGCCGCGCCTGCGCCGGCTCCGGGTTACAGGCGCGATCGTGATGGAGATGGCGTGCCCAACCGTGTAGACCGCAGGCCGTCCGACCCCTATCGTTACTAAAGCGATGGCCTAGCGCAGCCCAGCCTTGAGCGCCAGCATGGGGGCCTGGTCTACCTGGATCAGCCCCCTGCGTGGCCGGTCAAGATCGAGAATGGTGTAGACCACAATCGAAATCATGATCGCAAAGCCTATGAATGCCAGCCAGTTGCGCTGGCGCTTGGCACCAAAGGCATAGCCTGCCAGTGCACCGGAAACCAGCGTCACCACAAACAAGAGCCAGATCACGGCCGAGGGTACGCGGTTTTGCCTCGCAAACTCGCGCTCCCCGCTCACGTCGATCATGTCGTTCACGCTTGAAACCAGCAGTGAAAGACTGATGGCTTTTGGCTCCCTGTAGTTGTCAGCGTTTGTGATGGTCGCCCAGATCTGGTTTTGCATCACCTGTGCTTTGGCCAGCGATGCGCTCACAGCCTGCGCATCATGGCTTGACAGGTGGTAGTTGATGCGTTCATCGACGTAGCTGCGAAAAATCAGGCGTGTACGCTGTGCCGCTTCTGGCTGGAGCAGGTCTGTGCGCAGATAGGCTGTGCCGATGTTGTTGGCTTCCTTGAGGGTCAGCGTCTGCCTGGCGTCATGCCGGGTCACTGACATGCTGAAAGAAAACGCGAGCAACAGGCCCAGCAGGGCCATTGCAGCGCTGGACAGGGTAAAAACGCCCCGCTGGTTGCATCCCAGTCGGCTTCCCGTGTACGGCGGCCAATGATCTGGCCGATCTCGATGCTGCCAAGCAGTGCAACGATGAGCACCGCACAGAGGACCAGCGAGGGGATCTCGTACAGGTCAATCATGGCCTGGAATCAGGCTGGCGTGGATGGCCTGTCCGACACGCCTGCTGCGTGGGCCTGCTGGTCGGCGTGGTAGCTGGAGCGCACCATGGCGCCGACTGCGGCGTGGGTAAATCCCATTTTGTAGGCCTCTGCTTCGAACAGCTTGAAGGTGTCCGGGTGCACATAACGGCGTACCGGCAGGTGCGACATGGATGGTGCCAGGTACTGGCCAATCGTCAGCATGTCGATGTTGTGTTCGCGCATGTCACGCATGACCTGCAGGATTTCCTCGTCGGTCTCGCCCAGGCCAACCATGATGCCGCTCTTGGTCGGCACATTCGGGTGCAAGGCCTTGAACTTTTTCAACAGGTTGAGCGAGAACTGGTAGTCGCTACCCGGGCGCGCTTCCTTGTAGAGGCGCGGCGCGGTTTCCAGGTTGTGGTTCATCACGTCAGGCGGTGCGGCCTTGAGAATTTCGAGCGCGCGGTCGTCACGGCCACGGAAGTCGGGCACCAGGATTTCAATCGTCGTTTCCGGCGAGAGTTCGCGAATTTTCTGTATGCATTCGACAAAGTGGCCGCTGCCGCCGTCGCGCAGGTCATCGCGGTCCACGCTGGTGATCACCACGTATTTCAACTTCAGGGCGGCAATGGTTCTGGCAAGATTCAGCGGCTCATCGACATCAAGCGGATCGGGGCGGCCGTGGCCCACGTCGCAGAAAGGGCAGCGGCGCGTGCACTTGTCGCCCATGATCATGAAGGTCGCCGTGCCCTTGCCGAAACATTCGCCGATGTTGGGGCAGCTGGCTTCCTCGCAGACGGTGTTGAGCTTGTTCTCGCGCAGGATCTGCTTGATCTCGTAAAAGCGTGTGGTCGGGCTGCCGGCCTTGACGCGGATCCAGTCCGGCTTTTTCAGCAATTCACCCTGTACCACCTTGACCGGGATGCGCGAGAGTTTTGCCGCCGCCTTCTGCTTGGCCAGCGGGTTGTAGTCTTCCTGGCTCTGGATATCTCGAACGACTTCCTGGGTGCTCATGGTGTGCTTCTCTGGTGGGGTGTGGTCAGGGCGCGAGGTAGGTGACGAGCTTTCTGCCCAGCACATCCGCCGCATCCTGCCAGCTTGCCGATACACCGATTGTAGAAAGGTCTGTGGTTTTCAGCCCCGCATATCCGCAGGGGTTGATGCGTGAGAAGGGTTCAAGGTCCATGGCCACATTCAGGGCCACCCCGTGGTAGGTGCAGTGCCGGCTGACCTTGATGCCCAAAGCGGCAATTTTGCCGAGGCCGCTGAACGGGTCCAGCGGGTTGAGGGGGCCGTTCAGGGCGGCATGTGAAGCCGGGTCAGCCAGCCGCACATAGATGCCCGGCGAGCCCGCCACGCGGTGTCCGGTCACGCCAAAATACGCCAGTGTCCTGATGACGGACTCTTCAATTCTGAAAACGTATTCCTTGACGTAGTACCCCGCGCGTTTGAGGTCCATCAGCGGATAGGCCACGATCTGGCCCGGCCCGTGAAAGGTGACCTGCCCGCCCCGGTCAGTCTGCACCACGGGAATGCTGCCCGGGTTCAGGATATGGTCGCTTTTACCTGCCAGGCCCTGTGTGTAGACGGGCGGGTGCTCGCAAACCCAGAGCTCGTCAGTCGTCGATGCATCCCGGGCTTTCGTGAAAGCCTGCATGGCGTCAAAGGTCGGCAGGTAGTCGACACGGCCCTTGGCAATGGTCTGGATGGTGGATGGGGACGACATGCAGGGCTGTTGTTTGTTGCCGGGCTGAATATGGCCTGAAAACCCAAAAGTTAACCTGGAACTTAACATTTTGGCTTTTCAGGCTGTTTTGGGCATTCAAAACGCCCTTAAAAAGGCTCCAAAATCAGAAAAATGGCTCATTTCAGGCATCAAATCGGGCTGCAGGCCAATAAATACGTGCGTGAGCAGCTACTGAATTTATAGCAAATTCGGTTAAAAGCTGCGTTTCAAAGCACCACTTTGACCATGGGGTGCGTGCTCAGCGTGCGGTAGAGCTCGTCCAGCTGCTCGCGCGAGGTGGCTGTCACGGTCACGGTCACGCCCAGGTATTTGCCGCCCTTGCTTTCGCGCAGCTCAATGGTCGAGGCATCAAAGTTGGGGTCGAACTTGTGGGCAATTGAGGTGATGGCCGCAACCATGCCGTCCACTTTTTCGCCCATGACCTTGATGGGGAACTGCGACGGGTATTCGATCAGCGATTCCTGAACAGTCGAGGCCTTGTCGGCCTGGCCGATGATTTTTGGGGTGTCTGGTGTGGCGGTCATGTGCTGGGCTCCTGCTTTGCCTTCTCGATCTGGTAGGCGTTGTACAAGCTTTTGTAAATGGGGCCGGGCCTGCCTTTTTCCAGCCCGTGGCCGACCGGCTGGCCGTCGAGCAGGGTGATGGGCAGAACCTCCTTGGTGGCTGATGACAGCAGAAGTTCGTCGGCCGCCAGCACTTCGGCCCGCGTGATGCGGCGAAGCTCGAAGGGGATGTTGTTGGCGCGGCACATTTCTTCCATCAGGCCGTAACGGATGCCCTCCAGAACCAGCTTGTCTTTGGGCGGGCCAGAAACCTTGCCGTCCTTGACGAGCCAGACATTGCTGGCGGCGGCTTCGCTGAGGTAGTCGCCCC
The DNA here is from genome assembly GCA_965228025.1 of Polaromonas sp. Lineage (GTDB taxonomy): Bacteria > Pseudomonadota > Gammaproteobacteria > Burkholderiales > Burkholderiaceae_C > Polaromonas. Next base: position 250,226 of record CBDDGX010000028.1, on the reverse strand, counting down.
GGAACATCACGGTTTCAAGCGCGCCGGCGTCCACGCTGATCTGGCGCGAGAACACTGCGCCCAGCAGACTCGTGCTTTTGATGTGGGCTTTTTCCCAGCGGAAATCATCAGCCGTGACGCAGGCCACGCCTTCGCTGCGCTGCTGCGGGCTGGGCAGCTTCATGGCGTTGGTCATGACAAACACGGTGGGGGTCAAACCGGCAGCATGGGGTGGTCGCGCATGGCGACACCGCGGCTGACCTGTATGTAGATGATCTGGTTGCCCGGCGATGCTGCGCCTGAGGCCTGGGCGTAGGCTGCGATGAGTTTGTCGGCAATCTCGCGCCATTGCGCTTTGGTGAGCGGGTTGGTGATGCGCAATTCGGCCAGGCTGCGCTCGAGACGCGCCATGTGGTGCGCAAACCGGAAGAGTTTGCCGTCGTAGGCCGGCACGACTTCATAAATGCCATCGCCAAAGATGAAACCGCGGTCCAGCACGCTTATTTTTGCGTCCTTGAGGGCGGTGTACTCACCATTGAGATAGCACAAGGTGTCGGGGAGCTGCGGCTGGACAGGCAGTTGGGTCATGTGAAATTGCGTATAAAGCGTTGGAAGTGCCAATTGTCGCGCCTCCGCATATTCGGGGGCCGTTAAAAGAAGCATCTGTTCCAGCGGAGCCGTAGATCCGGCTTTGCCTGTGTGCAGGCGGACGGCCCCCTCGGGGGGCAGCGACTCGCGCAGCGGCGGAGCATGGGGGTTAACGACTGCCGCTGCGCAGGGCCGCCCCAAGCAAGGCAAGCCCCCTCGGGGGGCAGCGACCCGCGTAGCGGCGGAGCGTGGGGGCTAACGACTGCCGCTGCGCAGGGCCGCCCCAAGCAAGGCAAGCCCCCTCGGGGGGCAGCGACCCGCGTAGCGGCGGAGTGTGGGGGCTAACGACTGCCGCTGCGCAGGGCCGCCCCAAGCAAGGCAAGCCCCCTCGGGGGGGCAGCGACCCGCGTAGCGGCGGAGCGTGGGGGCTAACGACTGCCGCAGCGCAGGGCCGCCCCAAGCAAGGCAAGCCCCCTCGGGGGGCAGCGACCCGCGTAGCGGCGGAGCGTGGGGGCTAACGATTCCGCCTTTTGAACCAGATACGCGCACGCCAGGCCAGCTTGACGCCGACATAGGCGATGGCCGCACCGGCAACTGCAAAAATGGCCATGCCCAGTATGGCGGGGCCGCCAAAAGACGTCAGCCAGGCCATCACGCTTTCACCTTCTGCGCGACGCTCGGCAGGTGGGGCGCCCAGAATCAGCGCACCGGTCTGGTAGGCCAGCCAGAGCCAGAAGCCGACTGTGAGTGGATTGGTCAACAGCGTGATGCCGGCGGCAACGGGAATGTTGGCGCGCCACCAGACGCTGTGCACCGTGGCAGCCAGGATTTGCGCAAAAGGAATCGCGAAAGCCCAGAACACCCCTATAGCGGCACCGCGTGCGACCGGCTCGCTGCGCAGGCGCCAGAGTTCGGGGTCGAGCACGCGGTGGGCTACGGGTTTGAGCCAGGGGTGGGCGGCCAGCACATCGCGGGTCGGGATGGAAGCCTTCCAGCGCTGGGTCCAGTGCGGTTTCTCACCTGCGTTCTTGCGTGAGCTCATGGTTTTGGCCGGGCTGGCAGAACGCGGGTTTCACCGATGGCCATCACGCTGAAGTCTTCGTCCTTGAGGCCTTGCGCCGCACGCGCGGCCGCAAGGTCTTTGGGCGGCTGGTCCAGCGATTCGTCGGTCAGTTCAAACGTGCCCCAGTGCACCCCGACACTGCGCTTGGCGCCCAGGTCTTTGTGTATCTGGACTGCCTCCGCCGGGTTGACATGCTGCTCGGCCAGGAACCAGCGCGGCTCGTAAGCGCCAACAGCAATCAGCGCCAGGTCAAAACCGCCGCCCTTGTCTGCCGCCAGCCGGTCTGCAAAACGCGCTTTTGTGTCCGCAAAATCTTTTGAGTAACCGGTGTCGCCGCTGAAATACCAGTGAAGGTCTGGTGCGAACACTGCATAGCCGCCCCATAGCGTCTGGCTGCGGTCGCCAAAACTGCGAGCCGACCAGTGCTGCACCGGCGTGAAGTTGAATTCAACGCCCTGGAGAACCTGCCTGTCCCACCAGTCCATCTCTACGGTATTGGCGATGCCGAGGTCCGTAAACCAGGACTTCATGCCCAGTGGCACCAGGAAAAGCGTGGGCTTGCCGGCGGCCTTTGAGCGTTCTGCAATGCCCAGTACGGAAGCCTTGTCGAGGTGGTCGTAGTGGTTGTGCGAGATCAGCACGACGTCGATAATGGGCAAGTCTGCAAGTGCGATTCCCGGCGGCTGCACCCGTTTAGGCCCTATGAACTGCAAGGGGCTGGCGCGCTCGGAAAGCACGGGGTCGGTCAGCACATTGAGTCCGCCAGCCTGCACCAGCATGGCAGCATGGCCTATCCAGGTGATCGCCGGTGGCCTGGACGTGCTGGATGTGGCGCCGGGCGCGTTGTAGTTCTTGATGGCGGCCAGGTCTGCGGCCTGCACAGGCACCGGTTTTTCTGGCGGCTTGGGCAGGTCCTGCTGACGTCGCTCGATCTGCCATCGCACCAGTTCGCTGAACTTCTTGTTCACCGAGCCGATGTAGTTGTTCTTGAAGCCCTCTGCCGTGTGGTGCGGTTTTGTGGGGTCGTAGTACGGGTTCACGGCCGTGCAGCCCCCCAGAAGTATCAGCAAAACGGTGGCAAGGGTGAATCGCATGACGCTTTCAGGCGCAAATCAAACCAGAAAGAGCACTGCCGCTATTGCAATCGCGCCCAGCACAAGGTTGATGGTGGCCAGCGTGGCGATCTGGCCCACACGTCGCCCGCCTTCCGGCCAGTCGCTGGCAGCTACCGCGAGCTTGAGGCGGCGAAACGGCCCGAAATACAGGTGGCCGAACAGCAGGAACATCAAGATGCCAATGCCAAACATCAGGTGCCAGCCCATGGGCGCATTCTTCATGCCCACGCGCAGCATCATGGCCAGGCCCGTGAGCAGCAATATTGCAATGGATGGCCAGACCAGCATAAAGAAGCGTCGCAGCACCTGCGCAATCAGCGGCAGGCGTTGCGCCGGTGCGAGTTGCCCGGCTGCGGGACGCAGCGCAAACAGCATGAAACTGACGCCACCCAGCCAGGTGATGGCGGCGGCAATGTGAAGGAATTTCATCAGGGCGGGCATGGGGTCCTTTTTCTGGTTCTGGAGATGAATGCGCGCCAATGAGGCAGGCTGAAATCGGTGATCGCATCCATTGTGAACGAGGCTGCAAACGCCCGTATGTCAGAGGGCATCCCATGTGCATCCAAACCGTGATTGAGGGTTTTTAGGGAGCCTAGCGGGTTTCTACGTATAATCAGGGGCTTTGCTAAATACGGCTGGCGCCGCCGGTTCGTAACTGCCCTGTAACCTTCCTGTAATTTGTGATGAACAAAATAGAAGACCCGGCAAATACGAACAAGGCGGCCAAAGCCGACAGAGCAGATGGATGGGATGCAGCCGCTGGGCCGGTAAATCCGGATGATGTGGCCTACAGGCCGCTGACCCGTGAGGAAGCCCAGAAGCTGAGGCAGAGCAGTCCTTCAATATCGCCTTGGGCGGTATTGGCAGGCCAGTTGGTCGCCGGTGTCATTGTGGCGCTGGTCGCCTGGGGTTTCACAGGTCGGCTGAGCGCAGGCTGGTCCGCCCTGTATGGTGCGCTGGCCGTGGTGATACCGGGTGCTTTGTTCGCCCGTGGTTTGATGAGCAAGGTGGCGTCCATGAATGCGGGCGCTGCAGTAGCCGGATTTTTCCTCTGGGAAATGGTCAAGATCGGCATGGTGATCGCCATGCTGTTTGCCGCGCCCCGGCTGGTGTCGGATTTGAGCTGGCCAGCCATGCTGGTTGGCCTGGTGGTGACGATGAAGGTGGTCTGGCTGGTGCTTGTGCTCCAGCCGAGGCTGAAAAAGTTAAGCGTAATCAATTAAAGAGACTTGAGAGATGGCCGAATCTTCCGGAAACGCTTTGACCGCTGGTGAGTACATTGGCCACCACCTGGTCCATCTGCAGAACAAGGCTGCAAAGCAAACCAGCATTGTCGATTTCACCTATTTCAATCTCGATACCATTTTCTGGTCCATCACGCTTGGTGTGATTGGCCTGTTTGTCATGTGGCGTGTCGCCAAAAGTGTGCACTCTGGCGTTCCCGGTCGCATGCAGGCAGCCGTTGAAATCCTGTTGGAAATGGTTGACAGCCAGGCCAAGGGCATTGTCAAGAATGCGGAGTCCCGCAAGATGGTTGGCCCGCTTGCGCTGACCGTGTTTGTCTGGATCTTCCTGATGAACTCGATGGACTTTTTGCCTGTTGATTTGTTCCACAGCATCTTTGCCGCTACGGGCCTTGACCACACCATTCATTACTTCCGCGTAGTGCCAACTGCCGACCTTTCGGCGACTCTGGGCATGTCCTGCGGTGTGCTGCTGGTATGTCTCTACTACAACATCAAGATCAAGGGTATTGGCGGCTGGGTGCATGAGCTGTTCTCTGCCCCCTTCGGCGACAAGTGGTTTCTTTACCCCGTCAACTTCCTGATGCAGATGATTGAATTCGCTGCCAAGACGGTGTCCCACGGCCTGCGGCTCTTCGGCAACATGTATGCCGGCGAACTCCTCTTCATGCTGATCGCCCTGATGGGTGCTGTCGGCTTCGGTTCTGCTACCGGCATTTTCCTGTTCATCGGCCACGTGCTGGCAGGTACCGGCTGGGCCATCTTCCACATCCTGATCGTTGCGCTGCAAGCGTTTATTTTCATGATGTTGACGCTGGTGTATGTGGGCCAGGCCCATGATCACCATTGATTCCCTGAATCAGTTTTTTTTCGGTTTCGGTTTTCTTTTATTTTTGTTAGTTAGTTAAATCCATAGGAGCATTAAATGGAACACGTACTCGGTTTTGTCGCTTTGGCCGCTGGCCTGATCATTGGCCTGGGCGCTGTCGGCGCATGTATCGGCATCGGCATCATGGGTAGCAAATACCTTGAAGCAGCTGCACGCCAGCCAGAACTGATGAACGAACTGCAAACCAAAATGTTCTTGCTGGCCGGTCTGATCGACGCGGCTTTCCTGATCGGCGTTGGTATCGCCATGCTGTTCGCGTTCGCGAACCCGTTTGTCCTCAAGTAATCCGCCTTTCCAGACATCAACCTAGAGAGGTGCTGCTGTGAGTATTAACTCCACATTCTTTGCGCAGCTCGTTGTGTTTGCGATCCTGGTGCTGTTCACGATGAAATTCGTGTGGCCCCCGATTGCAGCCGCCCTCGACGAACGCGCCCGGAAGATCGCCGACGGCCTTGCTGCTGCCGATAAAGCCAAGTCTGAACTCTCCGTCGCCAACAAGCGCGTGGAAGAAGAACTGGCCAAGTCGCGCAATGAGTCCGCCACGCGTCTGGCCGAGGCCGAGCGCCGCGCGCAAGCCATGATTGAAGAAGCCAAGGCAAAAGCAACCGAAGAAGGCAGCAAGATCATTGCAGCCGCCAAGGTTGAAGCTGAACAGCAAACCGTCAAGGCCCGCGAAACCCTGCGTGATCAGGTTGCCGCTCTGGCTGTCAAGGGTGCTGAGCAGATCCTGCGCAAGGAAGTCAATGCCGGTGTGCATGCTGACTTGCTGGGTCGCCTGAAGACTGAACTTTGATTTCAACGCAGAGACCATTCAAGCGAGCATCACTATGGCCGAACTAGCCACCATTGCCCGTCCTTACGCTGAAGCGCTGTTCAAGACTGCGGGTTCCGACCTTGCAGGCACGGCCGCCTGGCTGGATGAACTGGCTGCGATTGCCTCGAACGCGCAGTTGCAGCAATATGCAGGCAACCCCAGCGTGACGTCGGCACAGACGTTTGACGTGATTTCCGGCGTTGCCAAAACGGCGCTACCTGAAGCTGCGAAAAACTTCCTGCGCGCCGTGATCGACAATGGCCGCATCAGCGTCCTGCCGGAGATCGCCGCCCAGTTCCGCGTTCTGAAAAATGCAAAAAGCGGATCGTCCGATGCAACCGTCTACAGCGCTTTTGCGCTGGATGGCACAGCACTGGCTGACCTGGCTTCAACGCTGGAAAAACGCTTTGGCAGGAAGCTCAACCTGACGGTTGAACTTGAGCCCGAATTGATAGGCGGCGTACGTGTCGTGGTGGGTGACGAGGTGCTGGACACCTCTGTCAAAGCCCGTTTAGAGCAAATGAGAGCAGCGCTGGTTTCGTGATGTTGTGCTTCGCATAACGCCCGGATTTTTAGCCAAACAAACCGAAGAAAGAAGGAAAGAGTCATGCAACTCAATCCCGCAGAAATTTCTGAACTGATCAAGAGCCGTATTGAAGGCCTGACTGCCAGCAGCGATGTCCGTAACCAGGGTACCGTGGTGTCCGTTACTGACGGTATCGTGCGTATTCACGGCCTGTCCGATGTGATGCAGGGCGAAATGCTTGAATTCCCGGCAACGGCTGACGGCACTGCCACTTACGGCCTGGCCCTGAATCTTGAGCGCGACTCTGTCGGCTCCGTGATTCTGGGCGAGTACGAGCACATCGCTGAAGGCGACACCGTCAAGTGCACGGGCCGTATTCTTGAAGTGCCTGTCGGCCCTGAACTGCTTGGCCGTGTGGTCAATGCACTGGGTCAGCCTATCGACGGCAAGGGTCCGATCAACGCCAAGCTTACCGACGTGATCGAAAAGGTCGCGCCTGGCGTGATCGCCCGTAAATCCGTTGACCAGCCCCTGCAGACCGGCCTGAAGTCCATCGACTCCATGGTTCCCGTCGGCCGCGGCCAGCGCGAACTGATCATCGGCGACCGCCAGACCGGTAAAACTGCCGTCGCGATTGACGCCATCATCAACCAGAAGGGCAAAGGCGTGTCGTGCGTCTACGTCGCCATCGGCCAGAAGGCATCTTCCATCAAGAACGTTGTGCGTTCGCTGGAACAAGCCGGTGCGATGGAATACACCATCGTGGTCGCCGCATCGGCATCCGAATCGGCCGCCATGCAATATGTGAGCGCCTATTCTGGCTGCACCATGGGCGAGTATTTCCGCGATCGCGGCGAAGACGCTCTGATTGTGTATGACGATCTGTCCAAGCAGGCCGTGGCTTACCGCCAGGTTTCCCTGCTGCTGCGCCGTCCGCCAGGACGCGAAGCCTACCCTGGCGACGTGTTCTATCTGCACAGCCGTTTGCTCGAACGCGCAGCCCGCGTGAACGAAAAATACGTTGAAGATTTCACCAAAGGCGCCGTCAAAGGCAAGACCGGTTCATTGACGGCCCTGCCCATCATTGAAACGCAAGCCGGTGACGTGTCGGCCTTCGTGCCTACCAACGTGATTTCGATCACCGATGGCCAGATTTTCCTGGAAACCAGCCTGTTCAACGCCGGTATCCGTCCTGCGATCAACGCCGGTATCTCGGTGTCCCGCGTCGGGGGTGCTGCGCAGACCAAGCTGATCAAGAACCTGTCCGGTGGTATCCGTACCGATCTGGCCCAGTACCGTGAACTGGCTGCGTTCGCGCAGTTCGCTTCCGACCTGGATGAAGCCACCCGCAAGCAACTGGACCGCGGTGCACGCGTGACCGAACTGCTCAAGCAGGCACAGTATTCGCCGCTGTCGATCTCCAACATGGGCGCCACGCTGTTCGCAGTGAACAAGGGCTTCATGGACGACATCGAAGTCAAGAAGGTCCTGGCTTTTGAAGCCGGCCTGCACAGCTACCTCAAGGACAAGAACGCGGCCCTGATGGCCAAGCTCGAAGCCAACAAGGCCATGGACAAGGATGCAGAAGCTGAACTGAACACGGCCGTGGCCGAGTTCAAGAAGTCATTTGCCTAGAAATGATGCTCACCCCCGAAACGGCCTCTGGCCGCTTCCCCCTCAAGGGGGCGCCACTGGCGGCCCGGCAAAGCCGGTTCCGCGGTGGCCCTCGGTGGGAGACCTTAAAGGAGTTAAGTAATGGCTGCAGGTAAAGAGATACGCGGCAAGATCAAATCGGTGGAAAACACCAAAAAGATCACCAAAGCCATGGAAATGGTGGCGGCCTCCAAAATGCGCAAGGCGCAGGAACGGATGCGCGCCGCCCGTCCGTATAGCGACAAGATCCGCAACATCGCGGCCAACCTTGCACAGGCCAACCCCGAGTACACCCATGCGTTCATGGAGTCCAACGACACCAAGACGACCGGTTTTATCGTGGTGACGACCGACAAGGGTCTTTGCGGCGGCCTCAACACCAACGTGCTCCGCGCCGTAACGTCCAAGCTCAAGGAGCTGCAGGCATCAGGCCATGAAGCCAATGCAGTGGCCATCGGCAACAAGGGCTTCAGCTTCCTGAACCGCATTGGCGCCAAGGTGATCTCGCATGTGACCCAGCTGGGTGACAAGCCGCACCTCGACGCGTTGATCGGACCCGTCAAGGTTTTGCTGGATGCGTACAGCGAAGGCAAGATCAAGGCGGTCTACCTCTGCTACACCAAGTTCATCAACACCATGCGCCAGGAACCGGTTGTCGAGCAACTGCTGCCTTTGACCGCAGCCCACCTGCAGGCCGACAAGGACCAGCACGGCTGGGACTACATCTACGAGCCTGATGCACAGACGGTGATTGACGACTTGCTGGTTCGTTATGTCGAAGCATTGGTCTACCAGGCCGTTGCGGAGAACATGGCTTCGGAGCAATCGGCCCGCATGGTGGCCATGAAGGCCGCAACCGACAACGCCGGCAGCGTGATTGGCGAACTCAAGCTGGTCTACAACAAGACGCGTCAGGCGGCGATCACGAAAGAACTTTCGGAAATCGTCGCAGGTGCTGCAGCGGTCTGAACCGCGCCGCCCAGATTTACAAGATTTAAAGAACGGAAAAGGATCCAGTCATGGCTCAAGCTCAAGGCAAGATTGTTCAGTGTATCGGCGCGGTGGTTGACGTTGAATTCGCACGCGACCAGATGCCCAAGATTTATGATGCGCTCAAGATGGAAGGCTCCGCGCTGACCCTTGAAGTGCAGCAGCAGCTGGGTGACGGCATTGTGCGTACCATCGCACTGGGCACGTCTGACGGCCTGCGCCGAGGCAACATGGTGTACAACACCGGTGCCAACATCACCGTTCCCGTCGGCAAGGCAACCCTTGGCCGCATCATGGACGTGCTGGGTGCGCCTATCGACGAGCGTGGCCCCGTTGACCAGACCCTGACCGCTCCGATTCACCGCAAGGCCCCTGCTTACGACGAACTCAGCCCTTCACAGGAATTGCTGGAAACCGGCATCAAGGTGATTGACCTGGTTTGCCCGTTTGCCAAGGGCGGCAAGGTGGGCCTGTTCGGCGGCGCCGGCGTCGGCAAGACCGTGAACATGATGGAACTCATCAACAACATCGCCAAGGCGCACTCGGGCCTGTCCGTGTTCGCCGGTGTGGGTGAACGTACCCGCGAAGGCAATGACTTCTATCACGAGATGGCCGACTCAGGCGTTGTGAATCTCGAGAACCTCGGCGAATCCAAGGTCGCGATGGTTTACGGCCAGATGAATGAACCCCCAGGAAACCGTCTGCGCGTTGCATTGACCGGCCTGACGATTGCCGAGTCCTTCCGTGACGAAGGCCGTGACGTGCTGTTCTTCGTTGACAACATCTATCGCTACACGCTGGCCGGTACCGAAGTGTCCGCACTGCTGGGCCGTATGCCTTCCGCCGTGGGTTACCAGCCGACGCTGGCCGAAGAAATGGGCCGCCTGCAAGAGCGTATCACCTCGACCAAGGTTGGCTCCATCACTTCCATCCAGGCCGTTTACGTTCCTGCCGATGACTTGACTGACCCGTCACCTGCCACGACCTTTGCCCACCTTGACTCCACCGTGGTGTTGTCTCGTGACATCGCTTCGCTCGGTATCTATCCTGCGGTTGACCCGCTCGATTCGACCAGCCGCCAGCTTGACCCGAACGTCGTCGGTGAAGATCACTATGCAACGGCCCGCGCCGTGCAGGGCACGCTGCAGCGCTACAAGGAACTGCGCGACATTATTGCGATTCTGGGTATGGACGAACTGGCCCCTGAAGACAAGCTGGCCGTGGCCCGCGCCCGCAAGATCCAGCGCTTCCTGTCGCAGCCTTTCCACGTTGCTGAAGTGTTCACCGGTTCACCCGGCAAGTACGTCAGCCTTGCTGAAACCATTCGCGGTTTCAAGATGATTGTTGCTGGCGAGTGCGATCACCTGCCTGAGCAGGCGTTCTACATGGTCGGCACCATCGACGAGGCTTTCGAGAAGGCCAAGAAGGTTTAAAGCATGGACTCGACCCACACCATACACGTGGACGTCGTCAGTGCCGAAGAGTCCATCTTCTCCGGCGAAGCCAAATTTGTGGCATTGCCCGGGGAAGCTGGTGAACTCGGCATTTATCCTCGTCATACGCCGCTGATTACCCGCATCAAGCCGGGCGCTGTCCGGATTGAAAAGGCCGACGGTACGGAAGAGTTTGTATTTGTCGCCGGCGGCTTGCTGGAAGTCCAGCCCAACACTGTCACTGTGTTGTCTGATACCGCCATCCGCGGCAAGGACCTCGACGAAGCCAAGGCCGTGGCTGCCAAGGCTGCGGCCGAGGAAGCGCTGAAAAATGCAAAAAGCGATATTGATATCGCCATGGCGCAATCCGAGCTGGCTGTCATGGCCGCCCAGATTGCAGCTTTGCGTAAATACCGTCAGAAAAAATAATCTGCCTGGCGCCGTTCAGCGGCTGATACACAAGCCCCGCCCTACCGACGGGGCTTTTTTTTGCCCGAAATATGCGCCTGGTGTGCGCCGGGCAGGCCGTCGCCTCCTACAATCGCCGAATGCTCTTTTCCAGACTCACCGCTCCTTTCAAGGACAGCAACAAGGAGAAGGCTGCGCAGCTGCTGATCACAAGTACGGCGCTTGCCGACCTGAGTCTGGCCGATGCACGCGCAGTGGTGAGTGCAATGATGCTCCGGCGCGTCCAGCATGGCGTGGTCCTCATCAAGGAGGGTGAAGTGACGCATACCGACTTCATGATGCTGATCCTTGATGGCGAAGTGCTGGTTGACAACGAGCTGACCTCCATGGACGACAGCATGGTGATGTCCGTTATTGGTTCTGGCAGCCTGATTGGCGAAATGGGTGTGCTGGACGGTGCGCCGCGTTCAGCCACCTGTACTGCGACGACGGATCTTGCGGTTGCCGTGCTGTCGCGTGACGCATTGCTCACGCTGATCAAAACCAATCCTGCAGTGTCAGCACGGCTGATGCTGGCGATTTCCAAGCGCCTGTCAGATCGGCTGCGGGAGGCCAACCGCAAGATCAGGACGCTGGGCGGGCTTAGCCGGGCGTTGCAGCAGGAACTTGACGCCGCACACCATACCGGCGGGGGCCTGGGACCTCAGGGCTAGCCCAATACCGGTTCGTCGGGCAGTCCGTCCGATGTGTGTACAACGTCCGCAGCAGGAAAATTCCGGACCAGGACCGCAGACACTTCCTCCAAAGCCTGGGTCAGGCCATCTTCAAACCGGCCATCCCTGAAAGCCGAACCCATGCGCTTTGTCATGGCCTGCCATTCTTCAGGCCCGACACGCTGGTTGAGGCCGCGGTCCGCGACAATCTCGATGGTCCGTTCTGCAAGTTGCAGGTAAATCAGGACGCCGTTGTTGTGTTCCGTATCCCAGACACGAAGCTTGCTGAACATCATGACTGCACGCTGATGTACAAGCTGCGCAACTGTCGCCTGTCTGCCAAGGCGCCAAAGGTAACTCATGGGTAATGAGGCTTCAACACATATGCGTATCTGGCCGCTGTGGCGCCCTTCGCTTGCAGCGGTGCGTCTGGCCAGCCGGAGCAGCATATCGGGTGGGATGGCCTTCTTGGCGTCAGACGCATCAAGCCATAGGTGTTTGAGCATGCGTTGGGGTTTGTTCATGGTGTCATTCCCTACCAGTCACCCGAGGCGCCGCCGCCGCCAAAGTCACCGCCGCCTCCGCTACTGAAGCCCCCGGAGGATCCGCCGCCGCTGAATCCGCCGCCACTGCTCCAGCCATTGCCCCCTCCAGAGCCCCATCCGGAAGACCTGCGTCCGAGTCCGCCGAGTGAACCGAGGCTGGCTATCAAACCAAAGATCATGCCGACCACTCCTGCGCCTATCGCCAGCAAAAGGCTGCTGGTAAAAAGCCAGGCCAAGACGCCCACGATGCCTCCCGTTGCAAAAGCCCCCCCTTTTCGCCCCAGCAGACCGGACAGGAGGCGTGCACCTATCGGTACGGCGAAAAACAGGAAGACAGCCAGATCGGCCCACTCGAATCCCTGGTCGCTGGACTGCTTCCCGGTCGCTTCGGGCAGTGGCAGGTTTTCACCGCTGATGCGGGCCATCAGCTGATCAACGGCAGCACCAAGGCCACCAGCGAAATCGCCTTCCTTGAAGCGGGGCGTGATGGCTCTGTCAATGATTTGCCGGGCTGCGAGATCAGGGATTGCGCCTTCTAGTGCCTTTGCGGTGGCGATGCGAACCTTGCGGTCATTTTTGGCAACTACCAGAAGCAGGCCATCCCCCACATCCTTGCGCCCAATCTTCCAGCTGTCACCAACTCGTTGCGTGTAGCCTGTAATGTCTTCGGGTTGTGTTGTCTGCACCATCAGTACCACGATTTGCGCACCGCGGCTGGCCTCAAATGCCGTCAGTTTTGCCTCCAGACCCTGCTTTTGCGCCCCATCCAGCGTACCTGTGGTGTCAATGACATGCGCAGTCAAAGCCGGGATGGCCACCAGATCCTGCGCACGCGCGGTTTGGTGGAGCGTCAACCAGCCCAGCAGGCCACACAGCCATAGCGCCATCCAAAGAGATGCTTTTGGAGCAGGCAGCATCGATGTCACAAGAGCAGTTGACTATTTCTTTTCGAAATTGACGGCGGGTGGCAAGGAAATCTGGGCTTCGTTCTGTACCGAGAAATTGGGCTTTACGCCGTAGCCGAAGACCATGGCAGTGAGGTTATTCGGAAAGCTGCGCGCCAGCACGTTGTATTCCTGTACTGTCTGGATGTAGCGATTTCGCGCTACGGTGATGCGGTTTTCGGTGCCTTCAAGTTGAACCCGCAAATCCTGGAAACCCTGATTCGCCTTCAGGTTGGGATAGTTCTCCGTGACGACGAGGAGCCGGGACAGCGCGGATGACAGCTCGCCTTGCGCCGCCTGGAATTTGCTGAAGGCGGCGGGGTCATTGAGCGTTTCGGGCGTGACCTGGATAGAGGTGGCCTTGGCGCGCGCCTCAACCACCTTGGTCAGGGTGTCCTGCTCGAACGCAGCCTCGCCCTTGACGGTGGCCACGATGTTGGGAATCAGGTCCGAGCGGCGCTGGTACTGGTTCAGTACCTCAGACCAAGCAGATTTGGTCTGTTCGTCCAGTCGCTGGAAGTCGTTGTAGCCGCAACCTGTCAGCAACAGGCTGGTTGCGCTGACAAGTGCTGCCAGCATGAGTTTGATAAAACGGGATTTCATGAAGGGGCCTCCTGAATGCAAGCCACCACACTAACATAAACAGATGCAATCTCCAGAAAAGTCCGCCGCGTGAAGGGTGCTTTCAATGGTGCCAGAAGTCCTGCGCGAGTGCTGGCCCGGCAAACCCTGGACGCATGGTTTGCCGGAAAAAACTGGAAACCCTTCAGGTTTCAAAAAGAAGTCTGGAAGGCGGTCGCCAACGGACAATCAGGCCTTCTGCACGCCACCACCGGTGCGGGCAAGACTTACGCCGTCTGGCTGGCTGCGCTGATGAGCTTGATGACAGTGACATCAAAACCTGCAGGTACAACGCGAAAAATCAGAGGTGCAGGGGTTGCACGCTCACCGCTTTCTCAGCCGCTGACGGTGCTTTGGATCACGCCAATGCGCGCACTCGCTGCAGACACCCTGCGGGCGCTTGAACAGCCCTTGGCTCTTTTCAGGTCGCGGGAAAATACAGGGGTGTTGCAACTGGCACCCTGGAGCGTGGGCGCCCGCAGTGGTGATACAGCTTCAGCAGAGCGAAGCGCCCAAAACACCCGCTTGCCCACCGTGCTGGTGACAACGCCGGAAAGCCTTTCCGTGATGCTGTCACGTGCAAATGCGCGTGAGGCTCTTGAAAGCGTGAAGATGGTGGTCGTCGACGAGTGGCATGAGTTGTTGGGGAACAAGCGTGGCGTTCAGGTTCAACTTGCCCTCGCAAGACTGAAAAAGTGGAATGCGGATCTGTGCATCTGGGGCATGTCAGCCACATTGGGAAACCTCGAGGATGCCATGCATATCCTGCTAGGTCGCGAAGGGGGCACGCTGGTCCAGGGTCAGGTACCGAAAAAGCTGATCATCGACTCGCTTTTGCCAGCAACGGCAGAACGTTTTCCCTGGGGTGGACACCTGGGGCTCACCATGCTGCCTCAGGTCATTGAGGAAATTGCAGGCAGCAGTGTGACGCTGGTGTTCACCAACACGCGGTCACAGGCCGAGATCTGGTACCAGGCCATGCTGGAAGCGCGCCCGGACTGGGCTGGGCTGATTGCGCTTCACCATGGATCTCTGGACAAGGGTGTACGTGAGTGGGTCGAGGCGGGCCTCAAGAACGGCGAGTTGCGGGCCGTGGTCTGTACCTCCAGTCTTGATCTCGGCGTTGATTTTCTGCCGGTGGAGCGGGTGCTGCAAATTGGGTCGCCCAAAGGTGTGGCGCGCCTGCTGCAGCGCGCGGGCAGGTCGGGGCATGCGCCAGGGCGTCCGTCCCGCATTACGCTGGTACCTACGCACAGTATTGAAATGGTGGAAGGTGCGGCGGCTCGTGCAGCCATTGCTGCCGGGCACATTGAGGCGCGACTGTCGCCGGAGCAACCCCTTGATGTCCTGGTCCAGCATCTTGTAACCGTCGCACTGGGTGGTGGTTTTTTGCCCGCAGAGCTTTATGAGGAAGTGCGCGGTACGGCGGCATATGCGAATTTGTCTGCGGAAAGCTGGGAGTGGTGCCTTTCCTTCGTGCGCCAGGGCGGACCTTCACTGGCCGCATACCCGGATTACAGGCGGGCCGTGCCCGACGAGGACGGGATCTGGCGCGTACCTGACGTCCGTCTGGCACGTCGTCATCGCATGAATATCGGCACGATAGTCAGCGACGCCAGCATGTCGGTGCAGTACCTCGGTGGAAGCCGGATAGGCAGTGTCGAAGAGAGTTTTGCTGCGCGCCTCAAGCCGGGTGACTGTTTTCTTTTCGGTGGTCGCCTGCTTGAGCTTGTCCGGGTTCAGGACATGACAGCCTGGGTCAGGCGGGCAAATGGAAAACGTGCGGCGGTACCGCGCTGGAACGGTGGGCGCATGCCGCTGTCCACCACGCTGGCAGATGCCGTGGTGCGGCAGCTCGCCCTGGCAGGGGAGGGCCTCTATGACACGCCAGAACTCAAATGTGTCCGCCCGCTTCTGGAGGTGCAGCAGCAATGGTCGGCGCTTCCGACACCTGAAACCCTGCTGGCGGAGGTTCTGAAAACACGTGAGGGCACGCATCTTTTTCTCTACCCTTTTGCGGGTCGTCATGTGCACCTGGGCCTGGCAAGCCTGTTGGCATGGCGCGTGGCGCAGCACGAGCCGCGCACTTTCTCGATTGCCGTGAATGACTACGGCCTGGAGTTGTTGAGTGCTGACTATGTGGACTGGTCATCCCTGCTACCCGAGGTGCTGAGACCCGGCCATGACGGAGAGGCAAAAAGCGTCATGCTTGAGGCTTCTGGCCAGGAGGGGGATCGCACGGCACTCCTGCATGAAGTGCTTGAAAGCCTGAATGCCAGTGAACTGGCACAACGCCGCTTTCGTGAGATTGCCCGTGTTTCGGGGCTCATCTTCCAGGGCTATCCCGGGCGAGAAACGGAGTAACAAGCAGTTGCAGGCTTCCTCCTCGCTATTTTTTGAAGTCTTCAGGAAGTACGATCCGGCCAATCGCCTGCTGCTTCAAGCCGAACAGGAGCTTCTGGCACAGGAACTTGAAATCGGACGTTTGAATGCAAGCCTGCAACGCATGAATACGCAAAGGCTTGTTTTGGTGATGCTGGAGCGGCCAACGCCGTTTTCGTTTCCCCTGATGGTCGAGCGGTTTCGTGAACAACTGTCCAATGAAAGTGTGGCCGACCGCATTGCGCGTATGGTGCATCAGCTTGAGAAGGCTGCGGGTGAGCCTTATCCAGTCAAAGGTGGGGCGGTGACAGCTGTCCAGACGAATCGCAAACCATGGGTGGCGGTATTCGTGAACGCCTTGCTTTTGGCGAGAGACACTTTGCGTAGCAGCACCTTGTCGAGAAGCGGTCGCCGCAGGTCGCCCAAAAAAGATCAATAAGCATGAATTCCCTGTCGCCAACAGTTGGTCCTCCGGCGTCGCCGGGTACGCCGCTGGTCATCAACTGGGCCGGTGAAACACTTTTCCTGTTGCCGGAGCGGGCCATCTGGTGGCCTTCGCAACGGGTGCTGATGATCGCTGACCTGCATATCGGTAAAGCGGCCACCTATCGGGCATTGGGTCAGCCCGTGCCCTCGGGTACTACCGGAGAGAACCTGCGACGTATCAGCCAGTTGCTTCTTCAGTACCGGCCCGCGCTGCTTTTGTTTCTGGGAGATTTCCTGCATGCGGCGCAAGCCCGCACACCGTCGGTTCTGCGTTCGCTGGATGAATGGCGGCAGGATTTCCCCGACCTTGACTGTGTACTGGTACGCGGCAATCATGACAGCCGTGCCGGTGACCCGCCTCAATCCCTGGACATAAAAGTGGTTGAGGAACCCTGGCTTATTGGCCCGTTCGCCACCTGTCACCACCCACAGAGCCACGCCACACATGCGGTGATTGCCGGGCATCTGCATCCCGTGGTGAACCTGCACGGGCGCGGCCGTGAGCATCTGCGCCTGCCATGCTTCTGCTTTGAAGAGCGGCGTGCCGTTCTCCCGTCTTTTGGTGAATTCACAGGCGGCTGGGCCTTGAGGCCGCAGCCTGGTCTGGCTCTTTATCCTGTCGGTGGAGATGCCGTCTGGCGCCTTCCCAAGGCGGCTGGGGTGGCTTGACCTGTTCGTGCGTCAGTAGCCGGTATCCAGGTCGACCTTGAACTGCAGCGACTCACCGGTACGAAACCGTGCGAGGTTGTCCAGGAAGCGTTCCGCAGCCCGTTCAAACATCCTTGTTTGTGAGCGCCCTGAAAGGTGCATGGAAATATGTACGTTGTCCAGACTCCATAGCGGATGATCTGCGGGCAGGGGCTCGGGGTCTGTCACATCCAGAAAGGCCGCTGCGATGCGGTGTTCCTCGATCGCTGCTACCAGTGCTTCCTGGTCAAGGATGCTGCCGCGCGCAAAGTTCATCAGCACTGCGCCTGGCTTCATGCGTGCAAGCTCTGCCGCACCAATCATGTGTTCGGTTTCGCTTGTGGCCGGTACTGCAAGAATGACCCAGTCAAACTCCCCAAGCCTGTCCCTCCATTCATCAGGACCCAGCGTTTTTCCTGACGGGTCAGCATTGCGGCGAACTGCGGTGACCTTTACTCCGAAAGCACCAAGGCGCGCTTCAACCATTTTCCCGATGGCGCCATAACCGATCATCAGTGCATGGCTGCCGGCAAGTTCCATCTTGCCGGGTGAATCCGGCAGCCATTGGTGGCGGTCCTGGGCGCGAACCACTTCACGGTAATTCTTGGCGATGTTGAGCATGCCCATCACGACGTACTCTGCGATGGTGATGGCGTTGATGCCCGCACCGTTGGTCACAATCACGCCCCGTTGCTGCAACAGGTTCAGCGGCAGGCCATCCATGCCCGTCAGGCCCGAGTTCAGCCACTTCATGCGTGTAGCCAGATTGACGGCGGCTGCCATGTCAGGCTTTTTGTACATGTCAAACCAGCCGATATCTGCCTCGGGCGCCAGGGTGCAGGCATCTTCGCGGCCGTCAAACCAGCGTACCTCCAGCCAGTCCGGCAACTTGCCGCCAAGGCAAGTTTTCATGGGGGCTGGTAATACGGCGATGATCTTGTCGGTCATGGTATTTCGTCGCGGGTCTTCAAGTACTGATGGGGCCATACTGATTAATATAGCCTCATGAACTCCACCTTTTCCGTTTTGCAGGGTGCGCTCAGGCCTGGTGGTGTTTCCACGCGTGCAAGGCCGCGACTCCTCGTGGCGGGGGCGACTGGTGTTCTGGGTGCGGAGGTCGTTCGCCGACTATCTGGCAGTGGGCGATTCGCTCACACTGAAGTCATGGCACGCGAGCCCATGACGACAGGCCTTTCAGGGGTGAGCATCCTGCTGGCAGCAGACACACCGCCTGAAGACTGGCCGGCAAGCCCTGGCGCGCAGGTGGGCGTGGTGATGTTTGAGCCGCCCCGTCTTTACTATGACCGCGAACGTGCATTGTGGACACCGGCACCGGATCAGCTGCCTGCGCTGGCAACATGGTTTCGGCGTTGTGGCGTCCATACGCTGGTGGTGGT
Organism: Polaromonas sp.; assembly: GCA_965228025.1. GTDB lineage: Bacteria > Pseudomonadota > Gammaproteobacteria > Burkholderiales > Burkholderiaceae_C > Polaromonas. The sequence goes on along the minus strand of CBDDGX010000028.1, from coordinate 231,749 downwards.
CATGCCGCATGTTCAGGGGCGGTTGCCGGAAGCCCTCAAGCGCGGCCTGGCCACACTGGACGAACATGATGTGGCGGCAGCCGGTTTTGAACGCGTGCTGTTTGTCCGTTCAGCGCATAAGGGGCAAACGCCGAAGGCTGCGGGTTTTTTCAGGCAAACGGCGGCCTGGATGTTGTCGACGCTCAGTTACATGGTTCCGGTCACCGAGCAGCCGGTACGTCCGTCAAAGATTGCGGAATTTATTGATGCGGCGCTGCGGGTGTTGCCGCCCGGCACCCATGTGGCCTCGCCGGAGCTGCTGTGGCAGGCCGCGCTGGGTGGTGGTGGGAACGGCCGCGACAAGAGTATTCACAGCGTTGTTCAGGCGTGGCTTGATACCATACGGGAGTCCGCGCGGCCTTGAGTTGCCGCGCCGTACAAACCAAATGCGAAAACCAAAAAATTTGCCTGTGACCAGCGGCAGCGCCCACGATACCGAGGCAGCCTTCTACGAGGCTTTGCAAAGCGGTGATATTGAAAGGCTGATGGCCTGCTGGGCAGACGAGGACGATATCCTTTGCGTGCATCCCGGCGGCGGCAGGCTTCTTGGGCCGGGCGCTATACGGGCTTCTTTTGAGGCGATGTTCGCCAACGGCACGATCCAGGCGCAGCCAGAAAAAATCCGTTTGATCGAATTCATGGGCGCAAGTGTTCACAGCGTTCTGGAGCGCATCGAGGTCCTGACGGAAGAAGGTCCGCGACATGCTTATGTCATTGCCACCAATGTGTACCAGAAGACGGCCCAGGGGTGGCGCATGGTTGCGCATCATGCAAGTCCGGGTACGCCGCGCGAAATGCAGGAGCTCCTGGACGCGCCCCAGGTGCTGCATTAAGAATGACTCGTCTGCTGCCCAGGCCATGAACTACTCTGCGCCGTGGTGGCTACCGGGCGGCAACCTGCAGACCATATGGGCCGCTGTGGTGGCGCGCCGTTTCGCCGGTCCGAAGCCGGAGTTTCGGCGTGAGCGATGGGATGCCCCGGACAACGATTTTGTCGATGTGGATTTTCTCCGGGCTTACACCGCGCCGAATGCGCCGCTCATGGTGGTTTTTCACGGCCTGGAGGGGTCTTCCGCCAGCCATTATGCGGAGGCCCTGGCGGCTGTGGCGGGCGCACGTGGCTGGGCCTGCGCTGTGCCTCATTTCCGGGGCTGCTCTGGCGAGATCAACCATGCACCCCGCGCCTACCACTCGGGGGATTTTGAAGAAATCGACTGGATACTGCGCCGTTTTCAGGCATCGCATGCCGGCCCCGTTCTTGCAGTTGGCATCTCTCTGGGCGGCAATGCGCTCATGCGTTGGGCCGGTGAAATGGGCGCGGGCGCAAGCGCGGTTGTGGCTGCTGTCGCATCTGTCTGTTCACCGCTTGACCTTGCTGCAGGCGGCTGGGCCATAGGCCGTGGTTTTAACCGGCAGGTCTACACACGCATGTTCCTTAAAAGCATGGTGCCCAAGGCCCTGCTGAAACTTGACCAGCATCCCGGCCTGTTCAGCCGCGAACGACTTCTGGCTGCGCGGGACCTGTATGAGTTCGACAATGTTTTCACCGCGCCGCTTCACGGTTTCCAGAACACGGAGGACTACTGGGCTCGCGCGTCAGCGAAACCGCATATGAACAGGATAGGTGTGCCAGCTCTTGCACTGAACGCCCGCAATGATCCCTTCATTCCCGCGTGGAGCCTGCCTGTGCCTGGCGATGTCAGTGCCAGCGTGACCCTGTGGCAGCCTGAAGAGGGTGGTCATGTGGGCTTTCCGTCCGGTCCCTTCCCCGGCCGCGTCCAGTTGATGCCCGAGGCCGTCACCGGATTTTTCTCCGCCCACCTCTGAACCCTCTAACCGGATCAACACATCATGGATGACATCGTCAAGGCTGCGCTGGCCAAATGGCCCAACGTACCCGACTGTTATGGCTGGCTGGGCCTGGACGCGCGGGGCAACTGGTATATGCGCGACGAGCGCGCTCAGGCTGCGGGCGCTTTTGGCGCGGTGCTTGATGATCGCGCGCGGCAGATGGCCAGCAAGGGTTCGCTTCTAAGGCACGACAAACTGATTGACTTCATTCAGCGCAACTATGAGAGCGACGCGCTGGGGCAGTGGTTTTTCCAGAACGGCCCGCAGCGGGTGTATGTCGAGCTTGAGGCAACGCCCTATATATGGCGTATTGCAGCAGATTTTTCAGTCACCTCGCATACCGGACTGGCTGCAAGACCGCAACGCTGTGTGCTTGATGAGGCTGGCCGCCTTTACCTCGAAACTGATACTGGCTTCGGCCTGGTGCACACGCAGGATATGGGGGTTGCGGCTGAAGCTGTCGAGCAGGATTTGTGGGTTCCCCAGGAGGTGTTGTCAGCTGGTTTGCCTTCACAGCATCGCTATGTCATGAGCCCACAGGCCCTGCAGGAAAAGTAATGGTCCGCGTCAGGCATCAGTAGAAGTGGACGCAACAAAAAAGCCGGTAAGAACCGGCTTTCTGGGGCTGGCGTGATTGCCGCGCTTATTTTTTTGCGCTGGCTGCAGCCATGGGTGCGGACGCTGCCGGTGCGGAAGCCGCTGCCGCCGCAGGCTTGACTGGCTCTGCGAGCTTGCCGCCAGCTGCATTTGCCATGTAGACAACGGCGCGGCCTATTTCGATATCGTCAAAGTCGCCGCCACCCTGGGCACCCATCGCGCCCTTGCCCTTGAGCGCTGAATTCCAGAGGGCTTCAAAGCCTGTCTTGATGCGTGGCGCCCATGCTGCGACATCCCCAAATTTTGGTGCGCCGGCAGCGCCCGTGCCGTGGCAGGCCACGCACTGGGCCTTGTAGACCTCTTCGCCGCTCTTCAATGGCCGGTTGGCATCACGAATCTCCACCGAGCCGACCTTCTGGATACGCTGGGCCACGGATTTTTCCATGTCCACCGCGCCAGGTGCCGTCTTGTTGGCGGAGGTCACGTAATAGACCAGCCCGATGATGGCAAAAATGGGTATGACAAATGAGAAAAAGACCGCTGCCAGAAGCTGTTTTGGGGTCTTGATCGGGCCTGTATGGGCTTCTTCGTGGGCCGTGTTGTGATCGTTTGCGCTCATGGCGTCCTCAAAAAACTGTAGTCGGGGGGCGAATATTGGGTTTGTTCTGTGCTGAAACAGGCTCTGCGCAGCAACCTCATATTATAGCTGTGCCCCCGTGAACGTTGGCTTTCCTGATCGTTCCGGTCATGGCCGGCTGGTAGAATCGGTCGCTGCTCCTCTGGGGCACACCTCACAGCGTTGCGGCTGTAGCTCAGTGGATAGAGTATTGGCCTCCGAAGCCAAGGGTCGTGGGTTCGATCCCCGCCAGCCGCACCAAACAACGATCTGGCCATGACCAGAAAAGAAAGCCCTCCCGACATGGCGCAAAACATGCTCCCGGTTGAACTGGCAGACAGGCTGGTGCCCCGCGGATCTGCGCTGGTACTGATCGACATGCAGAATGATTTCTGCGCGGGCGGCGGCTTTATCGATATCGTGGCCGGCAAGGATGTTTCGGCTGGCGCCAGCCTTGTTCCAACATTGCAGACATTGATTGATGCCGCACGCGCTGCGGGCGTTCCAGTGATCTGGGTACGGGCAGATTATTCGTTCGACAAAATCCCACCTTCCATGGCTGTGGTTTCCCAGGCGAGAGGTATTACGGCTGAATGCTGCAAGCCTGGCACCTGGGGCGCAGATTGGTTTGGCCTAGCGCCACTGCCCGGCGAAAAAATCGTCACCAAACACACCTACAGCGGTTTTGCGAACACTGACCTGAACAGCATTCTTCGAGAACTCAAGGTGCAGTCGGTCGTGTTCGGCGGCGTGACCACGCAGGTCTGCGTTGAATCCACGGTGCGCGATGCGCACTCGGCAGGTTATTTCTGCATCGTTCCGCATGACGCCGTGGCGTCCCACACGCCTTCACTGCACGAGGCAGCGCTCACCAACATCCGGTTTTTTCTGGGCGATGTGTGCAACTCGGCGGATGTCCTTTCAGCCTGGCGTTAATCCGGGCTATTCGTACTTCTTTCCCGTCGCAAGAAGCTCGGGCGTGCCAATCACTTCATTAAGCCCGTCAAAATCAAGCATGGCTGACTGCCAGGGCGCGGTAGTCTGGTGCTTTTGAAGGCTGGCGTAGTAGCCCTGCAGTGTGTGGGTCACCGCACGCACCGTACCGCCAGGAAAGATGACGATGCGAAAACCGCGTTCGCCGAGTTCTTCTGCACTCTGCACGGGTGTCTTGCCGCCCTCGACCATGTTGGCGAGCAGGGGGATGCGTGATGCAAATTGCTGGCAGGCAGCGTTCATCTGTTCGGGTGTGCGCAGCGCTTCAATAAACAGGGCATCAACCCCGCATTCAAGGTAGCGCTCGGCTCGCTCAAGTGCAGCTTCGAGGCCTTCGGTTGCCACGGCGTCAGTACGGGCCAGTATCAGTGTTGATGCCGACTGCCTCGCATCCAGTGCCGCTTTCAGCTTGCCCGCCATTTCCTGCGTGCTCACTACAGACTTGCCATCCAAATGTCCACAGCGTTTGGGAAAGGTCTGGTCTTCCAGCTGGATCATGGCTGCGCCGGCGCGCTCGAAGCCCCTGACGGTGCGCATGACGTTGAGCGCATTGCCAAAGCCGGTGTCTGCATCCACGATGACGGGCAAATCGACCCGTCCCGTGATGTTTGAAAGTACCTGTTCGACTTCCGGGTAAGTCGTCAGGCCAATGTCGGATCGACCCAAGGCGGTATAGGCAATGGAGGCGCCCGACAGGTACAGCGCCTCAAAGCCGGCCTGCTGCGCTACCAGCGCGCTCAGCGCGTCGTACACGCCAGGTGCGAGCAGCGGCGACGGCTGTGCAAGCCGGGTTTTCAGGTCGGGATGACTCATGCAGGCTGCCCTTGTCTTTGTGATTGGGTGATGGTGTCAGCCGCAATCGCGCCGCCGGCAATGGCACTGAGCAGGCCGTTGCCAGACAGGTAACCCCACACGGCATTGCCCGACACACCGCGCGCCGCGCCGCCGGCCGCCAATAGCGTGTTGAATGGTGATCCGTCTTCACGCAGCACGTGGCAGTGAGCGTCGATGTCCAGCCCACCCTGGGTGTGAAAGAGCGCGCCGGTGACCTTGATGGCGAAATAAGGCGCATTGAGATCGCGCGTGAACACCCGGCCATGGCTGTCTGTTGTGCCGGGTGACACTGCATTTAATGTCTGCTCCAGGATTTGCGCGTGGCAGCCGATGAGTTTCGCAAGCGACGCCAAGTCGGGGCATGACTTCAGTGCGCCGGCTCCTTCCGCATCGCAGAAGTCCGGAAAGCCGCGCGCCAGGTCCAGCGTGTGCTGGTCAAAGACATTCCATGCAAAACCGCCGGGCTGCGCCAGCACCTGTACCGATGCTTCCGAATAACCGTGACTCTCGTCATGGAAGCGTTCACCGCGCGCGTTGATCTGAACGCCGCCGTCCATGATGACGGCCCAGCTCACCAGTGCGCCTTGCGGCACCGCCCATGAGCCGTGACCCTGGTAGCCGCCCAGGTCGGACAGCCTGGCGCCCAGCTGGCGCCCCCATGCGATGGCGGAGCCGTCATTGCCGGCATGGCCGGCGAAGGTCGCATCACGCATGTCGGGCAGCAGCTCTGCCACCATGGCACTGTTGCCGCCAAAGCCATTGCATGACAGCAGCACATGGCCGCAGGCCAGGTGCTCCATGCTGCCATCGGGCCGCACATAGCCCACGCCGGTGACTTCGCCTGACTCGTCCATCCATAGTTCGCGAACCAGCGCTTCCGTGACGATGGTGGCACCGGATGCGACTGCAGCTTTTTCAAGCTGGGCCATCAAGGCCAGGCCAGTTTTTTCGCGCACGGCGTGCATGCGGCGTACGCTGTGGCCAGGGTATAAAAACCCATCCAGCACTTCAAACGTGATGCCATGCTTTTGCTGCAACTGGTCAAGCGCGGGCCCAACCGCACTGGCATAGGCCTGCACAAGATGCGCAGCAGCAGTGCCCTGGGTTTTGTCCAGGATGTCTTTTGAAAAAAGTGCGACGTTGTCCTCAATACCCTGCGCTTTTTGCACAGCGGTACCCGGCGCGGGGATAAAACCTGAAGACAGTGCGGACGATCCGCTTGGTGAAGCGTCCCGTTCAAGCACAACCGCTTCAATACCCGCATCACTCAGGGCGATGGCACCCATCAGGCCGCAGGCACCGCCGCCCACAATCGCGACGGGGACATGGGGCGAGTCTGCGGGCGGACGGCCACGCTTGATGGTGGGGTTCATGCGTGTCAGGCGTTCAGGCGGTAGGGCGGAAAAGATACTGGCCGCGCGGCTTGCCAATCACTTCGCCGTTTTCATAAATCAGTTCGCCGCGCAGATAGGTTGCATCGACATTGGCAGACAGCTCAAGGCCTTCAAAGGGTGTGTAGCCCTGGGTTGATGGCGAATCCTTGGCGTGTATGGTCCAGGTCTTGCCCGGGTCCACCAGCGCGATGTCTGCATCAAAGCCGACAGCGATGTCGCCCTTGCTGTTCAGACCGTAACGGTGAGCCGGGTTCCAGCTTGTGACGCGTGCCATGTGGTTGTAGCTCATCCCGCGCCGCGTGCCTTCACTGATCAGGGCGGGCAACATGTATTCAGTGCCGCCGAAACCGCTCTTGGCCATCCAGATGTTGCCAAAGTAACGCTTGGGTATCTTGGTCTCGTGACGGCAGCAGGCGTGGTCCGACACCACCCAGTCGAGCTCGCCGGCCAGCAGTGCGTCCCACAAAAATTCAACGTCCTCGCGCGGGCGGATTGGCGGGTTCACCTTGGCCAGCTCGGCCGCCTTGCTGGTGATGTCCAGCATCAGGTGGCCTATGGTGACCTCGCGCTTGAAGTCGATGTGCGGAAAGGTGTCGGCCATCATCATCGCCGCCTGCACGGCCTTGCGTGATGACAGGTGCAGCAGGTTGATGTTGGGTAGCGCGGTCTCGTTGGCAAGGTAGCTGGCGATGAACACCGCCAGGCCTTCGGAGTGCTGCGGGCGCGAGGCGCTGTAGGCTGCCAGGCCCGAAAGGGACTTGTCCTTCTCGACGATTTTTGTGTAGGCCGTCATGATCTCGGCGGTCTCGCAGTGCAGCGACAGCGAAATCTGGTTCGCCAGTTTGGGCATCTGCTCGCGGGCAGCCTGTATGCCGCGCATGATGAATTCAAAGTGTGCGTAGTCGTAGCGCTCGTTCTTGCCAATCATCAGGAAGTCGCGCTGTGCATCCGATGCGCCATGCAGGCCGTGCGAGCCGTAGAACATGAAGATCTTGAAGCTCGGCACGCCGAACTTCTCGATGAGTTCGGGGATTTCCTTGATGTGGGTCGCGTCCATGGGCGCCAGGTGAAAGCCGTAATCCACATGAAAGCGGTTCTTCGCGGTCTTCAGCACTTCAGGGTAGAACTTTTTGTACGGGCCGCCCTTGTTCATGTAGTACTGGCCGGTACGGAAGTAGTTCAGGCTGCTGGTCACGCCACCCATGGCTGCCGCCTTGCTTTCAGTTACGGCATCTTCTTCAAGCGGCGAGTAAATGCCGCTGTGCATGTGCGCATCGACCACACCGGGAAAGGCCAGGCGGTTCTTGCCATCCTTGACAGCCTTGGCGCGGGTCACATCGATGCCGGGCGCGACCAGTGCAATCTTGCCGCCGGTCACGGCGATATCGGCGTCGAACACCACGTTGCCGTGGGGGCGTACCACGCGCACGTTCTTGATCAGCAGGTCGAATTCAGGTTTTTTCATGGTTTCTCCAGAAAGTTGGGTGTTCGGTTGAGGTGTTCAAGGTGCTAAATCACGGGCAGGGCTTCAAGGGCCTTGCGCTGTTTCAGGCTGGCCATCAGGCCGCCCATGCGTACCATCTGCAGCAGAAATTCAGGCACCGGGTCACACGCCAGTTTTTTGCCTGATGCGGTTTTTAACGAGAGTGCCGGTTCGCTGATGGACAGTTGTTCTTCACCGGCCAACTCAGCGGCATCGGCGCAGGTCAACAGCAGCAATCCGAGATTGAAGGCATTCCGGAAAAACAGCCCGCCGTAGCTGGGCGCGATCACCGCGGCCACACCCAGGTGCACCAGCGCGGCTGCAGCCTGCTCGCGCGACGAACCTATGCCAAAGCCGCTTCCCGCCACGATTACATCGCCCTTGCGAACATCGGCCGCAAAAGACGGCAACAGGCCTTCAAGGCAATGCGCGGCAATCACCTCTATGCCGTGCTGCATATAGGCGCCGGGCGCCAGCGCGTCGGTGTCGACATCATTGCCGAGGTGCCAGATGCGGTGCAATGCCTTTGCTGTTGTCATGCCATCACCTCGCGCGGGTCTGTGATGCAGCCGCGCAATGCGGAGGCTGCGACGGTATAGGCCGAGCCCAGAAAAACCTGTGTGCTGGCCGGACCCATGCGGCCCCTGAAGTTGCGCGCTGTGCTCGAGATCACGGTCTGGCCTTCTGCAAAACTCTCGCCATAGCCTGCGCAGGCGCCACAGGCACTTGGCAGCAGCGTCGCGCCGGCATCGGCCAGCAACTGCATCGTGCCTTCGGCTTGCGCTTCTGCCAGGTCCTTGATGCTGGCAGGTGCCACCATCAGCTGTACACCGCAGGCAATTTTTTTTCCCTTGAGTACCTGCGCCGCAAATCGCAGGTCTTCCAGCTTGGCGCCTGTGCATGCGCCTATGTAGGCCACATTGATGCGTGTGCTGGCGTGTTCAGCTATGTTGACACCATGTGCGGGGCTGTGCGGTGCGGCGAGCTGGGGGCTTAGTACGCTTGCATCAAAGTCGTGCTGTACATCTGCAGACCCGGGGTCGGAATGCCATGCCGCCATATCGCTGTCGATGCTTGACGCTCTGCCAGTGGAAGCCAGCCACTGACGGGTAACTTCATCAGGTGCGACCAGGCCGGTCTGCGCGCCCAACTCAGCACTCATGTTGCACAGCGTCATGCGCTCCTGCATGCCAAGCGCCTTCACGGCTTCACCCACGAATTCGACTGCCTGGTAGTTCGCACCGTTCATTCCGAAGCGCGCAATCATGGCCAGCATCATGTCCTTGGCGCAAACGCCGGGGCTCAGGCGCCCGGACCAGTTCATCGCAATGGTCTGCGGCACGCGCAGCCAGATCTCGCCTGTCACGACAACACCCAGCATTTCGGTGCTGCCGATGCCAAACATGTAGGCGCCGAAGGCACCACCTGTGGGTGAATGTGAATCGCCCCCCACACAGAACATGCCGGGCTGGATGTGGCCATGCTGCGGCACCACGACGTGGCAGATGCCCTGGCTGTCGTACACGTGGGGCAGGTCCTGCTCGCGCGCCCAGTCGCGCGCAATGCGCACAATGCGGCGTGATTCGTCATCACGTTCGGGCACATAGTGGTCCATCACCAGCACGACACGTGATTTGTCCCAGATCTGCGCGCCCAGTTCTTCGAGCATGGGCTTGAGCCGCCTCGGTCCGGACGAGTCATGGAACATCGCCATGTCGACCTTGCAGGTCACGATCTCGCCCGTGGTCACTGTCGCGCGGCCAGACGCTCTGGCTATCAGTTTTTGCGCAAGGCTCTGGCTCATGTCGTTCAGCTTGTGCAAGGTCAGAGGCCCAGGTAGGCCTTGCGAAGCTCGTCGCTGCCCAGCAGGTCTGCGGGCAGGCCCGTGAAGCGAATGCCGCCGTTTTCAAGCACGTAGGCACGATCTGCAATTTCAAGCGATTGCCCGACGTTCTGCTCAACCAGCAACACAGCAAGCCCGCCCTCGCGCAGCTTGCTGATGAGGCCAAACATTTCTTCGACCAGCAGGGGCGACAGGCCCAGTGACGGCTCGTCGAGTATCAGGAGGCGGGGCTCGGCCATCAGGCCCCGGCCAATCGCCAGCATCTGCTGCTCGCCACCGCTCATGGTGCCCGCGCGTTGCTGCAGGCGCTCTTTCAGGCGCGGGAAGATGCCGAACACCTTCTCAAGGTTGTCAGCCCGGCGCTCGCGGGCACGGGTGAACGAGCCGAGCTCCAGGTTCTCCAGCACGCTGAGGTTTGGGAAAACCTTGCGGCCTTCAGGCACCTGTATCAGGCCGGCCTTGACCACATCGCGGTAATGCGCACCGCTCAAATCGTGGCCGTCAAACTGCACCGAGCCCGACCAGGCCTTGTAGATGCCGCACACCACATTGTTCAGGGTTGATTTGCCCGCACCGTTGCTGCCCAGCAGCGCCACGGTCTCACCCGCCTCAACCTTCAGGTCAACGCCGCGCAGCACCTCGACCTGGCCATACCCACCGCGCAGGCCCTTGATCTCCAGCAATGCGGTCATGAGGTGCTCCTGGCGAGTTCGGCCTGCTTCAGGCGAGCGGCCGTGCCGTGACCCAGATAGGCTTCGACCACCTTGGGGTCGGCGGTGACTTCTGCCGGTGAGCCCTGCGCAATCAGCTGGCCCTGCGCGAGCACCCAGACATGCTGCGCCAGGTTCATCACGGCCTGCATGACGTGCTCGATCATCAGCACGGTCACGCCGCTGTTGGCAATGCCGCGCACCACGGGAATCATCTCGGCAATCTCCTGCGGGTTCAGGCCTGCCAGCACTTCATCAAGAAGCAGCAGGCGCGGTTTGGTTGCCAGCGCACGTGCCAGCTCCAGACGCTTTCGGCCTGCCACCGTGAGGTCAGATGCGGGTTTGTCGAGCTGCGCCGCCAGGCCCACCTGCTGGGCGACCAGCTCGGCCTGCTCAAGCGCCTCGCGGCGGCTGCGTGTGTGCAGGTGAATGCCGACCGCAATGTTCTCGCGTACCGTCTGCATGGCAAAGGGCTGCACGATCTGGAAGGTGCGCGTCATGCCCTGAATCGCATTGAGGTGGGGTGCGCGGCCCGTGATGTCCTGCCCGTCAAAGATCACCCTTCCGCTGTCAGGCAGCAGGAAGCCGGACATCAGCGCGAACAAGGTGGTCTTGCCTGCGCCGTTCGGGCCTATCAGCGCGGTCAGGCTGCCGGCGGGAACTTCCATGCTGACGTCCTGCACGGCTTTCAGCCCGCCGAAAGCGCGAGAGAGGTTTTTGATGGAGAGAAGAGACTCAGTCATGGCGGCCTGCCTTCTTGCCGTGCTGTTTCCACAGGGACCTGACCGTTGCTGCCAGGCCGCCAATGCCGCGCGGCATGAACATCACAATGAGCACCAGCACCACCCCGTAAATCACCATGTTGATGCCGGGCAACTCGCCGAACATGTTGCGTGTGATGTCGGCCAGCATGTGCAGCACCACTGCGCCCAGGATGGGACCCCACAGCGTTCCTATGCCGCCCACAATCGCTGCGACCAGTGCCTCGACCGATGTGCCGGGGCCAAACGCGATGCCCGGGTCTATGTACTGGAAGACCTGCACATAAAAAGCGCCGCCCGCACCCATCAGGCCGCCCGAGATGGCAATGGCACCGAGCTTGATGCGAAACGGGTTGACCCCGATGGCGCGTGCCGAGTCCTCGTTGTCGCGCACCGCCTGCAGGTAGGCACCAAAGCGTGAATTTTTCAGCCACCAGGTGATCAGCAGCGCTGCCGTCACAAACCCCAGTACCAGGTAAACATAACCACGGCGTGAGCCGAACTGCATGTTGGCAAACGATTCACGCAGCGGAATCATCAGGCCCACACCGCCGCCCGTGAAAGGCACCGACAGCGCCAGGATGCGGAACACCTCGGCAAACGCCAGCGTGACGAGTGCAAAGTACGAACCCTTGAGTCCGTAACGAAACGACAGCGCGCCGACAAACACCCCCACGCCGGCCGCGCCGGGCACCGCCAGCGCCAGCCCCGCCCAGGCGTTCAGCCCGCCATTGAGCTGTGACATGGCCTGTATGTAGGCACCGGTACCGAAGAAGAGCGCGTGGCCGAAAGAGAACTGCCCGCCAAAGCCGCCCAGAATGTTCCAGGCCTGGGCCAGCAGCGCTGCGTACAGCGCCATCATCAAGAAGTTGAGCGTCACGCCCGATGTGCTCACCAGCGGGATGGCTGCGGCCACCACCACAAACAGCGCAATGCCGGCGAGCTCCTTCATGCCGCCTGATAGTTTTTTGCTCATGCCTTCGCCCCAAACAGGCCTTGCGGGCGAAACAGCAGCACGGCAATAAAGATCACAAAAATACCAATCTGCCCCAGCGACTCGCCCAGGTACAAACCGCCCAGCGACTCGACCACCCCGACCAGCAGGCCGCCCAACAGTGCGCCGCCAAAACTGCCCATGCCGCCCAGCACCACCACGGTGAAGGCGACCAGCACAAAACCACTGCCGACCTGCGGGTTGACATAGTAGGCCGGCAGCAGAAAGCAGGCCGCTGCACCCAGGCAGGCCAGACCTATGCCAAAGCTCATGGCGTAGACATGGTCTACATCAATGCCCATCAGTTTTGCGCCGTGTTTTTCTTTTGCGACCGCACGAATCGCGCGGCCCAGGTCGGTTCTGCCGACTATCCACAGCAAAATGCCCGAGACGACAAGCGCACCGGCAAAGGCGACCAGCTTGGGAAGCGCGATCATGGCCGGGCCTATGGCCACCGTGGTCAGCGTGTAGGCCGTGTCTATGGTGCGGGTGTCGGATTTGAAAAACAGCAGTGCCAGGTTTTCCATCACGATGGACAGCCCCAGCGTGACCAGCAAAATGTTCTCGTCCTTGCCGTGGCTGGCGCGGTTGATGATGACGCGCTGCAATGCATAACCCAGCACAAACATGGCCGGCACCACAATGGGCAGGGCCAGGTAAGGATCGATTCCCAGGCGCTCCTTGAGCATGTAGACGGCATACAGCGCCAGCATCAACGATGCCCCGTGGGCGAAGTTGATGATGTGCAGCACGCCGTAAATAAGCGTCAGGCCCAAGGCGATGAGCGCATACACAGCGCCCGTCGTCAGGCCGTTGAGCACCGATGAGAAAAGAATGGAAGGGTCAAGCATTGGCAGTCATCAGACATTCATCGAAGCGAGGTTTTCGCAAGCAAAGCCGCGGAACCGGCTTTGCCGGGCCGCAGGCGTAGCACCCCCTCGGGGGGGCAGAGAGCCACACGAAGTGAGCGAACGTGGGGGCACTATGCTTTCAAAGGAAAGATCGGATCGATCTCGCGGTAGTCGCGCGGGATGATGACCTTGATGTCGTTCTTGTAGACCTGCGTCATGAGCGGCTGCGCACCCATGTTCTGGCCGTTGACGAACTTCGTCGGGCCGTACGGCATGATGTGATCCGAGAAGGTGCTCTTGCCCAGCGCATCGATGATGGCGGCGCGGTCCACGGATTTCGCCTTGTCGATCGCATCGGCCAGCAGGCGCATCGAGGTGTAGGTCATGAAGATTTCGTAGCTGAAGAACAGGCCCTTGGCTTCGACGCGTTTTTTCAGTGCCTGCGCACGCGGGTCTTTCGGGTTGAACCAGTGGTTGCAGTCGATGATGCCGTTGGCTGCGTCCGGAAATTCCTTGACGAACTTGTAGCTCGACGCCGCACCGCCCAGAACCGAGAAAATCGCCTTGGGCGTCACCTTTTGCTGCTGCATGGTGCGCACCAGCAGCGCGTACTCGTTGTAGTAATTGGCGGGGATCACGATGTCCGGGTTCACGGCCTTCATGCGCAGCACGATGTTGTTGAAGTCACGCGTCGGGTTGGCGTGCTTGATGATTTCCTTGACCTCGTAACCGTAGCCGGGCAACTCGCGCGCCAGCAGGTTGGCAGTGCCGGTGCCGAAGAGCGACTCTTCATGAATGATCATCACGGTCTTGGCGGGCTTGCCGGCAGCGGTGTTGAGCACGTGCAGGTTGGCGACTGCGATCTCGGCAGACTTTTTGTAGCCCGGCCCGAAGCGGAAGGTGTTTTTCAGGCCACGCTCAACGATCTGGTCGGCCACGCCGACGTCCACCACATGCGGCAGGTTGTACTTGGCGGCGGCCTGTGTGGTCGCCAGGCAGATGGCCGATGCAAACGCACCAACCACCGCGCTGACGCCGGCTTCGTTCATCTTCTCGATCTCGGCGGTACCGGCCTGGGGTGACGATTGCGCGTCGCCCAGCAGCGCTTCAATCTTTGCGCCGCCCAGCGACTTGATGCCACCGGCCTTGTTGATGTCTTCAATCGCCATCAATGCGCCTTCGCGGCATTGCTGGCCTGAATAAGCCAGCGCGCCGGTCACGGGGTGCAGCACACCGATCTTGATGGGCTTGGGCTGCGCGCCCGCGACCAGGGGAAATGCCAGCGCCGAAGCGGTAGCTGCAGACTGGGCAATGAATTGCCGACGCGAATTGTTCGATGCAGACATGAAAACTCCTTCTGTTTAGGTAAACGGGCTGACTCAGGTAAAACGGGCTGACAAATCCTTGCTGACCCAAACCTTGGCATCAATGCTGCCAACGCGGGATAGCTCCATCTGGTACTCATAACGATCAGGCCTGTAAAGGCCGTGCAGCCACTGCACAGGCCTGTCGTTCTCGTCGTAAATCAGCCGGCGCACGGCGAGCAGCGCGGTGCCGACCGAGACATCCAGGTGCTCGGCCACAGTGGCATCTGCCAGCCGGGCGGAAATGGTCTGGTGCGCGCGGCCGACCTTGACGCCGGACTCTTCGAGCAACACCAGGATGGGCTTGCGCGAAAGCTCGCGCCGCCCGAAGGATTGGGCCAGTGCCTGCGGCACATAGGTGGTGATGTGCGAGAACGCGCCTTCGCGGGTGCTGCGCACGCGCACGGCTTTCTGCACTTCAGAGCCCAGCGGCACCTGCAGCGCTTCTGCAATGGATTCAGATGCCGAGATGCCCTTGACCTCCAGCACCTTGACGGAAGTCTTGAGACCCATGCTGACCAGGTTCTCCAGCAGGCCGGTCAGTTGCGCGCGGCGGCCTTCAGGTGGCGATGCCTTGGTGGCAATATCGATGGGCCGCGTGCCGCGCCCGGGTTCGCGCGAGATCAGGCCTTCAGATGACAGCTGCTCCAGCGCACGGCGAATCGTGACCCGCGCCACACCGAACTGCTGCACCAGCGCCATCTCGCCGGGCAGGCCCCTGGCAAACCGCCCCTCGCCCAATTGCTCACGCAGCACCAGGTAGATGCGGTGGTATTTGGGGAGCGGTAATGCGGATGCAACCTGGGTCATGAATTGCATCCTAGGTGCGCTTTTAATGTCCTGTCAATAGAACATTTAGTTCGGTGCATATTCTGCTGCGGCGCACCAATTCCGACTGCCTTTTGAGGCAAATTGCACCAGCGCGGAACAGGCACAAGTAAAAACCCGCGCACTTTGCAGTGGCGGGTCAAATCGGAATAGAACCGAAGCGGGGGCTTCGCAAGTAGGGTCCGCGGAACCGGCTTCGCCGGGCCGCAGGAGCAGCGCCCCCTCGGGGGGCAGAGAGCTACACGCAGTGAGCGAACGTGGGGGCTCTACTTCTCAGCGAAGGCGCGCTCGACCACAAAGTCGCCTGGCGTAGACGTAGTGCCTTCCTTGAAGCCTCGCGTCTCCAGCATGTGCTTGAGGTCCTTGAGCATGTGCGGGCTGCCGCAGATCATCACGCGGTCGTTGGCGACATCCAGGTTGGGCAGCTTGAGGTCTTCAAACATCTTGCCGGACTCCATCAGGTCGGTGACCCGGCCCATGTTGCGGTAGGACTCGCGCGTTACCGTCGGGTAGTACAGCAGTTGTTTCTGGATCATCTCACCCAGAAACTCATGCTTGGGCAGGTGGTCGAGCACCAGGTCGTGATAGGCCAGTTCGTCTGCCTGGCGCACGCCATGCACCAGGATGACCTGCTCGAAAGCCTCATAGGTGGCCGGGTCGCGGATCACGCTCATGAAGGGCGCGAGGCCGGTTCCGGTTGACAGCAAATACAGGCGCTTGCCCGGCAGCAGGTAGTCGATCAGCAGGGTGCCGGTGGGCTTTTTGCCGACGATGATGCTGTCGCCGACTTTCACGTGCTGCAGGCGCGAGGTGAGCGGGCCGTCGGGCACCTTGATGCTCAAGAACTCGAGGTGCTCTTCATAGTTGGCGCTGACGATGCTGTAGGCGCGCAGCAGCGGCTTGTCGTTGACCTTCAGGCCAATCATGGTGAAGTGGCCGTTTGAGAACCGCAGCGCAGGGTCGCGCGTGGTGGTGAAGGTGAACAGCTTGTCGGTCCAGTGATGGACGCTCAGCACACGTTCTTCGTGGAAGGCACTCATGGTGTTTTTGCGTGTAAAAGGAAAATTGTTTTGCAGATGAGCCAGGGCTGGCAGCGTTGCGGGCTGGCCTGGCAATGCCTTTGACCTGACGATAAGCGGCTGGCGGCAGGCTGGCTTGATCTGGGTCAGCAATCTTAGCTTCTGGTGCCCCCGCGGTTTTGAATAAGCTTATTCAGCCCTCGGCTGTGTTCCGGTTGGCTGGCGGGAACCCCGCCAGGCGCACTTCAAAAAGACTGGTGCGTACCTCGCACGCATTCTGGGGCGGAGACTACATGTTTGTGGTTGAAATCGCCGCAGTAAGCTCGTAATGTGCAGTCAGCAGCTGTTTTGTTCGGGGCAGGTCGTTGTTCATCACCGCGTCAAAAATGGCTTGATGCTCGTCCTGTTCGTTGCGGTGCTTGTAGGCTTTCCGTGCGGCCAGTTGGCGGTAGCGATAGGCCTGGTCATGCAACTGCTCACAAAACCCCTGCAGCACGGGTGATCTGCATCCGCCAATAAGCGCTTGATGAAAAGCCCGATGATGTTGTTCCCATAGTGGGTTCTGCTCGAATTTTTCCGGATCGATCGAGCGCGGGATGCGCGAAAGACGGTGAAGCGCAATCACCAGTTCTTCTTCCCAAGCCGTGTCGCGCCGTGCAAATGCCTGTTCAAGCGCCAGGCTCTCCAGCGCAATGCGATTCTTGACGATGTCTTGTAGTTCGGCTTGCGACACCGCCGCCGCAGCAAAGCCGCGCTGGTCGTTGTAAACCGCAAGACCCTCTGTCACCAGCCGGTTCAAGGCCTCGCGCAGGGGACTGGCCCCTGACGTATACCGCTCGCGCAACTGGTTCATGACCAGTTTTGAACCTGGCGGCCACTCCCCGTTCAGCAGGTCCATACGCAGACTCTCATAGACCTTCACAGCAAGGCTGGAGGGATTGGCGGAAGTTACATCTGGGGTTGGCATAAGGGTAATCCTTGCATTGGCGAGGATATTTTATAAGATAAGATTTAGTCGACAAAATATTCAAATAGATGAAATAAACGACAAAATGACAAAATTAGTTACCTTTTGCCTTTCCGGACAGTCCAGCCCGCATCTTGGCGTCCTCATCGGTGAGGAGGTCGTGCAGCTGCACGCTGTCGATCGCGGCATTCCAGGCGACATGACGACGTTTCTTGCTGGCGGCGCCCAAAGTCTTGCCGATGCGAAACGAGCCGTCGCAGCAGCCACAAGCGCGTTTCGCCATCCGTTGGAGGCTGTGAAGCTGCTGCCCCCCATCCCCCGTCCTGGCAAGATCTGCTGCCTGGGGCTTAACTACGCTGATCATGCCGCCGAGGGAGGTAACGCAAAACCCGACTACCCCAGTCTTTTCATGCGCTGTGCAACTTCGCTGGCTGGGCACGGAACCGCGCTCGTGAGGCCAAGGGTGTCAGACAAGTTTGATTTCGAGGCAGAACTTGCCGTGGTCATCGGCACAAAAGCGCGGCACCTGAACCTGGAAAACGCCCTTTCCGCCGTGGCTGGCTACTCCTGCTTTAACGACGGAACCCTTCGTGACTACCAGCGAAGGACCGCGCAATGGACCATTGGAAAAAACTTTGACAGCACCGGTTCGTTCGGGCCCTGGATTGTTCCCGCGTCCGAACTGCCGCCTGGCGCCAGTGGCCTGAAGATCGAGTCAAGGCTCAACGGCCGGGTCATGCAGAGCGACAACACCGGCAACATGCTTTTCCCGGTGGCCGAAACCCTTTGCATCCTGACCGAGGCCATTACGCTGGAACCCGGCGATGTCGTTGTCATGGGAACACCTGCCGGCGTCGGATATGCACGCAAGCCACCCGTGTGGATGAAGGCCGGCGACACGATTGAAATTGAAATTGAAGAGATCGGCATCCTGTCGAACACGGTAGAGGACGAGGCCTGGCGGTTTAAGCATCAGAACGAATCATTCGAGACGAAAAAGGAGACATCGTGAAAATCAAGATACATCGTTTGAACGTGAACGCTGGGCACAAGCCCATCGCGAGATGGGCCTCTGCCAGCCTGCTGCTACTGAGCACACTTTTTACAGGAGGCGCCCAGGCCGCTTACCCGGAAAAACCCATAAAAATCGTCCTGGGCTTTAGCGCTGGCGGGCCCACAGATGGTCCTGCGCGAAAAATCGCAACCCTGATGAGCGCTTCGCTGAACACGCCTGTTGTCGTCGAAAACAAGGCAGGAGCGGGTGGCAAGATCGCAGCTGAATATGTCATGTCACAGCCCGGTGACGGCTACACGCTGCTGCTTTGCAGCCACGTCGACCCTGCCAATGCCGTCCTGTACCGCAAAATATCCTATACCAACGCCGACCTGCAGGCGATCTCGCTGATTTCGCGCTACAACTATGCGGTTGCCGTGTCTTCAACTTTGCCGGTCGACACCATTCCTGAACTCATCGCCTACGCCAAAAAGCATCCACGCGAGATCAACTACGCCCAGGTTGGTACCGGCACGCAGCTTGAATTCCTCGCCAAACGCTTCCAGCAACTGGCCGGCATTGAAATGACGGCGATCCCCTATAAAGGCACGGCGGAAGCCATCCAGGACGTTCTCGCCGGACGCACGCAATTCATCATCGGCGCCTTGTCCAGTACCCTGCCCCTGCAGGACCAGGGACGCCTCAAGGTGCTTGCCGTGACCAGCGCTGAAAGGATTGCCACCAACCCCAAAATACCGTCGCTGACAGAGTCCGGCGTACCAATCGTCGGCTTCGGCTGGCTCGGTTTGTGTGCCCCGAAAGGAACGCCGGCAACCGTTATCGATACGCTTAACAAACATGTGGTGCAAGCTGTCGCGTCACCGGACTATCAGGCCCAGATCAAGTCCTCAGGTTCGATGCCCCTTTCCTCCACTCCCGCCGGACTCACCAGCGTCATCACCCAGACCGCGCAGGATGCCCAAAAAGTCATCAACGACTTCAAGATCCGCGTTGACTGAGTACTGGCGAGAAATGAACACGCTCATCAA
Source organism: Polaromonas sp. (assembly GCA_965228025.1). Lineage (GTDB taxonomy): Bacteria > Pseudomonadota > Gammaproteobacteria > Burkholderiales > Burkholderiaceae_C > Polaromonas. The sequence continues at coordinate 212,562 of CBDDGX010000028.1, read as the reverse complement.
CTGGATGGACATGCCTGAAACGATACCGCGCGAAGGCATTTCACAGCGGGGCTTCAGGGGTGACAACGTAATGCTGACCTACAACGTGCTCACATCGGCGCTGCAGCCCAAGCCGCATAGCCACGACTATGAGCAGCTGTTCATGATCATCAAGGGGAAGGTCAGGCTTCACGTTGGATCCGAAGTGGTTGCCTGCGTCCCCGGCACCATGCTGCGCATACCGCCGGGTGTCACGCACTGGTGCGAACCGCCATTGCCCGAAGACGGCGATTGCATCAATATCGACATCTTCTCCCATATCAGGGAGGACTACCTTCATCTGGTAGAACACCAGGCTGGCACGGACAAGGGCCAGCGGGGTAAACAGTAACCGTCGTTCCCTGTCGCTGCCGCCCGGCGCGCAATGACAACCGGGGGAAATGAGCAGTTATCCGAAATGGTCAAACGATCGGAAATTGCCAGCCACCGGCCGCCCCTGCGCGTCAAGCAATCGCAGTCCTGGCTGCTGCTCGATGTGACCTACGCGCGTGACCATAGTGCCCGAATGCGCGGCGGCGGCTTCGACTGCCTCACGCAAAGACTGTGGAGCAGTAAAGGCCAGTTCGTAGTCGTCGCCGCCTGAAAGCACATATTCGAGCTTTTTGCGGTCAGCCGCCATCAGGCCCAGCGCGGCATCTGTGTCCAGAGATGCGCCCACGCCAGATGCCTGGAGGATGTGGCCCAGATCACCCACCAGGCCGTCGCTGATGTCTATGGCCGAACTGGCGATGCCGCGCAGTGCCTGCCCGAGGGCGACGCGGGGTTCCGGGCGCTCAAGCCGGCTTCTGGCGCGCGCCAGTTCGCCCGGCGGCAATTGCAGCTTGCCGCGCAAGGCTTCAAGCGCCAGCCGGGCATCGCCCAGCGTGCCGCTCACATATATATCGTCGCCCAACTGTGCGCCCGATCGCAGCAGCGCCTGGCCGCGCGGCACCTCGCCAAACACCGTGATACATATATTGAGAGGGCCTTGCGTGGTGTCCCCGCCCACCAACTCGCAGCCGTGGGCGTCGGCCAGCGCCAGCAGGCCGGCTGAAAACCCTGCCAGCCAGGCCTCATCAACATGTGGCAGGGCCAGCGCCAGTGTGAAAGCCAGCGGCGTGGCCCCGCAGGCGGCCAGATCGCTGAGGTTGACGGCCAGGGCCTTGTGGCCGAGCGCAGCCGGGTCAACGTCAGGAAAGAAGTGCCGGCCCTCGACCAGCATGTCGCTGGACACCGCCAGTTGCATGCCGGCTGCGGGTTGCAGCAGCGCGCAGTCGTCGCCCACGCCCAGCACCGCGCGCCGCGCCGGGCGCTTGAAATAGCGTTCAATCAGGTCAAATTCACCCATGCGCTGAGGATACAGGCGGGCGGGGCGGCCTTCGGGGCCGTGCGTTGATGCTATTGTCACTATCATTTTGATAGCTGCTCACGCTCGTATTTATTGGATTGCAGCCTGTTTAGGGCTCTAAAACGGCCTTTTTTGAGTGTTTTTGGGCCTCTTTTTGGGCTTTGCAGGGCTTCAAACCGCCCAAAACCTCGAAAAGTTAATACCCATATTAACTTTTGCTTATTTTTTAACGTACACGTTAAAAAATTGGCCTTTCGGGGCTTTGACGCGTCAATCTATGTGCTTCATGGCGGCAATGTCGTCAGCGTCGATGCCTGGGCCATCAGGTGCTTTCTGAAAACTTCGGCAATCGGCGAAAGGCGCTTGCCGCGCAGGTGAACGATGTACCAGTGGGAGGGAATCGGAAACCCCTGTACATCCAGCAGCGCCAGCCCGTCTTCCTGCGGGTGCGCGCCCAAGGCGTGTGTCGACAGCACGGCCACACCCATCCCGGCGGCAACCGCCTGCTTGATGGCCTCATTGCTTCCCAGTTCGAGCCTGACGCCGGGCTTGAGCCCGCAGGCCTTGAAGTGCGCATCACAGGCCATGCGCGTGCCCGAGCCGCGCTCCCTGAAAATAAAGCGCTGCCCGGCCAGACGTTTGACAGCGATATGGCGTTCGCCTGCCATGGGGTGGCTTGCCGCCGCCACAACCACCAGGGGGTTGTCCAGAAAGTCCAGCCGTTCAACATCAATGTCCTGCGGGGGAATGGACATGATGTAGAGGTCGTCGAGGTTGTCCCGCAGGCGCTGGACGACGCCATCGCGGTTGAGAATCTCCAGCGAAATATCAATATCCGGGTATTGCTGGCAGAACGTTCCCAGCAGTCTGGGCACGAAATATTTGGCCGTGCTTACCACCGCCACCCGAAGCCGCCCGCGCGTCAGGCCGCGCAGGCCGTCGATGTGCTGCTCAAAAGTGGCCCATTCATCGACCATCAGACGTGCCGTTTTGGCCAGCTGCTGGCCAGCAGCCGTCAGGTGAACACGCCGGGCAATGACTTCATAAAGCGCCACGCCTGCCGCGTCTGACAGCTCCCTCAACTGCATGGACGCCGTGGGCTGCGTCACGTGGGTGAGGCGCGCGGCGGCGGTCACGCTGCCCGAATCAGCCAGGGCCAGAAAAAGGCGCAATTGCCGGAATGTCGCATTCATCGATATATATCTATGTATTAGCCGCTATAAATCGATTTTACTTAATGTTTTGCGCCTCATAGCATTGCCGCATTGAAGGAGCTTTGTGATGCAGAACCTGCTGGACCCGGCCATTTTGTTTTTTGTCTTTGGTGTGCTGGCTGGCGCACTGAAGTCCAACCTGGAAATCCCCCCACCCATTTCGCGCTTCCTCTCGCTGTACCTGCTGATGGCGCTGGGCCTCAAGGGCGGCTTCGCCCTGGCGCACTCGGGCATGACGGCGCAGGTGGCCGCCAGCCTAGGTTGCGCCGTCTTTCTGGCAGTCGTGATTCCCGCGCTGGGCTACCTCGCCCTGAAAAAAATACTCTCCCCGTTTGACGCTGCGGCTGTGGCGGCCACTTACGGCTCCGTCAGTGCCGTCACCTTCATCACAGCGGTGCAGTACCTGGAGGGCCAGGGCCAGCCCTATGGTGGCTATATGGCTGCGGCGATGGCGCTGATGGAATCGCCCGCGATCATCATGGCCGTCGTGTTTGCGAACATGCTCAGGAACCGGCAGGCCGCCACCGCTTCCGTCCCTGCGGTGTCTGGCGGCGTGCTGGTGCTCGGGGCGGGCTCAGCCACCGCCCCGGCAGCACGGCCCGCCGGCCCCGGCATCTCCATCGGAAAGGTGTTGCACGAATCGTTTACCGATGGCGCACAGCTTTTGCTGCTGGGTGCCATGGTGGTAGGGCTGTTGACGGGCGACGCCGGCAAAATGGCCATGCAGCCGTTCACCGGGGACCTGTTCAAGGGCATGCTCGCATTTTTCCTGCTGGACATGGGTCTGCTTGCCGCCAGAAACATGCCGCAAGTCAAAGGCCGTTCGCCGTGGTTGCTGATCTACGCAGTGGCTGGGCCCCTGGTGCATGCGATGCTTGCGCTGGCTCTGGCCCTGCTGCTGCGCATCCCGCCTGGCGATGGCGCGCTACTGATGGTGCTGGCGGCCAGCGCGTCGTACATCGCCGTGCCGGCGGTATTGCGGTATGCCGTGCCGGAGGCAAACCCGGGGCTTTATTTCGGGCTGTCGCTGGGCTTGACCTTCCCTTTCAACATCCTGCTCGGCATTCCGCTTTACGTGGCGGTGGCCCAGCGTGTGCTGGTTTAGCCAGGATCACGCGTCGTCGGTCATGCCTGCTGGCTGTGCGCCAGCGTGCCGCGAAAGCGCATGGCTGCCTGGCGTATGACTTCCGGCAGCAAGGCTTCGCGCCCCTGCTTCTCGCGCAGCCAGCGAGCATCGTTTTCAGAACGCTCCACACTGCTTTGCAGCATGTGAAGAAAAGCGCCCGCGTTGAATTCGGCGGCGTGTTTTTCGATCTGCCGCAGCGTCAGCTGTATGTGTTCACGCAGCGGCATGTGCTGGCCGGTGCCCGGGTCCACGTACACCGCGTCCATGCCGAAGCGGCAGGCCTGGAAACGGTTGTAGGTGTAGACAAGGTAGTCGTCTTCTGTCGGCATGAAGGGCTGGTCTTCCATGAACCAGGCTGCCAGCCCTTGCACAAAGGCTGACAGGGCGGCAGCCTTTTCAACCGTGAGCGGCGTGTCGAACACGCGGATTTCGATGGTGCCGAACTCCGGCTTGGGGCGTATGTCCCAGTAGAAGTCCTTCATGCTCTTGACCACGCCAGTGGCCGTCATCTTGTTGAAGTAGGTGGTGAAGTCGTCCCAGGTCAGTGCAAACGGCGCACGGCCCGACAGCGGAAACGCAAACACCGAATTCAGGCGGGCCGAGTCAAAGGCCGTGTCCTGCCCCTGCACATAGGGGGAAGACGCCGACAGCGCAATGAAGTGCGGGATGTAGCGCGACATGCGGTGCAGTGTCAGCAGCGCGATGTCGGCGCTGGGGCAGCCCACATGCACGTGCTGGCCGAAGATGGTGAACTGCTTGGTCAGGTAGCCATACAACTCGGTCAGTTCGCGAAAGCGGGGCTTGTCGTAGATGCGCTGCTCGTGCCATTTCTGGAAAGGGTGGGTGCCGCCGCCGACCACAGCGATGTTGAGTTTGTCGGCGCTTTTCACCAGCGCGTCGCGTATCTGTGTCAGCTGGCCCAGCACTTCTGATGGCGACTGGCAGATCCCGGTCGAGATCTCGATCATGCTGGACGTCATTTCGGGCACCACGGTGCCGGGCAGCGGCACCTTGCTCATCAGCCGCAGCATGTCTTCGGCATAAGGCGCCAGGTCATAGTCGTGCGTGTTCACGAGCTGCAGCTCCAGCTCCACGCCGAGCGACAGCGCGCCTGATTTCTGGAAGGGTTCAAGACTCATTGATGGGCTCTCTCGCTTCTTTTGCATTCTTGCGTGTGCTCAGGGACCAGGGCTTGGCGCTTTCGCGCGCACGGTAAATGGCGACGGTGGCCAGTACTGCGCCCAGCACCTCCATCAGCAAAATTACGGGTAGCGCAATGCCTGCAATTTGCCGGCCCAGGTTGGGCGCAGCGTTGACGTATTGCGACACCATCAGCAGCACGATGGACGACATCGGCGACATCGCGCAGCCCACCCACAGCGCCTGCTTCCAGCTGGCACCGCTGCCGACATTGCCGAGTGCGACACCCAGAATTTTTGCAAGGGCGCGTGCCACGATGAGCGCCAGCACAATACCCGCCACCGGGCCACCCCAGTCGGCCTGCGCCGCAACCACTGACACCAGCACAAACATCAGCATGGTCAGCATGGATGAGGCCGTACCCATCTGTCTCGGCCATGACCAGGGGCGCGGGTTGACCTGCTTCAAAAGCATGCCGCCCAAAAGGGCAGCCAGCGGGGCTGAGCCGCCGAAGTTGGCGGCCAGCGCAGCGCCTGCCGCAATCAGCGTCAGCAGCAGGATGGCGGTGTTTTCGCTGGTCGGGCTCATCACACGAAACGCAATGCGCAATGTCAGCGCCAGCAGCGCACCCACCACCACAGACAGGCCCAGCACTACCAACACCGGGTAAAAGGTCTCGGTCAGCCCCATCTCCACAGGCATACGGCGGCTGCGGCTGAGCAGGCCTGCGCTGGCGCTGCACAGCGTGAGCGCATAGAGCGTGCTCAGTGTGCTGAGCACCATCGCCCGTTCACTCACAGGGCCGGAGGCGCGCGTGTCCATCAGCACGCGCGCGAGCACGGCTGGCGATGCTGCCATGGCGAGCAGGGCGAGTGGCTGGGCCACGGCATCACGCACACCCATCTGGCCCATGACCCAGTAAACAATGAGGTAGGTCAGCCCTGACTCCAGCAGGCTTTGCACCAGCACCATGGGGTTGTGGCGAAACCAGCGCAGCGAGATGCGGCTGCCCGCTTCAAACAGCACCACGGCCACGCCCAGCTCCAGCAGAAAAAGGCTGATGCCTTGCAGCGGCCATACGGCGCCGGTGAAACCCGCAAGACCGGCGAACGCGCCAATGAGTGAATAACCAATGACCTTGGGCAGGCCGGTGTAGCGGTGAACGAGGTGGCCAGAAACGGCAGCTACTGCAAGAAGGATGGACCACTGCACGGTCGGCAATCCGGCCGAAGGCTTGATCCATTCGGCCCAGATGGCCATGAGTTCATTCATGCGGGTGTGTCTCCTGTGTTGTGTGGTCTCGGGTCAGCGCGCACGCCGCATGTGAGGTGCGGGACCAGACCGTGTTCCCAATACAATTTTTTGATTCACAACAGCGCGAAATGGCTTCGCGCGGAACTGAGGCTTTAATTTAGCGGTGCCAGTTCTGAGGAGGTGTAGGACAAGGTCCTAAATGCCGATGTGGCCCTCTGGGTAGCAGGGCTCTATTCAGGCACAAAAAAGCTGCGCGGATGGCTGCGCCAGCGCTGCCAGATCACGGCGCGAATGCGTGCGCGGTCCACGCCACTGACGTTGTGCGCCTGCAGTGCGAGGCGGAAGGCGCAGTAAAAACTCACGCCAAGATTGAGCGCGCCAATCAGCGGAATGGCCGCCACCGACCACCAGAAGATGGGCATCTTCAATACTTCCAGGCCAATCGACGACGCAGCAGCGGCGAGCTGGCCGGTGGACAGCGTGACATGGCGTGCTTCAAGCTCGAAGCCGAAAAAACCGGTGAAGGGTGGTATCAGTCCAAGCATGAAACCCAGCGAAATGTTGGACGCAAAACCCGAGATGTTTTCGCGCATGAAGGTGGACCACCTGGCCGCACGCTCGGCACCCAGCACAGCCGTGAAGCGCGGGTTGTGGCGAATGGCCGAGTCGAGGTGGTGAAGCACAAACCAGTTCTCGGCCCAGCCCGCAATCATGCTGGCCGCAAAAAGAATCATGCCGGTGAAGGCGGCCCACAGCAGCGTTGGGCCCAGCAGCGTGAGCGTGTGCAACACATGCTCGGCCTCCTTGTGGCTGATCATGGGGCGACCCATCAGCAGCTGCACGATCACGTTCACCAGCAGCACAGCCGGTATCACCATGAAGACATTGCCGAAGACGGCAGCCACCTGCGAGCGCACCAGGTGCGTGACCTCGTCGACAAATTCGTTCACGGCATCAGCGGAGTTGATGTCCTTGAGTTTGGCGGCCATCGCGGGGGCCGTCATCGCCGGCTGCTTGGTCGCCAGCGTGAGGTGCAGCAGCTGGATCATGATGAAGCTGGCCGAATACGCCACACCGGCCCAGAAGCCGCTCCAGAAAGCCGAGAGCCCAATGGCGACGACCATGAACTTCAGCAGCGTGGTCAGCGCCGTCACCGCGCCGCCGCCCATCGCCTTGCCCAGCATTTCCTTGTACTCGGCGCGGTCGCGTGTGATGTAGTGCTCGCCGGTCTCGGCGCTGCGCTCGGCCATCTTGGCCGACAGCAGGGTGGAGTTGGCGCTGATCAGCGCGCCTATGCTTTTGCTCTCCTGCCCGATGATGACGCGCCGTATCAAAAGGCGCACGGCTGTCATCGCGGGTGTCGGTGAGAGCAGGGCGTCCAGCAGTTCACGCACACGCATGATGCGCGCGCGCAGCTGGCGCAGGCGGAACACCATGCCAATGGAGATGCCGTTTTCTTCAAGATGGGTATAGACGCTGTTGACGGCCAGGCGGCAGGCATCAAGCCGGTCGCGGTACTGCTTGATCATCAGGCGCAGGGTGTCTTCATCGCCCTGCTGGTTGAAGAGCGCGCTGCGCAGTTCTTCAATGTCGGCAGGCAAGGCATGAAAGGCGCGCACATCGCCGGCGGCCTTGTCCATGCGCAGGCGCAGCTCGGGTGAAAAGCCTGTTGCCCGTATCTGCGCCGTGCAGTAAGTCAGCGCGTCCATCAGGCTGTGCTGCCAGTGCAGGGCGTCGGCTTCGGGTTCTGCCGACAGCAGCGTTACCAGCTGATCGACCTGCGACTCTTCAAGCGCGCCCAGCCACTGCGCATCAAAGCGCGTAGGCGCTACCAGCGGAAAGAGCTCTGACGCATCGATTGTTTCCGGCGTGCCGGGCAGCATCTTGCGGCGCAGGCGCTCGGCCAGCTCGCTCATGAAGGCGGTGCGCGGCGCAAAACCAAAATCGCCCAGCAGCGTGGTCACGTCCACTTCTTCAAGCAGCCGGTGCCACCAGGCTTTCAGCCGCGCTTCAACTTCGGGCTGGGCCTGGACTGTGGTGATAAAGGTCTGCAGCCGCGAGATGCAGGCGAGCACAGAGCTTTCATCGCCGCGTATCCATTCAAAGACACTGATAAGCCATATATGGCGTTGGGCCAGACCGGCATTGGGGTCCAGCGCATTGAGCAGCGTGCGTAAATCTCTCATGTCTGCAAAAAGCTTTAGTGCAGCGTGCGCGCAGGTGTGTTGCTGCCGGGGCCTGCCTCCAGGACAAACATCGGGATTTCCGACTCAAAACGTTCACCGTCTTCGGCTACAAAAAAGTAGCTGCCGTGCATGGTGCCCGTGGGCGTGCGCAGGCGTGCGCCACTGCTGTACTGGAATGATTCGCCAGGCTTGAGCAGGGGCTGGTGCCCGACGACGCCCAGGCCCCTGACCTCTTCAGCCATGCCGTTGGCATCGACGATGGTCCAGTGGCGCGAAATCAGCTGCGCCGTCACATCGCCGGTGTTGGTGATGGTGATCGTGTAGGCGAAGCCGTAGATCGAGTCCTCGGGCGAGGACTGCTCGGGAATATGGCTCGGAACGGCTTCGCAGGAAAACTGGTACTTGGGCATGGCGTGAACGTGACCTGGGAAATTGTGGCGGCGGCGCACAAAAAGCGCATGGGTGGCCAGCCGTGCATATTAACCGCCCCTTATTAAAAGGTGGCAGGGCAGGTCATGGGGCGGGTGGGCAATGGCCGCTGCTTGCTGCGACAATCCGGGCATGAGCCAAAACAAACCCGCCTACCGGATCGCCCCCTCGATTTTGTCTGCTGACTTTGCCCGCCTGGGCGATGAACTCAAGGCCGTGATTGCGGCCGGTGCCGACTGGATCCACTTCGACGTGATGGACAACCATTACGTGCCCAACCTGACCTTCGGTCCCATGATTTGCCAGGCCCTGAAGCCACATTCAAAAAAGGCCGACGGCACGCCGGTGCCGATTGACGTGCACCTGATGATCCAGCCGGTCGATGCGCTGGCAGGCGCTTTTGCCGATGCAGGCGCCGACCTCATCAGCTTTCACCCCGATGCAAGCGGACACGTGCACCGCAGCATCCAGGCCATCAAGGCCAAGGGCTGCAAGGCGGGTCTGGTCTTTAACCCCGCCGCGCCTATGGATGTGCTGGACTGGGTCATTGACGACATCGACCTCATCCTCATCATGAGCGTCAACCCGGGCTTTGGCGGCCAGGGTTTCATCGATTCGGCCCTGCGCAAGATTGAAGACGCGCGCAAACGCATTGACGCCTCGGGCAAGGACATCCGCCTTGAAGTCGACGGCGGCATCAAGACCGACAACATCGCGCGTGTCGCATCAGCAGGCGCTGACACCTTTGTGGCCGGCAGTGCGATCTTCGGCAAGCCTGATTACAAGGGCGTGATTGACGCGATGCGGGTTGAGCTGGCGAAATGAGAAAACTGCTTTGAGAGGCTAGCCCAGTCTTTCAAGCGCTTCGCCTGAAGTCATCACATCCCCAAATTGCTGGATGAATGTCTCCAGCGTAGCCTGGTGTTCGTCGTCTGACAACGCCGCGCAGCAGTCGGACAGCATCACCACCTTGAAGTCCAGCATCATCGCGTCGCGCCCGGTGGATTCGCAGCAGACATTGGTTTTGGTGCCCGCGATCAGCAGGGTGTCGATGCCGTAGTTGCGCAGCATGGGCTCCAGTGTCGATGAGCCGGCAATCAGTGCGCTGTAGCGGTTCTTGACGATGACGATATCTTCAGGCGCAGTTTGCAGGTCCTTCCAGACGGCCTGTTTGCCGGGCGTCAGGCTGTCCATGGTCCGGGCGCGCACGTCGTCGTTGACCACATTGTTGAAAAACACTTCCCAGTCGCTTTTGTCGCCCAGGTGGGTGTTGGCATGCAGGACCCAGAACACGGGCACCTTCTTTTTTCGCAACTCGCGTGTTAGCTGGTTGATGGGCGTCACAATCTCCCGCGATGGCGCAACCTCGGCCGGGGAGCCCGGTTCGCAGAAAGTGCTCTGCATGTCGATGACGATCAGCGCGGTACGCTTGGGGTCCAGCGCATCGAACCAGTGAAGCCGGCCCCTGCGGGCCATGACCCTGTCGACAATATGTGGACGAATGGAAACCTTGTGCATGAAATGAATTCCGAAAAAAAAAGACTCCCCACTTTAAAGCTTCTCGACGCCGCCATCATCGATCTCGACGGCACCATGGTCGACACGATGGGCGATTTTGTGGTGGCGCTGAACCTGATGCTCGGGGACCTGCCCCTTGACGGAAATCCGCAGGTTGGGCTGCCGCTGGTGGAGCGCATGGTGGGCAAGGGCTCGGAGCACTTGATCAGATCAGTGTTGGGCCACATCAGCCCCATTGACGCCCGTGCACCTTCGCTGTTTGATGCCGCGTTTGCCAGCTACCAGAAACATTACGACTCAGTCAACGGCAAACATTCAGCGGTTTATCCCGGTGTACTTGAGGGGCTTCAGGGCTTGCAGCAGGCTGGCCTCAAGCTTGCGTGCCTGACTAACAAGCCTGTGGCCTTTGCGCGCGAACTTTTGAAGCTCAAGGGCCTGGATGGATTTTTCAGCGAAGTGTTTGGGGGCGATTCATTCGAGCGCAAAAAGCCTGACCCGCTGCCGCTGCTGAAAACCTGCGAGGCGCTGGGTACATCACCCGCACGCACCCTGATGGTGGGTGACTCAAGCAATGACGCGCAGGCCGCTCGTGCGGCGGGTTGCCTCGTGGTGCTGGTGAGCTATGGCTACAACCACGGCGAGCCGGTACTGGCTGTTGATGCAGATGGCTTTGTCGATTCGCTGGGCGAGCTGATCGAAATGCTGCCATCCAGATAAAAACAGGGCCCGCAGGCCCCGTTTTTCAAAAATTGCAGTTTCGCCTCAAGCTGGCTTGCCGAGGAGCTGATCCTTGAGCCTGAAGTCTGCCGGGCTGGGGCCATACCAGATGCGCATCAGCGCCGTGAAAAATTCAGGTTCCTTGAACGGCTCGCCCTGGGGCACGCCCTTGACCGAAATCACGGTGCCAGTGCCCGGAATCCAGTCGATGGTGAAGCTCTCGCCCGCGTTCAGCTTTTTCTGTGCGGCAAAAATCTGGCCCATCTTGATCAGGCCGGGGATCAGCTTCGACATCTCTGCCTTCGGGGCGTTGTCAGTGAACGCTGTGGTGAAGCTTTTGCCCAGCTCGTTGGAGTCAATCTCGCGCAACAGGGTGATGCTCATGCGTTTGGGGCCTGTTGACGCATAGACCTCTTCTGGGGTGGCGGCTTTTTTGCCGAGGTACATGGCGGCGACATAGACCTTGAAGACGGCTTTGTAGCGAATGCCTGCACCATTGAGCTGGAGTTTGGCGCCAGCCAGATCGATCTGTTCGTCAAGCTTGACGCCGGAGACTTCCATCGGGGCTGCGAGAACGCCCAGCGAGAGTGTCAAACCTGCAAGTGCTGCGGCGAGTTGTTTCCTGAATGTCATGAAAAAGTCTCCTGTTGAATAAAAACGAACGAGCGTTCTTTTTTGTTCTCCTATTTTGAGCGTGCTTTGTGACGCGAGCAATAGGGTTTGCGAGATGTCAAAAGCTTGGTTGCGCTGTTGCAGGTACGCGACTTTTACGGCGTGGGCAGGTTGCCGGGACCGGCGCGAAATGTGTTTGATACACTCCGCCCTGTATGTTCATTCACCGCATCATTCAGACAGGTCAAGGCGACCGGGGAGCCTGGCCCTGGCGTACCTGCTCTTCTTCGCGCGCCTGAAACCTTAGCGGTCTCTGATTCCGGTCAAGCATTGACCTGCGCACCGCCCCGGTTGCCGCGACATCCCTTCTCCTCTCCCGATGCCATGGCGATGCCAGCCGCATCTGCCCCAAGCCCGGGCAATTTGAATGAACCGTGGTCCTGACTTTACAAACGGCAGGCCACTTGCGAAGGAACACCTGTGATTACTGAACTCGAATTTAAAAGCCTTGCCGGCCAGGGCTACAACCGCATTCCCCTGATGGTGGAAGCGTTTGCCGACCTCGAAACCCCGCTGTCGCTGTATCTCAAACTCGCGTTTTCAAAAGACGGCGGCAAATACAGCTTCCTGCTCGAATCCGTCGTGGGCGGCGAGCGATTTGGCCGCTACAGCTTCATCGGCCTGCCGGCCCGCTCGCTGGTTCGTGCATCCGGTTTCGGCCCGGATGTGGTGACGGAAGTGGTGACCGACGGCAAGGTGGTTGAAACCTCAAAACAAAACCCGCTCGATTTCATCAGCGACTACCAGAAGCGTTTCAAGGTGGCGCTTCGGCCTGGCCTGCCGCGCTTTTGCGGTGGGCTGGCGGGTTACTTTGGTTATGACGCCGTGCGTTACATCGAGAAAAAGCTTGAAACGAGCTGCCCGCCCGACACACTGGGCTGCCCCGACATCATGCTGCTGCAGTGCGAAGAACTGGCGGTCATCGACAACCTTTCGGGCAAGCTCTACATGATTGTGTATGCCGACCCGGCCCAGCCCGAGGCCTATTCGAATGCCAAGAAACGCTTGCGCAGCCTGAAGGACCAGCTCAAGTATTCCGTCAGTGCACCCGTCGTCAAGCAGACCCAGGGCTACCCGGCGGAGCGCGACTTTGCAAAGGCCGACTACATTGCCGCCGTCGAGCGCGCCAAGAAATTGATTGAGGGCGGCGACTTCATGCAGGTGCAGGTCGGGCAGCGTATCAAGAAGCGCTACACCGAATCGCCGCTCAGCCTGTACCGCGCGCTGCGCTCGCTGAACCCTTCGCCGTACATGTATTACTACCACTTCGGCGACTTCCATGTGGTGGGTGCCTCGCCTGAGATTTTGGTGCGGCAGGAGCAGGTTGAGGACTCCCTGGGCGGCGGCCAGAAAGTGACGATTCGTCCGCTGGCAGGCACGCGTCCCCGCGCTTCGTCGCCCGAAGCTGACAAGGCCGTCGAGCATGAACTGGTCAATGACCCGAAAGAACGCGCTGAACACGTCATGCTCATCGACCTGGCACGCAATGACATCGGCCGCATCGCGAAAACCGGTTCGGTGAAAGTGACCGAAGCTTTCGCTGTGGAGCGTTACAGCCATGTGATGCACATCGTGAGCAATGTCGAGGGCGCGCTGCTGGATGGCATGTCGGGCATGGATGTGCTGAGAGCGACCTTCCCCGCGGGCACACTGAGCGGCGCGCCCAAGGTGCATGCGATGGAGATCATCGACCAGCTGGAGCCGACCAAGCGCGGCCTCTACGGCGGGGCCTGCGGCTACCTGAGTTATTCAGGCGACATGGACGTGGCCATCACCATACGCACCGGCATCATCAAGGACCAGATGCTGTATGTGCAGGCTGCAGCGGGTGTGGTGGCCGACTCGGTGCCCGAACTGGAATGGAAAGAGACCGAAGCCAAGGCGCGTGCGTTGTTGCGGGCATCAGAGCTGGTTGAAGAAGGGCTGGAGTAAACATCATGAAAATCCTGATGATCGACAACTACGACAGCTTCACCTACAACATCGTGCAGTACTTTGGTGAGCTTGGTGCGGATGTGCAGACCTTTCGCAACGACGAAATCACGCTGGAAGAAATTGCCGCACACAAGCCTGACCGGCTGGTGGTGTCGCCCGGCCCGTGTTCGCCTGCAGAGGCTGGCATTTCAGTCGCAGCCATCCAGCACTTTGCGGGCAAGCTGCCAATACTCGGCGTGTGCCTGGGCCACCAGAGCATTGGTGCGGCATTCGGCGGCAACATCATCCGTGCGCAACAGCTCATGCACGGCAAGACCAGCGTGATCACCACCACGCGCGAAGGCGTGTTTGCCGATTTGCCGGAAAAATTCACCGTCAACCGCTACCACTCGCTGGCGATTGAAAAATCGACCTGCCCGGATGTGCTGGCCGTGACGGCGTGGACGGACGACGGCGAAATCATGGGTGTGCGCCACAAGGAATTGCCGATACAGGGCGTGCAGTTTCACCCCGAGTCCATCCTCACCGAGCACGGCCACGCCATGCTGAAAAACTTCATGGAGCAGCGCTGATGGGCGTCGAGCACATCGGCCTCTTCATCGTGGCCGGCATTTTGCTTAACCTGACGCCCGGCCCTGATGTGCTGTACATCGTGGCGAATGCGCTGCGCTCAGGCGCGCGTGCCGGCATGGTCGCTGCGCTGGGTATCACCGCTGGCTGTTTTGTACACATCTTTGCTGCGGCGATTGGCGTGAGTGCCTTGATGGCCGCGTCCGCAACGGCGTTCACCGTGCTGAAGTTGGCAGGCGCTGCCTACCTTGTATATGTCGGTGTTCGCATGCTGGTCTCTCGCACGCCGACTCCTGCAAATCTTTCTGCGGAGGCCTTTGACGCTGCGCCTGCACTGAAGGCGATTTTTCTGCGGGGCTTTTTGACCAATGCGCTCAACCCAAAAGTGGCGCTGTTCTTTCTGGCCTTTGTGCCACAGTTCATCGCGCCCGGCATTGACAACAAGCCCCTCGCGTTTCTGCTGCTGGGCCTGCTGTTCAACTTCAATGCGCTCTGGGTCAACTTTGGCTGGGCGCTCGCCGCTTCGTGGCTGGCAACCCGCATGACGGCGGTGCAGCGCGGCATCCATCATCTGGAACGTGCGGCGGGCCTGATGTTTGTCGGCTTCGGCCTCAAACTGGCCTTTTCGGATAATCCGGTCAACCCGTAAAAGAACACACACGAGCGTAAAGAGGGAAACGACATGCCCAATACCCACAAAATCACACCGCAGGAAGCGCTGCAGCGCACCATTGAGCACCGCGAAATCTTCCACGACGAGATGCTGCACCTGATGCGCCTCATCATGAGTGGCGAGATGTCGCCCGTCATGATGTCCGCGCTCATCACCGGCCTGCGCGTCAAGAAAGAAACCATTGGCGAGATCACCGCCGCCGCGCAGGTCATGCGCGAGTTCTCGACCAAGGTGAACGTGGCTGACAAGACCAATCTGGTCGACATCGTCGGCACTGGTGGCGATGGTTCCCACACCTTCAACATCTCGACCTGTTCGATGTTCGTGGCGGCCGCGGCTGGTGCCAAGGTCAGCAAGCACGGCGGGCGCAGCGTCAGCAGCAAGTCGGGCAGCGCTGACGTGATGGAGTCGCTGGGCATCAACATCAACCTCACGCCTGAAGCGATTGCCAAGTGCATTGAAGAAACCGGCGTGGGCTTCATGTTTGCGCCCAACCACCACCCCGCCATGAAAAACGTCGCGCCCATCCGCAGGGAACTGGGCGTGCGCACCATCTTCAACATCCTGGGCCCGCTGACCAACCCGGCCAGCGCGCCCAACATCCTGATGGGCGTGTTTCACTCCGATCTGGTGGGTATTCAGATTCGCGCTTTGCAGCGACTGGGCGCCGAGCACGCGCTGGTGGTCTACGGCAAGGACGGCATGGATGAGGTCAGCCTGGGTGCGGCCACGGTAGTGGGCGAGCTTAAAGACGGCGAGATCACCGAATACGAAATCCATCCCGAAGACTTCAGGATGGGCATGTCCAGCAACCGCACCCTGCGCGTGGAAACGCCTGAGCAATCGAAAGCCATGCTGATGGGGGTGCTCGACAACCAGCCCGGCGCGCCGCGCGACATCGTGGTGCTCAATGCCGGCGCTGCGCTTTATGCGGCCAATGTGGCCAACTCCATCAAGGACGGCATTGTTCTGGCGCAGCAGGCGCTGGAATCCGGTGCTGCAAAGGCGCGCCTTGAGCAGCTTGTGTCACTCACCCAAAAACTGGCAGCCTGAACCATGTCCGACATCCTCGACAAGATAGTGGCCGTCAAGCGCGAAGAAATCGCCGACGCCATCAAACGCAAACCCCTGGCCGTGATCCGTGAGGACGCCGAGTCGCGTGTGCTGACGCGCGATTTTGTGGGTGCGTTGCGCAGCAAGATCACGGCAGGCCAGGCGGCGGTGATTGCCGAAGTCAAAAAAGCCAGCCCGTCCAAAGGCGTGCTGCGCGCTGACTTCATACCTGCCGACATTGCGCAAAGTTATGCCGAATACGGCGCGGCCTGCCTGTCTGTGCTGACAGATAAACAGTTCTTCCAGGGCAGCGTCGATTACCTCAAGCAGGCGCGTGCGTCCTGCAGCCTGCCGGTACTGCGCAAGGACTTCATGGTCGACCCCTACCAGGTCTATGAAGCACGCGTGATGGGGGCCGACTGCATTTTGCTGATTGCCGCCTGCCTGGACGACAAACAGATGAAGGACATGGAGGCGCTGGCCATGTCTATGGACATGTCGGTGCTGGTCGAGGTGCATGACGAGGCCGAGCTGGACCGGGCGCTCAAGCTCAAGACGCCGCTGGTTGGCATCAACAACCGCAACCTCAAGACCTTTGAGGTGTCGCTGGACGCCACCATCAAGCTGTCAGGCAAGGTGCCTGCGGATCGCATCGTCATCACCGAGTCGGGCATTTCCACCAAAGCCGATGTCAAGCTGATGCGTGACGCCAAAATCAACGCCTTCCTGGTCGGCGAGGCTTTCATGCGCGCCGACGAGCCGGGTGAGGCGCTGGCTGAGCTTTTTGGAAACTAGTCTTTTTCACACGCCCGACCAGTTGACCGCCGCCAACCCGGCCGCCTGGCCGGTCGCGCCGGGCTGGCAGGGGCTGGTGGATGGGTTTTTTGCTGGCCTGGCTGGCGTGAAGCTGCTGGATTTCCTGGCCCGGCGGCTGGATGACGGTGCGGTGATCTTTCCGCCCCAACCCCTGCGTGCGCTTGAGCTGACCCCGCCCGATCAGGTGCGTGTCGTTATCCTGGGGCAGGACCCCTATCACGGCCGGGGCCAGGCCGAAGGATTGGCGTTCTCTGTCGCGCCGGGTGTGAAGTTGCCGCCGTCGCTGCGCAATATCTTCAAGGAGATTCAGCGCGACCTCGGCACGCCGCCGCCGCTGTTCCCCGTCCCTGGCGGCAGTCTGGTCACGTGGGCAACAACCGGCGTGCTGCTGCTCAACACCTGCCTGACTGTTGAGGAGGGCCAGCCGGCCAGTCACTCAGGCAAGGGTTGGGAAGTGCTGACCGACGCCATCATTCGCCATGTGTCTGGCGGCGACCACCCGGTGCTGTTCATGCTCTGGGGCGCGCATGCGCAAAGCAAACGCGCGCTTGTCGACCTTCAGCGCCACAAGGTGCTGATTGCCAACCACCCGTCGCCGCTGTCGGCGATGCGCCCACCGCTGCCTTTTATCGGTTGCGGGCATTTTTCAGAAGCCAAAGCCTGGCGAGAGGCGAACGCCGGGAGCTGAAAGACCGGGGTTACAGGCGTTTGCTATATTTTTAATAGCTTCTCACGCACGTATCTATTGGCCTGGAGGCCGATTTGATGCCTGAAAACGGGCCTTTTCACCCGTTTTGACCGGGTTTCGAAGCCAAAATAGCCGGGATAAGCCCAAATGTTAACTTGTAACTTAACATTTTGGATAAAAGTTAAGTTGCGACTTAACATTTGGCTTTTCTGGGGTGGGGTGCGCTAAAACTCCTGCGGCAGGCTGCCCACATAGTCCCGGCGGATATTGACCGTGCTTTGCTGGCCCAGTGCCTCAAAATGCTTGCGCAGCCAGCGTTTGGCTGCGCCCTGGCCCATCTCGAAGAGCTGCTCAATCATTGCCGAACTGGCCGACATCTTGATTGAGGCCGGCAAATCCTCCAGCGCCTCGCCGCCGTCTATGCGGTGCAAAAACAGGCTGCGGTAGCTGTCGCCTTCTTTCAGGCGCCCGTCGGCCAGCAGGCGGTTGATGAAGTCTATGGTGCGCATTTGCGACAGCAGGCTGGCGTTGAAGGTCAGCTCGTTGACCCGGTCCATGATTTCCTGCGGCGTCTGTGGCGCGTTCTCACGTTTGAGAGGGTTGATCTGCACCACGATGATGTCGCTGCTGTGGCACTGGTTGATCAGCGGCAACAGAGCAGGGTTGCTTGAAAACCCGCCATCCCAGTAGGCCTTGCCATCAATCTCGGCCGCCCTGAAGACCGTCGGCAGGCAGGTCGACGCCATGATGGACTGCAGGTCCAGCCGTTTGCCCGTAAAGATCTCCACCTGGCCGGTCGCGACGTGGGTAGCCGATACAAAGACCTTGGGAGCCGCCTGTTTGGCTATGGCCTCGAAGTCGATTTCATTTTCCAGCAGCTTGCGCAGGGGATTGATGTCCAGCGGGTTGGACTGGTAGGGCGACATCCACTGGTTCATGGCCTGGGTGAAGAAGTTTGCACCCACTTTGCCGGAAGACCAGCAACCAAGCATCATCTTGCTGATGCTCTCAGCCATGGAGCCAAGGCTGCCCATGGCTTCTATGCCTTTCCAGATGTTGCGCAGCGAGGTGCGGGCGGCCGCTCGGCCGTCTGGCGCATCGCCGCCTTTGTTTGCCTGCTGGGCGGCAGTGGCCAGTCCATGGGCCAGCGCCACGGCGTTGACCGCACCGGCACTCGCGCCGCTCATGCCTTCAATATGAATGCGGTCATCCTGCAACAGGCCGTCAAGCACCCCCCAGGTAAAGGCACCGTGCGAACCGCCGCCCTGCAGCGCCAGGTTGACCGGACGGGGTGGCGCTGGTTTTTGCAGCGGCGCTGGCGCAGTAAGGCTTTGTGACATTGGTGAATTTCGCTGTGGCATGTCGTGTGCGTGCATCATGCCGCAAAGCGAAAAACCCGCGTTGTCAGAGGCGGGCAAAAGGCAGGCAGCGGGCTGACCATGCCAGTCGTCCCACTTTTGAAGGTTTTTGCAATACAGAGGCGTGCCAACTGCCATAAAACCGTGGCATAATCCGAGGTTCGCTTGAAGGATGGGTGCCCGAGTGGCTAAAGGGGGCAGACTGTAAATCTGTTGGCTAACGCCTACGCTGGTTCGAATCCAGCCTCATCCACCAGATTTTTTGATTTTTCTGGAGATCCTCAAGCGCTGGTTTTTGCAAGAGTTTTGTAGCGATTTGATTTTTGGCAGAGCTGCGCGGGAGTAGTTCAATGGTAGAACCCTAGCCTTCCAAGCTAATGACGCGGGTTCGATTCCCGTCTCCCGCTCCATCAATCGTTTCGCGCTCAACTCGAATGGTTTTTCAGCCCATTTGGCTCAGTGGCAGAGCACTCCCTTGGTAAGGGAGAGGTCCCGGGTCCGATTCCCGGAATGGGCACCAATTCAGGCTGGCGTCGCAGGTTGCGGCAGCTGGCCGTCGTGTTAACTGGTTTTGTAACTCTTCATAAATTTCTGGAGTTGAAAAATGGCAAAAGGCAAATTTGAGCGGACCAAGCCGCACGTCAACGTCGGCACGATTGGCCACGTCGATCACGGCAAGACCACCCTGACGGCAGCGATCACCACGGTGCTCGCACAGAAGTTCGGCGGCGAAGCCAAGGGCTACGACCAGATCGACGCAGCGCCAGAAGAAAAAGCACGCGGCATTACGATTAATACCGCCCACGTCGAGTACGAGACGGCCAACCGCCACTACGCACACGTCGACTGCCCAGGCCACGCCGACTATGTCAAGAACATGATCACCGGCGCAGCCCAGATGGACGGCGCCATTTTGGTGTGCTCCGCCGCTGATGGCCCCATGCCCCAGACCCGCGAGCACATCCTGCTCGCCCGCCAGGTTGGCGTTCCTTACATCATCGTGTTCCTGAACAAGTGCGACATGGTTGACGACGCCGAACTGCTCGAGCTCGTCGAAATGGAAGTGCGCGAGCTCCTCGACAAGTACGATTTCCCCGGCGACAACACCCCCATCATCCACGGCAGCGCCAAGCTCGCCATGGAAGGCGACAAGGGCCCGCTCGGCGAAGAAGCCATCATGAAGCTCGCAGAAGCACTTGACACCTACATTCCCCTGCCAGAGCGCGCTGTTGACGGCGCCTTCCTGATGCCTGTTGAAGACGTGTTCTCCATCTCCGGTCGCGGCACCGTCGTCACCGGCCGTGTCGAGCGCGGTATCGTCAAGGTCGGCGAAGAAATCGAGATCGTCGGTATCAAGGACACCCAGAAGACCACCTGCACGGGCGTCGAGATGTTCAGGAAGCTGCTCGACCAGGGCCAGGCTGGCGACAACGTCGGTATCCTGCTGCGCGGCACCAAGCGTGAAGATGTCGAGCGCGGTCAAGTTCTGTGCAAGCCAGGCTCCATCAAGCCGCACACGCACTTCACCGGCGAGATCTACGTTCTGTCAAAAGACGAAGGCGGCCGCCACACCCCTTTCTTCAACAACTACCGTCCCCAGTTCTACTTCCGCACGACGGACGTGACTGGTGCGATCGAGTTGCCAGAGGGCAAGGAAATGGTCATGCCAGGCGACAACGTGTCGATCACCGTCAAGCTGATCAACCCGATCGCCATGGAAGAAGGCCTGCGTTTCGCCATCCGTGAAGGCGGCAAGACCGTCGGCGCCGGCGTCGTGGCCAAGATCATTGCGTAATTTTTGAAGAGGTTAATGGAGGGGTATAGCTCAATTGGCAGAGCGTCGGTCTCCAAAACCGAAGGTTGTAGGTTCGATTCCTACTGCCCCTGCCACCCGATAAGGGTGGTGTGAAAAGACAGTGAAAACAAGCCCGCCGCGAGTCAAAAACTCCAGGTGGGCTTCAGCGTCTCAGGGAAGTGTTTCCTGCGGCGCCAAAGATTGAACAGGAAATTCGGCAAACATGGCTTCTACTCAAGTTGAAACCGTCAGCACCAGTGCCGACAAGGCCAAGCTGGCTTTTGCCGTGCTGTTGGTGCTGGGTTCGCTCGCCGGCTTTTACCTGCTGGCCAAGCAGGGCCAGATCGCCCAGTGGGGCGCCCTGATTGTCGGCCTGGCTGCAGCGGTCGGTGTGTTTATGACCTCCGAGCCGGGCAAGCAGTTTATTGCCTTTGGCCGTGACTCGTGGCGCGAAGTTAAAAAGGTTGTCTGGCCTGCCCGTAAAGAGGCGATGCAGATGACGGCCTATGTGTTTGCATTTGTCCTGGTGATGGCCCTTTTCTTGTGGCTTACCGACAAGACGCTCGAATGGGTGTTTTACGACCTGCTACTGGGATGGAAAAAATAATGAGCGATCTGAACGGCACAGTGGTCACCGAAGTGGCAGAGGGTGCATCCCTCACGCCGACGCCCGGCATGCAGTGGTATGTCGTGCACGCCTATTCCGGTATGGAAAAGGCAGTCGAACGCAACATCGTCGAGCGCATCAATCGCGCCGGCATGCAGGCCAAGTTCGGCCGCTTCCTGGTGCCCACTGAAGAAGTGGTCGAGATCAAGAACGGCCAGAAAAAGACCACCGAACGCCGGTTTTTCCCGGGTTATGTGCTGGTCGAAATGGTCATGGATGATGAAACCTGGCATCTGGTGAAGCACACCAACAAGGTCACGGGTTTTGTCGGTGGCGCCAAAAATCGCCCGGCGCCGATTTCTGAAGAAGACGTGCAGAAGATCGTCAGCCAGATGCAGGTCGGCACCGAGAAGCCGCGCCACAAGGTTGAGTTTGAAGCGGGTGAATATGTACGCGTCAAGGACGGCCCGTTCACCGACTTCAACGGCACGGTCGAGGAAGTCAACTACGACAAGAACAAGGTGCGTGTCTCGGTCACGATTTTCGGCCGCGCAACAC
This sequence comes from Polaromonas sp., assembly GCA_965228025.1. Taxonomy (GTDB): domain Bacteria; phylum Pseudomonadota; class Gammaproteobacteria; order Burkholderiales; family Burkholderiaceae_C; genus Polaromonas. Next base: position 190,887 of record CBDDGX010000028.1, on the reverse strand, counting down.
CTGTCGAGCTGGAATTCAGCCAGATCGAAAAGACCTGATGCAGGTTTGAATGCCGGAAAGACCACCCTGAAGGCAGTCTTTTCCGGAAGTTTTTAAAATTCACGCTTTGCAACTCGGCGTGAGAGGTTCGAAAGAGCCCTTTTGAGTTGTGTAACCCCCGGGGAGCCCGGGCCTGTCCCAAAGACGGTGCCCTGGCGTTATGACCCGCAAGGAGAAAAGTATGGCGAAAAAAATCGTCGGCTTCATCAAGCTGCAAGTGCCAGCTGGTAAGGCCAACCCGTCCCCCCCGATCGGCCCTGCGCTCGGTCAGCGTGGCCTGAACATCATGGAATTCTGCAAGGCATTCAATGCGCAGACCCAGGGTGTTGAGCCAGGTCTGCCACTGCCTGTGGTGATCACTGCTTTTGCAGACAAAAGTTTTACCTTCATCATCAAGACGCCTCCTGCAGGCATCCTGATCAAGAAGGCCATCAAGCTCGACAAGGGTTCGTCCACGCCGCACACCGTCAAGGTCGGCAAGATCACCCGCGCCCAGCTTGAAGAAATCGCGAAGACCAAAATGAAAGACATGACGGCTGCTGACCTCGACGCCGCAGTCCGTACGATTGCCGGCACGGCCCGTTCCATGGGTGTGTCAGTGGAGGGTGTGGTATGAGCAAGCTGACAAAACGCCAGAAGACTATCGGTGACAAGATCGACAGCAACAAGCTGTACGCCATCTCTGACGCCATCGGTCTCGTGAAGGAATTCGCGGTTGCCAAGTTCGATGAATCCATCGACGTGGCCGTCCAGCTCGGCATCGATGCCAAGAAGTCCGACCAGGTCGTTCGCGGCGCTGTCGTGCTGCCAAACGGCACCGGCAAGACCAAGCGTGTGGCTGTGTTCGCCCAGGGCGCCAAGGCTGAAGAAGCCAAGGCCGCAGGCGCTGACATCGTTGGCATGGATGATCTGGCTGCAGACATCAAGGCCGGCAAGATGGACTTCGACGTTGTCATCGCATCGCCAGATGCCATGCGTATCGTCGGTACCCTCGGCCAGGTCCTGGGCCCACGTGGCTTGATGCCTAACCCGAAGGTCGGCACCGTGACCCCTGATGTCGCTACCGCCGTCAAAAACGCCAAGGCTGGCCAGGTCCAGTTCCGCGTTGACAAGGCTGGCATCGTGCACGGCACCATTGGCCGCCGTTCGTTCGACACCGACAAGCTGCAGGGTAACCTGGCTGCGCTGATCGATGCCTTGACCAAGGCCAAGCCTGCGTCAAGCAAGGGTGTGTATTTGAAGAAAGTTGCCGTTTCGTCAACGATGGGTGTGGGCGTTCGCGTCGACACACAAACCATCTCGGCGTAATCGCAAGAAAATTTGGGTGGCCGGCAACGGCTGCCCGATGTGGTGGGCTGCCGGAACTCGCGTTTCGGCAGGTCATCCAGGACCGTTGGTGCGGCAGGCTTCAAAACCCGCAGCTTAATCATCTCCCGAAGGGGAGGTAACCAACGCAGATGGCGGTCCCGCTGCAGATGGTTTGAAAAGAATCTGAAACAGTTGGTCGCTGAACATGAGCGTGACGGATGGTCCCGGCGAAAGCCAGAACCTGAAGGCACATTTTTAAGGAGTAGACCTTGAGTCTCAACCGCAGTGAGAAACAAGCCGTCATTGATGAAGTGACAGGCCTCGCCGCTAAAGCTCAAACGCTCGTGATGGCGGAATACCGTGGTATCACGGTCGCTGACATGACCCGTCTGCGCAGCCAGGCCCGCGACAAAGGCGTGAACCTGAGTGTTCTGAAGAACACTCTGGCTCGCCGTGCCGTGGCCGGTAGCGCATTCGAAGTCGTCGCCGACCAGATGACCGGTCCGCTGATCTACGGCTTTTCCACAGATGCAGTAGCTGCCGCGAAAGTGGTATCTGACTTCGCAAAAACCAACGACAAGCTGGTGATTCGCGGTGGTGCATTCGGTGGCAAGAGCCTGGACGTGAACGGCGTTAAGCAGCTGGCCAACATTCCTTCGAAAGAAGTGTTGTTGGCACAGATCTGTGGCTTGCTGATGTCGCCCATCTCGCGTACAGCCGTTGTGCTGGGCGCCCTGGCGGCGAAAAAAGGTGGCGGCAATGCCGACGCCTCAAGCGAAGCCCCGGCAGCTGAAGCTGTAGCAGCGTAATTAACCAACTTTTTTAGGAAATCAAAATGGCATTCGATAAAGACGCATTCCTGTCCTCGCTGGACAGCATGACGGTTCTGGAACTCAACGACCTGGTGAAAGCCATCGAAGAGAAATTTGGCGTGAGCGCAGCTGCCATGGCAGCTCCCGCTGCTGCCGGTGGTGGCGGTGCCGCTGCTGCTGCTGAAGAGAAGACCGACTTCAACGTCGTTCTGCTCGAAGCCGGCGCCAACAAGGTGCAGGTCATCAAGGCCGTTCGCGAAATCACCGGTCTGGGCCTGAAAGAAGCCAAGGACCTGGTTGACGGCGCTCCAAAGAACGTCAAGGAAGCCGCTCCAAAGGCCGACGCAGAAGCCGCCAAGAAGAAGCTCGAAGAAGCTGGCGCGAAAGTCGAACTCAAGTAATTGCTTGTGTTTGCGAAGGCTGGAAGACCTCAAAAGGGCTTCCAGCCTTTCGTGCTTCAAGGAGCACACCGAAAAGCAGGCCGAAACGTCTGTTTTCCAGTGTTCTCCGAACCCTGATACAGGCCTGCGGCCTGCCAGTGTTTTTGTAGAAACACTGGAAAGCAGACTAAGCCGTCTGCTTTCCAGTGTTTTCTGACCCCCGACTGCAGAAAACGCCTTGGTTCGGGTGACGCGCAATACGTCACCGTCCGCCATGGTTGGTAGCGGCCAACCACCAAGATCGCCTGAATACGATTGTGTATTCGGGCACTCAAGTCGCCAGAGCCCATCAACGCGGAGAACTCATGGCCCTACCTTCAACATACAGTTTCACCGAACGCAAACGCATCCGCAAAAGCTTCGGCAACCGCGAAAGCGTGTTGACTGTTCCTTACCTGCTCCAGATGCAGAAAGACGCGTACACCGCGTTCCTGCAAGCCGACCGTGCGCCACAGAAGCGCACCGTGGAAGGCCTGCAGGCAGCATTCGAAAACGCTTTCCCCATCGTCTCGCACAACGGTTTTGTCGAGATGAAGTTCATCGAGTACAACCTGGCCAAGCCCGCATTCGACGTGCGTGAATGCCAGACCCGCGGCCTGACGTTCGCCTCGGCCGTGCGTGCCAAGGTCCAGCTGATCATCTATGACCGCGAGTCATCGACATCGCAGTCCAAGGTCGTCAAGGAAGTGAAAGAGCAGGAAGTCTATATGGGCGAAGTTCCGCTCATGACTGACAAGGGCTCCTTCGTCATCAATGGCACCGAGCGCGTCATCGTGTCCCAGCTGCATCGTTCCCCTGGCGTGTTCTTTGAACACGACAAGGGCAAGACCCACAGCTCGGGCAAGCTGCTTTTTTCGGCCCGCATCATCCCTTACCGCGGTTCATGGCTCGACTTCGAATTCGACCCCAAGGACGTGCTGTACTTCCGTGTTGACCGCCGCCGCAAGATGCCGGTCACCATCCTGCTCAAGGCCATCGGCCTGAACCACGAATCCATCCTCGCGAACTTTTTCGTGTTCGACAATTTCCGCCTGATGGACAGCGGCGCGCAGATGGAATTTGTCGCCGAGCGCATGCGCGGTGAAGTCGCCCGTTTCGACATCACCGACAAGGCCGGCAAGGTCGTGGTCGCCAAGGACAAGCGCATCACCGTGCGCCACACCCGTGAGCTCGAGCAGAGCGGCACCACCACCATCAGCGTGCCTGAAGACTTCCTGGTCGGCCGCGTGGTCGCCAAGAACATAGTTGACGCCGAGACCGGTGAAATCATCGCCAAGGCCAATGACGAGCTGTCCGAAGTGCTGCTGAAGAAGCTGCGCGTCGCAGGCGTGCAGGACCTGCAGGTCCTCTACACCAACGAACTCGACCAGGGCGCCTACATTTCCCAGACCCTGCGAGCCGATGAAACGGCTGACGAGTTTGCAGCCCGCGTTGCCATCTACCGCATGATGCGTCCCGGCGAACCGCCAACGGAAGACGCAGTCCAGGCCCTGTTCCAGCGCCTGTTCTACAACCCGGACACCTACGACCTGTCCCGCGTCGGCCGTATGAAGTTCAATGCTAGAGTCGGCCGCGATTCTTCCACCGGCCCCATGGTCATGACCAACGAGGACATCCTCGCTGTCGTCAAGATTCTGGTTGACCTGCGCAACGGCAACGGCGAAGTCGATGACATTGACCACCTGGGCAACCGCCGCGTGCGTTGTGTCGGCGAACTCGCCGAGAACCAGTACCGCACCGGTCTGGCACGTATCGAAAAGGCCGTGAAAGAACGTCTCGGCCAGGCCGAGCAAGAGCCGCTGATGCCGCATGACCTGATCAACAGCAAGCCGATCTCGGCTGCCTTGAAAGAGTTCTTCGGCGCCTCGCAGCTGTCGCAGTTCATGGACCAGACCAATCCGCTGGCCGAAATCACCCACAAGCGCCGTGTTTCGGCACTTGGCCCCGGTGGTTTGACCCGCGAACGTGCAGGCTTTGAAGTGCGTGACGTGCACGTGACCCATTACGGTCGCGTCTGCCCGATTGAAACGCCTGAAGGCCCGAACATCGGCCTGATCAACTCGCTGGCCCTGTATGCCCGCCTGAACGAATACGGTTTCATCGAAACGCCCTATCGCCGTGTGGTTGACAGCAAGATCACGACCCAGATCGACTACCTGTCTGCCATTGAAGAAGGCAAGTACGTCATCGCCCAGGCCAATGCGGCCCTGGACGATGCCGGCACCCTGACCGGCGATCTGGTTTCTGCCCGTGAAAACGGTGAATCCGTGCTGGTCAGCGCAGAGCGCATCCAGTACATGGATGTGTCGCCTGCGCAGATCGTCTCGGTGGCTGCATCGCTGGTTCCGTTCCTGGAACACGATGATGCCAACCGCGCACTCATGGGCGCCAACATGTCACGTCAGGCTGTGCCTGTGCTGCGTCCCGAGAAGCCACTGGTCGGCACCGGTATCGAGCGCGTTGCGGCAGTTGACTCCGGCACGGTGGTTACGGCCAACCGCGGCGGTATCGTTGACTACGTTGATGCTACCCGCATCGTGGTGCGAGTGAATGATGCAGAAGCCCTGGCCGGCGAAGTCGGCGTGGACATCTACAACCTGATCAAGTACCAGCGTTCCAACCAGAACACCAACATCCACCAGCGTCCCATCGTCAAGATCGGCGACAAGCTGGCCAAGGGTGACGTGATTGCCGACGGCGCATCGACCGACCTGGGCGAAATCGCCATCGGCCAGAACGTGCTGATCGCCTTCATGCCATGGAACGGCTACAACTTCGAAGATTCGATCCTGATCTCCGAACGCGTCGTTGCCGATGACCGCTACACCTCGATCCACATCGAGGAACTGGTGGTCATGGCCCGTGACACCAAGCTGGGTTCCGAAGAAATCACGCGCGACATCCCCAACCTGTCCGAGCACCAGCTCAACCGTCTTGACGAGTCCGGCATTATTTATGTCGGTGCTGAAGTCCAGCCGGGCGACACGCTGGTCGGCAAGGTCACGCCCAAGGGCGAGACCACGCTGACGCCGGAAGAAAAGCTGCTGCGCGCCATCTTCGGTGAAAAAGCTTCCGATGTGAAAGACACCTCGCTGCGCGTCAGCCAGGGTTCGCAAGGTACGGTTATCGACGTGCAGGTCTTCACCCGTGAAGGCATTGTTCGCGACAAGCGCGCCCAGCAGATCATTGATGACGAACTGAAGCGCTTCCGCCTCGACCTGAACGATCAGCTGCGCATCGTTGAAGCTGATGCGTTTGACCGTATCGAAAAGCTGCTCAATGGCAAGGTTGCCAATGGCGGCCCCAAGAAGCTGGCCAAGGGTACCAAGATCGACAAGGCTTATCTGGCCGATGTCGAGAAGTACAACTGGTTCGACATCCGTCCTGCGGATGACGAAGTGGCTTCGCAGCTCGAGAGCATCAAGAACTCGATGGAGCAGACGCGCCACAGTTTTGACCTGGCTTTTGAAGAAAAGCGCAAGAAGCTCACGCAGGGCGACGAGCTGCCAGCGGGCGTGCTCAAGATGGTCAAGGTTTACCTGGCCGTCAAGCGGCGCCTGCAACCCGGCGACAAGATGGCCGGCCGTCACGGCAACAAGGGTGTGGTGTCCAAGATCGTTCCGGTCGAAGACATGCCCCACATGGCCGACGGTACGCCGTGCGACATCGTGCTGAACCCGCTGGGCGTGCCATCGCGCATGAACGTGGGTCAGGTGCTTGAGGTGCATCTGGGCTGGGCCGCCAAGGGCCTGGGCCACCGCATCGGTGACATGCTGCAGGCCGAAGCCAAGGTGGCCGAGCTGCGCAAGTTCATGGAAACCATCTACAACAAATCGGGTCGTGCAGAAGACCTCTCGAAGCTGTCCGATACCGACATCGTCGAGATGGCCGGCAACCTGACAACTGGCGTGCCTTTCGCAACACCGGTGTTCGATGGCGCCTCGGAAGCCGAGATCATGCAGATGCTGCAGCTCGCCTACCCTGACGACATCGCCAAGGCCAAGGGCCTGACCGCCACCCGCACCCAGGCGCAGCTGTATGACGGCCGCACCGGCGATGCGTTTGAGCGCACCACCACCGTCGGCTACATGCACTTCCTGAAACTCCATCACCTGGTGGACGACAAGATGCACGCACGCTCGACGGGACCTTACTCGCTTGTGACCCAGCAGCCGCTGGGCGGCAAGGCGCAGTTCGGTGGCCAGCGTTTCGGCGAGATGGAGGTCTGGGCACTGGAAGCCTACGGCGCGGCCTACACCCTGCAGGAAATGCTGACGGTGAAGTCCGACGACGTGCAGGGCCGGACCAAGGTCTACGAGAGCATCGTCAAGGGCGAGCACGCGATCACAGCCGGCATGCCGGAGTCGTTCAACGTGCTGGTCAAGGAAATCCGTTCGCTCGGTATCGACATCGAACTCGAACGCAGCTAATCAACAGGAAAGAAAAGGATTTAACACATGAAATCATTACTCGACCTGTTCAAGCAATTCACGCCGGATGAGCATTTCGATGCCATCAAGATCGGCATGGCTTCGCCCGAAAAGATCCGTTCATGGTCTTTCGGCGAAGTGAAGAAGCCTGAAACCATCAACTACCGTACCTTCAAGCCAGAGCGCGATGGTCTTTTTTGCGCCAAGATCTTTGGACCCATCAAGGACTACGAATGCCTGTGCGGCAAGTACAAGCGCCTCAAGCACCGTGGTGTCATCTGCGAGAAGTGCGGCGTTGAAGTCACGCAGACCAAGGTTCGCCGCGAGCGCATGGGTCACATCGACCTGGCCGCACCGTGCGCGCACATCTGGTTCCTGAAGTCGCTGCCGTCGCGTCTGGGCCTGGTGCTCGACATGACGCTGCGCGACATCGAACGCGTGCTGTACTTTGAAGCATATGTGGTCACCGACCCCGGCATGACCCCGCTGAAGAAATTCAGCATCATGTCCGAGGACGACTACGACGCCAAGCGCAAGGAATACGGCGACGAGTACACGGCCAAGATGGGCGCTGAAGGCATCAAGGACTTGCTCGAAGGGCTGGATCTCGACGACGAGATCAACAAGCTGCGCAACGACCTGACCGGTTCCGAAATCAAGATCAAGAAAAACGCCAAGCGTCTGAAATTGATGGAAGCGTTCAAGAAGTCCGGCATCAAGCCGCACTGGATGGTGCTTGACGTGCTGCCCGTGTTGCCGCCGGACCTGCGTCCGCTGGTGCCGCTCGACGGTGGCCGCTTTGCGACCTCCGACCTGAACGATTTGTACCGCCGCGTCATCAACCGCAACAGCCGCCTGCGCCGCCTGCTGGAGCTGAAAGCACCGGAAATCATTGCCCGCAATGAAAAGCGCATGCTGCAGGAAGCTGTCGATTCGCTGCTGGACAACGGCCGCCGTGGAAAGGCCATGACGGGCGCCAACAAGCGCGCGCTGAAGTCGCTGGCAGACATGATCAAGGGCAAGTCAGGCCGTTTCCGCCAGAACTTGCTGGGCAAACGCGTCGACTATTCCGGCCGTTCAGTCATCACCGTTGGCCCGACGCTCAAGCTGCATCAGTGCGGTTTGCCAAAGCTCATGGCGCTGGAGCTGTTCAAGCCTTTCATCTTTGCGCAGCTCGAGTCGCGCGGCATCGCCACGACCATCAAGGCCGCCAAGAAGGAAGTTGAATCCGGCACGCCAGTGGTGTGGGACATCCTGGAAGAGGTCATCAAGGAGCACCCTGTGATGCTCAACCGTGCGCCTACGCTGCACCGCCTCGGCATCCAGGCTTTCGAGCCCATCCTGATCGAAGGCAAGGCCATCCAGCTGCACCCACTCGTCTGCTCGGCCTTCAATGCCGACTTTGACGGTGACCAGATGGCTGTCCACGTACCGCTGTCGGTCGAGGCACAGATGGAAGCCCGCACCCTGATGCTGGCTTCGAACAACATCCTGTTCCCTGCCAACGGCGAGCCGTCCATCGTTCCTTCACAGGACGTTGTGCTGGGCCTGTACTACACAACCCGCGACCGTACCAACGGCAAGGGTGAAGGCCTGGTGTTCTCGGACACCGGCGAAGTCCGCCGCGCATTCGACGCGGGTGAGCTCGACCTGAACGCCCGCATCAGCGTACGCCTGACCGAGTACACCAAGGACAAGGCCACCGGCGAGTTCGTGCCATCGACCAAACTGGTGGAAACCACCGGCGGCCGTGCACTGCTGTCCGAAATCCTGCCCAAGGGCCTGCCTTTCTCCAACATCAACAAGGCGTTGAAGAAGAAGGAAATCTCCAAGCTCATCAACGTGTCTTTCCGCAAGTGCGGTTTGAAAGAGACCGTGGTGTTTGCCGACAAGCTGCTGCAGTCGGGCTTCCGCCTGGCGACAAAGGCCGGCATCTCCATCTGTATCGATGACATGCTGATCCCCAAGGAAAAGCCAGCCATCATTGCGCGTGCCCAGAAGGAAGTCAAAGAGATCGAGCAGCAGTATGTCTCGGGCCTGGTGACCTCCGGCGAGCGTTACAACAAGGTGGTCGACATCTGGGGCAAGTCCGGCGACGAAGTTTCCAAGGTGATGATGGCCCAGCTCTCCAAGGAGAAGGTCACCGACCGCCATGGCAAGGAAGTCGAGCAGGAGTCCTTCAACTCCATCTACATGATGGCCGACTCCGGCGCCCGCGGTTCTGCAGCGCAGATTCGCCAGGTGGCAGGTATGCGCGGTTTGATGGCCAAGCCTGACGGCTCCATCATCGAAACGCCCATCATGGCCAACTTCCGTGAAGGCCTGAACGTGCTGGAGTACTTCATCTCCACCCACGGTGCCCGTAAGGGTCTGGCTGATACGGCTCTGAAAACGGCCAACTCCGGTTACCTGACCCGCCGCCTTTGCGACGTGGTGCAGGATCTGGTGGTGACCGAAGACGACTGCGGCACGCAGGACGGCTCCGTCATGCGCGCCATCGTCGAAGGCGGTGAAGTCATTGAATCGCTGCGCGATCGCGTCCTTGGCCGCACCACGGTCGAAGAAGTGCTGCACCCCGAGAACCGCTCGGTCCTGGCCAAGGCCGGCGTCATGCTGGACGAAGACCTGATCGAAGAGCTCGAAGTGGCAGGCGTTGACGAAGTCAAGGTTCGCACGGCGCTTACCTGCAGCACGCGCTTTGGCCTCTGCGCCAAGTGCTATGGCCGCGATCTGGGCCGTGGCGGCCTGATCAACGTCGGTGAAGCGGTCGGTATCATCGCCGCCCAGTCCATCGGTGAGCCAGGCACGCAGCTGACCATGCGTACCTTCCACATCGGCGGTGCGGCATCGCGTGCAGCGATTGCTTCCAGCGTTGAAGCCAAGTCCAACGGCGTGATCGGTTTCAACGCACCGATGCGTTATGTGACCAACAGCAAGGGCGAGCTGGTCGTGATTGCCCGTTCCGGCGAAATCGTCATCCATGACGAGCATGGCCGTGAACGTGAGCGCCACAAGGTGCCGTACGGCGCCACGCTGGCGGTCAAGGCTGACCAGACCATCAAGGCCGGCACCATCCTGGCGAACTGGGATCCGCTGACCCGACCCATCATCACCGAATTTGCGGGCAAGACCCTGTTCGAGAATGTTGAAGAAGGCGTGACGGTTGCAAAGCAGCTTGACGAAGTGACGGGCCTGTCCACCCTCGTGGTGATCGACCCGAAACGCCGCGGCGCCACGAAGGTGATCCGTCCGCAGGTCAAGCTGATCGACGCTTCCGGCAACGAAGTCAAGATTCCCGGCACCGATCACTCGGTGACGATTGGCTTCCAGATCGGTGCGCTGGTCCAGGTGCGTGACGGCCAGGACGTCGGCCCAGGCGAAGTGCTGGCCCGTATCCCCATCGAAGGCCAGAAGACGCGAGACATCACCGGCGGTCTGCCGCGTGTTGCCGAGCTGTTCGAAGCCCGTACGCCGAAAGACAAGGGCACGCTGGCAGAGATGACCGGTACCGTGTCGTTCGGTAAAGAGACCAAGGGCAAGATCCGCCTGCAGATCACTGATCCTGAAGGCAAGGTCTGGGAAGACCTGGTTCCGAAGGAAAAGAACATCCTGGTGCACGAAGGCCAGGTGGTGAACAAGGGCGAATCGATTGTGGACGGCCCGGCCGACCCGCAAGACATCCTGCGCCTCCTGGGCATGGAAGAGCTGGCCCGCTACATCGTCGACGAAGTGCAGGACGTTTACCGCCTGCAGGGCGTGAAGATCAACGACAAGCACATCGAAGTGATTGTTCGCCAGATGCTGCGCCGTGTGGTCGTTGAAAACGTTGGTGATTCCAGCTACATCGCCGGTGAGCAGGTCGAGCGTTCATCGCTGCTGGACGTCAACGACGCCCTGCGCGCCGACGGCAAGATCCCTGCGACCTTCACCAACCTGTTGCTCGGTATCACCAAGGCATCGCTGTCGACCGATTCGTTCATTTCTGCGGCTTCCTTCCAGGAAACCACCCGCGTGCTGACCGAGGCTGCCATCATGGGCAAGCGCGACGAGCTGCGCGGCCTGAAAGAAAACGTCATCGTCGGGCGCCTGATCCCTGCTGGTACCGGCATGGCCTACCACGAGGCACGCAAGGCCAAGGACCTGATGGACGACGCCGAGCGCCGCGCCATCGCCGAAGCTGAAGCCGCCGAACTGGAAGCCGTGCCTGCAGGCGGCGAAAGCGACGCCCCAGCCGCCAGCGAGTAAAACCGCCGGCCCCGCAAACCGGCCCCGCCGGTTGCGTCAGGCCAGAAAAAAGCCCCATATCCCGCTTGTGGATCTGGGGCTTTTTATTTGACGCTATGTTATTGATAGCTGCTCACGCTTGTGTTTATTGGGCTGGAGGCCGATTTAATGCCTTTTTTGAGCCTGAAAACAGTGGTTTTGAGGTCTGCAGCAGCCGCCAGAAACCTTATTTCCATAAAATTTCACTATGCGTCAAATTTTTGCTGTATACATTAAAATTTTAACGTATACGTCAATTCTTGGCTTTTCAAGACTTCCTGCGGACCCAAAAAACATGCAGCCACGGCAGCAGGCTAGCAAAAAGGCCAATTTCAGGCATCAAATTGGCCTCCAGCCCAATAACCACGAGCGTGATCAGCTATGAAATTAGTAGCGCTTTGAGTTTCTGGGAGTGTTGCGGGGTGCTGATACAAAAGCGGTTAACCTCGCAGCAGTCAAAACAGAGAAGGAGAAGCGAATGTCACCCATGAGCCTGGTTTTTATGGTCGTGCTGGCCATCGTCATTTTTTGGGCCGTGGGCGCTTACAACCGCCTGGTGCGCCTCAAGAACATCATCGCCAATTCGTTCGGCCAGATCGATGTGCAGCTCAAGCGGCGCTATGACCTGATTCCCAACCTTGTCGAAGCTGCCAAAAAGTACCTGCAGCATGAGCGCGACACGCTGGAAGCCGTGATTGCCGCCCGCAACCAGGCCCGCAACGCCAGCGATGCGGTGCGCAGCCGGCCAGCCAATGCCGAGGCCGTGCTGGCGCTGTCTGCCGCGGAGCAGGCGCTGGATGGCAGTCTGGGCCGCCTGTTTGCGATTGCCGAGGCCTACCCGGAGCTGAAGGGGGACGAAACCATCCGCGAACTCAGCGAAGAACTGACCAGCACCGAAAACAAGGTCACCTTTGCCCGCCAGGCTTACAACGACGCCGTACTCGACTACAACAACGCACAGGGCCAGTTCCCCGCGGTGCTGATTGCGCGCCTGTTCAGCTTTGCGCCATCTGCCATGCTTCAAGCTACACAAAACGCCACTGAACGCGAAACCCTGCGCATCAAGTTCTAGGGCCTGCTCACACTATTTTCAGGAGATGCGTTGTGAGTCAAAAGGGCTGTGCGCAAGGCGCAAAACGTAGACGGGGTAGACCCCGGCAAGGCTTTGCAACGCCGCGCACGGCCCTTTTGATCACAACCCGTAGGGAACGGGGTGAAAACAACGCCACTCTGCGTTGCACTCCTAGGCAAGGCAGGAGCCTTGCCGTCGTCGCGCGCCTTGATTGGCGCTGTTTTCACCCCTTTCGCACGCCTGAAAATAGTGTGAGCAGGCCCTAAAGTCATGCGTTTTTTCGAGCAGCAGGAGCAGGCCCGCGCCCAGACATGGCGCCTGCTGGTGCTGTTTCTCTTCACCGTGCTGGGCCTGGTGGTCGCCGTCAACCTGGCGCTGGCGCTGACCTGGCGCGTCGTCTCGTTTGGCAGTAACGGCTACCCGGCTTACTTCTTCGCCGTCAACACAGGGGTTACGCTGCTGCTGGTGCTGGGCGGCTGGTGGCTGGAAACCTCGTCGCTTGACGGCGGTGGCGAAAAGCTGGCGCGCCGTGTGGGCGCACGCGAAGCCCGGTCCCGGCTGCATGAGGCCGAGCAGAAGTTCTGCAACATCGTGGAAGAACTGGCGATTGCCGCCAGCATGAAACCGCCCACGCCCATGGTGCTGCAGCGTGAAGAGGGCATCAATGCCTTCGCCTGCGGCTGGGATGAAGACGACGCAGTGGTCGCCGTCACGCAGGGCGCGCTCGACCAGCTCACACGCGACGAGCTGCAGGGCCTGGTGGCGCATGAGTTCAGCCACATCCGCGAGGGCGATACGCGCCTGAACATGCGCCTGGCAGGCATGGTGTTCGGGCTGGAGATGGTCTTTAACCTCGGCAAGCGCATGTGCGAAACCGATGAGGACGACAACCGCACGGCGCTTGCGTTGCCGGGCTTTGCCATCAAGTGGACGGGTTCGCTTGGCTGGCTGGCCGGTCGGGCTTTGAAAGCGGCAGTGTCGCGCCAGCGCGAGTTTCTGGCTGATGCGCGTGCCGTGCAGTTCACCCGCAGCAGGGATGGCTTGGGCGGCGTACTGCGCAAGGTGGCGGGCCAACAGGATGAAGGGCTGTTCATGCGCCAGATGCATCCGTCTGTGCAGCACATGCTGCTGGTCGATGCGGACCAGCCGGGCCGCTGGTTCGACAGTCATCCCCCGCTGGCAGAGCGCATCAGGCGCATCTATGGCCGCGCCATGCCAGCGCTGCGGGCCGATGACACTGCGCCGACGCGGCCCGACGCGATTTTCTGATCAGTTTTCCGCGCACGCGGCGCAAACCATGTTTGCCGCATAAGTACATCGCAAATGATTTGAAGCGCTGCATGCTGCGGACGCCGTGAAGTACTGGATACTCCCCATTTCCGCGTGCGCATCGCCGCGTTAAATTGTCCGGGTCCAACCCCACAGGAGAAGTCATGAAAAATAAAACCATGGTGCACCTCGCTGCGCCCCTGCTCTGCATGCTGCTCGGATCAGCAGCCCAGGCCCAGACAGCCAGCAAGGAAGCCCTTTATGTCCGCAGCCTGGCCGCCACCTGCGCCAACTGCCACGGCACAGACGGCAAGGTCGTGACAGGCTCACCCGTGACCTCGCTCGCCGGTCTCGATAAAAGCTACTTCGTTGCCCAGATGGCTGCCTTCAAGTCAGGTGCACGTACCGCGACAGTGATGCACCAGATCAGCAAGGGCTACAGCGACGCGCAGATCCAGGCGATGGCCACTTACTTCGCAGAACAGAAAAAATAAGGAGCGCACCATGAGCACCAACTTCCCCCGCCGCTCCTTCCTGCAGTCCGCTGCAGCCCTCAGCCTGCTCGGCCTCGCGTCCTGCGCAAGCACCGCCATTCCGTCGAAAGCCAAAGTCGTCGTCATCGGGGGCGGCTACGGCGGCGCCACGGCGGCCAAATACGTTCGCCTTCTGTCCGACTACAAGATTGATGTGGTGCTGATAGAGCCGGAGCAGGCCTTTATCTCATGCCCCATCTCCAACCTCGTGCTGGCGGGCGTCAAACAGATTGGCGACATCACCACGTCTTATACCGGCCTCTCGGGCAACCATGGCGTGACCGTGGTCCGTGACTATGCAAGCGCGATTGACGCGGTGAAAAAGACCGTCACGCTCGCCGGCGGCGCCACGATCGCCTATGACAAACTGGTGGTCTCCCCCGGCATTGAGCTGATGTTCGGCAGCATTGAGGGCCTGCAGCAGGCCAATGCTTCCGGCCAGGTTCTGCAGGCCTGGAAGGCCGGTGCCGAAACCGCGGCCCTGCGCAAACAGCTTGAAGCCATGCCTGACGGCGGCGTATATGCCCTCACCATTCCTGAAGCGCCATACCGCTGCCCACCCGGCCCTTACGAACGTGCATCGGTGATTGCCGCTTACTTCAAGGCCGCCAAGCCGCGCAGCAAGGTGCTGATCCTTGATGCCAACCCGGATGTCACGTCCAAAGGGCCGCTGTTCAAGAAGGTCTGGGCCGAGCAGTACAAGGGCATCATCGAGTACCGTGGCCAGCACAAGGCGACGGCAGTGGATGCCAGGGCAGGCATCATCAAGTTTGACGTGCAGGAAGACGTCAAGGCCAATGTGCTGAACGTGTTGCCGTCCATGCGGGCCGGCACGATTGCCGTGCAGGCGGGCCTCAACAACCAGGCCAATAACCGCTGGTGCGGCGTCAACTACCTGACGTTTGAATCCACCGCCGCCAAAGACGTGCATGTGCTGGGCGATTCCATCCAGGTGGCGCCGGCCATGCCGAAAAGCGGCCACATGGCCAACAACCATGGCAAGGTTGCAGCGGCAGCCATCGTTGCCCAGCTGTCGGGCTGGGATGTGAACCCCGCACCGATGCTGACCAACACCTGCTACAGCTTTGTGGACGCCAAAAACGTGATTCACGTCGCCAGCGTGCACGAGTACGTGGCCGCTGAAAAGACCTTCAAGGCGGTGGCGGGTTCTGGCGGTGTCAGTACTGGCCCGACCGAACTGGAGGGGGCCTACGCACTGAGCTGGGCGAACAATATCTGGGCCGATAGTCTGGGTTAGCCCCACGGTCGCTCACTGTGTGTAGCTCCCTGCCCCCGAGGGGCCGCTGCGCCTGCGGCCCGGCAAAGCCGGTTCCGCGGCCCCTGCTTGCGAGGACGGGGCCATCTCTTCGGTTTGGGGTCTCCTGGCTGGTCTAATAGGGGCTGGCTGTCCTTTTCGGGCGGCATTTAGAGCCTGATGCAAGACCACCCGACTTCCGTTCCGTTATGGCGCCAGCTACAGGGCGCTTCTTCCCTGTTGATGGCTGTTCGTAGTGGCCAGTCCATGACGGCTGCGCTTGAGAAGATTGACGGCGCCCTTCGACCAGGCGTGCAGGCGCTGGCCTTTCATGCGCTGCGCTGGCTGGGCCGGGCAGAGACCTTGCGCCAGCAACTGGCCAAACGGCCACCACCGCCTGAAGCAGACGCACTCCTTTGTGTCGTACTTGCCCTCATCTGGGACGAAAAAGACGCGCCTTACACGCCGCATACCCTGGTTGACCAGGCCGTCGAGGCCGCCAAGAACAGCGATGCCACAAGACACCAGGCCAGCTTTATCAACGGTTGCCTGCGTCATTTCCTGCGTGAGCGTGATGCGCTTGTCGCCGTGACTGACCGATACCCGCAGGCGGTCTGGAACCACCCGCAATGGTGGATAGACCGGCTGCGCAAGGACCACCCCGATCATTGGGAAGACATACTGCGCGCGAATAACTCACGCGCTCCGCTGATCCTGCGGGTCAATGCACGCAAGATCACGCGGGCGCAGTACCTGCAGGCTCTGCATGAGGCTGGTGTGGAGGCTACGCCGGTCGGTGAACAGGGTGTGATCCTGCGAAATGCGAGACAGGTACCGTCACTGCCTGGTTTTGATCAAGGCCATTTTTCTGTGCAGGACGCTGCGGCCCAGCTGGCGGCACCCCTGTTGCTGGACGGGCTGAGCCCTCCGGGCGGCAACAGGCTGAATATTCTTGATGCCTGCGCAGCACCCGGCGGCAAGACGGCGCACCTGCTGGAACTCGCCGATGCGGATGTCACAGCGCTGGACATCGATGGAGGCCGGTGCGAGCGCATCAAACAGAATCTTGATCGCCTTGGCCTTGACGCGCAGATCCTGGTGGCGGATGCCGCGCAGCCCGATAAGTGGTGGGATGGCAGGCCTTACGACGCCATCCTGCTTGATGCGCCATGTACCGCGTCGGGTATCGTCAGGCGCCACCCTGATGTGCGCTGGCTGCGCCGGCCGGGTGATGTGGCGCAACTCGCGGCCATCCAGGAGCGTCTGCTTGAGACGCTCTGGCCGCTGCTTGCGCCGGGCGGGAGATTGCTCTATTGCACCTGCTCTGTTTTCAGGCCGGAAGGAGACACCCGGATACAAACGTTTGTTGCGCACCACACCGATGCCCGTTTAATGCCCTCGCCAGGGCATTTGCTGCCCCAAAACGACGCTGTGGGCACGGTCTTACCTGACAATTTGTTGCGTGAGCATGATGGTTTTTATTACGCGCTTCTGGAAAAGCAAAAGGCCTGAAACGGTGTTACGGCAGTTTCCCGTCTTTCTGTGCGTGTTGTTCCTTGTTTTCGCGGCTTTTGTCAGGCCCGTGGTGGCCGCGGACCTGACGCAAATCAGGGTTGAGCGTGGCGATGATGGTGTCTATCTTTCAACCATTGTCCAGTTTGAGCTTCCCCCTGTGGTGGAGGATGCACTGCTCAAGGGCATACCGATGTTCTTCCTTGTGGAAGCCGATGTCTATCAGAACCGCTGGTACTGGACGGACAAGCGTGTGGCGAGCGCCACGCGCACCATCAGGCTCGCTTACCAGCCACTGACCCGTCGCTGGCGTGTCAACATTGTCTCCGGGCTGATCAACAGTTCTGCAGGCCTTCGTGCCACACTCAACCAGAACTATGACACCCTGCCAGAGGCGCTTTCGGCCGTGCAGAGGCTGTCGCGGTGGAGGATTGCGGACAACGCCGACCTCGAACCGGATGTCGTTCACAAGCTGGAGTTCAGCTTCCGGCTGGATGTATCGCAGTTGCCCCGACCGTTTCAGATAGGCATCGCCGGGCAGCGTGACTGGACCATTGCCGTGCAAACGACCGAAAGGCTGCAGTTGGGTCCCCTGAAGCCCGGCGCTGCTGCCGCAGTGGCTGTTGATAAATGAGCCTCGGGGCCTGCCGGGGCTTTCAGGAGGCGCAGTGAGCATCAATAACGATATCTCCTCCGTCAAGAGCAGCCCGGCTTTCCGCTGGACGGTTGGTGTGGGTGCGGGCATCATGCTGGCGCTGGGCCTGGTGCTGATGTTCCTGCTCACCCAGGCGACCGGCAACCGGGAGCTTTACGAGCGCAACTACGCGAGGCTCTTTGTCCTGAATATTGTGGTGGCAGGGCTGTTGCTGCTGATCATTGTCTGGATTGTGGCGAAGCTGCTGCTACGGCTGCGCAGGGGGCGTTTTGGCAGCCGGTTGCTGGTGAAGCTGGCGGCGATTTTTGCGCTCGTGGGCCTCATGCCCGGGTTGATGATTTATGTCGTTTCCTACCAGTTTGTGTCACGCTCGATTGAAAGCTGGTTTGACGTGCGGGTCGAGGGCGCGCTGGATGCTGGCCTGAACCTGGGTCGCGCCACGCTCGATGCGATGGCACTTGACCTGGCCAACAAGACAAAACAGGCAGCCGCGCAGATTTCTGAAACGCCTGACTCGGTGGCGGCGCTGGCGCTGGAGCGCCTGCGCGACCAGCTTTCAGCCCGGGATGTGGTGCTCTGGAGCGCATCCGGCCAGATGATTGCGAGTGTGGGCGAGTCGCGTTTCACGCTCAACCCCGAGCGGCCTGCGGCTCAGCAGTTCCGCACCGCCAGAACGCAGCGTGTGGTGACCCAGATCGAAGGCCTTGATGAACTTGTTGTGACAGGTACAGGGGAGCTCGCAGGCTCTGCAGCCGCATCTGCGGCCCCTGCAGCTTCGGCGCGCATCAAGGCGATTGCGGTGGTCAACAACCCCAACGTAGGCTTGCTGGGCGATGTGCGTTTCCTGCAGGTGACCCAAGGCATACCGTCTTCGGTGGTGGCCAATGCGATTGCGGTGCAGGAGGCCAATCGCGAATATCAGGAGCGTGCGCTTGCACGTGGCGGCCTGCGGAAAATGTACATAGGCACACTCACGCTCAGCCTGTTCCTGGCGGTGTTCGGTGCCGTGCTGCTGGCAGTGTTGCTGGGTAACCAGCTTGCAAAACCCCTGCTGGTGCTGGCTGAAGGTGTGCGGCAGGTAGCGTTGGGTGACCTCACGCCCAAGGCGGCGCTTCAGGGCAAGGACGAACTGGGCGGGCTGACCAGATCGTTTGCCGACATGACGCAGCAGCTGTCCGACGCGAGGTCGGCGGTGCAGCAAAGCATGAGCCAGGTAGACGCTGCGCGCGCCAACCTGCAGACCATCCTCGACAACCTCACTGCGGGCGTCATCGTGCTCGACATCAATGGAAATATCCAGTCGAGCAATCCGGGTGCAACGCGCATCCTCAGGGCTCCGCTGGCGGCGCATCATGGCAAATCACTCGCAGAGATTCCGGGCCTTGAGACATTTGCCAAAGACGTGAAGAACCAGTTTGCAGACTTTCTTGGAGACGCAGGCGGCCCGCACGGGCAGGAGCAATGGCAGCAGTCGTTTGAACTCAACACCGCGATGACTGGCTCTCCAGATAACGCCATCACATTGATTGCCCGGGGCGCAAAAATGCCGGGGACTGAAGAGTTCCTGCTCGTGTTTGATGACGTCTCGGAGATGGTCTCTGCGCAGCGCGCCCAGGCCTGGGGTGAAGTCGCCCGCAGGCTGGCGCATGAGATCAAGAACCCACTCACGCCGATACAGCTGTCGGCCGAGAGGCTTGAGATGAAGCTTGCCGGCAAGCTGGACGAGGCCGGAAATGCTTTGCTGACCAAATCCGTCAAGACCATTGTTGACCAGGTGGAGGCCATGAAGCGCCTGGTCAACGAGTTTCGCGACTATGCGCGGCTGCCTGCTGCTGAACTCAAACCGGTGGACCTCAATGCACTGGTGGGTGATGTACTGCAGCTTTATTCGCATGAGAACGCGGTCGTGCCTGTGCAGACCGAGCTTGACCCTGCTGCACCGCTGATTAAAGGTGATGCAGAGCAGCTGCGGCAGGTGATTCACAACTTGTTGCAAAACGCCCAGGATGCACAGGAGGGAAAACCGGCAGCTGTTGTTACCCTCAAGACCGAATATTCCAGAACCTCAGGACGCGTGCGCCTCAGTGTCCGTGACAACGGGACAGGCTTTCCCGAGCACATTCTCAAGCGGGCTTTTGAGCCTTATGTCACTACCAAGGCCAAAGGCACGGGCCTGGGCCTGGCGGTGGTCAAGAAGATTGCGGACGAACATGGTGCGCGCGTTGATATTTCCAATCGTGTGGTTGACCAGGTCGTGCAGGGCGCCCAAGTATCGTTATCATTCGCAGTTGTGAGCTAACAACACTCTAACAATGGCAGGACAGTAATTCAATCATGGCAAATATTCTGGTGGTCGACGACGAGTTGGGGATACGGGACCTGTTATCGGAAATCCTCAATGACGAAGGACACCAGGTTGAGCTGGCAGAAAATGCTTCGCAGGCGCGTGCGGCGCGCAACCGCATCAAGCCTGACCTTGTATTGCTCGACATCTGGATGCCCGATACCGATGGTGTCACCTTGCTCAAGGAGTGGTCCTCCAGTGGCTTGTTGACCATGCCCGTCATCATGATGAGCGGGCATGCGACCATCGATACCGCTGTCGAGGCGACCAAGATCGGTGCGATGGCATTTCTTGAGAAGCCCATCACCCTGCAAAAGCTGCTGAAGGCCGTTGAGCAGGGGTTGACGAAGTCCGTTGGGCGGAAGATGGTGATATCGGGTTTGATGTCCACGCCTGCAGACCTGACGGTTGAAGCTGCGATGACGGGCGGCACTTTGCCGGCCCCCGTTGATATCGGCCCGCAGGCCACGCAGAGCTTTCTTCTTGAAAAGCCCTTGCGCGATGCCCGGGACGAGTTTGAAAAAGCGTATTTTGAATTTCACCTGGCCAAGGAAGGTGGGTCCATGACCCGCGTGGCAGAAAAAACCGGCCTGGAGCGCACGCATCTTTATCGCAAGCTCAAACAACTGGGCGTAGATCTGTCGCGCGGCAAGCGCAGCACTTGAAATTCCTCCTGGCCATGGGCCTTCGCAGCTAAGGCCTGCCGGGCCTGGTATATAATCGTGGGCTTGGCCCGGTAGCTCAGTCGGTAGAGCAGAGGATTGAAAATCCTTGTGTCGGTGGTTCGATTCCGCCCCAGGCCACCATTCTTTTAGCGCCCCAGCGCCCTTTCGGGTTCTGGGGCGTTTTGCATTGCCGATCACATTTCGTGGGTTGGCGTGATGCACACCCCGCCTTTTGCACCAAGCGTGCATCTCCATCCTGAATCCGTGCCTAAGGTTCCCCACGTATCTGTCTGGTAACAAGGCGTGCGTTCGGACGAGCCATTCGTTACACATGTAGTAAAAAAGATAAAGCTGCGGCTATTAGTGCCGTTTGCGCAAATGATTACATATGTGTAACAGGCAGAGCACTTAAAATAATCTTGCGATTGGTCTGTTATTAGTTCTTAAGTTGTATAAAAAGGTCTGGGTCGGCGCTGTTTTTGCTAAGATTGGATACATCTGCACACCGTTAAAAGTTGTTTCAAATCATATTCTTGCGAAGATTTTTTGCTAAAGGTCTTCAGCAGTGAATCGGGATGTGATTTTTTGCGCGCTATGGTGCGGTTTATTCCAAAGACTGGAAATGAATTGTTACATCCTTGGAGGGTCCCGGTAAACTTTCAATAAGTCCGCCAGTTGGTGGGGACTCCTTGTTGCTATCCCGGTTTTTAGGGCAATTTTTTGGATTTTTTGAAGGCTTTAGGTCTTTCAACACTACGGCTGCGAAATTTGCTTCAGGTTCGGCATTTGGTCGGGCTTGTTGCTTTGCCGTTTTTGTTCTTTTTTTACAGCTCTGTTGCGCAAGCCCAGACCCAGGTTAACAACGTTGTGTCCATCACTCCCCCAGCGAGTGTGACCAACACGAATCCCTCCGCCTCCTGTACCGTGGCCGGGGTTTGTTCTGCCCAGGATCTGGATCTTGTTTCCCCGTCCGGCCCCGCCATATCCAAGAGCTTTTCACTTGCGACCATTAATGCTGGTGGTACCGCGCTGTTGACGATCACGATCACGAACACCCACGCGCTTGTATCGGCAACGCTGTCGGCGCTGTTTACCGACCTTTACCCCACCGGGCTTGTCAATGCGACAGCCTCTGCGGCCCAGACCAGTTGTGTGGGCGCGGCCAGCTCAACTCCCGGTCTGGCAACTCTGACTCTGGCAGCGGGAACCCTGATTCCCCAGGGTGGCAGCTGTTTTGTGTCAGTGGTGGTGACAAGTTCGGTGTCTGGAACATTGACCAACACCATTGCGGCAGGTTCGCTTACTACCTCAGTGGGTACAAACACGGCGACAGTCAGTGCGGTGTTGGTTGTTCTGGCCAATGCAGACCTGCAAATCACCAAAACGCCCAGCAGCAACTCTGTAACTGCGGGTGGCACGGTCAGCTATACAGTCACCATGGTCAATGTGGGCCCAAGTGTGGCGGCCAATGTGACGGTCACTGACGTGGCTTTGGCGGGTCTGACCTTTTACGGCACTCCGGTGGTTACGGGTGGCTCGCTGGCCAGCAATAACGCGAGTGGACTGACGGTGACGCAGGCCAGCCTGGCCGTAGGAAGCACGATCACCATCGTGGTCAGCGCCACGGTGACGGCAGCTACTGGCAGCGTGACCAACACCGTGGCCGGTACGTCTACAACCCCCGACCTGACCACGGGTAATAACACGGCGACTGCAGTGACTCCGGTGGCCAGTCAGGCTAATTTGACGCTGACCAAGGTGGCATCGAGCAACAGCGTGACGGCAGGCGGCACGGTCAGCTACACGGTGACGCTGGTCAACCTGGGCCCGAGCACGGCACAGAACGTGACGATCACGGATATATTGAGCGCCGGCTTGACATTGGTCAGCTCAAGCAGCAACAACGTCACCGCGACTGGTGCTGCCGTAGCTGGGACGGTGGGCGCAACCACGACCAGCCTGGCTTTGAATCAGACGTTGACACTGATTGTTAATGCCACTGTAGGCAGTTCCGTCAGCGGCAGCGTGACGAACACAGCGTTAGGCACGAGCACTACTCCAGATACCACCCCTGGCAATAACACTGCGACAGTGGTGACTCCCGTTGTCACCAGTGCGGACCTGACGCTGACCAAGGTCGCCAGCGTCGGCAGCGGCTCGGCGACCGCTGGGTCGACCATCAGCTACACGGTGACGCTGGTCAACCTGGGCCCGAGCACGGCACAGAACGTGACGATCACGGATATATTGAGCGCCGGGTTGACCTTGGTGAGCTCAAGCGGAAACAACGGCACGGTGACAGGCGCAGCAGTAGGCGGCACGGTCGGCGCGACCACGACCAGCCTGGCGCTGGGCCAGACCTTGACCCTGATCGTCAACGCCACGGTGAGCAACTCCGCCAGCGGCAGCGTGACCAACACGGCAGTGGGCACCAGCACCACACCAGACCCCACGCCTACGAATACAGTCACGCTCGTCACGCCGGTGGCCACCAGCGCCAACCTGACGCTGACCAAGGTCGCCAGCGTCGGCAGCGGCTCGGCGACCGCTGGGTCGACCATCAGCTACACGGTGACGCTGGTCAACCTGGGCCCGAGCACGGCACAGAACGTGACGATCACGGATATATTGAGCGCCGGCTTGACCTTGGTGAGCTCAAGCGGAAACAACGGCACGGTGACAGGCGCAGCAGTAGGCGGCACGGTCGGCGCGACCACGACCAGCCTGGCGCTGGGCCAGACCTTGACCCTGATCGTCAACGCCACGGTGAGCAACTCCGCCAGCGGCAGCGTGACCAACACGGCAGTGGGCACCAGCACCACGCCAGACCCAAGCCCGACCAACACGGTGACGGTGGTGGTGCCGGTGGCCAGCGTGGCCGACCTGACACTGACCAAGGTCGCATCGAGCAACAGCGTGACGGCAGGCGGCACGGTCAGCTACACGGTGACGCTGGTCAACCTGGGCCCGAGCACGGCACAGAACGTGACGATCACCGACATATTGAGTGCCGGCTTGACCTTGGTGAGCTCAAGCGGAAACAACGGCACGGTGACAGGCGCAGCAGTAGGCGGCACGGTCGGCGCGACCACGACCAGCCTGGCGCTGGGCCAGACCTTGACCCTGATCGTCAACGCCACGGTGAGCAACTCCGCCAGCGGCAGCGTGACCAACACGGCAGTGGGCACCAGCACCACGCCAGACCCAAGCCCGACCAACACGGTGACGGTGGTGGTGCCGGTGGCCAGCGTGGCCGACCTGACACTGACCAAGGTCGCATCGAGCAACAGCGTGACGGCAGGCGGCACGGTCAGCTACACGGTGACGCTGGTCAACCTGGGCCCGAGCACGGCACAGAACGTGACGATCACGGATATATTGAGCGCCGGGTTGACCTTGGTGAGCTCAAGCGGAAACAACGGCACGGTGACAGGCGCAGCAGTAGGCGGCACGGTCGGCGCGACCACGACCAGCCTGGCGCTGGGCCAGACCTTGACCCTGATCGTCAACGCCACGGTGAGCAACTCCGCCAGCGGCAGCGTGACCAACACGGCAGTGGGCACCAGCACCACGCCAGACCCAAGCCCGACCAACACGGTGACGGTGGTGGTGCCGGTGGCCAGCGTGGCCGACCTGACACTGACCAAGGTCGCATCGAGCAACAGCGTGACGGCAGGCGGCACGGTCAGCTACACGGTGACGCTGGTCAACCTGGGCCCGAGCACGGCACAGAACGTGACGATCACCGACATATTGAGTGCCGGCTTGACCTTGGTGAGCTCAAGCGGAAACAACGGCACGGTGACAGGCGCAGCAGTAGGCGGCACGGTCGGCGCGACCACGACCAGCCTGGCGCTGGGCCAGACCTTGACCCTGATCGTCAACGCCACGGTGAGCAACTCCGCCAGCGGCAGCGTGACCAACACGGCAGTGGGCACCAGCACCACGCCAGACCCAAGCCCGACCAACACGGTGACGGTGGTGGTGCCGGTAGTTACTCTTGCGGACGTTAGCGCCAGCTTCGTCGGATTCCCTGTGAGCGCACCGGTCAACACGGTGGTGACGGGCACGGCCAACTTCGTGAACACCAACGCCACGAACACCGCCACGACGGCCGTGTTCACGATCACGCTGGTGCCGGGTCTGACCAATGTGACGGTGACCAGCCCATTGCTGGGCACGGGTGTGTACAACAGCGTGAGCGGTGTGGTGACGTTCACACCGCCGACGGTGGTCAATGTGACGCCAAGCGGCACGGTCAGTGCGGCCATCAGCTTCGTGCAGACCACGACGACGGTCAGCGGCACGGGCACGGGCAACGCCACGAACGACACCAACGGCGCCAACAACACGGCGACCTTCAGCGTGCTGGGCACGGCAGCCGACATGAGCGCCAGCTTCGCCGGCTTCCCTGCGAGTGCGCCAGCCGGCTCCATCGTCAGCGGCACGGTCAGCTACGTCAACACCAGCGCCACCAACACGGCCACGACGCCGACGTTCAGCCTGAACCTGACGCCGGGTCTGGGCGCAGCCAACGTCACGATCACCAGCGCCGTGCTGGGAGCCGGTACCTATAACAACGCCACCGGCTCGGTGACGTTCGCCACGCCTGCGCCAGGCGTGCTGGCAGCAGGCGGCACCGTCACGGTGACCCTGACGTACCTGCAGGGCACGACCACGGTAGCCGGCACGGCCACGACAGGGGCCATCAACGACACCAACGCCGCCAACAACACGGCGACCTTCAGCGTGACCGGCAGCGTCGCCGACCTGAGCGCCAGCTTCGTCGGATTCCCTGTGAGCGCACCGGTCAACACGGTGGTGACGGGCACGGCCAACTTCGTGAACACCAACGCCACGAACACCGCCACGACGGCCGTGTTCACGATCACGCTGGTGCCGGGTCTGACCAATGTGACGGTGACCAGCCCATTGCTGGGCACGGGTGTGTACAACAGCGTGAGCGGTGTGGTGACGTTCACACCGCCGACGGTGGTCAATGTGACGCCAAGCGGCACGGTCAGTGCGGCCATCAGCTTCGTGCAGACCACGACGACGGTCAGCGGCACGGGCACGGGCAACGCCACGAACGACACCAACGGCGCCAACAACACGGCGACCTTCAGCGTGACTGGTTCTTATGCCGACCTGACTTTGACCAAGGTGGCCTCGAGCTCGGCAGTGACGGCAGGCGGCACGGTGAGCTACACGGTGACGCTGGTCAACCTGGGCCCGAGCACGGCGCAGAACGTGACCCTGACCGACATCCTGAGCGCAGGGCTGACGATAGGCACGGCCACGAGTAACAACGGCGCGGTGACGATCATCGGCACCAGCACCAGTGTGATCACGACGACCAGCCTGGCGCTGGGCCAGACCTTGACCCTGATCGTCAACGCCACGGTGAGCAACTCCGCCAGCGGCAGCGTGACCAACACGGCAGTGGGCACCAGCACCACGCCAGACCCAAGCCCGACCAACACGGTGACGGTGGTGACGCCGGTGGGCAGCCAGGCCGACCTGACTTTGACCAAGGTGGCCTCGAGCTCGGCAGTGACGGCAGGCGGCACGGTGAGCTACACGGTGACGCTGGTCAACCTGGGCCCGAGCACGGCGCAGAACGTGACCCTGACCGACATCCTGAGCGCAGGGCTGACGATAGGCACGGCCACGAGTAACAACGGCGCGGTGACGATCATCGGCACCAGCACCAGTGTGATCACGACGGCCAGCCTGGCGCTGGGCCAGACGCTGACGCTGATCGTCAACGCGACGGTCAGCAGCTCGGCCAGCGGCAGCGTGACGAACACGGCGGTGGGCACGAGCACGACGCCGGACGCCACGCCAGTCAACACGGTGACGGTGGTGACGCCGGTGGGCAGCCAGGCCGACCTGACTTTGACCAAGGTGGCCTCGAGCTCGGCAGTGACGGCAGGCGGCACGGTGAGCTACACGGTGACGCTGGTCAACCTGGGCCCGAGCACGGCGCAGAACGTGACCCTGACCGACATCCTGAGCGCAGGGCTGACGATAGGCACGGCCACGAGTAACAACGGCGCGGTGACGATCATCGGCACCAGCACCAGTGTGATCACGACGGCCAGCCTGGCGCTGGGCCAGACGCTGACGCTGATCGTCAACGCGACGGTCAGCAGCTCGGCCAGCGGCAGCGTGACGAACACGGCGGTGGGCACGAGCACGACGCCGGACGCCACGCCAGTCAACACGGTGACGGTGGTGACGCCGGTGGGCAGCCAGGCCGACCTGACTTTGACCAAGGTGGCCTCGAGCTCGGCAGTGACGGCAGGCGGCACGGTGAGCTACACGGTGACGCTGGTCAACCTGGGCCCGAGCACGGCGCAGAACGTGACCCTGACCGACATCCTGAGCGCAGGGCTGACGATAGGCACGGCCACGAGTAACAACGGCGCGGTGACGATCATCGGCACCAGCACCAGTGTGATCACGACGGCCAGCCTGGCGCTGGGCCAGACGCTGACGCTGATCGTCAACGCGACGGTCAGCAGCTCGGCCAGCGGCAGCGTGACGAACACGGCGGTGGGCACGAGCACGACGCCGGACGCCACGCCAGTCAACACGGTGACGGTGGTGACGCCGGTGGGCAGCCAGGCCGACCTGACTTTGACCAAGGTGGCCTCGAGCTCGGCAGTGACGGCAGGCGGCACGGTGAGCTACACGGTGACGCTGGTCAACCTGGGCCCGAGCACGGCGCAGAACGTGACCCTGACCGACATCCTGAGCGCAGGGCTGACGATAGGCACGGCCACGAGTAACAACGGCGCGGTGACGATCATCGGCACCAGCACCAGTGTGATCACGACGGCCAGCCTGGCGCTGGGCCAGACGCTGACGCTGATCGTCAACGCGACGGTCAGCAGCTCGGCCAGCGGCAGCGTGACGAACACGGCGGTGGGCACGAGCACGACGCCGGACGCCACGCCAGTCAACACGGTGACGGTGGTGACGCCGGTGGGCAGCCAGGCCGACCTGACTTTGACCAAGGTGGCCTCGAGCTCGGCAGTGACGGCAGGCGGCACGGTGAGCTACACGGTGACGCTGGTCAACCTGGGCCCGAGCACGGCGCAGAACGTGACCCTGACCGACATCCTGAGCGCAGGGCTGACGATAGGCACGGCCACGAGTAACAACGGCGCGGTGACGATCATCGGCACCAGCACCAGTGTGATCACGACGGCCAGCCTGGCGCTGGGCCAGACGCTGACGCTGATCGTCAACGCGACGGTCAGCAGCTCGGCCAGCGGCAGCGTGACGAACACGGCGGTGGGCACGAGCACGACGCCGGACGCCACGCCAGTCAACACGGTGACGGTGGTGACGCCGGTGGGCAGCCAGGCCGACCTGACTTTGACCAAGGTGGCCTCGAGCTCGGCAGTGACGGCAGGCGGCACGGTGAGCTACACGGTGACGCTGGTCAACCTGGGCCCGAGCACGGCGCAGAACGTGACCCTGACCGACATCCTGAGCGCAGGGCTGACGATAGGCACGGCCACGAGTAACAACGGCGCGGTGACGATCATCGGCACCAGCACCAGTGTGATCACGACGGCCAGCCTGGCGCTGGGCCAGACGCTGACGCTGATCGTCAACGCGACGGTCAGCAGCTCGGCCAGCGGCAGCGTGACGAACACGGCGGTGGGCACGAGCACGACGCCGGACGCCACGCCAGTCAACACGGTGACGGTGGTGACGCCGGTGGGCAGCCAGGCCGACCTGACTTTGACCAAGGTGGCCTCGAGCTCGGCAGTGACGGCAGGCGGCACGGTGAGCTACACGGTGACGCTGGTCAACCTGGGCCCGAGCACGGCGCAGAACGTGACCCTGACCGACATCCTGAGCGCAGGGCTGACGATAGGCACGGCCACGAGTAACAACGGCGCGGTGACGATCATCGGCACCAGCACCAGTGTGATCACGACGGCCAGCCTGGCGCTGGGCCAGACGCTGACGCTGATCGTCAACGCGACGGTCAGCAGCTCGGCCAGCGGCAGCGTGACGAACACGGCGGTGGGCACGAGCACGACGCCGGACGCCACGCCAGTCAACACGGTGACGGTGGTGACGCCGGTGGGCAGCCAGGCCGACCTGACTTTGACCAAGGTGGCCTCGAGCTCGGCAGTGACGGCAGGCGGCACGGTGAGCTACACGGTGACGCTGGTCAACCTGGGCCCGAGCACGGCGCAGAACGTGACCCTGACCGACATCCTGAGCGCAGGGCTGACGATAGGCACGGCCACGAGTAACAACGGCGCGGTGACGATCATCGGCACCAGCACCAGTGTGATCACGACGGCCAGCCTGGCGCTGGGCCAGACGCTGACGCTGATCGTCAACGCGACGGTCAGCAGCTCGGCCAGCGGCAGCGTGACGAACACGGCGGTGGGCACGAGCACGACGCCGGACGCCACGCCAGTCAACACGGTGACGGTGGTGACGCCGGTGGGCAGCCAGGCCGACCTGACTTTGACCAAGGTGGCCTCGAGCTCGGCAGTGACGGCAGGCGGCACGGTGAGCTACACGGTGACGCTGGTCAACCTGGGCCCGAGCACGGCGCAGAACGTGACCCTGACCGACATCCTGAGCGCAGGGCTGACGATAGGCACGGCCACGAGTAACAACGGCGCGGTGACGATCATCGGCACCAGCACCAGTGTGATCACGACGGCCAGCCTGGCGCTGGGCCAGACGCTGACGCTGATCGTCAACGCGACGGTCAGCAGCTCGGCCAGCGGCAGCGTGACGAACACGGCGGTGGGCACGAGCACGACGCCGGACGCCACGCCAGTCAACACGGTGACGGTGGTGACGCCGGTGGGCAGCCAGGCCGACCTGACTTTGACCAAGGTGGCCTCGAGCTCGGCAGTGACGGCAGGCGGCACGGTGAGCTACACGGTGACGCTGGTCAACCTGGGCCCGAGCACGGCGCAGAACGTGACCCTGACCGACATCCTGAGCGCAGGGCTGACGATAGGCACGGCCACGAGTAACAACGGCGCGGTGACGATCATCGGCACCAGCACCAGTGTGATCACGACGGCCAGCCTGGCGCTGGGCCAGACGCTGACGCTGATCGTCAACGCGACGGTCAGCAGCTCGGCCAGCGGCAGCGTGACGAACACGGCGGTGGGCACGAGCACGACGCCGGACGCCACGCCAGTCAACACGGTGACGGTGGTGACGCCGGTGGGGAATTTGCCAGCTGACATGAGCACGAGCTTTGCCAACTTCCCGGCGAGCGCACCAACCGGCACGACCGTCAGCGGCACGGTGAACTTCGTGAACACCAATACGACCGGTACGGCCACCACGGCGGTGTTCACAGTGACCCTCAAGCCAGGCCTTGGTGTGGCCAACGTGACAGTGACGAGCGTACTGCTTGGTAATGGGGTTTACAACAACGCCACCGGTGTGGTGACGTTCACGCCGCCGACGGTTGTAAACGTCACGCCGAGCGGCACGGTGAGCGCCTCGATCAGCTTCCTGCAGACCAGCACGGGCGTGACAGGCACAGGCACCTCGAACGCAACCAACGACACAAATCCGGCTAATAACACCGGAACCTTCAGTGTCCCTGCTATCAGTGCAGATGTTGGCACGACCCTGTCCATGCCGGCCAGCGCCACACCAGGCGGTACTGTTACGGGTACGGTGACTTTCTTCAACCTCGGACCGTCAACCGCGAACAATGTGACGCGTACGGTAGCCCTGAATGGCGGAACCCTGACTGCGGTCACCGGTGGAACGGTGGCTTCGGGTAGCGTTACTGCAACGTTTGCAGCCGTAACCCTGCCGGCTGGAAGCAGTGCCAGCTTTACCTTTACCTACGTGATGCCAGCCTCTGGCACTGTCAAGGGGACGAGCACCATTACCACGACAACGGCGGACACGGTTTTGACCAATAACGTCAGAACTGCCACGACGGTAGTGACGGGCACAGGCGTTGATCTTTCCGTAACCCTGACCTTGTCGCCCTCATTGCTTGTCCCTCCAGGCACAGGTACCGTGGCCGGAACAAATACGGTCACCATCACCGTGACAAACGTTGGATCCCTTGTCACTGGTGCCTCGGTAACGGTCAATATCCCGCCAGGTTTAGGTAGCCCGGGTGGGTCTACGGTTAACTTTGTTATCAGCACGCCGTTGCCGGTGGGTCAGTCCATTGTCTTCACGACAACCTATGTGCTGAGTGCTGCACAGACAGCCTCCCAGACTTTCACTGCGCGCGTTACCGCCTTTGGTGGAGCTGACATAAACCCGGCGAATGACGTGTCAAGTGTGGTCGCGGGTATTGGCGCGAACGTCTCGGGCATCGCTTGGATAGACAGCATTCGGGACGGCTCAAACTTCCGGACCTATCAGGTCGGTGAGACCCTCCTGCCCAATGTGCTGGTGAAACTTACCAACTCTTCGTCAGTGGTTGTTGGAACAGCCTTTACGAACAATCTGGGTCAGTACAAGATCATTGGCGTTCAGCCCGGGACAGGTTACAGCCTGCAGTTCTTCAACTGCCTGACGGTTACCGATGCCAGCACTTGTAATGCCATTGGCACCACTCCGATCAACCAGGGTGCAACCACGACCAACGGTAACGCGAATAATGCAACTACGGTGGCTGAAACCAGCGTCAATGGCGGCACGTTCGGCCAGGTCATTTCCGGTGTCAGCCTCTACGCCGGCGATAACACTGTCAGCCAGAACCTGCCGATCGACCCGAGTGGCGTTGTTTACAACAGCCAGACGCGCGAACCCCTGAATGGCGCAACCCTGTCTCTTTATGGTCCTTACGGCCCTGGCGGTTCCCTGGCGCTGGTCCCCGTTCAGAATCTGGTGGGTGGCATCAATACCTGTACGTCCGGTGGAACATGCCCGAGCGGCCAGCCGGGTGGCTATGAGTACATTCTGAAGAGCGTTCCGGGCTTCCCGTTCATTGCGGGCAACTATGTGATTCAGGTGACGCCGCCTTCCGGGTTCTCGGCCAGCACGATCACGCCAGGTACTTTCCCGCAATCACCTGTGCCAGCCGGTGCCGATATCTTCGTGCAGAGCCAGTCAGGCCCGCCGAAGGGTGGCCAGGCAACGACGTATTACCTGTCGTTCAATCTTGCGGCGAACTCGGCAAACATTTACTTCAATCACATACCGCTGGATCCTGGAACCAAACCTGTGCTTGGAGCCCTGCTGATCAGCAAGACCGGGAACAAGACTGTTGCGGAGTTGGGTGATTCTGTTCAGTACACGGTACGTGTACGAAACACAACCCTGTTGCCGATCGCCAATGTGCAGGTTGCCGATTCACTCCCGGCCGGATTCCGCTACATCCTGGGAACGTCACGCCTTGGCACTGCGACGCTGGCCAATCCTGCCGGTGGCGTAGGCCGTGATCTGACCTTCAGTATTGGCACCATCAACGGACAGGAAACTGCCGAGTTGACCTATTTTGTCAGGCTTGGTGTCGGATCGCAGCAGGGCGATGGCATCAACAGCGCGCAGGCCAGAGGCGGCGGTGGCCAAGTTTCGAATATTGCCAAGTTCAAGGTCAACGTACAGGGCGGCGTGTTCAGCAATGAAGGCTGTATCACCGGTAAGGTCTACGTTGACTGCGACGGCAACGCCGTTCAGAACAATTCAGGCGGAAGCCGCGAAGTGGGCATTCCTGGTGTTCGCCTTGTGATGCTGGATGGCAGCTTCTTTATCACCGACTCCGAAGGCAAATACAGCGTCTGCGGCGTCAAACCACAGACACATGTGGTCAAGGTTGACCGCACGACATTGCCAAAGGGCTCTCGCCTTGTACCTTCCAGCAACCGGAACGCAGGTGTCGGCGACAGCCTTTTTGTAGACCTCAAGGGCGGGGAACTCGCCCGCGCGGACTTCATCGAAGGTTCCTGCAGCCCTGAGGTCCTCGACCAGGTGAAGGCGCGCCGTGCCCAGGGAGGTGTGACGTCTCCTGAAACAGAAAAAACCCTGCCGCTGCAAATCCAGAATCGCCCAGGCGAAGTGCCGCAACAAATCCTGCCGTCCGCAAGACAGCAGGACCTCCTCCCCTCAAGCCCGGGGGTTGTGCAATGAAACAGATGAAGCAGACGTGCTTTTCCGATGGCGTGATGCTGCGGCGTACCCCGGTTGCCATCGCGGTCATGCTTGCGCAGGGTCTTGCGTTGGCCCAGCCTGCGGCCAATACAACGAGCGCCGATGTTCCTGAAGCGAAGAGCCTGTTTGAAACGGGTGGGCAGGAGGGCATAGGCCCGCGTCCATTCACCTCATTCCTGGAGCGACTGAGTTCTCCCGTCACAAAAATCAGCCTGAAGGTAGATGGGGATAACCTGACCGCCGATGGTGTGACGGGTACGGATGTCCAACTGCGCCTGTTCGGCAAGGATGAGCAGCGCATCACGAGCGACGTTGAGGTCACGATCGAAGTGGACGGGGGCGCCCGTATCCTGATGCCTGGCCGCAGAACTTCAGAGTCGGGCGCTGACCGCGGCGATATCGACAGGATTACCCCGGGTGTCCAGTATGTCGTCAAGAATGGCACGCTGCAGTTCAAGCTGATTGCGCCTTTCAAGCCTGATCCTGTGACCCTGAAGGTGTCAGTCAAGGGCGTTGCTGAAAAAGTCATCGTCCGCTATGTCCCCGACCTCAGGGACTTTGTGGCAGTTGGCCTCGTTGAAGGCCGCTTGCGCTCTGACAAATTTGATCCGAAGCAGATTACTCCGGTTCGTGAGAACGACGGGTTTGACAACGAGCTGAAAGGCTTTACCAAGGACTTCAATGGCGGGAAAACCAACCTTGGAGCACGGGCGGCTGTTTACCTCAAGGGCAAGGTCAAGGGTGAATATCTCTTAACCCTCGCCTACGATTCCGACAAAGACACGCGGATCAAGCTTTTTCAGGATATTGATCCGAACGCCTTTTACCCCGTATACGGCGACTCAAGCATTCGCGGCGTCGATGCACAAAGCTCGGGAAAGCTGTATGTCCGGATCGACAACAAGCTCAACTACCTTCTGCTGGGCGACTACACGACTGGCGACACCAATCCCGCAAGGACGCTGAGCCAGTACAACCGCTCGCTGCCTGGCATACGTGGTCATTATGAAGAGGGCAATGTCACCGCCAACGGATTTCTCGCCCAGCAGGCGCTCACACAAGTGGTGGACGAATTCCCTGCGCGTGGCGTCTCCGGGCCTTATTCGGTGTCCAACCCGAACGGTGTCAGTGGATCGGAAAAAATCGAGATACTGACACGGGACCGTTACCGTACGACCAACATCATCAAGGTCACACCTGTAGCGCGCAACACCGATTACGAATTCGAGCCCTTCTCTGGCCAGATCGTTTTCCGCGCCCCCGTACCAAGTTTTGACGACCAGCTCAACCCCATATCCATCCGCATCACGTATGAGGTGAGTAATGGTGGACCAAAGTTCCTCGTGTATGGCGGTGATGTCCGTCTCAAGCTGAGCGACAACCTGAGCGTCGGTGTGGCCGGTGCGCGCGATGAAAATCCGGGTGCGCCGTATGAAGTGATGGGTGCCAACCTCAGCCTCAAGCTGAGCAAGAACACCGAGATACTTGCCGAAGTGGCCCGTACCAACAGCACGGTCAATACAAATGCAGGTGGCTACAACACAAATGTCAGTTCCAACTTCGCCGGCAAGGTTGGTGAAGTGCAGGGTACGGCTGCCCGTGTGGAAATTCGTCATGCAGATGACGACCTGCGTTACAAGGCCTACGGTGTGCGCTCCAGCGCAGACTTCAATAACTCGTCTTCCGGCCTCACCGGCGGCAGGACTGAATACGGCGCATCTGGCTCATATCGCGTTAACCCGGCCCTGAGTGTCACAGGCGAATACCTGACGTCAAAAGACAGTCTTTCAGGAAGCCTGAACGAGCAGGGCTCTGCGGCCATCGATCTGAAGATCTCCGACCGCCTGACCATAGGGGGCGGCGTTCGCCGGGTTGAGCAAAACTCCATCAGCCTGACCCAGACAACGGCTACCAACTGCAGCAATATCACGACGGGCACCACAACAGCTGCAGGCGCGATCGCGGGCTACAACACCGGCTACGGCATCAGCCAGGTAGGAAACCAGTCGATTGATCCTGCGACCGGCCTGCCCATTCTTTGCAATGTAGGCATCAACAATGTGGCCGGCGCGCCGACCAGCCTCGAGCGTACCTCCCTGTTCGCCCGTGCGGCTTACAGGGTGACGGATTCCCTGACGCTGGATGGCGAGTTGCAGAATGTCACCGGGACTGACCCCACCAACCTGTACCGCCTGGGCGCACGTTGGGCTGTTACCGACCGCCTGAATCTGTCTGCCGAAACCCAACGTGAATTCAGCGGCAATGGTTCAGGCCTCTACCGCCTCGGCGCCGACTGGCGTGTTGCGGACAAGACCCGCCTTTACAGCCGCTATGAGCGCGCCACCCAGTACAGCGGCGCTTACGGCCTGGGCGTCGGCCCCATTGCTGACGCCTTCTCTGTGGGTATAGATACACAGTACATGCAGGATGGGTCGCTTTACAGTGAATATCGCCTTCGGGATGGCGGCTCTGGCAAGGAAGTCCAGCGTGCGCTGGGCCTGCGCAATGGCTGGCGCCTTGCCGAGGGTATCCGCATGACCACCAACCTGGAGCGTCTCGCCGCAACCAGTGGCAATGCTTCTTCAGCGGCAGTTGGTCTCGAGTACACCGCCAGCCCGATCTGGAAATCTTCCGGCCGGGTTGAGTGGCGCGAAGATGCCAATAACACCAACTTGCTGTTGACGGCGGGCACTGCACGCAAGCTTGACAGCGACTGGACGCTGCTGGCGCGTGAGTATGCCAGCATCGTCAAGCCGCGCACTGCGTTGGGCGCCAACAGCCTGCAAAGCCGCTTCCAGGTCGGGTTTGCCTATCGTCCCGTCGATAACAACAAGTTTGATGCCCTGGGTCTGTACGAACGCAAGGATGAGCGCAACAGCAGCCCCGGCGCCACACAAATCAACAGCCAGACTGACGTCATCAGCTTCCGCGGTAACTACCACCCCAGCCGCGCATGGTGGATTTCCGGCCGTTACGCCTACAAAAACGTCAATGAGTTGCTGCTCGGTACTGTCAATGACAGCTACCGCGCCCAGTTGCTCGGCGGCCGCGTGACCTACGACGTCACCAACAAGTGGTCCCTCGGCGCGATTTTCTCAAGGCTTCAGGGCACTGGCGGCGATGTGCAGTACGCCTACGGCGTTGAAGTCGGCTATGTCGTGATGGATAACCTCTACGCTACCCTGGGCTACAACTGGCGTGGATTTGCATCTTCTGGCACCGCAGCTGGCCTGACCGGGAACGATTACACCAACCGTGGCTGGGTACTCGGACTACGCTACAAGTTTGACGAAGACCTGTTTAAAAAGAACGACGCATCGTCCAACAAGACGATTGACCCCAACGTGATGAAACCCTAACCGTGATGAGGATGGCCATGATCTATTCAATCGCCCCTCGCAGTCCTGCAACGCTGTTGCTCGTTGCTGCTGCGGTATTGGCTGGCTGCTCTTCCGGCGGCGGCAAAAACGAAGCCCCCGCAGCGTATGCGCAAGCCACCGGGCTCACACCCCAGCAGCTTCGCATCACCGATGAGCGCATCATCCAGGACAGGCAAACACTTGAAGGTGTTCAGCAGCGCCTGCGCAAACTCAATGAAGCCGGCATACCCCAGAACAGTTATTCCCTGGCCAAGGCCCAGTGCTGGCTGGATACGGCTAAAAGCCAGTACCACGAGAACGACCGGACCGGCTACATTGAAGAGTCGCTGACAGAAGCCGTGAAGATTGCACAGGCGCTGGAAGCTGACAAGACCGCGCGTGCAGGCCTCGATACTCCACTGGTCGCACGCAGTTCCAAATTGCGCGACGATTTGTGGGCCCAGCTCAGCAACTACAAGAACCAGCCTGCCTCCATGGCCTGTAATGCGCGTACAGTCGCATGTGCAGAAGTTCGCCTGGTGCGGGCTGGCCATGCAGATGAACAGACCGGCTGGCGTCAGGCAACTCCGCACATCCAGATGGTAGAAGACGCACTGCGCCGGGCGAAAATTGAAGCGGACAGTTGCGTCCAGCCGAAGGCGGGTGTGCTGACCGCAAGAGATGGTGCAAGCGCAGCAGCAGTTGCCTCTGGACCGATCAGCCGGGAAACCTACGTGTTGCTCACAGACACCCTCTTCAAGTTCGACAAATCTGGCATTGAGGACATGATTCCAGGCGGCATGCAACGTCTCAATGATGTTGCCCAGCGACTCAAGGCCTACAAGTCCATACAGACGCTCACAGTGCTGGGTTATACCGACCGACTGGGTTCGGATGACTACAACGACAAGCTGTCGGAAGCCCGTGCCAAAACCGTGCAGGCCTATCTTGAGTCGCTCGGCGTCAAGTCAGCTGCAGCAGTCGCGCAGGGCAAGGGCAAGCGCGATGCCGTCAGCAAAGACTGCAGCGCCACCCTCGGCCGCGAGCAGCTGATTCAGTGCCTGCAGCCTGACCGTCGCGTCACGATTGAAGTGACGGGCACTGCCAAATAAGCAGAGTCCTGCAACGCGCAACAAAAAGGGCAGCTCTGGCTGCCTTTTTTCATTTCCCCTTTTAACTGGACCGACCCGCAGAAGATCCTAGTCAGGGAGCACTGCCGTCACCTCAATCTCGATCTTTGCGCGATCTTCAACCAGGGCTGCCACCTCGACGCAGGTCATGGCGGGAAAGTTTTTACCCATGACTTCGCGGTAAACGACGCCCAGTTCTTTGAGCCTTTCCACGTACTCAACACGGTCCACGACATACCAGGTCATGCGGGCCATGTGTTCGGGGCCAGCGCCACCAGCTTTCAGGACGGCAGCAATGTTCATCAGTGCCTGCCGTGTCTGCGCAATAAAGTCATCCGTTTCAAACTGCTGGTCGGCGTTCCAGCCGATCTGGCCACCCACAAAAATAAGCGCGCCGCGCGCCATCACGCCGTTGGCGTAGCCCCTGGGTTCTGCCCAGCCTGGAGGTTGTAGTTTTGTCATGTTGTTGTATCTCTTATGGAGGTCATGGAGTTTTTTGCAGATAGGGCAGCATCGCGGTCCTGAGGTCATCGGGAATCCGCAGTGGTTGACCGCCCTCAAGTCTTGAATACACCAGCACCGAACTGGCCCGGAGTTTCAGGGTGCCAGCCGGGGCACCCGGTTTGCCGTGTGAATGGATTTCGTAGTCCATGCCCAGGCTTGAGTTGCCAAGTTTTGAAATTGACACGCTGATGGTGATTTCATCACCGTAGCGGCACATGCCAAGAAAGCTTGTCTTGATATCCACGATGGGCGTACCAAAGCCGCTGCTGATCATCTCATGCTGTGGGAATCCGATATGTGCGAGAAAGTCTTCCTTGGCTTCATGCAGCAGGTAGAAGAACTGCGGAAAAAAAACGATGCCCGCCGGGTCGCAGTGGTGAAAGCGTATCTGCCGTTCAGTGGTGAATATCATGGCGTACGCAGCTTGAAGCGCTGGAGCTTTCCGGTCTCGGTACGCGGAAGCTTGTCGACAAATTCGATCTGGCGCGGGTACTTGAACGGCGCCAGCGCGGCCTTCACGTGGTCCTGCAAGGCCTTGACCGTCTCGGCCCCGTCCCGCTGCCCGGGTTTCAACACCACGAATGCCTTGACGATCATGCCGCGCTCTTCGTCCGGCAGCCCGACGACACCGCACTCCGCAACGGCGGGGTGCTTGAGCAGCGCATCCTCGACCTCGGGGCCGCCGACGTTGTAGCCGGCGGTGATGATCATGTCGTCTGCCCTGGCCTGGTAGAAGAAGTAGCCGTCTTCATCCTGCATGAAGGCATCGCCCGGGTAGTTCCAGCCGTCCTTTACGTAGTTGCCCTGGCGCTCGTCGTCGAGGTATCGGCAGCCTGTCGGTCCCTTGATGGCCAGCTTGCCGACGGTACCGCGTGGCAGTTCATGGCCCTGGTCGTCGACGACTTTGGCGATGTAGCCCGGGACCACCTTGCCAATGGCGCCGCGCCGCACGCCGCCAGGGCTGGCGGGGTCGGTCGAGATGAAGATGTGAAACATCTCCGTCGCGCCTATCCCGTCGGTCATCTCGATGCCGCTTGCTTCTTTCCACAGCTGGCGCGTTGCATCGGGCAGTGCTTCGCCCGCGCTGACACAGGTACGCAGCGTAGGTGTGCCGTGCTGTTTGGCAAACGCCGCCATCTGCCGGTAGAAAGTAGGCGCCGTATAGCAGATGGTCGCGCCAACCTGGTTTATCAGCTTGACCATGGCTTCAGGTGTGTAGCCTATGGACGGGTAATACACCGACGCGCCCGCCCACATGGGGAACAGCAGCATGCCGCCGAGCCCGAAGGTAAATGCCAGCGGTGGCGAGCCCATGACGATGTCGTCCGGCGATGCACGCAGGATGTGGCGCGGCCATGATTCGCAGGCCGCCAGAACATCGCGGTGTGTGTGCACCACAGCCTTGGGTTTGCCGGTCGTGCCGGACGTAAAGGCCATCATGGCGATGTCATCTGCGGCGGTCATGCAGGGTTTAAAGGCGACGTTCTTGCGAGAGGCCAGCGCTTCAAGAGAGCCGGCGTCCTGCGGCTGGTTGAAGACCACAACAGTTTGAAGCGCGGGGTTCTGCGCTTGCGCGATGTTCATTTCTTCGAGAAGGGTTGCATCGCACAGGGCGAACGAGACCTGCGACTTTTCAATGACTTCGCCAAGCTCCTTGGCGCGCAGCAAGGGCATGGTGGCTACGGCAACCAGACCTGCCTTCACAACGCCGAGCCAGGCCAGGGCCATCGCAATCGAGTTGCCGCCCCTGAGCAGTACCCGGTTGCCGGGTACCAGTGCAAAGTCTTCCGTCAGCACCTGCGCGATACGCGCCACCTGCTGCGCTGCTTCACCATAACTCAGCGTCAATTTGTCAGAGCGCAGAAAAGCATTGTCGGACAGCTTGCGCGAAGCGGCCTTCTCAAACAGAACATCAACCAGGTTGGCCTGTGCGGGTATCTGCAGTCCAGGCAGGCTGTAAAGCATCTCGGCGCATTGCGCCGCAGGGGGCAGCCTGTCGTGCACAAAGTGGTCTGGCTGCGCCGATGGGCAGGCGGCGGAAGTTCGGGTCATGATTGCAACACGGCCTTTCCAATGATGAGTTGCTGGACTTCGGTAGCACCTTCGTAAATCCGCAGTGAGCGGATATCGCGGTACAGGCTTTCAACCTTGGTACCGACCTTGACACCCAGGCCACCATGCATCTGCAGCGCCATGTCAATCACGCGCTGTGCATTCTCTGTAGCAGTCATTTTTGCCATTGCTGCTTCCGCAGTCACACGTGCGCCTGCGCCCGTGCGTTCGCTCTCGTCACGCAGCCATGCGGCGCGATAGGTCAGCAACGCGGCTGCATCTACCAGAGCGGCCATCTCGCCAATCTTTGCCTGTGTGAGCTGGAAGTCCGCCAGGGTCTGGCCGAACATTTTTCGTTGCTTCGAATGACTGACGGCTTCGGCCAGCGCACGGCGCGCCATGCCCAGCGCCGCACCTGCCACCGACGCGCGAAAGATATCCAGCGTCTGCATGGCAAGCTTGAAACCGCCATGCAGTGCACCCAGCTGTGTATCTTCATTGAGTTTGCAGTGTACGAATTTCAGCGTGGCCAGCGGGTGTGGTGCCATGACGGCAATGTGCTCGCTGGTGTCCAGGCCTTTCACGTCGGCATCGACAATAAACGCGGTGATGCCGCGCGTACCCGCATCCGGGTCGGTCTTCACAAAGGTCACATAAAAGTCTGCAATACCGCCATTGCTGATCCAGGTTTTGACGCCGTTGACGGCCCAGTCTCCGCCCGTCTTCACGGCGCTGGTCGACATGGCGCCAGCGTCCGATCCGGCGTCTGGTTCGCTCAACGCAAAGGCCGCTATTTTTTTGCCACTGGCCACAAGAGGCAGGTAGGCCGCCTGTTGTGCCGGTGTACCTGCAAGCGTGATGGCGCCGCTGCCGAGGCCCTGCATCGCGAAGGCGAAATCAGCCAGTGGCGAATGGAAAGCCAGCGTCTCGCGCAGGATGACCAGTGCCCTTGAATCGAGTTTGGGCAGCGCCCCGCCCAGCGCCCCGTCCTTGCCGGCAGGCACGCAGTACCTGAGCCATCCGCCATCGCCCAGCAACTTCACCCATTCCTTGCAGGCCTTGCGGTCGTCGCTTTCATCGACATGCTGTCCCGCCGCCCATGCGGACAGCTGCTGTCCGATATCCCGGTGCACATCATCAAAGAAGGGCAGCGAAAGATGTGTGATGCTAGGTGTCATGTTGGGGCCTGTTCATACTATTTTCAGGAGTGCGAACGCGGTGAAAACAGCGCCAATCAAGGCGCGCGACGACGGCAAGGCTGATGCCTTGCCTAGGAGTGCAACGCAGAGTGGCGCTGTTTTCACCCGTTCCCTACGGGTTGTGATCAAAAAGGCCGTGCGCGGTGTTGCAAAGCCTTGTCGGGGTCTACCCCGCCTACGTTTTGCGCCTTGCGCACAGTCTGTTTGTCTCACAACGCATCTCCTGAAAATAGTATGAACAGGCCCTAATCGCCCATGAATGCTGGTTTCTGCTTTGCCGCAAAGGCTTCGTAGGCGCGTGTGAAGTCTTTCGTCTGCATGCAAATCGCCTGCGCCTGTGCCTCGGCCTCGATCGCCTGGTCCAGCGTCATGGCCCATTCCTGGTGCAGCATTGTCTTGGTCATGCCATGTGCAAAGGTCGGCCCGCTGGTAAGGTCGGATGCCAGCTTTTGTGCTGCGCCAAGA
Organism: Polaromonas sp.; assembly: GCA_965228025.1. GTDB lineage: Bacteria > Pseudomonadota > Gammaproteobacteria > Burkholderiales > Burkholderiaceae_C > Polaromonas. The sequence continues at coordinate 149,452 of CBDDGX010000028.1, read as the reverse complement.
ACCGCATCGGGTTCATGCAGCGAATTGAAGAAACCCCACTGCAGGCCTTCCTGCGCATTCATGGCGCGGCCGGTGAACAGCAGTTCGGAAGCTCGGCCCTGGCCGATCAGGCGCGGCAGCAGTGCGCATGCGCCCATGTCTGCGCCAGCCAGGCCGACGCGTGTGAACAGGAAGGCGGTCTTGGCCTGCGCCGTACCCAGGCGCATGTCGGCCGCCAGCGCCATCATCGCGCCTGCGCCGGCGCAGATGCCGTCTATGGCGGCAATGACGGGTTGTGGGCACAGGCGCATGGTCTTGACGAGGTCGCCTGTCATGCGCGTGAATTCCAGCATTTCCGGCATGCTCATCTTGGTGAGCGGGCCGATGATCTCGTGCACATCTCCACCGGAGCAAAAGTTGCCGCCCGCACCGGTGATGACAACCGCTTTCACGTCGGTCGCGGTGTTCAGTGCGCGGAACAAATCCCGGAGCTCGGCGTAAGAGTCAAAGGTCAGCGGGTTCTTGCGGTCAGGGCGGTTCAGCGTGAGGGTCGCCACGCCGGCATCAAACGCGTAGGCAAAGTGTTTTGCCTGGTAGCCCGCAAACGCATCGAACTGCGCATGCATGGGGTTGTTGGGGCCTATGTAGTGCTTCATATGGTTTCCAGTTTGTCCGGTTGCTGTGCGTTGTGGTGCTGCTTGACCTTGCCCAGCAGCTTGTGCAGTGACTCCACCTCGCGGGGCGAAAGCGACTCGAAGGCCGCGACTATCCAGGCTTCATGCTGGCGCGCCATTTCGCCAAAAACCTTGCGTCCGCGTGCGGTCAGGCGCACGCGGTAGGCGCGGCGGTCGCCTTCAACACCTGCCCGCTCGACGACACCTTCAGCCACCAGCTGGTCGGTAATGCCGGTCACGTTACCGCCCGTCACCATCATGCGGCGCGAGAGCTCGTTCATCTTCAGGCCTTCGGGGTTGCGCTCAAGCTGCGCCATCAGATCGAAGCGCGGCAGCGTGGTGTCGAACTGCTCGCGCAGCTGGCTGCGCACCTGCTTTTCAACCAGCTGCGTACAGGTCAGCATGCGCAGCCAAAGTCGCAATGCTTCAGGGTGTTCGCTGTGGCCTCGTGCTTCCATGTCCATGGTGTGCTCCTTGTCGCCGGTGTTGTGCGTGTTATTTGATGGCTGCAGGCGTCTGTGCGGTTGATGCCGCAAGCTCCTGCTGTTTTGCAATTTCGCGGTAGAGCTGGTCCCGGCCGCTGAGGTAGGGCTTGGGCCAGGCCACATGGCGGCTCTGTAGTTTTGCTGCCTCGTGCAAGGTCCATGCCGGGTCGGCGAGATGCGGGCGGGCAATGGCACAGAGGTCTGCACGGCCCGCCGCGATGATGCTGTTGACGTGGTCAACCTCCGAGATGGCACCGACCGCGATGGTCTGGATGCCGGCCTCGTTGCGTATGCGGTCCGCAAACGGCGTCTGGTACATGCGTCCATAGACCGGTTTTGCATCGCGCGTCGTCTGGCCGGACGAGACATCGATGAAGTCCGCCCCGGCCTGCTTGAAAATTTTGGCCATGGCGACCGCATCGTCGGCTGTGTTGCCGCCGGGCGCCCAGTCGTGGGCCGAGATGCGGACGCTCATGGGCAGATGTGCGGGCCACACGGCGCGCATGGCTTCAAACACTTCCAGCGGGTACCGACACCGGTTCTCAAGGGTGCCGCCGTACTCGTCGGTGCGCAGGTTGGTCAGCGGTGTGATGAAGCTCGACAGCAGGTAGCCGTGCGCGCAATGCAGTTCGACCCAGTCGAAGCCGGCTTCTGCAGCGTAGCGTGTGGACTGCACGAACTGCGCCTTGACCGTGTCCATGTCTTCTCGCGTCATGGCCTTGGGCAGGTGATTGGTCGGGCCGTAGGCGACAGCGCTGGCGGCCATCAGCGGCCAGTTGCCTGAGAGCAGCGGTTCATCGGAGTCTTCCCAGCCGACTTGTGTCGAACCCTTGGGGCCGCTGTGCCCGATCTGCAGGGCAATCTTCGCGCCTTCGCCGGACGCATGCACAAAACTCACAATGCGTTTGAAAGCCAGCATCTGCGTTTCATTCCACAGGCCCGGGCAGCCGGGCGTGATGCGGCCTTCGGGGTTGGGCGAGGTCATCTCGACGAAGACTATGGCCGCACCACCGAGTGCGCGCGCGCCCAAGTGCACCAGATGAAAGTCCTGGGGGATACCGTCAATGGCGCTGTAGGTGGCCATCGGTGAAACGACGATGCGATTCTTGAGCTGTACGTCCCTGACCTTTAAGGGCAAAAGCATGGGCGGTGGCGCCGGCTTGCCGTTCGATTTGGCAAGCCACTGCTCATAGCCCTGCAGCCACGACGCATCGCGCACGCCCAGGTTCTGGTGGCTGATGCGCTGCGAGCGTGTCATCAGCGAGTAAAAAAACTGCTCCGCCTCCATGCCGCTGTAACGGTCAACGTTCTCAAACCATTCGGTGGAGTTTCGGGCGGCGTTCTGTATCTTCAGCACTTCGACCGAGCGCACGGCCTCATAAGCCTGCAGCGCTTGATCGGTACCGGTACTTTTCGCAAAGCAGCGTGACAGCTCAATCGCGTCTTCCAGCGCGAGCTTGGTCCCGCTGCCAATCGAGAAGTGCGCGGTGTGCGCTGCGTCACCCATGAGCACGATTGGTACATTTTTGCCGTTGACGTTGGCCTGGTGCACCCAGTGATCGCAGACCACGCGTGGGAAGCGTATCCAGATTGCTGATCCGCGCACGTGCGTGGCGTTGTTCATCAGAGCGTTGCCGTCCAGGTATTTGGCGAACAGGCGCTCGCAGAAGGCGATGCCTTCTTCCTGGCTCATCTGGTCGAGGCCGTGGGCCTTCCACACGGCTTCGGGTGTCTCGACGATGAAGGTCGAGGTCTTGTCGTCGAACTTGTAGGCGTGCGCTGCAAACCAGCCGTGTTCGGTTTTCTCGAAGGCGAAGGTGAAGGCGTCGAAAGTCTTGTGGGTGCCCAGCCAGACGAAGCGGCAGGCACGCAGTTCGACATCGGGCTTGAAGGTCTCGGCGTAGCGGTTGCGTATGCGGCTGTTCAGGCCGTCGCTGGCGATCACCAGGTCGGCGTTGTATTTCGCGGCGATGGCCTGGTCGTCCTGCACGTCGGTTTCAAACACCAGGTCCACGCCGAGTTCAATGCAGCGGTCCTGCAGGATGTTGAGCAGGCGCTTGCGGCCAATGCCGCAGAAACCGTGGCCGCCGGAGCGCACGCTGCGGCCCTTGAAGAACACCTCGACGTCGTCCCAGTGGTTGAACGCGTCGCCAATCAGTTTGGCGCTGACCGGGTCGGCCACCTGCAGGTTGCCGAGTGTCTGGTCCGACAGCACCACGCCCCAGCCGAAGGTGTCGAACGGGCGGTTGCGCTCGACCACGGTGACGACATTCGCCGGGTTTTGCAGCTTCATGAGCACGGCGAAATACAGGCCTGCGGGACCACCGCCCAGACAAAGGATGCGCATGCTTGTGGCTTTCTGGTTTTTGTCTAAATTGAATACTGCCTTAATTGTTTAGGTTTAAAGTATTTTCGTCAAGCGGACTTTTACATCAGGCGGTGAACCTGTAACGCAGAAAGAAATGGGAGGGTTTGGTCAGGCGCCGGGCGCCTGAAAGCCGCCAGCGCGGTAAGTGAGTACCAACGTGTCACGGTAACCGTCGGGCACCTCTTCGTCGGCTGGCAGGATGGGCGTGGTCTCATGGATGACTCGGGCATCATCCAGCAGCAGGGCGGTGAGGGGTTCCTGCATCAAAAAACGCACGCCATGCGGGCCGTTGGCGTCAAACACCCGCGTTTCGCCGCCCTTCACGCCATGGCGCGACACCAGCAGCACGACGACAAAATTCACGCCATCGCGGTGGGCGCCTTCAGGCGTCGGCCGGCCAACGCCGCCAGCGGTGTCGATGCGGAACTGGTGCGCTTCGACGTACCACTCCGGCACCGCCTGAACACCTGCGAACAGCTGGCCGAAGGCGCTGATCAGTGCAGTCCAGGCCGGCGCCTGTGCCACTTCCGGCTCGACCGGGTCAAACCAGCGCTCGAAGCCGCCGTGCAGGGCGTTGTAGTCGGTCGGCTGCCAGTGGGCGCGGTGCGGCGTCTGCACCAGCGCGCCTGTGGCCGTGTCCTGCACATAACAGGCGTGGCGGCGTTTGCGGTAGTGGCCGCCGTCCTTCAGGTGGGCGTCCGGCGGCAGGTTGTTCCAGGTCCGGGCCAGCGCAGCCCAGTCCTGCGTCCAGGCAGGGGTGGGGAGTTGGAGGGTGCCGAGCAGTTCGCCTGGCGTGAGCAGGCTGAGCCCGTCCTGGCTCAGGCCTTGTCCGGCGGGCTTGGGGGCGGTGGCGATATTGAACATGGCCTTATTTTGCTTGACCGACCGCGTTGCGCACCCTGCGCACCCGGCGGGGCGGAAGGTTACAGCGTCAATTTGCTATGTTTTTTATAGCTTCTCATGCACGTATCTATTGGTCTGGAGGCCTAAAACATGCCTTTTTTGGGCTCTTTTGTAGCCCGTCCAGACGATTTTTGACAACTTTTAGGCCATGAGAGGTCAATTTTTAACGTACACAGCAAAAATTTAACGTGTACGTTAAAAATTGGCTTTCGGCGACGCTTTTGAGCTGCAGATCCCTCAATAGCCGCTACCGGGAGCCTTCCCGTCGGCACCTTTGAATTTCGCCAGCAGCGCGCTGGTTGCCGCCGTGAGCAGCGGAATGTCTACCCCGACCGCCACAAACACCGCCCCTGCGTCCAGCCACTTGCGTGCCTGCGCTTCGGTCACCGACAAAATGCCCGGCGCCTTGCCGGCGGCAAGAATGCGCTTAATGCCGTACTCGATCTGCGCCTGAACGTCCGGGTGACCGGGATTGCCCGGGTGGCCCATGGAGGCGGCCAGGTCGGCCGGGCCGATGAACACACCATCCACACCGGGCGTGGCGGCAATCGCGTCAATGTTGGCCATGGCTTCTACGGATTCGACCTGCACCAGCAGGCAAACCTCGTCATTCGCTTCATGCAGGTAGTTGGGGTAGCGGGACCAGCGCGCCGCCCTGGCCATCGAGCCGCCCATGCCCCGTATGCCCACCGGCGGGTAACGCATGGCCAGCGCCATCTCCGCTGCCTGTGCGGGCGTGTTGACCATGGGGATCAGAATGGTCTGTGCGCCTATGTCCAGGCACTGCTTGATGAGCGCCGTGTCGCCGTGAGGAATGCGCACCACCGCGTTGGATACCGCCGGTGTGACCGGAAAGGCACCGACAGAGCTGGCAATGCCCTGCAGCTGGCCGAGGATGGAGTGCAGGTCATTCGGCGCATGCTCGCCGTCAATCAGCAGCCAGTCGAAACCGACACCCGCCAGTATCTCGGCGATGTAGGGCTCGCCTGTGCCCAGCCAGAGCCCGATTTGCGGGCGCTTTTGCAGCAGCGCCTGTTTGAAAAAGTTTGTGGGTGTTTTCATGAGGATGCATTTTGCCTATGGCGGGTTGGCGCTAGACAAACCTGAAGGCAATCGCGCCCAGCGGCCCGTAGTCGGCATGAAAGGTATCGCCTGCCATGGCAGGCGTGGGCCGCGTGAACGAGCCGCCCAGCACTGTCTCGCCCGCCTCCAGGCATTCGCCCCAGGCGGCCAGCTTGTTGGCCAGCCAGGCCACGCCGTTGGCCGGATGGTTGAGCACGGCTGCGGCCACGCCCGATTCTTCGATCACGCCGTTCTTGTAGAGCAGCGCGCTGACCCAGCGCAGGTCGACGGCGTCGGGTTTGACCGGCCTGCCGCCGGTGATGATGCCAGCGTTGGCCGCGTTGTCTGAAATCGTGTCGAAAACCTTGCGCATGGCTTTGGTGCCGCGGTCAAACTGCTCGATGCGCGCATCAATGATCTCTATGGCCGGAACGACATAGTCGGTCGCCTTGAGCACATCCACGATGGTGAGGTTCGGGCCCTCCAGCCGTTTGCCCAGCACAAAGGCCAGCTCGACTTCCACGCGCGGTGCGATGAAGCGGCTCATGGGGATGTCGCTACCTTCGGCAAAAAACATGTCGTCCAGCAAGGTGCCGTAGTCGGGTTCGGTGATGTTGCTCGACAGCTGCATGGCGCGCGAGGTCAGGCCTATCTTGTGGCCGCGCACGGTGCGGCCCTCGGCCAGCTTCATCTTCACCCAGGCGCGCGAGACGGCATAACCGTCTTCAATCGTCATCCCGGGAAAGCGCTTTGAAAAATGCTCGACCTGCACCCGCGTTTTTTCAGACTGGTGAAGCTCTGCGGCAAGCTGCTCAATACGTTGCTGGTCAAACATGGGCGTGCAGGCCTTGTGTGAAGTTGAGGGTTTGTTCAATGAACTCCTTGCGGCGTTCAATCTGCACCCAGTGGCCGCAATTGGCAAAGATGTGCAGGTCTGCGTTCGGGCAGGCCTGTGCAATGCGTATTCCACATTCCAGTGGCACACGCTCATCATGCCGGCCATGCAGCGCCAGGATGGGTGTTTGAATGGTGCGCAGGTCTTCTTCAGGGATGCCCTTGACCTCGCGTGTCTGGCCACCGGGTGCAGGTTCGGGGAAAAGCTTTCGGTAGGCCTCCATGCCCCCAGCAAGCTGCGTCACTTCATGGCGCAGGCGCACCATCTCGTCGGTGACGAAAGACGTGTCGTGCGGAAAGGTACGCAGCAGCTCGGCCATGTTTTCAAGTGAGGGCTCGTAATACCAGGAGCGCGCCATGGCCGATCTCTGCGTGAAGCTGCCCGCAGGCGTGCCCATCAGCACCATACGTTCGACGCGGTGCGCGTTGCGTATAGCCAGTGCCAGTGACAAGGCGCCGCCGAAGGAGTTGCCGACCAGTACCGCCTTTTCGATGTTCAGTGCATCCATAAAGCCCAGCAAGTGCTGCACCCAGAGCTTGATGCTGTACTTCGTGCCCTCGGGGCGCTCGGTGAAACCGAAGCCGATGATGTCAGGCACCAGCACACGAAAGTTTTTGGCAAAGTCGTCCATCACGCCGTGCCAGTTTTCCCAGCCCGTGACGCCTGCGCCGGAGCCGTGCAGCAGGATCATGGGGTGGCCCTGGCCGACCTCGTGGTAGTTGGTGCGTACACCCGCCGCGACGATGGTTTTGCCGATGGCAGGATGATTGATGTTTGTCGTCATGAAGACTCCGCAGATGGTTTCAGACAGAGCGCGAGCCGGTGCCGCCGTCGCTCATGAAAATTTCGCCCGTTACGGCGCGGGCGTTGGCGCTGCTGGCCAGCAGCACATACAGGCCGGTGTGGTCTTCGGGCTTTTGCGCAAACCCGAGTGGTACTGCTGCGGCCATCTTTTCGTTAAACGCCTCTGGGTTGGCATTGATGCTGCGTCCCATCTGGCCGAGTGCATCGGTGCCGCTTAACCCGGTCAGCGTGCCGCCGGGGCCAACCCCGTTCACGCGGATGTCGGGTGCGAGTTCAAGCGCCAACTGCTTGATCATGCCGACCACCGCGTGTTTGCCCATGGTGTAGAGAATGCCGCCGCCGCCCGAGTTGAAGCTGGCCACCGACGCAGTGAAGATGATGCTGCCCCTGCTGGCGATGAGCGCCTCGCGGCCCGCCATGGCTGCATACAGGTAGCCGCGCAGGTTGATGGCAAAGAGCTCGTCCATGGTGGCTGCCATCGACTCGCCGGTGTAGCTGCGCAGCGGCCGGCGGAAGTCAAACACACCCGCATTGCCCACCACGGTGTCCAGTCTTCCGAACCGTGAGAGCGCGAGCTTCACCGCTTCTTCATGGCTGGCATAGGTGCGTACATCGCCTGCCACTGTCGCAATACGATCCCCATGTGCGTGGGCCAGTGTCTTCAGCCCGTCCGCATCGCGGTCCAGCGCAACAACGCCCGCGGCACCTTCCTTCAGGTACCGCTCGACCACCGCGCGGCCTATGCCGTCGGCGGCTCCTGTGACAAAGGCCACCTGCCCTTCAAGCCAGCCGCTCATGACGGCACCCGGTTAAAGAAAGACATTGAGGTTTTTCGCCAACAGCACGGTCTGCGTGGTGACGATCTCGCGGGATGCAATGCGCAGCACACCATCGTCGCCGCGCCGCAGCATGTCTGTGCGCCGGCCGGTCAGCCAGAACTCTTCTGCTTCGCCGCGACCCCTGCAATTGATAAAGGTTGAGTACACCCTGAACTCATCGGGTTTGTCAGTCAGCTCGACCTCGATGTTGGAGATGACGTGGACAGCACGAGTGGGCGGGTCTTCTGCCCAGGCTGTCGGGTCCATGAAACGCGTCACGCGCCTGCGCATGTTGAGCATGTCGTCGTCGAAAAACGCCATGCGCTTTCGGGTCAAGCCGGGGGGTCTTGTCCTTGCGGTGCCTGGCCTGTATGCCGGGCATCCAGTAATGGATGTCGTCCGTCATCATGCCCAGCCATTCTTCATAACGTTCTTCGTCAAGAATGCGCGCCTCACGGTAGAGAAACTGGCTGATTTCAAACACGAGTTCCATGGGTGCCAGCGGGTAATGTGGCGGCACCACAGGTTTTTTAAGTACGGGGGTTTCACCCATCACGAACTTCATGATGCACCTGACCCTTCATTGCACATCAGCTCCAGCCACTTGCCGTAGAAGGCCAGCTGGTTGGAATCGTTGTACTTGCGGATGTGCACATTGCCCTTGAGTTCGTCGTGCTCGACCTTGCTGTCCATGCCCAGCCCGTAGTGCAGCTTTTGCTGGCGTGTGACAACGCCGAGGTTGGTGGCCGTGGCGTTCTCCCAGTTGTCGCCGTCGTCCATCTCCAGCACGCCTGATGGTGAAAAGCTGCGCATCACGCCCTTCATGTACATCTCTTTCAGCGCCTCAGGTGCCGACTTGTTGACCAGCACCCAGGTGTGCAATTCAATCTGCGAAGGGCCCTTGGGGTGCCAGGTGCGGAAGGTGTTCTGCCCTGGCAGGAATGAGGTGTGGGGGAACAGGTTGGCCGAGCTGATGGAACCGATCATGCGTGAGCGCAGCTTGCCCAACCGCGCCGCAAACTTCGCCTCGTTTTCTTTCAGATAGTCAAGGATGTCCTGCTCGCCCAGCACCATGGCGTTGCCGATGAAGTCCAGGCCGAACTGCCAGCCGTGGCCGTTGACGTTGGCCTGGTAGACCTTGGACTGGTCGTATTTGTTGTCAACCCCGCGGCCAAACAGCGCCACAGCGCCGGAGTTGTGTGTCCATGCTGCGTGATAGGAGTCCCCCGCGAAATTCTCCGACGGATACTTCCAGTTGCACTGCATGCGAGACTTGATGTTGCCGGGCAGGAACTCCGTGCCACCCGGGTCGTTATCCAGCAGGATGTCGAGGTACCAGCGGTAGTCGCCCAGGAACTGCTCCAGGCTTTCTGCCTCTTCATTGAAGGTGGCGAACACCAGTCCCTTGTAGCTTTCAACCCGCGCATTGCGTATGCCCAGCTGCGCCTTGTCGAAGTCCCTGCAGGTGTTGTTGTAAAGCTCTTCCTGGGGCAGGCCGACGAGCGAGCCGGCGCTGTCAAACGTCCAGCCGTGGTAATTGCAGGTAAAGCGCCTTTTGTTACCGGCTTCGGCCAGGCAGATCTTGTTGCCGCGGTGCGTGCATGAGTTGAGGAAAACACGCACCTTGCCCTGCTGGTCACGCGTGACGATCACGCCGTCTTCTCCCATGAAGGTGGTGAGGAAGTCGCCGTAGTTGGCCACCTGGCTTTCGTGGGCAACAAACAGCCAGGTGCGGGCGAAGATGCGTTCAAGCTCCAGGCGATAAATTTCTTCGTCCCAGTACAGGCGGCGGTCAATGCTGCCGTTCTCAAAATCAACCAGCTTGCGCAGGCTGTCGGCACTGATAGTTGCGTGCTGTGCAGGCTTGCTGCGAACAGGGGTGATGGGTATGGTCGTGGGCATGGCTTGGTTTCTATAAGGTTCAGGCGGTGACGGCTTCCTGGGCCAGGGTGCCTACCTCGGCGAACCCCAGGCCGGTCACCCATTGCGGGCCGTGTTCATAGGCGATGACACTGCCGGGCTGGTCGTCAAGCGCGCCCATCATGCAAAGGAAGTTGCGTATCTCCCATGCGCCGTTGCCGCCGAGCTCAAACACTTCTGCATCGCTCAACTTCAGCATCGCCTCTGCGTCACCGCTGGTCACGCAATCAAGCACCCAGCGGTCAAAGTCTTCATTGACCTTGCCCATCTCTGGCAGGCCCACCCAATGGCTGATGCCACCCGAGCCGATGACTACAACGCGCTCGTCTTCGGGCCAGGCTTCAATGGCCGAGCGAATCATCCTGCCCAGCTCATGGGCGCGCCGCATGGGCAGAAGGGGCTCGACCCCGCTCGCAAGGTAGACAGGCACCACACCCTTGACGCTTGCATTTGGCAGCGCACAAAGCCGCGCCGGCACGCCTATGGAATGGTCAACCCGCAAGGTCTTGGCCACCGACCAGTCAAAGCCGTGCGTGCGCCCGTATTGCGCGATGTGCAGGGCGAGGGCGGTGTTGTTGGGAATGTTGCCCTGGGAAATATCGGGAAAGCGCTCATACGGCCCGCTGACGTCGCCGATGCCGATGAGGTAACTCGGCAGGCAGCCGGGCCCGAACAGCACGTAGTGGTCTGCGCCTATGACAATGACTGAGGTCGCGCCGAGCTCGCCGACGCGCTTGCCCACATGCTCATAAGCGGCGCGCACGCGCTTTTGCGCGTCGTTCCATTTTTCTTTCGGCATGTAGAACACGCCGGGTTCGTGCGGCATGATGAAGCCGCCAACAATGCTTGCCATGTTTATCCTTGTGCCGCGGCGGTTTCGCGGCTGCGTTCGAGGTAGGCGGCCCGTGTCTTCACGGGCGCATTCATCATCCAGAAGCCGTAGGTCAACAGGGGGCTTACGCCGGCCCTGAGCAAAGCCGCCATGTCGAAGCCGCTGATCATGGCGGCCTCCTGTGCGTCAACGCCGTAGCGTTTGAGGAAAGCGGCGGCGTCTTCACCAAAAGCGGTGCGTGCCTCGCGCTTGACGCCCAGGTCATACAGGACCGATTCCATTGCATGCGTGCTCATGGTGTTTCCTTGGTCTTACTCAGTCTTCCTCGATATTGGCGGCGCGCAGGACCTTGCCCCAGCGTTCGTAGTCGCGCTTCATGTAGTCGTTGAACTCGGTGATGTTGAGCTTGCGGGTGGTGGCACCGTCTGCGGCCAGGCGGTCCTGCATGGCCTTGTCTTCCAGTGCCTTGGACAGCGCTGCAGCGAGCGCGTTGACAGCTTCCTGGGGTGTGCCTTTGGGTGCAGCCAGGCCGAACCATGAGGTGGCCAGCACTTCAGGCATGCCCTGTTCAGTGAAGGAAGGAATGTCCGGGGCGGCCGGTGTACGCCCGGTGGTTGTCACCGCGTAGCCGCGCAGCCTTTCAGCTTTCAGGTGGGAGAGCGTGCCCGGTATGCTGGCGAAATAGATCGGCACCTGGCCGCCCAGCAGGTCTACCAGCGCAGGGGCTTCGCCGCGGTAGTGCACAGGGCGGAACTTGGCGTTGATGGCATTAAAGAACATCACTGCGCTCAGGTGTGACTGGCTGCCCTTGCCGGCGGTGGCGATCGGCGTTTCCTTGTCTTTCAGCGAGCGCACCAGCTCCTGCAGGTTTTTGGCTGGTGCGTTGAATGGCGCCACCAGGACGACGGGGGATTCGCTGATCAAGCCGATATGTACAAAGTCTTCAGGCTTGTAGGGCAGCTTCTTGTTGTACTGGGGGTTGATGCTGAAGCCGCTGGCCGTCGAGAGCAGGAGCGTATAGCCGTCAGGTGCAGCCTTGGCGACCGCATCGCCGCCAATGATGGTGCCGGCACCGCCCCGGTTGTCGACAATGACCTCCTGGCCCAGCACAGCCGACATGTTGCGTGCGGCCAGGCGTGCCAGCACGTCCGTGCCACCGCCGGCGGGAAAGGGAACGACCAGCCGTATCGGCTTTTCAGGGTATTTGGCCCATGCCCCTGTGGGGAGCAAGGCGGCAGCCACAAGGCCTATGGCGGCGAGGCAGTTCAAAAGTTTGGGTTTCATCGTTGTCTCCTGGAGGGGGTTTTCAGATCATCCTGCTGCGGCCGGCCCAATAGGGGTCGCGCAGCTTGCGCTTCATCAGCTTTCCGGAATCGTCACGCGGCAGCTCGTCAAGAAAAACATAGTCTTTGGGTACCTTGAGCCCGGCCAGCTTGCCGCGCAGAAAGGTGCTGATCTCGATCTGCGAGGGCTGTTCGCCGGCGGTGGGTTTGACGAAGGCCAGCAGCTTTTCACCGAACTCTTCATCGGGTATGCCGATCACGGCGCAGTCGGCTATGCCGGGGTGTTCGATCAGTGCGCATTCGATCTCTGCCGGGTAGATGTTCACACCGCCTGAGATGACGATGTCTTTTTTGCGATCCACGAGAAAGAGATAACCGTCTTCGTCGAGGTAGCCCACATCACCGTTGGTGACCATGCCGTCGCGGTCAATTTCGAGGCGCTGCTCTTCTGCGTTGTGGTAGGTGAAGTTGGCCACGCCCTGCAGTCCTGAATAGATCTCGCCCACCTGGTTGGGCCCGAGAATCTGACCGTCATCAGAGTAGATGCGTATGCTGCGACCGGGCCAGGCCTTGCCTAGCGTGCCGGGCCGCTCCAGCCACTCCTGTGTTGATGAGCGTGTGACCATGCCGGTTTCCGTCGCGCCGTAGTACTCATGAATGACGGGCCCCCACCAGTCAATAAAGGCCTTCTTGGTTTCCATTGAGCAGGCTGCTGCGCCGTGAACCACAAACTGCAGGGAACTGAGGTCGTAGCGCTTTTTGACCTCGTCCGGCAGGCGCAGCAGGCGCACCATCATGGTCGGCACCAGGTGCAAATGGGTGATGCGGTCACGCGCGATGATGGCCAGCAGTTCTTCAGCGTCGAAGCGCGGCATCAGGGTGATGCTGCCGCCCGAGTTGACGACTTGCCGTGTGTAGGTGTTGGGTGCGCTGTGGTACATGGGCCCCGCCATCACGGTACGGACACCCGGTTTGAGGTCAAACCACTGCTGCGACACCAAAGCGTTTTTACGCATTTCTTCCGCCGGCAGGGGCAGCTTTCGCACCCCCTTGGGACGCCCTGTGGTACCGCTTGTGTAGAGGATGCTGTTCCTGCTGCCGACCTTGGTACGGTCCAGCAGTGGTTCAGAAGTTTCTGCGGCCTGTTCAAGGTCGATGACACCGGGCGGCACGTCGCACTGGTCGGCCGCAATCCTGTAAGGCCCGCTGATTTCTTCAGGCGTGCGCGCGACAACGTTCAGGATGTTGTCGGGTATGGATGCCGCGATGGGGCGGTAGAGGTCCGCATGCGACACCAGCATCACCGCCCCTGAATCGCGAAGGATGTAGTCGATCTCGGGTCCCGTCAGGTGCCAGTTCAGCGGCACGGCGTAGGCGCCGAGGATTGAAATGGCAATCGTGCATTCGAGAAAAGCCAGGTCGTTCCGCATCAGGATGGCGACGGCCTGGTCCTCTTTCACGCCCCTGGCCCTGAAAAAAGTGGCCAGACATGAGCCTTTGTGCCAGAGCGCTTCCAGGCTCACGCGGCGCCCGTTGATGGCGGCGTAGCTGTCGGCTGCGGTGAATGATCCGGAGGCGCTGTTCATTGTGTTGACGGTGATTTTGTCGTGTGCCATACTGGGCGGTATGGAACATAATTTATTCGCCTGCATGCCATGAGTCAATCCCCGTACAAACCCTTAAGCGCTTCGTCGGCCATGACAACAGAGCCATTTACGGCGCTGCGCCTTCCCGTGATCGGCTCACCCATGTTCATCGCCTCGTCGAAAGAACTGGTGGCCCAGCAATGCCTGGCGGGCATCTTGGGCGCGTTTCCTGCGCTCAATGCAAGGCCTGAAAGCGAACTGGCTTCGTGGCTTGACTACCTGAACCGCGAGATCGCGGCATGGAATGCCCAACCGCAGCAGCCCTGGCGTGCCGCGCCCTATGCCGTGAATCTGATCGTGCATTCCAGCAACCAGCGGCTTGCGCACGACCTTGATGTGGTGTGTCAGTACAAGGTGCCGGTGGTGATCACCAGCCTCAACGCGCCGGGGCAGGTTGCCGAACGTATTCATGCATATGGCGGGATCGTGCTGCACGACGTATCAACCATGCGTCATGCGCGCAAGGCCATTGATGCGGGCGTTGACGGACTGGTGCTGGTGTGTGCCGGTGCGGGAGGCCACACCGGAACCCTCAACCCCTTTGCATTCACCGATGAGGTCAGGCGGATTTTTGACGGCCTGGTCGCCGTGTCAGGCTGTATCTCGCATGGCAGGCAGGTGCGTGCCGTACAGGCCATGGGCGGGGATCTTGCCTATGTGGGCACGCGTTTCGTCGCGTCGACCGAGGCGCAGGCCGATTCGCGTTACCAGCAGATGATTGTGGACGGTGCTGCGGCGGACATCGTGTGCACCAGCGCGGTGACCGGGCTGCCGGCCAACTACCTGCGTGCGAGTTTCGCTGCGCTGGGCGTTGACGTTGATGCCCTGCCTGCGCGCGAGACCTCGTCTTTCGGTTTCGGAAAACGGGGCGATGGGACGGAGGCCAAAGCCTGGCGCGATGTGTGGAGCGCGGGCCAGGGCATCGGCGGCATCGATTCGGTCGTGCCTGCAGCAGAAATCGTGAATCGTCTTGCAGCCGAATATGCTTCAGCGCGCAGGTCTGCTTGAAGCTCAGGCCGTTTTTTGCAGATGGTCCGCGAAAAAAATCTGGTCCAGCGCAGCCTGGCGCATGGCGAGCTTCTGCTTTTCCGGATACGCAAAAATCAGTCGCAGGCCCGCTGAGAAACAGTAATGCATGCAGGCCAGCAGTTCAGCGTCGACCTTTGAGCCGATTTCTTCATAGAGGGTGGTCAGGTAGTTCAGGCGCTGGCGGTCTACATCGGCGACGACCTTGCGTACATTCGGGTTGACGCGGGCCCAGTTGCGCACCGCCAACTCAACCGCACCGCCGAACTCGTCAATTGGCGAGTTGGTACCTATGAAGGCAATCAGGCGAATTTTTTCCTGGGGCGACACACCTGCACGTTCAACGATATCGATCACGCGCAGCGTGGCGTGCTGCTTCCACTCGTCAATCAGTTTCATCAGCAGGTCGTCGCGTGATGTGAAGTGCCAGTAGAAGCTTCCCTTCGTCACGCCCAGCGCTTTGGCCAGTGGCGGTATCAGCACCATGTCAACGCCCGACTGGGCCAGGATTTTCATGCCGGCGCGGACCCAGTCGGCGGGCTGAAGGTCTGGCCTTGCTTCCTTGAGTGTGGCGGCCTTCCCCGTCGGGGCTTCAGCCGCTTTTTTGACACGGGGCGAACGGGCGGCTTTGGCGCTTGCCACTGGTGGTTCTGGTTTTTTGGCGCTGGTATTGCTTTTCATGGCGTCTCGGCGATTTTCCCCGTGTTGTTCTGCATGGCCCCTTCCCCGCAAGTCAATGGCCGCTGCCTATTGTGCAACAGCGTTTGCGGGCGTTCAGGCGACAACTGCCCTTCCTTTGCGCCATGTCAATATTGGAAGGATGCCTACAAGCACGCTGCAGGCACCGGACCATAATAAAAGCACTTATCAACCCTCAGGTGCCTCAATGCTCTACAAATTCAAATCAAAAAATGCTGGCGACGTCATCATGCTGGAAGCCAACGGCCGCAAGATTCTGGAAGTCATAGGCAAGGACGCAGGCCCCAAGGGCATCATTCTTCCGGAGCAGATGCCGGCGGCGATTGCGGCACTGGAGGCAGCCATCAAGGTCGAGGAGTCCCATGACCCCGAAGAAGGTGGCGTGCCGGCCGATGGGCTGGGGTTGCGCCAGCGTGCCATGCCGTTCATCGACATGCTGCAGCGCAATCACAAGTCCGGCGACGAGGTGGTCTGGGGCGTTTGACCGGATTTCCCTGCTGAACAAAAAAAGCCCTGCATGCCAGGGCTTTTTTACGTCGGTTGGCTGTGATGCCTGTCAGTCCACCTTGGCGCCAGAGGCTTTCACGACAGGTTGCCACTTTTTCAGTTCTGAATCAATGAGCTGGGCAAACTGGGCAGGTGTGTTGCCGCTGGGAATGGCGCCCTGGGCCAGCAGCTTTTCCTTCATCGCTGGTGTTGCCAGGGATTTTGCGACTTCCTGCTGTATGCGGTTGGTGATGTCCGGCGGAAGTCCGGCGGGGCCGAGCAGGCCGAACCACGACGTTGCGTCAAAGCCCTTGAGCTGGCCTGCCTGCTCCACCGTGGGCACATCCGGCAGTGCTGCAGAAGGCTGGGTACTGGTGACAGCCAGGGCCTTGAGTTTGCCGGCCTTGATCAGCTGCATGGACGATGGCAGGTTGTCAAACATCACATCCATGTCGCCGCCGACAAGACTGAGCAGCGCAGGGCCTGAACCG
Organism: Polaromonas sp.; assembly: GCA_965228025.1. Lineage (GTDB taxonomy): Bacteria > Pseudomonadota > Gammaproteobacteria > Burkholderiales > Burkholderiaceae_C > Polaromonas. Next base: position 133,081 of record CBDDGX010000028.1, on the reverse strand, counting down.
CTGAAGGGGAAGTGCGTCATGTAGGTGCCGCTCATGCTCTTGAACAGTTCACCCGCCAGATGTATGGAGGTGCCGTTGCCGCTGGACGCCATGTTCAGCTTGCCAGGGTTGGCTTTTGCGTACCTGATGAAATCGGCCACGCTGTTGATGCCGGCCGCTTTCGCCTTGTCAGCTGGCACCACCATGACATTGGGCACGCCTGCCACCAGGGTGATGGGTGTGAAATCCTTTTGCGGGTCAAACGGCATTTTTGTGTAGAGCCATTTGTTGATGCTTTGCGTACCCACGGTACCCATCAGCAGGGTATAGCCGTCCGGTGCTGCTTTGGCAACGGCGTCTGCACCAATGTTGCCGCCTGCACCTCCCCGGTTCTCGACCACAAAGGGATGCGGGAAGGCCTTGCTGAGTTCAGCGGCAGTGGCGCGGGCCAGGATATCTGTGGTCCCGCCAGGCGCAAACGGCACGATGATTTTGACGGGTCTGGTCGGCCAGGTGCCCTGGGCGGCGGCCGGCATGACGGCGCAGGCTGCGGCTGCAAGGGCAAGTGTCGCGAGCGCTGTGCGCCGGTTGGGGGTGCGGGGTGTTTTCAAGCCAGTCTCCGGTGTGTGGTGATGTTGTTATCGGCAAAGATACCTTCGTGGCCGCACCGCTTCAAGAGGGTAAATCCCCGGAATATTTCACGTGCATTAAAAAAGCCGCCTGGCTTTCGGCTCAGGCGGCTTGCAACGAGGTGTTGCTGATTCGGTGAATTCAATCAGTCAGCGTATTTGCCGGCAGCGTCGATGACTGGTTTGAGCTTGTTGATTTCGGCAGACACAAAAGCCTTGTGCGCTGCCGGCTCAACGCGGCGGTCGGTTACGACCACTGCACCCAGGGCTTCTTCCTTCTTCAGGAAGTCGGCGTCTTTCAGTGCAACCTTCAGGCCCGCATTGAGTTGTGCCAGTACTGCCGGTGGTGTGCCCTTCGGCGCATACAGGCCATGCCAGATGGTCAGGTCAAAACCCTTGAGGCCCATTTCCTGCAACGTTGGGTAGTCCTTCAGCAATTTGTTGCTGGACAAGGGCTTGGTCGTCGTCACGGCGTAGGCCTTCACGCGGCCGGATTCGATCTGGCCTGTGGTGTTGGTGGTCTGGTCACACATCATGTCGACCTGGCCGCCGACCAGTGCATTCATCGCCGGTGCCGTACCGCCGAAAGGAATCGTGGTCATCGCTTCCTTGGCATTGATGGCTGCCTGCCACATCAGGCCACACAGGTGCGACGCTGAACCCAGACCTGCGTGTGCAATGTTGAGCTTGCCGGAATTGGCCTTGATGTAGTTTTCAAGATCGCGGTAGTTGTTGGCCGGCAGCTGTGGCTTGCCGATGATGGTCATCGGCACTTCATTGATCATGCCGAGGAACTCGAAGTCTTCCAGCACCTTGTAAGGCAGCTTGCGGTACAGGCCTGGCGCTGCGGCCATGCCGATGTGGTGCAGCAGCAGCGTGTGGCCGTCGGGTGCTGCGCGTGCAACTTTTGCGGCGCCAATCGTGCCGCCGGCACCATTGACGTTCTCAACAACAAAATTGGAACCCGGAATGGCCTTGCGCATGGCTTCAGCCAGGTCGCGTGCAACACGGTCGGTAGGGCCGCCGGCAGCGAAAGGCACCACAAAGGTGACAGGCTTGGTACCGGGGAAGGTTTGCGCATTGGCAAAGATGGCAGTTGCTGCAACTGCAAGAACGAGTAGTCGTTTCATGATTCGTCTCCTTAATAAAACAGCGTGAAGTTTAAGGTCCGCGCTGGCTCCCGTCATCGCGGGAACTACGTAAGGGATGCCCCCACAGCCCCACGTTCTCCCGCTTACGGATTTCTTACTTGTCTCCGGCCTGCATCTTTACCAGGAGGGCCGCGGAACTGGCTTTGCCAGGCCGCAGGCACTGTCCCCTGCCAGGGGAGGTGACGCTACACGCAGTGAGCGTCGGCAGGGGTGTTTATTTGATTGCTGCTCGCGTAGATGCGTCGATTGGATCCCTGCAAGCGGGGGCCGCGATCCGGCTTTGCCGGGCGCAAGGCGCCGTCCCCTGCAAGGGGAGGGGGCGCTACACGCAGTGAGCGCCAGCAGGGGTGTGCTTATTTATAACTACGAGCATCCTCAATGACCTTGCCGTCATTGGGGAGACTGCCTGGCGTCAGCATTTCGACCGTGCCGCGCAGTTTTGTCACGTCCCTGATGGCGTCGCTGATGCGCTGGTCCAGGCCTGCGATGGCCGAGGCTGATTCGACCCTGAAAGTCATGCTGTCGTTGGCCATCTCGCCGCTCACCACCAGCCGGGCCTTGAGCACCTCAGGAAAGCGTCGTGCAATATCCGCAACCTGGCCCGGATGTACAAACATGCCGCGCACCTTCACGGTCTGGTCGGCGCGCCCCATCCACCCCTTGATGCGGGCGTTGGTGCGCCCCGTGGGGCACTGGCCGGGCAGGATGGCTGACAAATCTCCGGTGCCGAAACGTATCAGGGGGTAGTCCGGGTTCAGCGTGGTGACGACCAGTTCGCCGACCTCGCCCTCGGGTACAGGATCACCTGTGCCCGGCCGCACGATCTCGACGATCACGCCTTCGTCCAGCACCAGGCCTTCACGTGCTTCGGTCTCATACGCGATCAGACCCAGATCGGCTGATGCATAACACTGGTAACCAGCGATGCCACGTTCTGCCAGCCAGTCGCGCAGGCTGGGCGGGAAGGCCTCACCGGAAACCAGCGCACGCGTCACGGTGGGCAGCGGGATTTTCATCTCGGCCGCTTTTTCAACAATGATTTTCAGGAAACTGGGCGTGCCGATGTAGCCTGCGGGCCTGAGTTCTGCCATCGCCTGCACCTGTTGCTCGGTCTGGCCAGTACCACCCGGAAAGACCGTGCAGCCCAGTGCGTGAGCACCGGATTCCATCATCGCGCCGGCAGGCACAAAGTGATAGCTGAAGCTGTTGTGTATCAGCTGGCCCGGGCGAAAGCCTGCTGCATAAATGGCACGTGCCATGCGCCAATAGTCCTTGCGTGTGCTGTCGGGCTCATAAATCGTGCCGGGGCTGGCAAACACGCGCGGCATGTGTGCACCATACGCCAGTGCACTGAAACCACCGAACACGTCGCTGCCATCCTGGCGCGAGGCCTGCTGCCGTTCAAGCAGCTCATGTTTGCGTGTGACGGGCAGTTTCGCAAGTGCTGCGCGTGATGTCACTGCATGTGCATCGATACCCTCAAGAATGCCTGCGAACGCCGGTGCATGGGCCTGCGCGTGCGCGATCTGCGCTGGCAATGCAGCCATCTGTGCAGCTTCGCGCTCCGCGCCGTCGCGGGTTTCCAGTGTGTCGTAATGCTTGCTCATGATCAGGCCAGCCAGCGTTTGCGCCGCTTGTAACTTTTGACATCCTTGAAGCTCTTGCGCTCACCGCCACCCACGCCGAGGTAAAACTCCTTCACATCTTCATTGCTGGCCAGGTCGCTCGCTGCGCCGTCCATGACGACGCGCCCGCTCTCCATGATGTAACCGTAGTCTGAATACTTCAGCGCCATGTTGGTGTTCTGTTCTGCCAGCAGGAAGGTGACTTGCTCCTTCTGGTTAAGGTCCTTGACGATGTTGAAGACCTCTTCAACAATCTGCGGCGCCAGTCCCATCGAGGGTTCATCCAGCAGCACCATGCTGGGGCTGGCCATCAGCGCGCGCCCAATGGCGCACATCTGCTGCTCGCCGCCAGATGTGTAGGCCGCCTGCGATGAGCGGCGTGTCTTCAGGCGCGGAAAGTAGGCATAAACCTTTTCAAGGTTTGCGGCGATCTCGGCCTTGCTTTTGCGTGTGTACGAGCCGGTCAGCAGGTTCTCTTCAATCGTCAGGTGGGCAAAACAGTGGCGGCCCTCCATGACCTGCACCACGCCGCGTTGCACCAGGTCGGCCGGCGAAAGGTTTTCAATGCGTTCACCACGCAGCTCTATCGAGCCTTTGGTGACCGCACCGCGCTCGCCCTGCAAGAGGTTGGAAATCGCGCGCAAGGTAGTGGTCTTGCCGGCCCCGTTGCCTCCCAGGATGGCGACGATCTTGCCTTGCGGCACCTGGAGCGAGACGCCCTTGAGCACAAGGATCACGTGGTTGTAGATGACCTCGATGCCGTTGACGTTGAGAACGATGTTAGGTGTGTCCATATTTTTCCTGACCAATCTTGAAGGCTGTCCTTGTGTCAACAGCCTTCAAGGCTGGCGGCTCGCGAGAGCCGCGCCCCTGCCGCCTGGCGGGAGGGGTTGGGGAGGGTGCCGTCAGTACATGGCAAAGCCAGTCTTGAGCGGCTGCGCCGCTCAAGACTGGCAGTCTGCCGAAGTCCGGCGCGTCATCTTCTTGTCGGCCAGGTACTTGTCGGCACCGGCCTTGATCATGGGCTTGATGATCTGTTCATCGGCCGCGATAAAGCCGGAGGAGAACTCCCACTTGCTGCCGTTCCAGGTCTGAACGCGGGCGGCGGTCGAACCCATGTGGTCAGAGCAGGATGTTGACAGCGGTTGCATCACGTTGGTAAAGCCCAGCGCATCCAGGCGCTTCTGGTCGAGTGCCAGGTTTTCCATGCCCCAGCGAACCTGCTCGCCGGTCATGACCTTGCCCTTGCCAAAACGCTCCTGTGCGCGACGAACAGCTTCAATGCTCAGCATCTGGATGATCACGCCGCGGGTGTACAGCACCGAGCCGACTTCGTCTTTCGGACCCGTGCCCTGGCCTTTGCCATGCACGGTCTTGAGAATGTCCTGGATCACCTTGGGCTGGGTGCCCGAAGTGTTCAGCGTCAGTGCGTTGTAGCCCTTGGCGCCTTCGCCCACGTCTTTCACATCAGGCTCTGCACCGGCCCACCACACGCCATACATCTTGTCGCGCGGATAGCCGGTAGCCTGCGCTTCTTTCAGTGCGGTGGAGTTCATGACGCCCCAGCCCCAGAGCAGCACGTAGTCGGGACGTGACTGGCGAACCTGCAGCCAGGCAGATTTCTGCTCGACGCCGGGTGCCGTTACGGGGATCAGCTGCAGGTCAAAACCCTGCATCTTGGCGCGTTCCTGCAGCAGGGGGATGGGCTCCTTGCCGAACGGTGAGTCGTGATAGACAAGGGCGATCTTCTTGCCCTTGAGCTTGTCCATGCCGCCTTCTTTTTTGCCGATGTGCTGAATCAGGATGTCGGCTGCGGTCCAGTAGCTGCCCATCAGCGGAAAGTTCCACTTGAAGGCCTGGCCGTCCTGCGCCACGGACAGACCGTAGCCCAGCGTGATCAGCGGAATCTTGTCGGTCGGCACTTTCTCTGTCAGCGCAAAGGTGATGCCGGTAGCCTGCGGGTCAAAAATCGCAACGCCGGGGCGGCCCTTCAGGCGCTCGTAGCATTCCACGCCGCGGTCGGTGGCGTAGCCGGTTTCACATTCTTCATACGTGAGCTTCACGCCATTGATGCCGCCGTCGCGCGCATTGATGAGCTTGATGTAGTCCTGCTTGCCGTTGGCCCATGGCACACCGTTGGGCGCGTAAGGCCCGGTGCGGTAGGACAGCAGCGGGAAGAACTGTTCCTTCGCCTGCGCAAATGCGCTGGTCGTCACGAGGGACGAAGCGCCAGCGGCTATTGCAGCCACTGCCAGAATCAAACTGCGAATCTTCATTGTTGTCTCCTGAAAATTTAAAAATCACACACCTGAAAACCGAAACAAAACCGACACCTCAGTAAACTTACAAAACCGCTGTTACGCATTGGTAGTTGCGAGCATTTCCCACGCTTAATGGGGGAATGGCCAGAGCCGCAACTTCTGCTTGGCAACCGACCACAACTTCGCCAGGCCGTGCGGTTCCACAATCAGGAACCAGACGATCAGGCCGCCAAAAATCATGAGTTCTGCGTGCGACACACCGGCTGTGCTCATTTCATAGCCGAACAGGCTGGTGATGGCCGGCAGGGCGCGGCTCAGCACGATGGGCAGTATGGTGACAAAGGCCGCACCCAGGAACCCGCCCAGGATGGAACCCAGGCCGCCGATGATGACCATGAAAAGCAGGCGGAAAGAGAAGTCCACCGAGAACGCTGCAGGCTCCCACGCACCGAGGTGAACAAAGCCCCACAGCGCACCGGCCACGCCGATGATGAAAGAGCTGACAGCAAAGGCGCTGAGCTTGGCGTACATGGGGCGTATGCCGATGACGGCTGCGGCCACGTCCATGTCGCGTATGGCCATCCATTCGCGGCCTATCGCGCCACGTACCAGGTTTTTCGCCAGCAGGGCAATCACGACCAGGATGCCCAGGCACAGCAGGTATTTGCTCACCGCACTTTCAATCGGCATGCCAAACACCTGCAACTGTGTCACCGAGATGGAGCCCGAAGGCGAGTCATTGGTCAGCCACTTGATGCGCAAAAACATCCAGTCGCTGAAGAACTGTGCGGCCAGCGTGGCCACAGCCAGGTACAGGCCCTTCACGCGCAGGCTGGGCAGGCCGAACAGGATGCCGAAGGCAGTGGCACACAGCCCGCCCAGAATCAGCGCCGGTATCAGCGGCATGCCGGGTATGCGCACAAAGAAGTTGTACGCGCCGTATGCACCCACCGCCATGAAGGCGCCCGAGCCCAGCGAGATCTGGCCGCAGTAACCCACAAGGATATTGACCCCCAGGGCGGCCAGCGAAATGATGAGAAAGGGAATCAGGATGGCGCGGAACAGGTAGTCGCTGGCCAGCATGGGCACGGCGACAAAGGCAAACAGCAGGAACAGGCCCACCACAATGCGGTCCTGCAGGATGGGGAAGATCTGCTGATCTGCCCGGTAGGTGGTTTTGAATTGACCGTTTTCTCTGTAAAGCATGTGATCTTCTTTTTAGACGCGGTCGATGATCTTCTCTCCGAACAGCCCCTGTGGCCTGAACAGGAGAAAGCCAAGTGCCAGCACATAGGCAAACCAGATCTCGATACCACCGCCCACGAAGGGGCCGAGGTAAACCTCTGAAAGTTTTTCACCGACACCGATGATCAGCCCGCCAATAATGGCGCCTGGCACCGAGGTCAGGCCGCCAAGAATCACGACCGGCAGCGCGCGCAGTGCCACGGTGGTGAGCGAAAACTGCACACCCAGTTTGCTGCCCCAGATCATTCCGGCGACCAGCGCCACCACGCCGGCCACACACCAGACGATGACCCAGATGCGCCCCAGCGGAATGCCTATCGATTGCGCGGCCTGGTGGTCATCGGCGACTGCACGCAGCGCGCGGCCAGTCGATGTTTTCTGGAAGAAGACACTCAGCAAGGCGACCAGGCCCGCCGCAATCGCTGCTGCAATCAGGTCTTCCTTGTTGATCAGGATGCCGCCCTGGAACATCTTGTCGAGGATGAAAATCGGCTCTTTCGGCATGCCGATGTCGATCTTGTAAATACTGCTGCCGAACAGCGTCTGGCCCAGGCCTTCAAGAAAATAGGCAATTCCCAGCGTGGCCATGAGCAGCGTCGCGCCTTCCTGGTTGACCAGGTGGCTGAGCACCAGCCGCTGTATCAGCCAGGCCACGGCAAACATGATGATGCCGGCAATGACAAACGCGCTGATATTGGCAAACAGCAGGTTGTTGATGCCCGTCCACTGCGGGATCCATTCTGAAAATCGTGCCATGGCCAGGGCGGCAAACAGCACCATCGCGCCCTGCGCAAAATTGAAAACGCCCGAGGCCTTGAAGATCAGCACAAAGCCGAGCGCCACCAGCGAATACAGCATGCCGGCCATCAGGCCGCCAAACAATGTCTCGAGAAAAAATGCCATCAGATATGTCCCTCACCCCTGTTGCGGCTCACTTCGTGTAGTCGCCGCTCCCCTTGCAGGGGACGCCGCTGGTGGCCCGGCAAGGCCGGTTCCACGGCGGCCGCTTGAAAAGAAGCTGTATTTTTCATGTTCAGTGACTCGTTCCCAGGTACGCCTTGATCACGTCTTCGTTGTTGCGCACTTCGTCGGGCGTGCCGTCACCGATTTTTTTGCCGTAGTCGAGCACTACCACGCGGTCTGAAATATCCATCACCACGCCCATGTCGTGTTCGATCAGTACAACGGTGGTGCCGAACTCGTCGTTCACGTCGAGCACAAAGCGGCACATGTCCTGCTTTTCCTCGACGTTCATGCCAGCCATGGGTTCGTCAAGCAGCAGCACCTGCGGCTCCATCGCCAGGGCGCGGCCCAGGTCGACACGCTTTTGCAGGCCATACGGCAGCTGGCCAACAGGCGTTTTGCGGTAGGCCTGGATCTCCAGGAAGTCGATGATTTTTTCAACGGCCTCGCGATGACGGATTTCTTCACGCTCTGCAGGGCCTATGCGCAGCGCCTGCATGAAGAGGTTGCTCTTGATCTTGAGGTTGCGGCCCGACATGATGTTGTCGAGCACGCTCATGCCCTTGAAGAGCGCCAGGTTCTGGAAGGTGCGCGCTACGCCCATCACCGCCACCTGGTGGCTGTTCATGTGTTTGAAGGTCTGGCCGCGGAAGGTGATGGAGCCCTGCTGCGGTGAGTACACTCCGTTGATGCAGTTGAGCATGGAGCTTTTGCCTGCACCGTTGGGGCCGATGATGGCGCGTATCTCGTGTTCTTTTACATTGAACGAAATGTCCGACAGCGCCTTGACGCCGCCGAAACTCAGGGAAATGTTATTGACGTCCAGGATGACGTCGCCGATTTTTTTTGTCATCACGCTGCCGCCTTCACGGGTGCAAAGGTTTTTGCATCGCTGATCTTCAATGTGGCGCTGACGCTGCCGCTGCGGCCGTCTTCAAACTTCACAACTGTTTCAATGAACTGCTCGGTCTTGCCGCCATAGAGCGCATCGACCAGGGGCTGGTATTTGTCGGCGATGAAACCACGCCTGACCTTGTTGGTACGCGTGAGTTCACCGTCATCGGCGTCGAGTTCCTTGTGCAGCACAAGAAAGCGGCTGACCTGCGAGCCTGCCAGCAGCAGGTCCACGCTCAGGTCGGCGTTGACCTTTTCCACGCACTCTTTAATCAGCTGGTAGACCTCCGGCTTTTGCGCCAGGTCGGTGTAGCCGGCATAGGGCAGGTTGCGGCGCTCGGCCCAGTTGCCAACGGCTTCAAAGTCAATGTTGATAAAGACGCAGACTTTCTCGCGGCCATCGCCGTAGGCCACGACTTCCTTGATGTAGGGGAAGAACTTGAGTTTGTTCTCGACATACTTGGGCGCAAACATGGCGCCGTCGTTGCTGCCTCCCTTGATGCGGCCCACATCTTTCACGCGGTCAATGATCTTGAGGTGGCCGGCGGCGTCTATGAAGCCCGCGTCACTGGTGTGATACCAGCCGTCTGCTGTCAACACCTCGGCGGTAGCTGCCGGGTTTTTGTAGTATTCCTTCAGCAGGCCGGCCGACTTGACCATGATCTCGCCGTTGTCTGCGACGCGAATCTGCACGCCCGAAATCGGCACGCCCACCGTGTCTGCACGCGCTTCGTTGTCGGGTTGCAGGCAGACAAACACGGCGGTTTCGGTCGAGCCGTAGAGCTGCTTCATGTTGATGCCGATGGAGCGGTAAAAGGTAAAGAGGTCAGGGCCGATGGCTTCACCTGCCGTGTACACCACACGCACACGTGAAAAACCCAGCGTGTTGCGCAGCGGGCCATACACCATGACCGTGCCCAGCGCATACAGCAGGCGATCAAGGCCGCCAACGGGCTTGCCATCCATCAGCGCTGGCCCCACACGCTTGGCCACGCCCATGAAGTAGTCAAACATGCCGCGCTTGATGCGTCCCGCGTCTTCCATGCGGATCATCACCGTCGTCAGCAGGCCTTCAAAAATGCGCGGTGGCGCAAAGTAGTAGGTCGGGCCGACTTCCTTCAAATCGATCATCACGGTCGCTGCACTTTCAGGGCAGTTGACGACATAGCCGCAGGCCAGCCACTGCGCATAGCTGAAGATGTTCTGGCCGACCCAGGCTGGCGGCAGGTAGGCCAGCACTTCCTCGTCGGCTGTGAGTTTGTCGAAATCGGCACCGGCCTTCGCTCTGTCCAGCATGGTGTTGTGGGTGTGCACCACGCCCTTGGGGTTGCCGGTGGTGCCGGAGGTAAAAAACATCGCGGCCACGTCATCGGGGCGGGTCTTTTCAACCTCGGCCCAGAACCAGCCGGGTTGTGCGCCGGTAAACGCCTTGCCGGCTTCCATCATCTGGTCGAGTGAGACGAGGCCCGGCTCGCTGTAGTTACGCAGGCCGCGCGGGTCGTCAAACACGATGCTTGAGAGCTGGGGGCAGCGGTCACGAATCTCCAGCAGTTTGTCGACCTGCTCCTGGTCTTCCACCACTGCAAAACGCACGTCGGCATTGGTGATGGGGAATACACACTCCGCCGCAACCGCATCCTGGTAAAGCGGAACCGGTATGGCACCCAGAGATTGCGCGGCCAGCATGGTGGCGTAAAGACGGGGGCGGTTGCTGCCGACGATGACCATGTGCTCGCCACGCTGCAGCCCGGCCTGGTGCATGCCGCAGGCAATGTGTTCGACCATCTCTGCCATGGCCGACCAGCTGTGGGCCTGCCAGATGCCGTATTCCTTCTCGCGCATGGCGGGCGCATCCGGGCGCTCGGCAGCGTGTTTGAGCAGCAATCGGGGAAACGTGGTCTGCATTTGTCCTTGTCTCGCTTTCGTTTTCAACAGCCGGTTGTCATGCGCTGTCCCTGGGACTCCATGACACAACCCGAAGTTGTTGTCTTGACTGGATAGTAGGCGTCCATTTGACGCCATGTTGTCGTTCCGACGACAATTCAAGGGTGATTACTCCCCCGGACTTTCCCTTAGCCCTTTTTTTTGCGGCTTCACCGCAACTACGCCATGCAGCCTGAGCGTCCTTTACAGATACGCCGCCGCGATATCACCGAGGCCGATCTCGCCGGCATCCCCTGGTTGTCGCTGCTTCTGCCGGCTGAACGCGAGCGCGCTGTGGCCGGGCTGCATGTGGGCGATGCCCAGCCCGGCGATTACGTCTGCCGCGTCGGTAAACCCGTGACCTATTGGTTCGGTGTGGTGCACGGGCTGCTCAAGATGAGCAGCGACAACGCCCAGGGCATGACCATGACATTCACCGGGGTGCCGCCCGGCGGCTGGTTTGGCGAAGGCACGGCGCTCAAGCGCGAACCGTACCGCTACAACATCCAGGCCTTGCGCAAAAGCGTGGTGGCTGGTTTGCCGGTCGACACCTTCCACTGGATGCTGGACCACTCCATAGGCTTTAACCGCTTTGTGATGAACCAGCTCAATGAACGGCTTGGCCAGTTCATCGCCGCACGCGAGATTGACCGCATGAACAACCCTGACGTGCGTGTTGCCCGCGGCCTGGCGGCACTGTTCAACCCCGTTCTATACCCCGGTGTTGGGGAAGTGCTGCGCATCACCCAGCAGGAACTGGCCTATCTCATCGGCCTGTCGCGTCAGCGGGTCAATGAGGCACTGACCCGGCTCGAAGCGCAGGGCAGCATACGTGTCGAGTACGGCGGACTTCGCGTGCTTGACCTGCAGAGCCTGCGTTCTCAAACCAGCTGATTTTTAACATATACATTAAAAAGTTAACGTATACAGCAAAAAAAGAGGTTCTGCGGCTTGGGTACCTGTTTGACGGCCATTGGAAGCCCTAAAACAGGCGAAAAATGCCTGCTTTAGGTGCCAAATCAGGCTGTAGACCTTTAAATACGAGCGTAAGGGGCTATTAAAAATATAGCAATCGCTTCTACTGAAACAGTTTGAACAACACGTAAACGGCGGCCACGACCCAGTTGACCTGGCGGGCCGCCTTGGCGCTTTCTTCGAGAATCGGGAAAAGCTCCATGCGTTGCCAGGCCCGGAGGTTGTAGCCCAGAGCCAGCAGGCAACCGAACCCGGCGACCAGCCAGGAGTCGGTGACTGCCGCTGTCAGGACGCTCGCCACAAGAATCAGTCCGGTCAGCACAAGAATGCCGCCGGACATGCTGGGCAGTTCATGTGAAATACCCCCGCACAGACTGCAGGTCGCCGGATAGGCCCGGCTTGACCAGCGTGCGTCCCAGGTCGACACGCCGGGCTTATCGCAGTGGGGGCAGATGTTCATCGCTTCAGGTACTGATCGCCGTCGTGAATACAAGCCGGTTGCCAAACGGGTCTTTGACAGTCACCTCGCGCGTGTCCCAGGGCGTGGCTTCAATGCATGGCCTCGCATATTTGTAGTTGGTCGCGCTCAGCTCCTGGTGAAAGGCGTCAATGTCGTCTACCGCGATGCGCATGGCCGAGCCGGGGCTGGCGTCGCCGTGGTGCTCTGACAGGTGCAGGACGCAGTCACCGCGTGACACCTGCATGTAGAGCGGCATGTCGGGCTCGAAGCGGTGCTCAAAGTCGAGCTTGAAGCCCAGAAAGCCGATGTAGAACTCCTTCGCCCTGGCTTCGTCGAAGCTGCGCAGGATTGGGGTGGTGTTGCCAATTTTCATGGCCTGTTTGTACCACCCGCCCCACGGGCGCATCGCCAATCTTTACGCTTTTTTTATATCGCGCTGCGCTCTTTCATCCCTGTTTTTACACGCCGAATCGGAAACTTCTCCCATCGTTTTAGCAGGAGAGAAGTTCATGGATATCGCCTTCATGTTTGGTGCCGCCGCCCTCTGGGGTGTGATGGTGTTGCTGGTCTGGGGTTTCCAGAAGCTTGAGAAACCCGAAGGAGGCCGCTCATGATCAGCCTTAACGTGCTCTACGGCTTTGGCGGCGTTTGCGCCGTGCTGCTGCTGGCCTACCTGGTCTACGCGCTGATCTGCGCGGAGGAGTTTTGATGACCTCCTCTTCGATTAGCCTGATGGCTCTTTTTCTCGGTGTTTTGTTGCTTGTGTCCTGGCCCCTGGGCATCTGGCTGACGCGCATCGCCTCCGGCAATCTTCCGGGCTGGATGCGCAAGGTCGAAGCACCGCTCTATAAACTGGCCGGCACCTCGGCCGACAAGTCCATGAACTGGGCCCAGTACGCGCTGGCGCTGCTGGCCTTCAACCTGCTGGGCGTGGCTGTTGTCTACCTGCTGCAGCGTGTGCAGCTGTGGCTGCCGCTTAACCCCGCAGGCATGGCCAACATCACGCCCGACTCGGCGTTCAACACCGCCATCAGTTTTGCGTCCAATACCAACTGGCAGGGTTATGCCGGTGAGGGGGCCATGAGCTACCTCACGCAGATGCTGGCGTTGACGGGGCAAAACTTTTTCTCGGCGGCCACCGGCATCGCCGTGGTGTTTGCGCTGTTCCGCGGCTTTGCCGCCAAATCAACCGGCGTCATTGGCAACTTCTGGGTCGACATCACACGCATCACCGCCTGGCTGCTGCTGCCGCTGTCTCTGGTGTTTGCGATCTTCCTGGTCGGCCAGGGCGTGATCCAGAACTTCGACAACTACAAGGATGTGACGACGCTGGAGGTCAACAACTACCAGGTCGCCAAGAACGGCCCCGATGGCCAGCCGCTGAAAGATGCCAAAGGGAATGCGGTGATGGAAGACGCGAAGACCGACAAACAGACGCTGGCCATGGGCCCGGTCGCCTCGCAGGAAGCCATCAAGATGCTGGGCACCAACGGCGGCGGTTTTTTTAACGCCAATTCGGCCCACCCGTATGAGAACCCGACTGCGCTCAGCAACTTTGTGCAGATGCTGTCCATCTTCCTGATTCCCGCCGCGCTGTGCTTTGCGTTCGGCCGCAGCGTGGGCGACCAGCGCCAGGGCTGGGCCGTGCTGGCTGCGATGACGGTGATGTTTGTGATTGCTGTTGCCATCATCACGCCTGCAGAGCAGGCCGGCAACCCGCTGCTCGCATCGCTGGGGGTAGATCAGGCCAGCAGTGCGCTGCAGGCCGGCGGCAACATGGAAGGCAAGGAGGTGCGCTTTGGCATCAATGCCTCAAGCCTGTTTGCGGTGATCACCACAGCTGCTTCATGCGGTGCGGTGAACGCCATGCACGACTCGCTCACGCCGATTGGCGGCCTGGTGCCCATGGTGATGATGCAGCTTGGCGAGGTGGTGTTCGGCGGTGTCGGCACAGGCCTTTACGGCATGCTGATTTTTGCCATCCTGGCGGTGTTTATCTCCGGCCTGATGATTGGCCGCACGCCTGAATACCTGGGCAAGAAGATCGAGTCGCACGAGATGAAGCTGACTTCGATTGCGATTCTCGTAACGCCTATCCTCGTGCTGGCAGGCACCGCCATTGCGGTGCTGGCAACAGCCGGCAAGGCCGGCATTGCCAACCCCGGCGCGCACGGGTTTTCAGAAATCCTCTATGCGCTGACCTCGGCCGGCAACAACAACGGCAGTGCCTTTGCCGGCCTGTCTGCCAACACGCCGTTCTACAACACCCTGCTGGGCGTCGTCATGTGGCTGGGCCGCTTCGGTGTCATCGTGCCTGTGTTGGCTATTGCCGGTGCGCTGGCCGCCAAGAAGCGCCTGCCCGTAACTGGCGGCACCATGCCCACGCATGGCCCGCTGTTTGTCACCTTGCTGATCGGTACCGTGCTGCTGGTCGGCCTGCTGAACTATGTCCCGGCGCTGGCCCTGGGCCCGGTGGTCGAGCACCTGATGCTGTGGCCCATCAAGTAAACCAGCGAGAAAAATCATGACCAACAAAAAACCTTTTGTATTGCTGGATCCGGCCCTGTTGAAGCCGGCCATCGTCGCCTCCTTCACCAAACTCAGCCCGCGCATGCAGTGGCGCAACCCGGTGATGTTTGTGGTGTTTATCGGCAGCATCCTGACGACGCTGCTGGGGCTGCAGGCCTTGCAGTCCCCCGGCGGCAAGGGCGCAGATTCAGCCGGCTTCATCTTTGCCGTGGCCATCTGGCTGTGGTTCACAGTGCTGTTTGCCAACTTTGCAGAAGCGCTGGCCGAGGGTCGCAGCAAGGCGCAGGCGGCCTCACTACGTGGCCTCAAAAAGAGCACCTGGGCCAAGAAGCTGAAAGAGCCCAAGCATGGCGCCACCTTCCTCCCGGAGCAGGCGGAGAACCTGCGCAAGGGTGATGTGGTTCAGGTTGATGCAGGCGAGATGATTCCGCTTGACGGCGAGGTCATCGAAGGCGTGGCCTCGGTGGATGAAAGCGCCATCACCGGCGAATCAGCACCCGTGGTGCGTGAATCCGGCGGTGATTTTTCTGCCGTGACCGGCGGCACACGCGTGCTGTCCGACTGGCTGGTGGTGCGCATCAGCGTGAATCCCGGCGAGTCTTTTCTCGACCGCATGATCAGCATGGTGGAAGGTGCCAAACGCCAGAAGACCCCGAACGAGATCGCGCTGACGATTTTGCTGGTGGCGCTGACCATCGTCTTCCTGGTCGTGACGGTGACCTTGCTGCCGTTCTCCATCTTCAGTGTCGAGGCTGCAGGCGCAGGCGCGGTGGTCGGCATCACATCGCTGGTGGCCTTGCTGGTGTGCCTGATCCCCACCACCATAGGCGGCCTGCTGTCGGCCGTCGGCGTGGCGGGCATGAGCCGCATGATGCAGGCCAATGTGATTGCCACCTCGGGCCGCGCCGTTGAAGCTGCGGGTGACGTCGATGTTCTGCTGCTCGACAAGACCGGTACCATCACCCACGGTAACCGCCAGGCCTCAAGCTTTGTGCCAGCGCCCGGAGTGACCGAGGCCATGCTGGCCACCACGGCGATGCAGGCCTCCATGGCCGATGAAACGCCTGAAGGCCGCAGCATTGTCACGCTGGCCCAGAAGATCAACGCGACCCAGGCTTTGGTGGGTGAAACGGTTGAAGTACCTTTCACGGCTCAAACAAGGATGAGTGGTATTGATGTGAAGCTGCCCGACGGCAGCACGCGCCAGCTGCGCAAGGGCGCGGTCGATGCCGTGCGCAAGCACGTCGAGGCGCTGGGCGGAAGTGTTCCTGCCGAGGTGCTGCGCGCATCCGATGAAGTCTCACGCCGTGGCAGCACGCCGCTGGCCGTGAGTGATGGCAAACAGGTGCTGGGTGTCGTCGAGCTGAAAGACATCGTCAAGGCCGGCATCAAGGAGCGCTTTGGCGAACTGCGCCGCATGGGCATCAAGACCGTGATGATCACCGGGGACAACAAGCTCACGGCAGCTGCCATTGCTGCCGAGGCCGGTGTCGATGACTTCCTCGCCGAAGCCACGCCGGAAGACAAACTCAAGCTGATACGCCAGTACCAGGCCGAAGGCCGGCTGGTGGCCATGACGGGCGACGGCACCAACGACGCACCGGCACTGGCCCAGGCCGATGTGGCCGTCGCCATGAACAGCGGCACGCAGGCCGCAAAAGAGGCTGGCAACATGGTGGACCTCGACTCCAACCCGACCAAGCTGCTGGAGATTGTCGAGACCGGCAAGGCGCTGCTCATGACACGCGGCTCACTCACCACGTTTTCGATTGCGAACGACGTGGCCAAGTACTTCGCCATCATCCCGGCAATTTTTGTGACCACCTATCCGCAACTGGGCGCGCTCAATGTGATGCGCCTGGGCAGCCCGTCATCGGCGATTTTGTCGGCCGTGATCTTCAACGCGTTGATCATCATGTTTTTGATTCCGCTGGCGCTCAAGGGGGTGCGTTACCGCGCCGTTGGTGCAGCCGCGCTGCTGCGCCGCAACCTGCTGATTTACGGTTTGGGCGGCCTCATCGTGCCCTTTATCGGCATCAAGGCGATTGACCTGTTGCTGGTCGCCATGAACCTCGCCTGAAACATACAAAGGAATTCCCATGACAAGCATCATTCGCCCTGCACTGGTCCTCTTCACGGTGCTCACACTCATCACCGGCGTGGCTTACCCGCTGGTGGTCACAGGCGCAGCGCAAACGCTGTTCCCCTCGCAGGCAGCAGGCAGCCTGGTCCTCAAGGATGGCAAGGCGGTTGGCTCTGCGCTGATCGGCCAGAACTTCAGCGACCCCCAACATTTCTGGGGGCGCCCATCGGCCACCGGCGCCATGCCCTATAACGCAGGTGCATCCAGCGGCTCCAATCAGGGGCCGCTGAACCCTGCGCTGGCTTGATGCAGTCAAGGGCCGCGTGGAAGCCCTGCGTGCGGCTGACCCCGGCAACACGGCGCCAGTGCCGGTTGATCTCGTCACTGCTTCTGCCAGCGGCCTCGACCCCCATATCAGTCCTGCAGCCGCCCGCTACCAGGTGGCGCGTGTGGCGAAGGCGCGCATGGCGTGTACTGCAGACAAGGTTGCTGGCACTGGTCGAGGCAACAGACCGACACACCGCTGCTGGCCTTTATGGGCGAGGCGCAGGTCAACGTGCTCAAGCTCAATCTTGCGCTGGATGCGATGCGTTGAAGCAAAACAGGATTTAATGAGGTTTGATGCCCACGTTTACCGATTCAAGACCCGACCCCGACCAGCTGCTGGAGCAGCTCAGGGGTGACGAGGCGCGCGGCCGCCGTGGCCGGCTGCGGATTTACTTTGGCGCCAGTGCCGGTGTCGGCAAGACCTACGCCATGCTGAGCGCCGCGCAGCGCGAGCGCAAGGCCGGGCGCGAGGTGCTCATCGGCGTGGTTGAAACCCATGGCCGCGCCGAGACGGTTGAGCTGCTGGCCGGGCTTGAGCAGTTGCCGCTGCGCGAGCTGCCCTATCGGAACAATGTGCTCAAGGAATTCGACCTTGACGCCGCGCTGGCGCGCAAACCAGCGGTGCTGCTGGTCGATGAGCTGGCGCACAGCAATGTAGAAGGTTCACGCCACCCCAAGCGGTGGCAGGACGTGCAGGAGTTGCTGGAGGCCGGCATTGATGTGTGGTCAGCGCTCAATGTGCAGCACCTTGAAAGCCTCAATGGCACCGTGGGCGCCATCACCGGCATACGAGTGCACGAGACGGTGCCCGACACCGTGCTTGATGATGCAGACGAGATCATCCTGGTTGATGTCACGCCCGATGAACTGATGGCGCGGCTCAAGGCCGGCAAGGTGTATTTGCCCCAGCAGGCTGAGCGTGCGGCGCAAAACTTCTTCCGCAAGGGCAACCTGATTGCGCTGCGCGAGATTGCGCTGCGCCGCACTGCCGAGCACGTTGAAGACGACGTACGCAGTTACAGGGTCGAGCAGTCGATTGCGCCGGTCTGGAACACCGAGGGCGCGTTGCTGGCCTGCATAGGCCCGCGCGCAGGTGCAGAGCAGACCGTGCGTGTAGCGGCAAGGCTGGCGGGCCAACTCAATGTGCGCTGGCATGTGGCCTATGTCGAGACACCGCAGTTGCAACGGCTCAAGGCGGGCGAGCGCGACCGCATTCTGGCAGTCATCAAGCTTGCTGAAGAACTGGGTGCAGGCACGGCCGTGCTCACGGGTGCCGATGCGGCTGAAGCCCTGGTCTCGCAGGCCCAGACGCTGAACTGCGCCACGCTGGTCGTGGGCCGCCCGTCGTTGACAGGCTGGCAATCATGGGGCAGGCGCAGCATGACGCGGCAGCTGGCGCTGCTGGCCCCGACGCTGGATATCGTCGAGGTCGGCCGAGCCGACAGTGCGCGCCGCCTGGCCGGTGCGGTACGGCGCACACCTGAAGAAACACCCGATGCCGCCTGGCACGACAGCTTGCCGCGTTACGCCTGGGCCGCAGCCAGCAGCGTGGCCATCACCTTGCTGGCCACGCCGCTGCTGCATTTGTTTGACCTGGCCAACATCGTCATGCTGTTTTTGCTGGGCACGGTGCTGGTGGCGCTGAAGTTCGGGCGCGGCCCGGCGGCGCTGGCCGCTTTTCTCAATGTCGCCGCCTTCGATTATTTTTTTGTCGCACCACGCCTGTCGTTCGCAGTCAGTGATGTGCAGTACCTGGTCACCTTTGCAGTGATGCTGGTCGTCGGCCTGCTGACCGGGCAGCTCACGGCCGGACTGCGTTTTGAGGCGCGCATTTCCAGCAGCCGGGAGCGCCGGGCACAGTCGCTGTTCGAGCTCACGCGTGATTTGTCTGCGGCGCTCATGAGCGTGCAGGTCTGCGAACTCGGTGAGGCCGCCGTGCAGCGCAACTTTGGCGGGCAGGCCCTGGTGCTGGTCACCGATGCCGACGACCAGTTGACTTTCCCCGCAAGCCTGCCGGATGACTTTGACACCAGCGTGGCCGACTGGGCTTTTCGCAATGAGCAGGCTGCCGGCCTCGCAACGAGCACGCTGTCGGCGCAGCCCTGGCATTACATCCCTTTGCGGGCGCCTATGCGTGTGCGCGGTGTGCTGGCCCTCAGGCCGTCGCAGCCGCGCTGGCTGCTGATACCCGAACAGTTGCAGCAACTCGACACGCTGGCCCGGCAGATCGCCATTGCGCTTGAGCGAGTGCACTATGTCGAGATCGCCCAGCAGGCCGTGGTGCAGATGGAATCCGAGCGCCTGCGCAACACCCTGCTGGCTGCCATTTCACATGACGTGCGCACGCCGCTGACAGCACTTATCGGGCTGGCTGAATCACTGCAGCGCTCGGCACCGCCGCTTGCCGATGCGCAGGCCGGTATTGCACAGTCCATTACGCAGCAGGCGCGCCAGCTCAGCGCGCTGGTCACCAACCTGCTCGACATGGCGCGCCTGCAGCAGGGCGGCGTCAATTTGCGAAGCGAATGGCAATCGGCGCAGGAAGTAGTGGGCTCGGCGATTCGCGCTGCGCAGCATGCCCTGGCCGGGCTGGAGGTGCAGGCGCATGTGCCTGCAGACCTGCCGCTGGTTGAGTTTGATGCAGTGCTGATGGAGCGTGTGCTTGTCAACCTGCTGGAGAATGCCGCCAAGTACGGCGCAGCGCCCATCGTCGTCAGTGCCCAGGTCACCCGCGATGCCCTGGTGCTCGGCGTGCGCGATCACGGCCCAGGTCTGCCAAAAAAACTGGCAGGGCATGAAGATGCGCTGTTCGACAAATTCACGCGCGGCGAAGCCGAGTCCGCCACACCCGGCGTCGGCCTGGGGCTGGCGATCTGCAAGGCCGTGGTGGATGCGCATGGCGGCAATATTCATGCGGCCAATGCGGTTGGTGGCGGCGCAGAGTTTCGCGTCACCCTGCCGCGCCGTGAACCGCCTGTTGTTGAATCCTCCTAAACTCCCTTAATGCCCACCCCCGTAGTCGTAGTCATTGAAGACGAACCGCAAATCCGCCGCTTTGTACGCAGCGCGCTGGAAGCCGAGGGCTGGCAGGTGCACGAAGCCGACACGGCAAAAAAGGGGCTGACAGAGGCCGGTACACGCAAGCCCGACCTGCTGGTGCTGGATCTCGGCCTGCCCGATGGCGATGGGCTGGACGTGATTCGTGATGTGCGCGGCTGGTCGGCCGTGCCCATCATCGTGCTGTCAGCCCGCAGCGACGAGGCCGACAAGATTGCCGCGCTGGATGCAGGCGCGGACGATTACCTGACCAAACCCTTTGGTGTGGGCGAATTGCTGGCCAGGGTGCGTGCCAACCTGCGCCGCCCCCGCGCCGCTGCTGCTGACGGCGTAACGCCTGAAGAAGCCAGCCCGGTGTTCCGCTTCGGCGAGGTTGAGGTCGACCGCCAGGCCCGCGTCGTGCGGCGCGCGGGCGCAGAGGTACACCTGACGCCGATTGAATACCGCCTGCTCAGCGTGCTGATGGCCAATGCCGGCCGTGTGCTGACGCACCGGCAGCTGCTGCGCGAGGTCTGGGGGCCATCGCATGCCGACCAGAGCCACTACCTGCGCATTTACATGGGCCATTTGCGGCAAAAGCTGGAGGCTGACCCGGCCCAGCCTGTGCACCTGCTGACCGAAACGGCGGTCGGTTACAGGCTTCTGGTGGGCTGAAAAGTCTGGCCTGGTCTGCACCAAAACGGCGAAATGTCCGATTCGGGTGCACGTTTGACGTGCCTTTACCCCCTGTTTTTTGACGCTGGATCAGGCATATCCAGCCCAAAAATTGCGCGCAAATTCGTCTTGCTGCTGATTTTCCGGTCCAGATCCAGGCTTTCTTCCAGGTCGTCCAGGTGCCTGCGCATCAGGTCCACCGCCTTTTTGGGCTGGTGGGCGCGCAGGTGTTCTATGAGTTTGTGGTGGTCGTCGTGCCAGCAGACCATTTCACTGGCGTTGTCATAAAGGCTGGTCACCAGTGAGGTCCTGGCAACCAGTTGCCTGACTTGGTCAGCCAGGATGGCGTTGTCGGCAATCTCCGAGAGCAGCAAATGAAACTGCCCGGACAGCTTGATCGCCTCACGCATGCGGCCTGCGCGGCGGTGCCCATCTTCCTCGGCGATGTTTTTGGCGAGCACCTTGAAGTCGGCCCCCGAGGCCCGCGCGGCGGCCAGCTCGACGATGCCGGCCTCAATGGTTTTGCGCGCCGCAAAAATCGCCCGCGCTTCCTTCGCGTCCGGGCTGGCCACAAAGGCGCCACGATTCGGTACCAGGCGCACCATGCTCTCAAAGGTCAGCCGTGCAAAAACACGCTCCATCTCGCGCCGGGAGACCTTGAAGGCCTCGCACATCGCCAGCTCGTTCAGGCGGGTACCCGGCAGCAGGCGCTGGTCCACGATTGCGTCCATCACGCTGCGGTAAACGTCTTCGACAGACAGGTCGCTGGCGGCAGATTTGGCGGCTTTGGCTTCTGATGCTTTGGTCATGGCGGGGTGGCTAGTGTGGCTGTCAGGATTGCGCGCAATTTTAAACACGATTTGCGCAAAATAAAAATACAAAATAGCGAACAAGGTTGGCACGCCGCTTGCGTTACCAAGGATGCAATTTCGCAAGTCACGACAAGAGAACCTTATGGCCAAAACTTTCCAACCCGGACTTGAGCGCAGGGCTCTTGCCGCCGCATTCACTGCAATGACCGTGCTCGGCTGTGCCGGCGTTCTGGGCACCGCTGCCGCACAAACCCCGATGACCGAAGTCAAGGTGTCGCTCAACGCGCCTTTCGACGGCAGCAACGCCGCCTTCTTCCTGGCGCAGGAAAAAGGCTACTTCGCCGCAGAAGGCATCACCGTCAATATGGACCCGTCGGGCGGCTCCGGCGAGGCCGTCACCCGCATCGGCAGCGGCGCGTATGACTTCGGCTTTGCCGACGTCAATGTGCTGCTCGAGTTCAATGCCAAGAACCCAGGCAGCGCCGGCAAGGCCGTGTACATGCTGTATTACCGCTCGCCGCTGTCGATTGCCAGCTTTGCGAAGACGGGCATCAACAAGCCTGCCGACCTGGTGGGCAAAAAACTCGGTGGCGCGCTGACCGATGGCGCTTACAAGCTTTTCCCGGTGTACGCCAGCCTGGCGGGCATCAAGCCCGATTCCGTCAAGTGGGAGTATGGTGACCTTCGCCTGCGTGAGGCCATGCTGCTCAAGGGTGATGTCGATGCCATCCTGGGTTTTGATTCCACCATGTACTTCGGCCTGACCAAGCAGGGCATCAAGCCCGCCGACATCAGGTTCCAGTACTACTCCGACCTCGGCATGGACCTCTACGGCAACGGCATCGTCGCATCCAAAAAGATGCTCGAGACCAAGCCTGCCGTCGTCAAGGGTTTTGTGGCCGCAGCTGCCAAGGGCTGGCGTGATGCCGTGGCCAACCCGGCTTCCGCGATTGCTGCGCTGAAAAAGCAGGCACCGCTGGCCGATGAAAAGCTCGAGATGGAAAAGCTGCAGTGGCTGATCAAGAACCAGATCACCACGCCTGAATCAACGGCTGACGGTATGGGCGGCGTACGCGCTGCACGTCTGGACAAATCGGTGGCGGTCTTGTCCAAAGCCTTTGACCTGCCGGGCAAACCCACCTCGGCAGACGTGTTTACCAACGCTTTCCTTCCACCGCTCGCCAGCCGCAAGCTGCCTTGAACATCAGGTTGCTCCAAGCCTGAACTGACCTGAAAATGACAGAAGAAAGCCGATCATGAAGATGAGTACACGCACGCTTGAAAACGCGATGCCCTGGTTTTTTGTGATCGGCCTTCTCGTCATCTGGCAGTTCGCCTGTGTCGCGTTTGACATCAAGCCTTTCCTGCTGCCCAGCCCCTATGCGATTGCGCAGTCCATGATGCAGTGGACGTCGCCCATTCTTGAAAACGCAGGCTTCACGCTGCTCTCGACGCTGGCGGGTTTTGTGCTCGCCGTGGTGCTGGGTGTGGCGCTGGGCATCGCCATAGGTTCGTCGCGCCTGATCTATCGCGGGCTTTACCCGGTGCTGGTGGCTTTCAACAGCATTCCCAAGGTGGCGGTGGTGCCGGTGTTTGTGATCTGGTTTGGCGCGGGCACCGTGCCCGCCATCCTCACGGCCTTCATGGTGTCCTTCTTCCCGATTGCGGTGAACATCGCGACGGGTCTGGCCACCGTCGAACCTGAACTACTCGACGTGCTGCGCGCCCTGGGCGCCAGCCGCCGCGACATCCTGGTCAAGGTCGGTTTTCCGCGGGCCATGCCTTATTTCTTTGCATCACTCAAGGTCGCGGTCACGCTGGCCTTTGTGGGGGCCATCATTTCAGAGACGGTGGCGTCCAAGCGCGGCATAGGCTACCTGATGATGGCTGCCACCTCCAACTTTGATACACCGCTGGTGTTCGCCGGCCTCATCGTCACGTCCGTCATGGGTGTGGCCATGTATGCCATCTTTGCCGTGATCGAAAAACGCACGACTTTCTGGTCCCAGCGTGACGACGGCATGCTCTCCTGAACCCGCGAAGAATTGAATGACTGAATTTGATCTCGTCATCCGGGGTGGCACAGTCGCCACCGCATCGGACACCTTTCGCAGTGATGTCGGCATCGCTGGCGGCAAAATTGTGGCGCTCGGCAGTTCGCTGACGAACGCCAAACAAACCATTGACGCATCCGGCAAGCTGGTTCTGCCTGGCGGCATTGATGCCCATTGCCACCTCGACCAGCCGCGCGCCCAGGGCCTGGCCTCGGGCGGTGCCATCATGGCTGACAACTTCGAGTCGGGCAGCCTGTCGGCCGTGTTCGGCGGTACCACCACCATCATTCCCTTCGCGGTGCAGCACCGTGGCCAGTCAGTGCGTGCAGCAGTTGAGGACTACCACCGTCGTGCCGGTGGCAAGGCCTATATTGATTACGGTTTTCACCTCATCGTGTCCGACCCGACCCAGCCAGTGCTGAAGGACGAGCTGCCCTCGCTGATTGCCGAAGGGTATGCCTCGGTCAAGGTCTACATGACCTATGAGGCCATGAAGCTGTCGGACAGGCAGATTCTGGATGTGCTTGACGTCAACCAGCGTGCCGGCGCGCTGACCATGATCCATGCCGAAAACTATGAATGCATTGCCTGGCTGACTGAAAAGCTCGAGGCCGAAGGGAAGACCGAGCCGCGTTACCACGAGGACTCGCGCCCCATGGCGGTCGAGCGTGAAGCCACGCACCGCGCCATCACGCTGTCTGAAGTGGCCGAGGCCAACCTGCTCATCGTGCACGTGTCGGGCAAGGACGCGATGGAAGAAATCCGCCGCGCCCGTGCACGCGGCGTGAAGATCTTTGCAGAGACCTGCCCGCAATACCTGTTTTTGTCGACGCGTGACCTGGCCCTGCCTGATTTTCTGGGCGCCAAATGCATGTGCAGCCCGCCGCCACGTGACCCGGCCAATCAGGCCCATGTGTGGCAGGGCATTGAAGACGGCCTGTTCGACATCTTCTCTTCCGACCACGCCCCCTATCGTTTTGATGAGGGCGGCAAGCTGATGTACGGCCCGAAAATTTCCTTCAGCAAGGTGGCCAACGGCATACCGGGGCTGGAGACGCGCTCGGCGCTGTTGTTCTCCGAAGGCGTGATGACCGGCCGCCTTGACCTCAACCGCTTTGTGGCGCTCAATTCAACCAACGCCGCCAAGCTTTACGGCCTGCACCCGCAGAAGGGCACGATTGCCGTGGGCGCAGATGCCGACATCGCCATCTGGGACCCGGAGCGCAAGGTCACCATCACCAACGACATGCTGCACCACAACGTCGACTACACACCCTATGAAGGTCGCACGCTCACTGGCTGGCCGGTCACGGTGCTGTCGCGCGGGCAGGTGGTCTGCCATGAAGGTGAGCTGCTGGGCAAGCCGGGGCAGGGGCAATTTCTCAAGCGCTTCAGGGCAAAAAAAGGAGACAGGGCATGGACCTAGGCATCACAGGCAAACGCGCACTCGTGCTGGGCGGCAACCGCGGCATAGGCCAGGGCATTGCGCATGCGCTGGTACGCGAAGGTGTGCATGTGGCCATTACTGGCCGCGATGCAGAACGCATGAAAGCGGCCGTGGCTGAACTGAAAGCCTGCAACCCGGGTGTGCACGTCGAGGCTTTTGCGGTGGACCTGGCCGACACGGTGGGTCTTTCTGCCTTCGCATCAAAAATCACCGACAGCTTTGGCGCCATCGACATCCTGGTCAACAACACAGGCGGTCCGGGCTACGGCGGTGCCAGCGAGCGCGGTATCGCCGAGTGGACATCAAGCTTCAACGAGATGGTGTTGTCGGTCATCACGCTGACCGATGCGCTGTTACCCGGCATGCGCAAGCGCCAGTGGGGCCGAATCATGACGGTGGTGTCGACGGGCGTGGTGCAGCC
Source organism: Polaromonas sp. (assembly GCA_965228025.1). Classification (GTDB taxonomy): domain Bacteria; phylum Pseudomonadota; class Gammaproteobacteria; order Burkholderiales; family Burkholderiaceae_C; genus Polaromonas. The sequence continues at coordinate 107,592 of CBDDGX010000028.1, read as the reverse complement.
GATCCCGATACTCGGTGTCTCCAACACCCTGCGCAATGCGCTGGTGACCTGGTCCAAAACCCTGTCGATGGAAGTTGCCAAAGACGGCGTGACCGTCAACGTCTTGATTCCGGGCCGCATAGACACAGAGCGTGTGCGCCTGACAGACGAAGCAGTCGCAAAGAAAGACAGCATCACGGTCGAAGAGGCCAAGCGTCGCTCGACCTCCATGATCCCCATGGGGCGCTACGGCGCGCCTGCAGAGTTTGGTGCGTTGGCGGCATTTGTCGCCAGCGTTCCCGCAAGTTACATGACCGGCAGCATGCTGCGCTGCGACGGCGGCAACATCCGCTCTGTCTGAGCCTTCTGATGACTTCTGCACTTGAGCTCAGGCACGCCATACGGCGCGGTGACTACACCGGGCTGACGACCGGGCGCGCGCCTGGCCATGTGCAGGCCAACCTGGTGGTGATGCCAGAACGGCATGTGCACGACTTCGTTGCCTTCTGCAAGTTCAATGCCTTTGCCTGCCCGGTGCTCGGTGTTGGCGAGGCGGGCAGCCCGCGCATTCCGGCGCTGGGCATTGATCTGGATGTGTGCACAGACCTTCCGGGCTACCTCATGCACAGGTCAAGCTTAGCCCCGCAAGAAGTTACTGACATTTCGTATGTGTGGCGCGACGACCTCGTGGCCGTGGCTATTGGTTGCTGGTTCTCCATGGAAGACGCGCTGCTCAAAGCCGGCGTACGCCTGCGCCATGTCGAGCTGGGCATACAGGGACCTCTGTTTACGACAAAGGTAGAGACGCGCGGCAAAGGTATTTTTGGCGGGCCGCTGGTGGTGTCGATGCGGCCGTTTGCCAGCGAGTCTGTTGACCTGGTGCGGGAGGTCACGGGGCGCTTCTCAAATGTGCATGGCGGGCCCTTTCATGTCGGTGACCCTGGCGCGCTGGGTATTGCCGATATCGCGCGGCCTGATTTTGGCGAGGTGCTGTTGCCGCTACCCGATGAAGTCCCCATGTACTGGGGCTGCGGCCTGACCGCAATGGTGGCCCTGCAGAAGTCGGGAATTGATTTTTTCATAACGCATGCACCGGGCAAGATGCTGGTCACTGATTGCCTGAATACCGATCTTGAAACAGAACCCGAAAGCACCTTCGCATGAACCCCACTTTCAGCCAGCTCAAGCTCTCACATACCGGCGCGCTTCAGCTGCTCAATGCCGCGATTGAAAAGGCCGTGGCCATGAAGCAGCCGCAGTGCATCGCCATCGTCGACGAGGGCTGCAACCTGCTGGCCTTTGTGCGCATGGATGGTGCCAAGGTGTTGTCTGAAAAGTCCGCCATTCACAAGGCCATGACGGCTGCCTCAAGTCGTGTGCCGACGGGCAATACCGAAGAAGGCCTGGCTGCAAAACTCGCGAGCGCCACCGGCGGTCTCACCACCAACCTCAAGGGCGGCCTGCCCATCGTTGTTGACGGCCAGGTCATAGGCGGCATTGGCGTCGGCTCGGGCACCGGCGACCAGGACCGCGAGGTCGGCAACTTTGCGCTGGCGTCTTTTGCCGGCGCGAAGACTTTCACTTTTGAATCATGAATACAAACACCGACTCCTTTATCGACTTTCGCGATGTCTGGCTGGCCTACAACGAGGAGTTGCTGGCCCAGCAGAAGTTTGCCGTCGAGGCGATTGACCTCAAGGTGCGGCAGGGCGAGTTCATCGCCATCGTCGGGCCATCGGGTTGCGGCAAATCCACCTTCATGAAACTGGCTACTGGCCTGCGTATGCCCTCAAAAGGCAACATCATCATCGACGGCAAGCACGTCACCGGCCCGCTCAAGGTGTCAGGCATGGCCTTCCAGGCGCCATCGCTGCTGCCGTGGCGCACGACGATGGAAAACGTGCTGCTGCCGCTGGAGATCGTCGAGCCATTCCGCAGCAGTTTTCGCGACAAGAAGAAGGAATACGAAGAACGTGCCCGCAAGCTGCTGCAAAAAGTCGGGCTGGGCGGATATGAAGACAAGTTTCCCTGGCAGCTGTCTGGCGGCATGCAGCAGCGCGCCAGTATTTGCCGCGCACTGATTCATGAACCAAAGCTCTTGTTGCTCGACGAGCCCTTCGGCGCACTCGATGCCTTCACGCGTGAAGAGCTCTGGTGCATCTTGCGTGACCTCTGGACTGAGCAGCGCTTCAATGTCATTCTCGTCACGCACGACCTGCGCGAGTCCGTCTTCCTTGCCGATACCGTGTACGTGATGAGCAAGAGCCCGGGGCGGTTTGTCGCCAAACGCGAGATCGAGTTGCCGCGCCCGCGCGAGCTGGAGATCACCTACACCAAGGAATTCAGCGACATCGTGCACGACCTGCGCGGCCACATAGGTGCGAGCCGGCAGGCGGCTGCCGTTCCGGCTTGATCTACGCCGGGACGCTGCGAGGGGCGCATGGAGAGGTAGCGACTTAAAATCAGTCGGCCATGGCTGAATCCCTTCCCCCCAAACCTCCCGCCCCAAAACCAGCTGCCGTCCGCATCCGTGCAGCCGCAGCAGCACCAGCTGGCACGCCCGGCGCCTCTACGGGCACCACCGTGCGCCTGAACAAACGCATGGCCGAGTTGGGCCTGTGTTCGCGGCGCGAGGCCGACGACTGGATTATCAAGGGCTGGGTGCGTGTCAACGGCGCGCCTGCCGTCATGGGTCAGCCGGTGGCACTCGATGCACGCATTGAGGTGGACCGCCAGGCCGAGCAGCAGCAGCGCCAGCAGGTCACCATATTGATCAACAAACCCGTGGGTTATGTCAGCGGCCAGGCCGAAGACGGCCATGAGCCCGCCGTCGTGCTGGTGCAGCCGCAAAACCGCTGGCGCGAGTGCAACAGCCGCATGCGCTGGGGCCATGAGCAACTGCGTGGCCTTGCACCGGCTGGGCGTCTCGATATCGACTCCATCGGTTTGCTGGTGCTGACCCAGGATGGCCGCGTGGCCAGGCAGCTGATTGGCGAGGACTCGCTGATGGAAAAGGAATACCTGGTGCGCGTCAGCCTTGGCGTTGGCGGCGAAAGCAGCAATGTGCAGGCGGTGTTTCCGCCAGAAAAGCTGGCGCTGCTCAATCATGGCCTCAGCCTGGACGGTCAGGCGCTGCGCCCCGCAAAGGTCAGCTGGCAAAACCCCGAGCAGCTGCGTTTTGTACTGACAGAAGGCAAAAAACGCCAGATCCGCCGCATGTGCGAGCAGGTCGGCCTGTTTGTGACCGGCCTCAAGCGCGTGCGCATTGGCAGGGTCAACTTGGGGCACCTGCCGGTTGGCCAATGGCGCTACCTGATGCCGCACGAGAGTTTTTAAGCCCTGTCCGGGTAAGGGCTGCGTGCGGGGCCTGCGTTGCCATTGGAATGCGCAACGCTTCTGGCTGAAGCAGCGGTGCAACAGGGCGGTTCAACAATCCGGTCATGGCAGACGGAGCTGTCTGCTTTTTGATTCCACTTGTTCAGGAGCGATAGCCATGAAATACCCCTCCACCCGGAAGTTCAAAAGCTCTCGTCTGGCATCTGTGCCCTTGCTCGGCCTGCTCGCTGCGTCTTTCCAGGTGACAGCCGCACCACTGACAGACGCCCAGAAGGCGCAGATCGACGCCATGGTGGCCGAGTATGTGCCCGCTGTGCTGCCGGGCCTGCAACTCGCGGTGGGCCGGGGCGGTGAGGTGCAGTATGAGCGTGGTTATGGCGCTGCCAATGTGCGAACCGGCACCCCCATGACAGCTGCCACGCCTGTGCGCATAGGCTCAGTCACCAAACAGCTCACGGTGGCGACGCTGCTGATGCTGGGCGAGCAGAAAAAGCTGTCGCTGCAGGACCCGATCTCGCGCTGGCTGCCCGAGGTGACGCTGCAACCGTCGCCCACCCTGATGCAGGTGATGCAAAACGTCAGCGGCATCCCCGGCGCCAATGCCGAGGACTCGGACCTGTTCGGCACGGTACAACAGTCTCTGGTAAACCCGCCGCCCCCGCGCGCCGACTTCATCGCCCGGCTCAACGCGCGCGGCCTGTTTGCGCCCCCCGGTGCGGTGTACGACTATTCAAATGCCGGCTTCACGCTGCTGGGCATGGTGGCCGAGCGCGTCACCGGGCAGCCGCTGCAGACCGTGCTGCAGGACATGGTCTTCAAGCCTGCGGGCATGGCCGCCTCCACGCTCCCGGGCGGGCGCGATGTGCCCGGCGCCGCAGCCGGGCATTACCGCATCAAGACCACCGACAGCTGGCGCCTGTGCCCAGACCTCAATGCCGGCTTTGATGCTGCTGGCGGCGTGGTGTCCACCGCGTCTGACCAGGTGCGGTGGAACGGCGCGCTCTACAGCGGCAAGCTGCTGCCGGCGCAAACCTTGGCCCTGATCCAGAAGCCCGCCATGCAGGCCAATGGCAAGCCCGCACCGGCTGGCATGGGTGTGGCGTATCTGGGCGGGCCTGGCAGCTACGGCGCAGCTGGGCAGACCGTGAATTTCGCTGCTGTGAACACCCACTTCGGCAGTGGCGATGATGTCGTGCTGCTGGCCAACGGCTCGAACGGCGCGGGCGATTCGGTTTACCCGCGTTTTGCGCTGGCCATCCGCATCCACAACCTGCTCAACCCCGGGGCTGCCTTGCCCGTGCCGGCCACCCCCCCGGCACCAGGCGCCGACGCGCTGGCGCAGCCGGGCGAAGTGACGCAGATGTGCCGCTGAGCTGGCGCGCCGACGCTCGGGGAACCTGTCTGGCGCCCGGCTGACGCGTCAAATGAATACGACAGCAATTCGCAGAATCTGAAAACAAAGGGTTTACCCGTAACGCTGAGTTGCGGCGGCTTTTGCGTCTTTTTTTGGCCGCCAAGCTTACGAGTTGTAACTTTACGAAACAAGTATGGAACTTTTGAGCTTGTAAAAGGCCTAAAAACTTAGGTTTGCGCCGAAAAGTTCACGATTTTGGTGCAACATGAAACTAATTGTAAAAATACAATAGGTCTTCGCAGGCGGTAAACAGCGACTTATCTGCCCTTAAAGGCAGCGCTTCCACAAATTTCGGGCCCCAGACTTCCGGATCACCGACCCCCAAAGGCGTCGAATCCAGGCCAGCACCGAAAGCCCCGCCACCGGTTTTTTGTCCTCATTTAAAGGTCTTCAGGTCTTATGAACAAAGCTTTTCGCGCTTCGCTGATTTCAGCCGCTTGCCTGGCCGCTTTCGGTGCCGCCAGCGCCGCCACCGACACCGCCAACATGACCGTGAAGATCACTGTCACGGCTACCTGCGACATCCACACCGTTGCACCGACTGATGTTGATTTCGGTTCCGTAGCATCCACCGCCACCAACGTCGCTGCGACCGGCGGCGTGCTGACCGTCAAGTGCACCACTGGCACGCCGTACACGATTGGTCTGGACAACGGCCTGAACTTCAGCACCACGCGCCAGATGAAAAACGGCACCGCCAACTTTGTGGGTTACGGCCTGTTCCGCGATGCGGCCTTCTCCAACGCCTGGGGCTCGACTGTTCCGCTGTCGGCTGCCGGCACGGGCAACGGCGCGAACCAGAACTTCACCGTTTACGGCCGCGTGCCATCTGCTGCTTCGGCTGCAGGCGCCTACACAGACACCGTCATCGCCACCGTCACGTATTGATCTTTCGCACCATCGAACCCAGCGAATCATCACAACCATCTCAGGATCATCATGAACAAAATCTTCCGCGCTTCCATCATCTCCGCTGCCTGCCTGGGCGCCTTCGGTGCCGCAACTGCCGCCACCGACACCGCCAACATGACCGTGAAGATCACCGTCACGTCTACCTGCGACATCCACACTGTGGCGCCTACCGACGTTGACTTTGGCTCCGTCGCATCGACCGCTGCCAACGTCGCCTCGACCGGCGGTGTGCTGACCGTGAAGTGCACCAGCGGCACGCCTTACACCATCGGCCTGGGCAACGGCCTGAACTACACCACCACGCGCCAGATGAAAAACGGTACGACCAACTTCATCGGCTACGGCCTGTTCCGTGATGCCGCATTTGCCAACGCCTGGGGTACGACCGCTGGCACGACGCAAGCCGGCACGGGCACCGGTGCCAACCAGACGCTGACGGTGTATGGCCGCGTGCCGAGCGCTGCCGGTGTCGCAGGTGCCTATACTGACACCGTGATCGCCACTGTTACTTACTGATCCATGCGGCTCCAAATACGCCGCCTTCCGGGCGGCGTTTCCTTTTTTGAACTGGCTTGTGCTGCGCTCGTTGTTGTGGTGATGTGTGCCACCGCTCCGGCATCGGCAGCCGGGCTGCAGGTCACGCCGATTTCGCTCGACATTCCTGCGCAGGAGCAAAGCCAGGCCATGTTCCTCAGCAACAGCGGCAAGACCACGCTGCGCGCGCAGGTCCGTGTGCAGGCGTGGACACAATCCGGCGGCACCGAGAAGCTCGACGCCACGCGTGAGATCGTCGCCAGCCCGCCCATTGTCGAGATCGCGCCCGGCGCGCGCCAGATGGTGCGCATCGTGCGCCTGCAGCCGGCACCTGCGGCGCAGGAGAAAACCTACCGCCTCATCATCGACGAGCTGCCCGGCACTGATGCTGCGCAACCATCGGCTGCGGCCGGCCTGCAATTCTTGCTGCGCTATTCAGTGCCGGTGTTTGTATTGCCGTCTGCGGCTGCAGGCAGTGCTGCGCTGGCGCCTGCATCAGCGGCCAACGGCGCCATGCCACTGGCAGATGTGACCCGCCTCGCGGCCAGCGTCAAGGCCAGCGGCCCGGATGCATCGACGCTGGTCATTGCCAATAACGGTGCGCGCCGCGCCAAAATCAGCCAGCTCGCTTATGTGGATGCGCGTGGGCAACGCAACATTCTTTTCCCGGGCCTGATGGGTTATGTGCTGGCTGGCCAGACCATGCAGTGGCCGCTGCCCTTGCCCCTGCCGGCGCTTAAGTCCGGCGGTGCCTTCAAGGCAAAGTTCAATGACGATCAAGAAGAGCAGACACTGCCCCTCACTGATCGCCCTTAGTGTGACGCTGGCCTCGGCGCTGGGAAGTGCCGGCGCACAGGTTGTACCCTCTTCGATACCGGACACCGCTGCAGCCGGGGCTCCCGCGCAAGCCGGCACGCAGCCGCTTGAGCTCTACCTCGCTGTCACGCTCAATGGGGTGCCCATTGAGGAGATCAAGCCCTTCATGATGCAGCGCGGTGCACTCTTTGCCTCCGCCGCCACCCTGCGTGAACTCGGCCTGAAATGGCCGGGCAGCGATACCGCCTCAAGCCAGGCCGGCCAGATCGCACTGGCCAACCTTGCGGGCTTGCAGGTGAACTACGACGAGCCGCGCCAGCGCATCACCCTGACCGCCCCTATCGCGCTGCTGGACAGGCCGCTGCTGAAGATTGATGCCGCGCTGTCAGACCGGCCGCGTGTTGATCCTGCGGCTCGCGTGCCCGGCGTGCTGCTCAACTACGACCTGTATGCGCAGCAGTCGGCGGGGCAGGGCGCATTGAACGGCGTGAGCGAAGCGCGGGTCTTTGGCATCGGCCCCGGCATCTTCAGCAACACCATGGCCACGCGTGTTGGTGTGGGCGCTGGCAACACGCAGGGCCGCAACGTGCGGCTCGACACCTCGTGGCAGCGCGACTTTCCCGATGAGCTGACCACGCTCACGGTGGGCGACACCATCACGGGCGCACTCGGCTGGTCGCGTGCGCTGCGCATAGGCGGCGTGCGGCTGGCCAGCAACTTCGGGCTTCAGCCCTACCGCGTTACCGCGCCGCTGGCCGCCTTCCAGGGCAGTGCGGTACTGCCGTCAACCGTAGATCTGTTTATCAACGGCATGAAGCAGTCCACCCAGCAGGTGCAGCCCGGGCAGTTTCAGTTGAACAGTGCGCCGTCGCTCAATGGCAGGGGCCAGGCGCAGATGGTGATCACCGACATCAATGGCCAGAGCAGGTTGGTGAGTTTTGATATTTACGGCTCGCCGCAGTTGCTGGCAGCGGGCCTGTCGGACTGGTCTCTCGACGCCGGCGTGATACGCCAGGACTACGCGCTCAAATCGTTTTCATACGGCAATGAGCCCGTTCTCAGCGCCAGTGCCCGCCACGGCTACACCGACCGCCTCACGCTCGAAGGCCATGCGGAGGCGACGCGCGGTCTGCAGCTTGCCGGTGGCGGAGTGGCCTGGCTGCTGGGCGGGCAGGGCGGGGTGGTCACCGCGTCGCTGTCAGGCAGCCATTACGCGGGTGGGGCGGGCAGGGCAAGCAGCTCAGGCGCTCAGGCCAGCCTCGGCTACCAGTGGATTGCGCGTTACTTCAACGCCTCCGTCAATTCGCTCAGGGCTGATGCGCGTTACCGCGACATCGCCAGCCTGAACGGCGCGCCCGTCACCCGGCTCAGCGACTCGGCCTATGTGGGTTTTGACACCAGCCTGGGCCAGTTTGGTTTTGCGCTGCTGCGCCAGCAATATACCGGCTCGCCGATCACGCGCTTTGCCAGCCTGAGCTGGTCTAAGCAGCTTGAGCGCTACGGTTCGCTCACCGTCAATTTGAACCGCAGCTTTGGTGAGCCGGGCGGGCCGCAGCTCTATGTCGGCTGGTCTGTTCTGCTGGATAGAGACACCTCGGTGTCGGCCAGCGCACGCAGGACGCGCGACGCGAGCGGCCTCACACTTGATGCGGCCCGCTCTGCGCCGTCGGACGAAGACGGCTGGGGCTGGCGCGTGCAGGCCAATGCCGACTATGGCAACGGCGGCAATGCGGCTAACGGCCTGAGCAGTGGCCAGGGTCAGTTGAGCCGCACCACCTCTTACGGCCAGTTCTCTGGCGGTATCAGCCATTTCCGCGGTGGGCAGGGCGCGCCATCGAGCACCTCGCTGTTCGGCAACGCCAGCGGCAGCGTGGTCATGATGCAGGGCAAGGTGCAGCCCACGCGCCGTGTAGATGATGGCTTTGCCGTGGTATCGACCAACGGCATGGCCGGCATACCGGTGCGGCTTGAGAACCGCCTGGTCGGCGAAACCGACGAGGACGGCCTGCTGTTTGTCAGTCGCCTGAACGCTTACCAACACAACCGCATCAGCATAGACACACTCAAGCTGCCGCCGGACATGCACATCAACCGCACCAGCCTTGACGCCGTACCGGCCGGGCGCAGCGGCGTGGCGGCAAAGTTTGAAATGCGCCGCATCCTGGCCGTGCAGCTGATCCTGAAAAATGCCGCGGGCGAGCCGCCGCCGCTGGGCAGCGTCGTCACCATCAGTGCATCCGGCAAGCCGCCCGCAGCCGGTGCTGGTGCCAATGCCGCTACCACCGTGGTGGGCTACGATGGCCTTGTCTATCTTGAAGACCCCGCGCGCGGCGCGGTGCTTGATGTAGAGACGGCCACGGGCACCTGCCGAGCTACCCTTGCCCTGCCCGACCAGCCCAGTGGCCTGGTGGACCTGGGCACCCTGACCTGCCAGTAACCCCGTCACCCCTAACCCTGTAAGCCCGCCATGACCCGACGCCTCCACCCCGTCTATCGCCGCTTCTGCAACATCGCCGCCATGTTGATGTTGGCGCTCGCGGGTCTTGTAGCGCCCGGCACCGCAGCCGCCCAGGGTTGTTACATGTCGGCCACTGGCAGCCTGGCCTTCGGCACCGTCAGCCCCGACGACCAGACCGACACGCAAAACAGCATTCCCTTTGTCTGCCAGTCGAACGCCAACCCCACGTATTACCGCGTCTGCATGTTCATTGCCCAGGGCTCGCCGATTCCCGGCATCAGCCCGCGCTACATGACCAACTACAACGGCGCGCAGATGGAATACGACCTTTACTCGGACGCGGCACGCACCCAGATCATCGGCCCGCCACCGGCAGGCGGCGGCTACCCTGTCGTCAGCCTGCCGGTGCTGATCCCCGGCGGATATGTGCAGCAGACCAACACCGTGCCCATCTACGGCCGCGTGCCGGCGGGGCAGAACCTGCCGGCCACCAATGGTTTTCAGACCCAACTGGGCGGCTCGGCCCTCTACTGGTCATGGAGCAACAGCGCCTACCCGGCCAACTGCATGACAGCAGGCAGTGGCGGTGGCCGGGGCAACACCACTTTCTACACATCGGCCAGCGCCACGGTGTCCAACTCATGCCGCATCACGCTGTCGACCGACCTCGACTTCGGCACCGTGGGCGCCCTGTTTGCCAACCGCGACCAGACCTCGACCATCATCGTGCGCTGCCCCGCCGGCACCAACTGGCGGCTGGGGCTGTCCAACGGCAGCAACGCCAGCGGCACCGTGCGGCGCATGCGCAGCGCCGCCAGCAACTACATCACCTATGAGCTGTATCGCGACGCCGCGCGCACCCAGCGCTGGGGCAATACGCCGGGCACCGACACATCAGACGGCACGGGCGCGGGCGAATCCAGCCCGCTGACGCAAACCGTCTACGGCCGCGTGCCGCCGCAGGCGACCGCGCCGGCCGGGGCTTATACGGACATCGTGACGGTGACGCTCACTTATTGAGGGCGCTTGGTCAAAGCAAGTCCGAACTTAACGTACACCTTAAAAATTTAACGTGTACGTTAAAAATTTGCAAAAAGTTAACTTCCATATTAACTTTTCAGGTTTTTGGCCCGTCTGGTGCTCACCTGATGCCCAAAAACAGCCCAAAAAAGCCATTTTCAGGTGCCAAATCGGGCTGCAGGTCAATAAACACGAGCGTGAGCAGCTACTGATTTCATAGCGTTCATTGCCTTCGCCGACCGCCTTGCCTCGCGCGCACCTGTACCGCCACAATGGCTGATGACCCAAGACCCCCGCTTCTCAAATACAGACCTGCCCGCGGCCAGCCTTCGCGAGCGCCTGCCGACCTGGCTGCATGTGTCTGACATTCAGGGGCTGGCGCAGCTGGCGACCCAGGGTGTGCTGGGGGTGACCGGCCTGGCCGAAGCAGTGCAGGGCGGCGTTTACAAAACCGTCGCAGCACCTTTCGGCCTGCTGGGCTCGCGTTTTGTTGACGGCACGCCGGGCGCTACCGGCGTGAAGGCTGCGGGCATTACCGGGTTTGTTTACGGCGGCGTGAAAGCCGTCACGCGACTGGCGGGTGGCGCGGCCGACCTGTTGCTGGCCGGCGCAAAACCGCTGGTGGGTGAGCAGGCATCGTCACCGCAGCGCGAGGCCATGTTGTCTGCCATCAACGGCGTGCTGGGTGACCAGCTGCTGGAGACCGCCAACCCGCTGGCCATCACCATGAGCCTGCGGCACCAAGGCAAGCCGCTCGCGCTTGACCGCGCCGGCATCACCTTCGCATTGCACAGGGCGGGCCGCAAGATTCTGGTGCTGGTGCACGGCCTTTGCATGAATGATTTGCAGTGGACGACAGGTAACTACAACCACGGTGACGAACTGGCAAAAGCACTGGGCTACACGCCGGTTTACCTGCACTACAACACCGGCCGGCACGTCTCGCACAACGGCAAGGAGTTTGCCGAACTGATGGAGCGCCTGGTCGAGGCGTGGCCACAACCGGTCGACGAGATCACGCTGCTTACCCACAGCATGGGCGGGCTGGTGTCGCGCAGCGCCTGCCACGCTGCAGAGCAAGGCGGTATGGCCTGGCGCAGCAAGCTCAAGAACATCATCTTCCTGGGCACCCCGCACCACGGCGCGCCGCTGGAGCGGGTTGGCAACTGGGTGGATGTGCTGCTGGGCAGCAACTTCATAACGCGGCCGTTCGCCAAAATCGGCCAGGTGCGCAGCAGCGGCATCACCGACCTGCGCTACGGTGATGCTATCGGCAGCGGCTGGGCAGACGCTGACCGTTTCGAGATGGCACCCGACCAGCGCGAGCCCCTGCCGCTGCCGGCCGGTGTTGACTGTTTCACGGTGGCTGCCACCACATCCGCCAAAGCCGGTGATTTGCAGGACCAGTTGCTGGGCGATGGCCTGGTGCCGCTGGCCAGCGCGCTGGGCGAGCATGACAAGGCGCACCACAGCCTGGGCTTCAAACCTGAAAACCAGTGGGTCGCCACGAGTACGAACCACATGGACCTGCTGAAAAAGCCCGAGGTCACGGCCCAGTTGCTGACCTGGCTGAAGCCATAGAAGGGGCTGGGGGCACCGTAAAATCACGGCTCGCTGCTCCCGGGTAGCAGTCGCAGCTGTTGAAAAGCCTGAACCGGCACCCAAATACAGCCCTGCGCGGTTTTGCCGCATCCCCCTTTTTCCATTGACCAGACAACAATGACCCAGACCATGACCGACACATCCAAATCCGCATCCAGTTCACAAACCCTCGCATTCCAGGCCGAAGTCGCCCAGCTGCTCAAGCTGGTCACGCACTCGCTGTACTCCAACCCCGAGATCTTTCTGCGCGAGCTGATCTCCAACGCATCGGACGCCTGCGACAAACTGCGCTTTGAAGCGCTTAACGATGCGGGCCTGTATGAGACCGACCCTGAGCTGAAAGTCAAAGTCACGTTCGACAAGGCCGCCAAAACCCTGACCATCACCGACAACGGCATTGGCCTGTCGCAGCAGGAAGCGATTGACAACCTCGGCACCATCGCGAAAAGCGGCACACGCGACTTCATGGCCAAGCTCTCGGGCGACCAGAAAAATGACGCGCAGCTGATCGGCCAGTTCGGCGTGGGTTTTTATTCGGGCTTTATCGTGGCCGACAAGATCACGGTTGAAAGCCGCCGCGCAGGGCTGCCTGCGGGCGAAGGCGTGCGCTGGACCAGCGACGGCACCGGCGAGTTTGATGTCGCGCAGATCGAGCGCGCAGAGCGCGGCACCAGCATCACCCTGCACCTGAAGGAAGAGGCCGAGGAGTACCTGAACAACTGGAAGCTCAAGGGCGTCATCAACAAATACTCCGACCACATCTCCCTGCCCATCATGATGGAGAAGGAAGAGTGGAAAGATGGCGAAGAAATCCCCAATGACCCCTCCGGTGGTCGTCAGCCCGGCGAGATGGTCAAGACCGGCGAATGGGAAACCGTCAACCAGGCCGCAGCGCTCTGGACGCGCGCCAAAAAAGACATCACGCAAGACCAGTACGACGAGTTTTACAAACAGATCAGCTACGACCAGAACGCGCCGCTCGCCACCACGCACAACCGCGTTGAGGGTTCAACGGAATACACGCAGCTGCTGTTCATCCCGTCCAAGGCGCCCATGGACATGTTCAACCGCGACAAGGCCGCAGGCGTCAAGCTCTACGTCAAGCGCGTTTTCATCATGGACGACGCCCAGGCGCTGATGCCGACATATCTGCGCTTCGTGAAAGGCGTGGTCGATTCATCTGATTTGCCGCTCAACGTCTCGCGCGAGTTGCTGCAGGAAAGCCGCGCCGTGAAAGCGATTCGTGAAGGCTGCACCAAGCGCGTGCTGTCGATGATCGAAGACATGGCAGCGAATGACGCCGAGAAATTTGCCACCTTCCAGACCGAGTTCGGTGCCGTGCTGAAGGAAGGCCTGGGCGAAGACTTTGCCAACCGCGAGCGCCTGGCCAAACTGCTGCGTTTTGCATCGTCGACCACAGACACCGCTACCGTCAGCTTTGCCGACTACAAGGCCCGCATGAAGGAAGGCCAGGACGCGATTTATTACATCACCGCCGACACACTGGCCGCCGCCAAGAACAGCCCGCAGCTCGAGATCTTCCGCAAGAAGGGCATCGAAGTGCTGCTGATGGCCGACCGCGTCGACGAGTGGGCGCTGAACTACCTGCACGACTTCGACGGCACACCGCTGCAGTCCGTCGCCAAGGGCGCAGTTGACCTCGGCAAGCTGCAGGACGAAGACGAAAAGAAGGCCGCCGAAGAAGCGCAGACCCAGTTCAAGCCCGTGCTCGACAAGCTCAAAGAAGCGCTGAAAGACAAGGCCACCGATGTACGCGCCACCTCGCGCCTGGTCGATTCACCGGCTTGTCTGGTGGTGCAGGACGGTGATATGTCGACACAGCTGGCACGCATGCTGAAACAGGCCGGCCAGGCCGTGCCTGAGACCAAGCCGATTCTGGAAGTCAATGCCCAGCACCCGCTGGTCAAAAAGTTGGAAGGCACGACGGACGAAGCCAACTTTGCCGACTTGGCCAACATCCTGTTTGACCAGGCCTTGCTGGCTGAGGGCGGCATGCCGGCTGATCCTGCGGCTTATGTGAAGCGTGTGAACGCGCTGCTCGTTTAAGACTCAGGCTTAGAACCGTATTCTTGGCGAGTTATGCGAAGAATGCCCAACAGCTTGAACTACCCCTTTTTTTGGGGACCAGCTGAACATTCTTTGCAGGCTTACTACCGGCGCCTCAATCTTCTAGCATTCACACTGACTCCGCTGATGTTGCTGGCGAATGAATTTCTGATTCGTCCGGATTTGGCTGACTACCGAAAAATTCCTAACGCGGTGTGGTCAATCATTGCGCTTGCATTGAATGCGCAAATTACGCTAGATCAATACATGACGGTCTGGGTTGTATTCGTTCTTTATGCTGCATGTTTGGGGTCCATCGTCCTTTTACTGCCTAAGTGGGGTGTGAGGCCTACCAAAATCGGCATGAAATCTGGACTGCCTCCCAGAGATGCTGACTATGAACATGTTTACTTTTGTATTTTGAATCCCATGCAGAAATATGCATACATGCTTTGGATTTCGGTCCTTATGCCTCTGAACTATTTTTTTGGTTCTTTTGTTATTTGTATGGTCATCAACTTACTTAGAAGCTTGCGATGAGCGATTCCCCCGCTGTCACGCTTGGCAAATTGAGTTTTAGCAATCGAACCCTCACGTAAACGCGCACGCACGCTTGTTTGAGCTCAAGCCTCAAACCCGCAATCCCGGCGCAGCGCAGAAAACTCTGCGCTCGCCAGCATCGCAATCAACTCGCGCGCAGCCTGGGGCTGGCCTGCTTTTGTGCAGACAGCTGCGGTGTAGACAGTCGCCAGCTCAAACTCTTTGGGCAGTGGCGCGACAAGATCAACACCCTCGGTGAACAGAATCTCCGTCGCCTGTGTGCAGCCGATGAGCCCAGCTTCTTTGCACTCTGCCATGGCCTTCATCGCTGTTGCGCCGTTGGCGTAAGGGCGCAGGCGATCGGCCAGTTCAACATCCAGCCCCAAGGCTTTCAGCACCTTCATCACATGGATGCCGGCTGTCGCCTTGATGGGGTCGGGAAAGTAAATGCCGCGTGCTGCGCGCAATGTGGCTTTCAATGCATTCGGGCTGCTGACATCCACTGCCTTTTCGCCGGTCTTGACTGCCACGCCGGTCTTGACGGCACCCAGTGCCTGCGCGGTTCCTGCAACCAGATCACCACTGCCGGTCAGTTCAGTGATCAGCGCATCGCTGAGGATCATGATGTCGCAGGGCTCACCTGCCAGCAGCTTGTCTTTCATCATGCCGACAGCGCCGAAGGTGCCGTCCACGCTGATGCCGGACTTCCGGGTAAAGCCGTCCTTGAGCCGGGTGACCAGGCCTTGCGCTGCGCCGCCGCTGAAAATTCGAATGGCGTCCAAATCAGTCTGCCTTGATGTTGGCGTTCTTGATGACGCGCGCCCACTTGGCAATGTCATCCTGCATGTATTTGTCAAACACGGCAGGCGTCATCACCATCGGAACGGCACCCTGCTTGTTCCACAGTTGCTTCACGTCCGCCTGGCCGGCAATCTTTGAAACCGCCGCATTGAGTTTGTCCACCACGTCTTTGGGCGTGCCTTTGGGCGCCATCAGGCCGAGCCAGATGGTGGCCTCGTAGCCGGGCAGGCCGGCCTCGCTCATGGTGGGCACATCGGGCAGCACGTCCGAGCGCACCTTGCCAGTGGTGGCAATCGCCTTGACCTTGCCGGCCTTGATCTGCTCGACCATGGTGGTGACGGCGTCGAACATCACCTCGACCTGCCCGCCGATCACGTCGGTGCGCGCGCCCGAGCTGCCCCGGTAGGGAATGTGCACGAGGTAAACACCCGACATGCTTTTGAACAGTTCGCCGGCCATGTGGTACGGCGTGCCGGTACCCGACGACGCATAGTTGATCTTGCCGGGCCTGGCTTTGGCCTGGGCTGTCATGTCCTTGAGGTTTGAAAATGGCGTGCCGGGGTTGGCCACCAGCACCAGGTCTGAATAGTTGATCGGAGCCACCGGGACAAAGTCGCGCATCAGCTGGTAGGGCTTGCCCTGTACCAGTGTTTCGTTCACGGTCTGGGTGTTGGACATCATCAGCAGCGTGTAGCCGTCGGCTGGCGACTTGGCCACGGCATCGGTGCCAATCACCGAGCCAGCACCAGGCCGGTTTTCCACCACAAAGCTTTGGCCGAGGGCATCCTGCAGGCCCTTGCCGATGAAGCGCGCATAGTTGTCGGCCGGGCCGCCTGCCGCAAACGGCACGATGATCTTCACCGGTTTACTGGGGTAGCCTTGAGCGCTGGCCGTGGTGGCAAAGAGGGTGGCGGAGAGGGCGGCAGCGACTGTGCCAGCCAGCAGGATGGAAAGTTTGAAATTCATGATGTCTCTTTCGTTTTGATGTGTTGGTTTTTCTATTCGACCTTACCGATGCGCCTGACCACGGCTGACATCCGGGCTGCATCGGCCTGCACATATTTTTCAAAATCCGAGGAGTCCTGGTACTGCACCGGGCTGCCCGCGCCGAGGATGACGTCCTTCACCTTCGCATCCTGTGCTGCGGCCCTGGCGGCTGCGCGCAGGCGCTGGGCAATCGGCTCAGGCACGTCTTTGGGAATGAAGAGGCCCGACCACTGGGCGTATTCAGCGTTGTAGCCGGCGTCTTTCAGGCTGGGGGCATCGGGCAGTGCGCCCAGCTGCGCCGTACCCCAGTGCGCCAGCACGCGTACCTTGCCGGCCTTGACCTGTTGCAACACAGTGGCGGGGCCGGTCGAGACCGCATCGATCTGCCCGCCCAGCAATGCAACGACCGCGGGGCCCGCGCCGGTGAAGGGCACGTGCGTCATCCTGATGCCCGCGTTTTGCGCCAGGATTTCCATGGGCACATGCATGGTGCCGTAGTTGCCCGATGAGCCGTAGTTGATGGCGCCCGGCCGCTTTTTGGCATCGTCTACAAACTGCTGCACCGTCTTCCACGGTGCATCGGCACGCACGGCCAGCACGGTGGGGTCGGCGGTGTAACGCGCAATCGGGCGCAGGTCATTGAGCGCAAACATGGGTGGCCGCTGCAGCACCACATCGGCTTCAGGCAGCACCGTCAGTGACGAGAGCGCCATGAGTATGGTGTAGCCGTCAGGCCTGGCCTTGGCGACCTGTGCCATGCCTATGCCGCCGCCTGCGCCGGCCTTGTTTTCAATTACCACAGGCTGGCCCAGCTCGCGCGACATGGCCTCGGCCACAGGCCGCGCCACGAGGTCGGCAAGACCGCCGGGCGGAAAGGGCACGACCATGGTGATGGCTTTGGTGGGCCATGCGGTTTGTGCGGTGGCGAGGGGGCTGACAGAAAGCGAAATCGCGGCAAGAAATGCCGACGCGAGCAGGGGTCTGCGCATCATGTTTTGTCTCCTTTTTGAAAGGCGTTTTTTCCGGTTCGTGCAATGGGTTGCATCCTCTGGAAATTTATTCTTCGCATGCTAACATCCGCTTGAATTTCAGGGGGCATCGCATTCCCTGAGACGCACTTCAAACCTACCCCTCAAACCAGGGCGCCGGCGGCTGCCGGCACCGCAGAGACAAGACACCCCAAATCATGAAAATTGTTGCCTTCATCCACAACGGCCAGAGCGGCGTTGGCCTTGTCTCCGATGACCTGTTGCAGGTTCAGCCTTTCGATTTGCCCGAAGCACAACGCGTACTGGGCGCGTTACCCATCGTCGAGATGCAGGTGCGCGGCGAGGCCTTGCCGAAGTTGTTGCCAGCCATCGCGATGGCAGATGTGAAAGTGATTGCACCCTTGCCAAAACCACGCCGCAATATTTTTTGCGTCGGCAAAAACTACTTTGCGCATGCGAAGGAATTTGCCGGCAGCGGTTTTGACAGCAGCGCCAAATCGGGCGGTGACATTCCTGCCGACCCCATCATCTTCACCAAGGTGCCTGAGTGCGTGGTCGGGCCGGATGCCGTCGTTGAAATGCCTGCAGTCTCAACCGCGATTGATTACGAAGCCGAGCTCGCCGTCATCATCGGCAAGGGCGGCAAAGGCATCACGGCCAAAGATGCGATGGCCCATGTCTGGGGCTACACGATCGTCAACGACGTGACGGCACGCGACTGGCAGATGCGCCACCAGCAGTGGCACATGGGCAAGTCATTCGACACCTTTTGCCCGATGGGGCCTTACCTCGTCAGTGCCGATGAACTCGACGGGGCAAAGACGCGCGTGCGCTGCTACGTCAATGGCGAGCTGCGCCAGGATGCTTCTACAAGCGACCTGATTTTTGATATTCCCAAACTGATTGAAACCCTGTCTGCAGGCATCACGCTGTACCCGGGCGACGTGATTGCCACGGGCACACCAGTAGGTGTGGGCATTGGCTTCAAACCGCCGAAGTATTTGAAGGCCGGTGATGTGATGCGCGTCGAGATTGATGGCATAGGGCATCTTGAAAACCCGGTCAGGTAACGTGGCCCCCACGCTCCCTCACTTCGTGTAGCTCCCTGCCCCCAAGGGGCTAATTTTCCTTGGGGCGGCCCGACGGAAAATTGTCACCGGTTTTGTCATTGCGGCGTTGATCCGCAATCCATGCCGGATCGACGCCGCGCGCAAAAACGGGGATGGCAGGCGAGAGCCATCGCATTTAAATGGCACCTACCTAAATGCGAGTTATTCCCAACAACTGGGGTATACTCCGTTTTTCCAGCCACATGCTGCGGTGTCCTGCTCCCCCCTGCGGAGCGCTGACATCCCGGGTGCAGCCAGTTCTTAACAGCTGGCGCAGCTCCCGTCGCACCCTGCCTGCCGTCCGCCCCTGCGGACACGGCGTCATCGGTCAAGGAAGCCACCCGGCCCTTACAACCGAAAATCATGCCCAATCCGCCGCTCGCGCCTGCGCGTCACGCATTCAAAGCGCCCAAACTCATCACAAAATGGATTCCCGTCGCCGCTGCCACCTGCCTCTGCTCTGCCACCTGGGCGCAGGAAAGCGCACCCGGCACGCTGGGCAACGTCACGGTCAGTGGTGCGCGTGAGAGCTCATCAACCCGGCTGCCGCTGACGGCGAAGGAAACCCCGCAATCGGTCAGCACAGTAGAGCGCGAACAGATCGAGCAGCAATCGCTGACCAGCATCGACACGGTGCTTCGCGCCACGACCGGCATTCACGTCAGCTTTTACGACACCCAGCGCCCGCTTTATTACGCACGCGGCTTCCAGATCACCGACTTCCAGGTTGATGGCCTGCCGACATATAGCAACAGTACCAACCAGGAGTACGACACGTCGCTGTATGAGCGTGTGGACATCGTGCGCGGCGCCAACGGCATCCTGACCGGCGTGGGTACGCCGTCTGCCACCATCAACCTGATACGCAAGCGCCCAACACGCACTTTTGGTGGCTCGGTCACCCTGACGGCTGGCAGCTGGAACTACTACCGCTCTGAAATCGACATGAACGTGCCGCTCAATGCTGACGGCAGCGTGCGCAGCCGCTTTGTGGTCGCACCGCAAAAGCGCGAGAGCTTTCGCGACCGGTACAAGGAAGATAAATATGCACTGATGGGCGTGGTCGAAGCCGATCTCGGCAGCTCCACCGTCGCATCGGTGGGCTACCAGCGCCAGAACAACGAGCCCATCGCCGGCATCTGGGGCACCATTCCCTTTTTCACCACGACGGGTGCCAGGGCCAACCTGCCGATCTCCACCAACTTCTCGCCATCGTGGACGCGCTGGTCGCGCGAGTCGGGCACGCTGTTTGCCACGCTGGACCACCAGCTCAACGACAACTGGGCGCTCAAGGCCAGCTACAACCACACCGAGGGCAACACCTTCAGCCTGCGCACCTATGGCTACGGCACCACCGTCAACAACGCGCCCTTCGTCAACCCGGTCACCGGCTCGGGCGTGCGCCTTTATGCGGGTGTGGGCAGCAGCACCGAGAAGCAGGACACCATTGATGCCTACCTCTCGGGCAAGTTCAACCTGTTCGGCCGCCAGCATGACCTGACGCTGGGTGTCAACACCCTGCGCACCACCACCAAGACCGACGCCTACACCAGCGTGGCCGGCTACAGCTACACCATACCCAACGTCTACACATGGGATGGCACGGCCCCTGTGCCTGTCTACAACCGCACTGGGGCGTTCACGCAGCAGATCACCAGGCAGGACAGTTTTTATGGCTCGGCGCGCTGGCGCCTGAGCGAAGCGCTATCGCTGCTGACCGGCGCGCGTGTCACCAACTGGCGCCGCCACACCGACAACTACAACACCAACGGTGCCTACACCACCACCACAGCGCGCCAGCAGTTCAACAGCCAGGTCTCGCCGCTGGTCGGTGTGGTGTATGACATCAACAAGCAGCTGTCGGCGTATGCCAGCTACACCGGCATCTTCAACCCGCAGAACTACAAGGACAAAAGCAACGCCCCGCTGGACCCTGTCAAGGGCATCAGCAGGGAAATCGGCCTGAAAGGTGAATGGCCAGACCGGGGCATGAGCGGCTCGTTCGCCGTCTTTGAGGTCAGACAGGACAACTACGGCATACGCGACAGTTCACAGCCGGCCGGCAGCCTGCCCGACGGCAGTTCGGCTTACGTTGGTGTGAACGGTACGCGCAGCACCGGCTGGGAAGCTGATGTGGTCAAGGCCCTGGCGCCGGGCTGGCAGGCCACCGCCGGCATCACGCGTGTACGCACCACGCGTAACGCTGCAGATTTGACCTACGCCAACCTGCCTGAATGGCAGGCCAAGATCGGCACGCAGTACCGTTTTCAGGGTTCGCTTGCACCGCTGGAACTCGGTGCACAGCTGCTGTGGCAGGGCCGCATGGACGCCATCAACGTGCCCAGCCCGTCGGGCCCGACAACGGTCACCCAGTCGCCGTTCGGCCTGCTCAACCTGAACGCCAGCTGGCGGTTCAGCCCGGCCACTTCACTGAACGTGGCGGTGTTCAACGCGCTGGACAAACGTTACCTGGCTACGCTGGACTATGCAAACTACGGCGACCCGCGCTTTTTGAGCGTGACGCTGCGGCACAAGTTCTGACGGGGGTGTATGGTGACCTGTCATTGCGGACCTGATCCGCAATCCATGCTTTCGCCTTGAACCTGGAAAGCGGGGATGGATCCCGGATCAAGTCCGGGATGACACACACGTCAGACGATCAGCGGTGCTTCCTGCATCGCTTCGTTCTGCTCCTCCAGCATGTCGGCCTGGCCCTTCCAGTAGTCGCTCGATCCGAACCACGGAAAGTTGATCGGAAAGATCGGGTCGTGCCAGCGCTGCGCCAGCCAGGCGCTGTAGTGGATAAGGCGCAGCGTGCGCAGCGGTTCGATCAGCGCCAGCTCGCGCCGGTCAAACTCGCGGAACTCTTCATAGCCATCAACCAGTGCGCCGAGCTGCCGCGTGCTTTGTGCGCGGTCGCCGGAGACCAGCATCCACAAATCCTGCACGGCCGGGCCACTGCGCGCATCGTCAAGGTCAACGAAATGCGGGCCTGCACCGGGCATGCCTTCAGGTGTCCACAAGATATTGCCGGGGTGGCAGTCGCCATGCAGGCGCAGCGTTTTCACATCGCTGGCACTTTCAAACACCGACTGTGCCGTGAGCATGGCTTCTTCAAATGCCTTGAGCCAGCGCGACTCCATATCCAGCGGCAAATAGCCGCCCTCGAGCAGCACATCGCGTGAGGAGTAGCCGAAGGTCTGCAGGTCAAGCGCGGGCCGGTGCACGAAAGGTCTGGCGCTTCCGACGGTGTGTATGCGCGCCAGAAAGCGGCCTATCCATTCCAGCACCTCAAGGTTGTCGAGTTCCGGCCTGCGGCCTCCACGGCTGGGCGACACGCTGAAACTGAAACCGCCGAAATGGTGCAGGGTGTGGCTGTGCAGCTGCAGCGCGCCCACCACGGGTATCTCAGCGGCCATCAGCTCCGCAGCAAAGGCATGCTCTTCAATGATCTGCGCTTCAGTCCAGCGGTCGGGCCGATAAAACTTGACAACCACGATGTCGCCTGCGGCGGCCGCCTTGCCCACGCTGTTTTCAAGATGCACCTGGTAGACGCGGTTCTCGTAGCTCGACAGCGCCATCAACCGGCCGTCACCATGGAGGCCCACGCTCGCCAGTGCGTCCAGCACCACGTCGGGTGTCAGGTGTTCGTAGGCATGCAGCGTGGTTTCGGGCGTTGGGGACATCGGTTGGTTCATGTAGCCCATTGTCCGCCTGCCGCAGTGATATGGCCAAAAAAAAGGCACAGCCGTTAAAGCTGAGCCTTTTTGTTACACGCCCTTTGAGGGCGGACGCCGCAAAAAACTTAGACCACCGTCAGGGTCACGTCGATGTTGCCGCGGGTCGCGTTGGAATAAGGGCAAACCTTGTGGGTCTTCTCAACCAGCGCTTCAACAGCAGCCTTGTCCATGCCTGGCACGCTGATCTTCAGCTCGACCGCAATGTTGAAACCTTCAGGTACAGCACCTGCGCCGAAAGGGCCGATGCCGACCAGGCCTTCGATTTTGGTGTCTGCAGGAATGGCGAGCTTTTGCTGGCCGGCGACAAACTTCATCGCGCCCAGGAAGCAGGCCGAGTAGCCGGCCGCAAACAGCTGCTCGGGGTTCACACCGCCGCCTGCGCCGCCCATTTCTTTTGGTGTGATCAGCTTGACGTCAAGCAGGCCGTCGTCAGACCTGGCCTGGCCTTCACGGCCGCCGGTGGCGAATGCGTGGGCGGTGTAAACGATTTTTGCGGGTTTGGTCATGGTTGTCTTCCTTTGGGATAAATGCCCCCGGTTGGGGCGGGTTAAAAACGGGTGGGTAAATTCAGGCGATATCGGCCACGTATCAGGCAACGAGATGCTGGCGCAGCGCCTGGACTTGCCGGGTCAGGCTCGAGATTTCGGAAATGGAACACTGACTCGCACTCAGGATGCAGGCCGGGATTTTTGCGGCGCTGGACTTGAGTTTGCGGCCAGCTGCAGTCAATGTGATGTGCACACGGCGCTCGTCCTGTACATCGCGGATGCGCGTGATGAGGCCAGATGCTTCCAGGCGCTTGAGCAGGGGTGTGAGGGTGCCTGAATCGAGATAGAGCTTTTCGCCCAGCTCCGACACCATCAGGCCATCGTGCTCCCACAGTGCCAGCATGGCGAGGTACTGGGGGTAGGTCAGGCCCATCGCGTCAAGGTGGGGTTTGTACACCTTGGTCATGGCCAGCGAGGCGGAATAAAGCGCAAAACACAGCTGGTTGTCCAGTTGCAGGAGAGCGTCGTTTTTGTCGGGCATGGATTTATTGTAATACACAATTAAATTGTGTGCAATTTATTTTTGCGAGGTTCTGTAAATAGCCCCTGGCGGGGTGCCTTGCAGGTCTGCCCCGCTAAACTGGCAGCCCATGCCTAAAACCACAAAGCCCGTCCGCCACAATCCGCCTGCAAAACCAGATCAGGTGATTGAGGAGTTGCGGCCGGGGCAGTCGATTGAGCTGCTAAAAGAGCTGCACATCCTCACGCGTGAGGGCAAGCTCAACCAGGACACAAGGCGCAAGCTCAAACAGGTCTACCACCTGTACCAGTTCATCGAGCCCCTGCTTGACCAGGTGGCTGCAGACAAGGCCGAACCCGCACTTGCCGACCACGGTGCAGGCAAGTCTTACCTTGGCTTCATTCTCTATGACCTGTTTTTCAACGTGGCGCACAAGGCTGAAAGGACGGCTGGCCACATCTACGGCATAGAAACACGTGCGGAGCTGGTCGAGAAATCACGCACACTGGCGCAGCGCCTTGGCTTCGAGCGCATGTCCTTCTTGAACCTCTCCGTGCAGGAAGCCACCACATCACCGGACCTGCCCGCGCAGATCGACATCGTCACTGCGCTGCATGCCTGCGACACGGCTACCGACGACGCCATTGCCTTTGGCCTGGCCAAAAACGCGCAGCATATGGTGCTGGTGCCCTGCTGCCAGGCTGAGGTGGCCGGCGTACTCAAAAAGACCCGTGCGCTCAACCTGGCAAAAACACCGCTGGCCGAGTTGTGGCGGCATCCGCTGCACACGCGCGAGTTCGGCAGCCAGATCACCAATGTCCTGCGCTGCCTGCGGCTTGAAGCCAATGGCTATGACGTGACCGTGACTGAACTGGTGGGGTGGGAGCATTCGATGAAAAATGAGCTCATCGTTGCCAGCAAGCCCTTGCAGTCCAACGTGCGCAAGATTCGCACAGCCCGTGAGCGCCTGCAACAGGTGCTTGCAGAGGTGGGGTTGGGTGAGTTGACGGCGCGATTCGCCATTCCGGCCTGATTTCAGTTGCTATTCGATGCATCGAATGTAGCCCGGGGCTAGACGGGTTACAGCCAGTGTGTCTCGTGGCAAAAAGCTTCTTCCTTTTTTATAAATCCATTTCTTGATCACCGGATCCGGGTGCGCCTGGTGCTTGCCTGCGCGCGGGTTGGCTTGACAACAAGTTTGTGGGCGCTTTAAACTTGTTCTAATTAACGAATCAAGTTCCTGTATGCGAACAAGACGAGCGACTTAAACAAGCCACAGAAGGAGACTCATGAACCCCCACCCAGTTTTTTATCCTGTAGACACGCGAGGCCTGATGCCTGGCGAAGTACGCCAGGAAACCATAGGCGGTAAAGACATCGCCATCTTCAACATTGACGGAGCATTCTTTGCGACCTCTGATTTCTGCACGCATTTGCGTGGGCGCCTGTCGGACGGTCATGTCGAAGGGGAAACCGTCACGTGCCCGCTGCATTTCGGGAAATTCAATATCCGGACTGGACAGGCGATGAACCCGCCGTGTAAGGCTGGTCTCCCGGTGTATCCCGTCAGACAGGAAGGCGGCGCGCTGATGGTCGGCCTGCCAGCACAAGCAGAAGGCAGGCCGCAAATACCGGTGACAGCCGAATCACCCTTGCCGCGAGCCGCCGCATGAAGCGCGTTTCATTCCAACAGTACCCACAGGAGATTTGATATGTCAGGCTTTAACCAGTTTCCCGGCGGCCAGGTTCGCGCGCGCCTTGATCACCCCGTCATTGATGGCGATGCGCACATGGTCGAATGCGACTTTGCCTTTTTTGACTTTCTCAAACAGGTCGGCGGCACCGGCATGGTGCAGCGCTCTGAAGCGTGGCGCAAAAACACATTTGGCAAATTGAAGGGTGGTGATGTCTGGTGGGGCTTGCCCTCAGGCCCGCACACCAGCGACAGGGCCATGGCCATGCTGCCGCGGCTCTTCAAGTCACGCATGGAGGAAGCCGGCATCGACTTCGCCTTCATGCATGCCACCACGGGTATCACCAACCTCTACATCGCCGACGATGAATTGCGCCAGGCCAGCTGCCGGGCGCTCAACATGCTTTATGCCGAGATGTTCGATGGCGTCACAGACCGCATTCGGCCGGTCGCCGTGATACCGACCTATACACCGGAAGAGGCCATTCGCGAAATGGACTACGCGGTGACAACGCTTGGTCTCAAGTCAACCATGATTGGTACGGAAATCCGCCGCCCGGCACCCGGCGGCGGCGTGCAGGTGGAGTCTATTGCCATGGATGCGCCCTTCGACTACGACCCCTTCTGGCAGCGTTGTGTGGACCTGGGTGTGGCACCCATTGGCCATACGCCGGGTTTTGGCGGTCGCACGTTTCCTCATCGAGCATCACCGACCAACTATGTCTTCAACCATCTTGGTGGTTTTGCCGCAGGTGCGGAGTTTTTCTGCCGCTCTGTTTTCTTTGGCGGCGTGATGCACAGGTTTCCCACATTGAACTTCGGCTTTCTTGAGGGGGGCGTAGCCTGGGCGCAGACACTGATCAACGACATCTTTGAGCACTGGGAAAAGCGCAATCGCAGGCTGATCCATAACCTGAACCCGAAGTCGCTCAACCTCGATTTGATGGAAAAGCTCTTTAACGAATATGGCAGCGAGCGGCTCTCGGGCAGCCGCATACGTGCCGAGCCGCACCACATGATCACTGCCGCTCCGATTGACCCGCCGCAGCTTGATGACTTTGCGGCCAGCGGGATGAACGAGGTGCATGACCTCAAGCACTTGTTCACAGACCGCTTCTATTTCGGTTGCGAGGCCGATGATCGCATGGTCGCGGTTGCTTTCAACCGTCGCCTTAACCCGGTAGGGGCCAAGCTTAAAGCGGTGTTTGGTTCCGATATCGGCCACTGGGATGTGCTGGATGCAAAAAGTATCCTGTCCGAAACCTACAGCCTGGTCGACGGCAAGCTGCTGGATCTGGACAACCTGCGCGACCTGACCTTCGTCAACCCGGCCAGCCTGCATCTGTCCATGAACCCCGACTGTTTTGTGGGCACTGCGGTTGAAGACGCGGCCGCAGCCTTGCTACGCGAACAGCGGCCCTTGCTGAAGGCTGCGTGAAGCTCGGGTGAATTTGAGACGGATAGAATTTCTTCGGGGGCTCATCAGCTTGAGCCCCTGAAGTACCGATGTGAGGCTGTGGAGCCAGCGGCGTTCTATCTATTGCTCCAAAGTTACAGGATCACCCGACCGCCATGGCCAAATCAGCTTTTCGCGTGCTTGAAATTCTTGACCTGATCGCGCAACGCCCCAGTGGTGCAACGCATACAGAAATTTCGGCGGCGCTTAAGATTCCCAAGAGCAGCCTGACCAGTTTGTTGCGTGACCTGCAATTGCCCGGTTATCTGCAGCTTTCAGAAGGCTCGGGCAAATACATGATCGGCCCACAGGTTCTGTTTCTATCCAATGCATATCTGAAGAACCTGAATATCGTTCGGCTGGCAGAGCCATTTGTGCGGCGAATTTTTCTGGCGGTGAATGAGTTCACGTCGCTGGTGATCCCGAAAGAAGAAACAGGTGTCATCGTTTGCGCCGAAAGTTCTTCTTCTCCACTTGCGCACGCCTTAAATATCGGCGAACGTACGCCTACTCTTGCGAGTGCGGCGGGCAAAGCTGTACTGGCTTTTCTTGAGGTGGACGAAGTTGACGCTTTCCTCGCAAAGAACAAGCCGGTCGCGCACACCGCGCATACCCTGATGCGCGTCGCAGATATCCGCAAGGATCTGGCTCATGTGCGCGAAGCAGGCCTGGCCTATAGCCGTGAAGAATATCTGCTGGGCATTACGTCGATTGCCAGCCCGGTCTTCAACAGCATGGGCCGGCCTATTGCCTCTCTGGCGGTGGCGCTGCCAACAGCAAGGCTGTCGGCAAAATTCGAGGCAAAAATTACAGCGGCGCTTTTGAACGAAGGCGCCGCCCTGTCAAAGCTGCTTGGCGTTGCGCCTTCATCCCATTCCGCCAAACCCTGATCAGCGAATCGGCGAGAACGGCGCGGCGCTCATGAGCTCTGACCGCTGGCTCACCACCAGCGGCAATGCGAGCGGTATATAGCCGTTGATCCACTCCGGGTCAGCCCACCATTTCTCGCGCGCCTTGCGGCGGGCTTCCAGGTCTTCAAACTCCCACACGTGCACGACGCGGTTCAGCACGCCGGTGTCTATGGTCCAGTACGCCACCAGCTTGCAGTAACGCGACACCACGGGCAGTCCCTTTTCTTCGAACTGCTTCAGGTAGCGGGCGATTTCACCCACCTTGATCTGGTAAGTCCTCATCTCGTAAACCATGAAATCTCCTTTTTTTAAAGAAATCCAGTTTACATGAGAAATGGTAAGATGGCAAAATGGCATGACAAGATTGCCATATGGCGCTTGGGTGTGTAAATGACTGAAATTGCCTTGCCCGGCGTTTCAGACCCCTAAATAATGGAGATGACCATGTACAGAAAAAAAGATAACCTTCTTGCGAAAATTTTCACGTGTCTGCTTGCCGCAGCGACTGCTGCCTGGCACTTGTCCGGTGCGGCACAAAGCTACCCCGACAAACCGATCACCATCATCGTCCCCTATACGGCGGGAACGCTGGCAGACCTGTTTGCGCGAACCGTGGGCAATGAGCTGGCGACCGCTCTCAAACAGCCGGTGATCGTGGATAACCGTCCCGGCGCCGGGCAGGTGGTGGGCGCATCCGTGGTGGCGCGTGCTGCGCCCAATGGTTACACCCTGATGGTTGCGGCCTTCCCCAATATCGTGCCGCAATCCATTCAAAAGACGCTTCCCTACAAAGGCAATCTTGACTTTGCACCTGTGGCCCACGTCGCCACCGTGGCCAACCCGCTGGTGGTGTCGATGAACGTGCCAGCCAACAACCTGCATGATTTCATCGCGCTGTTAAAGGCCAATCCGGGCAGATATTCCTACGGCTCGGCTGGGGTCGGCAGCCCGATCCACCTGTTTGGCGAGGTCTTTAATGTGGCGGCCGGAACGAAGTCGGTTCACATCCCCTACAAGAGCTTCCAGACCGCACTCATCGACATCGGCAGCGGCCAGCTTGACTATGGCTTCATGACCTTTGCCGCGATGCAGCAGGTGGCATTGGGCAAGATGAAAGTGCTTGGCACGCCAGGCGCCCAGCGTGACCCTGGCTATCCACAGGTTCCTACCCTGGATGAGGAGGGTTTGAAGGGTTTTAACGCGGTCATCAACTACGTGATCATGGCGCCCAAAAATACACCGCCAGCGATTGTGGAAAAACTTAACGCGGCCATTAATGCGGCAACTTCTTCAGAAGCCTATGCCAGCAAGGTCAGGGCCGCCGGTGGAGTTACGGTACAAAAGCCGATGACAACCGCCCAGCTTGGCGCCCTGCTTTCGCGTGAAGAAGCTCGCTGGCAAAAGGTGGTGAAGGACCAGAACATCACGGTCGAATAAGGCGCTGACGCGAACATCAAAAAGGGCTGCCTGAAGGCGGCCCGTTTCGTTTCAGGGATTTGTTCAACGCCCGCTGTTGGCACATCTTTCATAATGACGTCACTTTTCACTTTCAGCCTTGCAAGCCCAAACCCCATGACCGACGACTGGATGTTTATTGAGCGCAATCCCGCGCCGCTGCGCTCTCAGATCGTTGAAAAACTTCGCACGGCAATCATTGAGGGCGTCTACAAGCCCGGTGAGCGCCTGATTGAGCGGGCTCTCTGCGAGGCATTACAGATCAGCCGCCCGTCATTGCGTGAGGCCATTCGCCAGCTGGAAACCGAAGGACTGATTGAAAACGTACCCAACCGCGGTCCTGTGGTTCGCACCCTGACGCCGCTCGAAGTCAGGGCGCTGTGTGACCTCTGCATACTGGTGGAAGGCCTTTGCGCCAGGTACTTCGCGGAGCATGGCCTGGAGTCCGAGATTGATGCGTTTGAAGCGGCCCTGCTGACCTTTGAAAGCTCCTTCAGCACTGGCAATGCACTGGCAATCCGTCGCGCCAAACACAACTATTACGACGCCTTTGTCGCCGGCACGCACAGCGAAGTGCTGCAGACCACGTTGAAGCGCCTCAACGCACGCCTTAGCCAGTGCTGGGCCTCGTCACTGCGCCAGCCGGACCGCGTGCCGGAAGCGATTGGCGAGATGCGCACCATCGTCCAGGCCATCCGCCGGCGTGACCCGGATGCAGCCTGCGCGGCCAGCACCTTGTATGCGCAGCACTTCAGCGCATTCGTGAACCGCGTGCTGGTTGAAGATGCCGCCGTCAAGCCCAAACGAAAACGGGCTGCCGCCGCAAGCTAGCGCCGCGAAGCGGCGTCGAGTCGCGCTTGCTCTGGCTTGGGCCAATGGCGTCCAGTCTGCCTGGCCGCATTCACTTTAAAAATCGCCTCGCTTTAACCGTTTTGACGGCAAGGTCTTTGCACGAAAAATGACGAATGGTATACTGGCATGACAATATTACAATTTAAGCAATCTGCTCGATATAGAAGCCAAATTACGCTACCGCGCGATCTGAAGGAGACACGATGATCAATTCACGCATGCTCGGCAAGGATGTTGAGCTCTACCAAATCATTGAATTTCACGGCCCGACGCATGACGCCCAGTGGATGTTGCCCGGCGTCCCGGCTGAGTCGCTCAAGCAGAACCTGGGCTGGATGAGCCCCGATTACTTCATGCCCATTACCAACCGGCTGGTCTTCACTTTCCAGCTCTGGGTGCTGAAGATGGCAGATGGTTTTGTCATCGTTGACACCGGCGTGGGCAACTCCAAAACACGCATCGCCCCGTCACAGCACATGCTCAACAACCCTGTCATCGACTGGCTGAAAGCGATTGGCGCCGAGCCCGAGAAGGTCAAGCATGTGATCTGCACTCACCTGCACGGCGACCATGTTGGCTGGAACACCAAACTGGTCGATGGCCGCTGGATACCCACCTTTCCGAATGCCACGCACTACCTGCCGCGTATCGACTGGGAGGTTTATAGCGAGAGGCAAAAGGCGGGCACCTTGCTGAAGGTGTTTGAAGAGCCATTGAAAGACAGCGTGATGCCCATCGTTGAAGCCGGGCTCGCGAAGTTCATGGACGACGGAGACGAAGCTGCCGGGCTGGTGGCGCATGCGGCGCCTGGCCACACGCCCGGCAACATGATCTATTCGCTCAATACGGGCGGTGTGGAACACCTGTTCACCGGTGATGTAATTCACTCGCCTATCCAGATCCTGCACCCGGAGATCAACAGCCGCTGGTGTGAGCTACAGGATGTGGCGCGCACCAGTCGCTTAAAGGTGCTCAAGCGTGCGGCTGCCAACAAGTCGAACATCCTGCCGGCGCATGCCAAGCTGATGGCAGGATGGCACGTGAAGCAAAGCGGCGGTGAATTCTCCATCGATATCCAGGCGGTGAAATCTGCCGAAGCTGCGTGAACACCGGAACTGTCGAGTCAGGGGGAGTGCTGGAGTTGTTGCAATCCCTGCCGGCCGCATCGCTCTACGAGGCCGCCGGCAAGCGCGGCGACATGGCCCCGCACATCAGGGCGCTGGCGGGCGGAAAACGTGTGGCCGGCTTTGCTTTTACCTTGCGCACCTTGCCGGGCGACAACCTCGGTGTCTTTCACGCCATCAACCAGGCGCAGCGGGGAGATGTGCTGGTAATTGATGCGGGCGGTACTGACCGCGTCACCATCTGGGGCGGTACGTCGGCGATTGCAGCCCAGGCCAAAGGCATTGCAGGCTGCGTGACCAATGCCGCTATTCGTGATGTCGCTGAAATCGACGCGCTGGGCTTTCCGGTGTTTGCCGCCGGAACCAGCGTGCGCGGCGCCACAAAAAATCATGCGGGATGGATGAACATCCCGGTTTGCGTGGGCGACGTTACCGTGAACCCCGGTGACCTCATCGTCGGGGATGAAGACGGAGTAGTCGTCATACCTGTGGCTGAGATCGAGATGGTTGTAGCCCGCGCCGTGGAGCTGGAAGTCGGGCAGGTGCTTCGCGACGCACGGCTTCGCGACGGCGAATCCATTGCAAGTGTCATGAAACTCTGAACAGGAAAGAAGCAGCCAGACATCATGGGCCAAACAATCACGGAAAAGATACTGTCGCGTGCAGTGGGGAGGACGGTCAGCGTCGGAGAGACCATCTACCCTGAACCCGACCTCATTACCTGCCACGACTGGTATGTCGTCAACTTCGACAAGGCTTTGAAGGACCTTGGCGTCAGCCAGATCCGCAACCCTGAAAAGGTATTGATATCGACCGACCATGAGCCGGTTGCCCTCAGCCTGCGCGCATCGGAGCGGCAAAAGGCTGTGCGCGAAATCGTCAAACGCTACGGCATCGAGCATTTTTATGACGCAGGTCGCGGCGGCCATGGCCATGTCTTCCCTATTGAGCTGGGCTACGTGCGGCCAGGCATGCTGGTGCTCGCCTACGACACGCACGTCACCAATTACGGCGCGGTCGGTTGCCTGGGCATTGCGCTCGTCACGGAGATCAGCGAGGTGCTGGCCTGCGGTTCGGCGTGGATACGGGTTCCGCCGACAGTGCGCGTCAACCTGCATGGCAAGCTGCGGCCCGGCACCAGCATGCGCGATGTCGCGCAGCGGCTGACGCTGGACTTGCCCGCCGACCTGGTTGACTACAGCGTGGTTGAATACGGCGGCCCGGCGCTCAAGGACATAGGCATCGGCGGTCGCATGACGCTTTGCAACACACCCCTCGAGATAGGGGCGAAGTCCGCCATTGCCGAGCCCGATGCGCAAATCCTCGGCATGCTGGCAGCCCGCGCACGTGGACCGCTTGCACTGATTGCCAGCGATGCCGATGCGCAGTTCAAGGCTGTGATTGACTTTGACATGGGAAGCCTTGAGCCGCAGGTTGCCGCGCCGCCGCGTCCTGACAATGTGGTGGGTATCAGCTCGGTAGCGGGAACCGCTATCCAGCATGCCTTCATAGGATCCTGCGCCAACTGTTCGCTGGAAGACCTGCGCGATGCCGCACGTGTTTTGCGGGGGCGCAAGCTTTCACCCGCCGTGCGCATGATCATCACGCCTGGCACACAGGAGATCGCTGCAAAGGCATATGCGGAAGGCCTGATGCAGGTCTTCTCGGATGCGGGCGCAATGATGACGCAACCGGGCTGTGGCCCCTGTGCCGGCGGGGTGATCGGCACCCTGGGCCCTGGCGAAACATCCATCAATACCGGCACCCGAAACGACGCCGGCCGGCTCGGCCCGAACGACGGGCAAATTTACCTGGCCAGCCCGATGACCGTGGCCGCCTCCGCCATCGTCGGCAAGATCACCGACCCGAGGGAATTCCTGTGAGTGATATCGACAGTTTCAACTGGATCTACCGGGGGCGTTGCTGGAAGTTTGGCGACAACATTTCGGTCGACGGTGACCTGATGAGCCATGAGCTTGCCGTTGCGCGCGAGATCCGCCCCGAGGTTCTCAAAAATCACGTGATGTGCGGCATCGACATGACCTTCGCAGCGAAGGTCCTGCCCGGCGACATCATGGTGGCCGGCCTTCGTTTTGCGCAGGGCAATCCCCACATACAGGGACTGCTGGGGCTTGCCGGTCTCGGCATGGGGCTGGTAGTGGAGTCCATTCCGCGTGGCAGCTTTCGCAATGCCGTCAATGCCGGACTGCCCATGCTGCCTCATTGCGAAGCAGTGACCAGTCAATGCGAGAGCGGCGACGAGCTACGCGTGAATTTCCGGACCGGATTGTTTGAAAACCTCACGCGAGGCGCTTCACGGCAATACGAACCGATTGCTGCACCCCTGCTTCGCACCATCGCACTTGGTGGTTGGCGTCCCATGGTGATGGAACGCTTGAAAGAAATGGCACTTTTGCCCTGACGCGCGTTCATGAACGCGCACCAAACCAATGAGAGAAAAATGACAGCAACAACAATGCAGGCCCTGGTGTTTGAAGCGGCCGGGAAAGCAGAAGAAGTCCTCAGCCTCAAAACGCTTGACGTGCCCACGCCTGCCAGTGGAGAGGTGCTGGTGAAAATCGACGCCCGACCGCTGCATCCAGCCGACATGATGTTTATAGGCGGGCGTTACCGCATCAAGCCGGCATTTCCACAGGTTGCGGGACTTGAGGGTTGTGGAACGGTGATAGCCACCGGCGCAGGTGTCTCCATCACGACCGGAACGCGTGTCGCGTTTCGCCATCCCGGCACGTGGGCAGAATATGTCAGCGTCCCCGCTGCAAAAATACATGTCGTTCCCGATGGAATTGCAGCGGACAGCGCCTGCCAGTTTTCCCTGAATCCCCTGACCGCCTGGGCTTTGCTGGATGATGCGAATGTGAAGACCGGTGACTGGGTCGCGATGAACGCAGCAAGTTCCGGCATTGCGCGCCTGGTTCATGGACTGGCCGCGCGCAAGGGGATTCAGGTCGTTGGCATCGTTCGCGGTACAGCAAAAACAGCGCTACCGTTTCCGGTGGTATCCACTGAGGCGCCGGATCTTGCGGCGTCCATCCTGGAGGCGACCGGCGGGCAAGCCATCGCGGCACTTCTCGACTGTGTAGGTGGGCAGTCCATCACGCGTGTGTTCCCTGCCATGCAGCAGGGGGCGACCATCGTGAGTTACGGCGTGATGGAAACCGCTGCTGCGCAGGTCACCAACGTGGACATGATCTACCGCAACCTCAGCTGGAAAGGTTTTGGCATTGATTACTGGCTGTCGAAGTCATCTGAAGCGGTCCCCCGCATGACATCAGAAATCTGGCAGGCCATGGCCGACGGTGGGCTCGATCTGCCAGTCAAGGCGGTCTTTTCCTTGGCAGGGTTCAAGGATGCGCTGGAATCCATGAGTGCCGGCCCGAACACCGGGAAAGTGCTGCTTGGATCGGGGGCCGTTAAGCCTTGAGATCCGCCTGGGGAATCAGCCCGGCATCAAGCGCCCTGACGCGGTGGTCAACGTAGTAACCGCCGAATTCCGTGTAGCGCAGCAGCACCCTGTGACAGTCTCCGCAGCCATACACATCACACACGTTGTAGGGAAAGAACTTCACCGCCACAGGTGCATCGGGCGATGTGTAGCGCGTACCGTCAGGGTGGAACTCTTCCTGCGTGGGCTCATAAATGTCAGGGTCGCGCAAAGTCCCAAGAGCTGTCATCTGCCCCTTGGGCCAACGGTCTTCGGTAAAACTTTCCCAGCATGCGTTGGGTCGCAGGGCGCAGGTGCAAGCGGTGCTGGTTTGCTCGCCACACAGCTGTTTGAGGGAGTCCGCATCAAGCATAGTCATCGTCCTTATCCGCGAAACCGTTTGCGCGTCAGCGCCAGCGCAATCCAGAAGGCCACCACTGCGTATATGACCAGCAACAGCAAATGCTGCAGGCCATGCGCCGGCCACTGCCCCATGAAGAGCGGGCGTATCAGCTCGACTGCCGCCGTCAGGGGCAGCCAGTCGGAGATCACGCGCATGATGCCGGGTAACTGGTCGCGCGGAAAGAAAACGCCACTCAAAAACATGGTGGGCGTTAAAAAGAGCGTGAAGTAGTACGTGAAGAAGTCGTAGCCTTTGGCCAGCGCATTGAAGATAAGCGCGATGCATGAAAAGGTGATGCCGACCAGACCCAGCAAGGGCAGGGCGAGAAACAGCATGGGGCTGTGGCTGATGTTCAGCGCCAGCATGACGAGCAGGATGACCGTGGTGGTGAATAGGGACTTGAAGGCTGCCCACAGCATTTCTGCAAAAACCACGTCGTCCAGCTGCACTGGCGCGTTCATGATGCCGTCCCAGGTGCGCTGCACCTGCATGCGCGAGAAGGCCGAATACAGCGCCTCGAACGATGCCGCATTCATGGCGCTCATGCAGATGGAGCCGCTGGCCAGAAACAGGATGTAGGGCACTGCCACACCATTGAGCTGAACCTGGCCGACCAGTGCACCCAGACCATAGCCAAACGCGACCAGCGTGATGAGCGGCTCTGCAATATTGCCGACCAGGCTGGGAATCGCCAGCTTGCGCCAGACCAGCAGGTTGCGCCTGAAGACGGGCAGCCAGCGCATGCTGATGCGCGGTGCGCGAAAGAGCGACGGGTTGTTGGCGGACATCATGCATCCTCCCTGATTTGCCGGCCTGTCAATTTGAGAAAGAGATCCTCCAGATTGGCGGGTCTATGCAGGGTACGCAGGTTGGGGTATTCGGTCAGCGCATTCATCAATGCTTTCGAATCCTGCGTATAAAAGAACACCGTCTCGCCGCTGACTTCTGTGCGCGAGGCCAGGGCTTTGAGTGGTGCATTCACCAGCTCCAGCGCACCCGCGCCGTAGACCTCGACCACATCGGGCTCCAGGTTTTCGGCAATCAGCTGGCGCGGCGTGCCTTCGGTCATCTTCTTGCCATGGTCCAGAACCAGCAGGCGATTGCACAGGCGCTCGGCTTCATCCATAAAGTGCGTGGTCAGCAAAATTGATTTGCCCTGCTGCACCAGGCGCTGCAGGCGCTCCCACATCAGGTGGCGCGCCTGTGGGTCCAGTCCGGTGGTGGGCTCGTCGAGCAGCAGCAGTTGCGGGTCATTGACCAGTGCACGCGCCAGGCTGAGCCGGCGTTTCATGCCGCCCGACAGCTCGCTGAGCTTGGCATCGGCCTTGTGCGTGAGCGCGGCAAACTCCAGCAGCTTGGGAATGCGCTCGCGGATGACTGAATCTTTCATGCCGAAGTAGCGACCAAAGACCAGCAGGTTTTCAGAGCATGAGAAATCCGGGTCCAGGCTGTCGAACTGGCTGACGATGCCGAGCCGTTCCTTGATCGCCAGTGCATCCTGCGGCATGCGCAATGCGGCGCCGCCGGGTGCGAAGGTGATCTCACCCGCATCGGGCGCGGTCAGGCCCAGGCACATGCGGATGGTGGTGGTCTTGCCCGCGCCGTTGGGGCCTATGACGCCCAGGCATTCGCCCGGTGCGATGCTGAAGGACAGGTCGTCAACAACGGTGGTCTCGCCGTAGCGTTTGGTCAGCCCCTGGATGCTGAGAAGTGGTTGGCTCATACCTTGATGTTATCCAACTACAACCCGCGCCGCGCCTTCAGTCACCTTCGCCGTAATCGTGGTCCGGATGGTTCACGACATCCAGCTTCCAGTAGCCACGTCCGACAATGTTCTTGCGGTCAATACCGAGCTCATCTGTCAGCAGCTTGCGTATGCGGCGCATCGCCGCAGCTTCGCAGGCGAGATAGATTTTTGCGTTGACGGGTACGGGCTGCAATGCGCGCAAGGCCTGCTCAAGTGGCTTGCCAGCCTCGCGGTGGTCTGTACCGCGTGCAAGCCATTGGGTTGTGAGTTCTGCAGCGCTCTTCAATGCGCGCTCCTCATCGGCACTGATCACTTCAACCAGCAGTTGCACCTTTGCACTCGCAGGCAATTCAGACAGGATGTTTTCAACCGCAGGCAGCGCACTGTCGTCGGCGATGAGCAGGTGTTCTGCGACAGTCTTGTCGACCGCATAACCGGGACCCGGCCCCATCAGGAAAATGACGTTACCCACTTTGGCTTGTGCAGCCCAGGTCGATGCAGGGCCCTCGCCATGCAACACAAAGTCAACGTCCACCTCATGCACATCAGGCCGTACAGCCAGCGGTGTGTAGGTGCGCATGGCCTTGGGGCGCGGTGCATCGGGCAGCGGGCGCTCGGGCTCGGTCTGGCCTGGCTCGGGGAAGATCAGTTTGAGATAACTCGCGGGCGCCTCCGGCGCAAAACCTTCAAGCTCCGCGCCCTTGAGCGTGATGCGGCGCATGGCGGGGCTGAGCACCTGCACATTTGTGACTTCAACGCGGCGCGGCGGGCGGCGTTTGCGAGGGGGAGGTGCGCTGGCTTCGGGTGTTGTGGTCATATGAACCTCTCTGGTGCTGGTCTTTTTTGTTGAGAATAATTATCATCTCCGGGGCAAAACCCGACTTTGGTAGGGGTAAAGGCATACCCCTGTTTCAGCGCATGTAAGGCCACGCGGGCCGGTGAAGTAAAGTGTTCGCCTTGGGTCCAAAGCTCCCTTGACCACACTTTCTTAACCACTCATCAACATCCATGACCACCTTCGGCACCCCCCTCTCCCCCAACGCAACCAAAGTCATGCTGCTCGGCTCGGGCGAGCTGGGCAAGGAGGTGCTGATTGCGCTGCAGCGCCTGGGCGTTGAAACGATTGCCGTTGACCGTTATGACAACGCCCCCGGGCAGCAGGTGGCCCACCATGCGCGCACCATCACCATGAGTGACCCGGCGCAGCTGAAAGCACTGGTTGAGAAAGAAAAACCAATGCTCGTGGTGCCCGAAATCGAAGCGATTGCCACACCCATGCTGGAAGAACTTGAAGCCGCAGGCACGGTTCGCGTGATTCCCACTGCGCGCGCCGCACGCCTGACCATGGACCGAGAAGGCATTCGCCGCCTTGCCGCCGAGACGCTGGGCCTGCCCACCAGCCCCTATGTGTTTTGCGATTCACTGGAAGAACTGCAGGCCGCGATTGACTCGAAGATTGGTTACCCCAACATCGTCAAGCCGGTGATGAGTTCGTCCGGCAAGGGCCAGAGCAAGATCGCCGGACCTGACGATGTCAAAAAAGCCTGGGACTACGCCATGGCTGGTGGTCGCGTGAGCCACGGCCGTGTGATCGTCGAAGGTTTTATTGACTTTGATTACGAGATCACGCAGCTCACCGTGCGCGCACTTGGCGCTGATGGCAAGGTTGAAACCCATTTCTGTGAGCCCATAGGACACGTGCAGGTCAGCGGCGACTATGTGGAGAGCTGGCAGCCGCACCCCATGCGTGAAGCCGCACTGAAAAAGAGCCGCGAAATCGCCAAGGCGGTGACAGACAACCTCGGTGGCCAGGGCGTTTTCGGTGTTGAACTGTTTGTGAAGGGCGATGATGTCTGGTTCAGCGAGGTCAGCCCGCGTCCGCACGACACCGGCATGGTCACCATGTGCACACAGGTGCAAACCCAGTTCGAACTGCATGCGCGTGCCATTCTCGGCCTGCCCGTCAACACCGCGCTGCGCACACCCGGCGCCAGCGCCGTGATTTATGGTGGTGTTGAGGCCAAAGGCATTGTGTTTGATGGTGTTGCAGAGGCGCTGCGTGTGCCCAATTCGGACATCCGCCTCTTCGGCAAGCCCGAAAGTTTTCTCAAGCGCCGCATGGGCGTGGCGCTGGCGTTTGATGCTGATGTTGAAGTGGCGCGCACCAATGCCAAAAAGGCGGCTGCGCTTGTGAAACCACGCACTGCAAACTGATACGCCGTTTTGATACAGCTTGTATCAGGGCGGAACTTGCCCGCATGAGTCCTGTCCCTCATAGATGACAGTCAACGAACTCGGCCTTTTTGAAAACACCGCCTGGGGCGTGCTGCTGAGCGCCCTTATCGCCGTCGTGGTCGCCCTGCTGATTCACCGCGCCGGTACAGCTGTGGTGCACCGCCTCACGCGCCACCTGCCGATCGCCAGCGCCGTGGCGCGCCGCAGCTGGCGCCCCACACGTTTTGTATTGCCGCTGATCGCACTGCAGGGCGTGTGGCAGGCTGCGCCCGATGCACTGCCGCTGATGTCGCAGGTGCGCCACGGGAATGCACTGCTGTTACTGGCCACCATCACCTGGCTGGGCCTGCGCGCCATTGATGGTGTCTCGCAGGGCATCATCGCCCAGCATTCGATGGACGTGGCTGACAACCTCAATGCTCGCCGCATACATACCCAGACGCGGCTGCTTGCACGCACCGCCGGCTTCATGGTGCTGGTGGCGGGGCTGTCGTTGATGCTGATGACCTTCCCTGGTGCGCGTCAGGTCGGCACCAGCCTGCTGGCGTCGGCGGGTGTTATCGGTATCGTGGCCGGTATTGCTGCGCGCCCGGTGTTCAGCAACCTGATTGCCGGGCTTCAACTGGCCTTGGCGCAACCGATACGTATTGACGATGTGCTCATCGTGCAGGGTGAATGGGGCCGGGTTGAAGAGATCAACGGCACCTATGTCGTGCTCAAGATCTGGGACGAGCGCCGCCTCATCATTCCGCTGCAGTGGTTTATTGAAAACCCCTTCCAGAACTGGACGCGCAACAGCGCACAAATCATAGGCACGGTATTTTTGTGGGTTGACTACCGCATGCCGCTGCAGCCGCTGCGTAATGCGGCGCAGCGCGCCTGCGAGGCGGCACCTGAGTGGGACAAACGCCTGTGCAAACTGCAGGTCGTGGAAGCGGGCGAACGCAGCATTCAGTTGCGCGTGCTGGTGACTTCTGCCAGCTCGGGCGAGAACTGGGACCTGCGCTGCAAGGTGCGCGAGGTGCTGGTGGATTTCATGCAGCGGGAGTATCCGCAGCATTTGCCGTTGATGCGGGCGGAGCTGGGGGGCGAGGTGGGGCCCGAGGTGGGCGGTCTGACAGGTGCGCCATCCCGCGTTTGAAGCCCCCGACCCCTGCGTGAAGGGGAAACCACCCGCAGGCGAAGACAATAGGCTCAAAAGGAGACAACCATGCCCATCACCAAAGGCTACCAAACCCTCGTGGCCGAAGCCATGTCCCAGGTCAAGACATACAGCGTCGAGGAAGCCAAAGCAAAGCTGAACGACCCCACGGTCCAGATCGTCGACATTCGGGACATTCGCGAACTGTCAGCAGGCACAGTCACCGGCGCCTTTCACGCCCCGCGCGGCATGCTTGAGTTCTGGGTGGACCCGGCCTCGCCGTACCACAAGAGTCTCTTTGCCGACGAGTCAAAAGAGTTCGTGCTCTTCTGCGGCGCGGGCTGGCGCAGTGCGCTGGCGGCCAAAACCCTGCAGGACATGGGCATGACCAACGTTGCCCACATCGACGGCGGTTACGCCGAGTGGGTCAAGCAGGGTGCGCCGACCGAGACACTTGAAGAGCGCAAGGCAAAAAAGGGCTGACAAGGATGGCGACGCAGCTTCAGGCCTCAAAGCCGTGCCCCTGCGGCCGCACGGCTGCCAAAAAGCCGCTGGCGTACGGCGCCTGCTGCGGTCGCTACGTTGACAACTTCGCCAACACCCCGGCGCCCGATGCCGACAGCCTGATGCGCTCGCGTTACAGCGCCTTTGTACTCGGGCGTGACGACTACGTGCGCGCCACCTGGCACGCCAGTACCTGCCCGGCCGATGTGGCGGCTGATGTCGCCACCCAGTGGCTGGGGCTGGAAGTACGTGGCCACCAGGTTCAGGATGCCGACCACGCCACGGTCGAATTCGTCGCCCGCTACCGCATCAACGGCCGCGCTGTCCGCATCCATGAGCTCAGCCGCTTCGTGCGCGAGCAGGGGCGTTGGTACTATCTTGATGGCGAACTGGAACTGCCCAAAAAGGCGAAAATTTAACGTATACGTTAAGAATTTGTCAAAAGTTAATATGGGTATTAACATTTTGACTTTTGGAGCCCTGGCTTGCCCTCAAAACTGTCAAAAATGGCCCCGAAAGGCCAAAAAAGTGCCATTTTCAGGCATCAAATCGGCTGTAGCCCTTTAAATACGAGCGTGAGCAGCTACTAAAAATATAGCAAATCCCATGACAAAACCCAGGTTTGATGCCGTGCTTTTCGACTGCGACGGCGTGCTGGTCGACAGCGAACCCATCACCAACGGCGTGCTGCGCGACATGCTGGAAGAATCCGGCTGGAAGTTGACCCCGGCCGAGTGCATGGCGCTCTTTATCGGCAAGGCGGTCAGGGACCAAGCCGGCCTGATCGAAACCAACACCGGCAAACCGCTGACCGAAGAGTGGATGGTGCGCTTTCGCGAGCGCCGCAACGAGGGCCTGGTCTCAAGCGTCCAGCCGATTCGCGGCGCGGTCGGGATGTCTGCCGCCATACACGCGCTGTTCGAAGGCCGCATCGCCTGCGCGTCCGGCGCTGACCGCTTCAAGGTCGAGCTGCAGATGGACAAGTGCGGCCTGATGCCGTACTTCAAGGGCCGCATCTTCAGCGGCCACGAGATGCCCCGCTCCAAACCCTTTCCCGATGTCTACCTGGCCGCCGCCGCTGCCTTGGGGGTAGACGCCAGGCGTTGCGCCGTGATTGAAGACACCGTGACCGGCGTGGCAGCAGGCGTGGCCGCTGGCGCCACTGTGTTTGGCTACAGCCCGCCCGAGGCGGGGCACGACACGCCGGGCGCCCTGCGCAGCGCGGGCGCGACCACCATCTTTACCGACATGGCCGAACTGGCCGGCCTGCTGCGCTGATTCGTCCGCCAAAAAACAGCTACGGTGTCGATTCCGGCCCATCCCGTTCGTCGTACAGGTATCAGCCTAAAGAAACGAAAGGACAGCAATCATGAAATATCTTTGCCTCGCCAACTACAGACCTGCCGACATGGCCGCCATGCCGCCCGAAGCGGTCAAGGCGCTGGTCAGCCAGTGCCCGGCGAAAGATGCAGAGCTCAAGGCCACCGGCAAGTTGCGGCTCAGCGCATCATTGGGCAGCGACAAGGACGTCATCCGCCTGGAGCCGCGCGGCGGCAAGACGCAGGTGACCGACGGGCCGTTTGTGGAGAGCAAAGAGCTCGTCGGCGGCTTTTTCATGATTGAGGCTGACAGCCGCGAAGAGGCCATCCGCCTCGCATCGCTGCACCCCGCCGCCACGCTGGGCGAGCAGGCCGGCTGGCGCATCGAGATGCACCCCGTCGGTTTCTTCGAGCAGTATTTTGGTCAGGACGGAGCCAAAGCGTGAGCGCCACGCCGGCCACATCCGCACCCGACAGCCGCAAACGCTGGTGGGCGCTGATGGTGCTGTGCCTGGGCGTGCTGATGATCGTGCTCGACACCACCATCGTCAACGTGGCCCTGCCCTCCATACGCACCGACCTGGGTTTTTCTGAAACCTCGCTGGTCTGGGTCGTCAACGCCTACATGCTGACCTTCGGCGGCTTCTTGCTGCTGGGCGGGCGCCTGGGTGATCTGTATGGCCACCGCAAGCTCTTTCTCGCGGGCATCGTGCTGTTCACAGCCGCCTCGTTGGCCTGCGGCATGGCGCAGTCGCAGGCCATGCTCATCGTTGCGCGTGCCGTGCAGGGTCTGGGCGGCGCGGTGGTGTCGGCCGTGTCGCTCTCGCTCATCATGAACCTCTTCACCGAGCCCGCTGCGCGCGCCAAGGCCATGGGCGTTTACGGTTTTGTGTGTGCCGGTGGCGGCAGCATTGGTGTGTTGCTGGGCGGCCTGCTCACCAGCCAGCTCAACTGGCACTGGATATTTCTGGTCAACCTGCCGATAGGCGTCGGTGTGTTTGCGCTGTGCATGGCGCTCATCCCCGCAGGCAGCGGCCAGACCGGGCACAAGCTTGATGTGGGCGGCGCCATCACCGTCACCGGCTCGCTCATGCTGGCCGTGTACGCGGTGGTCAATGGCAATGAGTCCGGCTGGGGCTCGGTACAAACGCTGGGCCTGCTGGGTGCGGCTGTGGTGTTGCTGGCGTTGTTCATCTACATAGAGTCACGTGTCGTGTCGCCATTGATGCCGCTGGGCCTTTTCAAACTTCGCAACGTCGCCACCGCCAATGTCGCCGGTGTGCTCTGGGCGGCAGCCATGTTTGCGTGGTTCTTTATCTCGGCGCTTTACATGCAACTGGTGCTGGGCTTCACGCCGCTGCAGGTGGGCCTGGCCTTTCTGCCGGCCAACCTCATCATGGCGGCGATGTCGCTGGGCCTGTCCGCAAGGATCGTCATGCGTTGGGGCTTCCGCGGCCCGCTGGCTGTGGGCCTCGCCATCGCGGCCATCGGGCTGGCGCTGTTTGCGCGTGCGCCTGTGGGCGGCACGTTTGTATTGCACGTGTTGCCGGGCATGTTGCTGCTGGGTGTGGGCGCAGGCATTGCCTTCAACCCCATGCTGCTGGCCGCGATGAGCGATGTAAAACCCGAAGACTCGGGCCTGGCATCCGGCGTGGTCAACACCGCCTTCATGATGGGTGGCTCGCTGGGTCTCGCCGTGCTGGCCAGCCTGGCTGCCGGCAAGTCGGCTGTGCTGCAGGCTGCGGGTGCATCGCCTGCATTGGCGCTCAATGGCGGGTACCAGATTGCGTTTGCTGTCGGCGCGTTGTTTGCGTTGAGTGCTGCGGTATTGGGGGCGGTGTTTATGCGAAATGCGGCTGTGACGGGTGAGGTGCAGGCGCACGGTTGATGGCCTCACAGTCTGGAAACGGTGCTGGGGTCATGGATCCCGGATCTAGTCCGGGATGACAGCCCGGGGAGATCCGTCTCTTGTCTGTCATTGCGGACGCGATCCTCAATCCATACACGTCAAGTAACCGCCCATAAAAAAAGCGCCCCGTAAGAGGCGCTTTTTCGTTAAAGCAGAACGCGTGTTATTCGTCGCGCCCACCACCAATGCCCAGCAGCATCAGCAGCGACTGGAACACGTTGTACAGGCTCAGATACACGCCCAGCGTGGCGGTGATGTAGTTGGTTTCATGGCCGTCCTTCACGCGCTTCAGGTCATACAGGATGAAGGCCGAGAAGATACCGATGGCCAGCACCGACAAGGTGATCATCAGCGCACCCGACTGGATGAAGAAGTTGGCAATGCCCGCCACCAGCAGCAGGATGGCGCCGATGAAGAGGAACTTGCCCATTGACGACACATCACGCTTGATGACGGTCGACAGCGTGGCCATGCCCAGAAAGATCGCGCCCGTGCCGGCAAATGCCGTCATGATCAGGCTCGCGCCGTTGGCAAGACCGAGCACGCTGCCCACCAGGCGCGACAGCATCACGCCCATGAAGAAGGTAAACGCCAGCAGCACCGGCACGCCAGCTGATGAGTTCTTGGTCTTTTCAATCGCATACATAAAGCCGAAAGCGCCGCCCAGAAACACCATCAGGCCGATGCCCGGCGTCATGGCGCGGGCAACGCCCGTCACCACGCCCAGCCAGGCGCCCAGCACCGTCGGCACCATCGACAGCGCCAGCAGCCAGTAGGTGTTGCGCAACACGCGGTTGCGCGCCTCAAAGGTGGTGGCATCGCCAGCACCGATCGGGTAAGTGTGAAGGTTGGTCGTCATATCTCAATACTCCTGTTGGTCAATACAAATATTAAAAATTTCAGGTTCAGGCGGCAGGCTTGTCTTCAGCCACCTGGGCCAGCTTGGCCGCTTCGGCAGCCAGCTTGGCGCGCTTGCCGCGTGCACGGATGTTCAGCGCCTCAACGCCCAGCGAGAAAGCCATCGCTGCGTAGATATAGCCCTTGGGCACATGCTGGTCAAAAGCTTCAGCCGTCAACGCCATGCCCACCATCACCAGGAAGGCCAGCGCCAGCACCTTGACGGACGGGTGGGCATCCACAAAATCGCCAATCGGTTTGGCCGCCACCAGCATCACGCCCACAGAAGTCACCACCGCTGCCACCATCACCCAGATTTCGTCGACCATGCCCACCGCCGTGATGACGGAGTCGAGTGAAAACACGATGTCGATGATGGCGATCTGGCCGATGATTCCCCAGAACAGCTTGTTGCCCGCCGCTTT
Source organism: Polaromonas sp. (assembly GCA_965228025.1). Lineage (GTDB taxonomy): Bacteria > Pseudomonadota > Gammaproteobacteria > Burkholderiales > Burkholderiaceae_C > Polaromonas. The sequence continues at coordinate 62,764 of CBDDGX010000028.1, read as the reverse complement.
CAGCTGCGCCTGGTCACTCACTGCCGGGCCTGCCTGCTCGCGAGCCTCAACTTCCACAAAGATCTCATGCGAGGCCTTGTACAGAAGAAAGAGGCCACCCAGCAGCAGCACCAGGTCACGGCCGCTGATGCCTTGGCGCGCCACGGTAAAGAGGTCCGATGTCAGGCTCATCACCCAGCTCAGAGAGAACAGCAAGAGCAGCCGCGAGACCATGGCAAAACCAAGGCCCAGGCGGCGCGCCTTGTCGCGCCGCTCAGGCGGCAGCCGCCCCACCAGGATGGAGATGAAGATGATGTTGTCTATGCCCAGCACGATTTCGAGCGCGGTCAACATCGCAAACGCTATCCATACATTGGGGTCAAGTAAAAAATCCATGGTGTCTCGCAGTCGGGCTGCGTCTCTCGTTTGAAAAGTGCAAAGATCGGCGGTGGTGCGCCAGCGGAAACATATATTGCGACAAAGTCGCAGGTGAGGCTAGAGGTGGTTTGCCTGAGTCACCTGCCGGGTGTGGCAGGCGGCACCGCTGCAAAAGGCGGTGTCAGGCGAAAAGCAGGCGGGGGGGCCGCTGCGGCCCCTCGATCAGCGGGTGCGGCAGTGCCACGGCCGCGGGCGCAGCGGGCTGCGCAACGCTCATGCCGGGCAACATTGCAACCGGAATCGGCAGCATGGGCTCGGACAGTTCAGACGAGAGGTCTGCCAGTGAGACTTCCAGCAAATTCGAATCAGCATTGAGGCTGGCATCCGCTACCTGAACGCTGACTGCGGCCGCTTGAGGGTTAACTTGCGAACCGAGATCGGCAGGTGAAACACGGGCAGCTGACAGTTGCGCAAAGCACAGCATCACCAGCGCGCATATAAAAATGCAGGCTGAGATGAGGAGGGCAGGGCGTGAAAGTCTTGGCACCCCCAAATGCTATCACCCCGCCTGCCGCAGCGTGTCGGTCTTTGCCTATAGGCCGTGACAGCCTGGGGGCACCGTCCCGGCGATTTACCAGCCAGATGTGCCTGCCTCACCCTTGAAAGGCCCCACCAGCTCAGGCGTGATCCACCCGCCATAAAACCCGCCGGGCTGGGGCTTGACGGGTGCGCCATCCACCGTGCAGTCCAGGTCTGTGGGGTAAAACGCCACGCAGTCGGCAATCGCTTCTGCGCCCGCCAGCGGCTTGGGGTAGCTCCACGCCACATTTGGCAGGCTGCGCGCGCCATCTACCAGCGACCAGTAAGTCGCTGGCCCCTTCCATTCACAAAACGAGCCGCCGCTGCCAGGTTTCAGCAGCGCCCGTTTCACATCAGCCCAGGGGATGTAAAAGCTGGGCGGGTGCGATGTCTCCAGCACCAGCACGGCCTTGTGGGTGCGCGCCACCTCCACATCACCCCAGCGGATCACCACCTCACGCGAGTCATGCGCCAGCCGCGGCGGGCGCGGAAAGTCCCACACCGACACCTGGCCCGGCCCGGGCGCAACGGCAAATGGCGGCCGCGATTGCCCGCGCCAGTTCCAGTGCGCACGTGCGGCTTCAAGCCAGGTGGTGGTCGGTGTGTTGGGCATCGGCTTATTCTGAAGCATTGCTCTTCTCCCCGCTGTCATTGCGGACTAGATCCGCAATCCATCCCCGATCCCTGCAGCCCCAAACCAGCCCGCAGCGCAACACCCCCGGGTAAACCCACAAGACCCCAACAGCAACCCCAAAACCGCTCCCCATGCTAAGCTGCCAGCCCGACTTTTACAAAGATTGCGAGACACACCATGCCCGGACTTCTTCCCAACGTTGACCCTGACGGCCTGCTTGAGTTTTCGGTGGTTTACACCGACCGCGCGCTCAACCACATGTCGAAAAACTTCCAGGGCGTGATGACTGATATCTCTGGCATCCTCAAAGAGGTCTACGGCGCCCACTCAGCCGTGCTGGTGCCCGGCAGCGGCACCTACGGCATGGAGGCCGTCGCCCGCCAGTTTGCCGCCGGCAAGCACGTCATGGTGATCCGCAACGGCTGGTTCAGCTACCGCTGGACGCAGATCTTCGACATGGGCAATATCCCCGCATCGTCCACCGTATTGAAGGCCCGCCAGACCAGCAAGGGCGCACAAGCCCCCTGGGCACCCGCACCGATTGATGAAGTCGTCGCAACGATCGCCAAAGAAAAGCCCGCCCTCGTCTTTGCCCCGCACGTTGAAACCGCGTCCGGCATGATCCTGCCCGACAGCTACATGAAGGCCGTGGCCGATGCCGTACACGCCGCAGGTGGTTTGTTTGTGCTTGACTGCATTGCCTCCGGCGCCATGTGGGTTGACATGAAAGCCGTGGGCATTGACGTGCTCATCTCGGCCCCGCAAAAAGGCTGGAGCAGCTCACCCTGCTGCGCCATGGTCATGCTCAGCGAGCGTGCACGAACCGCGATTGACGGCACCACCAGCTCCAGCTTTGCATGTGATTTGAAGAAGTGGCTGCAGATCATGGAGACGTATGAAAAAGGCGGCCACGCCTACCACGCCACCCTGCCCACAGATGCCCTCACACGCCTGCGTGCAGCCATGAAAGAAACCCAGGCCTACGGTTTTGCAAAAGTGAAAGCCGAGCAAGAGCAGCTTGGCAGCAAGGTCCGCAAACTGTTCGAATCACGCGGCCTGCCCAGCGTCGCAGCAGAAGGCTTCAAGGCCCCCGGCGTCGTGGTCAGCTACACCACAGACCCCGACATCCAGTCAGGCAAAAAGTTTCTCGACCAGGGCTTGCAAACGGCTGCCGGTGTGCCGCTGCAGTGCGACGAAGGCGCAGACTTCAAGACTTTCCGCGTGGGACTGTTCGGGCTGGAGAAGTGGCACAACGTGGACAAGACGGTGGCCAACCTGGCTGGGGCGCTGGATCGAATTGGGGTGGTGGCACCGGTTGCTGAAGCGGTGGCTTAGCAAAAAAAGTAGCAACCCAAAGGTAAGTGTCTCAGACCATTTCAGTAGCGCTGATATCGCTGGTCTCAGAAAGGGAGCGTACCAAGATTGCTTTTTAAAAGTGCCTGAGTTCTCGGCCGTCCGCCGACCGAAGTTTCAAACCTTAATCCTGTCCGGTAAATTTCTGGGAGATAAAGCCTTGGCTCACTTACGGGTACCTGAGTATCTTCATAAATTACGCCGAGTTCCTGTAGGGATATCAGGTCTTGGCTTTCTAGCTTCATATTTACTGCGCTAAATGGGACCGACTTCCTCTCTGTAACGTCATTGAGCCGGATAATCCAGTCTCTCAAGGGGGCAATTTCTTTGGATGCCTCCTCGACTTTTTCTAAACTGCATTTCGGAATCGCTTTGCGCATCGACTCAGGTGCCAATATTCGATCGGGCCACGTCTCACCAGTACGCCCAACTTCTATTTCAGATGCAAACTTTAAAAATCTAACCAAATCGCGTGCTTGTATATTGCCTTTCAGGTCGCATAGCGATGCGAATACCCACCGGGCAGAATGTGCTTCTTTGGAGTTATTGTTGCCTAGCTTCTTGCCCCAGAGAGGCTCAAGATTTTCTAATAAATTCTCGAGCGATAGGGTTTCGGCTTGGCTCGTTGAGTTATCTACGATCTTGGATAGTGCACACAGCCAATAGGCTAGGCGCAAGAAGCTTTCTGGATTCCATTCCAACTTGAATGGCGCATAGCGTCCCAAAAACTGCCCGACGTTTTGCCTCACTGCGCTTTGTACATAGTCCTCACGGACAAGCACCAGGACTCCAATATGCCGGTTGGATAATTCATCAAGTCGATTGGGCAGTAGCAAAAGGGAGTTGATGGCGGCTCTCGAAGCGTCATTCGTCGAGTCAAAAAAAGCATCTTCTAGCCCGTCAATGACCAAGAGCACGGACTTTCCAACTTTGACCAAGTGATCGTTGAGTTCTGAAATTTTTGCGCCAGCCATTCCAAATTGGCTACAAATAAAGTTAGACCAAAAATCATCCCAGTGCTCGGGTGGTTGACTTATTGCAACTTTTATTTCCCGAGAAAGTAGGGATCCAGTTGGTGAGTCGTGAGTGACTTGGACTTGGGTCAAACAACTCTTTCTCATCTCTGTAATACTGCGCCGGGGCTCACTTTCCAAATTGTCAGACCACAGAACGGGGAAAATAAGAGCATCAGATACGCCGCTCGGATCAACGCCGACTTTATGCATAAATGCATGCCAAGTCCCTGAACGACAAATCTGTAAAAACGTAAAGGTTTTACCGGCTCCTTTGGCACCCACAGAAATCAAATTAGGAATTTCAGTAGCGAAATGTTTGGCTATATTTCTTAAAGGTTCTGTTATTAGCATTTCTGCCGAACTACTTTTTTCTGCAAATTGCACTCGCGTACATACATCCAAAAGAGCCTTTGCATTGGCTCTGCCGGTTTGCGTTGCCGACGTTTCCAAAGAACCTAGGTTCTTTTCCGATACTTGTTGTGACTTGGCCCACTCTTCAGCACTCCTGTACAGCGACGATTGCCTTAGAACCTCAAGTGCACGCCGAAGGGAGCTAACGGACATTAGTAGTTCCGAAAACTCTACCTCCAGCCATTCCAGCCCTGGCGACATTGGTTGGTCATCCACTGGAGGGTACGCCAGCCCAAGCGTGTTGAGGGCTGATTTGTAGTCCTCTGATTTGCGAAGTTGGTCAGTAAGCATGCTCAACACGACTGAGGGCATTGCACTACCTAACTCCTGCCTGGGTAATCTGCCGTTAAATGTATGAAGACGTTTTAGAACTTCGGCCATACCTTCTATTGACTGTTTGGCTACTGTGGTCACAAAAAAATGTTCTACGCGTGGATCAAAAAGTACTGGACTCGCCAATTCGCTCAATCCAGCGCGTAGATCAACGAACACAGCATCGACATCCAGCTTTTGTCCTAACTCTCGTAGACGCTCTGTTAGTACCCAAGGGTTTTGCGGATTGCTTGCCAAGTGACTAGGTTGCACTGGCATATCTTGAATTTCAGCCAAATTGAGCGCAGCAGGCAACACAAATAGCTCTCGGTTGGTTCCTCCGACATTGAGGGAGGTTTTACGGAGAGCTTGCGCAAAGAAATCGAGGCTGTTGTCAACGCTTACTGGCGGGTAGTGCATTGCCTCTAAGAAATGCACAAACGACACTTGAGGGCGATTGACGAGGTCTAACCAAAATGTGACTCCCGGTGCCTCTAGGTCAGCGTCAACCACCAAAATCCTAATCGGCTTGCTGGTTTCTACTTGCAAAAGCGCCGCCACATAAGTCATCAATGCCGTAGTGCGCCCCACCCCGCCTTTGAAAGAGTGAAACGAAACTATGCGCGGTCCTTGACTCCAACGTTTCGGTAACTTTTCCGCAGGTGGGGATGACTCACCATCAATGAGCTGCTCGGAATCCTTCAAATAAGTGACATCGCGCCATAGGGGATAGGTTGGCAATCTAACCGCTGGCAAATCCTCGACTTTCTCTAAATTGACTTGATAAGAATGTTCGCCAATACGCAAACGAATGGTGCAATTAGTCGCGTCGAAGGCATGTTTAAATACATCGCTCAACCACTTAATAACTTGATCGACCGGAGCGGAGTGAGATATGTCCATGCCATCAAAAAAACAGCTTACTGCATGTACTCCTTTTGGCAGCTTCGTCCACAAAGCCGTCTCCTGCTTAAGAATGCGCTCAACATCAAGCCAAGTCAAAAGGCGTTCGGGCACTGTTAGAAAGTTCATTGAAGCTCCTTCGCTATCCAATTCTGAATAGCTTCTAGTCTCTGTTCGACCTCGGCGTCGGTCGGCCCCGTTAATTCTCCGCCATACCGCCAAACCTGATTTAGTTCGCCCACCCTGCATGGGCGTTGCAAAGCCGTCGGTTTTTGCAGCGGAGACAAATTAAGTTGTGGAGGGGTGATTCGAAGTGCAGCGTCTGCATGCAGCAGGTCCAATATGCGATTCACGTCATGCAAAAGAGGCGCAGCGGTATGTGAATCTAACGGATCCAAATTGTTGCGTTTTAAGTAGGTTGCCTTTAGTCCGCATTCCACCGCATAAAAAAGTAGGAGCCTGTGCGCGTTGCTTCGAGATGCGGCAATCGATGCCTTTGTTGAGGCGTTCCATGCTCGTACTAATTCACGCCGGGTGAACGGGATCATTTATTTGTACCTGTTTTCATGTGAAACAAGCGAGGACTAAGCTTGTACGCAAATGTTAATTCCCCACTAATTTTTATTTCCATTGTGGCCGAAGTTGTGGGCGATACCCTTTTGATTTTTGTAGAACCGGCGAGCTCATTCAAGTTATACCGAATGCGCTAGTTCAATCCTCAGTATTTCGGAGTGGCTGGACGATGCGTGCAATTCTTTCTGGCTACTCCCCGTTTCTTTTCTGAAACACTCCATAAAACTCCTCTAATTGCAGACCCTTAAGCCGGAGCTATCTGCTTGATGACCTTGACCGTCCTCAACAAAAAAATCCTTCGCGCGCTCCAACCGCTCGTCGTTCTTGACGTGCTGCAGCGAGGCGCCTTCTTGCTGAAGCTGGCGATGCAACTAGCGGGCGACATGTTCAGCGCTGCTGCCAAAGTCTCTGCATTGTGTGACGCCACCGCCAGCTTAGCCATGGCCTGTGCGCTGGCAATCGGACGAGTTGGTGTGTGGACGTAAAAAAAGCCCCCGAAGGGGCTTGTTCATTGAGCGCGCGAATTTACTTCTGAGCGCGAGCCACATCACGCAGATCGCGAATCTGGTCATGGTTCTTCTGGGCACCTGCTGCCTGGCGCTCGATCAGGGCGCGTACGTCGGCCGGCAGGCCTTCTTCCTTCAAAGCCTTGCGGTAACGGGCGATGGCAGAGTCCTCGCCTTTTTCGCAAGATTCAAGAATTGACAGCTCACTGTCAAAACCCACAGCGCCCTTTGTCTTGACCCAGCCGCGGTGCAACGCGCCTGCGGTCGTGCCGCCGTCGGCAGGTTCGCCGCCGTATTGCACGATCATGGCTTCGAGTTCACGGGCGGCCTGGGCGCAGCCAGCAGCGCGCGTAGCAAACAGCGTCTTGGCGCTGGCCGTTTCAACCTGCTCGGCGCAGGTCTTGAAGCCGTATTCGCCGTCGCGGCTGTTTTCCAGCAGATCGTTCAGAACGCTCACGACTTGTTTGTTGTCAGACATGTTTTTCCTTCTTTCGCCCCAAGGGCATGGTTGATAAATAGCTCCGTGTGGAACTTGAAGTCAACCTTATGCAACCCGCCAAGCGCCAGTCGTCGGCTCAGTTAGCCTGCCGCTGTAGGCGAATGCCCCTCGCAATGCCCTGAACGTGTTGTGGTCTTTTTGGGTGTGGATTGGGCGATGCAGCGCTGCTCACGTGCTGCGTTTGCGAAAGCCGACCGGCGTCTCACCTGACCATTCGTGGAATGCACGGGTGAAGCTCTTCTCATTAAGAAACCCCGAAGCCGCAGCCACCTGCTTGATGGGCTTTGAAGTCCGCAGCAACAAATCTTTCGCCCGCTCAAACCGCACCTCGTCCTTGAGCTGCTGCAGCGAGGCGCCTTCTTCCTGAAGCTGGCGGTGCAAAGAGCGCGGTGACATGTTCAGCGCTGCAGCCAAAGTCTCTGCGTTGTGTGCAGCCACCGCCGGGTTGGTCAGGGCCTGGCGTATCTGTTGCACCAGCAGACGGTCGCGCCGGTATTGCAGCACCGTGAGCGGCAGGGCGCGCTGCAGCATGGTTTGCAATGCCTTTTCATCGCGGCGGAGTGGCAGGGCGAGGTAGCGGGCGTCGAACCTGATTTCGGCCTGCGGGGCGTTGAACTGCAGCGGGCCCTGAAACAGCAGCGGGTAGGCATCAACATGCAGCGGTGCGTCGAACGAAAAAAGCGCGCCCTGCAGCGTAATGCGTGAATCGACATACCAGCAGGCCAGGCCGTGAATGTTGCGCAGCACATGCACCAGCCCGAACTCGCCGACCTGGCCGGGTACCTTCTCTTCTACCGTGATTGCTGCACTGTCGCCCGAGGTGCTGACGCGTAAAACAATGTCATCGGCCAGCAGCGCGTGGTGGCGGCACCAGCGTTTCAGGGCCATTCCCAGGTTGGGCGAGGTGATTGAAGCCCGGGCCAGCATGCCGTAGCTGCCCCACGGCAACTTGCGCGAGAAAGCGCCCAGCGCTTCATCGCCCAGCGCCTGCATGGCGGTGCCTGAAAGCACCTCCATCTGCCGTGCCGTGATGTGGCCAGTGGGTTTGGCCAGTTGCGCTGGCGTGATCTGTGCCAGCTTGAGGGCCTCAACCGGGTTTTGGCCGTAGCGCTTGTAGGCTGCGACTATGCTTCTGGCAAAGGCCATGGGCGTCGCAGCAGCAGGGGCGTTGGTCTGGTTTGGGGTGGCGGGTGGGGGCATACCCTGAGTTTGTTGCAGATTGGCACGATTTGCAACCTGATTGACGGTAAGGATAGGGCGGGTTTTCGTTAACCTAGCGTATTCGCGATTCCACCTCCAATTCATCCCAATGCGTTGTTGCCAAGCCTTGCCGTGCTAGTCGCACTGTCTGCAGCCTGGCGCCTAGCCTTGTAATGAATTGAAAATGGAATAAGGTAGCACTCTGACTACCTAATAACAAACGCGCAGATTGCATCAGGAGACACATGTCAGTTCTCGAAACAAAACTCAACGCCCGTTCGGCCGACTTCCAGGCCAACGCGGCTGCCATGCGCTTGCTGGTTGAAGACCTGGCCGAAAAAGTTGCCAAATCTGCCGCCGGTGGTGGCGAGGCGGCGCGTGCCAAGCATGTGGCGCGGGGCAAGCTGCCGCCGCGTGAACGTGTGCAGATGCTGCTCGACCCGGGCACGCCATTTCTTGAGCTCTCGCCACTGGCCGCCTACGCCATGTACCCCGACCGTGACGGTAGCGACAGCGCGCCGGGTGCGGGTGTCATTACCGGCATTGGCCGCATCAGCGGCATTGACTGCCTGGTGGTGTGCAATGACGCGACTGTCAAGGGCGGCACCTATTACCCCATGACGGTCAAGAAGCACACGCGTGCACAGGAGATCGCGCAGCAGAACAACCTGCCCTGCGTGTACCTGGTTGATTCAGGCGGTGCGAACCTGCCGAATCAAGATGACGTCTTTCCCGACCGTGACCACTTTGGCCGCATCTTCTACAACCAGGCGCAAATGAGTTCGCTGGGCATTGCGCAGATCGCCGTGGTGATGGGCAGTTGCACGGCAGGCGGGGCCTACATGCCGGCCATGAGCGACGAAACCATCATCGTCAAGAACCAGGGCACGATTTTTCTGGCCGGCCCGCCGCTGGTGAAAGCCGCGATTGGTGAAATCGTCTCGGCCGAAGACCTGGGTGGTGGCGATGTGCACACCCGGCTGTCTGGCGTGGCCGACCACCTGGCGCAAAACGACGCGCATGCGCTGGCGCTGGCCCGGCAGGCCGTGGCCAGCCTGAACCGCAAGAAAAATGTGCAGCAGGTGCTGCGCGAGCCGGTACCGCCGCTGTACAGCCCTGAAGAACTGGGTGGCGTGATTCCCATCGACGTGCGCAAGCCCTATGACGTGCATGAGGTGATTGCCCGCATCGTCGACGGCAGCGAGTTTCATGAGTTCAAGTCGCGCTACGGCACGACACTGGTCTGCGGCTTTGCGCATATCGAAGGCATGCCGGTTGGCATCATTGCCAACAACGGCATCCTGTTTTCAGAAAGCGCACAAAAGGGCGCGCACTTCATCGAGCTGTGCTGCCAGCGCAAGATACCGCTCATCTTTTTGCAGAACATCACCGGCTTCATGGTGGGCCGCAAGTATGAGGCTGAGGGCATTGCACGCCATGGTGCCAAGCTGGTGACGGCTGTGGCCACGGCCAGCGTGCCCAAGTTCACCGTCATCATCGGCGGCAGCTACGGCGCTGGCAATTACGGTATGTGCGGCCGGGCGTATTCACCGCGCTTTTTGTGGATGTGGCCGAACGCGCGCATCTGCGTGATGGGTGGCGAGCAGGCCGCGAGCGTGCTGGCGACCGTGAAGCGTGACGGCATTGAAGGCAAGGGCGGCAACTGGAGCGCCGAAGAAGAGGCTGCCTTCAAACAGCCGGTGCTGGACCAGTTTGCCCACCAGTCGCACCCCTATTACTCAAGCGCCCGCATCTGGGATGACGGCGTGATTGACCCGGCAGATACGCGGCGCGTGCTGGCGCTGGGTTTGTCTGCAAGCATGAACCAGTCGATTGGCGAGCCCCGTTTTGGCGTTTTCCGCATGTAAACCTGCGCAGCATCGCAACACAACTACTACAAGAGACATATGGACAACATCTTCATCACGCCCGAGCACGAACTGCTGCGCGACCAGATTGCACGCTTTATTGCCAAAGAGGTCGAACCCTTTGCCGCCCAGTGGGAAGAAGACGGGTGCGTGCCGCGCGATGTGTTGCGCCGCATGGGCGAGGCGGGTTTCTTTGGCCTGATGTATGACGCCGAGCATGGCGGCGGTGAAGCCGATGCGCTGACCAACCTTGTGTTTGCCGAGGCGCTGTCGCAATCAACCTTTGGCGGCTTCATCATCACCGTGCTGGTGCACACCGACATGGCCAGCCCGCATCTGTTTCATGCGGGCAACGCAGAACAAAAAGCCAAATACCTGCCCGACGTCATTGCCGGCAAGAAGATCACCGCTGTCGGCATCAGCGAGCCGGGCGCGGGCTCTGACGTGGCGGGCATACGTACCTCGGCAAAACGCGATGGCGATGAATGGGTCATCAACGGCACCAAGATGTTCATCACCAACGGCGTGCATGCCGACCTGTACTTTGTGGCAGCCAAGACAGGGCCAGGCAAACGCGACATGTCGATGTTCATCGTTGAAAAAGGCACGCCCGGTTTCACCGTGGGCCGTGCGCTGAAGAAAACCGGCTGGCTGTCGTCAGATACGGCCGAACTGATTTTTGACAACGTGCGCATCCCGGCAGGCAACCTGCTGGGTGAAGAGGGCAAGGGGTTTTATTCGGTCATGAAGAACTTCCAGACCGAGCGCATTGCTTTGGGTGCGATGGCGGTCGGGCACTGCACCCGCGCGCTTGAGTTGACACTTGACTACGTGCGCCAGCGCCAGGCTTTCGGTGCCACGCTGTGGGCGCAGCAGACGATTCGCCAGCGCATCTCGATGCTGGACGCCAAGACGCGCGCGGCGCGCCAGTTCATGTACCACTGTGCCTGGGCCGTCACACAAAAGCGCGACATCGTGCAGGAAGTCTCCATGCTCAAGGCACTGACGGGTGAACTGGTCAATGAGGTGTTGCTGACCTGCCAGCAGTTCCACGGCGGTATGGGCTTTATCCGTGAGACGGCGATTGAACGGCTGTGGCGCGATGCGCGCGTGCTGGGCATTGGCGGTGGGGCGACGGAAGTCATGCTTGAAGAAGTTGCCAAGCGTTACTGATATGGACTTCACCTCGTGTCAATTGCGGACTATGTTTGCCGGGCTGGTCTTGACTCTGGTTATGACTCAAGGTCCGGCTCTTGCTCAGCAAGTTGATACATCGATTGGTGAGACTGTTCTGAGCGTACCGAAGAAAGGCTCAATATTCACCATCGATCTCGAAACCACAGTGTTTAGGCCTGAGGGGCAGGGCCCTTTTCCCATGGTCGTCATCAACCATGGAAAAGCGCTGGGCGATCCTCGCTTTCAGTCGCGATACCGACCAACGCTGGCTGCACGCTGGTTCATGCAACGAGGTTATATCGTGGTGGTGCCCATGCGTCAGGGCTTTTCAAAATCATCTGGCAGTTATATAGGTGGCGGATGCAATGTGGAAAGTAACGGGCGTGCGCAGGCGGAGGATGTCAAAGCAGTGCTCGACTACTTTACGGCGCAACCCTTCGTAGACAAAAATAATGTTCTTGTAATGGGGCAGTCTCATGGGGGGTGGACCACATTGGCTCTGGGGACGTTTTCATATCCGGGCGTTAAGGGACTAATAAATTTTGCTGGTGGATTAAGGCAGGAGAGTTGCAGTGCGTGGGAGAGTGTGCTCGCTTCAGCTGCAGGAAGTTATGGGAAGGAAACGTCTCTGTCATCCCTCTGGTTCTATGGCGATAACGACAGCTTTTTCTCCACCCCAACCTGGAAATCAATGTTTGAGCAATACACGCGTGCGGGAGGCAAGGCGCGTGTAGTCTCCTTTGGCATTTTCGGGAGTGACTCGCACGCCTTGTTTGGGTCGCGAAACGGTCAAAGCATCTGGCAGCCCGAGGTCAGCGCTTTTCTTCAGCAGGTGGGTTTGCCTGTTGACGCCAAGGCTGCGTTTGATAAATACAGACTGCCTGCGCCGATGGTGGTCCCACCTAGAACTGAATTCGCCGCTCTGGATGATGTGTTGAAGATCCCGTTTATCAAGGAAACTGGGCGTAACGGTTATCAGAATTTCCTGGGAAAGACATCGCCTCGTGCGTTTGCAATCGCGCCTAACAGCGCATGGGGATGGGCTGAAGGTGGAGATGATCCGCTTTCACGTGCTCTTCAGAACTGCAATTTGCGCGGTAATGGCCAATGCAAGCTCTACGCGGTCGATACGGACATTGTTTGGAAAACAGAATGAACAACCTGCAATTAAGTGTTGCTGGCGCAGTCGCCACCGTCACACTCAACCGCCCCGATGTGCGCAATGCCTTCAACGACAAGGTCATTCTTGAAGTGACGGCTGCGTTCAGGGACCTGGGCACGCACGACGACGTGCGCTGCATCGTGCTGGCCGCCAACGGCACGGCTTTTTGCGCAGGCGCAGACCTGAACTGGATGCGCAGCATGGCCGACTACACGCGTGAGCAAAACCTGGCAGACGCCGGCCGCCTGGCTGACATGATGCGCGCGGTGTACGAGTGCCCCAAACCGACGATTGCGCGCATACAGGGTGATGTCTATGCGGGTGGCACCGGGCTGGCAGCTGCCTGCGATATTGCCGTGGCCGTGGATACCGCAGGTTTTTGCCTGAGCGAAGTCAAGCTCGGTTTGCTGCCGTCAACCATCAGCCCTTATGTGATTCGCGCCATGGGCGCGCGGGCTGCCCATCGCTACTTTTTGACGGCGGAACGTTTTACTGCGGCTGAAGCCTTGCGTATTGGTTTTGTGCATGAGGTCGTGACGGCCGATGTGCTGGACAGCAAGGTGGCAGAGCTGGCTCAGGCGCTTGTCAATGCAGGACCTGCTGCGGTCAAGGCCTGCAAGAAGCTGGTGCAGGACGTGGCCGGTTACGAGATCACCCCAGAGCTGGTTGCCATGACAGTTGAAAGCATTGCCGATGTGCGCGTGAGCCCGGAAGGCCGGGAAGGCTTGCAATCGTTTTTAAACAAACGCAAACCGAACTGGTTAATCTGATGAATACCCTGGACACCGCTCAACTGATTGCACTCGCTGGCGCGCTGGGCTGGGCGAGTGGTATTCGTTTGTACCTCGTGGTCATGCTGACGGGTCTGGTCGGATTTATGGGCTGGGTGCAACTGCCGCAGGGCCTGCACCTGCTGGTCAACCCGGTGGTGCTTGGTGTCAGTGGCTTCATGGTCTTCATCGAGTTTTTTGCCGACAAGATACCCGGTCTGGATTCATTGTGGGATGTGGTTCACGGCGTGATCCGTGTACCTGCGGGAGCCGCGCTGGCAGCAGGCGTGTTTGGTGCTGACAACGGCGTCATGGGCCTGGTCGCTGCGCTCATGGGCGGCACGCTGGCCGCAACCAGCTTTGCGGCGAAGGCCACATCGCGAGCAGCCATCAACACCTCGCCCGAACCTTTCAGCAACATAGGTGCATCGCTGCTTGAAGACGGTCTGGTGCCGCTGGGCCTCTGGCTGGCAATTGCGCACCCGCTTGTTTTTATCGTGCTGCTGGCCCTGGTGCTGGCGCTGAGCATCTGGCTGATTCGTATTTGCTGGCGTTTTCTGCGCCAGCTGTTTTCACGCGTGGCCCGCATCTTCAGTGGCAGGCCAGACCCCGGCACGGCCAACGCCCTGACGCTCAAGTCACCTTTTTCAAGAAAAGACGAACATGTTTAAAAAGATATTGATTGCAAACCGTGGTGAGATAGCCTGCCGCGTGGCGGCGACCGCAAGGCGCATGGCCATCAAGACGGTGGCCGTCTATTCAGACGCTGATGCATCGGCCAAGCATGTGGGCTATTGCGACGAGGCCATCCACATCGGCGGCAGCGCACCCAAAGACAGCTACCTGCGCTGGGAACGCATCATTGAAGCGGCCAAAGCGACAGGCGCAGAGGCGATTCACCCCGGCTACGGTTTTTTGAGCGAGAACGAAGAGTTTGCCCAGGCCTGCAGTGATGCCGGGCTGGTCTTTATCGGTCCGCCGCCGTCAGCCATCAAGGCGATGGGCCTGAAAGCCGAGTCGAAGCAGCTGATGGAAAAGGCTGGTGTGCCACTGGTGCCCGGCTACCACGGCAGCGACCAGAACCCGGCACTGCTCAAGAAAGAAGCCGACCGCATTGGCTACCCGGTACTGATCAAGGCCAGCGCGGGCGGCGGTGGCAAGGGCATGCGCGCGGTTGATAAGTCTGAGGACTTCGAGGCGGCGCTGGCATCGTGCAAGCGTGAGGCTATCAACAGCTTCGGCGATGACGCCGTGCTCGTCGAAAAATATGCGCAGCGCCCGCGCCACATCGAGATACAGGTGTTTGGCGACACGCATGGCAATTACGTCTACCTGTTTGAACGTGACTGCTCGGTTCAGCGCCGTCACCAGAAGATACTTGAAGAAGCTCCCGCGCCCGGCATGACGGAAGCGATGCGCAAGGAAATGGGCGAAGCTGCCGTGGCTGCAGCGCGCGCCGTGAACTATGTGGGTGCAGGTACTGTGGAGTTCATCGTCGAGCAACGCGCAGACGGAACCATGAAGTTCTACTTTATGGAGATGAACACCCGCCTGCAGGTTGAGCACCCGGTCACCGAGGCCATCACCGGGCTTGATCTGGTCGAGTGGCAATTACTGGTGGCTGCGGGCGGCAAGCTGCCTTTGGCGCAAAACGAGTTGCGCATCAATGGCCACGCAATTGAAGCGCGTATCTGTGCTGAAACGCCAGACAACAACTTCTTGCCCGCGACTGGCAACCTGTTTGTGTACGACAAACCGGCCTGCACCAGCTTTGAACGAAGTGATGTGCGTGTGGACGACGGCGTGCGGCAGGGCGATGCGATTTCGCCGTTTTATGACTCCATGGTGGCCAAGCTCATCGTGCACGGCAAGACGCGTGAAGAAGCGCTCGCCCGGCTTGATGAAGCGCTGGCACAGACCCGCATCGTGGGCCTGAGCACCAATGTGCAGTTCTTGCGTTACGTGGTGCGCAGCCCGTCGTTTGCGACGGCCAATCTGGACACGGCGCTGATCCCTCGTGAAAGCGCTGTGCTGTTCAACCAGGAACCGGTTGGCCTGGTGATGGCTGCGGCCAGCGCGGTCGCGCAGACGCTGCTGGATGAGACGGCCCTTGAAGGCAACGACCCTTTCAGTCGCCGCGATGGCTGGCGTTCGCATGGCGTGAATGTGCGCCGGTTTGAGTTTGAATTTCATGGTGATTCGGTGAAGGCCGAGCTGACCTACCTGCATGACGGCGCCTTGCGTCTCAGCGTGGGTGATGCCGTTGGCTTGCTGGTTTTTGCCAAGGCTGCGAAGGGCGTTGACGTGCAGTTTGCGGGCCAGCGCGTGATGGCAACGGTATACCGACAGGGCGAAGTTGCGCATGTGTTCTCAACTGCCGGGGCTACTCAGATCACGGTTATCGACATGCTGGCGCACGCGGGCCAGGGTCCGGCCGAGGGTGGCCGCCTGACGGCGCCCATGCCGGGCAAGGTGGTGTCGTTTGGCGTCAAGGCCGGCGACAAGGTCAGCAAGGGCCAGCCGCTGGCGGTGATGGAAGCCATGAAGATGGAGCACACGATTGCCGCGCCTGCCGATGGCGTGGTTGAAGAACTGCTGTACGCGCCCGGTGACCAGGTGGCTGAAGGTGCGGAACTGCTCAAGATTGCGGTAGCAGCAGCCTGAATGGCAGGAACCGGCTGGTCTAATAAGCGGTCATGCGCATTACGTTTTGTTTGACTGATACCGGTGTACCGCCTTGGCTGGGTGGTTTTCAGGCTGCTTTTCCTGAAGCGGTCATTGAAGAGTGGCGACCAGGTGCAGCACCCGCTGATTACGCCGTGGTCTGGGCACCCCCGCAGCAATTGTTTGACGAACAGACGGCCCTGAAGGGCGTCTTTAATATTGGCGCCGGCGTCGACGCGCTGGCGAAGCTGCGCATACCTGCGAGTGTTCCGGTGGTGCGACTGGATGATGCCGGGATGTCGGTACAGATGGCTGAATATGTATGCCACGCCGTGATCCGGCACTTTCGCGAATTTGATGGTTATGCGGCTGATGTGGCGTCCGGCAAATGGTCGTACCGCAAACCGCGCTCGCGCAGCGACTACCCGGTCGGTGTGATGGGGCTGGGCATTCTGGGGGAGCGGGTCAGCCGCGTGCTGACTCAGTTTGAATTTCCCGTCGTCGGCTGGAGCCGGTCTGCCAAAGCGGTGGAGGGCGTGACCTGCTTTTCAGGTGCAGATGGTCTGAATGAATTTTTGAAGGCGACGCGCATCCTGGTCTGCCTGTTGCCGCTGACGCCCGAGACCGAAAACATCCTGAACCGCGACACCCTGAGCCGCCTGTTGCCGGGTGGCTATGTGGTGAACGTCGCACGTGGCGGGCACCTGGTTGATGAAGACGTGATCTCGCTGATCGACAGCGGCCAGTTGGCGGGTGCCACACTTGATGTGTTTCGCATAGAGCCTCTGCCCGCAGCCCACCCATTCTGGAAACACCCGAAAATAACCGTCACGCCGCACACCTCGGCCCGTACCCTGCGCGATGAAAGCATTGCCCAGATTGCGGGCAAAATCCGCGCCCTCGAAGGCGGTGCGGCTATTGACAGTCTGGCAGGCGTGGTTGACCTGAAAAAGGGATACTAGATCCATGAAATACCCCTCGAAAGTGAAGCTCGTTGAAGTTGGTGCGCGCGATGGCCTGCAGAACGAAAAAACGCCTGTGCCCGCTGCAGTGAAGATTGAACTTGTGCACCGGCTGCAGGACGCAGGCCTGACCGAGATTGAAGTCACCAGTTTTGTATCACCGAAATGGGTGCCGCAGATGGCCGACGCCGTTGAGGTGATGGCTGGCATACACCGTAAACCGGGTGTGCGTTATTCGGTGCTGACGCCCAACATGAAGGGCTTTGAAGCGGCTGTCGCTTCAAGGCCTGACGAAGTGGTGGTGTTTGCTTCGGCCAGCGAGACCTTCAGCCAGCGCAATATCAACTGTTCGATGGAAGCAAGCATTGAACGCTTCCGGCCCCTGGTGGAAGCAGCCAATGCCAAAAGTATTGCCGTGCGGGGTGCGATTTCGTGCACGGTAGGGTGTCCGTATGAAGGTGAGATTGCTCCTGATCGCGTGGGCAAGGTTGCGGAGCTGATGAAGGGCATCGGCGTGCAGCACATCGGTATTGCCGACACCATTGGCGTGGGCACACCGGTCAAGGTTCAGCGCGCCATGGAAGCCGCCATGCAGTATTACAGCATCGACCATATTTCGGGCCACTTTCACGATACCTATGGCCAGGCATTGAGCAACACGCTTGCAGCGCTTGAAATGGGCATCTGGCAGTACGACACGTCTTCTGCCGGGCTGGGGGGGTGCCCGTTTGCGAAGGGTGCGACCGGCAACGTCGCCACTGAAGATGTGGTCTACATGCTGCAGGGCATGGGCATCAGCACCGGCGTTGATCTCGACAAACTCATTGATGCTGGCAAGTTCATCAGCGACTTTCTGGGGCGCAAGCCCAACTCGCGTGCTGCGACCGCTTTACTTAACAAGAGGGCGAACTAGTGCGCCGCGCCGGGCCGCCCCAAGCAAGCACAGCCCCCTCGTGGGGCAGCCGGTTATTGGGGTCAGACGCCAATTTCGCTGTGATGCTTTGCATCGCACCCTTGGGGCAAGCCGCAGGCTTGGCGAATTTGGACTCTGACCCCAATAACCGGCGTGGGGGCTCTTAACGTGTGCGGATCTGAACTGGTGTCCTTGCCCGAGGGTGTGCAGCGGGTGGCCGCGCTTTTGCAGGACAAGGGCCATGTACATTCGCCTGTCATGCTTGACGATGCCGCGCGCACGGCGCAGCAGGCCGCCGATGCGTTGGGCATTTCGGTTGGGCAGATCGCCAAAAGCATCGTCTTCCGTCGCCGGTCCGATGAGGTCGCAGTACTGGTCATCACATCTGGCGACCAGCGTGTGGACGAAAAAAAGGTTGAAGCGGTGGTTTGCCCCGACGGCAAACGACTGGGACGTGCGGATGCGGAGTTTGTCAAAAGCCGCACGGGCTTCTCCATAGGCGGCGTTTCTCCGTTAGCCCATGCGACACCCACTGTGGTGTTGATTGACCGTTCGCTCTACCGTTTTGATGAAATCTGGGCAGCGGCAGGCCATCCGCATGCGGTGTTTCGTTTGTCCCCGCAAGCCCTCGAGCGGCTGACGGGCGCGCCCGTCGCGGACTTCGCAGTGGATACGGATGAAGAAAAACTGGCGTTGCAACGCGCCATTACGCTTGTCACGATGCGGGCGGACACCGTGGGTGAAAATTCCGAAGTGCCTTCACCCTGCATCTCTGTGTGCCGCATGAGTACCGTGACAGACATGTGCATGGGCTGCTTCCGCACCCGAAACGAGATTGCAGGCTGGAGCGGTGCCGGTGACGACGGCAAGCGCGCCGTCTGGTCGTTGATACGCCAGCGCATGGCCGCGCTGCAGTCCTGATACTCTGGGCCATAACCGAGCCGCCGCATGAAACACATCACGTTTTACCTGGATTTCATCTCGCCTTACGCCTGCCTGGCGTTTGAGCACATGCCCGAGGCCCTGGCTGGTGTGAGCCACAGCGTGAGCTACAAGCCGGTGCTGTTTGCCGGCATGCTCAAACATTACGGACAACTGGGGCCGGCAGAGATAGCACCCAAGAGGGACTGGACTTACAGGCAGGTGCTGTGGCTTGCACACAGCAAGGGCATTGATCTGCAAATGCCCCTGGCGCATCCGTTCAACCCGCTGGGCCTGCTGCGCCTGGCAACGGCCTGTTCTTCACCTGCAGAAGCCGGCACACCCAACCGCTATGTCTGCGAGACCATCTTTCGCCATGTGTGGCAAGGTGGCGCGGATGCCGCCGATGCGCAGCGGCTTGAGGTCCTGTCGCAACAACTTGCGCCACAAATCCAGGTGCAGGCCGAAGAGGCCAAGGCCTTGTTGAAAAACAATACCGAAGAAGCCATCTCGAAAAATGTTTTCGGCGTGCCCGCATTTGAAGTGGATGGAAAAATTTTCTGGGGCATGGATGCATTGCCCATGCTGCGCGACTACCTCACGGGCAGCGAATGGTTCGCCGGAGATGCATGGGATGGCGTGTGTAAGGTTGAAACGGGCGTCACACGAAAGAACTAAGCGTTTTCCCGGGTTGGATTCGCATGCTGAAAAGTTCTTCAAGGGTTTCCCCTTGAGTTGTCAGCCCCGTATAAGTTTGGCGCAAGCTCCTGTTATTTTCACGTCAGAGCTGGGTCAGCGACTCTCCAAATAATCTGTGCAGCTTCCATGCCGGGAGCATTCATTATTTGGAGACACAACATATGGCTACAGCAATCGACAACAGGCCGATGTCAGCGGAGCAGAAGAAGGTCATCTTCGCTTCTTCGCTGGGCACGGTATTCGAGTGGTACGACTTCTACCTGTACGGTTCACTCGCTGCGATTATTGCCAAGCAGTTCTTCAGCGGACTGGATGCAGGTTCTGCCTTCATCTTTGCGCTGCTGGCATTTGCCGCCGGTTTCATCGTGCGTCCCTTCGGCGCGCTGGTGTTCGGCCGTCTGGGCGACATGATTGGCCGCAAGTACACCTTCCTGGTGACCATCGTCATCATGGGCCTGTCGACCTTCATCGTTGGCCTGCTGCCCAGCTATGCGTCGATCGGTGTGGCCGCTCCGGTGATCCTGATTGCCCTGCGCATGCTGCAAGGCCTGGCGCTGGGTGGTGAGTACGGCGGTGCTGCCGTGTATGTGGCTGAACATGCACCACATCACAAGCGTGGTGCTTACACCTCCTGGATCCAGACAACCGCAACCCTGGGCCTGTTCCTGAGCCTGATGGTGATTCTTGGTGTGCGTACCGCGATTGGCGAAGCTGCTTTCGCAGACTGGGGCTGGCGCGTTCCGTTCATCGTGTCCATCCTGCTACTGGCCGTGTCCGTCTACATCCGTTTGTCCATGAACGAATCGCCAGCCTTCCAGAAAATGAAGGCTGAAGGCAAGACGTCCAAGGCACCTTTGTCCGAATCTTTCGGCCAGTGGAAAAACCTGAAGATCGTTATCCTCGCCTTGATCGGCCTGACTGCCGGCCAGGCTGTGGTTTGGTACTCTGGCCAGTTCTATGCACTGTTCTTCCTGACGCAGGCGCTGAAGGTTGACGGTCCGACCGCCAACATTCTGGTGGCTTACTCGCTGATTCTGGGCACCCCGTTCTTCGTGGTGTTCGGCATGCTGTCCGACAAGATTGGCCGCAAGCCCATCATCATGGCCGGCTGCCTGCTGGCTGTCGTGACTTACTTCCCGGTCTTCGGCGCACTGACCAAGGCTGCCAATCCTGACCTCGCAGCTGCACAAGCCAAGAACAAGGTCACCGTCACCGCTGACCCCAACGAGTGCTCGTTCCAGTTCAACCCGACCGGTACCGTCAAGTTCACCAGCTCATGCGACATCGCCAAGCAGGTGCTGGCAGGCGCTTCCGTCAGCTATGACAACATTGCAGCTCCTGCAGGTACGGTAGCAAGCATCAAGATCGGCGAGACCTCCATCCCCAGCTACACCGCCAAGGGCCTGAGCGCTGATGATGCCAAGAAGAAGGATGCCGAGTTCAAGAAGCTGGTGGCTGACGACCTGAAGGCAGCTGGCTATCCGACCAAGGCTGACCCTGCCAAGGTTGACAAGTTCAAGGTCACGGCCATCCTGTTCTATCTGGTATTGCTGGTGACCATGGTGTACGGCCCGATCGCAGCGATGCTGGTCGAACTGTTCCCCACCCGTATCCGCTACACCTCCATGAGCCTGCCGTACCACATTGGTAATGGCTGGTTCGGTGGCTTGCTGCCTACGACGGCTTTTGCCATCGTGGCGCAGACCGGCAACATGTACAACGGCCTCTGGTACCCGATCATCATTGCCGGCATGACCTTTGTTGTCGGCATGCTGTTCGTCCGGGAAACCAAAGACGTGGACATCTACGCCAACGACTGAATTTTGTCACGGGAGCACCTGTCATTGAGCCGGTGCCCGTTTGAGTAATCAGTAAATATCAAGCCCCCGTCGCATGGCGGGGGCTTTTTTTTGGAAGGAATTTTGAAATGTGGAAGATTGTTTTAGGTTTTATCGTGTTTGCCGGGCTGGCCCTTTTTCTGCTCAACAAGGGTGGTGATATTGATCTCGGTGGTGAAAAACACGGCAGTGTCCGGATGTTCAATTCAGATTTGTCCAGGGCTTCGTAGGACGGTTCCCTTTTTCGGCGTTGAACTGCTTTACATATCCTTAACACTAATGCGCAGCCCTGAAAAATGGGTTAAATTGAAGCAGAGACGAAAAAAACCATAACAAGCGTCGCCCAGGGCAAATGACCGCGTGCTGGCAGCAATGGCTGCGGACATAACAGGAGACAAGCCGATGCTTTACATAAAAACAGAACTGGGCCAGGGGGCCCTTCAAAATCGTTCGCTGGCACTTACGCCACGCCAGCGCTCCGCCTTCATCCTGTTCGACGGTAAACGAGATTCCGAAGAAGTATTAAAAGCCACTGCAGGCCTGGGCGTGACACCTGATGATGTGCGCCATCTTGTTTCACTTGGCTTGCTGGCGCTCCACTCTGTACAGCCACCGCAGCCGGCCGCCCAGGCCGCAACGCCGGCGGCAGCAAATGCGCCGGTAAATGCTCCAGCACAGGCTGCGGAGCTTTCACAAACGTCTGATGGGCAGCCTACCCTGAATGCCCAGGCCCATTACTCCAAGGCTTATCCCATTGCAACGCGCCTGACGGCAGGCCTGGGGCTGCGCGGGTTCAGGCTGAACCTGGCCGTGGAGGCCGCCGGTGATCTCGACAAGCTGAAGGAACTGGCCCCAAGAATCAGGGAAGCAGTCGGCCCTGAAAAATTCCTTGAGCTGGAAAACGCGCTCTATTACTGAGCTGAATGAGAGACGGCGGTCAAGGGTTCAACGCTTGAATTTCCCGTCGCTGCCAATGATTGACAGGTCTGCAAAATCAAGACCCGTGTGGTCGTCCGCGCTGTAGCTCACTTCAAGACCACCAATGTTCAGCTTTTTGATGCCTTCCAGCGCAGTCTGGATTTTGTCGCGGGTCGGCTTGGGCCCGGCACGGCGCAGGCCTTCCACCAGTACCTTTGCAGCGGCAAAACCCTCGAGCATGGCTGGTGACACTTCGTTCTGGCCATTTGCCTTGGCCATTTCCTGCGCTTCCTTGACCATCGGGAAAGCGATGGAGCGTTCGTAGGGAAAGACCTGGGTGACGATCACGCCGCGACCCATGTCGCCCATGCTTTTGACGAAACCGCCCGAAGCGTTGTTGGACAGCGTGACAATCTGCGCGTTGGATCCCGCAGCGCGAAAGGCCTTGACGCCATCCACCACCGCGCCGCCTGACGCGACCATGATGATGGCCTGCGCATTCGACTGGACAATCCTGGGGGCAATCGGTGCGAAATCGGGCCTGGAGCGGTCAAATTTTTCGAGCACGGCCGGTTTCAGTTTTGCAGTCACCAGGCCTTTTTGTGCGCCGGCAACACCATCTGCCCCAAAGCTGTCGTCAGCGTAGACGATGGCGATTCGTGAGATGCCCATCGAGTTGAGGTGGGTGATGGCCTTTTCTGCCTCACGCTGGTAGGTGGCCCGCACGTTGAAGATGTTTCTACGTACCGGCTGGTGCAACACCATGGCCCCGGTTGACGGGCCTATCAGCGGTATGTTGTATTTTTCAAGCAGTGGAATGATGGCTTCGGTGTGCGGCGTGCCGCGGGTCAGGAACATCGCCACCACGTTCTGCTCTTCTATCAGCTTGCGGGCGTTCTCCACTGCCAGTTTGGGGTCGAACTTGTCGTCCAGCGAGATCAGCTCGATCTTCTGTCCGTTGACGCCGCCTTTGACGTTGGTCGCATCAATGTAGAGTTTTGCGCCGTCGGTGGTTTCCTTGACACCGGCGCCGACCGGGCCGGTAAATCCTGCCGTCTGGCCGACCAGGATTTGCGAATGGCTGAAATGGCTAAAGGTGGCCAGGGCGATGGCGCCCAGCCAGGTTATTGCTTTTTTCATGTCTTGTCTCCTGTGCGGACAGTCTAGGCAATTTCCCCGGATTTTGTAACTGTGGGTAATGCGTGCGTGATAACCACATGGCCCGCTAGGCGGTGCCTGTTGCCTAGAATGTTTGACCTCTTCAGGAAAGCACTCCATACATGTCCCAGGGCACCATCCGCATCCGCGGCGCGCGTCAGCACAACCTCAAAAACATCGACCTGGACATCCGTACCAATGAAATGACGGTCGTGACCGGGCCCAGCGGCTCCGGCAAGTCGTCGCTGGTGTTTGACACGCTGTTTGCTGAAGGCCAGCGCCGTTACGTGGAAACCTTTTCGGCCTATGCGCGGCAGTTCCTTGACCGCATGGACAAACCGGCCGTTGACAAGGTCGAAGGTGTGCCGCCGGCAATTGCCATTGACCAGACAAACCCGGTACGCAGTTCGCGTTCAACCGTCGGCACCATGACCGAGCTGAACGACCACCTCAAGCTGTTGTATGCACGCTCGGCCCAGTTGTTTGACAGGCAGACGGCCCAAAGTGTGCGCCATGACAGCCCCGAGTCGATTTACGCCGAGATCATGGCGCGCACCAAAGACACTGACCGCGTCGTTATGACCTTTCCTGTGGAACTGCCTGGCAACACCAGTGAAGAACAGCTGGAGCAGTGGCTGTCGGCCAGCGGCTTTACCAAAGTGCATGCGCAGCGCGATGTCGCCACGCCGGCAGGGCCACACAAGTTGCTGGACGTCGTTGCGGATCGTTTTCGTATTCAGTCCATCGAAAAAGCCCGCGCGGTTGAAGCCATTGAAACGGCCCTCAAACGCGGCGGGCGTCTGAATGTGTATGTCACGCATGCAGAGGACTCAGAAGCCGGTACTGTAGCGGCCGAGGAAATGTGGCGCTTTTCAACCGGCCTGCATTGCCCGGAAAGCGACACCCGTTACACCGAACCCACGCCCTCGCTGTTTTCGTTCAACTCTGCCATGGGCGCCTGCACCACCTGCAAGGGTTTTGGCCGGGTGATTGGTGTGGACTACGGGCTGGTGATTCCCAATGACAAGCTTACGCTGCGTTCAGGTGCCATCAAGGTCATGCAGACCCCGGCCTGGAAAGAGGCGCAGGACGACTTGATGCGTCATGCCGAAACGGCTGGCATACCGCGCGACACGCCCTGGTACAAACTCACACCCGAGCAGCAGGCCTGGGTCGTCAACGGTTCACCCGGCTGGAACGGCAAATGGAACCAGCACTGGTTCGGCATCAAGCGCTTTTTTGAGTACCTTGAGAGTAAGGCCTACAAGATGCACATTCGCGTGCTGCTGTCCAAGTATCGCAGCTACACGACCTGTGAAACCTGCAACGGGGCGCGCCTCAAGCTTGAGTCATTGCTCTGGCGTTTGGGCACCAAGGAGGCGGCTGATGCGGCATTGCCGGCTTCCGAGCGTTTCATGCCTGTGGGTGTGCAGTGGAGTCGTGAACAGCTCGAAGCTTTGCCCGGGCTGTGCTTGCACGACCTGATGCGCCTGCCCATTGACAGGTTGCAGAAGTTCTCGGCCAGTCTTTCCATCGCCGCGGTGGGTGACGATGCAGAGCAGAAGGCCCTGAAAGCGCTGTTTGATGAAATCCAGACCCGGCTCAGGTACCTGTGTGACGTGGGCATCGGCTACCTTACGCTGGACCGGCAGAGCCGCACGCTGTCGGGCGGTGAGGTGCAACGCATCAACCTGACTACCGCGCTGGGTACCTCGCTCGTCAACACCCTGTTTGTGCTTGACGAGCCCTCGATTGGCCTGCATCCGCGCGACATGAACCGCATTACCCAAGCCATGCACCGCCTGCGCGATGCCGGCAATACGCTGGTGGTGGTCGAGCATGACCCCGCCGTCATGCTGGCGGCTGACCGCATGATTGACATGGGCCCCGGCCCCGGTGAGAAAGGCGGCCAGATCGTGTTTGACGGCACGCCTGAAGACCTCAAGCATGCCAATACGCTGACCGGTGACTATCTCGGTTCGCGCAAAAAAGTCGGCATGGGCTTCACACGCCCGGTGACTGACAATACCCCGCGCCTGATTCTGGAGGGCGCACGTGACCATAACCTGAAAAACCTGACGGTTGATTTCCCCCTGCAGCGGCTGGTGTGTGTCACCGGTGTCAGCGGTTCGGGCAAGTCCACCCTGATGCAGGACATTTTGGCGCCGGCACTTTTGCGCCAGTTCGGCAAGGCGACTGAAACGCCGGGCCTGCATGATCGCCTGATGGGCGCTGATCATCTGACCGATGTGGTGTTTGTTGATCAATCGCCTATTGGAAAAACCGCACGCTCCAACCCGGCCAGCTATGTGGGTGCATGGGATGCCGTGCGTGATATTTTTGCCCAGGCGCCGCTGGCGCGGCAGCGCAGCTACACCTCGTCGAAGTTCAGTTTCAATAATGGTGACGGCCGTTGCCCGACCTGTGGCGGTTCGGGCTTTGAGCATGTCGAGATGCAGTTCCTGAGCGACGTGTACTTGCGGTGCCCGGATTGCGATGGCAAGCGTTACCGCCCCGAGATTCTTGAAGTCACCATTGAACGCAAGGCAATTGGCCAGTCCATGCCCAGCGTGATGAACGTGTCTGATGTACTGAACCTGACTGTGAGTGAAGCAGTCCAGTTGTTTGCGCAGGACCGCGAAGTCGTGCGTGCCCTGCAACCCATTGTTGATGTGGGGCTTGAATACGTGAAGCTTGGCCAGCCTGTGCCCACGCTGTCGGGTGGTGAAGCGCAGCGGCTCAAGCTGGCGGGCTTTCTGGCTGAAGCGAGTAAATCAGCCAGCAAAACCCAAAGCGCGAGCAAGCAGGCGCTGGCCTTGCGTACGCCCGGTCGGGGCACCCTTTTCTTGTTTGACGAGCCGACCACCGGTCTGCACTTTGATGACATCGCCAAGCTCATGCGCGCGCTGCGCAAGCTGCTCGATGCCGGTCATTCACTCATCGTGATTGAGCACAACCTTGATGTCATACGCTCGGCCGACTGGCTGATCGACCTTGGCCCTGAAGGTGGCGAGGGTGGCGGCCTGCTCGTGGCAGAGGGCACGCCTGAACAGGTGCGCGAGCACCCGACATCGCATACTGCCAAAGCCCTGCGTGAGTACGAAGCCGCGATGGGCCAGGTGTATGGCGTTGAAGAGGCCAAAGCCAAAGCGTGGAAGACCCGCCCTGCATTCAGCAACCTCATCCAGATCGTCAACGCCAAGGAGAACAACCTCAAGAGTCTGTCGGTCGACATTCCGCGCGGCAAGTTCAACGTGGTGACTGGCGTGTCTGGCTCGGGCAAGTCCACATTGGCGTTTGATATTTTGTTCAACGAAGGCCAGCGGCGTTACCTGGAATCGCTCAACGCCTATGCGCGCAGCATTGTGCAGCCGGCTGGTCGGCCGGAGGTTGATGCGGTGTACGGCATTCCGCCAACTGTCGCCATCGAGCAGCGCCTGTCGCGCGGCGGCCGGAAGTCCACAGTGGGCACGACGACCGAGGTGTGGCACTTTTTGCGCCTGCTGTATGTCAAGCTGGGTGTTCAGCACTGCACCAAAGACGGCGCAGCAGTGATGCCGCAAAGCCCTGAAAGCATTGCTGCGCAGCTGATGAAAGCCTATCGCGGCAAGCATATAGGCCTGCTCGCGCCTTTGGTAATTGCCCGCAAGGGCGTCTACACCGAGCTCGCAGACTGGGCACGGCCACGCGGCTATACCCACTTGCGGATTGATGGCGAATTTTTACCCACCACCAACTTCCCGCGCATTGACCGCTTCAAGGAACACACGGTCGAGTTACCGATAGCCGATATTCATGTCTCGCCAGAGAACGAAGCGGTGCTGCGCGCCGCGCTGGCTGTCGCACTGCAGCACGGCAAGGGCGTGGTGCATGTGCTGGCGCCGCTGGATGGCCTGAAGGGCGCAATGATCGCTGGTACGTCAACAAAAAGCATTGGCCAGCTTGAAGCCTCCTCGACAAAGCGGGCCTGCCCGGTATGCGCCACCTCATACCCCGAACTGGACCCGCGCCTCTTCAGCTACAACAGCAAACACGGCTGGTGCCCGGATTGCGTAGGCACCGGTGTCAAGCTGACGAAAGAGCAGCGCAAGGTGTTTGACGACTCGGTGCGCGACGATGACAACAAGGGACGCGAGCAGAGCTTTGAAGAGCCCGAAGCCGAAGATGTCGTTGACGCGGTTTGCCCCGGCTGCGAAGGCACACGCCTCAACAGACAGGCCAGAGCCGTGAAGTTTGCCGGTGTCGGTATTGCCGAGATCGCACGCCTGTCTGTGGCCGACGTTCGCGCCTGGGTTGAAAAGCTGGCGCTGGTCGGCCGTGAAAGCGGCATCGCGCGCGACCTGATTCCAGAGATCAAAATCACGCCTTGAATTTCTGGAGGATGTGGGCCTGGGCTACCTCACGCTGGACCGTGGCGCGCCCACGCTGTCGGGGGGTGAAGCGCAACGCATACGCCTCGCGGCGCAACTCGGCTCCAACTTGCAGGGCGTTTGTTATGTACTTGACGAGCCGACGATTGGCCTGCACCCGCGTGACAACCAGATATTGCTGCGCGCCCTTGGAAAGCTCAGCGAGCGCGGCAACACGCTGGTCGTGGTCGAGCATGACGAAGACACCATTCGCAGCGCTGACAACATCATCGATATCGGCCCCGGCGCAGGTAAACGCGGCGGCCGGCTGGTCGGGCAGGGCACGGCCGCACACCTCGCGACCGTGCCGGACTCGCTGACAGGCCGTTACCTGGCCAACCCCTTGATTCACCCGCTTGAAGTACGACGCGAAACGCGCGAAGGGCTGGCGGCGGTGACGGGGAGCACTGTGGACGCCAAAGCCGCACCAGCCAAACCGCCAAGCAAACAGAAGCAGGCGCTGCTCAAGGCGGCTGCGTTAAAAGCTGCCGCAGCTACAGCCAGCGCCCTGCACAATGCGGCGCCTGTGACAGCCAGCCCGTTTACCTCCTGGTTGAAGGTCACAAAAGCTGACCTCCACAACCTGAAGGATGTGAGCATTGACGTGCCGCTGTACCGGCTTGTGGCGGTCACGGGTGTGTCCGGCTCCGGCAAGTCAACGCTCGCGCGCGATGTATTGCTGACCAATGTGCATGCGGCTGTGATGCAGCGCTCGACCAAGGCCGGCCGCGATGCAGACTCGGCTGGCAAGCACCCCGCCTGGACGGGCTGCGAAAGCATTGATGGCTACCAGGTGGTGGACCGCGTGCTTGAAGTCGACCAGACGCCGATTGGCAAGACACCGCGTTCATGCCCTGCGACCTACATCGGCTTCTGGGACACGATTCGAAAACTGTTTGCCGACACACTCGAAGCGCGCGCACGCGGTTACGCGGCAGGGCGCTTCAGCTTCAACACCGGTGAAGGCCGCTGCCCGACCTGCGAAGGTGCAGGCGTACGTACCATTGGCATGAGCTTCTTGCCGGACGTGAAGGTGCTCTGCGAAACCTGCCACGGCGCACGCTTTTAATCCCGAGACGCTGGCCGTCACCTGGCGCGGCAAAAAGCATTGGCGAAGTGTTGAAGATGGAGGTTGATGAGGCGGTGGAGTTTTTCGCCTCCATGCCGAATATCGGCCATCCGCTGCAATTGCTGAAAGACGTGGGCCTGGGTTACCTGACCCTGGGCCAACCCTCACCAACGCTGTCAGGCGGCGAGGCGCAGCGCATCAAGCTGGTGACCGAGCTCAGCAAGGTGCGCGACGACATCACACGCCGTGGGCAGAAGGCGCCGCATACGTTATATGTGCTTGATGAGCCGACGGTGGGCCTGCACATGGCCGATGTTGAAAAGCTCATCCATGTGTTGCACCGCCTCGTTAACGGTGGCCACAGCGTGGTGGTGATTTGAACACGATCTCGACGTGATTGCCGAGGCCGACTGGGTGATTGACCTCGGCCCGGATGGTGGCAACGCAGGCGGTATGGTGGTGGCCTCTGCAACCGCCCGAAGCGGTGGTGAAGCTGGGAACGCATACCGGGAATGCGCTGAAAAGCGTTCTGGCGCGGGTTTAGTCGTCCGTTTGCCTGCATATGGCTGAAACCCCCTGACGCAGGCGCGACAGGGCTTCAGGTGTTCCCCTGATGCGCCCGGCGGTGTTGTCGCGCAAGATGCAGCGATTGCCACCACCCACCGGGAGTTTTCATGCAACGTCGCCATCTTCTGCACACCGCCGCCGCACTGGCGGTTTTTTACCCTGGGCCAGCCGGCTCTTGCGCAAAACACCTTCCCGAACAAACCCATCAAACTCGTGATTGCCTTCCCGGCCGGTGGTCCGACCGACATCACCATGCGCTCACTGGCTGACAACGCAGGCAAGATTCTGGGCCAGCCGGTGATTGTCGAGAACAAGCCTGGTGCCGGCGGCACACTGCCTGCACAGCAACTGCAAGGTGCGGTAGCTGATGGGTATACCGTGGCACAAATCCCGCTGGGGGTCTTCCGCCTGGGCTACACCACCAAGATCAACTGGGACCCGGTCAAGGACATCAGCTACGTCATCAACGTGACCGGTTACGCTTTCGGCATCGTGGTGCCGGCCGACAGCCCGTTCAAGACCTGGGCTGATTTTGTGGCCTACGCCAAGGCCAACCCCGGCAAGCTGACTTATGGATCTACCGGCACGCTGACCAGCCCGCACCTGACGACAGAACTTGTGGCGCAAAAGGCGGGCATACAGCTGCAGCACGTTCCTTACAAGGGCAGTGCCGACCTGACGCTGGCGCTGGTCAGTGGTCAGCTGATGGCGGGTGCCGACAGCACCGGTTTTGCACCGCAGGTTGAAGCCGGCAAGTTGCGCGTGCTCAACACATGGGGCGAAAAGCGGCTTGATAAATTCCCGACGGCGCCTACGCTGAAAGAGCTGGGTTACGACATCGTGCAGAACTCGCCTTTCGGCATTGGCGCGCCCAAGGGCACGCCGCCTGATGTGGTCAAGCGCCTGCATGATGCGTTCAAAAAGGCCATGGAAGAACCCAGCTATGTCGCGTCACTGGCACGTTACGACATGCTGCCCAACTACCTGAGCTCTGCCGACTACACAAAATTTGCGCAGGACACGGTAGTTCGTGAAAAGGTGCTGATCGACAAGCTTGGCCTGGCCAAGCCCAACTGAACAGGCCTCTCGCCAGCGCACACGCCTGTGTGATCTGACTGGTTAACGGTCAGATCACGCCGTTCGCGCAGCCAGCAGCGCTTGCGCAACTTCTGCAAAGCCCGTGCCGCGCTCATTTTTTGTGATGTAGCGCGGCTTGTGTGCCAGCTGCACTTCAAAGCGCCGCACATTGGCCACGCCAATGGATTGCGGAAAAGCTTCAAACATCAGCACGTCGTTGGTTGAGTCGCCGACAAACACCCACTGACCAATTTCGGCTTCCAGTTCACGACCCCACAACTCACGCACTATCCAGCGCGCGCCCTGCCATTTGTTGTGTGTGCCAAACCAGCCGTTGATGTGTATGGAACTGACAGTGGCGTTCATGCCTTCTCTACGCATGAGTGCAACCACTGCTGCGATCTGCGCCTCATCGAGATGCTCGAATTCGCTGTGGTCTATGGCGATGTCTGTCTCGCGCCCTGACGAGTCCGTCGCCCGGCGGGCGCCCGGAATTTCATGCTCAATTCGCTCAAGTACCCGCAGCATCTGTGCGTAGTTGGCCAGGCGGGTGGCGTTGTCCTGCTGATATCTTTTGGTCAGGCTGCTGCATGCGTCGACATCTCCCGGCAGTTCGGCAGCAGTTGTGAGTTGCAAGGCCACGGCCCCGTTTTCTGCCACGATGGCCTGGACTGGCCAGCTTTGCGCAAAGGGTTCGCTCCAGCCCACGGGCCGGCCCGTGATGGCGATGACCGCAATACCAGCCTCGCGCAATTCGCCGAGCGCAGCCAGTGCGTCACGTGTGATGGCGCCGTCGGTGGTCAGCGTGTCGTCGATATCTGTAAAAACGCCCGTGATCAGGCGGCGGTCAGCCAGAGGCCAATGCTTTATTTCCTGCATCATGAAATTCTCCCACGCCGGGCATGGGCTTGGCGGGCCAGACAGGTTTTGGCTACAATAGCGGCTTCCTGAGGAGCGTTGCAACCCACTCCACGTGGTCTAGGCTCAGGACTTTCATTTGCAACCACGCTCACCCGCATGCGCTTTCTGGCCGGGTGAGTCGAACATAACTCCCCCCTGAAACGCAGGCTCGTGGCTATCCTGCCCGGTTTGACCTATGACTTTTGGAGTTATCAAATGAACGCTGTTCTGAAACCTGTCGCCGACTACATCATTGCCGACATCTCCCTTGCCGCCTGGGGCCGCAAGGAACTGAAAATCGCCGAAACCGAAATGCCTGGCCTGATGGCTATTCGCGAAGAATTCGCCAAGGCACAGCCGCTCAAGGGCGCGCGTATCACGGGTTCACTGCACATGACCATCCAGACTGGCGTGCTGATTGAAACACTGCAAGCCCTGGGCGCCGACGTGCGCTGGGCGTCGTGCAACATCTTCTCGACGCAGGACCACGCCGCTGCCGCGATTGCCGAAGCTGGTACCCCCGTGTTCGCCATCAAGGGTGAAACCCTGGCCGACTATTGGGATTACACCCACCGCATCTTTGAATTCAGCGGTGCCAAGGGCACCCCTGAAGAAGGCCCGAACATGATCCTGGACGACGGTGGCGATGCAACACTGCTGATGCACCTGGGCACCAAGGCCGAGAAAGACGCCAGCCTGCTCGCCAAACCCGGCAGCGAAGAAGAAATCTGCCTGTTCAACTCCATCAAGGCCAAGCTCGCGCAGGACCCTACCTGGTACAGCCGCCGCCTGAAGAACATCATCGGCGTGACCGAAGAAACCACCACCGGCGTGCTGCGTTTGAATGAAATGTCTGCCAAGGGCACCCTGGCCCTGCGCGCAATCAATGTTAACGATTCCGTCACCAAGTCCAAGTTCGACAACCTGTATGGCTGCCGCGAATCGCTGGTTGACGCCATCAAGCGCGCCACCGACGTGATGATCGCCGGCAAGGTCGCACTGGTCGCAGGTTACGGCGACGTGGGCAAGGGTTCTGCACAGGCACTGCGCGCATTGAGCGCACAGGTCTGGGTCACCGAGATCGACCCCATCAACGCCCTGCAGGCCGCGATGGAAGGCTACAAGGTCGTGACCATGGAATACGCAGCCGACAAGTGCGATAT
This sequence comes from Polaromonas sp., assembly GCA_965228025.1. Taxonomy (GTDB): domain Bacteria; phylum Pseudomonadota; class Gammaproteobacteria; order Burkholderiales; family Burkholderiaceae_C; genus Polaromonas. The sequence goes on along the minus strand of CBDDGX010000028.1, from coordinate 30,187 downwards.
TTTTGTGTCCGCCACTGGCAACAAGAACGTCATCACCTATGACCACATGGCGAAGATGAAAGACCAGGCCATCGTCTGCAACATTGGTCATTTCGACAACGAAATCGACGTCGCTGCACTCGAAAAATGCACCTGGGAAGAAATCAAGCCACAAGTCGACCACGTCATCTTCCCTGACGGCAAGCGCATCATCCTGCTGGCCAAGGGTCGCCTCGTCAACCTCGGTTGCGGCACGGGTCACCCCAGCTTCGTCATGTCCTCCAGCTTTGCCAACCAGACGATCGCCCAGATCGAACTGTTCACCAAGCAGGCCGACTATGAAGTCGGCAAGGTCTATGTGCTGCCAAAACACCTCGACGAAAAAGTCGCACGCCTGCACCTGAAGAAGGTCGGCGCGATGCTGAGCGAGTTGAGCGACGAGCAGGCTGCGTATATCGGTGTGTCGAAAGCCGGACCATACAAAGCCAACACGTACCGCTATTAATTTAGTGGCTACTGCGCGCCCGTGATCCTGCGTTGCGGGGCCCGGCTGCGAATCCTCACGTACCTTTAGTACGCTACGGTTCGCAGCCACCCGCGCCTTGGCTGACGGGCGCTCGCTACGCCCTTGATATTGCTATTGGATCCACACATTGCGCGCTGACCTCTTTCTCGTCGAACACGGCTTTGCCACCACACGTTCCCAGGCCCAGCGCCTGATAGGGTCCGGTGTGCAGTGGCGTGTGCTGGTTGAGGGCGAAGTAACGCCCATGTGGAAGCGGGTTGCCAAGAACGGGGACGAGATTCCCGCGTCTGCCGAATTGCAGGTGCTCGACAACACCGAGGCCAAATACATCTCGCGCGGCGGCCTCAAGCTTGAAGGTGCGCTGAAGGCGACGAAGTTGAAGGTGGCGGGCCTGCGTTGCCTCGACATCGGCCAGTCCACCGGCGGCTTTACAGATTGTTTATTGCAGGGCGGTGCCGCGCAGGTTGTGGGTGTGGATGTCGGTCACGGACAGTTGCATGCGACCATGCGTGCCGATGAACGTGTGGTCTGCATCGAGGGCGTGAATGCGCGTTCATTGACTGCGGACGACCTGGCGGAACATTACCGCCGTGCTGTGCACATCAGGAGCGGTGGCGAAGACTTCGGTGAAGATGGTGACGGTCACCAGGGTGATGAGGACTTCGATGACGAAGACCTTGATGGTGGGAGCGAAGGTGGGAGTGAAGGTGGCGATGGGTTCAACCCGCTGTTTGACTTTCTCACCGGCGATTTGTCTTTCATTTCGCTCACACTTGTTTTGCCCGCAGTTGCCCGCCTGCTGAAAGCCGATGGCCATCTGCTCATGCTGGTCAAGCCGCAGTTTGAACTTCAGCCCGGCCAGATAGGCAAGGGCGGCATTGTGCGTGACCCCGTGCATTTCGAGTTTGTCGAAAAACGTTTGCGTGATACCTGCGCCGAGGTGGGTGTTGATGTGCTCGGCTGGATGGAATCTGCGATTGAAGGCGGTGACGGCAACCGCGAGTTTTTCATCCATGGCAAAAAGCAGCACAACGTGGCAGCTGAAGACAAGCCGTTGGCCGCAGCGCCGGTACGCAACATTCCGAAGCGCACGCCGCGCAGCGAGTTGCGAGCCCTGCATGCGGCGCACGAAGATTCTGAAGAAGCCCATGCCGGCCAGCATGGCCCTGCACGCAGCAAGCGCAAGAAAAAATACGAACAGGACCAGCCCGACGAGGCAGATGGTGCCGAATAGAAGAATCCGGGAGTTGAGATGACATTGCCGATTAGCCTTGAATTTTTCCCGCCCAAGACGCCTGAAGGCGCGGCCAAGCTGCGTGTGACACGCCAGTCGCTTTATGCGCTCAAGCCCGATTTTTGTTCGGTGACTTTCGGGGCGGGTGGGTCCACGCAGGACGGCACTTTCGGCACCGTCGGTGAAATCCTCGCTGAGGGCGTTGATGCTGCCAGCCATTTTTCATGTGTGGGTGCCACCAAGGCCACGGTGCGTGAGCAGCTCGGCATTTTGCAAAAGATGGGTGTCAAACGCCTGGTCGCCCTGCGTGGCGATTTGCCCAGCGGTTACGGCGCGGGCGGCGAGTTTCATTACGCCAGTGACCTGGTCGCGTTCATACGTGCAGAGACTGGCGACACCTTTCATATCGAAGTCGCCTCTTATCCCGAAATTCATCCGCAAGCCAAATCGGCTGACGCTGACCTGAAGGCCTTTGTGACCAAGGTCAAGGCCGGCGCCAATTCATCCATCACGCAATACTTTTTCAACAGCGACGCCTACTTCCGCTTCGTCGACGATGCGACAAGGCTGGGTGCTGATGTGCCTGTGGTGCCGGGCATCATGCCGATTACCAGCTCCACACAGCTCATGCGTTTTTCTGATGCTTGCGGCGCCGAGATACCCCGCTGGATCCGCCTGCGCCTGCAGGCTTTTGGTGACGATGTCGATTCCATCAAAAGCTTTGGCCTTGATGTGATCACGGACCTCTGCGACCAGTTGCGCACTGCGGGTGTGCCCGGCATTCACTTCTACACCATGAATCAGGCTGCGGCGACGACCGAGATTGTCCGCAGGTTGCAATTGGCTTGAGCGGTCATAGCAAAACAGGGCTGCCATGCCGCATCACCTGATCAGGCTGGCCCTTGCATGCTGCGTTTCGGCTTTTCTCGCTGCCTGTGCGACTGCACCGACGTCAGAGGTATTAATAACGACACCTTCGCCGTCAGCCGATCAGGCAAGGGCTGCGGCGGTCAGCAGGCCCTTGCGTCCCTCGCAAAACCCTGAAGCAGCCGGTACACCTTCTGAATCAACCCCCGGCATTTCACTTGCCGACGAAGTGCCGCAGACAGGTCTGCTCAACGGCGAGTTGCCGCGAGAGTTCCAGCGTGGCCACGCCTCCTGGTATGGCCCGGGCTTCAATGGCAGGCGTACCGCCAGTGGCGAGCGCTACGACATGCATGCACTGACTGCCGCGCACCGCACCTTGCCCTTCGGCACACTGGTGCGTGTTCGCAGCCTCGTCAATGGACGCGAGGTCGATGTGCGCATTACAGACCGCGGCCCCTATAGCCGTGGGCGCATCATCGACGTAAGCCGTGCAGCCGCAGAAGAGCTGGGCATGCTGGGGCTTGGCTTCAAACAGGTCGTTCTGCTCGTTCCGGAATCAACCCCAGTGGTTGAAGAGTTGCCGCCTGCACCCAAACCCGTCAGGCGGGTGATGCGCAAGCCCGCGCCGCGCAAAGGCCGCTGAATAGAGCCTGTCAGCGGGACTGTTTGAGCCAGCCCTCAAAACTGCCGATCAGCAAGCGCAGGCCTTCGGGGAACGAGGTGGCAGAGTCCAGCGTTGAAAACGCCTCGGCAAAATAACGCGCGCCCGACAGCTCTTCTTCAGCGTGCGATTCAATCTGGTGGCGGATGTAGGCTTCGTGAAAGCCCGGCAGCTGCCGGCTGACTTCGGCGTAAGACGACGACATCACATATTGCGACAGCAGGTGGTAACCGATGGCTGACTGCTGGGGCGTGAAGCCACCGTCCCTGAAAATGCCCGCCATGCGGTTCAAGTACATCATGCCGTAGTCGGTTTCGCCCGCGCTGACCTGCTGGAAGAGGCGAAAGCGGTTGTGCGACATCATGTAACGCAGCACGCCGCCGTACTCCACACCCATCTCGAATGATTGTGTGGCCTCGCGCTGAAGGTCTTCCTTCCAGTTGCCTGTCAGGGGCTGCAGGCGCGACAGGCGCTCCCTGAAATAACGGTTGGCCACGCCTGAGATCAGGTCGTCGCGGCTGCCAATGTAGTAATGGATCAGGGTCGGCGTTACACCCAGTTCGCGCGCCAGCCCGACCATGGAAATCTCACCCAGCGGCTCGACCTTGGCCAGCGTCGTCGCCCTGTCGAGGATCTGCTCGCGCGACAGCGCCGGTGCCCCGCTGTCGGCCTGCGCATCCAGCCGGGGGCGGCCGCGTTTGCGCACCTGGCCGTCTACAGCTGCCAGGGCCAGCACCGGAGCGGCTATCGCTTTTTTGCCTGCGGGCGCCTTGGCCTTGCTGTCGGTTTGATGGGCGGATTTAGCCATCCAAGGGTTTTTCCTTATTTTATTGTGAGGCTCACAATTGTTTAATTGTGACTGTCTAAATTATATCTGGAGCTTCAGTGGCAGACATCCCCAAAGGCAAGGTTACCGCAGGTTTGCGCGGTGCGGGCTGGAATCCGGCACGCATGGCAACGCCCTTCACAACAAAGCCTTTCAGCCTGAGAACTGCGGACGACCAGCGCACCCTCGGCCTGCTGTACAGCCGAACCGGCCACGAAAAAACTGTGGTCTGCCTGATGCACCCGCGTGAATTCACTGGCACGCCTTACCTGGTACCCGATGTGCTCGACGCCGGTTGCGCGGCCTGGGTGCAGGCCCCGCGTGCCATTGGCACCGACCTGCGGCTGGAGCATGAACTGGCCATCCTCGACGTTGCCGCCGGCATGGTGCACCTGCGCAGCCTGGGTTTCACGCGCATCGTACTGCTGGGCAATTCGGGTGGTGCAGGCCTCTACGCCTTCTACACACAGCAGGCCCTGCGCGCACCAGAAAAACGCATCACCCATTCACCCAGCGGTCGCCCGGTCAAGCTGGCGACGGCAGACATGCCTGTGCCGAGTGACCTGATCTTTGTCTCGCCACATCCCGGCCAGGGCAAGCTACTGATGAATGGCATTGATCCTTCAGTGACAGATGAAAACAACCCGCTCTCGGTCGACAGCGCGCTGGATCCCTTCGATTCAGCGAATGGTTTCGTGCCCGCGCCCGCCTCTTCAAAATATGAGGCTGAATTCATCACCCGCTATCGCGCGGCCCAGCATGCACGAGTTGCAAGGCTCGATGCGCAGGCGAAAGACATGCTGGCAGTGCGCAATGCCGCGCGCAAGCAGGTCAAGGACGGCGGCGCCTCTGCAGCCGTGAAACGCGTCGCAGCGCACACACAAATCTTCCAGATCTGGCGCACCGATGCAGACCTCCGTTGCTGGGATTTGTCGATTGACCCGTCTGACCGTGAGGTCGGCACGCTGTGGGGGCGCGACCCGTTTGCGTCCAACCTTGGCAGCGTCGGTTTCGCACGCATGGTCACGCCGGAGTCGTGGCTGTCTACCTGGTCAGGCATCACGTCGAATGCGAGTTTTGAAAAATGTGGCCCGGAGCTGACCCTGCCTTCATTCGTCATTGAATACACCGGCGACCAGGCGGCCTTCCCTTCTGACATGGCGGCCATCTACGAATCCATAGGCGCGACCAACAAACGCTCTGAAAAAGTGCGCGGCAACCACCATGGCCAGGCGCTCGCTGAGGGCGAAGAGTCCGGCCAGGTTGTGGCGGGCCTCATGGTCCAGCAGTGGCTGCGTGAAGCCCCTGCTGCCTGATTCATCACCCTGATTATTTCTGTTGATTGCTACTTAAAACTACTGGAGACAAAACCATGAATCGCCAAACCTTCTTCAAACTCACCGCTGCCGCATTGCTGGCCGGCATGACCGCTGCCGGGGCACTCGCGCAGACCGGGGCGTGGCCGCAAAAAGCGATACGTATCCTCGTCCCCGCACCGGCAGGCTCCGCCCCCGACCTGACGGCCCGCATCATCGGCGACAAGCTCAACCGTGCGCTGGGCCAGGCCGTGTTGATAGAAAACCGCCCGGGCGCGGGCGGCATCGTGGCGATGAATGCCCTCAAGGCCTCGCCCGCTGATGGCTACACCATCGCCCTGGCGCAGGCGGCCGTGGTGGTGGTCACTCCCTTCACCTACAAGGAAGCCACCTACGAGGTCGAGCGTGACTTTGAGACGTTTGCCATGGCCGGCAAGACACCCATGCTGTTTGTGACCAATGCCGCCAATCCGGCAAAAAACCTGGCCGACGCGATTGCGATGGCCAGGGCCAAGCCGGGTGAAATGGCGGTTGGCAACCCCACGCGCACATCCATTCCCCATCTGGCTTCGGAGCTCGCCGGCATCAAGAGCAATGTGAAATTCCAGCAGGTCTCGTTTGCCAATACCGGCCAGGGCATACAGGCCGTGGTCAATGGCGACACCGCGTTTTATGTCGATGGTGCAGGTCCGCTGATCCAGTTGGTCAAGGCCGGCCGCCTGCGTGCACTGGCCATTGCCGCAGAAACCGAATTGCCCGGCATGGAAGGCATCCCGCTGGCCAACAAGACAGTGCCCGGGCTCAATGTCTATGGCTGGTTCAGCATGCACGCCCCCAAAGGCACGCCCGTGGCCATCATGCAGCGCCTGAACACCGAGATCAATGCCGCCATGGCCATGCCGGATGTCATCAGCAAGTTCAATGAGTTCGGTACATACGCAACGCCCGGCAGCATGGCCGACGCCCAGAAGTTTGTCAAAAGCGAGGTCGGGCAATTCGGCGGAGTCATCAAGACTTTGGGTCTGAAGCCCGAATAACTCGCCCGAACAAGCCCGAGCAGCCATTCACCAGGAATCCCCATGTCCAGCAGCACCCAGTACCAGGTCAGAGAGCCCATGCCAGGCGTCGTTTACGCACCGCCGGCCGACCTGCGCCGCTATCTCGATGCAGGTGCGCTCACGCGCGAATACCATGCCCGATGCTTTTCGCGCCTCGTTTGCGGCGCATGCGGATCGCCTGGCGCTCCGGGGCAGCGAAGGCGAGGTGAGCTATGCCGAGCTCGATGCCCTCACCGACCGGCTGGGCGCGGCATTCCTGCGCATGGGGCTGCAGCCGCTGGAACGCGTCATCTTCCAGCTTGGCAACTGCAATGAACTGGTGTTTGGTTTCATCGCCTGCCTGAAGGCCGGGCTTATTCCTGTCTGCACGCTGGCTGCACACCGTGAAAGCGAGATCGGTTACCTCGGCAAACACGCGGCGGCGCGCATGCATTTTGTGCAGGGTGATGACGCGAAGTTTGACGATATAGCTTTTGCAGAACGCATGCGTGAAAGCATACCCAGCATGCAGTGGACAGTACAGGCGCGCGGTGCGCAGCGCGGCAAGGCGCTGCATCTGCGTGAACTGGTTGATGCCATGCCGCTGGATGATGCGCGCAAGCTGCTGGCGAAGGTGCAGCTCGACCCTTTCCAGGTTGCGGTGTTCCAGCTGTCGGGCGGCACCACCGGTGTGCCCAAGATCATTCCGCGCTTTCACAACGAGTACATCTACAACATGCGCGCGGTGGCAGATTTTTGCGGCTACACGCCTGATGACTGTCTCTTCATGCCGCTGCCCATGATGCACAACCTCAACATGGGTTGTTGCTTCGGCCCCTTCCTGCTCAGAGGCGGCACGGTAGCGGTGGCGACCAGCCTCTCGCCAGAAGCACTGGGTGACATTTTCAAAAGTTGCCAGCCTACCTGGACCGTGATTGCCGGGCCGATTGCCGAACGCCTGAAACCCGCCATCGAATCCGGCAAGCTCCCGCTGGACAAACTGCGCGGCGTCATCAGTGCCAACAGCGCACCGATACTGCGCCAGCTGCTGAAGGCGCCTGTGCACCACATCTTCGGCATGACCGAAGGCGTCATCATGCTCACGCGTGAAAGCGATCCGCAAGAGGTCAAGGACAGGATGGTCGGCATACCTGTCTCTGCGTATGACCAGGTCAAGCTGTTCAAGATTGGCACTGAAGAAGAAATCACCGAAGAAGGCGTCGAGGGCGAATGCGCTTTCTCGGGCCCGTACACCATACATGGCTACTACGATGCGGCCGAACGCAACGCGCAGACCTTCACCAGCGGCGGCATGTACCGCTCGGGTGACCTGATGCTCTTCCGCGACATAGGCGGCAAACGCTACTACCAGTTCAGGGGCCGCACCAAGGACGTGGTGGACCGCGCTGGCGAGAAGATCAACTCCGAAGAGGTCGAGACCATGGTGGCCAGGCATCCGGCCGTCACCGCAGCTGCGGTTATCGGCATGCCGGACAAGGTTTACGGTGAGCGTGTCTGCGCCTTCATCACCGTGCGCGACGGCATGGCCGCACCCGACGTCTCCGGTCTGGGCAGCTTCCTGCAGAAAGAAGGCCTGGCCAAATTCAAGTGGCCAGAGCGCGTCGAGGTGCTGCCCGAACTGCCGTTGACCAATGCGGGCAAGCTCAGCAAACCCCGGCTCAAGGAGCTGATTGTGCAAAAGCTGGCAGGCGAAAACGCCGCGACTGTCTGATTCAATGAAAGCGAAGGAACATTCATGACTGCATCCAAACCCGTACAAACCACCATCCCGATTGCCGGCGTACACCACACCGCCCGCCCCACCTGGAAGCTGGCCGAGACAGTGCACTTCTACCGCGACCTGCTGGGCCTGCCTCTGGTGCATGCCATCTCCGCACGCGGCTGGGGTCCTGAAGACCATGCCGACTTCCTGCATTTCTTTTTTGACAGCGGCAACGGCAGCACGATTGCCTTCTTTTATTACATAGGCACTACACCGCCCGACTTTGTCGCAGTACGTGACGACTACCGCTACCGCGCTTCACACACCGCCTGGCGCGTGACTTCCCGTGAAGACTTGCTGGCTGCGCGTGCAAAGATTGAAGCGGCAGGCATAGAGGTCAAGTACCAGATTCGCCACGAAGTCATAGAGTCGATTTATTTTGATGACCCCAACGGCTATTCACTGGAGATCACCTGGCAGGTCAGGCCATTCGAGCAGGTGGACCTGGACGATGCAGCCCGCACCATGGAGGCCGCAGTGGCACTTGAGAACGCGAGTGGGAAAACACCCTTCACGAAGATTGACCAGGTGTGGGCAGGCAAGGCCGGCACACTGGCCGAAGAGTTTGAAAAAGCCGGTGAACTGGAAGGGGTGGCCTGATGCCCGCCATTTTTGTTCTCAACGTGCCTGAGTTTTTGCCGCTGGTCGAGCACGCCCGCAAGCAGGCCGACTGCAGGGTCGACGGCCCGCGCCTGGGTTACTTCCGCATTTCGGGCAGCCCGACCCTGAGCTTCAAACGCAAGGAGCTGGGCTTCAAGCCTGCGGTCTGGCACGGCGCGCTGACGGGCGGTTTGGTCGGTCGCATCACGCACTTCGACAACGACACGCTTTCAATTCAGGATATCGAAGGGGTGACATCATGAAGATCGCCATCGTCGGCGGCGGTCCGTCGGGCCTCTACACCGCCATCCTGGTCAAAAAGCGCAGGCCCTCCTGGCAGGTCAGCGTCATCGAGCAGAACGTGGCTGATTCGACCTTTGGTTTTGGCGTGGTGCTGGCTGACTCGGGTCTGGCACGCATACAGGCCGCCGATGCGGATGTGTATGAAAAGCTCATTGCCAGAATGACCTTCACCGGCTGCCAGACCATCAACCTCAAAGAGCAGCCCATAGACATCAACCACCCGTCCAAGGGTGGTGCGATTGCGCGCATTGACCTGCTGCATGTATTGCAGGACGCGGCAGTGGCGGCTGGTGTTGATGTGCGCTTCGGCCAGCGTATCTCGCACCCTGATGACCTGACCGCGCTGGGTCTGGGGGATGCCGATGTGGTGGTCGGTGCCGACGGTGTCAATTCAGTCGTGCGCGCCGCGCATGAACAAGCCTTCGGCACCACCAAAACATTTCTCACCAACCACTTTGCCTGGTTCGGCACACGCAAGGTGTTTGAGAAATCGGCGCTGGTGTTCAGGCAGTACCAGGGCGGCGCGTTTGTCGCGCACTACTATCCTTATTGCGCGACTGGCAGCACCTTCGTCACCGAATGCGACCACGCCACATGGCTCAAGCTGGGCATGGATGCCATGACCGACGATGAGCGCCAACAGCTGTTCGAAAAAGTCTTTGCGCCCGAACTCGCCGGCGAGAAGCTGATCTCCAACAACTCGAACTGGCGCCAGTTTCCGGTCACGCGCAGCAGCAACTGGACGGCCGGCAATCATGTGCTGATCGGTGATGCGCAGACCAGCGCGCATTTCTCGATTGGTTCGGGCACGCGCATTGCGATGGAAGACTCGATTGCGCTGGCCGAGGCACTCACAGAGGAAGCGCTTGCCGGCAGCGCCGAGCCGACCCCGCTGCAGCGGCTGGCGAATTTTGTGCAGCGACGCGGCCCCGAGAAAGACAAGCTGCTGACCGCTTCGCGCAAGTCCTACCTCTGGTACGAAAACATTGGCGAGTGGATGCAGCGCTACACGCCGCTTGAATTCATCCACGCCTTCATGACACGCACCGGCCGCCTGGGCAATGAACGCCTGGCGGCGCAATACCCTGAGCTGTTTGCGCAGTTTGAAAAAGCAGGCGTGCTCGACAAGGCCGCGCAACATGAAGAAAGCGGGCACCCTGCGTGAATAAAAGTTATGAGGCGATGAGCTCGGTCCTGCCGCTGGTTGTCACAAAGCGTGTGCGCTGGGCCGACTGTGATCCGGCAGGCGTGGTCTTTACCGGCAAGTTCAACGAGTACATGCTGATTGCCGTCAACTACTTCTTCAACGAACTCGGCGACGGCAATTACTTCCAGTGGGTCAAGGACCTGAATGTCGACACGCCCTGCAAGGGCCTGGACATGGAGTTTCACGGTGCACTCTGGCCCGAAGATGAGTTCGACATGCACTGCACGGTGTCTGGAATTCGCGAGCACAGCTATGACATCCGCATAGAGGCCAGTCAAAAGGACGGTCGGCGCATCTTCACTGGCCGCTTTTCGCCCATCTGCATCAGCCGCGAGGTGCGCAAGCGTGCGCCCATCCCGCAGGCTATGCTGGACGCACTACAGAAATTCAAATCATGAAAACCTTCTACCGCATAGGCCAGATCGTGCCCAGCTCCAACACCACGATGGAGACCGAGATACCCGCCATGCTGCGCGCCCGTGAAGCGCTTTACCCCGAGCGTTTCACCTTTCATTCCAGCCGCATGCGCATGCACAAGGTCACGCCTGAAGAGCTCGCCAACATGAACAAGGAAGGCCTGCGCTGCGCAGCCGAACTCTCTGATGCCAGGGTAGACGTCATGTCCACGGCCTGCCTCGTCGCCATCATGGCCCAGGGCCTGGGCTACCACCGCCAGGTCGAAGCCGACTTCAAGCGCATCTGCACAGAGAACAATTCAGACGCCGAAGTCATGACCTCCGCCGGTGCCCTGATCTACGGGTTAAAGAAGCTCAACGCCAAAAAGATCGCCCTCATGGCCCCGTACATGAAGCCCCTGACCGCCAAGGTCGTTGCCTATATAGAAAGCGAAGGTATTGAGGTGCAGGACAGCATCTGCTTCGAGATCCCCGACAACCTCGAAGTCGGCAGGCGCGACCCCATGGCCCTGCTTGACGACGTCAAAAAGCTCAACACCGCCAACGTCGATGTGGTGGTGCTGTCAGCCTGTGTGCAGATGCAGTCCATCCCTGCCTTGCAGTTCGCGCAGGACAGGCTGGGCATTCCCGTGACGTCCACTTCAGCCTGCACGACCAGAAACATGCTCGACCTGCTCAAGCTGAAGGCGCACATTCCTGGCTATGGGCAGGTGCTGGCGGGCTAAAGCCTGAATTCGCAAAAGTTAACTTAAAACTTAACATTTTGGTCAAATGTTAAGTTCCATATTAACTTTTGGGTTTTCAGGGCGCTTGTGGACGGTCCACAAGGCTAAAAACAGCAGAAAAAGGCCATTTTTGGGTGCCAAATCGGGCTGCAGGCCAATAGGTATGAGCGTGAGCAGCTATTAAATATGTAGCAACCTGGTGGTGGCGCCCTGCTTGCCGTTCAATTCTGGCGTGAGGGCGGCGTGATGGACCGCCGCGCGACGGCTGGGTGCGACGGCGTGGCTGTCAGGCCTGCGCGGTGCAAATAGTGCCCCTGCACTCGCCGAAGCCTATGGAGACAAAACCTTCACGCCTCGCATGGCCCCTGAAGCAGATCTCGTCGCCGTCCTGCAGCCAGCTGCGGCTTTCCTGCGCGTTGATTGCAATGGGTTTTTTTCCAGCCTCTGCGATTTCGGTCATGCAGGCCCGGGAGCCGAACTCTTCGCCCGAGATTGTGCCGCTGCCTATCAGGTCGCCGGCTTCCATGTTGCAGCCGTTGCTTGTGTGGTGTGCCAGCATCTGGCCGAAGGTCCAGTACAGGTTGCGCGGCGTGGTGCGGCTGAGCAGAAAGCGGCCGGCCCCTGATACGCGCATCTGCGCCGTGCTGATCCATGCCTCCATCTCGATGTCCAGACCGCCCATGCGCTGGTCGCCGTCGTCATGCAGGTGGGGCAGCAGGGCAGGGTCGGTGGCGGGTCGGGATGGCGCTGCGCACCTGAACGGCGCCAGCGCTTCGGAGGTCACGACCCACGGCGACACGCTGGTCATGAAGTTCTTGCCAAGAAAAGGTCCCAGCACCTGCTCCCACCACTGGATGTCTTTTGCCGACCAGTCGTTGAGCAGCGTGTAACCGAAGAGTTTTTGCTCCGCCGCGGCCAGTGGCACTGGTTGGGCCAGCTCGTTGCCGCTGCGTATGTAGGCGCCCAGTTCCAGTTCGAAATCAAGCGCCCTGGCGGGTGCAAAGCTGATGGCGCCGGACTCATCGCGCAACTGGCCTGAAGGCCGCCGCACGTCAGTGCCGCTGACACGTATCGATGAGGTCCTGCCGTGGTAGGCCACCGGCAATGAAAAGAAGGCCGGTGGCAGCGGGTCTTTCAGGCCCTTGAAGCGGCCGTGGCGTTCGGTGTGGTGGCGCGAGGTGAGGAAATCGGTGAAGCCGCCTATGCGTGCGGGTACGGCAAAAACCGCGTCCTGCATGGGCAGCAGGAATTTTTCCGCATGTTCCTTCGCCCTGTGGTGTCCCTGGCTGCCCAGCAACGCAGACAGGCTGTGCCGGAGCGCGTTGCTGAACGATGCATCAAGCGCCATCAGCGGGTTCAGGCTGGCGCCCGATGCGGCCTGTGCGGCCGCCAATGCATCGCCCTGAAGCAGGCCGGTGGCGGCCAGCGCCTCCAGGTCCACAATGCGGTCGCCTATGCCGACACCGCCGCCCCATGTGCCCCGGCGGCTGAAGACACAGAAAGGGAGGTTTTGCAGCGGGAATTCTGCATCCGGCGCATTGGCGCTCTCCACCCAGCTGCGCAGCTGCGGGTCATGGGTGGCATCGACGGCGTAGGTCATGGTGGCGTTTAACTTTGCGGCTTTATTCGATGGAGATGTTGGCGTCCTTGATGATCTTGGCCCACTTGGCAGTCTCGGCGCGCATGTAGGTTTGCATGGCTGCAGGCGTGCTGGGTACAAAGTCACCGCCCAGGTCGGTCATGCGCTTTTTCACGTCGGGGTCCGCAGCTACTTTGGTCAGTGCGGCGTTGAGGCGGGTGATGACGGCGGGCGGTGTACCCGTCGGCGCCACGATGCCTTGCCAGGCCCAGGCTTCATAGCCTGCAAAACCCGACTCGGCGATGGTGGGTACCTCTGCAAACTGCGGCAGGCGCTTGTCGCTGGCGGTGGCCAGTGCACGCAGCTTGCCCGACTTCATGTGCTGCGATGCGGTGGCAAAGTCCAGCATCATGGCCGGCAGGCTGCCGCCCAGCAAATCCTGGGTGGCGGGTGCGCCGCCCTTGTACGGCACATGCACCAGGCTGATGCCGGCACGCTGTGCAAACAGCTCCATGGCCAGATGGTGTGGCGAGCCGGCACCCGGGCTGCCGTAGCTCAGCTTGCCGGGCTGGCTTTTGGCCAGGCGTATGAAGTCCTGCACGCTCTGCGCCTGCACGGACGGGTTGACCACCAGTACCAGCGCGAAGCGTGCGGTCAGCGTGATGGGCGAGAAATCCTTGAGCGCGTCGTAAGGCATCTTCTTGTAGAGGCTGCTGTTGACGGCATAGGTCGAGTTGTCGCCGAGAAGCAGCGTGTAGCCGTCGGCAGGTGACTTGGCGACAAGGTCGGCACCGATGATGGTCGCGGCACCGGGGCGGTTGTCGATGATGAACTGCTGGCCGAGCTCGTCGGAAAGTTTCGGCGACACCGTACGCGCGAAGGTGTCGGAGCCGCCACCGGGAGGGTAGGGCACGATCAGCTTGATGGGCTTTGACGGGTACACCGGGTCGGCGGCCAGCGCAGCGAGCGACAGGCCGAGGGAAAGTGAACTGGCCAGCGTGATGGCCAGGAAATTTCTTTTTGTCTTCATGATGTCTCCTTGTGTTGTCGGTCGAAAAAAAACTTTGGGATTTGAGCTTGGGATTTGCTGCTGGCTGAAAACCGCTTGCGCCGCGTGTCAGGCGGGGGACTCCACTGTGCTGCGGATTGTGGTGTCAAGGTGCCGTGCGGCCACGCTCGCCATGCGCTCAACGGCCTGGCCGTCGCTGTTGTCTAGCGCCAGCAGCATGGCCAGTTTGGAAAGGAACAGGGTGTGCTGGGCGGCAGGCACGGATTCGAGCGCCTTGCCGATTGATCTGTACACATCTTCGGCATGTGTGAGGGGCGCGTGCACCGCTTCCATGCCTGCGTGGGCATACGACAGGCCTGTGGCTTTTGCCAGCGCAGCCTTGACGGCGGTTTCGTCCAGCGCCGGCCAGCGCGCCGCGATATGGTGGTCTGGCCTCACCAGGTAAAAGCAGCCGGCACCAGCCGCAAATCTCTGGTGCAGCACGCCATCGTGATCGGTGATCAGGGTCATGCCTTCGGTTACCTGGGGCGCCTCGCCGCCAGCGCGCTGTATGACTACTGTCTGCAGATTGCTGGTCTTCTGCAGGGATGTGAGTGCCGACACGGCCTCTTCAGGCAGCTTGCCCTGCGCTGCGAAATAAAGCCCGGTGAAGCGGCCGTCGAGCACGCCCTGCAGGTGTGTCGCTGCATGGGGCTGCGGGCTGCGCAGGCAGAGGTCGGGCACGGTCTCGCCGGGTAGCGGGCCGCCGCTGAAACCTGACGTGTCGGGTGTGCTCAGCGGCGAGCTGCGCAGGGGTACATAGGCCGCCTGTTTGGGGTTGAGGATGTCGGCCACCGGCGCGCCGTCCAGTGCCAGCGACAACACCGCATCGCGTGTCATGCGCACGCCCTCACTGGGCGGTGTCATGAACCATGCGTTGCGTTCGGCCAGCGCGGCATTTTCTGCAAACACGGCGCGGCGTTCGACGTCATAGGCGTCGAGCAGTGTGTCGGGGGCCTTGCCCTGCTCGACCTGCGCCAGCTTCCAGCCGAGGTTCCATGCGTCTTCCACGCCGGAGTTGAGGCCGCGGATGCCGAAGATGGGCATCAGGTGCGCGGCATCGCCTGTAAAGAGTACACGCTGGTGCCTGAATTTTTCAAGTGCGCGGCTGTGCACACGGTAGGGGCTCAGCCACTCCAGCGTCCATACGCCCTTTTCGCCGATGTAGTCCAGGTGCGCCTGTATGCGCGGCATCACGTTTTCGGGCCTGACAGCCGCCTCGACGTCCTCGCCTTCACCGAGCTGGTAGTCCAGCCGCCACAGCTTGTCGGGCTGGCCGTGCATCAGGATGGTGAGGCCCGGATTGGAAGGGGGGTCGAACCAGCAGCGGCGCTCCATGGCTGCCTGGCTGTCCAGCCGGATGTCTGCGATCACATAGGTGGCTTCATACGAGGTGCCTTCAAGCTTGAGGCCCATGTGGCTGCGCACTGCGCTGCGTGCGCCGTCGCAGGCCACCACATGACGCGCCTTCAAGGTGTACTCTCCCTCTGGCGTGCCGACCTGCACACTGACATGGTCTTCATGCTGCACCAGGCCGAGAAAGCGGCTTTGCCAGCGAATATCTGCCGATGCGTGTTTGCCCAGCGCCTCGACCAGGTAATGTTCGGTATGGCACTGCTGTATGTTGAACATGGGCCGATGGCGTATGGCGTCGTCATCGGGCATGCGAAAGTCAAGAATGGTCTGGCCCTGATAAAAACTGCGGCCGCTGAACCAGTCCCTGCCATGGCTGCGGATGCGATCAGCCGCACCCAGCGCATCCCATATCTCGAGTGTCCTGCGCGACATGCCCAGCGCCCGGCTGCCGGTGCAGACCTGGTCGTCGTCTTCAAGCACCACGCAGGCGATACCTGCATGGGCCAAGCTGAGCGCCATGGTCAGCCCTACCGGGCCGGCACCCACCACCACGACAGGGTAGGTGTGCCCGGCAGTGGCGTCATCCATTTCGGGCGGGTGCCTGAAGCCAAATTTTTCTGGCGAAAAGGCGGTTGCAGTATCAATAGAGGCAGCAAGCATGGGTGGCAGGTCGCAGAGGTGAGCCTTGAGGCTCAGGAAATGAAACAGAACAGCATTTAATAATAGATTTACGACAATTTAATGTCAATATTTGATACTGGCAATGTATTAATGGTTTACCCTGTCGTAATCAAGTATCAATTTTTGACATTAATATTGTCTTTTGAAGTGGATAAACTGCACGAATCATGAAATTTCAAGCTCCATGTCGCAATTCCTGAAAATTCTTGAAGTGCTCAACCTTTTTTCAAGGGAGCGGATCACCGTGACGGCGGAAGATGTCGAAGAGCTGCTGGGCCTTTCAAGGCCGACAGCCTTTCGTTACCTCCGTCAGCTGTGTGATGCCGGCCTGGTGGCGCGCCTGTCGGGCCGTTATGCGCTGGGTGCGCGCATCATCGAGCTAGATTACCGCAGCCGCGAGCTCGACCCCATGCTTCTGGCCGGCGGCCCCAGCCTGAAAGCGCTGGCCGCCAAAACCGGTTGTTCGGTCATGCTCAGCAGCATCTATGGCGACCAGGTCATCAACATCTACCAGGAAGACGGCCCCGACCCCACCACCGTCAGCTTCGGAAGGGGACGTGTCATGCCGCTTTTTGCCGGTGCAGCGTCAAAAGTCATCCTGGCGCACATGGATGCCACCCGGCTGAAAAGTGTTTACCGCCGCCATCATGCAGATGACGGCGCAATGGCTATCGCCGGCGACTGGAATGCCTTCTCAAAATACTACCGTGCCATCAGGGCGCTGGGCTACTACGCCTCGCGCGGTGAGGTCGACGAAGAGGTGACAGGGGTTGGCGCGCCGATTTTTAATGGCGACAAGGTGGTGGTGGGTGCGCTGACCATCGTGTTTGACAGTGAGCGAGGCCAGTTGCTGGATGTCAACCTGCTCGGCAAACTGGCGATTGAATTCGCCAGGCAAATCGGTGCCAGCCTTGCCGAGCCTGCCTCCATCCACAGACCTTCTTCTGCGCCCGGTGTGTGAACTCAAAGTCCCAGTCGCTTGAGCGTAGCGGCCTTGGCCATGCTGTCCTGGCGCAGGCGCTTCTCGAAACCCGCTGACGGCAAGTAGTCAATGACCTGGTTGGCGCGTTCCGCATAGTCTTTGTAAGCGGTGGATTTGATGGCCTTGTCACAGGCGGACTCCAGCACGGTCACGACTTCTGGCGGCGTCTTTGCCGGTACCAGCAATCCGCCAAAACTCAGCTGCACGACCGGTACGCCGGCTTCAGTCAGGGTCGGCACCTGCGGAAAGGCCGGATGCCTGTGGTCAGCGTAAACCGCCAGCAGCCGCAGCGTGCCAGCCTGGATCTGGCTGGTGATGGAACTGGCCAGCAGCGCGCCAAAGCTCAGGCGCGACGACAGCAAATCCTGCAGCATGGGCGCATCCCCTTTGTACGGCACGTGGGTCATCTGCACCTTCACTGCGGTTTCGATGTCCGACGTGCCAAGGTGCGGGATGGAGCCCGTACCCGAGGTGCCGTAACTCACATTGTTGCCGCTGCGCTTCGCGTCGTTCAACAGGTCAGCAATGGTTTTGTAAGGCGAGTCTTTGGTGACGGCGATTGCAAAGATGTTGTCGAAGACCTGGCACACCGGCTTGAAGGAGTCGAGCTGGTAGGGAACCGTCTTCAGGCGGTGCGGTTCGCTGGTCAGCGAAACAGCAGGGGTAAACGCAATGGTGTAGCCGTCATTTTTTGAGACCGCCACCGACTGCAGGCCAATGGTGCCTGCTGCGCCGTCCCGGTTCGTGACCGTCACGGGTTGCTTCAGCACATCCGACATCGCCTGCGCGAAGTTGCGCGCATTCAGGTCGAGACCGCCGCCGGCCGCAAACGGTACGACAAACTGGATGGGGCGTACGGGGAAGGGATCAGCCGCACAGGCTGCGCCTGCAGCCAGGCAGGTTGTGAGTGCTGCGGCCGTTGTCAGCAGCGTAATGCGGCGCCTTGATTTTTTTGAATTCATGTCTGTCTCCTTTTTTTGAAAGTGCCGCATCGCGTTGGCGTCAGGCTTCGTCGCGAATCCCGTTGCGCAGGATGCCCACAGCATCGACCTCAATCTCCACCACATCCCCTGGCTTCATGAAGAGTTGTGGCGTGCGTTTGTTACCCACGCCGCCCGGCGTGCCCGTCACGATCACGTCGCCAGCTTCAAGCGGAATGAAGGTTGAGATGTAGGCGATCTGACGCGGAATGCTGTGGATCATCATGTCGGTCGTGGCGCGCTGCAGCTCCTTGCCATTGAGGCGGGTGGTGAGGGTCATCTGCTGGTTGGGCTTGATCTCGTCCGCTGTCACCATCCATGGGCCGAAACCACCCGTACGGTAGAAGTTCTTGCCGGGTGTCCACTGTGTCGTGGCAACCTGCCAGTCACGAATGCTGCCGTCGTTGTAGCAGCTGTAGCCTGCAATGTGGCTCCATGAATCTGCTTCTGAAATGCGCCGGCCGCCCTTGCCGATGATGACGGCGATCTCGCCCTCATAGTCCAGGCGGTGTGATTCCCGCGGGCGGATGATGTCCTGGCCGTGGGCAACCTGTGACTCGTTCAGCCGCAAAAAGAGTGCCGGGCTTTCGGTGATCTCGCGTCCGGTTTCGCGCACGTGCTCGCCGTAGTTCAGGCCCACGCAAACGATCTTGCCGGGGTTGGGAATGACGGGCAGCAGTTCGAGATCGGCAAGTGTGAGCGTTGGCGTTGCCGTTTTTACAAAGGCTGATGCCTCTGCGATGAGGTCAGCCGCAATGAGGGACTTCAGGTCGGCGGCGCGGCCGGCAAAGGCACTCTGCAGGTCAATGACCTTGTCGCCGACAACTGCGCCGAATGTATTTTTGCCGCCGTGTTTAAAGCTGATGAGCTTCATGGTGTGTCTGTCCGTTCGTGTAGTTAAAGAAAAAATCAGTTGAGCCGCGTGCTGAGCCGCTGGGCAGCATCCATCACCAGCCGGGCCAGTTTGTCAGTGTCGACGATGGCGAGGCGTGAAGTCTCCAGCACCAGCGAGATGGCGCCCCAGGTGCCGCCATCGGCCTTGATGATGGGTGCGGCCAGTGCGGCCAGGTGCGGCTCAAGTTCGCCATTTGAAAGGTAGTGGCCCGCCTTGCGTATGGCCGCGTAGTAACGGCGAAAGTCGCTCCATTCGGCGGGCAGGCCGTTCTGCACTGCCTCTTCCCTGTGCGAGTCAAAAAGCTTGTGCAACTGGGCGGGCGGAAAGCCCGCAACGATGACTTTGGGCGCGCCGCCCCTGAACAGCGGGCGCGGCCTGCCCCTGCCGTAGGCCAGCGCTGCGGGCACACCGCCGTATTCGCGGTGGGTGTCCAGCAGCTGGTCTCCGAAGAGGCTGGAACTGACGCAGTCAAAGCCGGTGGTCTCCACCAGCTCGCGCATGATGGGAATGCCTTCACGCAGAACGGGGTCGGCCTTGCGGATGTAATGGTCCAGCAGGATGATGCGCGGGCCCAGCGTGTAGTGCGAGTTCTCGACGCGCTGCAGCAGGCCCGCCTCGACCAGCATGCGCACATAGCGGTAACCGGTCGGCACCGAGACACCCATCTCTTCGGCAATGCTTTCAGCCGTGCGGGTCAGCATGCTGTCGTCAAACAGGTCCAGCACGCCCAGCATGCGGCTCAGGCTGGACGCTGACTTTTCTTCAGTCATAACGCGGCGGCCTCGCGCAGTGTGTGTACCGCAGGCAGGTGGCGCGAGATGTCTTCAAGCTCCTGCGCGTTGCGAGCCACGCCCAGCACATAGCGGTCCGGGCGGATGATGACCGCCGCGAGATCCCGGCTCTGCAGCCAGTCAAGCACTGCCGCATCCGGCTGGGCCATCACCTGAAGATCCAGGCAGCGCCAGTGCCGGGTCACTTCAGGCGATACATGATCAATCACATCCTGCCGTCCGATGACAGTCATACGCCTGCCCAGCACCTCATCAAGCCATCGCCCGTCAGCAAGGCGTGGCTGCGGAAAAGGGCAGCCCACGGCTTTGTGATCAGCGCTCTGAAAATAACTGCCACCCAGTGATTGCGCGGGCAACTCAAAAATCTCGGGGCCGCCCGCTGCAAATTTCTCATCGCGGGCTTTTGCCTCTGCCGGGTCTGTGGTCTGGATGATGCTGCCCAGTTTCACGGCCAGCTCTATCAGCGAGCGCACATGCGGTGAGCGCTCTTCTTCATAGCTGTCGAGCAGATCATCCGCAGCCCGGCCCTGTATGACGGCTTCAAGCTTCCAGGCCAGGTTGGCAGCATCACGTATGCCGGCACACATGCCCTGCCCCAGGAAGGGCGGCGTCTGGTGGCAGGCATCGCCGGCCAGCAGCAGACTGCCTTTGCGCCAACCCGTGGCGATGACCGAGTGAAAGGTATAGATGGCTGCGCGTTCAAGCGTGGCATCGGCCGGCGTAACCCAGCGAGACACCAGCTTCCACAGGCTGTCGGGTTTGACCAGTTCCTCATGGTCATCGCCAGGCATGACCATGATCTCCCAGCGCCGTCGGTTGCCAGTCACATTGCAGAAGGTCATGGGGCGCGCGGGGTCGCAGATCTGCACTGTGTGGGTGGGCAGGTCGACATCACGCTTGAGCATCACATCAAACACCAGCCAGGGCTGGCGCAGGCCCAGGTCGATCAGCGGGCTGCCCATGGCCTTGCGCACCGGTGAGCGGGCGCCGTCGCAGCCGACCACATAACGCGCCTGGAATGTCGCGGTTTCACCGGTGCTGCGCTTGTGCACAGATAGCGTGGCGACCTCGCTGTCTTGCGCGACAGAGATCAGTTCGTGCTCAAGGCAGACCTTCACATTGGCATAGCGCTGGCAGCCCTTGCGCAGCAGGGCCTCAAGCTCGGGCTGGTGAAAGTAATAGTTGTTGGCACAGCCATGCGGGCCGAGTGCGGCTGTGCCGCCGCGAATCATCAGGGTTTCGTTGGCGGCGTTCACAAAATGCATGCCCTGCGTGCCTGGGCGGGAGATGGCCAGCGCCTCTTCTTTCAAACCCAGGCTCTGGAAGATGCGCATCACCTCACCATCGAAGTGAATGGCGCGGGGCAGGGGAAAGATCTCCGCTTCTTTCTCTATCACCAGCACAGACAGCCCGGCACTGCCCAGCAGGTTGGCCAGGGTCGCCCCTGTGGGGCCGTAGCCCACGATGGCCACGTCGAATACCTTGGTGCCGCTGATTTCAGGCACGCTGGTCTTCTTCCATGCGTTTGGCGACTCCGGCTTGCCACTCTTCCCGGCTCATGAATTTCGGCAGGCGTTTGGCGATGGCTTCGGCGCGCGCCATGATGGCTTCGTCAGTCTCGGCAAAGTCAATCGATTCACGCAGCGGTTGGTCGCAGTACCAGGGCGTGTCCATAAAGATTTCCAGCCGGTTGCCTTCCGGGTCGCGGCAATAAATCGAGATCGCATTGCCGTGTGTCACCGGCTGCATGTCTGTGGCGCCATGTGCCAGCGTGCGCTTGTGAAAGGCGCGCAGCGTCTGCAGGTCCGGCACACGAAATGAGAGCTGGTTGACAACGTTGAAGGCCATGTCCGCAGGCCTGCCGGTGGCCAGCACGATCTGGTGGTGCTCGCTTGGGTCGCGGCTCAAAAACACCAGTTGCACCGGTCCCAGGTCGCCAAAGTCGGTCTGCGTGAACTGCAGTGCCTGCTTGTAAAACGCTGCCATCTTCTGCAGGTCGGTCACGTAAATGCCGAGGTGGCTGAATTGCAGGCTCAGGCGCCCAGCGGGTTTTGTTTGTGTGTCCACCATGTCTCCTTTAAAGGCCATCGCACGCTGATTGTGTCATGTAAATTTATCTAAATATTATCATATATTGACAATAACTATGTTTTTAGTACGATTGCGTGGCGCTATTTTTATCAAAATATTAAACGGAGACATCATGACAAAGCAGTTCAAACCCGGGTTCACGGCTCTTTTCTCATCATTCGCATCGGCGGCGGTGTTGCTCTGCGCCCCACTTGCGGCCCATTCGCAAGACTACCCCTCAAAGCCGGTGCGCATCATCGCGCCCTTTCCTGCAGGCAGCGGCCCCGATGCCAATGCACGCGAGATCGCGGCCGAGCTGACCAAAATCCTGGGCCAGACTTTTGTGGTCGAGAACCGTCCCGGCGCGTCCAACATCATCGGCACCGAAGCCGCAGCACGTGCGGCGCCCGATGGTTATTCGCTTTACATCGGTACAACGAGCTCGCTGTCTGTGGTGCCGCACCTGTTCTCGAAGCTGCCTTTCAATGCAGAGAAAGACTTTGCGCCCGTGAGCCTGCTGGGCATCCTCAACACGGGGCTGATTGCCAACCCCGGCGTGTCGGCCAACGACGCCAAAGCCCTGATCGCGCAACTGAAGGTCAAACCTGAATCGGTGTCGGTCGCTACGGCTGGCATAGGCAGCTACTCGCACCTGTCAGGCGTCTGGTTCAATGATGCGGCCAAAGTCAAGACCAACCTCGTGCCCTACAACAGCACCAGCCCCTACAACGATTTGCTGGCCGGTCAGGTGCAGCTGATGTTTGACGGCCTGCCTGCTGCGGCCGGCCCCATCAGGGGCGGCAAGCTCAAGCTGCTGGCCATCACCGGAAAGGAGCGCCACCCCAGCTTTCCGACCGTGCCGACCTTCGCAGAAGCAGGCCTGCCTGACTACGCACCCATCGCGTGGCAGGGCATTCTTGCGCCGGCAGGCACACCGCAGCCCATCCTCGACAAACTCAGCAATGCGATGAAGCAGGCCTGCCAGTCGCAGGAACTTGCCAAGAAGTGGCGTGAGTACGGCGGCGAGCTGCGCTGCAACACGCCGGCAGAGTTCACCGCTTTCATCAATGCCGACCGCGCCATGTGGGGCAAGGTGATACGCCAGGCCAATGTGAAGCTGGATTAGGCCCTGTTTCCATTTCTGCAAGCAGTCTCGATACCTTGTGCGTGCGGCGGCACTTCAGTGCCTCTGGCGTGATTTGATGCGGCGCAGTCTCGCAGAACGAGAATCGGTTTTGACAGCCTGACCTCCAGGCGTAGAGAGTCACGGTCTCAATATCAACTGGAGACAAAGATGATTCATATACCGTCTGTGGGCAAGGCTTTTTATGGCGCTTTCGCCGCATCGCTACTGGCCGTGACGAGCCTGCCGGCCATCGGGCAGGAATTTCCTTCGCGTGCCGTCCGGGTCGTGACGCCTTTCCCGGCAGGCAGCGGTCCGGAGGTGGCACTTCGGGTGGTGGCCGAAAAACTCTCGCGCCTGTGGGGCAAACCGGTGGTGGTCGAAAACAAGCCTGGTGCCAGTGGTTTCATCGCCATCGAGACCATCAAACGCGCGGCACCCGACGGCCACGAGCTCCTGCAGATGGACAACGCGCAGATGACGGCCCAGCCATTTCTCTTCAAAAAATTGCCCTATGACCTGCTCCGTGACTTTGAGCCTGTGACGCCGGTTTTCAGGAATTATTTTTTCGTCACCGTCCCTTCCACCAGCCGCTATAAAAGCATGGCTGACCTTGCACAGGCGGCCAAGGCTGGACCTGGCGCGGTCAATTACGGTTCATGGTTTGTGGGCAGCCCCGGGCACATAGGAGCCGCCATGCTCGAAACTGCCACCTCCAGCAGGATGACGCATATCCCGTACAAGGAGATGTCGCAGCTCTATGCGGCTGTCGGTACGCAGGAGGTCGACTGGGCGTTTGGCAGCGCAGCAAGCGCGGGCGGGATGCAGCGAGCGGGAAAACTTCGTTACCTCGCCGTAGCTGCGCCCAGGCGTGTGGCCGGTTTTCCGGACGTGCCGACAGTCGCCGAGTCTGGCGGCCCTGCCGGGTTTGAACTGGGTGCGTGGACTGCGCTGCTTGCCCCCAAAGGTACGCCAAAAGCGGTTGTCGAAAAGATCCAGAAAGACCTTGCGTCTGTCCTCGCGAACCCGGAGGTCAAGGAGAAATTCGCCGCCATGTACTACGAACCTTTCCCGGCGAATACGGATCAGTTCCTGCGCCAGTTGCGTGATGACACCCAGCGTTACGGGGACACGATCAAGCGGCTGAACATCTCGCTGGATTAGGGTGCCGATGCGGCAGGTGCTTCCAGGTCCTTCACGATATCCAGAATCAGCTGCTTCACCGAGCGCAATGCCAGCGTGCTGGCTGCATGGCGCGACATCGTGAGTGCGATGTAGCGTGTCATGTCGGGCTCGACGATGCGCGAGGCCTGCAGGCGCCCGCTCTTCAGGCCCTCGGCAATCGCATACGGCCCAAGCACGGCGTAGGCGCCGCCCCTCGACACAATCTCTGTCTGCAGCGTCAGCGAGTCGGCCTCCATCGCGGTGTTGATGGTGATGCCGTTCTGGCGGCCCAGCTCGTCAAGCTGGTCGCGCCAGCTGTTGGGGCGGCAGAACTGCACCAGCGGCAGCTGGTCGAGCTTGTTGAAGGCAATTGTTGGCTTGCGCGTCAGCTTGTCGCCCTTGCCGCCGACCAGGTAGGTGTCGGTCTTGATGAGCCAGGTCTCGCCTTCACGCGGCTGGGCGCCGTGGCGAAAAACCAGCGCCAGGTCCACCAGGCCGTTGTCCAGCCAGCTCTCGAGCTGTGAGCCTTGGCCCTCGCGCACCACCAGCTTGACCAGTGGAAAGCTTTCCTTCAGGCGGTAATACAGCGTGCTGACCAGCGGGTGTGCTGTCGACGGCAGTACGCCTATGCGCACTGTGCCCACGGGCGTGCCCGATGCCTTCTTGATGTCGCTCAGAAGCTGGTCGGTGTCCATCAGCCAGGCGCGCACGCGCGGCATGACCTGCTCGCCCAGTGCCGTCAGCACCACCCCGCGCCCCGTGCGCTGAAACAGCCGCCCGCCGCATTCGCGCTCCAGCTCGCTGATCTGCCGGCTGATGTGCGGCTGCGTGGTGCGGTAGAGCAGGGCGGTTTTGGTCAGGCTGCCCAGTTCGGACACGTCGATAAAAAGCTTGAGCGCGGCGTGGTTCATGGAGCTTTGGGTTATGCCTGATCAGGCATGTCTGAGATACATAAGCTGCAGGTATGCGAATGACTGCTTAAATTTTATACTTTTTGCACAACCCCACACCAGCCGGTATTCGGGGAGATGAAGGAGACAAAACCATGAAACTCGTCACGTTTGAAGCGGGCGGCAAGGCCAGCTACGGCGTACTCTCTGGCGACCGCATCACAGACCTCGGAAAAACTTTTGGCGCGCGCTTCGCCGACATTCGCGCCGTGCTTGAGGCGGGTGCCCTGGCTGAACTCGCGAAGGCAGCGTCTGCGGCAGGCGATACGTTGGCACTGTCCGATGTGAAGCTCCTGCCCGTCATCGCCAACCCGCAAAAAATCTTCTGCGTCGGCCTCAATTACAAAACCCACGTGGCCGAGACCAAGCGCACGGACTCTGAATACCCGGCCATCTTCACGCGCTTTGCCGACACGCTGGTGGCGCATGACGCCCCGCTGGTCAAGCCCACCATCACCAAACGTTTTGACTTCGAGGGTGAACTTGCCGTCGTCATCGGCAAGGGCGGCCGCAACATCACCCAGGCCAATGCGCTTGAGCACATCGCCGGTTACGCCTGCTTTAACGATGGCTCGGTGCGCGACTGGCAGCGCCACACCCACCAATGGACGCCGGGCAAGAACTTCCCCGGCACGGGCGCTTTCGGCCCATGCCTGACCACGCCCGATGAAGTGGGCGACCTGGGCGCGCAAACCATCACCACGCGCCTCAACGGCCAGGTGGTACAGCAGGCCTCGCTGTCTGACTTGATCTTCGCCCTGCCAGTCATCATCGAATACCTCTCCGGCTTCACCAACCTGATGCCCGGCGACGTGATTGCCACCGGCACGCCGGGCGGTGTGGGCGACAGGCGCGAGCCGCCGCTCTACATGTGGGACGGCGATGTCGTCGAGGTCGAGATCACAAAGATCGGCCTGCTGCGCAACGTGGTGAAGAACGAGGCCTGAAAAGGCCAACCCCAGACACTTTCAGGAACAAGCATGACAACTCAAACCAAAGCCCCCGGCAACGGGCGGCTTCGCATCGCCGTCGACATAGGCGGCACCTTCACCGACCTGGCCGCCTTTGACGAGGCCAGCGGCGAGCTGCTGTTCGGCAAGGCGCTGTCCACCCATGGCGAGCTGGTCAAGGGCATACAGAGCACACTCGACGGTGCTGGCGCCAGCGTGGCAGAGGGCAACCTTTTTCTGCACGGCTCGACGATAGCCATTAACACTTTGCTTGAGCGCAACGGCGCGCGCACCGCACTGCTCATTACCCAGGGCTTTCGTGACATTTATGAAATCGGCCGCGTCAACCGGCCCGATGCCTATAACCTGTTTTTTTCCAAGCACGAGCCCCTCATCAAACGTTCGCTGCGTTATGAAGTGCCCGAGCGCCTGCTGGCCGACGGCAGCATTTACAAAGAGCTTGATGAAGCCGCCGTGCATGGGCTTGCTAAAGAACTGAAGGCGCAGAACATCGAGGCCGTCGCCATTTTGCTGCTGCACTCCTACCGCAACCCGGCGCATGAGCAGCGCGTCAAGGCCATAGTCCAGGAAGAAATCCCCGGCGTGTTTGTCACCGCTTCGCATGAGCTGTCGCAGGAGTACCGCGAGTTCGAGCGTGTCTCTACCGTCGCGGCCAACGCCTATGTCGGCCCGCGCGTCTCGGCCTACCTCGGCCAGCTTGAAACGCACCTGACAGAGCAGGGCTTCAAGGGCGATTTTTATGCCGTGCAGTCCACCGGCGGTTTGTTTCCCGTGGCCGATGCGCGCCGCGAATGTGTGCGCATGCTCGAATCCGGCCCCGCTGCAGGCGTGATCGGCGCGCAGGCAATCTGTGAACAGCTGGGTCTCGGCGATGCGATTGCCTTTGACATGGGCGGCACCACGGCCAAGGCGGGTGTTATCAGCGAAGGCAAACCGCTGACCACCGGCAGCGCGCTGATTGGCGGCTATGAAAAGGCCTTGCCCATCCAGATCCCGATGATGGATATTTTTGAGGTCGGTACCGGCGGCGGCAGCATTGCGCGACTCGAGGTCGGCAACTCGCTGCGCGTGGGCCCGCGCAGCGCGGGCTCAAACCCCGGCCCTGCCTGTTATGACCGGGGTGGTGCAGAACCCACGGTGACAGACGCCAACCTGTTGCTGGGCCGGCTCGACGCCGACAACTTCCTCGGTGGCGAGATGCCGCTCAACCTGCCTGCTGCGCAGCGCGCCATGCATGACAAGGTCGCCGGCCCTTTGAACATGGACCCGGTGCAGGCAGCAGACGGCATTTTGCGTATTGCCGTCACTGCCATGTCGCATGCCGTGAAGGCCGTGACCACAGAGCGCGGCCTCGACGCCGGCCGCTTCACCATGGTGGTGTACGGCGGCGCTGGCCCGCTGCATGCATCGGCCATTGCACGCGAACTGGGCATCAAAAACGTGTTAATTCCGTTTGCGCCGGGTTATTTTTCGGCCTACGGCATGCTGTTCAGCGACCTGCGTTACGACTATGTGCGCTCTGTCTTCCGCAAGCTTGAAGACGTGTCTTTCGAAGACATCGAAGCCATCTACGCAGGCATGGAAGCCGAGGGCATGAAGGCCATTGCGGGCTCGGCCGTCACGCCCGAAGAGGTGGTGATCGAGCGCGCCGCAGACATGCGCTACGTCGGCCAGGAGCACGCGGTCACGGTAGACCTGCCCACGGAGTTCTTCAAAACCCAGGACCGCGCCGCCATCAAGAATCACTTTGATGAACTGCATGCCGTGCGTTACGGCACCTCGGCCCCCAAGGAACCGGCCGATCTGGTCAGCCTGCGCGTGACGGTGCTGGGCCGCATGCGCAAGCCGCCGCGACAGGCCGTAGCAGAAGGCAGCGACCAGCCCGCTCTAGAGGCCTTGCGTGCGCACAAGCAGGTGTACTTCCGCAGTTCGGGTTTTGTCTCAACGCCCATCTACAAACGACCTGCGCTTCGCAGCGGCAACCGCATCACCGGGCCTGCGCTGGTCGAAGAACACGCATCGACCACCGTGGTCCAGCCCGGCGACACCGTGCTGGTCGACGCCTTCGGCAACCTGCAAATCACCGTCGGGAACGAAAAATGACTGAACCCACCATCACCACCCGCTTTTCTACCGCCAGCAGCACGGCCAATGCCGCAGCTGTTGATGCGGTGACCGTCGAGATCATCCGCAACGGCCTGTTCGCCGTGACGGAAGAGATGAAGACCAACCTCACGCGCACGGCCTACAACCTCATCATTTATGAGGCGCTGGACTTCACCGTCGGCCTGTTCACCGTCGAGGGCGACACGGTATCGATTGGCCTGGGCCTGCCCATGTTCATCCGCGGCATGTCGGAAACCGTCAAGGCCAAGATCAGGCACTTCGGGCTGGAGAACATCCACCCCGGCGACATCCTGGTGACCAACGATGCCTACACCACCGGCAGCCACCTGAACCACTTCACCTTCACCATGCCGGTGTTTCATGAGGGCGAGCTGATTGCCTTTACCTGCTGCATGGCGCACTGGCTGGATGTGGGCGGCACCCTGGGCAATGTGACGACGGACATCTACTCAGAAGGCATACAGATACCCATCGTGAAGTACCGCAAGGCCGGTGTCGTCAACCAGGACCTGGTCGACATCATCGCCATGAACGTACGTCTGGCTGAACGCGCCATGGGCGACCTGCGCGCACAGATCACGGCCATCACCACTGGCGAGCGCCGCTTCAGCGAGCTGGTGCAGCGTTACGGCTGGCCGGCCGTGCAGGGCTCCATCGTTCAGATCATGGACCACTCCGAGGCCGTGGCCCGCGCCAATACGCTGAGCATTCCTGATGGCACATACGAAGCTGAATCGTTCATGGATGACGACGGCCTCGAGATCGGCCAGCGCATCCCCATCAAGGTCAAGGTCATCGTCAAGGGCGACGAGATGACGGTTGATTTGTCAGACGTGAGCCGGCAGGTGCGCGGTTTCTATAACTCGGGGTTCACCACCGGCATCGCCTGCGCGCAGGTCGCCTACAAGTGCCTGACCACACCGACCGATTACCCGGTCAATGACGGCAGCTTCAGGCCGCTCAAGGTCATCATGCCCATGGGCACGGTGGTGAGCGCAGAGCGGCCCTTCCCGATGCGGGTGTGGATGACGATTCCCATGACGGTGATCGACACCATCTTCAAGGCGCTGGCGCCGGCGATTCCCGACCGCTCCATCGCTGCCCACCATGCCGACCTGGTCTTCCCCAACATCCACGGCATTTCGCCTGAAGACGGTCGCCTGTTTATTGTTGGCATAGGCCCGCTGGGTGGCGGCTGGGGCGCGAAGTCACGTGAAGACGGCGTGTCCGTCACCGTCTGCATCAACGACGGCGACACGCACAACAGCCCGACCGAGCAGCTCGAGTCCAAGTACCCGGTGCTGGTCGAGAGTTATTCGATTCGCGAGGACAGCAGCGGCGCGGGCCGCCAGCGCGGTGGCCTGGGTGCCGAGATGGTGGTGCAGGCGCTGTCGCCGTTCTCGGTCACGACCCGTATTGACCGCGTGCACTGCAAGCCCTGGGGCCTTGAAGGCGGCGGCGAAGCGGCTGGCAATGGCATTGCGATCCGCAGGAAGGGTGAGTGGGACAGCAGCATGCCCAATGCCAAGATATTTAACGTTCGCCTGGCGCGCGGCGATGCCTACAAGATGCAGTCGGGCGGCGGCGGCGGCTTTGGTTTGGCGGTTGAGCGCGATGCAGAGCTTGTTGCGCATGATGTGCGTGAAGGTTATGTCAGTGCGAATGTCGCGAACAAGGTTTATGGCGTGGCGATGACCCAGGTCGGTGAGGTCGATGCAGCTGCGACAGCTGCCTGCGCAAGACCATGGCAAAAGCTGCATGACGCTGATGGCCGAACTTCCACCGGTCAGCACCGACCCTCGCGAAGAGGCGAAGCGCCTGCTCGGCCTGTGGGAGACGCTGTCGCGTGCGCATGTCTCCATGGGTGCGGGCTGCGGCTGCGGCGCAGGCGGCGTGACGCTGGTGCTGGAAGATTTCGAGCAGGACATTGCCGACTACCTGCTGGGCGAGGCCGAGCGCAACAAGCGTGTGGATGTGGTCGCCTTTTTGT
>CBDDGX010000027.1:0-269272 GCA_965228025.1 Polaromonas sp. | reverse complement strand
GCAGCAACCAGCTGCGGCACCTTGAAGGCCATGCTCACATAAGCCTGGCTGGCGGGTGCCTTGAAGTCCAGTTTTTTCGGGCCGCTCTGCATGGGCTCGATGCGCGGCTTGCGCTCGGGCACCGGGCGCGCCGGAATGCCGCCGTAATACTTCTCGACCAGGCGGCGCACCTCGGCCACATTCACGTCGCCACTCACCACTACAGCGGCATTCGCAGGCACGTACCAGCGGCGGTAAAAGTCGCGTGCGTCCTGCGGGGTCATCGCATCCAGGTCACTCATCCAGCCCACCACCGGGCGGCGGTAGGGCGACGCGGTGAAGGTCAGCGCACTGAAAGCCTCGTACATAAGCGCACGCGGGGAATCCTCGGTGCGCAGGCGGCGCTCTTCCTTCACAACTTCTATCTCGCGTTTGAACTCGTCGTCAGCCCACTGGTTGTTGGCAAAACGGTCGGCCTCCAGCTTCATCACATCCTCAAGTTTGTTGGCCGGAATCTGCTGGTAGTAGCCGGTGTTGTCGCGCGAGGTGAAGGCGTTCTCGCGGCCACCAAGTGCGGCCACCAGGCGCGAAAACTCACCCACTTTCACCGAAGGCGTGCCCTTGAACATCATGTGCTCCAGCGCATGCGCCACGCCGGAGGTGCCGTCCACCTCGTCCATGGAGCCCACACGCACCCAGAGCATGTGCGCAGCGGTAGGGGCGCGGTGGTCAGGCTTGACGATGACGGTCAGGCCGTTGGCCAGGGTGAACTGCTCGACTTTGGGGGCGGTTTGGGCGTGTGCGGCGCTGGCTGAAAAAGCCAGGGCAAGAGACGCAAGAGACGGGAGAAGGGTTGAATAAAGGCGGGGAAAGCGGCAAAACATGTGTTTCATAGAATAGTGCGACTCCAAAGCAGGCCCAATGTTCAGTTTCTTCAAGAAAAAATCTCCTCCCCCGGCTGCAGCCCCTGCGGCGCCAGCCCCGCAAGCGCAGCAGCCTGTCAACCCGGTACCGGCAGCGCCAGTGACCGGCAGCTTGATCGGCAGCGCGCTGGTAGCGCCTATTGATATTGCATCGATTGCAGTCGCACCCGAGCGCGAGCGCTGGCTGGCCAAGCTTACATCGGGTCTGCGCAAGACCGGCTCCAGCATTTCCGGCGTCTTTACCGGCACACAGATCAACGATGAACTGTATGAAGACCTGGAAACCGCGCTGCTGATGGCAGATGCCGGCGTCAAGGCCACCACCTTTTTGCTCGACGACGTCAAAAAGCGCGTCAAAGACAGCGGCGTGACGCACCCGGTCGCCGTTCGCAACATCCTGCTTGAATCACTGGCCAGGCTGCTGAAACCTCTTGAGCACGCCCTGGTCATAGGCCAGCAGCAACCTACCGTCATCATGGTGGCGGGTGTGAATGGCGCGGGCAAGACCACGTCCATCGGCAAACTCACCAAACACCTGGCCACCGAAGGCGCCTCGGTGCTGCTGGCGGCTGCTGACACCTTCCGCGCGGCTGCGCGTGAGCAATTGAGCGTCTGGGCAGACCGCAACACCGTCGAGATCATCAGCCAGGAAGGCGGCGACCCGGCCGCTGTGGCGTTTGATGCTGTCAGCGCCGGCAAGGCGCGCGGCAAGGATGTGGTGCTGGTCGATACCGCCGGGCGTTTGCCGACGCAGCTTCATTTGATGGAAGAGCTGAAGAAGATCAAGCGGGTAGTGCAAAAGGCGGATGGCACGGCACCTCACGAGATTCTTCTGGTGATTGACGGCAATACGGGGCAGAACGCGCTGAGCCAGGTCAAGGCCTTTGACGAGGCCCTGCAGCTCACGGGCCTCATCGTGACCAAACTCGACGGAACAGCCAAGGGCGGCATGCTGGCAGCGATTGCGCTCTGGGCGCAGGAACGCCAGCAGGCCTCACCCACCCTGCGGCCTGTTCCGGTTTATTTCATCGGTGTCGGTGAAAAGCTCGAAGACCTCGAAACATTCAATGCCCGGGAATTTGCGCAGGCTTTACTCAGCTAATTCAGTTAGTTGAACCAGGGCCTGAAGCCATTACCGTTAAAGGTCAAAAGTTAACTTCCATATTAACTTTTCGTGTTTTTAAGCCCGTGATGCACGACAAAATCGTCCCAAAATCGTCAAAAAGGCCTTTTTTTGAGTGCCAAATCGGGCTGCAGACCAATAGATACGTGCGTGAGCAGCTACGAAATTAATAGCAAATGAGCGTAAGCAGGGTCCGAGCCGGGCTTCTGCCGTAGTTTCATCCCGCCTTCAGCAACCGTTTGAGCTTGAGCACTGCGCAGTCGGGGGTCGTCAATACCTTCAGCCCGGTCGCTTTCGCCACCTCGCCGGCCGCACGCGCGAGGCTGAACTGGCCCAACGCAATCACGTCGCAATCGCGCAGGTCAGTGGCGGCCACGGCAGCGAGCCGGTCATGCTCCTTCACATCGCCCCGGTCCAGCGCTGCCAGTGCGCCCTCGGCGAGTTTGGTCACGACCGTCATGCCCTGCGGGAATTCTTGCGGCATGGAGGCCAGCGTGGGCGCAAATGTTGCCAGCAGGCCCACGCGACGCGCGATGCCAGCCGCCTCTTCAATCATGGCCTCATTGGGCTTGAGCACCGGGATATCCGGGTACTTTGCGGCGCAGGCCTCAATGCACGGCCCAAAGGCCGAGCAGGTAAACAAAATGGCATCCGCACCGGTAGAGACGGCATAAGCGCTGAGTTCAAGAAAACGCCGGGTGATGTCGTCGGTGATGCGCCCTGCAGCCGCCAGGTCTGCAGAGAGGCTGTCATCCAGCAGGTTCATCAGTGTCGCTTCGGGCCACAGGCGGGCAAACGACTCTTCTACCGGCGGCGGTGAATGGCGCAGGGCATGGATCAGGGCAATACGCATGGTCAGTTCAATCAGTCAAAAAGCAAAGCCAGCAGCCTACTCCTGTTTCACGCCGGTCTCTTTCACAACCCTGGCCCATTTGGCGAGCTCCTGCTTCTGGTAGGCCGCAAACTGTTTTGGCGGCACATCAGATGCCTCAAAACCCAGGTTGACCAGTTGCTCTTTCACTTCGGCCTGCGCCAGTATTGACACCACATCCGCAGAAATCCTGTCGACGATGGCGGCAGGCGTGCCCTTTTTGCACCCACAGGCCTACCCAGGTCGAATCTTCAAAACCTGTAAACCCGGCTTCTGCAATGGTCGGCACGTCGGGCAGCACTGTTGAACGCCTGTTGCTGGTCACTGCCAGCGCCCGCACCCTGCCTGCCTTGACCAGTTGCACGGCAGCGGGAAGCGCAACGCTGGCCATTTCAACCTGGCCGCCCGCAACGGCGGCAACGGCGGGCGACGCGCCGCTGTAGGGCACGTGCGTTACAGGTACTTTGGCCAGCGACTTGAAGAGGTATTCAGCCGACAGTTGCGGCGTGGTGCCCAGGCCGGGCGAACCGTAGTTCATCGGCTTCGTCTTTGCCAGCTCTACCGCCGCCTTCAAGGTGGTGGCCGGCAACTGCGTGCTGGCCACAATGATGTTGGGTGTGGAGGCGATCAGCACAACGGGGATGAAATCCTTCTCCGCGTCATAGCCGGGATTGAGCATGATGCTGGGGCTGACCGTGAACCCGCTCGAACTGAGCAGCACGGAATACCCATCCGCCGCAGCCCGCCCCGCGGTGGTGATGGACAGCACACTGCCTGCGCCGGGCCGGTTTTCAACAACCACCGGTTTGCCCCAGAGCACGCTGAGCTTCTGGCCGATCAGCCGGCCTATGACATCCTGCGGGCTGCCGACAGATGCGGTGATGAATTTGACCGGCTTGTTGGGGTAAGGGCCATCCTGTGCAAGGACAGCAACAAAGGGCGCGCTGCAGATGCCAGCCAGTACCAGACGGCGAAAGTTTTTCATGATGTCTCCTCTTTATTTTTAAAACGCCTGCACGAATCAGCCCTGGCCTGTAAACCGCCACTTCAGCAGCCTGCGCTCCAGCGCCTGCAAGGCCATCGACGTTGCAAAACCAATCACGCCCAGCATGATCACGCCGGCATACAGATCAGGTGTCTTGAAGGAACGCTGGGCCATCAGGATGTTCTGCCCAAGTCCGGGCAGCGAGGCCTGCATTTCGGTGACGACCGCCAGAATCAGTGCAATGGCCAGCCCTACTTTTGCGCCGGCAAGGATGTCCGGCAATGCGCTGGGCAGGCTGATTTTGAAGAAGCGGTCACGGCGGCTCATCTCCAGCGCGGCGGATACCTCGGCCAGCCTGTCGCTGACGGCGCCAAAGCCCTGGATGCTGGCCAGCAGAACAGGCCAGATGGAGCCGAAGGCAATCACGGCGGTAGACATGGTGCCCGACAGGCCGAAAGCCAGGATCGCCACCGGAATGATGGCCGAGGCAGGCAGCGGCCGCATGAAGTCGAGTATGGGCTCCAGCATGGCCCGCGCCACGGGTGAACCGGCAATCATCGCACCCAGAACAATGCCGGCCACAGACGCCGCCAGCCAGCCCCAGGCCATGCGCGAGACCGTGGAACCCAGCGGTCCCCACAGCTGGCCTTCAACAATCTGGTTCCAGAGCGCAGTCAATGTACGCAGCGGAGACGGGAAGAACAGCGGTGAAATGATGTTGGTGACTGACAGCAGCTGCCAGAGAAGCAACAAAAACAATGCAAAGGCGACGGCACCCAGACGGTCCAGCCAGCGGTGTGAAGGCCTCATGCTGCAGCCCCCTGCGCCGCCATGCCGGGCCAGCTTTTTACCAGCCGCTGCGAGAGCTTGCTGATGCCCCAGCCGATCACGCCTATCCACAAAAGCTGTGCATACATCTGGTCAAAGCGCAGGGCCTGCTGCGCCGACATCATGGCAAAACCAAGGCCTCGCGGGTTGATGACGATCTCGACCGTGACGGCGACGATGAGCGCAATGCCGAGGGCCAGTTGCAGGCCCACGGCGATCAGCCCCAGCGCTGCAGGAATTACAATCTTGAAGGTGCGCGCCAGCGATGACATCTCAAGTGCATCGGCCACCTCCAGCAGACGCGGGTCAATCGCCCTCACGGCCGCCGTCGTCACCAGCAACACCGGCCAGAAACTCGCAAAGGCCACCACCAGCGCCTCCAGCGATACACCGAAACCAAACAGCAGCAAGGCCAGAGGTATCAGCGCAACGGAAGGCACAGGACGCATGGCATCGACAGTCGGTCCGACGATGCGGTCCACACGCGGCATCAGGCCCAGAACAATGCCGAGAAAAAGCCCACACACAGCGGCAAGCCCGAAGCCGAGCGCGGCGGCTTCAAGCGTTTCAAGCGTGGATTTGAGAATGGTCTTGTCGGCCATGCCCAGGTAGAAGGCCTGAGCCACATCCAATGGACGCGACAGCGACTCCATCCTGAGGGACTGCACATGCCAGATGGCTTCCCACGCGACCAGCAAGGCCATCGGGATGATCATGCCGAGCAGGCGCTTGTTGAGGCGCTTGTCATTCACGTCAGTGCTCCAGAAGGCCATGCAGGCGATGGCGCAGCTCCAGGAAGCGCGGCATCTCCTTGGTCAGCAGTTGTGATCGGGGTTTGGGCAGCGCGACGTCGACCTCTTCAAGAATGCGCCCCGGGTTGGCACCCAGCACGATTACCCTGTCACCGAGATAGATGGCTTCTTCAAGGTCGTGCGTGATGAAAACAACCGTGGTGCCGTGGATGGCCGCCAGGCTGGCCACTTCATCCTGCAGGTGCTGGCGGGTGATGGCATCGAGCGCACCAAAAGGTTCATCCATCAGCAGCAATGAAGGCTTTTGCGCCAGGCAGCGTGCAATCTGCACACGCTGCTGCATGCCGCCTGACAGCTGGTGCGGATAACGGTCAACGGCATGCGCCAGGCCTGTGGTTTTTGCAAGGGCGGCTACCCGCCCGGCCTGCTCTTCCTTCGGCACACCGCAGGACTCCAGTGCCAGCGCAATATTGCCCGCCACGGTACGCCAGGGCAGCAGGGCACGGCCGTAGTCCTGAAAAACAATGGCGCGGTCACGTGAGGGCCGTGACACGCGCTGGCCATTGAACATCACCGCGCCCGAGCTTGGTGTCAGCAACCCGGCCAGCAAACGCAGCAGCGTGGTCTTGCCGCAACCCGAGGGGCCGACGATGCACAAAAATTCGCCTGCATGGGCATGGAAGTTCAGCGCATCAATCACCACCTTGCCGCCGAATTTGACGGACAGGTCGCGCACGGAGATGGCCGGCTCCTTGTGTTTGAGGGCGGCCACAGCCGCAGCTTCAAGGGCAGAATTGTTCATGGGAGGTGTGGGGTTCACGTTGCGCCTGCGGCCTTGTCGACGGCACGCATGGCAATCACGCGAACCAGGTTGGCCCGGTACTCAGCCGTCGCATGCATGTCGGTGTTCAACTCAGATGCATCGACAGCAATGGTTTTCAGCGCCTCTGCAGAAAACTGGCGTTGAAGGGCATTTTCAAATGCCGTCATGCGCATGACACCGGCGCCGGCGCCCGTCACGGCGACACGGATATCGTTGCCAAAGTCGGCGACAAAGACCCCAACCAGCGCAAACCGCGATGCGGGGTGCCTGAACTTCACATAGGCGGCGCGGTTGGGAATACGAAATTCAATCGCCGTGATCAGTTCACCCGCCTCAAGCGCGGTTGAAAACATGCCCAGGAAAAAATCATCGGCTTTTATTTTTCTGCCGGAGGTGATCACCGTGGCATCCAGTGCCAGCATGGCTGCGGGCCAGTCTGCCGCCGGGTCGTTGTTGGCGACAGAACCACCCATGGTGCCCATGTGGCGCACCATCGGGTCGCCGATATGGCTGGCCATGTCACTCAGTGCACCCAGTGCGGCTGCGATTTCTCTTGACCCTGCCACCTCGGCGTGGGTAGTCATGGCACCGATGCGGATGGTCTGCCCGGCAAGCACCTCGATACCTTTCAACTCGGGCAGCCGACCCAGGTCTACCAGGCCATCAGGCTGTGCCAGGCGCAACTTCAGTGATGCGAGCAGGGTCTGCCCGCCCGCCAGAAAACGCGCATCACTGTACTGCCCGAAAGTTGCCAGAGAATCGGCAACGCTTTGCGCGCGATGAAAATTGAATGAATACACAATGCGTCTCCTCAGTGACCGGCGCGGCTTGCACACAGGGACACCGCCTTGACGATGTTTTCGTAGCCGGTACAGCGGCAAAGGTTGCCCTCCAGGCCCTCGCGTATCTCGGCATCGCTGGCGGCCGGCTTGCGCCGCAGCAGGTCTATGGAGCTCATGACCATGCCCGGCGTGCAGAAGCCGCATTGCAGGCCATGGCAGTCCCTGAAGGCCTGCTGCATGGGGTGCAGCGCGCCGTCCTTCTCACAGATGCCTTCAATCGTGGTGACTGTGCCGCCGCTGACCTGCAGCGCCAGCACGTTGCAGGACTTCACCGCCTGCCCGTCAAGGTGCACCGTGCAGGCACCGCACTGCGCGGTGTCACAGCCGCGGTGTGTGCCCTTGAGCCCCAGCGTGTCACGAAGCAAGTCACTGAGCAAGGTGCGTTCCTCGACCTCACAGACAATTTTCTTCTGGTTAACAACAAGATTTACTTCCATGACCACCTCAACGTTAAAGGGGACTCAAATTTCACAGCTTCAGCGCAAAACCATGCGGCTGACATCCATGGGCTTGGTGAGGTAACCCACATCGCGTGCGTACTTGACCCAGATGTCCAGGTCGGCCACGTTCACGGGTACCGAAAACGGCAGCATGATGGGGGTCTTGAAACCCAGGTACTTGAGCTCGATGGCGCGTGCTTCTTCAGTGTTGTTCTTCAGGAACTCGATGGCCTCCACCAGCGACTCCCGGAATGCCGGAATGGCGCGGGGGTTGGCATCTGCCCACTGTTTCTGCGCAACCCAGACGCCGCCCAGCATGTCAGGGTTGACCTCGGCCATGTAGTCCGCAATGCGGTAGCCGGTGTTGTCAGCAACGATGCCGCTTCGGAAAGGTTCAAGAACCGCGACTGCATCGAGCGTGCCGCCCTTGAGCAGGTCCTTCATCTGCGGAAAGGAAGCTTCGACGATAGACACCTTTGAGATCTGCGCGCCCTTGTCCTGCAACCACTTGCGGAACATCACGTCACCCGTGCTGCGCAACCCGGGGACACCCACACGCTTGCCTTCAAGGTCCTTGGCGCTGGCGACCTTCACACCGGTGCGCACCACCACGCTGAATATGGAGGGGTTCTTCACGAAGCGTGTACCGCCAGCGACTGCCACCAGGCCCAGGCCGGCGTCAGAGGCATCCATCAGCACGGTGGCCGTGCTGGCGCCGATCATCAGGCTGCCGGACATGATGGCCGCCGGAATGTTGGAGATGATGCCGACCTTGGTCAACGTCACATCCAGGTTGCGTTTTTCGAAAAAGCCCTTGTCCTTGGCAATCAGTGCCGGCAACCAGTCACCCGCAGGGATGTAGCCGATATTGACCTTCACCGGCTGGGCAAAGCTCAACGTGGACACCAGCGACAAGGCCAGTGCGGGTATAAAACGCAGGAATCTTTTCAACATGATTTGTCTCCTCTATAAATGAAATAACCGACCGTAAAAATCACCAGGCCACTGCCGGGGAACTACCAGGCGGTATGGCCGCCATCTGCTGAAAACACCGAACCTGTGCTGAATGAGCTGGCATCACTGACCAGGAACACCAGCGCCTGTGCCACCTCTGCCGGATCGGCAAAACGTTTCTGAAGCTGGCGTCCCGTCAGCTTGCCCACCAGCTCTGTCGATTCAGTCTCCGACATACCGCTCAGCAAACCCCTGGCCATGGGTGTGTCCATGCCGCCGGGACACACCACGTTGCAACGCACATGCGGGGCCAGCTCAGCGGCGACCGCGCGGGTCAGCCCAATCACAGCGGCCTTCGAAGCGCAGTAGTTCGTCATCATGGGCAGCGCCACCATGGCCCCCACCGAAGCGACGTTGACAATGGCGCCCTGCCCCGACGCCTTCAGGGCGGCGGCCATGCGCTGTATGGCCAGCAACTGCGCAAAGCAGTTGACATGCATCACGTGATCAAAACTTTGCGCGGTGATGTCAGCAAGCGGGCCGGCACCCAGCACACCCGCCACATTGCACAGACCGTGAAGGCTGCCAAACTGGCCGAGCGCGCTGGCCAGCAGCTGATCGTGGGTGGTGGCCTGGGTCACATCACCCACCACACTGACGGCTTCGATACCCGCTGTTTGCAGTGCATCCATGGTGGATGCCAGGCCCTCAGCATCGATATCGGTCAAAGCCAGGCGCGCACCTTCGCGGCCCATGGCAAATGCCGTGGCGCGACCCAGACCCTGGGCTGCACCCGTGATGGCGATGACTTTTCCGGCAAGCCTTGTCACGCTGCGCCCCCCGTGTTTCCGGCAGCCTGCAAGGCATGCCATACCTTTGAGGGGGTGGCCGGCATGTCGAGGTGCTTCACACCCAGCGGCCTCAATGCGTTCATCACTGCGTTCATGACCGCCGAAGGTGCCGCAATGGTGCCGGCCTCACCAACCGCCTTCACACCCAGCGGGTTGGTCTTGCAGGTGAATTCGACCAGCTTGAGGTTGTAGGACGGCACATCGTCAGCACGCGGCATGCCGTAGTCCATGAAACTTCCGCTCAGCAACTGGCCGCTCTCGCGGTCGTACACCACATGTTCAAGCAACGCCTGGCCAATGCCCTGGGCCACACCGCCCTGGATCTGGCCCTCACAAATCATGGGATTGAGAATGCGCCCCACATCATCAATCGCGTTGTAGCGGTCAACCCTGACAACGCCGGTTTGCGGGTCAATCTCGACCTCACACAGATGGCAACCACTCGGGAAATTGGGCGGGTCGGTGTTCCAGGTGCCGCTGGCCTCCAGACCCACACCCAGCTGGGACATGGGGCCGGCCTTGATGAAGAAATTTTTTGCCACATCAGAAAGCGCCACGGTCTTGCCGTCAGCCTCGCTTGTGAACAAGCCGTCGTGAA
This sequence comes from Polaromonas sp., assembly GCA_965228025.1. Classification (GTDB taxonomy): domain Bacteria; phylum Pseudomonadota; class Gammaproteobacteria; order Burkholderiales; family Burkholderiaceae_C; genus Polaromonas. Next base: position 259,303 of record CBDDGX010000027.1, on the reverse strand, counting down.
ACTTCAGCTGCTCCGCCTTGCAGGCCAGCAGTTGTGCAGCGACAGGACGCACGCGCTCGATGATGCGGTCGCAGGCGATGCGCAGCGCATTGCCGCCAATCATGGACGAGCGCGCCGCATAGGTGCCACGCCCGAAAGGCACCTTGTCAGTATCACCCTGCAGGTAGCGTATTGCCTCAAACGGCACACCCAGCCACTCGGACACGAGTTGTGCAAACACCGTCGCATGGCTCTGCCCGTGCGAATGCGTGCCGGCGAGTATGGTCACGCCACCGGTGGCATCAAAACGGATGCTCATCTGGTCATTGAAGATGCCGCCCTGCTCAATGAAAAAGGCAATGCCGCGGCCGCGCAGCAGGCCGCTCTTTTCAGAAGCCCGCTTCCGGTTGTCGTAGCCATCCGCATCTGCAAAGCGCAGGCAATGCGCCAGCATGTCGGGAAAGTCGCCGCTGTCGTACACAAAACCGGTTTGTGTCGCGTAGGGCAACTGGTCGGGCCGAACCAGGTTTCGGCGGCGCAGCTCGACAGGGTCCATTCCCATCTCGGACGCCGCTTTTTCAATCAGTGCCTCGCATACATAGGTCGCCTCAGGGCGACCGGCACCGCGGTACGGTCCGGTGGGAGAGGTGTTGGTGAAGATGCCGAAGTTCACGCCGAAAAACACCGGCACGTCATAAACACCCGGGATGAACCGCAGGGCAAAGGTCAGCGGCGCGACGGCAGCCGACACCACATAGGCGCCGAAGGCATGCATGGAGCGCGCACGCATGGCCAGAATGCGGCCATCGGCATCCAGCGCCAGCTCTGCATTGACCACCTGGTCGCGGCCATGGTTGTCACCCAGAATGCTCTCGCTGCGCGTAGGGATCCACTTGACAGGGCGGCCGCAGCGGCGTGAGGCCCAGAGCACCAGGCCATCATCCGGGTAGGCGTCTGCCTTCATGCCGAAGCCACCACCCACGTCAGGCGATATGACACGCATCTTTGTTTCAGGAATACGGAACACCGAGCTGCACAGCATCTGCCTTGCCCCGTGCGGGTTCTGCGAACTGGTGTGCAGCGTGTAGCTGTCATCCGGTTCGTGGTACTCCCCGATGGCCCCGCGCGGCTCTATGGAATTGGCCGACAGGCGGTTGTTTTCAATGCGTATCGACGTGACATGAGCCGCGGACTCAAATGCAGCTTTGGCCTTGTCTTCATCCCCGAACTTCACGACGCAACACTTGTTGCCGGGTGCGCCGTCCCAGATCAGGGGCGCGCCTTCGCTCACGGCGTCTTCCAGCGCGGTCACTGAGGGCAGCGCGTCGTACTCCACATCAATGAGTTCCATGGCGTCACGCGCCAGGGCCGCAGTCTCGGCCACTACAAACGCAACGCGGTCACCCACGCAACGAACCTTGTCGGTGGCCAGCAACGGACGCGAGGTACGGTAGCCCTTGGGTCCCCCCATGTCTTCGGGCATGAAGAGCGGCGGCAGGCCTCCCATGTTTTCAGCCAGCACATCTGCGCCCGTGAGAACACACAGCACGCCCGGTGCCTCCAGCGCCTTGCGGGTGTCCACGGATACGATGCGCGCGTGGGCATAAGGGGACATCAGCGTCACACCATGCACCATGCGCGGTAATTCGATGTCGTCGATGTACTGGCCTCGCCCCGTCAGAAAGCGGCGATCCTCAAGTCTGGGGGCGGACTGGCCAATACCGGTTCCAGCATGGCTGTCTGTGGTTGTGCTCAAAACATGTCTCCTTGGCTCATTTTTCTAACGTCTGCCTGCTTGTGTGTCGGCGTCTGTCAGGCGGGCAGTGCGCTGCGCAGAAAACCGCCCACGGTTTCGGTGAACAGCACCGGCTGCTGGACATTGCCCAGATGCGCCACACCGGGCATCACCACCAGGCGTGCACCCTGGATCTGCTCTGACATGGCGGTTGCAACAGACGGCGGCGCGGCTGCATCGACCTCGCCGGCGACCACCAGCACAGGTGTGCGCAAGGTCTTCAAGGCGTCAAAGTGATCAAGCTGCTGGATGGCCCTGATGGCCGCTGCATAACCATCGGGGTGTGTGGAGGCAATCTGGTCGGCGATCCAGCGCAAGGTCATGGGCGAGGCCTCGGAAAAATCGCGTGGGAACCAGCGCTCAAGAATCGACGGTATCTGCGCCACCAGGCCATCCTGGTTGAACTGGTCAAGACGGCGTGCCCAGATCTCCCAACCTGCGGGATAGGTGCGGGCGCTGGTATGCGCCAGCACAAGGGCCGATGTGCGCTGTGGGCAGGCCAGTGCAAAAGCCTGCGCCACCATGCCGCCCAGGGAGAGCCCCACAAAGGCCGCGCGGTCGATATCCAGATGGTCGAGCACATCCTTCACGGCCCCTGCGTAGCCGGCCATGCCGGAGATGCCCGGCTGCGGCGCGCTCTTGCCGTGACCCGGCAGATCAATAGCCACAACACGGAACTGCGCTGACCAGGCGGGCAGCTGTGGTGCCCACAAGGCGCTGCTGGTGGCCAGGGCGTGCAGCAACACAAGAGGCCGGTCACTGGCAGAGCCGTGAACACTGTGTGCAAGGAGTGCGCTCATGCAGCAGCCCCGTTTTTGATACTCCAGCGGCCCAGCCCGATGCCCGTGTACCAGTTGGACACCGCCTTGTAATACAGCGTCTCAAACCGGCCACCGCCTGCTGCGCCATGCGCCATCAGCCAGGTGCGTATCTCTTCTGCACCGTTGCCTGCCTCGTTCACGTGATCGGTGGCATAGCGCACCAGTTCATCGTCATTGCCGGTCGAGAGCAGCCGCATGAACTCAAGGTCAAAGCTTTCATTGACCATGCCCATACGTGGCGTGGCGATGTCGTGGCTGATGCCGCCGGTTGCCAGGATGGCCACGCGTTCGCAGCCGTCATAGGCGCGCAGGGCCTTGCCCAGAAATTCCCCCCACTGCAGCGCACGTTTCATCGGTGGCAGCGGCGGCTGCACGCAATTGACGAGCAGGGGCACGATGGCGAAGTCCTGAGCAACACCTGCCAGGTGCATGGGTGCCAGCGTGCCGTGGTCGAGCTTGAGCTCCATGGAGAACGACGGGTCAAAGCCGCTGTCCAGCGCCTGCTCCAGCAGGTAACCACCCAATCGCGCATCACCCTTAAGGGTTTGCCTGTCGAGCTTGAGCCAGTGCTCGGCTGGCGTGTCATAGGACTCCGCGGCACCGATGCACACTGCCGGAAAGTTATTGAAGAAGAAGTTGTGGATATGGTCGTCAGAGATCACCACCACCACATCAGGTTTTGCGCTGACGATCTGTTCGCCAACGTCCTTGAAGGAAGCAAATATCTTCTCCCGGTCATCGTCCGGTATCGCGCCCGGAAAATTGATCATCACCGGGGTGTGGCTGACGGCGTGGATGGCAACAATTTCAGCCATGGTCAGCTCCCGATGAATTGCTGGCACCCACAGCCTTGAGTGAGTCAACAAAGAGTTTTTCAGAAATATGCAAACCCAGGCAATGCGCACGCAGCAGGTAAGGGTTCACACCCGCCAGGTACATGGCGCCTATGTCGTTGTCGCGAATCGCCGCCTTGAGCGATGGTTCAAGCGGGATGTCCGCCATATAGACATCCGCGTTTGCCTTGTAGCGCTGCAGGTGGCTGTCCTGATGGTGCACGTCATAGAGCACGCGGTTCATCCAGTACGCCGACGTCGTCGGAATCTTTTGTTGCCAGTTGCCCGCCATCACCGCACCCCGCCTGCATGCACCTGGCGCGCCAGCCAGTCGACCACCGTCGGCAATGTTTTGGGTGTGAGTCCCATGTGACCGCCCGGAAACATGCGCACCGACTTGGGCCAGCCATGGTCCGTCAGCAGTTCGATATCCGTCACCGGGCACTGTTTGTCTTCCTTGCCATTGACCAGCAGCAACGGTGCACAGGGCTTGTCGAGCCAGCCCTGATCCAGCAGCGACAGGCGCCTGAAGAACTCGACGTATTCCCCATCGTTCTTGGCGCCCAGCATGGCGCTGCGGGTTTCAACCAGCTCCATGAGGTAGCTGTCCGGGTAGCGTGAGGCCTGCACCCATTCGGGCTGAAACATGTAATGCGCACCGCCACCCCAGTTCACCGCGCCGGCAATCATGTCGGGCACCTGATGCGCGAGCTTGGTAGCCCAGTAGCCACCAAATGAACGGCCCAGGCAACCCACACGCGCGCCGCTCAATGAGGTCTGCTGGCGCACCCATTCAAAGACGGTGATGAACTGGCGTTCGGCATCCGGCACACCCCTGACCGGCGATTCCCCGGTACCGGCGTTGTCCATCGCCACCGTGGCAATGCCCTGTGCCAGCAGGGCATCGCTGGCCTCCGTCATCTGCTCCTTGCAGGCGTCGACGCCGCCCCACATCACAACCACGGGCGGCTTCTCGATACCGGCCGGCCTGCGCAGCAACACCACGATCTCCCGGCCTTCGCCTTCGCGACCGTCAAACGGGATGGTGATTCGCTCTATCGGCACAGCCCAGAACCGGCTGGCGGCAATATAGGTCTCTCGCTCTGCCACGGCACAGCGTTGTTTGGCCGGATGGTTCGGGCACGGAAAGCGCCCCATAAAGAACATGCCGCTGGCCTTTTTGTAAAGTGCCCCGGCGCGCGCGCCGTCGCCCGCCTGCTCGGCATCCAGCGCCTGCCTGCGCACCTTCTCACCACAAGCTTCCCAGTAGCTGCCCCAGCCCTGGCCATCCAGCGCGGGCACGGCGTCTATCAATGCCGGGCCTTCCTCAAGGCTCAGGGCGTTCATAGGGTGAAAGCGCGACACCAGCCGCTGCTGCATCCATGTCTTTGATTCGGCAAGATTTTTCGGTCGGTCAGTGACCTGCGTGTTAGGGGGATGGCCAGTCAAGTCGCGCTCTCCGGTGCGGGGTTTCAGGGTCTTTTTCGTTTGTCTACATACAAGCAAAGCACCTTGCGGCGGCCTGCTGTGTGGTGACCGAAATGTTAGGTAGAACGACTCAAAAATGTTGTTCCCGGCCGGTAGCGGAATTTGACTGCGCATGCAGCGCGCACAGTGTTAACCCTGAGCACCAGTAGAACGCACCGGCCCGTCAAAAGAACAGGCAAACAAGGCACTTGACTCGGTGCGCTTTGCCTTTTGCCTGCGATGGCTTTATGCGTGCAGAAGCGTTGACGGTCGCAAGGTGCAACGCTTAACCTCGCGCCACTGACAACAAACGCAACGCCTCGGCACCGCCACACATACCCGGATACGGGCACGGCGGCAAGCAAGGCCCATAAGACAAAGAACAGCATGCAAGATCGAAACAAGGCAAAAAAAATCCTGGTTGTCGGTGGCGGAATAGGCGGCATGTCCGCTGCCATTTCGATGCGGCGCACCGGCATGGATGTGGACCTGATTGACCTGGACCCGCAGTGGCGGGTTTACGGTGCAGGTATCTCCATCACGGGGCCCACGCTGCGCGCCTTCAAGGGCATCGGCATACTTGATGAAGTCATGCAGCAGGCCTACACCGGCGAGGGCATACAGGTGTGCGATGTGAACGGCAAGCCTGTGCATATCGTGCCGACACCGCTGGTCGGGGCCGATGACGTGCCTGGCTCTGGCGGCATCATGCGGCCGCTGCTGCACAACATCCTGTCACACCGCACAAGGCAGCTTGGCACGCAGGTACGTCTGGGCATCACTGTCGACAGCCTCACGTCTGATGACGAGGGTGTGGACGTTGTATTTTCAGACGGCAGTGCACAGCGATATGACGTGGTGGTCGGCGCAGATGGCGTGTTCTCACGCGTGCGCAGACTGCTGTTTCCCAACGCTCCAGGGCCTGAATACACCGGCCAGTGTGTCTGGCGCATCACCGTGCCCCGGCCCGAGTCCGTTGTGCGCAGGATGTTTTTTCTCGGCGGCGAACTCAAGGTGGGCCTGACACCTGTGTCTCGCGACGAGATGTATATGTTCCTGCTGGAACCTGCGCCCAAACGCGCCATCATTCCTGACGCAGAACTGCCCTCCCGGCTGGCAACGCTGATGCAGGGCTATGGCGGCGTGCTGAAGGACATCCGTGAAAATCTCGGCGACGCTTCACACATTGTGCTGCGGCCGCTTGAGGGTTTTCTGCTGCCGCGCCCATGGGAAAAAGGCCGCGTCATCCTGATCGGTGATGCCGCACACCCGACCACACCCCAGCTCGCATCAGGCGCAGGCATGGCGGTGGAGGATGCGCTGGTGCTGGCCGAAGAACTGCAGCAACAGCCATCGGTGACGCAGGCCTTCGAGGGCTTCATGGCCCGCCGCTATGAGCGATGCCGTCTGGTGGTGGAAAACTCACTGGAGATAGGCCGACGCGAACAGGCGCGTGCACCCATGGAAAAACAGGCCGAACTCGTTGAGCAGTCGCTGCGCGTTCTGGCTCAGCCTATTTAAGCGATTTACCCATAAAACCGAACATGCAGATATCCAGTCAACAAACCCTTCCCGCATCACAGGACAACTCTTGGGCGGCGCTGAACAATATTGAGGTTCTCAAGGCCTGCATCCCCGGATGCGAATCCCTCACCGAAACAGAACCTGGCCGCTACGAAGTCCTGATCACGGCAGCCGTCGGCCCCGTCAAGGCAAAGTTCAAGGGCAAACTGGGACTGGCCGATATCAACCCGCCCGAGTCGTACACCATCAATTTTGAAGGCCAGGGGGGCGCTGCCGGGCATGGCAAAGGCTCTGCAAAAGTCAGGCTTGAAAATACGGGCCTGAACGAGAGCGTGCTGCACTACAGCGCGGATGCGTCGGTAGGCGGAAAGATTGCCCAGATCGGCCAACGGCTGGTGGACATGGCGGCACAAAAAATGGCAGCTGAATTTTTTGCGAATTTCACTCGCCAGATCCTGCTGCTTTACCCGCCCGAACCCACATCCTCCAACACAACAGCTGCGGAAGCAGTAGCGGGCCGGGATGAGCAAGCGAGTGTGTGGGTGCGCCTGAAGCGCTGGTTACGCGGCCTGCTGGGCAAAAGATGAGGTACGGGGGGGCGTCGCCGGGATGCCGCCCCGTCTCAATGCCTGGTGTCCTGGAGCACTTCCAGCATGCGGCCCTGAGCCCCCTTGCGATACTCGCGCGGCCCGATGCCGAACTCGGCCTTGAAGGCCCGGCTGAAATGGGACACATTGCTGAAGCCCCAGGTAAAGGCAATCTCGCCCACGGTCCTGGCCTGCAGCCTGGGTTCAGCCAGGTCACGCCGGCAAAGGTTCAGCCTTTCCTTCCAGACAGACTTCATGAGCGGCTGGTCATCATCGGAAAACAGTTCGTACACATGCCTTGGCGACAGATTGACGCCGCGCGCAATGGCATTCGCGTCCATGTTGCTGTCCCAGAGGTTGTCGCGCACAAAACGCGAAATGCGCTGGCGGTGCAGTGCCTTCAGGCGGGTAGCTGATTTGTCGGATGACTTCTCAAGATTGCGCAGTGCAGGCGCCAACAGGTAAGGCAGTGCATCGGACATGTCATCGGCAATCTCCTCCGACATGGTGGGTGTCATGGCAAACAGGCCGTCCAGCACCGATCGGAAGATGGCGCCCGGCCCGTGGTCACAACGAATGGCAAGGGCTGTCAGCGTGTCGAACTGCGGCAGCAACTGGCGCAAGGCACAAGGCTTGATATAGACGGAATGAACGTAGATCTCGCTAGCCTCGATATGAAATGGCCGTGAGGGATCAATCACAAAAATATCGCCTGCTTCAATGCGGCTTTCACGGCCACCCTGAGACACCACGGCGACGCCCTGCTTGTGCAGCGACACCAGCAGGCGGGACTCTGGCGAATGGGACGTGCGGGTGGACGCGGTGGAATGCGGTGAGAACCGGATCGCTGCAAACCGCAGGTTGCGCCCGAAGTAACCTGAGACATCCGCAGTCAGCGGTTTTTCCTCAGGGCTGCGAACGGCAAGACCGACCGAAAAAAGCGATTGCATCTCACGCTGGAAGAGCTGCGCACGCAGCGATTCCGGCGTTGAGTCGGTGGAAAAGTGTCGGGTTGTGCCGGCATCGTGGGCATGCGTCAGCATCGTTGTCTCCTGAATATTTTTTGCAGGTATCTGGCGCAAATATAGCGCCGCAGGTGCATTTGCAACAATGATTTGTATGGATAGAATTTATCCATGCCATCTATACCTCGACCCGCACAACACCTTCACGGAGACAGCTGTGCGCATCAACCGGCTTGACCTGAACCAGCTTGCCACGCTGGACGCCCTGCTGACCGAGGCGAATGTCAGCAAGGCTGCGATCCGCGTGCACTTGAGCCAGCCGGCGGCCAGTGCAGCGCTGGCCAAACTCAGGGAATTCTTCGGCGACCTGCTGCTGGTGCCCAACGGGCGGGTACTGAGCCTGACGCCTTTCGCGCAGGCACTCGCCGACCCCGTGCATGACCTGTTGCTCAAGGCACAGGCCCTGTCACGGCTGCGGCCGCAAACCATTCCCTCAAAGTTCGACCGCAAGATCACGGTGGCTGCGTCTGACTATGCATTCACCATGTTTTTGTTGCCGATGTTCAAGCGCGCGGAAATCGAGGCACCCGGCCTGACGTTTGAGTGGCGGCCGCTGATGGGCTCGATTACCGAAGAACTCGACAGGGGAGACGTCGACATGGTGGTATCGCTCGCGTCAGGCGCATCGCCGCGCCACCCGAGCGAGATGATTTTTGTCGACGCTTTTTCCTGCATTGTCTGGAAAGACAACCCGCTGGTCGGCAAGACACTGACGAAGAAGCAGTATCTCGAACTCGGCCACGTGGTGATGGTTCTTGGCAACGGACGTGTGCCCACGCTGGACCATCTTGCCATGGAGGCCGCCGGCCTCCAGCGAAAAATAGAACTCAAGGTGCCGGGCTTTACGCTGATTCCGGCCTGCGTCGCTGGCAGCAACCGCATAGGAACGATACAGACCACGCTGGCCCATGTGCTGGCGCAGCGCATGCCGCTGCGGGTGCTGCGCTGCCCCATACCCATACCTCTCATCCAGTCGTCGGTGCAGTGGCACAGCTACCAGAGCCGTGACCCGGCGATTCAGTGGACGCTTGCCGCCATCCGCGATCTGGCGCGCGAACTCGGCAGCAATCGCAAGGCGGCCTAGGGTTGCATCTCGGGTAGCGGCACGCAGCAAACATGCTGCGGGTTAACACTGACGCCATCACAAAGACAGGCAAATCCTGCTTCCGGCAGGGAACAACATCCATGCCTGCGCCTGCCTAACATTCCCTGCATCCCGGGATTTGCCACGCCAGACATGCAGACCGTTCTGCGCGCTGGCGATTCCTGTTTTCAGGATTTAAACAAGAGAGACAAAACATGATTTCACGTCAGACCCTTTCACGCCGCGCCCTGCTGCAGCTTTCTGCGGCCAGCGCTGCCACCGCGGGGCTGCCAGCCGCGTTTGGACAAACTGCGGGCAGTGCGCTCGACCTGTCCAAGGTCGTGCTGGGCCAGCCGGCAGGGTCGCTGGTGGACATTTTTGCGCGCCGTGTGGCTGACGCCATTCAGCCTGCCTACTCGCGCAACGTCATCGTTGACAACCGGGTCGGCGCAGGCGGACAGATCGCCATCACCGCCGTCAAGAACGCACCGGCAGACGGCAGCAATATCCTGCTGACACCCTCGCCCATGATGGGCATCTATCCGCACACCTACGCCAAGCTCCCGTATGACCCGGTTGCAGACTTCATCCCGGTGTCGCTTGGGGCTGTGTTCGAGCTGGCATTTGCCATCGGCCCGCTGGTACCCGCCAGCGTGAAGACGCTGCCGCAGTTTTTTGAGTGGTGCAAGGCCAATCGCGGAGTGGCCAATTTCGGCTCGCCTGCTGCGGGGTCATCGCCGCACTTCATGGGCACCATGGCCGCGCAGGCGGCTGGTGTCGAGCTGACGCACGTGCCTTTCCGCGGTACCGTGCCTGCCATTTCCGACATGGTTGGCGGTCAGATTGCAGCGGTCAGCACCCCACTGGGTGATCTGATGCCCTTTGTTGAGGCGGGCAAATGCCGCCTGCTGGCCACCACAGGTGATAAGCGCAGCCGTTTTTCACCCACGGTACCCACCTTTGCAGAAATGGGTTACAAAAACCTGGTGCTCACCGACTGGTTCGCATTTTTCGTGGCCGCCAAAACACCGGCAACCCATGTGCAGCGCCTGAGCAATGCACTGAAGACCTCGCTGACCTCCCCTATCGTCGTCAAGGCCATGGCTGAGCGCGGCCTGGAGGCGCGCTGGTCAACGTCGGCAGAGCTTGCGGCACGCCTGCAGGGTGATCTGGCACGCTGGAAGCCGATTGTGAAGTCCCTCAACTTCACGGCGACTTCCTGAGGCAGGCCGCTTCACGCGCCCAGCAGGAAATCGACCATCAGGTCGCGCACGCGGCCGAACATGTCGGCACCCGTCATGGTGGCGCAACCCTTCTGGCGCGCGACGGCGATGAGCGGCGTGATCGCGGGCACCGTGATGACGCAGCCCACAAACATGCCGGTGGTGATCCTGTCTGCGTCGAGCGGACAGGGGTCAGCGTCTTTCATGCCGACCGGCGTCGCATTGAGCACGATGTCAAAACCGGTCGGGTCTGCAGAACCCTGGATGACCGTGCATTTGTTGAGGCTTGCCAGGCGATGCACCAGTGTGCCTCGGCGCGAGTCATCTTCATCATGGATGGCGAGACCCTTGATGCCGGCCATCACCAGCGCATGTGCAATCGCAGAACCCGCACCACCCGCACCGACAAGCAATGCGCTCTTGCCTTCAGGCTGGCAGCCCTTGTCACGCATGGCTGCGACAAAACCCAGTCCGTCAAACATGTCGCCATGCCACGAACCGTCAGCATTGCGGCGCATGGTGTTGACGGCATGTAGAAACGCCGCGCGGCCGGAAGTCGTCGCGCACAGGTCAAAACAGGCGAATTTGTGGGGAACGGTGGCAATGATGCCGTCCACGTTTTTGGCCAGCGACACACCAGCGCACCAGGCCGCCAGATCGGCGGGAGCAAGGTGCGCGGGCATGACATACGCGTTGTGTCCGCGCTCCTGCAAGGTCCGGGTCACGCCTGCGGGGGATTTGACCTGCGCGATCGGGTCACCGACGATGTAGTAAAGGCGGGTTGCGCCGTTTAAAGCCTGAGGTTCTCGCATGGCTGCCTTGCACTATGGGTGTTTGTGATGGCCCTGAAGAATAACTGGCATCGCGTGGCGGCCTCAGATGGCCGATTGACGGCAGCCGCGCTGGAGCCGTGCGTCTAAAGTCACCGGAATCGGCGTTTTCACGCTTGCGCGGGTGGCAATATGGCTTGTAGAGTCAGCCACAGAGCAGATACAGGAGACAGCCCATGACAAGCGCAACCCATACCGACACTGAAACACCACAAGGCACGCGCCGCGTGGATGAACTCCTCGCCCACTACGGAGAAAGCCATCAGAACCCGGGCAACGAGGTGATCCATTTCATTGCCATACCGCTCATCATGCTCAGCCTGGTCGGCATGCTGTTTGCGCTGCACCCATGGGTCGCCTACGCATTTGTGGCGGCCAGCATGGTGTATTACGCCCGGCTGTCGGTGGTGTTCCTGATCACCATGGCTGTCATCTCCGCGCTGGTATTTGTCATTATTTTTGCCATGGGCCGCCACGTGCTGCCGGTGTCAGTTGCAATTTTTGTCGGCGCCTGGATCATGCAGTTTGTCGGCCACAAGATGGAAGGCAAAAAACCTTCGTTCTTTGAAGACCTGCAGTACCTGTGGGTAGGGCCGCTGTTTGTACTGAGCAAGCTTTTCATCAGGCTGGGCGTGCGCTGGTAAGCCGGTACCGTATCCTGGAAGTAGCGAAACATAATGAAAGTGATGGGTTCGCGCTCAGGGAAAGGCGCAAGCCGCAGTGAAGGCTGCGCGCCTTCACAAAGGGTTGCAACGCCGCCCTGGGCGTGAAGACGCGCTTTCATGTTTCCATATTTTCAGGTTACGGTACGTACCCTTGAAAACTGGCCCGGCGGCCAGATTTAAGGGGTTTAAAGGAATCACGTGTCCAGCTTTACAGCCAAGTTTCTGCGTTTTGTCCTGAAACTCGTTTTGACCGCTTTTGGCATCGTCTTTGCGCTCAGTCTCCTGGCTGCCGCATTGATTTTCATGGTCTGGCGCCAGCTGGTCGGCCTTTTCACCGGCAAGAAACCCCCTCCCATCATGGCGTTCGGCAAGTTCCAGCGCTTCTCTCCCCAGGACATCTGGGGTGCCAGCCCGGGCGGCTCACAGGCCGGCAAACAGGGCGATGTGGTGGATGTGGAAGTGCGCGAAGTGCGCGACGACAAGCGGCTGCGCTGATTCAGCGTTTCCAGGCGTCCCGAATTGCTATTTATTCCATAGCTGCTCACGCTTGTATCTATTGGCCTGCAGCCGATTTGATGCCTGAAAATGGCTCAAAAACAGTCTTTTTCTCACCAAAATCGTCTTTTAAGGCTGGCCTAAGCCTGCCAGGTGGACTGAGCGCATACTTGAAGCACATCAATGCCTTTATTACCACTATAAAAGTCACGAATGAACCCGCCTTGAGCCTTCGCCATAACCATGGTTGTTCGCCTACAAATACAAAAGTGGGCAGCCGCCAGCTGATAGTGACTACTCGCCTTAGAGTGAACTCAAGGGTTAACACGTATTAGCCTTTCGCTATCCCCCGCATTGAACCTATTACTTAGCACTCGCTCTAACAGAGTGCTAATATTTGGAACTGAAAGAAGGAGTTTTGCATGTCTTATGCTCTCGCCCCCAGTAACCTGACCGCCCGTGAAATGTCCGCAGCCAACCCTGCGAACTCCGTTGGTGGCGTCAATCCATGGTCGCTGCTGCCCCCGCTGGGCAACCTGGATGCCTACATCTCGGCGGTCAACCGCCTGCCCATGCTGACTCTTGAGCAGGAGCAGGAATTCGCCCGCAAGCTGAAAGACACAAACGACATCGAGTCGGCCGAGAAACTGGTGCTGTCCCACCTGCGCCTGGTCGTGGCCACATCGCGTAAATACCTGGGTTACGGCCTGCCCCACGGCGACCTGATCCAGGAAGGCAATATCGGCCTGATGAAGGCCGTCAAGCGCTTCGACCCTGACCAGGGCGTGCGCCTGGTGAGCTACGCGCTGCACTGGATCAAGGCCGAGATGCACGAGTACATCCTGAAGAACTGGCGCATGGTCAAGGTCGCCACGACCAAGGCCCAGCGCAAGCTGTTTTTCAACCTGCGCTCGATGAAGCAGGGCTTCAAGGACGACGCCGATGTGGCAACACACCGCGACACCCTGAGCGAAAGCCAGATCGATTCGATGGCAAAAACGCTGAACGTCAAGCGTGAGGAAGTCATTGAGATGGAGCAGCGCATGTCCGGCGGCGACGTCTTGCTGGACCCCAGCCCCAGCGACGACGGCGAAGACGCTTTTGGCCCGATTGCCTACCTGGCCGATGCCACGCAGGAGCCGACCGCCCTGATGGAATCGCGTGCCCGTGACTCGCTGGCCAGCGATGGCATCAGCACCGCGCTGAACGAACTGGACCCACGCTCGCGCCGGATCGTTGAAGAGCGCTGGCTCAAGGTGAACGACGACGGTTCAGGCGGCATGACGCTGCATGACCTGGCAGACGAGTACAAGGTCAGCGCCGAACGGATTCGCCAGATTGAAGTTGCGGCGATGAAGAAGATGAAGAAGACGCTGGCCGCGTACGCGTAAAACCATCGCAGCTTAAAAGCAAAAAAACCTGCTCCGGGCAACCGGCGCAGGTTTTTTTATGGCTGGATCTAACCGATTTTTCTCAGGCGCTTTTCAGCAACTGGCGTATATCCGACGTGAAGCCCGCCACATCATTGCCATAGCGGCTGTACAGGCGCAGGTTGCCTTTGGTGTCGAACACATAGCTGCCAGCCGTATGGTCCATGCTGTAGCTGCCCGGGGTTTTGCCGTCTACCTTTTTGTAATAGATCTTGAAGTCTTTGGTGACCTGCGGCAGCTGTTCCATGGTCGGACGCAGGGCCAGGAAAGTCGGGTCGAAGTTGCCCATATAGGCCTTGAGCACCTGAGGTGTATCGCGCTCCGGGTCTACCGATATGAAAACAGCCTGCAGCTTGTCGCCATCAGGCCCGAGCTGTTTCTTGATGGAAGCCAGTTCAGCCATGGAGGTCGGGCAAACGTCCGGGCACTGGGTGAAACCAAAGAAGACCACTACGACCTTGCCGGCGAAGTCCTTGATGGTGCGCACCTGCCCATTCTGATCGGCAAGTGAAAAGTCCTTGGCATAGTCGGCGCCCGTCAGGTCTATGCTTTTGAACTGAAGCTTTTCTTCGGGCGAGCAGGCCGCCAGCAAGCCGGCTGCAGTGGCCGCAAAGGCACTACCTGCCAGCAGCTTGAGGGTGGTTCTTTTTGTCGTCATGCGCGCGAATTCCTATATCAAATAATGATCCACCAGCAGCGCAGCAAAAAGCACCGACAGGTGAATCAGTGAAAAACGGAAAGTCTTGCGCGCCAGCGCATCCGAATAGTTGCGCCAAAGCCTGAAACCGTACCAGCTGAAGCCAAAGCTCAGCACAATCGCGGCCACCAGATACAGCCAGCCGCTCATGTGAAAGGCAAACGGCATCACGCAGGCAGGAAACAGCACCAGCGTGTAGAGAAACACCTGCAGGCGGGTGAACTCATTGCCATGCGTGACCGGCAGCATGGGCAGTCCGGCCTTGCGGTAATCCTCGACGCGATAAAGCGCCAGCGCCCAGAAGTGCGGCGGCGTCCACAAAAAGATGATGAGGAAAAGAATCAGCGCCTCGGGGCTGACGGCGCCTGTCATCGCAGCCCAGCCAAGCACAGGCGGCATCGCGCCCGACGCGCCGCCGATCACAATGTTTTGCGGCGTCATGGGCTTGAGGATAACGGTGTAAATAACCGCATAACCAACAAAAGTGGCGAAGGTCAGCCACATGGTCAGCGGGTTCACCCAGAAGTAGAGGATGGCCGAGCCTGCAGCGCAGAGGGCGGCAGAAAAAGTGAGCGTCAAAGTGTTGCTGATCTGGCCCTGCGCCGTGGCGCGCCAGGAGGTGCGCTTCATGCGCGCATCAATGCCCTGCTCCACCAGGCAATTGAAGGCAGCTGCAGCACCCGCCACCAGCCAGATGCCTGCGCAGGCGATCAGGCCGAGCTTGACCTCGGCCCATGAAGGCACACCCGGGACGGCCAGCACCATGCCGATGAGCGCGCAGAACACGATGAGCTGCACAACGCGTGGTTTGGTCAGCGAATAGAACTGTCTGAATTTTGAGGGCACGGGCAGCGCAGCCGGTGCGGATGCAGCCGTGACAGGTGCGGTGGAATCGGTGGTGTTCATGCGGTCAGTCTCGAAGCGCTCAATTTTGACGCACTCGCCGTGTTCAGGGCGGCGCGTGTACAGAAAACCATGCCGGTAAGCACAATCACCAGCGCCGCAGCGCCGCCAGTGTGCATCACCGCTGCCGCCATGGGCCAGCCCAGCAGCACATTACCGAGGCCGGTCGCAACCTGCAACAGGGCCAGGCCCAGCAGCCATTGGGCTTGCCCGCGAAGGGCACGAATGCGGTACAGGCGCGCGGCGAGCACCAGCATGGCGACAAACACGATGTAGGCGCTGAGGCGATGGACGTAGTGAATGGCCGTCAGCGCCTGGAAACTGATGTTGGCACCATCGCGCCCTGCACCCAGCTCACGCCAGAGTGTGAAGCCCTGTTTGAAGTCCATGGCCGGCCAGAGCGAGCCCTGGCATGACGGGAAGTCGGTACAGGCCAGCACGGCGTAATTGGTGCTGACCCAGCCGCCCAGGGCGATCTGCAGCCAGAGCAAGGCAAAGGTCACCAGCACCAGCAGGCGCACACGGTCACTCACAGGAATCGGTAACTGTTCACCCTGCGCCTGCGCGTAACGCACGGACTGGATCTTGAGCAGCGCCAGCAGCACCAGCCCACCCAGCAAATGCATGGTGACGATGGCGGGAAAAAGCTTCATGGTCACCGTCAGCGCACCGAATGCGCCCTGCAAACACACCCAGATCAGCGTGAACGTGGGCCACCAAGGCGATATCTGGATGCGTTTTTTGTCCATCCAGCTGGTCGCAGTCAGCGTCAAAATCAGCACGCCCACACCCGTCGCCAGGTAGCGATGAATCATTTCAATCCAGGCTTTGGAATGCGTTACAGGCCCCGTGGGCATCGCCGTCTGAGCAGTTTCAATGTGCACCTGCGCACCCACGGGGCTGGCATGGCCATAGCAGCCCGGCCAGTCGGGGCAGCCCAGGCCCGAATCGGTCAGCCGCGTGAAGGCACCGAAAATCACAAGATCAAAAGTGAGGAACAGCGTGACCAGCGTGAGCACCTGCAAACGCCGCGCGACAGGCGCATTGCGATTGCGCAGCCACACCCATGCCAGCGGCCCCATGGCCACGACCAGGCCCATGATCATCAGGCGGATCGCCGGGTCGAGGTTGTAAACCTCTGTCATGTAGCCCCCACGGTCGCGCACTGCGTGTCGCTTCCTGCCCCCCGAGGGGGCCGCCCGCCTGCGGCCCGGCAAAGCCGGTTCCGCGTCTCGAACTTGCAAGAGAGTGTGAACGCAGGCATGTTCAGCGACCCTCTTTGTCCCAACTTGACGATGCGCGCATCAACCTGTCGAGGTCACGTTTGGCCTTGGCCGCACCGACAGCATCCATGTTGGCCGGGAATCGCATCATCCAGTTGCCCAGTGGATCAACCAGGTAAATATGGTCTTCAAGCTTCTGCCCGGCTGCAGGTACCAGCCACTGCGACAGCGCCGCTGCTGGCACACGCAAGGTGGTTGATGACGACAATGCAGGCATCAGGCGCTGGTCCACTGCAGCCTCGTCATTGACCAGCCAGATCCAGTCGAGGCGGTCTTTTTCCTTGCCCAGGGCTTCGCGCAGCTGGCGCTGGAAATACAGGCGTTGCTGGCAGGCCGCATCACAGGCCGCACCCGCCACGCTCATCAGCAGCCACTGGCCTTTCAACGAGGCAATCTGGCCGGGTTTGCCATCCAGCGTGGTGGTGGCCATGGCGGGCAGAGGACGCTGCGGGTCTACCAGTTCCCCATAGTTGCGGCGGCCTTCTGGGCGAATAACGTAATAGGTGAAGTAAGAGGCGATGACCGGCGACGCACAGACCAGCAACACGGCAATCATCTTCCAGCGGCCGACGGCTGTGCGGGGCGCATCGCGGCCAGGCGTGGGCATGCTATGCACCGTCAGGCTGAGCGGCTCGTCTGCGGCGGTGGGCGACGGCGTTGTCGAAAGATTTTCAGGATTCGCTTGGGTCACGGTAATTTGCTCGTTGGCTGCCGCTTGCGCCGCAGGGGACTGATGACTTGAAACCAGAGATACAGAAAGACGGTCAGCGCACACAGGGCGAACCACTGAAAGGCGTAACCGTAATGTTTTTCAATGCCCAGGTTGGGCGGCGCCCAGTCGCGTTGCAAACCTTCGCTGGATGCACCTGTCTGCAGCAGCGACACACCCATCAGCGGCAGGCCGGTTTCCGCAGCAAACGCCTGCAGGTCCATATTTTGCCGGATGCGGCCTGCCTCAATTCCCTTGAACTCATATAGCTTGGACGGCGGCGGGGCAATACGGCCCTCTACCCTCACCAGGCCGGCGGGTGTCGGCACATCTGGCAGGCGATTGCGGTCTGTGAAGTCGCGCTGCACCCATCCGCGTTGCACCAGGATCACCTTGTTGCTGCCTTCAAGGGCCAGCGGGGTGACCACCACAAAGCCGGTCTTGCCGCTCATGGGGCGGTTGTCGAGGAAGACCGTGTGTTGTGACTGCCATGTGCCGCGCAACAGGGCCGGGCGGTGTACGGCGCCTTCCAGCGGCGTCACCTCCAGCAGCGCTTTTGTATCAGCCAGCGCATGCCCCGACTGCGTGGCAATCGCTGTCTGCAGTGCCTCTTTCTGCGCAGCCCGGCGCAGTTGCCACTGGCCCAGCGAAAACGTCAGCGCAGCGACAACAATGGCCGCGAACGTCACCACCCAGAACCGGGGCGAACGCAGGAAAGCCTTCATCAGCGGATAATCCTGCTCATGAAATATCTCGTTGCGCTCGCATTTCTCGCCATCCTAGGCAGCCTGGCCTCAGCACTTTTTTTCATGATGAAAGACGGCAGGGACGGCAAGGCCAAAACGAACAACATGGCGCGTGCGCTGACTGTTCGCATTGGGTTGTCTGTACTGCTTTTCATCTGCATTCTGATTGCCTGGAAACTGGGCTACATCCAGCCGACGGGCATTCCGGCCGGCAAATAAACCAAAAGAACAAAGGCCGCTTCATGCGGCCTTTTTAGTGTTCGGCTGACGGCGGCAAGTTCCGCCTGTCCCGGGCTTAAAGCCAGTACACCAGGATGTAGAGGCCGAGCCAGACAACGTCCACAAAGTGCCAGTACCAGGCAGCGCCTTCAAAACCGAAATGTTTGTCTGCCGTGAAGTGGCCCTTTTGCAGGCGCAGCGTGATGAACAGCAGCATCAGCATGCCGACGAACACGTGGAAACCGTGGAAACCGGTCAGCATGTAAAAGGTCGAACCATAAACACCAGACGTCAGCTTGAGGTTCAGGTCAGCGTAGGCATGGCTGTATTCATAACCCTGCACAAACAGGAAAATGACACCGAGGGCCACCGTCGCCCACATGAAGGCGATGGTGCGGCTGCGGTGGTTTTCACGCAGCGCGTGGTGGGCAATCGTCATGGTCACGCCTGAGCTCAGCAGCAAGGCGGTGTTGATGGTCGGCAGCCAGAAAGGGCCAACGGTCTGGAAAGGTTCGATGATGTCGGCAGGCGAAGCGGTCACGCCGGCAGCCATGCTGGGCCACACAGCCTTGAAGTCAGGCCAGAGCAATGCGTTTTCGAGGTCACCCAGTGCAGGCACCGAATGCACACGTGCCCACCAGAGTGCGGTGAAAAATGCGCCGAAAAACATGACTTCGGAGAAGATGAACCAGCTCATCGCCCAGCGGTATGACAGGTCAATCTTGTAGCCGTACAGACCGCCTTCGCTTTCACGTATGGACTCGCTGAACCACTGGTAAAGGATGGTCCACCACCAGAGCATGCCGAAGGCCAGTGAGAACGCGCCCCAGGTGTGGCCGTTGATCCACTGCGCCGCACCGAGAATGACAAAGAACAGGCCGATGGACGCCATCACCGGGTGACGCGACGGTGCCGGTACAAAGTAGTACGGGGTGGTTCCTGCGGGGGTTGCTGAAGACATTTCCAAACTCCTGTTTCGCTAATTCTCTGATTTCAAATTCAAAACGATGGCGAAGGCTTATTTGCCCACCACCCAGGTAGCCAGAAGAATCAGGCCACCTACAAATAAGACAACGCCGATAAAGCCGACGATCACAATGTGCACAGGGTTGAGCTGCGCCACATCTTTTTCATAATCACCGCGCGCACGCAAACCGACAAAAGACCACATCACCGCCTTGATGGTCCTGAACACGGAGCCCTTGCGCTTGTGCGGAGGGATGTTTTCAGGAGTGCTCATGTGCCGGATGCCTGTGCTACATCAGCAGCCACCTTCAATGCCGCTGCATTCGAGGCCTGCGGCGCCGCAGGCACCTTGCCGCCAACTTCAAAAAAGGTGTACGAGAGCGTGATGGTCGTCACGTCTTTCGACAGCTTGGGGTCGATTACAAACGCGACGGGCCACTGCTTCTTCTCGCCTGGCGCCAGTGTGTACTGGCTGAAACAAAAACATTCGAGCTTGTTGAAGTAAGCGCCGGCCTGCATGGGGGCATAGCTGGGAATGGCCTGGGCTGACATGGTCCGGTCCTGCACATTCTGAAATTCATACATCACCGTGGTGAGTTCACCGGGATGGACCTTCACGCTGTTCTGCGCCGGCTTGAAGTGCCAGGGGCCGCGCGCGTTGGCGTCAAACTCGACGGTGATGGTACGGCTCAGATCAACCTGTGTGTTCGCAGGCATCCTGGGCGTCGCGCCAGGAATCTGCCGGTCACCGAGCGCCAGCACGTTGATGCCAGTCATCTCGCAGATGGCCTTGTAGATGGGCACCAGCGCGTAGCCAAAGCAGAACATGCCGAGCACGATCACGCCGAGCTTGCCGACCATCCTGAAGTTTTCGCGCCTGATCCGCATCACATCAGCGCCGGCCTAGCGGCCAAAAAAGATCATGCGGACCATGAAACCGGCAAAAAAGACGACAGCAACCGATGCCAGCACCAGGGCCAGGCGCAGGTTGTTCTTTTTTTGCTCGGGTGTGGTCATCGTGCTTCGGAGTAGATCAATCAGCCAATCACGCGGGTTGCGGTTGCATCCAGCTTGGGTGGCGTTTCAAAGGTGTGGAAAGGTGCTGGTGAAGGCACTTGCCATTCGAGGCCCTCAGCGCCCTTGAGCCCGTCGTCATCCATCCATGGGTTGGCCTTGGCGGGAACACCCTTGCCACGCATGGTCGGCACCACGATGAACAGGAAGAAATAGACCTGTGCAAAACCGAAGAAGAAGGCACCCACACTGGCAATCGCGTTGAAGTCGGCGAACTGCATCGGGTAGTCAGCGTAGCGGCGCGGCATGCCGGCCAACCCCAGGAAGTGCATGGGGAAGAAGGTAACGTTGAAGGAAATCAGCGACCACCAGAAGTGGATCTTGCCGCGGGTTTCGTTGTACATCACACCGGTCCATTTAGGCGACCAGAAATAGTAGCCGGCAAACATCGCGTAGAGCGAACCGGCCACCAGCACGTAATGGAAGTGAGCCACCACGTAATAAGTGTCCTGCAATTGCGTATCAATCGGTGCGACCGACAAAATAACGCCAGTCAAACCGCCTATGGTGAACACAAAGATGAAACCGACCGCAAACAGCATGGGCGTCTCGAAAGTCATCGAGCCCTTCCACATGGTGGCGATCCAGTTGAACACCTTCACGCCTGTTGGCACCGCGATCAGCATGGTCGAGTACATGAAGAACAGCTGGCCGGTCACCGGCATGCCAGTGGTGAACATGTGGTGTGCCCAGACGACAAAGCTCAGGATGGCAATGGAACCGGTGGCGTAAACCATCGATGCATAACCGAACAGGCGCTTGCGCGAGAACGCGGGAATGATGTGGCTGATGATGCCGAAAGCCGGCAGGATCATGATGTAGACCTCGGGGTGGCCGAAGAACCAGAAGATGTGCTGGTACATCACCGGGTCACCACCGCCTGCGGGGTTGAAGAAGCTGGTGCCGAAGTGGCGGTCAGTCAGCGTCATGGTGATGGCGCCGGCCAGCACAGGCATCACGGCGATCAGCAGGTAGGCGGTGATGAGCCAGGTCCAGCAGAACATCGGCATCTTCATCAAGGTCATGCCGGGTGCGCGCATGTTCAGGATGGTGACGATGATGTTGATCGAGCCCATGATGGACGAAGCGCCCAGGATGTGCATCGCAAAAATACCTGCGTCCATGGACGGGCCCATTTGCAGGGTCAGCGGTGCATAGAGCGTCCAGCCGGCAGCGGGTGCGCCGCCCGGCATGAGGAAAGACGTCGTGAGCATCAAACCGGCAGGAATCATCAGCCAGAAGCTGAAGTTGTTCATGCGGGCAAAGGCCATGTCTGCGGCGCCGATCTGCAGCGGGATCATCCAGTTCGCAAAACCCACGAAGGCCGGCATGATGGCGCCGAACACCATGATCAGGCCATGCATGGTGGTGAGCTGGTTGAACAGCTCGGGGTTGACCAGTTGCAGGCCGGGCTGGAACAGCTCGGCGCGGATCAGCAGCGCAAGCACGCCGCCGAACATCAGCATGAAAAAGCTGAACAGCAGGTAAAGCGTACCGATGTCCTTGTGGTTGGTCGCATAAACCCAGCGACGCCAGCCCGTCGGGGCGTGGTGGTCGTCATGGTGATCATCATGCGCATGATCGCCGTGTCCATGGGGGTCTAGAACTGCACTCATCTTGGCTTCCTTTGGTGGCTCTTACAGGGCATTTAGCCTGGTAACTTTGTCATTGCGGCCGACGGGATGGTCTGGCGGCTGGGTAATTCGGGTCTGAAATGTTGCGCAGATTACTTGCGCGCGGCAAGAACTTCAGCGGGCTGCACCAGCTGGCCGGTCTGGTTGGACCAGTTGTTCTTGGTGTAGGTCGCCACTGCGGCAAGGTCGGTGTCGCTCAACGCCTTCCAGGAAGGCATCGCACCACCGGCAGCGCCGTTCAGCAGGATGGTGATCTGCTTCTTGTGATCTGCATCAAGAACGATGGCGGACCCGTCAAGCGGCTTGATCGGGCCCGCGCCCTTGCCGTTGGCCTGGTGGCAGGCTGCGCAATTGGCGGCATAAACCTTCTCGCCGCGGGCTTTCAGGTCCACCAGCGTCCAGACTTTGGTCGGGTCATCAAGTTTGGCGGCGGCCTCCTTGGCCTTTACGGCCACCCACGCGGTGTAGTCGGCGGCGGAGACCACCTTCACGTGGATGGGCATGTAGGCGTGTTCCTTGCCGCAGAGCTCCTGGCACTGGCCGTAGTAGTCACCGATTTTTTCGGCACGGAACCAGGTGTCGCGGACAAAACCGGGGATCGCATCCTGCTTGATGCCCAGTGAGTTCACCGCGAAGGCGTGGATCACGTCATTGGCGGTCGTGATGATGCGCACCTTCTTGTTGACCGGAACCACCATCGGGTTGTCGACCTTGAGGAGGTAGTTGTCCGGCACATCGGCACCCTTGGGGCCGCCGTTGTTGGACATCTCGCGGTGTGCGTTGTCGAGTGTGGACACAAAAGCGATGCCTTCGCCCTCACCCTTGATGTAGTCGTAACCCCACTTCCACTGCATGCCGGTGGTCTTGATGGTGAGGTCGGCGCTGGTGGTGTCCTTCTGGGCAACCAGTATTTTGGTGGCCGGCAGGGCCATGCCGATCACGATGATGAAGGGAACGATGGTCCAGGCGATTTCGACCAGCGTGGACTCATGGAAGTTGGCCGCCTTGTGGCCTTGCGACTTGCGGTGCTTCCAGATGGAATAAAACATCACACTGAACACCGCGATGAAGATCACGATGCAGATGATCATGATGAACCAGTGCAACCAGTGCTGGCCTTCTGCAATTTTGGTGACTGCGGGGTGCAGGTTAAGCTGGTTGACAGCCGGACCGCCAGGCAAGTCCTTGACGGCATAAGCTGCGGTGCTGGCCCAGGTGGCCACGAAAGCCAGGGTCATGGCGGCATGTTTGGCCATGGACTGGGTCATTTTGCTTATGGTTTTGCTTACGTTCATCGTGATCACTTTTATGGCTTCAATTGCTGGTCGAATCGCTGTCCAGGCTGCTTAGCAAGGCATCCGGCTTAATTTAACCTGCTGATTATAAAGTTAGCGCCGGGCCTGCCTTGCATCGCCTGATGATTTATTGACAGCCAACAGCTTTAAAAAAGGATTCTGCAGGGCGCTTTCAGGGTGCCTGCAGGGGCTGGGGGGTTCTCAGTGCAAGCCGGATTTCACGTGCCAGGGCAGGCCTGAGTTCAGGGCGCAGGTGCCGGCCAACGCGCACCGACTGCCCCTGTCCGGAGACTTCTATCAATGAACCATCACCGTTTTTGGGCTCTACCCTCACCCACTGACGGTTAAATTCTGCACGCTGCATACGGCCGCCGTTTTCGAGTTCAACCACCAGTTGCCCGCCCTGCAGCACGATTTTTTCACCGTCACGGGCGTGCCGCGCGTAAACCACGAAAGCGCTGCCGACGGCCAGGAGTTCAAGCCAGGCAAAAGGCATGACCATGCGCGCGCCCTGCAGCCAGAAAAAGATCGCAATGCCCATGGAGACAACGCACAGCGACACGTAAAGCCAGCCAAGCTGGGCCGGTGTCACGGAGCAATTGCGTTTGAGCAGCCATTGCACGCTGTCTGAAGCGCGCTGGCGGTCATCCTGGACAGACGACACGCTGGCAAAACGGAAGGAGGAGGCGGCAAGCGCAGAGGTGGTTTGCGACACGGAGCGACACCCGAAAAAGCAGCGCAGGTAGCGCGCCGCCGTAAGCCTGGGAACATGCCCGGAAATACAGACCGATTATAGCCAGCTTGCCCTCTGGCGCGCTTCAGAAGTCGCCAGCACCCGGGCCTCAGGAAGAGTTCCTGCCCGTTGAACGCCCGTCCTTCACTCCGTCCTTGAGCATGGCGCGCATGTCCTCGACCGACACCGAACTCATGGCGCTCAGCTTGAGCCGCGGCTGCGGCTTCAGCGCATGACCGTAAATCACCTCGAATGTCAGGGCCAGCCTGCCGTCCGGGCCTGTGGCCAGACGCTCTGTGATCAGGCCTTCAAGCCGTGCCTTCCAGCGCGTTCCGCGCAGGCCGGCAAATCGTGCGGGATGGAAGTTGCGCCCCAGCTCAGCGAGTTCCTGCAACAGACGCCCAGGTGTTTCATAGGTCAGGGTGATGCGCTCCATGTCCATCACCGGCTCGGCAAAGCCCGCCTGCACCAGCATGTCACCCCAGTCATGCATGTCCGTCAGTTCATGCCCCGCAGGCGGCCAGCCCAGTTCCCTGTAGAGCTCACGCAGCTCAATCGCGGTATCAGGCCCCAGGCAGGAAAACATCAGGAAACCATTGACCCTGAGCGCCTTGTGCCACTCGGCCAGCAGGGCCTGCGGGTCAGCCGCTTCATGCAGGGCCATATTGGCCCAGAGCATGTCGACGCTGGCAGGCGGCGGCATTTCAAACAGCGTTTTTGATCCAAACCATGCAGCAGGATTCCACCAGGGCAAGGCTATCGCTTCTACAGCCTGCCTGGCTTTCAGGGCGTTCATTTCGGACACAAAACAAGTAGCTTGCGGATATTTCCGGGACAGCTTGTCGTGTGCTTTCAGCCCGCCGCGCACCGCGCCCCAATGCGCCCAGGCCAGAGGTGCCAGCTTGATCCACTGCAGGCGGTCCATCATGCGGCTGGCCACTTCTTCATGCAGCCATGGCGACTGGCCAGGCGCCACAAGCTGCCAGCGTGCTACGGCACGCGGATCCAGTGTGGGTGGGCGCTCGGTGGTGGTCATGGGAGATGGGGTGAAGGCGAACCGCGGGAAGCGGCAAGCTCGCGAGTATATTGATCCCCGTGTTCCAACGTCTTGTCAGCCCCGTAAAACGCCCTTCATGGCTCGGGCTATCCAGCCAGTGCGCCGTCTGCCGCAGCTGGCCTGCCAGCCAGGTCTGCCAGCCCTGCATCTCGCGCTTTTCACCGCGGCCTGTTCGCTGCACGGGCTGCGCGCAGGCATTGCCGGCCGACCTCTCCATGGGCACACGCACCAGCCCCAGCCTCTGCATGGAATGCATCAGGAGCCCCTCGCCACTGGATGCCATGCTGGTGGCGACCTCCTATGCCTACCCATGGTCAGACCTGATCACCCGCTACAAATTCGGCGAGCAGCCCGGCTGGGCCGGCTTTTTTGCAAGCCTGCTCATGCAATCATCAGGAGTGAGCCAGGCACTTGCAGGCCTTGATGTCCGCGACCTCATCATCCCCATGCCCCTGTCAGCGGAACGCCTGCAATCGCGCGGTTTCAACCAGGCCTGGGAACTTGCCCGTGCACTGGTACAACAATCGGCCAGCCCTGCCAGGGCCGATGCCCGGCTCTTGCTGCGCACAAGAAACACACGCCCGCAAACGGAACTCAAGCGCGAGGCACGCCTGGCCAATGTCAAGGGCGCTTTCCAGATCGATCCACTGCGCCTGCCGGAACTCTCCGGCAGGCGTGTGGTGCTGGTCGATGACGTGGTGACCAGCTGTGCGTCCATCTTCACGGCGGCACGCGCACTCAGGGCAGCGGGCGCCAGCAGCGTCACAGGCATCGCCATCGCAAAAACTGACCTCGCGTGATCAGGCCGCCTGCCCCGGCGACAATTCACCGATGTTCAATATCGTCCTGGTCGAGCCCGAAATCCCGCCCAACACCGGCAACGTCATACGCCTGGCAGCCAACACTGGCTGCAGGCTTCACTTGGTGGAGCCGCTGGGTTTTTCGATGGACGACAAACAGATGCGCCGCGCGGGGCTGGACTATCACGAATACACACCAGTGCTGCGCCACGCGGACTGGGCGGCCTTTCTTGCCAGCGAAAAGCCCTCAGCCGACCGGCTCTTTGCCCTGACCACCCACGGCACCCAAAACCTTTACGATGCTGCCTTCAAGCCGGGCGACTGGCTGGTCTTCGGCTCGGAAACCCGTGGGCTTTCGGAACAAGTTCGCAAATCGTTTGCACTGCCGCAACGCCTGAAAGCGCCCATGCATCCCGGCCAGCGCAGCCTGAATCTGTCCAATACGGTAGCGCTCACTGTCTTTGAAGCGTGGCGCCAGAACGGGTTCGAGGGAATGGCGCCCATCACGCCGGGCTGACCGGTTTTTGAACCTTCCCTGATGCGCGTCGCATTGGCGACACGGGCTGTTTTGCTTTAGAGACGGTCACCTTGAAGGAAGCTCGGGAAAACCCTAAACTTCAGACATCAAGCTTTAGACCTAAAGCAATTCGACGCAAGCCAATCCCATCAGAGCAACTCGCGTACCCCCTTATTTCCTTGCAGTTCACAAGACTGGCAGGAGCCCTTCCGTGAACATGCTTATTCAACGTATTTTCGGGACCACGATCCACGGTGGCAGCAGCGCCATCAACCGCAGGCAGCTGCCGATCGAGCAGATCAGGCACAGCCTGCGCCGCACGCTGGACGACTGCAAGGACAAGGACATACGCGCCCAGCGCGTGATGTTCAAGATCAACGCTGCCAAAACGCCGGCCGACCTGTGGATGCTGCGCAGCGACCTGCACCAGTGCATATCCCAGGTACACAGCCAGCGCGTGGCAGTGGAACGCATCAACAGCCTGGTCGATGTGTTCGAAGGCTGGATTCCGCCGTCACAGCTGACGCGCATTCAGGGCTAGGTTAGTCTCGGGACTCCGGGCCGCACCAGACGGGGCAGTCCGGCGAACAGCGGCTCAACCGCCGTCCTGCTTACTTGATGCTGTCGAACCAGAGTTTCCAGGCCGGCACCGCCGTTGCAAACGTGCCGCGATGGCTTGTAGGGCCCGTGGACACCGCTTCGACCACCTGGTTGCCCGAACCCATGGCCTGCGCGTAGGTCATCGCCATGCGGCCTACTCCGACAGTGATGGCTTCGTCAGTATCACCGTAGTAGTTACGCACCGGCGACTTGATCACCCAGCGATAGGCATGGGCGTTGCTGATGAGCTTGCCGAATGCGGAATTTGCAAAATATTGCGGATTGAAATACTCGGGACGAATCAGCTTGCGAAGATCGACCGGGATATCCGAGGGATTGAAGGGTTGGCGGTCATAGGCTTTTTTGGAGACGTCGTAGTACTCCTCTGCCAACAGCGAGCGCGCCAGTCCGGGAATGCCGTAGTAATTCTCATAGGCAAACGACGACAGGATCATGATGCTGTTCAGCCAGGCCGCATCTGATTTGCGCGGAAAAACCAGGAAACCCTCCATCAGCGCATACACGTCAAGCGGCGCACTGGCTGTTGCTGCACCATTGACCTTGACGCCCGCGCTTTCCAGTTTTTCCAGAAAAGCCATGGTCACAAAACCACCTTGCGACCAGCCCGACAGGAACAGCCTGTCGCTTGAGAAGCCCATGGCGCCGAGCACGCTGCGCGAAGCCATCAGCATGTCGTAAGTCGCCTGCTGGTGGCTGCCCTTGACCATGTAACCCTCGGGTTCCCTGGAGGTGCCCATGCCGAAATAGTCCGCGCCCGTGACCAGATAGCCCTGCCCGGCGAACTGCGCAATCATCAGTTGCGTTTCGGGCGTCTGCTCTGGGAAGGAGGGCACTTCCTGACGGCCATAAACCGTACCGTGCTGGTAAGACACCATGGGAAATGACTTGCCTGCAACATCAGGGATCGCCAGCAGCCCCGACGCAATCGTCGGTTTGTTGCCCATCTCGGGAATCACCGACGGATAGGTCACCCGGTACAACAGCACCGCATTCTTCGCCGGGGTGTAGGTGATGGGGACACCCGAAAATTTCTGCGTGTCGACCTGCAGGATCTGGTTGAGTCGTGCAACATCCCAACGAGCGATCAATTCATATTTGACCCCGGATGTCACCTGGACCGGCGCGGCGTTTTGCTGCGCCATCGCAGACGAATGAAAGAGCGTGAAACCCGCGAGACCGCACGCCATCGCCATCACACGAAAAAATCCTGGCATTGTTTACTCCAAAAAATATTCCCGCCGGACATCAAAGAATTTGCCCGGCTCCCGTTGGCAAAGTTTAGCGCTGCTTGCAGCACTCCGGCAGCATCAAACTCCTGCAAAGCGGTTAGGAATTCACGATCCGGGCATGCCTGTGAAGCGCCTGCCTGCATCGCGCAGCGAGGCGGCTCAGGCGTAAAGACGCACCAGCGCCTCAGCCACACAACAGGGCTTGTCGCCCCCCTCACGTTCAACCGTCACATTCCAGGTGAGCTGCATGCCGCCGTTGTCGATGGGCTCGGCCGCCAGCAGCTTCATGCGTGCCCGCACACGGCTGCCGACCGGCACCGGAGCTGTAAATCGGACCTTGTTCAGGCCGTAGTTGACCCCCATGCGCACGCTGGTGACCTCAAAAGACGATTCAAAAAACCAGGGCATCAGCGACAGCGTCAAAAAGCCGTGCGCAATCGGCCCGCCAAACGGACCGGCGGCGGCTTTTTCAGGGTCGACATGAATCCACTGATGGTCATGCGTGGCATCGGCAAACTGGTTGACCTGCGGCTGGGCAATGACAGTCCAGTCGCTGACGGCCACTTCCTGGCCCACACAGGCGGCCAGCTCGGCCAGGGTTTGGAATGTTTTCATGATTCAGGTACGGCCTTTAGAGCCTTCAGAAAGTCGATTGGCGGGATGCAGGGCAAGGCGCACGGAGCGCAGGGAGGTTTTTGGGGTCAGAGCCCAAATTCGCGAGCCTTCGGCTCGCCCATGGGTGCGGTGCGAGCACCGCAGCGAAATTGGTGTCTGACCCCAATAACCGCGAGGATTCCGAGCACCGCGCAACGCGGCCATGCGCCCGGGAATCGGATTTATGAAGGCTCCTTACCGGTCGAGCCACTGACAGATGCCTTGCCACTGCTCCAGATCCTTGCCCACGCGGCCCGGAGAAACATCAAACACGCTCAGACCGCGCGCAGCAAGGTGGATGTAGTTTTGCGTGTCGCGCAGATAGCCCAGCACCGGCAGGCCAAGGTTGTCGACAAAGTCATGCAGCTTGTCGGCTGCAATCGTGCGCGAATCCACACGCATGCCGACGATGCCGACCTGCACCTTGCCGGCGCGGCGGTGCTCGGCCAGCTGATCCAGGAAAGCGCGCGTTGCAAAAATGTCGAACACACTGGGCTGCAGCGGCACGATGATCTTGTCGGCCACTTTCACCACCTCGTTGAGGCGTGAGCCGTGGAGGCCGCCGGGGGTGTCCAGCACCACATGGGTGGTGCCCTTGGGCGGCTTGACCAGCTCTGAGGTGACATCCCAGCTGGCGATGGGCCGGGCTGCCGGCGGGCGCAGACCCAGCCACAGCGCGGTGGATTGCTGCCTGTCCGCATCACCCAGCATCACCGCATGGCCCTTGCTGGCAAAGTAGCCGGCGACGTTGGTGGCAAGTGTCGATTTGCCGACGCCTCCCTTTGGATTGGCAATGACGACCACGGGCATGGGAATCTCCTCAGGGTGTGTTGGGGCAGGTGTACGGCCGGTGCTGGCCCGGTACATGCATGCTGCCTGGCTTTTCCGCTATGGTAACGGTATGGCCAGCATTCCTACAACCACCACAACCACCCAGATTCCCGGCGCCGGTGACCCAGCCAGCGCGCTGACCAGCGACATCTACGTCATTGCCGCCCACCCAGCATGGCGTGAATCACGCGTCAACCGCCCCATGATGGAGGCCGCCCAGGCCTCTCAACGCACCAGGGTGCAGGACCTCTATTCAAGCTACCCCGACTACGCCATTGACGTGCCCGCCGAGCAGGCGGCCGTGGCCAGCGCCAGCCTCATCGTGCTGTTGCACCCCATCCAGTGGTATTCCATGCCGGCGCTGCAAAAGCTCTGGATGGATGAGGTGCTCACCTACGGCTGGGCCTACGGTGACGAAGGCAGTGCGCTGCAGGGCAAGGACCTCTGGCTGGTCGCCACCACAGGCGGGCCTGAGGACTCGTACCACCCGCAGGGCTACAACCGCTATTTTTTCGACGCATTTTTGCCGCCCTATGAACAGAGCGCTGCCCTCTGCGGCATGCGCTTTTTGCCGCCGCTGATATTGCACGGCGCACACAGCGTGGACGCCGCATCCGTTGCCCAGCACCTGCAGACCTTTCGCGACAGGCTGCACAGCTACCCCGAGTGGCCCGAGATGGATGAACTTGAGCAGTGCGCCGCCTGCGTGGTGCCCATGAACGACAGGCCCAAGCCTGACCCGGCGGCGACTCGGCCGTCGTTTGCAAGCACGATCAGGTTTGATGATGAAGAAGCTACGGTACCGGGAGCACAAGTGCGCCGCGCCGGGCCGCCCCAAGCAAGCACAGCCCCCTCGGGGGGCAGGCCGTTATTGGGGTCAGACACCAATTTTGCAGCGATGCAAAGCATCGCCCCCGCGGGGCAAGCCGAAGGCTCGGCAAATTTGGGCTCTGACCCCAAAACCGGCGTGGGGGCTCCATGACTGAACACGCACCTGCCTGGCTGGTTAACAGCTTTATCTACCTGGCCGCCGCCGTCGTAGCGGTGCCAATTGCCAAAAAATTGGGCCTGGGCTCCATCATCGGCTACCTCGCCGCCGGCATAGGCATAGGCCCATGGGGCTTGGGGCTGGTCACCAATGTCCAGGACATCCTGCACTTTGCCGAATTCGGCGTGGTGCTGATGCTCTTCCTGGTCGGCCTTGAGCTGGAACCCAAACGCCTGTGGAACCTGCGCCGCCCGATCTTCGGCTGGGGCAGTGCGCAGGTGCTGGGCTGCGCCGTCATCCTGATGGCCGTGGCCGTGGCTTTTGGCGTGAAGTGGCAAATTGCACTGGTGGCCGGCCTCGGGCTGGCGCTGTCATCGACCGCGATTGCGCTGCAGGCCATCGGCGAGCGCAACCTGATGCCGACATCCAGCGGCCAGGCCGGGTTTTCGATATTGCTGTTCCAGGACGTAGCCGCCATCCCCATCCTGGCGCTGCTGCCGCTGCTGGGCGCGATGTCAGGCGGCGATGCCGTCGAGCACGGCAACCGGGCACTGGAGGCTTTGAAGATCGTCAGTGTCATAGGCGGCATCATCCTGGGCGGTCGCATTCTGTTGCGGCCGCTGCTCAAGTGGATTGCCAACAGCGGTACGCCAGAAATTTTCACCGCTGCATCGCTGCTGCTGGTGGTCGGCATCGCGGCCCTGATGCAGTTCGTCGGCCTGTCGATGGCGCTGGGCGCCTTTCTGGCCGGCGTTCTGCTGGCTGAAAGCGAATACCGGCGCGAGCTGGAAACCGATATCGAGCCCTTCAAGGGCCTGCTGCTGGGCCTGTTCTTCATCGCCGTGGGCATGAGCATAGATTTCGGCGTGCTGCTCAAATCCCCCGGCCTGATGGCCGCCATCCTGTTCGGCTTTCTGGGCCTGAAACTGGTGGTGATTTACGGCCTGGCCAAACTGATGAAACTGCCGTACCAGGAGCGGCCGGTGTTCACCGTGTTGCTCGCGCAGGGCGGCGAGTTTGCGTTTGTGGTGTTTCAGGCAGCTGCAGGTGCGAATGTGTTCTCAGGCGAGACATCGTCTCTGCTCATTGGCGCAGTGGCGCTGTCCATGCTGCTCAGCCCGCTGCTGCTGATTTTTGTCGACAAGGTGTTGCTGCCCAGCTATGCAAAACACAAAGGCCCGCAGCTCGAAGAAATCTCCGAACAGCAGGAAAAGCCCATCATCATTGCCGGCTTCGGCCGCTACGGCCAGATCGTCGGCCGCATGCTGTCGGCGCAGGGCATGTCGGCCACCGTGCTCGACCACGACGCCGACCTGATCGAGACCATTCGCGCTTTCGGTTTCAAGGTGTTTTACGGCGACGCCACCCGCCTTGACCTGCTGCGCACGGCAGGCGCCGCCACGGCAAAAATCCTGGTGATTGCTGTTGATGACGTCGAGCAGTCCCTGAAGATCGTCGACATCGTGAAAGAGAACTTTCCGCAGCTCGAGATCGTCGCGCGCGCACGGGATGTGACCCACTGGAACAACCTGCGGGATCGTGGTGTAACCAGGGTCGAACGCGAGCTGTTCGAGTCCAGCCTGCGCAGCGCCCGCTCGGTGCTTGAGCTGCTGGGCCACCCCCCACATGAGGCGCGCCAGTCCGCCATGCGCTTCCGCCAGCACAACATCGAACTGTTCGAACGCATGTACCCGCACCGCAAGGACCGCAGCAAACTCATCGCCGTCGCCGTGCAGGGCCGCCTGCAGCTGGAAGAGCAGATGGCGCAGGAGCGTGAGCAGCTCGCCCAACGCCGGCCGGGGCGCTGGGACAAGGAGGCGGATGCAAGGGCGACGGACGGGCCTGTGCCCTGAAGTGGGTGTCCAGCTGCCCGCCGTCGTCCCGGACTCGACCCGGGAACCATGCCCGAGAGCGCGTCGAAGTCCAGCTTGCTATTAATTCAGTAGCTGCTTACGCTCGTATTTAAAGGGCTACAGCCGTTTTTATGCCCTAAAAGTCGGCTTTTTTCGGCTGTTTTTTGATGCCAAACCGGGTTCAATCAAACGTCCGTCAAGTTAATTTTGCCGTATACATTAAAAAATTAACATCTACGTTAAATTATTGCCGTGTACGGCAAAACGCTACTGCAGGCTTCCATCCCGGACTGGAACCGGGATGCATGACTTCCCGGTCGGTACGGGTATCAGGTTCATAAATTACGGATCAGGTCCGCAATGACAGGCAAGAAGCCATTGGCGGCGAACGGCAGCCAGCCTAGCGCGACATTCCTCTCGGCTTCGCGCCGCTGTTCGATGGCGCGGCGCTCTACGCAGATGGCGGCGTTAACGAAAGCGGGTTTGGCGCACTGCTCGCTCATGCAGGTCTGGTAAACCCAGCAGCATGCGGCCTTCGCAGGCCTGGTGCGGGGTGGCTGCACCTGCGGATGGGGCAGCCGGGGGGCGCTCGGCTGATTGCGTGGGGGACGGCGCTGCCGCTGATGCCGCCCGGGGCCGGTGCGGTTTTTGGCGGCCTTGTCCTTGTCTTTTTCCTTGTCGGCTGCGGCTTTTTTGGCTGCTGCTGCGGCGCGCGCGGCGGCCTGTGCAGATGCTGCAGCCTGTGGGCTTGACGCCTGCGCGGCTGGCGATGAAGCGGCTGGCGATGCGCCTGAGGCCGCGCCGTCAGGGGCAGAGGCAGTGGCGGCTGGAGCAGACGCCGCCAGCAAGGCCGCTGCGGCGGGATCGACCGGTGCGGACGGTGACATCAGCTTGAAGGCAATTGCCTGCAACTGCCAGCACGGCAATGGGCGGCGCCAACCATCACACCAGTTTTCGGTTTGACAGGCGCGGCTGCAACTTCGGCGGAAGCGACAGGGGAAGCCAGCGCCGCCGTACCCAGCCTGGTCGCATCGGGGTCGGCTTCAGCTGCTGCAGGCGGCGTGGCCCTGGCCCAGCGGCAACGAAGGCGTTTGCGCAGCAGCGGCTTCAAGCGCCTGCCAGGCGAGGTCTGTCTTGTCTGCGGTTTTGTCCGTCGCATCAGCGGCAGGCCTGGCCTGCAGCACAGCCTTGTCGAGCGCGGGGCGCGCCGCTCAGTTGTGTGACCGTGCCCGAGCGTGTGCCCACATCCGACTCGTCGCCAGACACACCCAGCTTTTTCAGGCGCCTGCGCGCCAGGTCGGCGTAGATGCCGGACGGGAACTTGGCGAGAAAGCCCTGAATGTCTTCAACATCAACCGACTCCTTGATGTCTTTCCAGTAAACCAGCTCCAGTTCCTGCGTGACGATGGATGAACTGGTAGCACTTGTACCGCTGGTCCCGCTGTTCGTGCTGACCAGCGACTCACCAGCCAGCAGGGTGGCCGTCCAGGTCGAGTTGCTGCCCTTGCCCGGCACAGCGGCAGGCGGCACCACGGTGATGTCGGTGGCATCGCGGCACGCGGCAGCCAGGGCGGCTGAGAACTCCTGCGCTGTCGCATACCGCTGATCGCGGGATTTGGCCAGCGACTTCGCCACCACAGCGTCAATGGCGGGCGGCAGGCGGTCGTTGAAATAGGTGGCCGCTGGCGGCGTGTAGTTGACGATCTGCTGGATGACCGCGAAGTCGGTGTCGCCGTCGAAAGGGCCTTTTGGCCGGTCAGCAACTGGTAGAGCACCACACCCGCTGCATAAAGAATCGGCGCGTGCATCAATGGGCCGGCCCTGCAACTGCTCGGGCGACATGTACTTGAGCGTGCCGACGATGGTGCCCTGGGTCCGTGTGGCTTCGCCTGAATCCTGGATACGCGCCACGCCGAAGTCGGCCAGCTTGACGCGGCCATCAGGCTCGATCAGCAGGTTGGCGGGCTTGATGTCGCGATGCACGATGTTCTGCCGGTGTGCATAGTCAAGTGCAGACAGGAGGTCGGCCATGATGCGCTGGCTTTGCTCCAGCGTGTAGAGCTCGCCCTTGTCGAGGTGGTGTTTGAGGTCGTCGCCCTGAATGAACTCCATGACGAGGAAGGCGATGTCCGCCGTCGCGGTCGGAGTCATACACGCTGACGATATTGGGGTGCTGCAGGCGCGCGGCGGAGCGGGCCTCGGTGCGAAAACGCACTTCGTATTCGGCAGCAGATTCGTCTGAGAGGTTCTCGACCTTGATGGTCTTGATGGCGACGCGCCGGTCGAGGTTGGGGTCCCTGCCCTCGTACACCAGCCCCATGGCCCCCTTGCCGAGCACGCGGACCAGATCGTATCGGCCTAGCTTTTTAAGACTCATGAAGGTGCTGACGTAAGAAGGCAGAAGGGCGAGACGGGCACAAGACCGCAGCTCGGAGCAAAAAAGATTCTAGCTTGCATGCCCCACGCCAGGACCGGGTTTTATGGAGACCATACCGCCGGCGTTTTGGTCTAATTGCGCACGGAAAACGCGATCACCGGCGCATTGTCATCGGCCTGCTCACAGCCCGGCACGATCTGGCCGCTACCGACCAGGTAGCACTCGGTGCGCCGAAGCACCACCGGTTCGCCCTGGTTGCCCAGGTAGACCCAGGTGCCGTAGCTCGAGGCATCGGTCAGCACAAAATGCCCGCCGCGCCATTCCAGCGTGGCATGCATGCGCGAGACACGCGGGTCATTGACCGACAGCGCGGCGTCCGGCGAACGGCCCAGGCTGAGCCTGCTGCTTTTTGAATCAAGCCGCACGCTCTTGCCGCCGAATTCAAGCTCAAGAAAGACCTCATGGTTAACCGCGAACATCGACCGGCCGGCCATGGTGGCGTCTTCATCGCGCCCGGTCTGCCACTCGACCCGGTAAACATGGCTGGCTTCCGCCCTGCCCCGCAAATACATGGGTCCCATGCTGCGCAGCGACGCCTTTTGCACGGGCAACAGGGTTTTGAAAACGTTCTCAGTGGTGAGGATTTGTGCCGCGCCTGCCAGGTCGGCCAGCCGCGCGGAAGAGTTGACCGTATCGCCAAAACAGTCGCCGTCAATCTCGACGACTTCACCTGATTCGATGCCTATCTGCATCTGCACCGGCGCACCCGTGCCGCCAGGCTGTATGGGTTTGTCCTGCAGGCGTTTCTGTATGTTGATGCAGGCAGCGAGCGCGTCGCCCTGGGCCTGGAACACCACAAACAGGCCGTCGCCCAGCACCTTGACGACGCGGCCCTGGTGCTGCTCGAACACCTGGCTGAGCACCCCCATCAGCTGGTTGACAAAGCGTGACGCAGCCTCGTCGCCCAGCCGCTCGTACATGCTGGTGCTGCCTACAAGATCAGCAAAAACGACAGTGGTCATGGAAGGGGTTCAAGGCCTGGCGAAGCAATGACAACACGCTGGCATGCGTCACAAAAAAGGTGTTGCCAATATATCAGCACCCCTTTGGAGCAACTGATGAGATCAGACAGCCAGGCCTTAAAAGTGACCGCGCGCGCCTACACCACGTCGGGTGCTATAGGACTGGTCTTGCAAAAACCCAAATGGTAAAATCCTTTTATCAATTTCATCAAATAAATCACATTAATACCAAATAATGATTTTTATGGTGCAGACGATCTGAGTTGATGAAATCCTGGTTTCCAGATCATCAGCCACCTTTATTCGGGGTTTGCCATGAATCAAGACCACCCATCACTGCCGACCGTGCCTGCAGGCGTCAGCGCCGCGCACACCGCACCACGCTCACGCGTGCTTGTTGTTGACGACACCGACGACAACCTGTTTCTGATGACAGGCCTGCTTGAAGACAAATACGATCTTTTGCTGGCCGCCTCTGGCAGGGAAGCCCTGGCCATCATCATGTCGCAGGCGCCGCCCGACCTGATACTGCTCGACATCATGATGCCGGACATGGATGGCTATGAAGTGCTGCGCCGCATACGCCAGCACCCGCCGACGGCCACCATACCGGTGATCTTCCTCACCGCACTGAGCACCATGGAGGAAGAACAGCTGGGCCTGGACCTGGGCGCGGTTGACTACATCACCAAACCCATCAGCCCGCCCCTGCTGCTCACCCGCGTGCAGTCGCACCTGGAACGCAGCGGCAACGCCAGGCGGCTGCAGGCGCTGTCTGAAAAACTCTCGCGATACCTCGCACCACAGGTTTACCAGTCGCTGTTCGACGGTTCCCAGCAGGCCGAGATCCATACCGAGCGTAAAAAGCTCACGGTGTTTTTCTCCGACATCAAGGACTTCACGGGCTCAACCTCCAAATGGCAACCCGAGGACATCACGCGGCTGCTCAACAGTTATTTTTCCGAGATGTCGCGCATTGCGGCGGAGTTTGGCGGCACGGTGGACAAATTCATCGGCGACGCGATGGTGATTTTTTTCGGCGACCCGCATAGCCGCGGCGTCAGGGAGGATGCACTGCAATGCGTGCGCATGGCGATTGCCATGCAGCGGGCCATGGCGGACCTGCAGAACCTCTGGCGCGATACCGGGGCGGCCAAGACCTTTCGCATACGCATAGGGATCAACACCGGCTTTTGCGACGTCGGCAATTTCGGCAGCGACCTGCGCATGGACTACACCATCATCGGCCCCGAGGTGAACCTGGCAGCGCGACTTGAGCAGGCCGCCGAACCCGGCGGCATCCTGATTTCTGGTGAAACCTATGCACTGGTGAAAAACGAGATCGATACCGAGCCCTCGGTGTCCATTGACGCCAAGGGATTTTCCGAGCCCATTACCGCCCATGCCGTACGCATCAGCCTGGATGGCACAGACGTAGGAATACGGAAACTGTTCCAGCGTGAACTGCAGGGCATGTCGACGCGGCTAGACCTGCAAGGGCGGCCGGCTGCAGACAGGGCCGCACTGGCTGCCGAACTGCGCGCCATGGCAGACCGGCTTGTGGCCTGAACGGTGCGCGGGCGCACCATGCGACAAGCCCTGAAAAAAAAGCTGGCGCGCATACCGCTGCTTCAGCGCCTCATGGGCATGCCCTCCCCCTCCGAACGGGCCATGGCCATGGCGCTGGCTGAACGCGAAAAACGCATCAAGCACCTGACGGCTTCACAAACCTTCCTGAGCAACGCACTGAACGCCGCACCGGATGGTGTCCTGGCCATCCATTTCGCAAGCGGCGCCAAATACATCAACCCGCGTTTCACCGAAATGTGGGGCACAGCGCCGGATGCACTCATGGCGCCGGGCCAGGAAATCGCGCTGATGCAGCAGCACGCCTCGCTGGTAAAAGACAGCGCGCAGTTTGTTGCCCGCGCAACCGAACTCTGGGCGCACATGGACGGCGCGGTGTTCGACGAAATCGAGATGAAGGACGGTCGCCTTTTCGAGCGCATCATCACGCCGGTGGAGTCCCAGGGCAAACGCGTGGGCCTGGTCTTTGACTTCCGTGATGTCACCGCGCGCAGCCGTGCCGAACGCAAGATCCGCTTCAACCAGCTGGTGGTTGAAAACTCCGGCCCGCTGTTCTGGCTGGACCCGGTCACGCGGCGCGTGGTGTACGCCAACAAGGCCGCATGCGAAGAGCTGGGCTACCCGATTGAAGAATTCGTCGGGCTTGAACTGTCGACACTTGACGTGGACACCAGTGCCGAGGCCGTGGCGCAGATCAAGATCAGCCTGGAGGACTCACCCAAACCGCTGCAATTCGAAAGCCGCTTTCGCTGCGGCAACGGCAAGCTGATTGATGTGGAAATCTCGGTGTTCCTGGCGCAGGACGAAGAGCGCGCCGTGCATGTGGCGACCTTCAGGGACATCACCGAACAAAAGCGCGCCGCCAGCGAGATCAGCCGCCAGCGCAGCACCATGCTCGCGCTGGTCAGTTCCATCCCGGACCCGATTTTTTACAAGGACCATGAAGGCCGCTACCTCGGCTGCAACGATGCCTATGCCGCCATGGTCGGGCGCAGCGTCGCCGACATCCGGGGGCTGAGTTGCGAGGATCTTTTTCCGCCCGACGTGGCGGCCGCCATGCGTGCCCGGGACGGCACCATGATGCAGTCATTGCAGCCGGTGTCGCAGGAACACTGGGTCACCTACCCCGATGGCCGCCGCGCGCTGCTGGACACCATGGTCTCGCCCCTGTGGTACGAGGATGGGGAACAGGGCGGCCTGCTCGGCGTGAGCCGCGACATCACCACCCGCAAGGAAGAGGAAGACGCCGTACGCCGGGCCAAGGAGTCGGCCGAAGAAGCCACGCGAATGAAGTCCGACTTCCTGGCCAACATGAGCCACGAAATCCGTACGCCCATGAACGCCATCATCGGCATGTCGCACCTGGCGCTCAAGACCGACCTGACGCCACGCCAGCGCGACTACATCGGCAAGGTACAGAGCTCGGGCCAGCACCTGCTGGGCATCATCAACGACATCCTGGATTTCTCCAAGGTCGAGGCCGGCAAGCTCAGCCTGGAAAACATCCACTTCGAGCTGGACAAGGTGCTGGACAACGTCGCCAACCTGATCAGCGACAAATGCAGCAGCAAGGGCCTGGAGCTGGTGTTCAACATCGCGCCTGACGTGCCGCCCGCACTGGTCGGCGACTCGTTGCGCGTATCCCAGATCCTTATCAACTACGCCAACAATGCGGTCAAGTACACCGAGACCGGCGAGGTTGTGATCGCGGCACGCCTGAAGGAACGCACAGCGCAGGACGTGCTACTGCATTTTTCGGTCAGCGATACCGGCATAGGCCTGACCGAGGAACAGATCTCACGCCTGTTCCAGAGTTTTTCACAGGCGGACAGCTCGACCACACGCAGGTTCGGCGGCACCGGCCTGGGCCTGGCGATTTCAAAAAACCTGGCCGGCCTGATGGGCGGTGAAGTCGGCGTCACGAGCGTGCCAGGCTCGGGCAGCACCTTCTGGTTCACCGTCAGGCTGGGCATCAGCCCCCTGCCCCGGCGTGTGCTGCTGCCCAACCCGGACCTTCGGGGCCGCAGGGTGCTGGTCGTGGACGACAACGCCCATGCCCGCACCGTGCTGCGCGGCATGCTGGAGGCCATGACCTTCCGGGTGGCCGACGTGGCCTCCGGTGAGGCGGCCATGCGCACGCTGCAATCCGCAACGGCCGAAGGCGACCCGTTTGACATCGTCTACCTCGACTGGCGCATGCCCACCATGGACGGCATGGAAACAGCCCGCCACATACGCGCGCTGGAACTGGAGCCCGACCCGATACTGCTGATGGTGAGCGCGCACGGCCGGGAAGAGATGATTCACGCGGCCGAAACGCTGGGCCTGAGCGGCGTGCTGGTCAAGCCCGTGAGCCCGTCCATGCTGTTCGACACCACCATGCAGGCGCTGGGTCAGCAGCGGCCAGAAAGCCGCTTCGGCGCACTCGGTGCGACAACAGGCATAGAGCAGCTGGCAGCCGTGCAGGGCGCGCGCATCCTGCTGGCCGAAGACAACGACATCAACCAGCAGATTGCCTGCGAGCTGCTTGAAGACGCAGGCTTTTCAGTCGAGGTTGCAGAAAACGGGCAGGTGGCGCTAGCCAAGGTCCAGGAGTACAGCTACGACCTGGTGCTGATGGACATGCAGATGCCGGTGATGGGCGGCATCGACGCGACTATCGCCATACGCCGCATCCCCCGCCTGCAAACTTTGCCGATTGTGGCGATGACGGCCAACGCCATGGCGGAAGACCGCCAGAGTTGCCTCGATGCCGGCATGAACGACTTTCTCTCCAAGCCCATAGACCCCGACGGCCTGTGGCGCATGCTGATCAAATGGATACCCGGTCGCAGCATGATGCCCGGAGCAGCCATGCATGCACCGCCTGCAGCCGCCGGTGTACCGGCCGACCGTGGCAGCGGCAGTGGCCTGCCAGAAAACCTGGATGGGCTTGATGTGCAGGCGGGACTGGCGCACATGATGGGCAAAAAGCCGCTTTATCTCGCGATGTTGCAGCGCTATGTGACCGGGCAAAGGGACTGCGCCGACAACATCCGTCTTGCACTGGCCGCAGGTGATGCAGCAACAGCGCAACGCGCAGCCCATACGCTCAAGGGCGTGTCTGGCACGATAGGCGCAAAAGAAATTTCAGCTCTGGCGGCAGCCGTAGAGACTGCGCTGCGCGAACAGCAGGGCGACGAGAAGGTTGCAAAGGCCATCGGCGAACTGACTCCTCCGCTCGCGGCCCTGACGGCTTCGCTGCACGACTGGCTGGCGCGGCACGCGCCTGGCTGAGGCGCGTGGGCTGCCGCAACCTTATTCAGGCTTGATGTTGAGCTTGTCGAGCACACCCTGCCAGGTCCTGCGGTCCTGGTTGATGTACTGCACCAGTTGCTCCGGCGTGCCGGGCCGGGGGTAGGTGCCGAGTTCACGCGACTTGGCGATCACGTCGGGCATGCGCAGCACATCGCCCATGTCCTGGTTCATCTTCGCGAGCTGGGCGGGGTCCACACCTTTTTTGGCGATGACCGCAAACCAGCCGTAGGCGACTGCGCCCGGAACTGTTGCGTTGGCCAGGGGGAACTGCTCAAGGCCAGGCTCGACACGGTCGCCCATGGAGGCCAGCACACGCATCTTGCCGCCCTGCACGTTGCCGGCTACCACGTTGTAGGTCTCGACCATCATCTTGGTCTGGCCGCCCAGCGTGGCCTGCATGGCCTGCGCACCGCCCGGGTAATGCACTTCAAGAAACTGTGCGCCGGACTGCAAGCCAAGCAGTGCCGAAGCCAGGTGCGGCGCGGTGCCACGGCCGTTGTCCGCCACTTCGATGCTGCCTGGTTTGGCCTTGGCAGCGGCAACAAATTCACCCAGGGTTTTATACGGTGAATCTGCAGGCACGGTCAGCACGAAAGGCAGTACCGCAGCGAGCGTGACCGGTACGAAGTCACGGTTGAAGTCGTAGCTCACGCCCTTGATGGTGCTGGGCGCCACAGAAATGGCAGAACCCTGCACAAACCCGAATACGCTGCCATCGGTGGGCGAGGAAAGAATGGTGTTCATGCCGATGACACCGCTGCCGCCCGGCTTGTTGTCAACGATGACGGCCTGGCCCCATTTCTCGGTCAGCTTGACGCCGACCAGGCGGATAAGCACATCGGGTGCGGAGCCGGCCGGGAAAGGCACCACAAAGCGCACAGGTGCGCTGGGCCATTTGGCGGCTGTCTGTGCGTGTGCCATGGGGCCGGCGGCGAGGGTTGCAACGGCCAAAGCCAACGCGGCGCGCCGCGCCATCGATACGTGAATCATCTTGTCTCCTGTCGGTTTTATCGGTCTTGATGATGCCGTCCGCGTCTGCGGTAGGCATCCACAGGATGGTATGCAGGGGGGCCGGGCACTTGTCCATGTGCCTTCGGCAATGGCGCGCATTGACGGCGCTGATATTGCGCCCCCGGCAACTCAGCGCAAAAAACCGTCCCAGACCAGCTTGCAACCGGTCAGCAGCATGCCGGCGTACAGCAGCCGGTAAAAAAGCACCGCGCTCATGGTCTTCGCCAGGCGCACGCCCACCCAGACACCCAGCGGGGCCAAGGGCAGCAAGACGAGGGACGTGGCCATGTTGCGTGCATCGATCAGCCCCAGCCAGGCATAAGGAATCCACTTGGACAGGTTGATGAAGAAAAAGAAATACGCCATGGTCGATGCAAACACCAGCGGCGACAGGCGCATGGGGATCACATAAAACGCCACCGGCGGGCCGCCTGCGTGCGCGACAAAGCTGGTAAAGCCCGATATCGAGGTCAGGATGGCGCCTATCCAGCGCGGTGGGTGCGGCGCGTCTGCACGCGGTGGAAACGCCACCCGTTGCGCCAGGAAGATCAGGATGAGTATGCCGACAATGCCGGCCACCACGCGTGCATCCAGCACCTTGAACAGCAGCGCGCCAATCACCGTGCCCAGCAGGCCAAAAGGCAGAAGGAACTTGAGCAGCTTGAGGTCAACACTTCTGCGAAATGCAGCCAGTCCCAGCAGGTCAATCAGCAGCAGTATGGGCATGAGGATGGCCGCCGCCTGCGGCACC
The DNA here is from genome assembly GCA_965228025.1 of Polaromonas sp. Classification (GTDB taxonomy): domain Bacteria; phylum Pseudomonadota; class Gammaproteobacteria; order Burkholderiales; family Burkholderiaceae_C; genus Polaromonas. The sequence goes on along the minus strand of CBDDGX010000027.1, from coordinate 216,691 downwards.
GTCACGGCCAGCGCCATCAGCGGCGCAGCGAGCGAACCGAAGCCCGCGCCAAAGCCGCTCTTGCTGATGCCCATCAGCAGAACGGCGGGGATGGCGACGGCGTAGAAGAACGGGTCGGTGATGAGGGGGAAACTCAAACCCGTGTCTTCTTCAACAAATCCTCCCGGACGGGGGGATTGGGTGGGGGAGCGTCAATAGAGCCAAAGTCCTGTTTCGTGCTCACAGCACGGAACAAGCCTGTTCAAACGTCAGGCGCGGGTTCCTGTCGAAGAGCTTGCTGTTGTCGCCATATCCGAGGTTGATCAGGAAATCGGTCTTGAAGCGGCCGTCAGGGAAGAACTCTGCATTGACCTTGGCCAGGTCGACACCGCTCATGGGGCCGCAATCCAGGCCGACCGCGCGGGCGGCGATCATGAAGTATGCGCCGCTGAGTGTGCCGTTACGCACTGCCGTTCCGCCTGCCATGGGCGCGTTGCCTTCAAACATTTCCTTAGCGCCCGGCTTGTGCCAGATCTGCGGCATGTGTTCGTAAAAGCGTGTGTCGTAAGCGACGATGACTGTGACAGGGGCGTCACGCGTTTTGTCGAGGTTGCCCGGCGACAGTGCAGGCAGCAGGCGTGCGCGCGACTCGGCGCTGTTCAGAAAAACATAACGCGCAGGCTGCGTGTTCATTGAGGTCGCGCCCATCTTCGCGATGTCATAGACCTCCTTGAGCAGTTCGAGCGGCACAGGCTTGTCGATGAAGCCGTTGGCGGTGCGCGCGTTGAAGAAGAGCTGGTCCAGGCTGGCCTGGGCAATTTTTGTCGTCATGTTGGGGTTTGCCTCGAAATTTGAAAAGACTGCCGATTAAACCACCGCGCAGCAAGGTCTGCAGGCGGCGGCTCACTGCGGGGCATGCCGGTTTTGACCCGGGCATGCCCTGCATGCGTGGGTTACGGGCTGTACCCGAAATTTATTCGGCCTTGATGTCCAGCTCGCGTATCAGTTTTGACCAGAACTCGGTATCGCGTTTGACCAGTGCCTTGGTCTCGGGAAGGGACAGACTCAGTGACCGCCCACCCGCCTTGCGGAAGGTGTCGCTGACATCGCGCGAGGCAATGATGCTGTCCATCTCCTTGCGCAGGCGCTCAAGCACTTTCGGCGGTGTTTTGGCGGGTGCAAAAAGGCCGAACCACGATTCAAGCTCGAGCTTTGCAACACCACTGTCGCGAATGGTCGGCACATCGGGCAGCGTGGGCTGGCGCGTAGCACCTGACACGGCGAGGGCACGCACATTGCCGCTTTCAATCTGCGGGCGGGCGGTAGGCGAGAGGTCAAAAAACATGTCGACGCGGCCGCCTATCAGGTCCTGGTAGGCCATCTGCGCACCACGGTAAGGAATGTGCGTGATGTCCACACCCGCCTGCTGCCAGAGCGCCGCTGCCAGCACGTGCTGACCAGAGCCGACACCTGCCGAGGCGTAGGTCAGCTTGCCAGGGTTGGCCTTGGCGTAGGCCATGACTTCCTTCAGCGTCTTGTAGGGCAGGTCCTTGCGGCACATCAGCGTGTAGCTGTACGACACTGCCAGGCCCAGCGGCTCGAAGTCGCGCAGGCTGTTATACGGAGGGTTCTTGTACAGGCCCATGTTGAGCGCGATGTTCGAGATGGAACCCACGACCAGCGTGTAGCCATCGGCGTCGGCCTTGGCCGCGAGGTCGGTGCCGTTGAGCGTTCCGGAACCCGTGCGGTTCTCCACCACCACCGGCTGCTTCAAAGCCTTGCCGAGGCGGTCGGCCAGCAGGCGCCCGACCACATCAAAACCGCCACCGGGCGGCTGCGGCACGATGACACGCAGGGGCTTGTTGGGAAAGGCCGAAGCCTGCGCAAACACTGACGGTGCGCCGGCAGCGGCCAGTGCCGCAAGCGCCGTCCGGCGGTTGAGGGAATAGGTCATGAATGTCTCCTTTTAAATTATTTGTTCGTCATCTGCCGTACAGGCTCAGCGTTCCAGCGCACCACCGGCCAGCCACCGTGCACCACGCGCATACAGCTCATCGACCACAGGGCCCTGCAGCATGGGCATGTCCATCTTCACGGTGTAGCCAATGCGGGTCTGGATGTAGGCGAGGTGGCGGTAGCCTGCAGGCATGGACGCCAGCACTTTTGTATCGAGCCTGAGCTGCGCGGTCGAATCCAGCGGGTCGATGCGGTCTTTTTCATAAATCGGCTGGCGGTGCAGCACCTTCCATTCGCCATCGTGCTTTGTCATGAAGTCGTAGAAGCGGCCGGTGCAGACCACGTCGCACATCACCGGGCCGTCTTCGCCTTCGACATTGCCGCGCTGCGAAATGGTCATCTTGGTTTGCGCAATCGCACGGTCGCCATTGACCTCGATGGCCGAGCCGCCCAGGAAATGCAGGATGCTCACGCCCTTGGCCCAGCCTTCCTGCGTCACGCGAATGAAGTCAGCAAACGGGCCCTGGAACCAGGTCGCTTCCATGCGGCCTTCCGGGTGCCAGACAGTGGCAAAGCGCGCCCAGTCGCCGGCGTCGCGCCAGACGGCCCAGCGTTCTATGGTCTGGCGTATACGGAGTTCGTCGTGCAGGGTATCGGTCATGGGGTCTTTCAATGCGGTGTTTTGTTAGTTCATACAAAGAAACAAGTTCTTGTATATGAACTTTAATCAATCCCCTTCAACCCACAGACAAGGGTTTGTACTGATTTTTTACCTTTCTCCTGAAAAATTCATTTGCAGTACGAGGAAGGATGCCTCTGGTGGCCATGTCCGTACTGCGGTTAGTATTGCGTTTATCTGTTCACATATATAAACAAACACAAAATAGCCAACATGACAGAACCCACCACAGGCGCCGTCAAGTCCGCAGACCGGGTACTTGATGTGCTCGAACTGCTGGCGCAGCGCGGCCAGGACATGTCGCACACCGACATGTCCGAGGCACTGGGCATTCCCAAAAGCAGCCTGACGCAGCTGCTGCGCAACCTGACAGCGCGCGGCTACCTTGATTACTCTGCGGTGTCGCGCGGCTACCGTCTCGGTGAAGCCGTCTCTCGCCTGGCGGGGCGCGCCATGCAGGGCCGCAGCATTCTGGGCATCGTCGAGCCCGTGCTGACAGAGATCACCGAAGCCTGCCGCGAATCGAGTGCCTTCAACCAGCTCTCAGGCCTGCAGTCGGAAGTGGTGGCGTCTGTCAGCAGCTCGCAGCGCCTGGTCTCGCACATGCGCAAAGGCGACCTCGCGCCGCTGTATGCCACCTCGGGCGGCAAGGCCCTGCTGGCCTTCATGCCCGAAGTCGAACGCGAGGCCTATCTGCGAAGCGTGACCTTCGAAGCCGTCACGCCCAACACCATCCGCAATGAAAAAGAACTGCGCAAGCAGATCAGGAACGTACGCGAAACCGGCGTGGCGTATGTGTCTGAAGAATTCACGCCCGGCATCTGCGGCGTTGCGATGCCGGTGCTCTCAAACGCAGGCATGGCGCTGGGTTCCATCAACGTTGCCGTGCCTGCCGTGCGCTTTGACGATGTGGCACGCGAGCGGATTCTGAAAGCACTGAACAAGGCGCTGGTGGCCATACAGCGCAGCCTGGCCGCGCAGGCCGGGTAACACGCAGCTAGCCCTGCGCTGCAGGTCTCAGGTCGTGCTTTCCCATTGAAAACGAGAGCGCGTAGATGTCGTGTGTGATGGCCGCCTGGGCACCTGCAGCCTTCAGGCTCTGCGGCGACACCTCATTTGCCAGGGCGTGTTGCAGGGCCGCCGTGTCATAGGACGACAGCAGGACAATCCAGTCGGCAACCGCATCCCCGCCGCGGATTTTTTGCTCCTGCGTCATGGCTGCCTCCGGCGTTCTGGTTTGCAGCAGGTGCGCGCCGACGATGCCCGTGCTTTCAGCCAGGCGGGCCAGCAGCTTTTCAAGCCAGCCCAGCAAGGACTTTTCCTCGCCGTCCGCAGGCGACAGGCGAATCGTCAGCATCGCCTTGCCCACTCCTCCCCCGAAACTGCTGAGCAGCTTGCACTGGCTGCGCACCATGTGCAGGTGGTGCGGCATCATCTTCTTCGACCAGGGCGTCGGGTTGTTGAGGCTTTGCAGGTAGCCGGAAGAGGTGAGGGTTTCATACGATGCCAGCTCGTACATCACAAAAAAGCCCGTTCCCCCGTCAATGTTGGACCAGCGTGAGCCGCGCAGAAAGCCGTCAATGCCCATGCGCTCCGGAAAGTGTTCGCGCGAGTGCCACTCCTGGAACTCCTCGCGTTGCGCGGGCAGGATGTCCCACCACATGGCGACTGCCGCATTGCCTAAAAGTGCCATCTCTAACCTCAGTAGGACCTCGATAGAAGTTCAGTAGAACCAGCTTGCGGGGACGGTGACGAGTTTGGGAAAAGCCACCATCAGGAACATGATCGCGAACTCCGCAATCATGAAAGGGACAACACCCTTGGTGATGTCGTCCATGCTGATCTTGCCGACACCCGCCACCACATTGAGCACCGTGCCCACCGGCGGCGTTACCAGCCCGATCGAGTTGTTGATGATGAACAGCACGCCGAAGTAGACCGGGTCTATGCCTGCGGCCTTGACCACAGGCATCAGCACCGGCGTCAGGATCAGGATGGTGGGCGTCATGTCCATCGCCGTGCCCACCAGCATCACCAGCACCATGATCATCGCCATCAGCAGAATGGGGTTGTCCATGAAGGGCTTGAGCAGGCTGACGACCATCGCCGGCAGGTTCGCCACCGTGATCAGCCAGGCGCTGACCATGGCTGCGGCAATCAAAAACATCACGATGGCGCTGGTCTTGGCCGACGCGACAAACACGCCGTACAGCTGCGACAGCTTGAGTTCGCGGTAGATAACTGTGGAAACGAACAGGGCGTAGACGGCGGCCACCACGGCCGCCTCGGTGGGCGTGAACACGCCCATGCGCAGGCCGACCAGAATGATGACCGGCAGGACCAGCGCCCAGGTCGCTTCGCGGAAGGCCCTCATGATCTCGGTGGCCGACTTGCGCGGCGGCGGCACGATCTTCTCGCTGCGTACCAGCCAGGCCCAGGTGATCCAGAGCGCGCCGCCAATCAGAAGGCCCGGCACGATGGCCGCGAGGAAGAGCTTGGAGATAGACACATTGGCCGCCACCCCGAAGATCACCAGCCCGATGCTGGGCGGGATCACCGGCCCGATGACGCCCACCGATGCGATCAGGCCGCCAGCGCGCACCTTGTCATGCCCGGCCCTGACCATCATCGGCAGCAACAGCGCGGTCAGTGCCGCGGCGTCGGCCACCGCCGAACCCGACAGCGCCGACAGCAGGCAGCCGGCCATGATGGTCACGTAGCCCAGCCCGCCCTTGACATGGCCGACCAGCGCGAGCGCCAGGTTGACGATGCGGCGCGACAGGCCGCCGACGTTCATGACCTCGCCGGCCAGCATGAAGAAGGGCACAGCCAGCAAGGGGAAGCTGTCGGCACCACCGACCAGGTTCTGGGCAAGGATCTGCGCATCGAACAGCTGCAGGTGCCACATCAGCGCGACACCGCTGGCCAGCAACGCAAACGCAATCGGAATGCCCAGGGCCATGGCGGCCAGCAGAGAACCGATGAAGATGACGATGGTCATGGGCGCGCTCCGGCAATTTTGTCTGACTCCCGCGCGTCTCGCGCCTCTTCCAGCACCTGCTTGAGCTGCACGGACTCTTCCGACTCCTGCACCATGACAAGCTGTTCGTCTGACAGCTGGCCGGTGACGACCTTGTAGAGATCAAGCAGCAACAGGCCGCAAGCCAGCACGCCGAACACAAGGCCCGAGAGGTAGACGATGGACATGCTCCAGCCGGTCGTCGGCGCCGTGACGTCCCAGTTGATCTTGACCTGCTCCCAGCTGCCCATGGCCAGCAACACCACGATGAAGATCATCAGCGCGTGGCCGACGATCAAGCAGATCTTCTTGCCCATGACGGGCAGCCGCCCGACCACCATGTCGATGCCGAGGTGACCGTGTTCTCGCAGCGCCACTAGGGCACCGAGGAAGGTGCCCCAGATAAAAAGCCAGCGCGAGACTTCTTCGGACACCGTGATGCCCGAGTTGAAGCCGTAGCGCAGCACGACGTTGCCGAACACCAGCACGACCATGATGGCCAGGCCGAGCGCGATCAGGAACTCGATGCCCTTGCAGGCCTTGTCGACAACCTTGTCCATGTCAGTTTTGCGCAGCAAGGGCCTGCGTTTCACGCGCGATGTCGGTCACGACCCGAAGCCCCTGCAGGTACGAGCGCGGACCGAACCCCTGGATCGTGCCCTTCACGGCCGGCGAGATGATCGAATGGTGGCGCCAGGGCTCACGTGTCGCGAGGTTCGACATGTGCACCTCGATCACCGGGAACGGCATGGCCTTGATCGCATCGTGCAGCGGCACGCCATGCTGGGTGAGCCCGGCGGGGTTGACCAATGCGCCCTGCGCCGAGTCGATGTGCTCGTGCAGGAAATCAATCAGCGCCCCTTCGTGGTTCGACTGGATGGTCTCCAGCGTCACGCCCAGTTCACCCGCCAGTTTTGCCAGCATGTCGTTGATCTGCGCGAGCGTCGTCGTGCCATAAATATGCGGCTCGCGCCGGCCGAACAGGTTCAGGTTCGGCCCGTGAAGAACAAGTATTTTCATGTTCAGAACTTCACCATCAGAACTTCGATACCCGCTCCAGCTCGGACTTGAAGAGGGTCACGACGGCCGGGTCATAGGCGGCGGAGAACTTGTCGTAGACGGGACGCACTTCGGCGCGCATCTTGGCCAGTTCGGCAGGGGGAACATCGTTGTACAGCATGCCCTTGGCCGTCAGTTCACCCAGGGCCTTGGCCGAGACTTCACGGCTGACCACGCGCTGCCAGTTTTGTGCTTCGATGGCGGATTCCTGAATGATCTTCTGCTCGGCGGCAGAGAGGCGGTCCCAGAAGCGCTTGCTGATCTGGATCGGGTTGGTGGCGTAAACGTGGTTGGTGCCGCTGACGTACTTCTGCACTTCGTAGAACTTGCTCGACGCAATGACCGCGAAGGGGTTTTCCTCGCCATCCACAGCCTTGCTCTCAAGCGCGCCGTACAGCTCGGCAAAAGGCATGGGCACAGGGTTGGCCTTGAAGGTCTTGAAGGTTTCCAGGAACACCGGGTTAGGGATCACGCGCAGCTTCAGGCCTTCCAGGTCGGCGCCCTTCATGATGGGGCGCTTGCTGTTGGTGACGTTGCGAAAGCCCAGGTCAAAGAAACCCAGGACGATCACGCCCTTTTCAGGCAATTTGGAGGTGAGCATCTTGCCCAGCGGGCCGTCGACCAGCGCGTCAGCCTGCTTCGCATTGGCGAAGAGGAAGGGGAAGTCCAGCAGGCCGAATTCCTTGACGATGCCGTTCAGCGAGGTGGTCGACGCGACCAGCATTTCCTGCACACCGCCCTGCAGTGCCGATTGCTGCTGCAACTCGTTGCCGAGCTGCGAAGCGGCGAATTCCTGCACCTTGATCTTGCCGCCGGTCTTGGCTGCAACGATCTCGGCGAACTTGCGCACGCCCAGGCTGGTCGGGTGGTCGGGGTTGTTCAGGTGGCCGAACTTGATGGTACGTTCCTGGATCTGCGCCGTGGCGGGCATGGCAAAGGCAAAGGACAGGGCGGCTGCAAGGCCAAGGGCGAGCTGGCGGCGGGCGAATTTCATGAACGGTCTCCTGATGAAGTTTTGAGGAAGTGGCGGAATTTTCCTTAGAAATGGAAAGTCTTTCCATAATGGAAAACCATTAGCATTAATCAATTGCAGCCCCGCCCCCGTCATGGCCCAATAGCCCGGTTCAACCCGAAAAAGACACGATCCCCGACATGAGCAACCTGCTGGAAAGAAGCTTCAAAACACTGGAACAACTGGCCGTTCACCCCGAAGGCCAGACCGTTTCCACCATCGCCGCGACGCTGGACATGCCGCTCAGCGCCACCCATCGTCTGCTGGCCGAACTGGTGCGCTGCGGTTATGTGCGCCAGGTCAGGGAACAAGGTGAGTATGTGCTCACCATCAAGCTGGTCTCACTGGGTCTTGGCTTTTTAAGCGCTTCCGGCGTGGTCGATGTGGCCCAGCCCCTGCTCGACCGCCTTGCTGAAGAGTCTGGCGAGCTGGTGCGTATGGCGGTTGTCGATGGCGACGACCTCACTTTTGTGGCCAAGGCCCAGGGCGCACGGCGCGGCCTGCGTTATGACCCGGACATGGGGCTGTCGGTCAGCCTCTCCTGCAGCTCGGCCGGCCATGCCTGGCTGTCGACCATGACGGATGAAGAAGCGCTGCAGCTTGTGGCCAAACAGGGTTTCGGCCAACCGCAGGATTTCGGCCCCAATGCGCCGACCACGGTTCAGGCACTGCTCACCTATATACAAACGGCGCGCAAACGCGGCTTCGCCACCATCAGCGAGGTCTTCTCGCCTGGCATGAGCGCCATGGCCGCGCCAATACGCTCGCCCTCAGGCACGATTGGTGTGGTGACGATTGCCGGCCCGCTGATACGCCTGACCGAAGCGCGCATGGAGGAGCTCTCCAATGCGCTGATCAGCACCGCCGAAGACATACGCGCCGCCAGCGGCGCGTCGGCCTTGTTCAAAAAACGCGCCTGATCAGACTGTGTAGTCCACCTGGTGGCGCGCAGTGCGCAGGTCGCCCAGCTCGCCCTTCACGCGTAAATGCTCGGGGTGCACCGCATAGGCGTCCAGCGCTTGCTGGGAATCGAACTCCGAATACAGCACGACATCGCAGGCGTAATCGATGCGGCTTGTGTCCACGCCGATTTCAAGATTCAAAAGCCCGGGCACCTTGCCGCGCAGGCTCTCAAAAGCCTGTTTGAGTTTGGCCACACCGGCGGCTTTTTCAGCCGCCGTGTCGCCGCGCACATTCCACATGACGATGTGTTTGATCACGCTTTATTCGCCCGCGTGTTCAGGCTTTGGCCGTCTTCTTGACCGGGTTCAGCACGAAGTCGTATTCGAGGTCATAGGTACCGTCTGGCTTTTTCTTCCAGTCAGCCACCAGCGATGAACGCACGCCGAAGACCACGTCCGATTCGAGGTACTGGTCTTCATCACGGAAGACGTGGGTGATGAGCTTTTCATAACCCGGCGCATCGATCATGAAGTGCAGGTGGGCCGGGCGCCATGGGTGGTTCTTGGTCGCCTTCAGCATCGCGCCGACGGGGCCGTCGGTCGGAATCGGGTAAGCCTCGGCCAGGATGGTCTTGAAGTGGAAGTTGCCGTTTTCATCGGCATTCAAAATGCCGCGCGCCTGCGGTTTGGCCAGGTGCGCGTATTGCACGTCGTAGTTGCCGTCGGCATCGGCCTGCCAGACATTGATGAGTGCGTTGGGTACAGGCGTGCCGTCCAGCGACTTGATGGTGCCGTGCACCAGGCAGGGCTCGCCGCTGGCGCCGCCAGCAACGTCGTCACCGAGCTTGAAGCGCGGGGCGTCTTCCAGAAAGAAGGGGCCGAACACGGTCGGTTCGGTGCAGCCGGCGGGTTTGTCGTTGTTCATGGCTACGGTCAGCATCGACAGCCCCAGCGTGTCGCTGAGCAGAATGAATTCCTGGCGTTTGTCATCGCACATCTGGCCGGTAGCGGTCAGAAACTGTATGCCCTGCATCCATTCCTCTTCGGTCAGCTTCACCTCGCGCGCAAACGCGTGCAGGTGCTGGACCAGGCTGGTCAAAATTTCTTTCAGGCGCGGGTCTGGGGTTGTGGCCAGGCGGGCGATGACGGCCTGGGTGATGGTGTCCTGGTTGAGGTTTCTCATGGGGTCTCCTGTTTATGTGGGGAATGTTTGTGGTGGATGAATATAGACTGCGTATGGCGGAATAAAAGCCCTGATACGAAAATCAGTTTTCCGATCACCGCAAAACCCAACCCGTAAATCATGGACCGCTGGACTGAAATCGAACTGTTTGTGCAGGTGGCAGAAGCCGGCAGCCTGAGCCGCGCCGCCGAAGCGCTGGGCCTGTCGAACGCGGCCGCCAGCCGGCACCTCGCCTCGCTCGAAGCCCGTCTGGGCGCCCGGCTGGTCGAGCGCAACACTCGCCGTCTCTACCTGACCGACACCGGGCAGGAGTTTTTTACCCGCGCCAAAACCATACTCGGCGACCTGGGCGATGCCGAAGCTGCCGTCAACGCCACGGCGCTGAACCCGACCGGCGTGCTGCGCATCACGGCATCGCTGTCGTTTTCGCTCAACCATGTCGCACCCCTGCTGCGCGAGTACACGGCACGCTACCCCAACGTCACCGTGCATGTCGAATCCGGCAACCGCTACATGGACATCATCGACAACAACATCGACGTCGCCATACGCACGCGCGAGGTCGAGCCGGACTCGAACATCACCATCCGCAAGCTGGCCGAAACCCGCCGCATCCTCACCGCCTCACCGCGCTACCTGGCGCAGCACGGTGTGCCCAAAACACTTGAAGACCTGCAGCGCCACAAGCTGCTGATCTACACGCTCGCCAACAAGCCGCACGAGTTCCGCTTCACCAGAGACGGCAAAACGGCAACCCTCACCCTCAAGGGCGTGATGGAAGCCAACGACGGCCAGATCCTGCGCGCTGCGGCGCTCGACGGCATGGGCATCCTGGTGCAGCCCTCCTACATCGTGTACGAAGACATCGTCGCCGGACGGCTGGTGCCGCTGCTCGACGACTGGGACCTGCCCCGCCTGGCCATCAACCTCGCCTACCCCAGCCGCAAGCACCTGTCGGCCAAGGTGCGGACGTTTATCGACTTCATGGCCGAACACTTTGAAAAGATGGACTACGAGCGCAAGTGGACTGGCCGGTTTGGCGTGTACTGAGGCGGCCGGGCAAGACGCACCGCATATGTAAAGCCGACTTTACATTTTTGCGCTTTGGACAGTCCGGCAACGCCGTTTTTGCCGAAAATTACCCGAAAAAGGCCGTTTTCAGGTGCTAAATCGGGCTGCAGACCAATGGATACAAGCGTGAGCAGCTACTTAATTGATAGCGTCGCGCGACTCAAAGCCACCCCATCGCGCCCCAGCCTGCGGCTGTCAAGGCGGGGCCAATGTGCTCGGCGCGGGTTTCGGCTTCATTCATGTGGGCATCACATAAGGTGTGAATTCGTTGCTGTCACTGGTAAGCAATTGCATCAGCTTGGGGTGAATAAAAAGCTTTTCCCTGGCCTCGGCGTTCTCAACCAGCACGCCAATGTCTACCAGCTGCTTCAAATACACCGATGCTGTCTGGCGCCTGGCAATGCCTGCGTCCGTCAGGTTGCTGATGCGGCAGTAGGGCAGCTCAAAAATCAGGCTCACCAGTTCGTGGGTGTATATCTTGGGCAGGCGGCTTTTGACATATGCCGTGGTGTGTTCGGTCAACGCACGCATGGCGGCAATCTTGGCCGTGGTCCACGTGGCGGTTTCTTCAATGCCTTTGAGGATGTAAATAATCCACGGCTCCCACTGTTGTTCACGCGTCACCTGCAGCAGCAGGCGGTAATAGTCGGCCTTGTTCTGGATGATGTAGCGGCTCAGGTAAAGGATGGGCAGTGTGAGCAGGTTTTCTTCGATCAGGTACAGGCTGTTGATGATGCGCCCCGTGCGGCCATTGCCATCGGTAAACGGGTGGATCGCCTCAAACTGGTAGTGGCCCACTGCCATGCGGATCAAGGGGTCATGTTCAACCTCGTTGTGCAGGTAGCGCTCCCAGTTGCCCAGCAGGTCGCGCAGCAAGCCCTCACCCTCCGGAGGCGTGTACACAATCTCGCCTGTCGCACCGTTTGAAAGCCAGGTACCCGGCGTGCGCCGCACCGTCATATCCACAGCCTTGATGTGCGTGCAGATGTCCTCTGCCGTGCGCGTGCCCAGCGGGTACTGCCCCAGTGCGCCAAAACCTTGCAGCAACGCGCGGCTGTAGCGCAGCGCCTCCTTGGTGGCCGGGTCGGCGTGTTCTTCATTGCGCTGGTGTTGAAACAGCTTGTCTGCCGTGGTGACGATGTTCTCGATCTCGGAGCTGGCCCGTGATTCGAGCAGAGGCAAGGTGTTGATCAGCACCGCCTGGTTGGGAATCAGCTGCGCCGCCTGCTTCAGTTCAGCCAGTGCCGCCCGCGCCGTGATGCACTGCTTGAGCACGGCCCGCGTCTCCAGTTCTGCGCTGGGTGGCAGCGGCGGCAGGGTGTTGTAGGGCTGGTCAGCTTTCCAGGGTGTGATTTGGGCAGACATGCGTATGTTGATTTTTTATGATTTTTTCGACACATCTAAAGTTTATGTCGATGGCATCAGCACGTCAATTAAATATGTCGATATTTATCGATTTATTCGACATATCTATCGCTTATGTCGATGTTATCTGGGTTTGAAGAAAGCACGTGTATAAAAAATCGCGATTTCTTTGCAGGTGCTGGCTCACGTGTATAGAAAACAAAGCTTTCTCGAAAATGTAAAGTCGACTTTACATTTTTGGGATTTGAGAACCACGCCAGCGCCGCTTTTGCCGAAAATTACCCGAAAAAGGCCGTTTTCAGGTGCCAAATCGGGCTGTAGCCCAATGGATACAAGCGTGAGCAGCTACTTAATTGATAGCATTTGCTGATCCCCTCCCCCTACGCCACCGGGCAGCCACCTCCAGCGGCCAGCAGGCGGCAGCGACACGGGGCGCTAGGGTGTCAGGGCGAGATCGAATCGATGCCCGACCCGTACGCATCCAGCCGGCTCATCAGCACCGACATGCCGGGCTCACCCACCTCCCCGGCCATCTCCTGCTGGGCCTTGGCAACCGCTTCCCCGAAGGCTGCCAGCCACACACGCCCAGCCGGCGTAAAGCGCACGATGCGGGCGCGCCGGTCTGCCGGGTCGTCGTGGCGCTCGACGAGGCCCATGGCTGCGCACTGGTCAATCAGCTCTGTCATGGCGGCATTGGTCATGGCCGCGCGGCGGGCCAGCTCGGTGATGCGGGTGCCCTCCAGATCGAGGTGGCGCGTGAGGTTGACGTGCGAACGGCGGGTGCCGGGGTGACCCGCGGCATCAAGAATGGCCAACACCCTGTCTTCGAACCGGCTCAGGGCATTGCCCATGATGCGCCCGGCGTTGTGTGTGCGCCAGCTGGGAGGTTGAGGGGCCGGGCTGCCCGAGGCCGGATCCGGATTGCTTGCCGCCATATAGTTTGGTAACCTAAGTAATTAGCAGATCAAGAACAAGAGTATCCATCCATGACAGAGCGAGACAACACCCCAGCCCCCGAAAAAGACGTGCTTCAGACACAGGTGCTCATCGCCGGCGGCGGCCCGTGCGGGCTGATGCTGGCCAACGAGCTGGGGCGGCGCGGCGTGCGCTGCCTGCTGGTCGACCCCAAAAACGGCACCACCCTGACGCCCCAGGCCAATGCCACCCAGGCGCGCACCATGGAGCATTACCGCCGCCTCGGGTTCGCGAGCGAAATCCGCGCCCAGGGCTTGCCGCCCGACCACCCGACCGACATCGCCTATTTCACGCGTTACACCGGCCACGAACTGGCCCGCCTGCCCCTGCCCACTGCCGCACAGGCCGTCAAAAATATCCAGCACATGACCGGTTCATGGAGCGCAGCCGAGTTGCCGCACCGCATCTCGCAGAAATACGTGGAGGCAACCCTGCGCAAGCACGCCGAATCACTGCCGTCTGCCGATGTGCGTTACGGCTGGGCTCTGGAAGGTTTTGAGGACTGCGGCAGCCATGTGCTGGCGCAGGTGCGGCAAAACGGTGCCGCCCATCCTGTGAGCGTGAAGGCCGACTACCTGGTCGGCGTTGACGGCCCGCGCAGCCTGGTCAGAAACCGGCTCGGCATCGCCTGGTCAGGCGCCAGCGGCATCAAGCGCGAGTTCATGGGCGGCAAGATGTTTGCAGTGCACTTCAGGGCCCCGGCGTTTTACGAGGTTCTCAAAAGCCCGCCCGCGTGGATGTATGTGTCCGTCAACTCGCAGCGCCGCGCCTTCATGGCTTCTGTCGACGGCAAATCAGAGTTCGCCTTTCATGCGGCGGTGCATGAGGGCGAAGACGCAGACAGCTGGACGTTTGACGACGCACAGCGCATCTTCAGCGAAGCGCTGGGCATGCAGATACCGATGGAGGTGATCTCGGTCTGCACCTGGACGGCAGGCCATTCGCTGGTGGCCGAGCACCTGCAGCGCGGCCGGGTCTTCATCGGTGGCGATGCGGCGCACCTGTTCACGCCCACCGGCGGCCTGGGCTACAACACGGCCATCGAGGATGCCGTCAACCTGGGCTGGAAGCTGGCTGCTGTGCTCAAGGGCACAGCGCCCGACACCCTGATGGACAGCTACGAACTTGAGCGCAAGCCGCTGGCCGAACGCAACACCGCCTATGCGCGGGGCTTTGCCGATTCAGTCGGCATGTTCAACGCCCTGCCCCTGCTGGAGCAGACGGGCGCGGTGGGCGAAGCAGAACGCCAGCGCGCGTCGGATTACCTCAATGCCCATGTGCGGCGCGAATTCAACATCCCCGGCATCACCTTCGGCGGCCGTTACGACGCATCGCCTGTGATCGTGAAAGACGGCAGCACGCCGCCACCCGACAGCACCGGCAGCTACACCCCCACCGCCAGCCCCGGCGGCCGCGCGCCCCATGCCTGGCTGGAGGGCGGCGCATCGCTGTACGACAGTTTTGGTTTTGAGTGGACGCTGCTGGTGCTGGGGGCCGATACGAAAAACACGCCGGACGCCCAACCGTTTGCTGACGCCGCCAGGGCGCTGGGCCTGGAACTGACCTGCGTCACCCTGCCATCACCGACCCTGCGGGATTTATATGAAGCCCCGCTGGTCCTGATACGCCCTGACCAGATCGTCGCCTGGCGCGGTCAGCGGGCAGATGCCGCCATGCGGGTGCTGAAGCAGGCCAGCGGACACAAGCTGTAGACATATTTTGCCGTATATGTTAAATATTTAACGTACACGTTAAAAAAAGCTCAAAAGTTAACTTCCATATTAACTTTTGCGTTCTTGGGCAGTCAGCGCCACGCAAAAAACGCTGAAAAATGACCTCAAAAGGCCATTTTTTCATGCCAAATATGGCTGCAGGTCAATGAATACGAGCGTGAGCAGCTACTGAATCAATAGCAATCAGACATTTAACGCCCGTGCGCAACCCCCTCAACCGGCCACCTCCGCCGCCATAAACCCCTCCAGGTGGGTGGCCAGCCAGTCCACCAGCGCCTGCACACGCGCCAGCTTGTGGCTGCGGCGCGGCAGGTAGGCACGAAACCAGGTCTCCTGCAGCGGGAACTTGCCCAGCACCGGCTGCAACTGCCCAGCCGCCAACGCTTCACGCGCCACGTACAGCGGCAGCGCCACCACACCCATGCCGCGCACCGCCGCATCGAGCAGGGTGCGGTTGTCATCGGCCAGCAGGCGCGGCCTGACCTCGACGCTGATGGCACCCCGGCTGCTCTGGAACTGCCAGTTCACCCCGGTGGGCGCAAACACCAGGCAGCGGTGGTCGGCCAGCTCGCGCGGGTGTGCGGGCTCGCCATGGGCGGCGACGTAGCCGGGCGCGGCAAACAGTCTGGGCTGCACGGCGCACAGCGGCACATCCAGCACCCCCTCATAACTGGCGGTGCGCCCGCTGATGGCCATGTCGAAGCCGCGCTCCTGCGGGTTGGTGGACTGGTCCACCAGCGCCAGCTCCATGGTGATGCGCTCGTGTTTTTCCAGAAAGGCGTTGATCACCTGGCCTAGGTAGACCATGGTCAGCGTGGTCGGTGCCATGACACGAATGTGGCCCTCCAGCTTGCTGTCGTCGCGCTGCACGGTACTGACCAGCTCGTCAAAATCGGCCATCAAGACCGCCGCCCGCGCCTGCAATTGCTCGCCGGCCTCTGTCAGCACCACGCTGCGGGTGGAGCGTTCAAACAGCCGCGAGCCCATGGTTTTTTCAAGCTGGGCAACGCGCTTGGCCACCACGGAGGGCACCACATGCAGCTTGCGCGCCGCCTCCGAGAAGCCGCCGCCATTGGCCACCGCGAGAAAGGTTTTGAGGTTGCCCAGCACATCCATATTGATTCCAATTTGAGATAAGTGATGACTCTTTTTATCACCACTATTCTCATGCATGAATCAATAAACTGCCAATACCCACAGGACCAGGGGTGAAAGAACTCTGTCATCCCGGACTCGATCCGGGATCCATCGTTGATTCATCACCAGCGATGGCAAGAACAGGAAACTCCGTCCACGCAGGCCGTCTGGATTGCGGATCGAGTCCGCAATGACAGGCGGGAGAGTTCTGAAGACCCGGTTATGACAAGTAGAGAGCTGGAGACAAGTTGCCGAAGAAAGAAACCATTGCCGTCGTTGTAAGCGCCGTCACGCAACTGACGCCGCGCGTGCGCGAGTACCTGCTGGTCTCAGCCAGCGGCGGCCCCCTGCCCGCTTATGAAGCCGGCTCGCACATCGAGGTGGTCATCAACCCCGACGGCATTGGTGAGACGGTGCGGCACTACTCGCTGGTCGGCGGCACCGAAACGCTGGACGACGGCCGCAGCGCCTGGCGCATCGCCGTGCAGCGCGAAGACCGGGCGCGGGGCTCGGCGCACATTCACCGCAGCCTTGAGGCCGGCTCGCAGCTCGCCATCTCGGCGCCCAGGAACGAGTTCCGGCTGGACCACCGCGACAGCAAAAGCCTGCTGATTGCCGGCGGGATTGGCATCACGCCCATTTTTGCGATGCTGCGCAGCCTGGTGCAACGCAAACGCAGTTTTGAGATCGCCTACACGGGCCGCAGCCGCAGCGAGATGGCTTATGTCGATGCGGTTGAAAGACTGGCCGGATCGAACGCACACATCCACTGCAACGACGAAGGCGGCCTGCTGGATGTGAAAGCGCTGCTCGCCGCGCAACCTGCCAACACCAGCGCCTATGTCTGCGGCCCCGCCGGACTGATTGAAGGCGTGCGCTCTGCAGCAGCAGCGCTCGGCTGGGACGACCGGCGCGTACGCAGCGAACTCTTCACGCCGCCACCAACCGGCAATGAAGTGGCCTTTGATGTGGTGCTCAAAAAATCAGGCCAGACGATTCACGTAGGCGCCAACACCAGCATTCTCGATGCGCTGAAAAACGCCGGCCAGCACCCGCTGTTTGACTGCAGGCGCGGCGAATGCGGCCTGTGTCCTTTGAGTGTGCTGGAGGCTGATGGCCCGCTAGTCCACCGTGACCGCTACTTGTCAAACGACGAAAAAGCCTCTGGCAAAACGCTGTGCGTGTGTGTCTCGCGCCTGCAGGGCTCGCGGCTGGTGCTGGACGCATGAATTCGATTGAAAGCGCCATCGAAAGGTGAACACCATGAAAATCATTCAACTGAAATCTGTCCCTTCAACGCCAGCAGCAGATGCCTACGCGTTTGAGCCCGGCGGGTTTGCAGACCACGCGACACCGCTCATCCTCAACTGCTGGTATGTGGCTGCGCTGGCCAGCGAGGTGTCTCGCGACATCATCAGCCGCCGCCTGCTGGGCACCGAGGTCGCGATGTACCGCACCCTGGCCGGCGAGCCCGTCGCCGTGCGCAACCGCTGCCCGCACCGCTCGTTTCCGCTGGCCAAAGGCAAGCTGGAAGGCGACATCCTGCAGTGCGGTTACCACGGCATGCAGTTCGACCCGTCAGGGCGCTGCGTCAACATGCCCTCACTGCCCATCACGCCCAGCAATGCCAGCGTGCGCAGCTTTCCGATGGCCGAGCGCGGCCCGCTGGTGTGGATCTGGATGGGCGAAGCCGACAAGGCCGACGAGGCGCTGATCCCCGACACACACTGGCTAAACGATGCCCACTGGAAGAGCGTGCAGGGCAGCTACTACATGAAGTCCGACTACATCTCCATGCATGAGAACCTGCTCGACCAGACGCACTTCCCCTTCCTGCACCCCGGCGCAATCGGCACGCCTGAATACGCGCGCTCCAAACTCGACGTGCGCCAGGAAGGCGAGGTCATCATCATCGACAGGCAGCTGAAGAACTCGCCGCCACCGGGCGTCTACGGCGTGCCGACGGGCCTCACAGGCAAGCCGGTGCACCGCTATTCGGAAGCACGTTTTGCATCGCCCGCGCTGCATGTGGCCTTCGCCAAAATCGTCGACCCAACGCCTGCCGAAGGCGCGCAAAGCGACTACCGCTTCAACATCACGCACATCTTCACGCCCGAGAGCCATGGCGCCATTCATTACTGGTGGTTCAACTCGCGCGACTTCAAGCTGGATGACAAGGCCGCCGACGATTACCTGTATGAAGCCTCGGCCAAGGCTTACCTGGAAGACGTCGATGCTCTTGAATGGATTCTGGATGTGGTGACGCAGGATGCGCAGCCGCAGTTCGACCTCAACTTTGCACCCGACAAACCCGGCCTGCTGATGCGCCGGGTGATCCATGATCGTGCAGCCAGAGAAGCCGGCGCCGGTCACTGAGTATTGCTGTTTTTATATCAACCAAAGGAGACACTGATGGACAAGCGCAGTTTGATCAAGGCCATGGCGGCAGCGCCCCTGGCATGGGGCATGCAACAGGCAGGTGCACAGCAGGCGCCCTTCAAGATCGGCTTTCTGGCCCCCATGACAGGGCCGTTCGCCTCTACCGGCAAACAGTTTGAAGCTGGTGCCAAGCTCTACATGTCGCTGTTTGGCAGCACGGTTGCCGGGCGCAAGATTGAACTGATCCTGAAAGACGATACCGGCGTTCCCGACATCACCAAACGCCTGGCCCAGGAACTGGTGGTCAATGACAAGGTGGATGTGCTGGCCGGCTTTGGCCTGACACCGCTGGCACTGGCCACAGCGCCGATTGCCACGCAGTCAAAAACACCCATGGTCAACATGCTGGCCGCGACATCTTCGGTCATCGACGCATCGCCCTACATGGTGCGGGTGTCCATGACACTGCCGCAGGTGACGCTGGGCGTGGCAGACTGGGCGCCCAAAAACGGCATTAAAAAGGTCGTCACCCTTGTGTCCGACTACGGCCCCGGCCTGGACGCCGAGCGCACCTTCCGCGACCGCTTCATGTTCAACGGCGGGCAGATTCTGGAGTCGCTGCGCGTGCCCCTGCGCAGCCCGGACTTTGCGCCCTTCCTCCAGAAGGTGCGCGACCTGTCGCCTGACGCGCTCTTCGTTTTTGTGCCCTCGGGCATAGGCACTGCGGTGATGAAGCAGTTCAACGAACGCGGCATGGCCAAGGCAGGCATACGCCTGATCGGCACCGGCGACGTGGTGGATGACGACATCCTCGACAGCATGGGCGACCCCGCCATGGGCGTGGTGACGTCTTACCCCTATTCCACCGCACACCCCTCGGCCGTCAACAAAAAGTTTGTCGAGGAATACAAAAAGGTCAACAAGACACTGCGGCCCAATGCCGTGGCCGTCTTCGCCTATGACGGCATGCGCGTCATCTATGAAGCCCTGAAAAAGACAGGCGGAAAAGGCGGCGGGGATGCGCTGCTGGCAGCCATGAAAGGCCAGATCTTCGAGAGCCCGCGCGGCCAGATCTACATCGATGCCAATACACGCGACATCGTCCAGAGCATTTACATCCGCAAGGTTGAGAAGAAGAATGGCGAGCTCTACAACATCGAGTTCCAGGAACAAAAGGATGTGAGGGACCCGAGGGCGAAGTAGACACCCGCGCGGGGCATAGAATTCCTGAAGACCCCGCCAGTATTCAACGCTGGCCGCGGTCCACAGACCATGCCCTTGCGCCCTGCCTACAGTTACCGCCAAGACCCCGCCGTTCCGGCATTTCCTGACGACAAACCCATCATTGTTTTTGACGGCTACTGCGCGCTGTGCTCAGGCTGGGCCAGCTTTGTCCTGCGCCATGACCCGCACAAACACTATCGGCTGCTGGCTGCACAAAGTCCTCTCGGCGTTGCGCTGTATGCGCACTATGGCCTGAAGAGCTCGGGCGACTACGACAGCAATATCCTGATTGCTGACGGCATGGGATGGATCAAGTCTGAGGGCTCCATACGCATGGCCGAGGGGCTGGGCTTTCCGTGGCGGCTTGCTGGCGCATTCAGGCTGCTGCCCCTGGGCATGCGCGATGCGCTTTACGGCGTGGTTGCCAGAAACAGGCTGAAGTGGTTTGGGCGGCGCGACAGCTGCTATCTGCCCCCGGCGGAATTTCGCGACAGGTTTCTGGCTTGAACGGGCGGCCGCCAGCCGTCTTTGCGCAGGTGCTGGGCACTGCGTTTGACCAGCTCCCTGCTTCGCTGCAGCGCTTTCATGCCGGCCAGACAGCGCAGCAATGGTCTGGCACTGCCGGCGTTGAACGCGGTACCGGCCTGCTGTCACGCATGGTCGCGGGCATCTTCAGATTGCCCGCTGCGGGCCAGCATGTCGCGGTTCAGGTACGCATCCAGCCTTCGCATGACAGCGAGGTATGGACAAGGACTTTCAATCACCGGGCATTTTCAAGTGCGCTGTTCGCAGGCACCGGATCAGGCCCACGCCTGCTGCATGAGCGGTTCGGCCCCTTCACCTTTGGCATCGAACTGATGTGGGACGGCAGGCAGCTGAATTTTGTTCTTCGCAACTGGAGGTTTCTGGGCATGCGCCTGCCCGACGCCCTGGTGCCCGGTGGCAACACCCATGAAACAGACATTGACGGCCAGTTCTGCTTTCACATAGAGATCACGCACGCATTCACGGGACTGATCGTGGCCTACCGCGGAAGCCTCACGCCGACCTTGCCAGACGCGCCTGCCTAGCTTTTACCTCAGCTTTACGCCTGCGCTACCAGCCATAAAGTTCACAACCCTGTAATCAGGCGCATGAACTTCAAAAAACAAATCATGGTGGCAGGCGTACTCGCCAGCCTGGCCTGCAGCAGCTACGCACAGTTCGGTGGTGGTGGCGGTGGCATGGGCGGTGGTGTGGGGGGTATGCGCAGGGGCGGCGGCGCCGGCCAGGCCGAGCGCCCCATGGAAAGCGCCGGACGCGTGCCCTTGAGCATGGAGCAGCTCAACAGCAAGCTCTACGACCTGCGCATGTGCCTGCTCATCACCCCCGAACAGTCGCCGACATGGGAAGGTTTTCGCCAGCGTTTCATTGACCTCGCCACCGCCAAACCGCCGGCAGTCTCTGCCGTGGAATCACAAAGCGCCCTGCAGACCATGCAAAGACAGCTCAGCGTGGCGCAAGACCGCTTCACGCTGATGGAATCTCTTTACGAGGCGCACAGGGTTCTGTTCGCCGCCCTCAGCCCGCAACAGCAGCTTGCGGCCGACCAGAACGTGCCGCCGCTTCTGGCAGAGATTGGGCCCGGCGTCTCTGGCCCTTCCGCCAGCCGCTTCAATAGTAAGTAAGCAGCCGTCCTCAAGCCCGGCTTTGTCGCGGCGTGCCGAGGACCATGCACGTCGGGCGCTCAAAATGCCGACAAAGCGCGCTGCCCGCATGGCGGCGACGCCGCCGTTCAGGCTCATCAGCGCCTTGCCGCCGTAATCCGTCGCGACGTCAATCAAGCTTCGGGCAGGCCATGCTCAGCGTTGTACGCCATAGCTACATGCAGCGATCAGGGAAGTGCCGGAGATTAAAGATGCTGGAAAGGAGGTCGTGGACAGCCAAGAGCACGGCATCCAATCGTAAAAGCCTGATCAGACGTATTCTTCTAATTTTTTATCAAGATAACTTATTATTAGGATAATATAAGTTATCTATTTATCTGGAAATTAAATGCAATCCTACACATTGTCTAAATTCACTGAGAACTTCCTCGAACACCAAGGGCTATCCAACTTTCGCCTTATTTTCAAACCAGCATTTGTTCAGACCAATCCGCGGCGATCAAAACGTGAGAACACAAAAATCGAGGCAAGTGACCCAAGGCAGGCCATGTATTTAGCAGGCTCGAGAACCGTCGGTGAACTGCTGGGGCTTTTCTATAAGCTGGCACCTGAAACCCACGATTGGATCAGTGGACCACGCTCTTACCGCCCCAGTCTCATTGATGATCAAGGTGATCCCGTGAGTTTGAAGATCTCGCTGGAATCAGCACGACGGCTGCCGGAAGAACGCCTTGATATTTGCAAAGCAAAGCTAATGAATACGTTGAGCAGAGCACTGGATGATGCAGAGGTTTTGCTGGATGAAAAAAACAATTTCACGGCTGTTGAAACAGACGATAAAAGATCGTTATGGAAGTTAATGCACAGAATTCTTTATGACAACATTCTGAAGCGGGCAGATATACATGGGCAAGAACGTAAAACGGAAAAAACCTTTTTCATCGCAACAACCTGGTCGTTTCCGGTGATTTGCGAGTTGACGAAACGATATGCGTAGGAGGCAACCTTACCGTCGAAGGTGATCTGACTGTGGGCGAAATTTATTGCATGGGTCGATTAACCGTCCACGGAAAAATAAAAGCATCGCTAATTTACACAGGTCTGGGCGTAGAAGCCAAAGGTGAGGGTGGATTACAAGCCGACTCTTTGACTGTAAAAGGTGGTTCGGGACTATCCCCAAATTTTGTGGAAATAGCCGATTACCTGGTTTCCATAACAACCAAGCGTTTGGATAGTTTCGAAGACTCTGTAACTCACTTTGTAGATGAAGATGTGCTGAGCGAGCTTGAAGACGCCGTCTCTGAGACCCACGTAGACTCGGTCATTGTTAACGGTGACTGCATAGTCAGCGGGGCCGGTAGAAATTTTTGGTAATGTAGTTGTTGGCGGTATGTTCAATCCCGATGACTGCGACGTGTGGTCCGGAAGCATAGATGCAGAGAGCATTTTCGTGGAAGGGGATCTTTTTTCCTGCAATATCAATTGCAAAAAAGAACTTGAGGTGCAAGGAGACGTCAACGTGGACGGTTTCATCGATTGCGGTCAACTACTGGCAGCCACCGTCTCTGCCGGCGACATAACAACTTCGCACGTTAACGGCAACATTGAGTGCGATGCGTTAATGGCAGAAAATGTCACCGCACAAGGTGCCATCATTTGCCGGGGAACAATTGTCTGCAGGGGTTATCTGCGGGCACAGGGTTGCATCACCGCCTCAGGAGAAATCAAGGCCGGAAAAGACCATGGAATTCTGGCAGGCACTGGGGTGCCGCGATCTGCGTGGTTGCGCGCAGGTTACGTATGCAGTCCGATAAGACCGCGCAACATCCTCACGGGACTCTATCGCCCACTTGCGAAAAGGCTGAAATCGTCTGACGATCTTCGCCCTGCAAGGATACGATTACCTAAAGCCGCAATTTAGGTTTGTACGCCGGGGGTCGAATACTTATGAAGCCTGCCTTATAAACGAGGTCGCATTCCCTCAAACGCATCCTGAAACAGCTGCCGTATCGCCGTGCGCTCCAGCGGGCGCGGGTTGTCGTACTGGTTTTGCATGGCGATATCGCAGGCCTTGTCGAGGTCTGACTCCTTCATGCCGATGTCCTCTCAAGGCCACGGGGCGCGCCATTGTCTTTGGCGAGGTCAAACACCGCCTGCGCGGCGTTCTTTTGGCCCAAAGCTTCAGATATCACCTGCATGGGCCTGCGGCGCAGCAGCGGCGTTGTAGGCCAGCGCGTGTGGCAGGACGATAGTGTGGGTTTCTGCGTGGGGCAAGTTGAAACTGCCGCCCAGCGTGTGGCACAGCTTGTGATGCAGCGCCATGCCGACATTGCCCAGCACCATGCCGCACAACCAGGTGCCGTACAGCGCATCGCTGCGTGCCTGCATGTCGTTGGGCGATTTGCTGATGGCAGGCAGCGCGCGGCCCATCGCGGCAATGCCTTCCTTCGCCATCAGGTTCATCACCGGGTTGCTGTCGGTGGCGTAAAGGCCTTCGGCGGCGTGCGCAATGGCGTTGATGCCGCTGGTGATGCTCATGCCGACCGGCAGGCCTGCGCTGAGTTCGGGATCGTAAATCGTGGTGCGCGGCAGCACGCGTGCGTCCTTGCCTGTCTTCTTGATGCCGGCTTCGGTGATGCCGTAAATCGGCGTCATTTCTGAGCCCGCGTAAGTCGTGGGGATCGCAAGAATCGGAAGGCCGGAGTCGAGTGCAATGGCCTTGCCCAGCCCGGTGGTCGAGCCTCCGCCAATTGCGACAGCGCAGTCTGCACCGAGCCGGTTGGCAACTTCACGTGCTTCACGCGCGGTCTCTATCGGCACATGCATGACGGCGCGGTCGAACACACCGGCGGCGCGCGGCCCAAGCAGGTCGGCAATCATCTCGGCGGACTTGCGCTGCTCGGGTGTTGAGAGCACCAGCGCTTTTGTTGCGCCCAGCAGGTCGATCTCTCGCAGCAGGTGTTGCAGGCTGCCGGCGCCGAACACCACGCGTGAGGGCTGGCCGTTGTAGACAAAACTTTTCATGGCCAGATCCTCACTTGCGGGTTTGATGATCAGACGCGATCAGACACGTTCAACGATGAGTGCAATGCCCTGACCGACGCCTATGCACATGGTGCACAGGGCGTAGCGGCCGCCCGTGCGGTGCAACTGGTTGACGGCGGTGGTCACCAGGCGTGCGCCGGATGCGCCCAGCGGGTGGCCGAGGGCAATCGCGCCGCCGTTGGGGTTCACGCGCGGGTCGTTGTCCTGCAGGCCCAGTTCGCGCAGCACGGCCAGGCCCTGTGCGGCAAAGGCTTCGTTGAGTTCGATGACATCCATCTGCTCGAGCTTGAGGCCGGTCAGCGCCAGCACTTTTTGCGTCGCGGGTGCGGGGCCAATGCCCATGATGCGCGGGGCCACACCAATCGTGGCCATGCCGACGATGCGGGCGCGTGGGGTCAGGCCGTTTTTCTTCGCGGCTTCTTCCGTGCCGATGAGCATGGCGCAGGCACCGTCATTCACGCCGGATGCATTACCAGCGGTCACGGTGCCGTCAGGACGCACAACGCCCTTGAGCTTGGCCAGCGTTTCCATGGTGGTGGCTCGGGGGTGCTCGTCCTTGCTGACAACAATCGCATCGCCCTTCTTTTGGGGAATCGTGACAGGCACGATTTCCGCATCAAAGACACCGGCGTTCTGCGCGGCCACAGCCTTGAGCTGCGATGCCAGGGCCATCTTGTCCTGGTCTTCGCGGCTGATCTTGTAGTCGGTCGCAACGTTCTCTGCGGTCTCTGGCATGGCGTCAACGCCGTATTTCTCTTTCATCAGCTTGTTGATGAAACGCCAGCCGATGGTGGTGTCGTACATCTGCACATTGCGGCTGAAGGGGCTGTCAGCCTTGCCCATGACATAAGGCGCGCGGCTCATGCTTTCCACACCGCCGGCAATCATCAACTGTGCTTCGCCTGACTTGATGGCGCGTGCTGCCGTGCCCACGGCATCCATACCCGAGCCGCACAGGCGGTTGATGGTCGCGCCCGGCATTTCCATCGGCAGGCCAGCCAGCAAGGTGGCCATGTGCGCGACATTGCGGTTGTCTTCACCGGCCTGGTTGACGTTGCCGTAGATCACGTCGGTCACAGCCAGCCAGTCAACATTGGGGTTGCGCGCCATCAGCGCCTTGAGCGGCACGGCGCCGAGGTCATCGGTGCGCACGCTGCTGAGTGCGCCGCCGTAACGGCCGAAAGGGGTGCGCACGGCGTCGCAGATGAAGGCTTGTGTGGTCATGGAGATCTCCGGTTAATACTGAAAAAATTAGTCTGCCGAGGTTCAGGCGGCGATGGGCAGTCCGACCAGCTTTTCAAGCTCGGCATGCGTCAGGCCATCAACCATGTCGATGAGTTTGAGGCCCTCAGGCGTGCAGGCCAGCGTGGCAATGTCTGAATAGATGCGCTTGACGCAGCCAATGCCGGTCAGCGGGTAGCTGCATTTGTCGACGACCTTGCTCTCGCCTTTTTTGGTGAGCAAATCCATCATCACCCAGGTCTGCTTGGCTCCAATGGCAAGGTCCATCGCGCCACCGACGGCGGGGATGGAGCCGGGCTCGCCGGTGCTCCAGTTGGCAAGGTCGCCTGTGCTTGAGACCTGGAAGGCGCCCAACACACAGATATCAAGATGGCCGCCGCGCATCATGGCAAAGCTGTCGGCATGGTGAAAAAATGCGCCGCCCTTGAGCAGAGTGACCGGCTGCTTGCCGGCGTTGATGAGGTCGTAGTCTTCTTCGCCTTCAGCAGGGGCGGGGCCCATGCCAAGAATGCCGTTCTCGCTGTGCAGCAGCACTTCGCGGCTTGAAGGAATGTGGTTGGCCACCAGCGTCGGCTGGCCTATGCCGAGGTTGACGGTTGCGCCTTCGGGGATGTCCTGGGCGACGCGTGCGGCGAGCTGGTCTTTGGTGCGTTTTTGGTAGGTCATTTTTTGCTCCAGTACTCAGGCTGCTTTTTTCGCGCCGCCAGAGACAGTGGCGACACGGTCGATCTTCACGATCTGGTGAACGAAGATGCCGGGGGTGATCACCGCCTCCGGGTCCAGCCCGCCAAGCTCGACGATTTCATGCACGGTGGCAATCGTCTTTTTCGCAGCCATGGCCATCACCGGGCCAAAGTTGCGCGCGGCCATGCGGTAGGTCAGGTTGCCCCAGCGGTCACCGCGCTCTGCGCGTATCAGCGCCACGTCGCCATGAATCGGCATTTCCAGCACATAGTGCTTGCCATTGATCTCGCGGGTTTCTTTCGGCGAGCCGTCTGCGTTTTTGGCCAGTTCGGTGCCGTAGCCCGTGGGCGAAAAGAAAGCGCCTACACCGGCACCCGCTGCGCGAATGCGCTCGGCCAGGTTGCCCTGGGGCACCAGTTCAAGCTCGACCTTGCCGCTGCGGTACAAGCCGTCGAACACGTAGCTGTCAGCCTGGCGGGGAAAGCTGCAGATCACCTTGCGCACCTGCCCGGCCTTGAGCAAGGCAGCGAGCCCCGCCTCACCATTGCCGGCATTGTTGTTGACCAGGGTCAGGTCTTTGGCGCCGTGGGCAATCAGGCCGTCAATCAGTTCGATGGGAATGCCGGCCGTGCCGAAGCCGCCAATCAAAACGGTTGAACCGTCCTTGACGCCGGCCAGCGCATCGGCCACCGAGGGGGCTATCTTGTTGATCATGGGGTGTCTCCGGTCTCTGCACTTGCCAGCAGGCAGTGCGTTTAATAAAGTTCGACATAAGAACAATAGTTCGTATAATGAATTTTAGGAGATTTCCCACCCCATGGCAAATGCCGCTTCCGAACGTGTTGCAGACCTCAAGCCGGGCGATGGTTATGTGCAGTCGTTTGCGCGCGGGCTGGAGGTCATTCGCTCTTTCAGCGCAGAGGCGCCGAGCCAGACGCTGACCGAAGTCGCAGAGCGCAGCGGCCTGACCCGCGCTGGAGCACGCCGGATTTTGCTCACGCTTCAGGCACTGGGTTATGTGAATCTTGATGGAAAGTCCTTCAGCCTGACGCCGCGCATTCTGGACCTCGGCTTTGCCTACCTGTCGTCCATGCCGATCTGGAACCTGGCCGAGCCGGTGATGGAAAAGCTGGTGGCCGAGGTGCGCGAGTCATGCTCGGTAGCGGTGCTGGACGGCACCGACATCGTCTATGTGCTGCGTATCCCCACGCACAAGATCATGAGCATCAACCTGGGTGTGGGCTCACGCCTGCCGGCCTATTGCACCTCGCTGGGCAGGGTGTTGCTGGGCGCATTGCCCGATGATGAATTGGCAGAACGCCTGGAACGCTCAGACATCACAACGCGTACCAAATACACGGTGACGGGAATGAAGGATTTGCTGGCACGCATGGAGCAGGTCCGTAAACAGGGCTGGTCCATGGTGAATCAGGAGCTTGAAGAAGGGCTGGTGTCGATGTCGGCGCCGATCACGGATCGCGCGGGGCGAACCGTCGCCGCACTCAATATCAGTGGCCAGGCCAACCGCACCAGTGCCAAGATCATGCAGGAGACGATGCTGCCGCAACTGCTGTCAGCGGCGAAGGATATTTCGCGCATGCTGACTGTTCAACGCGCCTGAGAGCGCTGAACGACGTCAGGTCAGGATTTGCGGAAGCCGGCGACGAGAACGATTGCGCCGAGTGCTACAGCGCCCAGGCTCAGCCACTGGGGAATATTGACCGACTCACGCTCCTTGACAGTCAGTTCGATGGGGCCGACCTTGGCGGCCGTCTTGTCTTTGGTGAAGCTGAAGCCACCGGTGAAAAAGCCTGCCAGGCCGATGACGACCAGAACAATACCTGCGATTTTTGCTGCGTTCATTTGGGTTTCTCCTCGCCGGGTTTGTTGATAAATATCTGGTAGCGCCGCGTCCCGGAACCGCATCACCCTGACCCGTAATGTAGGGATGGAGCCTGAATCCGTCTGTAGGACTCAACCGGGCAAATCCGTCAACAAAGTCCGTAAAGGCAAAACAGTACGCATGCAGCGGGAACGTACTGCGCGATAAACTGCCTGCATGTTCACGCCGTCACAAGCCGATGTCCGCCGTTTTTTCTGCGCGGTGCATGCCAAAACCAAAACCGGCCAGCCCATGGAGGCGATTGAGACCCTGGCCAGCCAATGGATTGCCGAGCACCCTGAATATCACGCAGACTTTGAAAATGTGGATGCTGCGCTTGAAAAAATGTATGACGTGGAGGGTGGCAAGACCAACCCGTTTTTGCATATCTCCATGCACCTGTCCATCAGCGAACAATGCTCTATAGACCAGCCGCGCGGTATCAGGCAGGCGGTCGAGCTGCTGACCGCCAGGCGCGACTCGCTTCATGATGCCCACCATGAAACCATGGACTGCCTGGGCCAGATGGTCTGGGAAAGCCAGCGTTCGGGCAGGCCACCCGATGGCGCAGCATATATCGACTGCGTGCAACGGCGCGCGACAAAGGACTGAGCCCAAAAAGCCGGAAAACAAAAAAGCCGCTGAATCAGCGGCTTTTCTTTTGGTCACCCGGGTTTAACGGAAGCGGCTTTCAGGCACCGTTTTCAGGTCACCCTCCAGCGAAGACAGATAACCAGCCATGGCCTTCAGCTCGGCATTGGTGTACTGCTTGGCCATGCCGGCCATGATGGCGTTGCCGCGGCCAACCTTGGCGTTGGCGGGGTCCATCTTGTAGGACTTCAGGGCCACGAAGAGGTAATCAGCGTGCTGGCCGGCGATCTTGGGGTAGCTCGGGTCAATCGGCTTGCTGAAGTTGGCGCCGTGGCAGGACGCACAGTTGGCCTTGTTCAACAGGGCCTGGACTGCAGGGCTTGGGGCCTTGGGGGTAGCTGGCAAGGCGGCACCGGCCACTACACCGCTGGCGCTGTAGTAGGCGGCCAGGTCGGCGATGTCCTGGTCGGACAGGCTTTCTGCAATGCCGCGCATGCTGGGGTATTTGCGCTCACCCTTCTTGTAGGCGTGCAGTGCGGCAGAGATGTAGGCGGCGCTCTGGCCGGAGATCATCGGCACCTTGTAAATCTCGGGGAAGGACGACTGGTAGCCCTTGATGCCGTGGCAACCAATGCACATGGCATTTTTGGTTTCACCGGCCTTGGCGTCGCCCTTGATTTCCTGGGCCTGGCCTGAGGCCGTCGCAAATGCGACAGCTACAGCGAATATCGTAGTAAAAAGCTTGTTCATTTTGCGCGCACAATCGAGTGGGATTCAGGTGGGGATTGTTGTTATAAACAGCTTTTGATTATATCTGGGCGCGCCCCGCCAAAGCGCCGCCCGGCCTGAAACAGCGCAGATAGCGTCCCAAACCCCCTTCCCTTCATCCGGCAAACGACACAGAACGCACTTTTGAACATGAAATTCCAAGGCTCCAAAAACTACGTCGCCACCCAGGACCTGATGCTGGCCGTCAATGCGTCCGCTACCCTCAAAAAGCCCCTGCTGGTCAAGGGCGAGCCCGGCACCGGCAAGACCATGCTGGCCGAAGAGGTGGCCGAGGCCATGGGGCTGCCGCTGCTCCAGTGGCACATCAAGTCAACCACCAAGGCGCAACAGGGCCTGTATGAGTACGACGCCGTCTCGCGCCTGCGCGATTCGCAGCTCAGCAGCGTCGATGGGGGCGAAAAGGTCAAGGACATCCATAACTACATCGTCAAGGGCGTGCTCTGGCAGGCTTTCACGTCTGAAACCCCGGTGGCGCTGCTGATTGACGAAATCGACAAGGCCGACATCGAGTTTCCCAACGATTTGCTGCGCGAAATCGACCGCATGGAGTTCTATGTCTACGAAACGCGCGAACTCATCAAGGCCAAACACCGGCCACTGGTGTTCATCACCTCCAATAACGAAAAAGAACTGCCCGACGCCTTTTTGCGCCGCTGCTTCTTTCACTACATCAAGTTCCCCGACGCCGACACCATGCGCCAGATCGTGGATGTGCACTTCCCCGGCCTGAAAAAGGAACTGCTGGCTGCGGCCATGAAAACGTTTTACGACGTACGCAACCTGCCAGGCCTGAAGAAAAAACCATCAACCAGCGAACTGCTGGACTGGCTCAAGCTGCTGGTCGCCGAAGACATTCCGCTCGAAGCCCTGCAAAGCAAGGACGACAAGGTCGCAGTGCCGCCGCTGGTGGGCGCCCTGCTGAAGAACGAGCAGGATGTGACCCTCTTTGAAAAGCTGGTGTTCATGCAGCGCAATAATCGTTAAGCCTGAACCTCACTTCAAAAAAAAGAGACATCCATGAACCAGAAATCGCTGCTTGTTGAAGGCCTCTCCGACGCCATTGGTTTTGTCGGCGGCGCGCTGCTCGGCTTCTGGATTGGCAAACTTCTGGGCCTGAATATCTTTGACGCCGGCTACAGCAACAGCAGCATTTTCGGGATCGTGCTTGTTGGCCTGGGCGGCGGACTCGGGCTGCAGATTGCCCGACGCTGGCGCAGCCGCAAGAAGCCCGACAAAGACAGCGCGGACAACTAAAAATGGGCTTTGTTGATCCGGTCACACTCGAAGCAAGGGGCGTCAGGCTTGTACCGCTGGCGCTGCAGCACGAAGCAGGACTGGCGGCAGCAGCGGCCGACGGTGAACTCTGGAATCTTCGCATCACCTCGGTGCCCGGTCCGCAGGAAACCCGCAGCTACATCGAAACAGCGCTGACAACCAGCAACCGCATGGCTTTTGCGGTGCTGGATGCCGCGACGGGCGATGTACTTGGCTCTACCAGTTACCACGACATCGTCGCCAACCTCAAGCGCGTGGAGATTGGGTACACCTGGTACGCGGCGCGTTGCCAGCGTACCCACATCAACACCACCTGCAAACTGCTCATGCTCACGCATGCGTTTGAAACACTGGGCTGCAATATCGTGGGCTGGCGCACCGACAACTTCAATTTCGCCTCGCAAAAAGCCATTGAGCGTCTGGGTGCAAGAAAAGACGGCGTCATTCGCGGACATGCCCTGCGCCGCGACGGCACCGTTCGCGACACGGTGATGTACAGCCTGAGCGCCGGCGAATGGCCCGAGGTGAAAGCGCAACTTCTCTACCTGCTCGACAAGCCACGAGACCAATGACCCCCACGCTTTTCACTTCGTGTAATACGCTGTCCCCCGAGGGGGCGCTGCTTGCTTGGGGCGGCCCGGCGCTGAACACACGTGCCCCCACGCTCGGCACTAGCGTGTCGTCGCTGCCCCCTCAGGGGGCGCTGCTTGCTTGGGGCGGCCCGGCGCTGCGCACTCACTCCATATAGCCGGAGGTTTACAAATGCTCATCGACTTCTTCTACACCCTCCGTTCGGCCAAACTGCCGGTCTCCGTCAAGGAATACCTGATGCTGCTCGAGGCGCTGGAAGCTGGGGTCGTTGGTCCCAACAGCGGCAAGGACGAGGCAGACGGCACGCCCGGCGAGGGCGCATACAAGATAGATGATTTCTATTACCTCAGCCGCACAGTGCTGGTGAAGGACGAAAAGCATTACGACAAGTTTGACCGCGCTTTTGCGGCCTACTTCAAGGGCGTAGAGATGCTGACCGACTTCACCAAGGATGTGCCGCTCGAATGGCTGCGCAAAAACCTTGAGCTTGAACTCAGCCCTGAAGAAAAAGCCAAGATTGAAAAGATGGGCTGGGACGAGCTCATGGAAACGCTGAAAAAACGTTTTGAAGAGCAGAAAGAACGCCACGAAGGCGGCAGCAAGTGGATAGGCACGGGCGGCACCTCGCCGTTTGGTGCCAACGGCTTCAACCCACAGGGCATTCGCATTGGCCAGGAAAAAAGCCGCAACAAGAGCGCGGTAAAGGTCTGGGACCAGCGCGCCTACAAGGACTACGACGACACGCAGGAGCTGGGCACACGCAACATCAAGGTGGCATTGCGCCGCCTGCGCAAGTTTGCGCGTGAGGGCCATGTTGAAGAGCTGGACCTCGACGACACCATCAAGTCCACCGCTGCCAATGCCGGCTGGCTGGACATCAAGATGGTGCCCGAGCGCCACAACAATGTGAAGGTGCTTCTGCTCATGGATGTGGGCGGCACCATGGACGAACACATTGCGCGTGTTGAAGAAATGTTCTCGGCCGTGAAGACAGAGTTCAAGCACCTGGAGTTTTATTACTTCCACAACTGCGTGTATGACTTCATGTGGAAGAACAACCGCCGCCGCTTCAGCGAGAAGTTTGCGACCTGGGACATCATCCGCAAATACAACAAGGACTACAAGCTCATCTTCATCGGTGACGCGACGATGAGTCCTTACGAGATATTGCAGCCCGGCGGCAGCGTTGAATACAACAACGAGGAAGCCGGTGCCGAATGGATGCAGCGCCTGACCAACGCCTTCCCCAAATTCGCCTGGATCAACCCCGAACCGCAGGGCGTCTGGCAATACCGGCAAAGCATCAGCGTCATCCAGCAACTCGTCAACCAGCGCATGTATCCCCTGACCATCAAGGGGCTGGAAGAAGCCATGCGAATGCTCTCCAAATAGTGAGGCAGGACGCGCCTGCCTCCTACGGAAAGGCATTCACACGCTCCTTTAAACTGCAAGTGTGACCCACACGAGTACACGCCAGGCGTGGCTGAGCCCAAAAGCGCTGCTGATGGCCACAGCCGTCGCGCTTGCAACATTTACCTTCCCGACTCAGGCGCAAAATACTGCGCCCGGTGTGACCGCGACTGTAGCGGGCGCGCCAGCTACAGCGCCCAGGCCGGGCGAGACTGCACCTGCAGCTACGTCGATGACTGCAGTGGCCACGCCTGCCTCAAATGTCACCCAGACCGCGCCAGCCCCGGCCCCACCGCCAGCCAGCGTGCAGGCGCCGCCCACACCCGCAGGCGCGACGGGGCCGTCCAGCGCCACGCCCGAGGTCACTGCCTTCGATATCGTGGTCAGGGCACCGGCTGCGGTGAAGGAACTGGTAGAAAAACACATAGAGCTGCAGCGCTACAGGGCCGTCACCGACCTTGACGATGCCGAGCTTGCACGCCTGGTCGTGCTGGCCGAGCGCAATGTGCGCAACCTGGTCGGTACCCTCGGTTATTTCAGCCCCGATATCAAAATCAGCCGTGAAGGCGCGGCCAACCAGCACCCGACCATCATCGTGGCCATAGACCCCCGCGCCTTCACGCGAACCAGTGAAGTTGCGATTGATTTCTCTGGTGACATCGCCACCTCTGCCGACAGGGATGCAATTGCCCAGCGCAATGAGATCCGCCGTGACTGGCGGCTGCCGCAGGGCCAGCGCTTCACGCAGGACGCCTGGGACGGCGCCAAGACACAGGCACTGCGCGAACTAGTGGCACGGCGCTACCCTGCGGGCAAGCTGACCGACAGCCTGGCTGACATTGATGCGCCTGCACAGTCCGCACGCCTGTCACTGAAGCTTGATTCAGGCCCGCTCTACCGCCTCGGCCCCATGCAGGTCAGCGGCGTCGAACGTTATGACCCGATCCTGGTGCCCCGAATCGCACGCCTGGCGGAAGGCGCGGTCTATGACCAGAAGCAGCTCGCCGATGCACAGCTGCGGCTGGCCTCAAGCGGCTATTTCGATTCAGCCTATATTTTTGTCAACCCTGAGAGTGACCCGGCTGCCGCCCCCGTGCAGGTGCAGGTGCGCGAGACAAAACTGCAGAAGGTCATCCTCGGTGTGGGTGCCAGCACCGATAACGGTCCGCGTATATCGCTGGAGCATACCCACAACCGCGTGCCCGGCACCAACTGGCGGGCCGTGACCAAACTGCAGCTGGAAAGAAAATCACCCTACGCGCAGACCGAGTGGACCTCGATGCCCGACACCGACAACTGGCGCTGGGTGGCGCTGGGCCGCGCCGAGCGCATCGAGGACAAACAGCTCATCACACGGTCCCAACGCCTGCGCTTTGGCCGCACACAATCGGGCGACAGCATAGACCGAAACATCTATGCGCAGTACGACCGGGCCCGGGTGCAGGACCTGAGTGCCACCGGCCTGTCTGCAGCCGACACCGGCGATGGTTCCGCCATCAGCGGCAACTATGTGTGGACGGGCCGCTACTTTGACAGCCTGCCCTTCCCCAGCAAGGGCTACGGGCTGGGTTTCGAGATGGGTGGCGGCGTTACGCTGGGCAGCAGACGGCAGCCCTTCGCACGGGCAGTGGGGCGCTACCTTGGCGTCACGCCACTATCCAGCGGGCGCATCGCGACGCGCGCAGAAGGCGGCGCGGTAGTTGCAGCCAACGACGCACGCGTGCCGAGCGCACAGCTCTTTCGTACAGGCGGTGACAGCACGGTGCGCGGTTATGGCTACCGCGACATCGGCATTCCTCTGGCAGGCGGCGTGGTCGGGCCGGGCCGCTACATGGCCGTCGGCAGCGTGGAATGGCAACGCCCCATCCTGAAAGACGGCCTGCCCAGCGAGTGGGAGCACACCGTGTTCATGGATGCAGGTGCTGTTGCAGACCGCGCGCAGGACCTCAAGCCTTCCGTCGGCATAGGCACGGGCCTGCGCTGGCGCAGCCCCATTGGGCCGCTGCAGATTGACCTGGCCTACGGTGTCAAGGTAAAGGCGCTGAGACTTCACATCAACGTGGGTTTTGTTTTCTGATGCAGGCCGAAGACAACACACAGCACGACGCGTCACACAGTACACCGCCCGTGGCTCGTTCCGCTCCGCGGTGGCTGAAGGCCGTGGCCGCGGTGCTGGGCGCAATCGTGTTGGCGGCGGTGCTGGCAACAGCAGCGCTCTGGTGGTGGGCCGGCAGTGACGGCTCGCTCGCCACCGGTTTGCGCTGGGTCGCGCAATACCAGCCGCTTGCGTCTGAAGGCGCCAGCGGTTCCTTGCGCAAGGGCGGTGCGGTCAAGCGCCTGGTGTGGCAGCAGGACGGCATGACTGTGGAGGCGAATGATGTCGCCTTCTCATGGCAGCCCTGGTCACTGCTGCACGCCACGCTCAAGCTCAACAGCCTGTCTGCCTCAACGATTCGCGTCAACGACCAGCGGCCCGCGTCAAACGCACCGTCACTGCCCCCCACCGCACTGGGCCTGCCGCTGCAGATTGCGCTGGATGATTTTGCCGTCGGGCGTTTTCAGTGGCAGGGCTCGCCAGCGATAGAGGTACAGGGCATTTCGGGCAATTACCTCTACACGGGCCTGCGCCATGAACTGGCCCTGAAAAACGCGCAGTTTGCAAACGGCCACTATCAGGGCAAGGCCACGCTGACATCCACGCAGCCGCTTGAGCTTGAAGCCCTGCTCTCAGGTACCGTGCAGGCGCCCATGCCGGGCCGTACCGCCACACTGCCGCTGACCTTCAACGCCAGTGCCACAGGGCCATTGGCGGAACTCTCGGTCAAGGCCGTCCTGCAAATGCAGCCAGGCTCGTCAACTGTTGCAGGCCCTGCACCCCATGCAACGGCCACAGCGCGCGTCACGCCCTGGGCAGCACAGCCCCTGCCCGAGGCCGATGCCGACTTTCGCGCGCTGGACATTGCAGCGCTCTGGCCCGATGCACCGCAAACCCGGCTGACCGGTCGTGCCAGCGTTCGGCCTGCGCAGGCCACCACCACGTCAGCCTGGGTTCTTCAAACACAGCTCGTCAATGAACTTCCCGGGCCATGGGACAAAAAGCGCCTGCCTGTTGAAAGCCTGCAGGCCCAGGGTGAATGGCGTGATGGCGCGGCCATTGTGCGCAGTCTGAAGGCCGGGCTGGGCGGTGGAGAACTGACGGCAACCGGTCAGTGGCTGGGCGCGCCACAAACATCAACGACCACGACGACGGCCACCGCAACGCGTCAGGACTGGTCGGTGCAGGCCACCCTCAAACAAATCAACCCCGCTGCATTGCACACGCAGTTTGCATCGTTGCCGGTAGACGGACGCGCAGAGGCCAAAAGCCAGGGCAGTGCGATTGCGTTTGACGCCAGCCTTCAGTCGGCAAATGCGCCGCAGGCCGCAAGATCAACGCCGCAACAAAAAAACAACCAGCTTCGCCTGCGCGATGCGATCGCCACGGGCCGCTGGGATGCGGGCCTGGCCGGCGGCACGCTGGCGCTTTCTGCCTTTCGCGTGCGTACGGATGACGCTGAAGTCGCAGGTTCGCTTGAAGCACAACCCACCGCCAAAGCCGGCAGGGGTCGCGTCACATTGACAGCGCCCGGCCTGCAGGCACAGGCGCAAGGTGATCTGCGGCAGGCGAGCGGCGCGGGCACGCTGGACATGCAGGCAAAGGACGCATCACAGGCCCTGCGCTGGCTGCAAAAACTGCCCGGCATGCCTGCTGAAGTACAGGGCGCCAATGCCTCCGGCAATGCTGCGCTCACACTCAACTGGCAAGGCGGCTGGCAAGACCCCGCCATTCAGGCGAAGCTGCAGGTGCCATCGCTGGACTGGCGCAGCAGTCCGCCCAAAACAACTGCAGCGAATGCCACGCCGTCACTGCCTGTTTCGTCTGCTGCCACGATCACGCAAGTTGCCAGCACAGCAACGGCTGCAAACGTATTGAAGATCCGCGCGCTTGAGGCCAGCGTCAACGGCAAACTGAGCCAGGCGCAAATCGCATTGCAAGCCAGGGTTGAAAGCGGTACACGCCGCTATGGCCTGCAACTGGCAGCAGACGGCGGCCGCATCACGGCAGCGCGCCAGGGCGCACTCGACGGCTGGGCAACATCGGGGTGGCAATCGGTGGTGAAGCAGCTCAGCGTGTCACTTGAAGACCCCGCTTTGGGCGAAGGTGCCTGGCGCCTGTCTACACGCGGAAACGTGGCACTGCGCTGGTCTCCCGGTGCATCGGGCGGTACTTTCGAAGCAGGTGCTGGCGAGGCCGTACTCGCGGCACCGTCACGGTCTGCTACGGCAACGCCTGCAAGGCCGCCGTCGCAAGCCCTGGTCCAGTGGCAACCCATACGCCGGCGCGGCGGAGAACTCAGCACTGCCGGCAGGATCACCGGCCTGCCTCTCGCATGGATAGAACTCATCGCCGGTCCGCAGATGGCCGGGGCAGGCCTGGCCGGTAACCTGGTGTTTGATGGCACATGGGATGCACAGCTCGGCGACACCCTGCGCGTCAAGGCCAGCCTGGCACGCAGCAGCGGCGACATCAGCGTGCAGGCCGAGACCACGCAAGGTGTATCAAGCCGTGTGGCAGCGGGCGTGAAGGAAGCCAGGCTGTCGCTCGACAGCAATGGCGATGCATTGACGCTGGCCTTGCGCTGGGACAGCGAGCGCGCGGGCACCGCCGACGGGCAACTCACCACACGCCTGGCCAGAGACAGTGCAGGCGGCTGGGCATGGCCTGACGATGCGCCCCTGCGCGGCCAGTTGCGTGCGCAGTTGCCGCGCATCGGCGTCTGGTCTGTACTGGCACCGCCGGGCTGGCGCTTGCGCGGCACGCTGGGCGCCAACGTGGCCATCAGCGGCACACGCGCCCTGCCGCAACTGGCTGGCGACCTGACAGCCAATGACCTCGCCCTGCGTTCGGTGGTCGATGGCATCGAGTTCGGCAATGGCCGCCTGCGCGCACGGCTGGACGGCACCCGCATGCGCATCAACGAGTTCACGCTGCAGGGTGCAGGCACCAACAACACCGGCGGCACGCTGACCGCGCAGGGTGAAGCGGCCTGGCTGGACGGCAAGGCGCAGGTGCTGCTCGATGCAAAACTCGACCGCCTGCGCGCCAGCATACGTACCGACAGGCAGGTCACGCTGTCAGGCGACCTGCAGGCAAAACTTGAAGGGCGGCAGGCGCAATTCACGGGCAATCTCAAGGTCGACCAGGCACGCATCCTGTTGCCTGACGAAGGCACGCCGCAACTCGGCGAAGACGTGGTGGTGCGCAGCGCCGGCGGCGCGGCTGTAGGTCGGAAAGCGCCCGCTGAAGCCAATGCGTCTGCCCCCGCCGCCAGCGAATCAGGCAGGCTCAAAATCGCCGTGCAGATTGATCTGGGCCAGGACTTCCGCGTGCAGGGCAAAGGCATTGACACACGCGTTCGCGGCTCGCTCGCACTCACGGGCGAATCACTGACCGAGCCGCGCCTGGTCGGCACCGTCAATACCTTTGGCGGCCAGTACCGCGCTTATGGCCAGCGGCTTGACGTTGAGCAGGGAGTACTCAGGTTCAGCGGCCCCATCGACAACCCGGCGCTCGACATTCTTGCCATCAGGCCCAACCTCACGCAGCGCGTGGGCGTGCAGATCACCGGCACGGCCTTGTTGCCACGCGTGCGGCTGTATGCGCAACCGGAGCTGCCCGATGCCGAAAAGCTGTCCTGGCTGGTGGTCGGGCGCGCATCCGCATCCGGCGGCGCAGAAGCCGCGCTGTTACAGCAGGCGGCACTGGCACTGCTTGGCAGCAAGAGCGGCGGCATGTCGGGCGGTCTGGCGTCATCGCTGGGGCTGGATGAACTGTCTTTCAGGGGTGCTGCCAACAATGCCGATGGCACCACCACTGAGGGCGCCGTCACACTCGGCAAACGCTTCTCGCGCAACTTTTACGCCGCCTATGAACGCAGCATTTCAGGCGCGCTCGGCACGCTGTTTGTGTTTTACGACCTGTCGCAGCGCTTCACAGTGCGGGCCCAGGCCGGGCAGCAAAGCGCGGTCGATTTGATCTACACCTTCCAGTACGACTGAGCGCACCGGCAAGCTGGCGTGCTCCAGCGAATACAATCCTTGTTCCCTGCAGCAACTGCAGGTGTTGCGGCCATAGTTCAATGGATAGAACGGCCCCCTCCTAAGGGGCAGATAGGGGTTCGATTCCCTTTGGCCGCACCAGCCCGGCGCAGCCCAAAGCCACAGCGCGCTCAAGCCGTACACCATACTGCTCCGGTCCTGACAACCGATAGCGGCTTCCCGGTCACCTCCCGGGACAAGCCAAAAAATATCTCAAAAAGATACTTGTCGTCAGTGCACGTCGGCCCACGCCCACAAATCGGCATGCAATCCCTCGGGACGGACGGAAACTGCGCGCACCAAAGCAAATCAACCACCCAAACCGAGGAGTTCCAACATAAAAAGCCATCCCCATCATCGTCCTGTTCATCCCCGCCACGTCCATCTGCAGCGTCCGCTCTGCAGCAGATGCCGCAGGCCACTCGCATAACGCACCTGATACGGGCTCTTGCATGAACAACCTGCCAGATGATCTGGCGACGATGGGGAGAGTGGCGAACTGGTTTCCTTCACTGCCTACAAGATGGTATTGAGGGCACCGTGTTGCGCAGGTTCAGAGAGCCCGAAGCTCTCTTTTTGAACCGAGTGATCGACATCGCCCCCTGTTACGCAGGTATGTAAAAAGACATAGTCCAGTCAGCCGTTGATTGATATATTTGCTCCCGTGCCCGGGGCACGTACAACAACAAGAGGACCGACATGCCTGACACCCATGAGAATGATTACCCATCAGACTTCCAGTTTGGAACCGTCACCGACCAGCA
The DNA here is from genome assembly GCA_965228025.1 of Polaromonas sp. Taxonomy (GTDB): domain Bacteria; phylum Pseudomonadota; class Gammaproteobacteria; order Burkholderiales; family Burkholderiaceae_C; genus Polaromonas. The sequence goes on along the minus strand of CBDDGX010000027.1, from coordinate 176,961 downwards.
GTTGGTCAACCTCGCCATTCATGCGGGTGTGCTCGGCAAGGGCCCCATGCCACCCGAGCTTCAGGAATACACCCTTCTGGTCATGGAGAAGTGCGCTGGCATCGGTGACAAGTACCAAAGCAGCAAACACAGGCACACGGCAGGCGACGAGATCCGGAAGCTATTCGGCCTCTGAAGTACCGGCCAGCAGTGATTTCCTAGCTGCGTCCCACCAGCTTCGCAATCAGCTCGCTGCTGCTCGACACATCGAACTTGCGCATCAGCCTGGCGCGGTGGGACTCGACCGTCCTGAAACCTATACCCAGCTCAATCGCGATCTGTTTGCTGCTTTTGCCGTTGACCAGGAACTGGGCAATCTCGCGTTCGCGCGCAGTCAAGTCTGTGGTCACAGGGCGGGCCGACGAGATGTCTTCAAACACCCAGACCGCCACGTCAAACGGGTTGACGCGATCTTTGGTGCGGCCCGAGACGTGGCACCAGAAAAGCTGGCCGTCCGCCTTGCGCATGATGCGGTCATCCGCGTATGCGCCCGTGGCCTGCATGGCGGCGAAGGCGCGCTCGCCGGTGTGGTCAAACTCCTGCCGCGAAGGATAAATGCGCTCGAGCGATTCACCACGCAGGGCTTCGGGCGCGTAGCCAAAGATGTCGCAAAACGCCTGGTTGTATGACTGGATGACACGCTGGCGGCTCACCAGCAAGCCCACGGGTGCAATGTCGAACACCAGCAGCAGGTCGTCGTCGTATTCAGGTGAGGCCATGTCTTGAAAGATGCCCGGGGAGAGGTGGAAGTACTGGGAAACCCTAGCGTATTTTGACGCCTGTTCGAAACGCTCTGGCAGCCCTAAAGTCCTGCTTCTGACTATACAGAGGAGCTTGCAGTGGCGGTGTCAATAGTGGGCTGGGGCCATCTCCCCTTCGGTAAATTTGACGGCATGCGCCTTGAAGACCTGATCGTACGCGCGGCCCGCGAAGCCATGACGCACGCTGGCGTCACCGGCCAGGATGTGGACGGCACCTGGCTGGGCAACCTCAACGGTGGCTTTGCGCCGGATATTTTTGCCTCGTCGCTCGCCCTCCACGCGGACGAAGGCCTGCGCTGGAAACCGGCCACACGCCTTGAAAATGCCTGTGCGTCAGGCTCGGCAGCTATCTACGCGGCATGCGATGCGATTGAATCAGGCCGCGCAAAAATCGCGCTCGTGGTGGGTGCAGAAAAGATGACCGATGTCAGCGGTGCAGACGTCACACGCATACTCGGCGATTGCGGCTATTCGGGCGAGACCGGCTCACCACCCGGCGGCTTTCCCGGCATCTTCGGCGCTGTGGCTGATGACTACTTTCGCACCTATGGCAACCAGTCCGAAACACTGGCGCGCATCGCCGCAAAAAACCATGCGAACGGCGCGCTCAACCCCTGGGCGCACATGCGGCGTGACCTCGGTTTTGATTTCTGCAACACGGTCTCGGAAAAGAACCCCATCATTGCCGGCCCGTTGCGCAAGACCGATTGCTCACTGGTGTCTGACGGCGCAGCTGCGCTGATCATCGCCAGCGACGAGGTGACCAGGGACTTCCCCATGGCGGTGTCCATCCGTTCAAGGGTGCAGGTCAATGACTACCTGCCGTTAAAAAACCGCCGCGCGCTGGACTTTGAAGGCCCGCACCGCGCCTGGAAGACTGCCCTGCAGCAGGCCGGATGCTCTATCTCCGACCTGTCGTTTGCCGAGGTGCATGACTGCTTCACGATTGCCGAACTGCTCAGCTATGAAGCCATGGGCCTGGCCCCCGTTGGTCAGGGCGCACGGGTTATCGATGACGGCACCGTCATGAAGGGTGGCAGACTGCCAGTCAATGCGTCTGGCGGACTGAAAGCCAAAGGCCACCCGATAGGTGCAACAGGCGTTTCGATGCACGCCATATCGGCCATGCAGCTCATCGGCCAGGCAGGCGATATACAGGTCCCCGGTGCCACGATGGCAGGCGTCTTCAACATGGGCGGCGCAGCGGTTGCCAGCTACGTCAGCATTCTGGAGCGCCGCCAGTGAACATCGCCCAGCTGCTGCGCAGGTCTGCGGAAGTTTTTCCGCACCGGCCTGCCCTTTATGTGGGCGCGCAGCTATTGCTGGACTACGGAACGCTCGCGCAGCGCACTGCATCACTCGCAGGCTTTCTCAAGGAACAATGCGGCATCCAGCCCGGTGACCGCGTCGCCATCTTTTCAGCCAACTGCCCTGAATACCTTGAAGCGCTCAACGCCATCCTGTGGGCCGGCGCGATTGCCGTGCCGGTGAACTACAAGCTGCATGTGAAAGAGCTGCACTATGTGCTCGGCGATTCCGGCGCGCATGTGCTGCTGGTATCGGGGGCGCTGGCAAGCGATGCCGCCACGGTGGGCACCGGGGTGCATGTCATCACCTTCACATCCGGTGACTACGCCGCAGCCGTGCAGCACCCGCCCATGGCCATGCAGGACAGGCAGCCCGATGACGTGGCCTCACTGTTCTACACATCGGGCACCACGGGCCGGCCCAAGGGCGTGATGCAGACGCACCGCAACCTGCTGGCCATGACGGCCTGCTACTTCACCGATGTCGACGACGTGGCGGCGCTTGATGCCATCGTCTATGCCGCGCCCATGTCGCACGGTGCCGGCCTTTACAACTACGCATTCACACTGCGCGGTGCGCGCCACGTGGTGCCCGCCTCGGGCGGCTTTGATCCCGCAGAACTGGTAGCCCTGGCCCGCGATGTGGGCAGCCTGTGCTTTTTTGCGGCGCCCACCATGGTCAGACGGCTGGTGGACCACATCAGCGCGGTCAAGGCCGATGTCAGCGGCTTCAAGACCATCGTCTACGGCGGCGGTCCCATGTACACGGAAGACATCAGGCAGGCGCTGGACGTGATGGGGCCGTGCTTTGCGCAGATTTACGGCCAGGGCGAAAGCCCCATGACCATCACGGCGTTGTCACGCGAACACCTTGCGGACTCAAACCATCCCGAATGGGAGCAGCGCATTGCTTCCGTCGGCGTGGCACAGGCACTGGTCGAAGTTCGCGTGGTCGATGACACCGGTCAACCCGCGTCCGAAGGCACCATAGGCGAGATCGTGGTGCGCGGCGACACCGTCATGCCCGGTTACTGGAACAAGCCCGAAGCGACCGCCGACACCCTCAGGAACGGCTGGCTTTATACCGGCGATACGGGTTGCATGGACAGCCACGGTTTCCTGACGCTGAAAGACAGGTCAAAGGACCTCATCATCACCGGCGGCTCCAACGTCTACCCGCGCGAGATTGAAGAAGTGCTGCTCACTCACCCCGCCGTGTCAGAAGTAGCGGTGGTCGGCCAGGTCGATGCCGAATGGGGCGAGGTGCCGGTAGCGTTTGTCGTCTTGACAACCGGCAGCCAGCCCTGCGACAAAGAACTCGATGTCTGCTGCCTGCAGGCGATTGCGCGCTTCAAGCGCCCCAAACATTACCGGTATGTGAACGCGCTGCCCAAAAACAGTTACGGCAAGGTGCTCAAGACCGACCTGCGCGCGCAACTGCAGACCTCACAAGCCGCGCCCCTGGCACCATGAGTTTTGACCTGTGATTTTTGTTGATGATTAAAAAGGAGACACCATGACGACAAGCGTAGCCACCAAACCCGAAACAGCCACCGCCGCCCCGAACAGCGACGCCCCCAACCTCATGTTCAGCCACATGGGCTTTGCCGTGAAGGACATGGCGAAGATGGAAGACTTCTACACCCGCGTGCTCGGGTTCACGGTCACGGACCGCGGCCATGCGGTCGGCATGGACCTGATCTTTCTCTCGCGCGACCCGCATGACCACCACCAGCTGGTGCTGGTATCTGGCAAGCCCGACAACATTCCACCCAACCCGTTCAACGCACAGTTCGGCAGCGTGATCAACCAGATATCCTTCCGCGTGGGATCCCTCGACAGCCTGCGCAAGCTGCAGAAAATTCTCGAGAAGGAAAACATCCAGAGCATCTTCCCGGCGAACCACGGCATCGCCTGGAGCATTTACTGCCATGACCCCGACGGCAACAACCTTGAGCTGTTCGTCGATACCGAGTGGTACTTCCCGCAGCCTTTCCTGATTCCGCTGGACCTCACCCAATCGAACGATGCGATCTACAAACAGACCAAAGAGATGGCGGCGGAGCAGCCCGGCTTCGAGATGAGCACCGACTGGAAAAAACGCATAGGCGCACGCATGAACCGTTTTGTACCCGGCCTTTAAGAAGAACGCTGACATGACCACACTGTTCAAACTCACGACCAGCATTTTTGGCGACCAGGGGCAATCGACCCAGCTGGTGGAGCGTTTTGCCACCTCCTGGCTGGCGAAGAACCCGGGCGCCAACGTCATCTCGCGCGACCTCGGGCTCAACCCGCCGCACCATCTGGAAGCGCCTGCGTTTCTGGCATCACGCGTGCCGGCCGCCGACCGCACGCCGGCCCAGAACAAGCTGCTTGAATATTCAGACTCGCTGATAGCGGAGCTTCGCCAGGCCGACGTCATCGTGCTTGGCCTGCCCATGTACAACTTCGGCATTTCATCGGGCATGAAAGCCTGGTTCGACCACATCGCACGTGTGGGCGTGACCTTTATGTACACGCCTGCCGGCCCCAAAGGCCTGTTGCCCGAAGGCAAGAAGTGCTACATCCTCGCCACGCGGGGCGGGATTTATGCCGGCACCAACCGCGACACGCAGACAGGCCACGTCACCAACTTCCTGAGCCTGATCGGCATTACCGACATTCAGTTCATCTATGCCGAAGGCCTGAACATCCCGGAGAAAAAGGCAGCCGCCATTGACGGCGCAGGTGCGCAACTCGCGAAGTGGCTGAGCTGACCACACCCTCATGCGGACTTCGCGCCGCTTGTGCAATTTGCAAAACGGCCTTGTGGCCACAGAAAGAAATCAAAAGATGTTCATGCGATGCGCCTACCTCATAGGCCAACCCCAGCCTGGCAAGGGCGACGAGCTGCAACAAGCCCTGCGCTCCGCGCTGAAGATGTACATGAAGTTCGACCGCATCCTGTCGGCCAGGCTGCTGCTGGGCCAGGACCACGAAGACGGCGCGCCGGCAATTTACGCCACGCTGGAGTTCTGGTTTGACACCGAGGCAGACCTGCACGCGGCACTGGGCAAACCTTACCGCCAGGAGTTCCGCACCTGGTTCGCCGCCAACGTGACGCCACTGTTTGACGGCGTCATCAAACACATCAACCAGGATGTGACGGAACAAAAACCCTGAGCACCAGTGCGACCACCCTCTTTTTGACAACAACGCCAACACACCAGAAAGCATCTCATGATCCGACGCAAACTCCTTGCCGGCACAGCCGCTGCCATCGCCCTTCCCCAGTCATTCACACAGTCTGTCTTTGCACAGGCCGCTGGCAAGGTGTCGCGCGTGATTGTTCCCTTTCCCGCAGGCGGCGGCACCGATGCGGTGGCGCGCCTGACGGCCGAGAAGCTGCGTGCCGACTACCCGGCCGGCATCATCGTTGACAACCGCGCAGGCGCCTCGGGCCGGCTCGGCTCGGAATACGTGCGTGACAGCGAAGCCGACGGAAGCACCATGCTGTTCACGCCGGACTTCGTGATGACCATCTTTCCCTACAGCTTCCGCAAGCTGAGCTACAACCCGCTGCAGGACTTTGCGCCCGTGGCGCTGGCGTCCAAGACGGGCTATGCACTTGTCGCCGGCCCCAGCCTGCCCGCCAGCGTCACCAACCTACAGCAGTTTGTGGCCTGGGCCAAAGCCAACCCCAGGCAGGCGTCTTTCGCCTCCACATCGGCCGGCAGTGCCTCGCACTTCACCGGCATCATGCTGTCGCGTGCCATCAACACAGAACTGCTGCACGTGCCTTACAAGGGCGGTGCGCTGGCGCTGCAGGACCTGATGGGCGGCCAGATACCCATCAGCATCAACCCAATTGGTGAAGTGCTGCCGCACCTCAAGAGCGGGCGCGTGCGTGTGCTGGCGACCATGGGCGCGCAGCGCAGCCGCTTTGTGCCCGATGCACCCACCCTGGTTGAAAGCGGCCTGAAAGACATGGTGATCGAATCCTGGCTGGGATTTTTCATGCCCGCCAAAACACCGCCGGCCACGATTGCAAAGGCATCGGCCGCCATCAACGCCGTGCTGCAGCGCCAGGACATCAAGGATGGTTACGCCGGCATCGCGATGGACACCGTGCAGAGCACGCCGGCCAGCTTTGCCGCTGTCATCAAGGCCGACCAGGAGCGCTGGGCGCCCATCGTGAAGGCGTCCGGTTTCACGGCGGAAGACTGAGGGCATGCCCTGGCCGTGCGCACGGCGCAGGGTCTTGTGACTTCAAATTTAACGTAAACCTTAAATTTTTAACGTGCACGTTAAAAATACATGGAAAGTTAACTTCCATATTAACTTTTGAGATTCCGGGCGGGAAAACCGCCCGCCAACAGGCAAAAAATGCCCGAAAAAGGTCGTATTTAAGGGAAAAATCGGGCTGCAGGCCAATGAATACGCGCGTAAGCAGCTATTAAAGTTGTAGCAAATCCAGCCTGCACGGAGGTCGCAGCGCGTCCCCGCAGGCGCCTCGGCAGACGCACCCGGCCAGCGTGAAAGCCAGGGCGCGCCGACAGCGGGCATTTGCCTTGTCCTACCGCACTATGCTGCCCTGCGCGCCACGATGGAATGCCGTTTATGCGGCTCTCTCCAATCCATCGAAAGCGCAACATGGCAGCAGAAGCATCCTCACGCGTCCTCTGGAAGGGCGCCATCACCTTCGGGCTGGTGCACATACCTGTCGGCCTGCATTCCGCGACCTCCGAGCAGGGCCTGAACTTTGACTGGCTGGACAAGCGCAGCATGGACCCGGTGGGCTACAAGCGCATCAACAAGAAGACCGGCAAGGAAATCACCAAGGAAAACATCGTCAAGGGCATTGCCCATGAGCAGGGCGAGTACGTCATCCTCAGCGACAAGGAAATCGCCGACGCCTACCCCAAGACGACGCAGACGATAGAGATTGAAGCGTTCGTCGATGCGGGCGAGATCCCCTTCGTTTACCTTGAGCGGCCCTACTACATTGCGCCCATCAACAAGGGGGCCAAGGTGTATGCACTGCTGCGCGAGACGCTGCTGAAGACCGGCAAGGTCGGTGTGGCGCGTGTGGTCATCCAGACCAAGCAGCACCTGGCGGCGCTGATCCCTTCGGGCAAGGGCATGGTGCTGAACCTGCTGCGCTGGGGCGACGAGATTCGGCCCTGGACCAATCTTGAGCTGCCTCCCGAGGGCATCAAGTCTGCCGGCATACGGGACAACGAGATGAAGATGGCCGAGCAGCTGGTGAAAGACATGAGCGCGAAGTGGAACCCGGAGGATTACAAGGACGAGTTCAGGGACGCCATCATGAAGCTGGTGCACCAGCGCGTGAAGGCGGGCAAGACCGAAACCGTCACGCCGCTGGAGCATGTGGAAGAAAGCGCTGCTGGCGGCGCGCAGATCATCGACCTGACGGAGCTGCTCAAGCGCAGTCTGAAGAAACCAGGTGCAAAAACCGGGAAGGCCGCAGCTGAAGAAGATGAAGGCGACGCGGAGGATGCGCCACCAGCGAAGAAAAGAACTGGATCGGGGGCAGCGGCCAAAAAAACAGCAGCGAAGTCACGCGCGGCCCCGCAAAAAAGCGTGGCCCGGCGCAAAGCGGCATAAGCGGCATAGCCAATCTGCGCCATGGCCAAAAACGATTCGCTGGAGCTGTATCGGCAGAAGCGCAACTTCGGCGTCACACCCGAACCGGCGGAGGGCGGCAAGCCGAATACGAAAGCACTGGCCTATGTCATTCAGAAGCACTGGGCCAGCCGGTTGCACTACGACTTCCGGCTGGAGTTTGAAGGCACGCTGAAAAGCTGGGCCGTGCCCAAGGGGCCGAGCCTTGACCCCAAGGTCAAACGCATGGCCGTGCAGGTTGAAGACCACCCGCTGTCGTACGGCAGTTTCGAGGGCAAGATACCGGCCAAACAATATGGCGCGGGCAATGTCATCGTCTGGGATCGCGGCACCTGGTCGCCGATTGAAGACCCGGTCAAAGGCTTCAAGTCGGGCAAGCTGAAGTTTGAAATCCACGGGGAGAAGCTGCGCGGCAAATGGACACTGGTTCGCATGAAGGGCAAGGGCGAAAAGCAGGTGCCCTGGCTGCTGATCAAGGAGCATGACAGCGAAGAGCGCCCTGCCGCCGATTACGACATCACAGAGGTGCTGCCAGACAGCGTGATGAACAGCACTGCTCCAAAAACAAAAGCAGTTGCGACAAAGAAAAAACCAGCGTCACAAGCCGCTCCAAAAGAGCTGCCTGCATCAGCAGTCAAGGCGAAGTTGCCGCCCATGATGGAGCCGCAGCTCGCAACGCTGGTGGAGACTGCGCCCGAAGGCGACTGGCTGTATGAACTGAAGTTCGACGGTTACCGCCTGATGACAAGGCTGGACGGCGACAAGGTGCATTGCTTCACGCGTAACGGCCATGACTGGACAGACAAGATGCCGCAACTTGCCAGCGCACTTAAGACGCTGAAGCTGGACACTGCGTGGCTGGATGGCGAAATTGTGGTGCCCGACAAGGACGGCATTCCCAACTTCCAGATGCTGCAAGGCGCGTTTGAAGGCCGGGGGCGCAAGACCGCAGCGCCCAGCGCCAATGCAGCGGCCATCGTGTATTACGTCTTCGACCTGCCCTTTTATAAAGGCCATGACTTGCGGGATGTACCGCTGTCGGAACGGCGCGCCCTGCTGCAAAAGATCATGGCAAAAAACAAATCTCCCAGCCTGCGCTTCAGCGATGCGTTTGATGCCCCGTCCAAAGACCTGGTCAGCTCGGCCTGCAAGCTGGGGTTTGAGGGCCTGATCGGCAAACGCGCCGATGCGCCTTACCAGTCGCGCCGCTCGCCAGACTGGATAAAGCTCAAATGCGGCAAGCGGCAGGAATTCATCATCTGCGGTTTTACCGAACCCAAAGGCTCGCGCAGCGGGCTGGGCGCGTTGCTGCTGGGCATACACGATGCCAAAGGTAATCTGCAGTACGCCGGCAATGTGGGTAGCGGCTTCAATGAAAAAGTATTGACGGACCTGCGCACGCAACTCGACAGGCTTGAAACCGACGTACGCCCGTTTGACAGCAAGACAACGGTTGAGGGTAAGCCGCACTGGGTCAAGCCCAAATTGCTGGCCGAGATAGCTTTTGCAGACTGGACCAACACCAACCGCGTGCGGCACGCAGTATTCAAGGGCCTGCGCAGCGACAAAAGACCGCAGGCCATTACCCGGGAGAAAGTTGTGAAAGCATCTGATCTGAAACCTGAAGGAAAGCCCGTAGCCCGGGCGACGTCGAAGACGCCGGTAAAAAAGACTGCCAGCAAAAAACCGGCAGCGCCGCCGCTGCCAAAGTCGCTGCGCGTGACGCACCCCGAGCGGGTTATCGACAAACAAAGCGGCCTGACAAAACTCGACCTGGTGCAGCACTACGCCGCCGTCGCCGAGGTGATGCTGCCGCACCTGAAGGGCCGGCCGGTGTCGCTGGTGCGTGCGCCGTCGGGCACCGCGGGTGAGCTGTTTTTTCAAAAGCACGCCAAGGGCGATGAACTGCCCGGCGTGAAACTGCTGGACCCTGCACTGGACCCCTCGCACGACTCGCTGCTGGAGATTGGAAATGTCACAGGGCTGTTGTCGTCTGCACAGATGAACACGATTGAGTTCCACACATGGAATGCCACGGCATCAAGCATTGGCAAGCCAGACCGCATGACTTTTGACCTGGACCCGGGTGAAGGCGTAACCTGGCCGCAAATGCAGGAAGCCGCGCTGCTGGTGCGCACGCTGGTAGAAGAACTGGGACTGGTGCCTTTTCTTAAAACCAGCGGCGGCAAGGGTTTGCATGTGGTGATACCCATCAAGCGCCTGCATGACTGGGACACGGTGAAGGGCTTCTCGCAGTTCATCGTGCAGCACCTGGCGCGCACCATACCGCAGCGCTTTGTGGCCAAGAGCGGCCCGACCAACCGGGTCGGCAAGATTTTTGCCGACTACCTTCGCAACGGCTTTGGCGCGACGACAGTCAGTGCCTGGTCCGCCCGGGCACGGCCGGGCATGGGCGTGTCGGTGCCGGTAGCGTGGGACGAACTGCCCGACCTGACGGGTGGCGCGCACTGGAATGTACAGAACATCGGCGAGCGTCTGACCATTGGCAACAAGCCGTGGGATGGCTACGCTTCTTCGGCAAAGGCATTGACGGCGGCCATGAAACTGATGGACTACAGGCCTGCTAAACGTTAAGTCAACAGACGCACACACCAGTGCTTATAGATGCTTGATGCGCAGCGCACTGAAGGTGCCTGCGACAGCAGCAAACCCTGCCGCCAGCCACAGGGCAATCAACGGCCCTTTGCCGTCATGCGGGTCAAACACACCGAAGATCATGGCCAGCAACACTGCGCCCATGATCTGCCCTGTCAGGCGCGCAGTGCCCAGCATGCCGCCCGCGCCGCCGCTGCGATGCGCAGGCGCCGAGGTGAGGATGATGTGGTTGTTGGGTGACTGGAACAATCCAAAACCCATGCCGCAGATCAGCATGCGCCAGACGATGTCTGCGTTGGAGGGTTGTGCCGGCAGCAGCGCCAGCAAGGCCAGACCCAGCGCCATCAGGCCCAGGCCTGTTCCGCCCAGCACGCCACCGGACATGCGGCCGATCATCCGGCCTGCTACCAGCGCTGTGATGGCTATGCCCACCGGCCAGGCCGTCAGCAGCAACCCTGCTTCAAGGTGAGTACGGCCATAACTGTCGAGCAGCAGAAACGGCAGGCCCACATAGGCCAGCATCTGCGCGCAGAAAGCGCCTATGGATGTGCCCATCGAGAGCGCGAACACCGGAATGCGCAGAAGGTCTACGGGGAAAAGCGGCAGGGGCTGCTTCAACTGCCTGCGTACATAAAAAATGCCGATCGCAATACCCAGCCCCAGCTCCGTTGCCGCCAGCCACATGGGCACCCCCTGACCGGTAGCACCCGGCCCCTCATGCCGCACGCCCAGGCCGTCAAGGCCGAGCACGACAAGGGTGAACATCAGGATATTGAGGATCACATCCAGCCACGACATGCGGTGGCTGCCGGCCTTTGAAAGGTTGTGCGGCAGGGCACTACGGCCCAGCAACAGGCAGAACACGCCTATGGGCACGTTGATGGCAAACAGCCACGGCCAGGATGCCACTGACAGCACGGCTGCGGCAATCGAAGGGCCGGCCACCGTGCCCCCCGCCACCACCATGGAGTTCAATGCAATGCCGCGGCCCAGAAGCCCACGGGGATAGGTCAGGCGAACCAGTGCCGCATTCACGCCCATGATGCCAGCCGCGCCCACACCCTGCAGGCCACGCGCCAGCGCAAGTGTGGTCAATGAATCTGCAAAGGTACAGGCCACTGACGCCACAGTGAAAATCGCCATGCCAGCCATGTACACACGCCTGTAGCCCACCACATCGCCCAGCGTGGCCAGGGGCAGCAGCAGCGCAATGATGGCGATCTGGTAGGCGTTGATAACCCAGATGGACTGGGCAGCGGTGGCATGCAGTTCACGCGTGATGTCGGGCAGGGCCAGGTTGACGATGGTGCCGTCGAGCACCGTAACGAGGATCCCCGGAATAATCACCCACAGCGCCCGCATGCGCTCACGCGGGGGCAAACCATCCTGAACAAGCATGCTGACCTTTGATATGACCGCATCCCGGGCAACCCCGCAGGGTGCGTTGCCCGACTGGCAGCGGTGTCCTATTTTAGAAGGCGCCGGGTAAGCCGCCTTGACTTGTAACAAGCTGAAAGCCACACTGCTTGCTTTCAAAGGGCCACACCATGCTTTCACGCCGTCAGACTTTCAGGCAATTCGCCGGTTTTTCGGCGCTGGCAGCTGCGGCTGCGATGCCGGCCCGGGGTGAAGAAGGCTGCGCGGTGTTTACATCGGCCAGCCAGTCAGCGAAAACACCGGATGCCGTGCTTAAGCGGCTGCAGGACGGCAATGCACGCTTCGTCGCGGGCAAGACCATCAATTGCGATCTGACCAGGCAGGTGAAGGACACCGCGAAGCAGCAGTCGCCAGTGGCCATCGTCGTTGGCTGCATTGACAGCCGCGTGCCGCCAGAACTCGTGTTCGACCAGCGGCTGGGCGACATGTTCGCTGCACGCATCGCCGGCAATTTTGTGAATACGGACATCCTCGGCAGTCTTGAGTTCGCGACCAAACTGGCGGGCGCCAAACTGATTGTGGTGCTTGGCCACACCGAATGCGGCGCCATCAAGGGCGCTGTCGATAACGCAAAAATGGGCAACCTGACTGCCCTGCTTGCCAACATACGCCCCTCGCTTGAGAAGCTGAACTACACCGGCGTGCAAAGTTCGAAAAACAGCGTGCTGGTGCAGCAGGTGGCCGACCAGAACGCCAAAGACGCAGCGGAGATGATCTTGAAGAAGAGCCCTGTCCTCGCAGAGCTGGTCAGGGAAGGCAAGGTAAGGGTTGTTTCGGCCATGCATGACATCGCCACAGGGAAGATCACCTGGTTTGCGTGATTGGACGGTGCCCGGTTCGGCATAAAGCGCGGACGAATGCCAATGCCCCATGCATCTCTGCGGGCAAAAAAAAACCCGGCCATGCCATGCATGCCGGGTTGTTTGACGATTGAAGGGTCTTACTTCATCCCGAATTTCGCTTTGGCGTCATTCACGCAGCTGTCCTTGGGCGCACCGGCAAGGGCATCGCAACGCTCCCTCGCCGCTTTGTAGTCAGCCTCGTTCTTTGCCTTGTTGGCATCCTGGCTGGCATCAGCGACCTTGTCGGTCTTGACCTTGTTGACATCGGCCACGGCCTTGGCAACTTTGGCGTCCTCCTTGGCCTTCACGTGTGCAGCCTTGGCGTCCTTGACGCAGACGTCTTTGGCGTTACCAGCGAAGTCATCGCACTTCTCTTTGGCTGTGTCATAGGCAGCGTCAGCCCGGGCGAAGCCCACCTTCTCCATGTTTTTGGGCGTGGGCTTGTACTGAGCCTCAAGCTCAGCCTTGGCGACCTTCTCAACGCCCTTGGCTTCAGACTCGCAGACATCCTTCGCGTTGGCCTTAAAGCCATCACACCTCTGCTTGTTGGCCTTGTAGTCAGCCGAGATACGGTCTTTGCCGGCCTTGTATTCGTCTTTGGTCAGCGCCATGGCATTGCCGGCGAAGGTACACGACAGTGCAATGGTCAGCATGAGAAGCTTGTGTTTCATCGTCAGAATTCCTTTTGAATGGTCGGCTTCAATAACGCTCGAAAAAATTGGTCGGGTTTTTCTCATGCCACTCGGTGACCTGCTTCTCGGCTTCCTCGCGGGTGATGCCGTGACGCTCCTGGATTCGACCCAGCAACTGGTCGCGCTTTCCGGCAATGATGTCGAGGTCATCGTCGGTCAGCTTGCCCCATTGCTCCTTGACCTTGCCCTTGAATTGCAGCCAGTTGCCTTCTACGGTGTCCTTGTTCATGGTGATCTCCTTGGTGATTAACATGCCCATTTCAATAAGGCAGAAAGCCTGATTGCCGGGGTGTTTTGCCACCTTATTACGGCACGCTCCCAGGCCCGGTAGTCCCCTACAAGTGATGCCCGTAGGTAGCTGCCTACATCGGAAAGAAGCCCAAATTCAGATAACCGGTCATTTGGCGCTTCACATAAAGTTGCATAGCTAATTAGTATTTGATAGACTTGCCGTCATGTTTGACCACTGCCTGTATTTCAATACCACTGCGCTGGCCCGGCTTGTCGACAAGGAATGGACTATCGCATTCAAGCCATTCGGCGTGACGCCATCGCAGGGTTTCATGCTTCGCCTGGTGCTGAAAAAACCCGGCCTGCTGCAGCACCAGATTGCCGACGAACTGACGATCTCCCGGCCCACGGCTACACGCCTGCTGGACGGCCTTCAAACACTGAAACTGGTGGAGCGCAGAAGCATCGAATCCGACGGGAGGCACTGGGCGGTTTATCCCACGCCAGACGCAGAAGCGATGCATGCGGCCATCAACAAAGCCAGCGGCGACGTCACCCGCCGTATTCAACAAACCATAGGAAAGGACAATTTCGATGAAACCGTAGCCCACGTTCGCAGCGTGTCAGCCGCGCTGAAATAAGCACAGCACCGCGCCCAAATAGATTCACCCTTTTTTACCCATATAGTTGCATAGCTAACTATATATTCAAGGAGTTGCAAAAATGCCCATACTTAACGTCAAGGTCAGCCAGCCCGCCAGCGCGGAACTGAGCACACAGATCTCGGAAATGCTGCTCGAACTCACCACCCGCATCCTGCACAAGAGACGCGAGCTCACGTCCATCGCCATCGACTACATCGCGCCTGAACACTGGATAGTCGGCGGCAGCTCGCTCGCAGCGCAAAGCAGGAACAGCTTTTACTTCGACATCAAGGTGGTGGACGGCACCAATACCAAGGACGAGAAGGCGCAGTACATCGCGGAATCATTTGAGGCTTTTGAAAAGCTGCTGGGCAATGTGCATGACGAAAGCTACATCTACATTCACGATGTGCGGGCAGAAGCCTACGGTTTTGGCGGCCGGACGCAGGAGTGGCGCTATATCAAGGCCAAACCCTGAACGGGTCAGGGGCAATCAGGACTGGCGCAAGGCGGCGACGTCCTCGCGCAGGGCATGCGCCCACTCACGCCGGTCTTTGCCTTCGGCCCGCTGCGGCTCGCCGAAGGTGATTGCCACAACAATGCCGGAGGCGCTGAGCGTGCGCCAGATCGACCCCAGAAGGGTATCGTCATCGACATAACAGGGCGCAGTGCTGCGTTGCCCTGTCGAGGCGTCGATGAACGAGATGGCGACCGGCTGCACCGGCACGTCGGCAGCAATCGCCGCCTGCAGCAGGTTGGCGTGAAATGGCAGAAGGCCTGTACCGTCGCTGGTCGTGCCTTCGGGAAAGACGCCAATCACGTCGCCCTGGCGCAGACTGTCCGTCATGTGGTGCACCACACGCATGGCGTCGCGCCGGGATTCGCGTTCGATAAAAAGCGTGCCCACGCCTGTGGCCAGCCTGCCTATGAGCGGCCACTGCTTGATGTCAGCCTTGGACACAAAGCGGCAAAAGCGTGCGGCGTGCAGGGATGTGATATCCAGCCAGGAGATGTGGTTAGCCACCAGGAGTAAAGGGCCGGGGAGAATGGCGTTGCCAGTCACCCGAAGTTCAATGCCAATACAGGCCAGCATTTGTGCCGACCATACCTGTATTCGGTGTTCGCGCCCTTCCTGCCCAATGCGCGGAAACACGAGCAGGATGGTGAAAAAACCCACCAGCACATGCAGCAACGCGCGCGCCAGCCTGATGCCAGCCTTGAAGCTGCGCAAGCTCAGGCCTCGATCTTTGTCTGCCCGGCCGACATCTGGTAAGCCAGATGGCCGCCGACCACGGTGTACCGCACCCTGCCCGGCAGCTGGTAGCCTGAGAACGGCGTGTGTTTGCCCTGGCTTCGCAGGCTGCCGGGCTCAACGGTCCACATGGCCGCCGGGTCGAACACGCAGACATCCGCCACACCACCTTCAAGCAAACGCCCCGCACTGGCCTGCAAGGGCCCGAGGGATGCACCGAGAACACGCGCTGGCTCGCAGGTGAGCACAGCAAGTGCGCGCATCAAGGTGGCCTCCCCGCCGCTGTCGCCCGACCATTTGCAGGCCAGCGACAACAGCAGTTCGAGGCCGGTCGCACCGGGCTCTGCTTCTGCAAAAGGCAGGGTCTTGGCGTCTTCATCCACCGGTGTATGGTCAGACACCAGCGCATCAACGGTGCCGTCAGCCAGGCCCTTGCGCAAGGCGTCGCGGTCGCGCTGCTGGCGCAGCGGCGGTTCCAGCCGCGCGCGGCTGTCGAAATAACCGATATCGACATCGGTCAGGTGCAGGCTGTTGATGCTGACATCACAGGTGATGGGGAGGCCCTGCGCCTTGGCCGCAGCCACCAGTGCAAGCCCGGAAGCGCTGCTGATTCGGCACAAATGCACACGTGCGCCTGTGGAGCGAACCAGCTCGATGATGGTGTGCAGTGCAATCGTTTCCGCAGCAACAGGCACACCGCTCAGGCCCAGCCTGGTGGCCAGCGGACCGCTGGCTGCAACACCCTTGCCGAGGTGAATCTCCTGCGGCCTGAGCCACACGGTATAGCCAAAGCTTGATGCATATTGAAGAGCACGCATCAGCACCTGCGTGTTGCCCAGAGGGATTTCTGCCTGGCTGAAACCGACACAGCCAGCCTCGGTCAATTCAATCATCTCGGTCAGTGTTTCACCCTTGAGCCCACGGGTCAGGGCACCGAGCGGAAACACGCGTGACTGGTGCAGTTTTTCGGCCCTGAACTTGAGCATTTCAACCAGGCCGGGTTCATCCAGAACAGGATCGGTGTCGGGCGGGCACACCAGGCTGGTAACGCCACCAGCGACGGCAGCCGCCAGTTCACTTTCAAGCATGCCTTCATGCTCATGCCCCGGCTCGCGCAAACGCGCCGAAAGATCAATCAGGCCTGGCATGACGATGCAGCCGTCGGCATCAATCACCTTGTTGGGCGAGAAATCTGCCGGAGCTGTCTTCAGAGATACGATGCGGCCGCTTGCGATGGCAACATCGCCCACTGCATCAAGCCCGGAAGCGGGATCAATGACTCGGCCGTTTTTGATCAGTATCTTCATGCTTCGTTTCCTGCGACGATGCCCATGACAGCCATGCGCACGGCAATGCCGAACGTCACCTGCGGCAGGATGACACTTTGCGCCCCATCGACCACGGCAGAATCGATTTCAACACCTCTATTGATGGGTCCAGGGTGCATGACGATGGCATCGGGTTTGGCGAGCTTCAGCTTCTCGGTGGTCAGCCCAAAGCTCTTGAAAAATTCCTGGCTGCTGGGCAACAGGGCGCCCGACATGCGCTCGTTTTGCAGGCGCAGCATGATGATCACATCTGCGCCCTTGATACCCTCTTCCAGCGTGTTGCATACCCGCACACCCATTTGGGCCATGTCGGCAGGCACGAGTGTCTTGGGGCCGACCACACGCACCTCGGGGCAGCCCAGCGTGGTGAGCGCATGGATGTCCGAACGGGCGACACGCGAGTGCAGCACGTCGCCCACGATGGCGACGGTCAGGTTGCTGAAGTCTTTTTTGTAGTGACGAATGGTGTACATGTCCAGCAGCCCCTGCGTGGGATGGGCATGGCGGCCGTCGCCGGCGTTGATGACATGCACATGTGGCGCGACGTGCTGGGCGATTAGGTAAGGCGCACCCGATTCGCTATGTCTCACCACAAACAGGTCGGCGGCCATGGCGCTGAGGTTGGCAATGGTGTCGAGCAGCGATTCGCCCTTGGAGGCAGACGAGCGTGCGATGTCGAGGTTGATCACGTCTGCCGACAGTCGGGTGGCAGCAATATCAAAGGTGGTACGGGTGCGTGTGGAGTTTTCGAAGAAAAGGTTGAACACGGTCTTGCCGCGCAACAGTGGAACTTTCTTGACCTCGCGGTCGCCAATGCTGACGAAGTTGGCGGCCGTATCGAGAATCTGCGTCAGGATGGCCTTGGGCAAGCCCTCGATGGACAGCAGGTGAATGAGTTCACCGTTCTTGTTGAGTTGTGGGTTTCGTCGGTACAACACGTTTTAAGCTCCTCGCCCCTGATGGTTTCTTTGCTGTTGTTTCGTTTTCATCGCCATGCTGATTCACGCATCCCTGTCCTGGACCTTGAAACTGAACTGCCCGTTTTCAAGGAGCTCGAGCTCCAGGCTTTGCGATGCAGGCAGGGCCACGCGCGCGATGGCCAGATCAGGCTGCACGGGCAGCTCCCGCCCGCCCCTGTCAACCAGCACCACCAGCTTGACACTCGCGGGGCGCCCGTAATCAAAAAGCTCATTGAGCACCGCACGTATGGTGCGGCCGGTGTAGAGCACGTCATCCACAACCACCAGGTGCGCACCATTGACATCAAAAGGCAGCATGGTTTGTGCGCTGGATGCGAGGCCCCTGCTTGAGAAATCATCCCTGTGCATGGATGACGAGAGGATGCCGGGCTCACCGGGAAGGCTGAGGTCGCCCTGAAGGCGCCGGGCCAGCCAGGCACCACCCGATGCGACACCGACCAGCAGGGGAAGCTCGTCATAGGTGGCCATCAATTGCTGCATGTTGCGATGCAGGTCGCGGTACAGCGCTTCTGCGTCCAGCGTCAGGCTACTCATGGAAGACTCCTTAAAAACTGCTCCAGAATTATGCAGGCTGAAGCGGCATCTGCGTCACGGGCGCCTGCGGAAAGCGCTTCTGTCGTGCTGTAACGCTCGTCAACCTCAAACACCTGGAGACCAAAACGTCCACGCAACTGTCGCGCAAATTTTCGGGCGCGTTCAGTGTTTTCGTGGCTTGCGCCGTCGGGATGAAAGGGAACGCCGACCACCAGCGCATCAGGCTGCCACTCCTTGAGTCTTGCAGCAATCACCGGGAAGCGGGCATCGCCTTCTGCGGCAATGGTTTGCTGTGGAGTGGCGGTGCGGGTCAGGACATTTCCCGAAGCAACACCGGTACGTTTTAAGCCGAAATCAAAAGCCAGAAAAGTTTGCAGGCCGCCGGCCGGGGAAGGCATGGCCGTCAGGCTCATCGGGAGGCCTTCGCACTCCGTGCTGCGGTATTCGCCTTGGGGCGGCCCGTCGGCTTCATGCGTGGCCAGCCTCGGGTGAGAGCATCCAGCTTTGAAGGCCGAGCAGCAACAGGGCCTTGTCGTAACGCTCTTCAACCGGGGTGTCAAAGATCACCGCAGGGTCGGCCGCCACAGTAAGCCAGCTGTTGTCCGAAAGTTCGGATTCGAGCTGGCCCTCGCCCCAGGAGGAATATCCGAGTGAGACAAAAATGCGCCGGGGACCATTGCCGGTGGACAACGCCTCAAGGACATCCTTGGAGGTTGTCATTTCGAGGCCGCCGGGGATGGTCATGGTCGATGCGTAGACCGACTCATTGCCCGGCATCATGGATTCGTGCAGCACAAAACCGCGCTCGGTCTGCACCGGGCCGCCCTGAAAGACAGGGGCCAGCGTGAGGTCCTGCCTGTGCAGCGGAAGCTCTACCTTGTCAAAAAGGTTTTTGAGGCTGATATCGCTGGGTTTGTTGATCACGAGGCCCAAGGCCCCACGCTCGGAGTGCTCACACATGTAAACCACGCTTTTGGCGAAGGTCTCGTCGTTCAAACCCGGCATGGCAATCAAAAAGTGATGCGTCAGGTTGATCGGCGATGAGTCAAGTGGCATGGCAGCATTTTACGCCCA
The DNA here is from genome assembly GCA_965228025.1 of Polaromonas sp. Taxonomy (GTDB): domain Bacteria; phylum Pseudomonadota; class Gammaproteobacteria; order Burkholderiales; family Burkholderiaceae_C; genus Polaromonas. The sequence goes on along the minus strand of CBDDGX010000027.1, from coordinate 157,596 downwards.
GCAGGCAGTGGCGTGGTGCGGCCGGCACATGCCCTCAATCGCCTCTGTAAGATATGTTTCATGCAGAAAAAGTACAACACCGGCCTGATGTGGTTCAGGCGCGACCTGAGGCTGCAAGACAATGCCGCCCTCTATCAGGCGCTCAAATCCTGCCGACAGGTGTTGTGCGTTTTTGTTTTTGACACGGCTATCCTCGACAGCCTGCCACGCGCAGACCGCAGGGTCGAGTTCATACGTGAGTCAACGTTAGAGCTGCATGAGGGTTTGCAGAGGCTTGCCAGCAAACACCATATTCCGGATGGCGGACTCATCGTCGTCCACGCGGTTGCCAGCGATGTTGTGCCCACCCTCGCCACGCAGCTGTCGGCTGACGCAGTGTTTGCCAATCACGACTACGAGCCGAAGGCACGGGAACGTGATGCTGCGGTACAGGCGAAACTTGAACAGGAAGGCCGGGCATTTCACACCTTCAAGGACCATGTGATTTTTGAAAATGCAGAAGTGCTGACCCTGGCAGGCAAACCTTACAGCGTCTTCACGCCCTACAAAAACGCCTGGCTCAAGAAGGTTGACGGGTTTTACCTCTCGCCATACCCCGTGGAGAAATATGCTGGCGCGCTGGCGCCCCGGCCAGCTGAACATCACGGGTCAGTGCCAACACTGAAAAAACTGGGGTTTGAGGAAACAAACCTCAAGGCCCTGAAAATCCCGACCGGCATGAGCGGCGGCGAACAGCTGTTTGAGGACTTTCTGGGCCGCATGACAGGCTATGGAGAGACCCGCAACTTCCCGGCAGTGAAGGGGCCAAGCTACCTTGGGGTACACCTGCGCTTTGGCACGGTATCGATACGCAAGCTCGCATCGACAGCGCTTGAGCGCCAGAAAGAAGGCGATGAAGGGGCAGCTGTCTGGCTGAGTGAACTCATCTGGCGCGATTTTTATGCGCAGATCCTCAGCAACTTTCCGCATGCTGCGAGCGAAGCCTTCAAGCCTGAGTATGACCTGATAGATTGGGAAAAAGGCGCCGGTGCCCAGGCCCTGTTTGACGCCTGGTGCGAAGGCCGGACCGGCTACCCGCTGGTCGATGCCGCGATGGCGCAGATCAACCAGACCGGCTACATGCACAACCGCCTGCGCATGGTCGTCGCGAGCTTCCTGACCAAGGACCTTGGCCTGGACTGGCGTTGGGGTGAGCACTATTTTGCGGAAAAGCTCAACGACTTTGACCTGGCCTCAAACAATGGCGGCTGGCAATGGGCTTCAAGCAGTGGCTGCGATGCGCAACCATACTTCAGGATATTCAACCCCACGAGCCAGAGCGAGAAGTTCGACCCTGAAGGCAAGTTCATCCGCAGGTACTTGCCTGTGCTTGCAGGCCTGCCCAACAATGCCCTTCATGCACCCTGGCTGGCAAAACCACTGGAACTCAAGGCTGCTGGTGTGGAGCTGGGGCAGAACTACCCCGTGCCGATAGTGCAACACGATGAAGCGCGTGCGCTCACGCTGAGGCGCTATGCCGTGGTCAAGAAATCCTGATCGAAAACTTGCCAGCCTGTTGATGCCGGAGGCGGGGCCGCAAGGCGGACACCCTCATCAAACATTCAGGCCGAAGCAGGCACCTCAGTGTTGCAATAGTGACGTACCAGGCTCATCAACTCTTCTTCAGAGTAGGGCTTGCCAAGGTAATGATCGACACCCAGCTCCCTCGCGTGCTCGCGATGTTTTTCTGCGATGCGTGAGGTGATCATGACGATAGGCAGGCTTGCCAGTCGCACATCACCGCGAATGTTCCGCGCCAGGTCGAATCCATCCATGCGGGGCATCTCAATGTCGGACAGCACGACAGCAGGCCGTTCTTCCTGAAGACGTTCAAGTGCCTGCAGGCCATCAGCAGCCATGGCGACACGGTAGCCCTCACGCTGCAGCAGGCGCTGTGTCACACGCCTGACGGTGATGGAATCATCAACCACCAGAATCAGGGGAATCTGCGGCGTCACCTGCGTCAGCACAGGGGCTTGCGGCGTCGCAGCGGAACCGGCTGGGGCTGCCTCCAGCATGTGCGGCTCGGCCCTGTCTGAACTCAGGGCCCGGGCCACCTGGCCATACACCGATGCCAGCGCAACAGGGTTGTAGATCAGCACCACAGCGCCCGACGCCAGCACTGACATGCCGGCCAGACCGGGCAGGCGCGAAAGCTGTGGCCCGAGATTCTTGACCACGACCTCCTGGTTGCCCAGCACTTCATCAACGTGCAGGGCAATTCGCTGGGCAGCGCTTCGGAAGATGACGACAGGTGTTGTTTTCGCCTGCGCTTCATTACTGTTATGGGAGGACTGCAACAAGGCCCCCGACCAGAAGAAGGGCACTGATTCACCGGCGACATCCATGGTTCCGGTGTTGTAGGCTTGCTGCAGTTCCTTCGCCGTGGCGCGGCGGACGGTTTCCACCACGTTGGCAGGTACACCGACCGAAAGGTTGCCTGCGCGCAGCATCACGACCTGGGTCACGGCAGTTGTGAGCGGCAGTACCAGCTTGAAGTGCGTCCCCTTGCCGGTGACCGTCGATGTCTCGATACGTCCACCGACCGCGTTGACCTCGGCACGGACGACATCCATGCCAATGCCGCGGCCAGAAAGTTCCGTCACTTGGGACGCTGTTGAAAACCCGGGCATGAAAATCAGGTTGGCGGCATCCTGTTCGCTCAGAACCTGGTCAGCAGACACAAGTCCCAGGCTGATGCCTTTTTCGCGAATGCGTTTGAGGTCAAGGCCGGCACCGTCATCACTGAAGTCGACGGAGACGTCATTGCCTTCCTGGCGCAGATTCACCGTGATCAGACCGGCTGCTTCCTTGCCCGCGGCCAGGCGCGCTTCGGGGCTTTCGATGCCGTGCGCCACACAGTTACGCAGCAGGTGTTCAAAGGCCGGTGTCATGCGGTCCAGCATGCCACGGTCCATCTCGATCGTGCCGCCCAGCAAGTCGAGCTTGACCTGCTTGCCAGTTTCCTTGGATGCCAGTCGAACCACACGATAAAGCCGGTCGGAGATGCCTTCAAACTCGACCATGCGGGTGCGCAAGAGGTCTCGCTGGAGTTCCCGTGTCTGCCGTGCCTGTGCAATCAGGTCGTCTTCGGTCGCTTCCACAGTCCGCTGGAGCGTACGCTGCACGGTTGCAACGTCGTTCACGGACTCGGCCATCATTCGGGTCAATTCCTGCACACGCGTGAAACGGTCAAATTCGAGCGGATCAAAGCCCGCCTGATCTTCTTTGGCCTGGGCCATACGTGACTGCATCTGGCTTTCAGCCTGAACTTCAATGTCACGCAGTTGTTGCCTTAGCCTGTTCAAGTTACCGCTCATGTCGCTGAGTGAGCCGCGCAGCTGTGAAAGTTCGACCTCAAGCCGCGACCGCGTGATCATGACCTCGCCAGCCTGGTTGACCATGCGGTCCAGCAGCTGCGAACGTACACGGATGGACGCAGAAGCGGCCTGCCGCAACGGTTGCATGGCCATGGTCTGTGGCGCTGGAACCAGTGCCCTGGCAACAGGTGCAGGTGATGGCACGACGGGCGCGTGGTCTTCAGCGCCTGGTGTGTCAGATGCTGCCTCGGTGCTCTTCGCGGCTTCTGGAGGCGCGGCGGTTGCAACGGAAGCTGGCTTGCGTTCTTCCGCTTGCGTCTGGACAGCACCGGCATCGCCCTTGCGCAAGGCGTCCAGCGTGTGCTCCATCGCATCGAAACGAACCAGCAGGGGTTCAAAATCCTGCTCCGCTGCCGACTCGGATCCCAAAAACTCTATTTCCGACTCAATGTGGTGAGCCATTTCACCAAGCCGCAATGCGCCGGCAAGACGGGCACTTCCCTTTAGCGTGTGCAAAGCGCGCAGGACTTCCATGCGCGCACCTGCGTTGTCAGGCCTTGCTGACCATTGACGCAAAGCCGCGCCCAGTTGAGGCATCAACTCGGCTGCTTCCTCATCAAATATAGGGAAGAGTTCCGGGTCAATCGCATCAACGGCATCGATGTCGTCGTCTTCATCCGAATAGATTTCCGTCGGCCCCGACAGGAAATGTTGCGTCTGAGCAGGCTCATCAGGAACTACCGCCAACAAAGGCTCCACGGTTGCAGGCCCAGCAATGGACGCCACGGAACGTGCATCAGGCGCCACTACTTCTGCCAGCTTTGCTTCTGTCGTCAAGGGTGCCAGTGCCTCAGGTTCAGCTTCCACATCGGCAGGTATCTCATCAACCTTCAATATCCCGTCAAAACCCGAATCAATATCCGCAGGTTCAGAAGGAAAAATGGAAACAGAGTCGGCAAACTCAAGGTTATGCAGCTGTTCCATGAGGGCGGCATCGGGCTCTTTAAGGAAACCCGCAGCAAACTGGTGCAGCAGGCGACGAATATCTTCAGCCGCGCCAACGAAGAGGCTGGCATATTTGGTCGCAGAGCTGTGGCTGTGGTGCGTCTGCGATTGCTGGAGCACGTGTTCGAGCAAGCGGGCAATTTCAGACAGTGCATCGAACCCCACTGTCGCCGAACTGCCGGCCAGTGAATGCGCCAGCGCAACAGTCGAATCGCTGATCGGATGGTCAAGCTCCAGCGCCCATTCGGACATTTCGGTCACCAGACGGCGCGACCATTCATCAGCTTCATTGAGATATACGTTGTAAAGCGGAATACCGATGCGCAATGTCCCTATCACCTTGACCTGCTCATCGTTACCGGAAAAAGCGGCCGATGCACCGGTTTCGGCCTGCATCTCTGCGGCAATCCCGGCTTCAGACAAATCAGACTTGGGCAGCTCAACAACCACTTCAGGAGAGGCCGATTCAGCATTGCTGCCCGGCTCGACAGGCACCTCAAGGACCTGAAAGTCAATGTCAAAGTCTGCATCTGAAAGCTCCACCGCCGCGTCCGCTAGAGCTGGCGTTGACTCTGCAGGGATGTCGAGCTCAAAGGACAGTTCCGGAACCTCCACAGCTTCAGCGACCGGTACTGCGGGTACGTCACTACCAATGGCGGTCTTGGCTTCAGGGAGGCCGGAGAGTGCAGACAGGCTTTCGAAATCTATGCCCTGAATTTCTGCAACTGGCTCAATTGCAGTCGCAGGTGCAACGGGCGAGGCAGGCTCTGCTGTTCCGAAGAAATCATCGAAATCAATATCGGCGTCACCTGCGGCCTCTGCAATATCGGGCTCCGGCGTTTCTGCCACCAGCCCAGGCGTTTGCGGAAGGGCCGGCTCTGGCTCGGTCGAAACAGACGCGGCAGGAGCGCCGCCTGGCAACACGAGGTCCACAAGTCGGCCTTCTGTACGCATTGCATCGGCACTGATACGAAAGGTGGCGGCGGACCATGCACCATCACGATTACCCGCGATATCTTCAATCCAGCCCGAAAACGCCGTGAGCGAGTTGGTGGACAGGAGCATGAGCTCTTCGCTGGCAGGTTTTTGATCAGCGAGCCAGCTGTTAAACAGCTGCTCAACGGACCAGGCAGCCTCACCGAATTCGTTAAGACCCACCATGCGTGAGCTGCCCTTGAGCGTGTGGAAAACACGCCGCAATACAGTCAACTCTCCCACATCGCCCGGACTGTGGGCCAGCGCGGCAAGAGCCTGCTGACCATTGGCGGCCACTTCGCGCGCTTCCTCCAGGAAAATGTCGCGCAGATCGTCTTCTTCAAAATCGACTTCTTCCGGCTGGCTGGCTGCCACAACAGCCACCGGCGCCACCGAGAAAGCGAGGGTACTAAGGGCATCGGCGGCGGCCTGTTCGTTGTGCCCTGATACCGCAACCAGCGCATCGTGCGCATTTTTTGCAAGCCCCGGCTGACCGGCAAGCGCAGCGTGCGTGGCAAGCGTATCCAGTTCAACAGTGAGCTTCTCGGCAGACGCACCCGCATCGGCATGCTGAACAAGTGAAATAACCTCTTCAGATAACAGCTCGCTGCTGGTGGTGACGCTTGAAGCGTCGTCAGGCTTCTGTGTCCGGCCCATCAGGGGTCTTAGTTCACCCTTGATGTCGTCGTAAACAAAAAGTTTCTTGGCCAGCGCAGGCTGATAATTCAGCATGTCTATCAGGAAGCTGAGTGCGCCAAGATTGTTTCCAAGCTGCTCGAAAGTGCCCTCCGTCCGCGAAAGTTGCTCTTCGACTTCCGTCACCATCATCTGCTCTACGCTCTCGCGCATGCGGAGAACGGCCTGCGATGCCTGCTCCAGTCCGAGCACCGACAAAACGCCGCGCATCTGGGACAACTGCCCCGGAACTTCACGCAAAATCGTTTTATCTTCAGGTTTGCGGAAAAACATGTCCAGGGATTTTTCCAGCTCACCCAGCGAGATGCGCAATTCGCCCACCACGCTTCCCATGGTCTGCTTGTCACTGACGCGCCGGTAAAGCTCCTCCATCCACGGTTCAAGCGGCTGTGGCTCACCACCTGCACGAACACCCTCAAGGCGCTCAGCCAGGTGTTTTGTACGAACACTCAGTTGCGGATCATTGGGATCAAGGTCATCAAATGCAGCCTCAAGATACAGCACGGAAGTCGCAACCTCCATGGCCAGACCAATGGCTGGAGCCTGCCCGGACTTCGCAGTTACATCCACAGCCCGAGACAGGGCCTGAGCCAGAGGTTCACTGGGGGGATGCAGCTTGACCAGGGAATCAGTGACCAGGCTGAACTGGTCAACGACTACCTTGAACTTTCCTGCGTCGCCCGCAGAAAGAGACGACCATGTTTCCTTGGCCGAAATAATACGTTTGCGGGCCTGTGCCAGCAAGGCGGGGTCAAAGCGCCCGAACTGCACAGCCTCGTAGTCCACAGGCTTGAAGCGAGCCAACCCATAGGCAGCACGCACAGCAGACAACAAGGGGGCATCGCTCGCACGTGCAGCGACCGCCTGGGAGCAGAAGAAAAGCAGATCCTGCGCCAGCCGTTCTGAAATTGCCGGATCGCCTTTTGCCAGCGAAGCGTATTGCAGGAGGATGCGCGACGCAGCGCGACGCACATGAATGTCAGTCGGCAAAAGGTCATGCACCAGCGCTTCAAAATAAGCTGCAGCAATTTTCCAGAAAACCCGGGGCTGACGCTCGGTCTGTGCCGAAGCAAAGGCCAGACTCATATCTGCCAGGGTTTGTGCGGCCTGCGGGGCCTTGCCCTTCATGATTTGCAAAACCGACTGATCGAGAACCGATCTTGACGCAGATCCATACGGCTGCGGTTCCACCGCAGCACCTGTATCAGGCTCTATCCATCGCCACTCATAGGTCCAGAGATCAGCCGGATGAATGCGGTCCGCCTTGATCAACTCCTGAACTTCCCGATACTGAGGAAACAGGGAAACCGGAGAAATGGGCTTGTCTGCCAGCACGCCTTCAAGATACTCGGTCAGGGCAAAACTCGCCCGCTCGATCTTTGCGGCGGCATCCTGCGTGCAATACTCGGGTTGCTGCACAAATTTCTGAACCGCCGCCTCCATCGCGCGCAGCACCAGTGCGGGAGCAGCGAGACCAACCATTTCAAGGGCGCCCACGGCCTGATGCAACTGCTGACGTGCTATGCGTAGCTGGCTCGCATCAATCGCAGCAAGATCAGAGCCGCGCGTCGCCTCGGCGTCCCGGACAAAGCGTTTGAGGGCCTTGGCCGAACCGTCCAGGGACTTTCGCAGCTCTTCAAGTACCCAGGCAAGTGGGCCGAGGTCATTGACCGCCAGATCCAGGTCAGCGGCTGTTGAATTCTGGGCGTTGGGTTGCATAAATAACGGACCGGTTCAAAGACGTAGTTCGCCGACAGGCACTAAAAGGCAAAGGCACCGCGATATCAGGCAATCTTGAATCGTGACACCGACTGGCGCAGTTCTTCAGCCATTCGGGACAGGTCCCGCACCTGCTGGGCAGTTGAGCGGGTACCTTCTCCCGTCTGTTCAGTCACGGCAAAAATGTGCTGGATATTTCCGGCCACCACGTTGGCCGACTCTGCTTCACGTGATGCAGAGTTCGAAATCTGCTCAATCAGGTCAGCAAGTCGGCGTGACACCTGGTCAATCTCGGTCAGCGCGGTACCTGCGTTATCAGACAGCTTGGCCCCTTCAACCACACCCTGCGTGGAGCGTTCCATGGCAGCAACCGCATCCTGCGTGTCGGTCTGAATCGCTTTCACAAGCGCCGAAATCTGGCGCGTTGCATCTGCGGAACGTTCAGCAAGGCGTTGCACCTCTTCCGCAACCACAGAGAAGCCGCGTCCGGCTTCACCGGCTGATGCCGCCTGAATGGCAGCGTTCAGCGCCAGCACGTTGGTCTGCTCGGTAATGTCGGAAATCAGTTCAGTAATTTCGCCAATCTCCTGAGAGGATTCACCCAGCCGTTTAATTCGTTTGGAGGTTTCCTGAATCTGGTCGCGGATGGAATTCATACCGCCGATGGCGTTCTGCACGGCCTGAAGGCCCGACTCTGCAGCTGTCAGCGACTGACGCGCAACCTGGGACGATTCCTGTGCCTGCGCAGACACTTCATTGATTCGAGAGGCCATGTCCAGCACAGACTGGCCGGTTTCGCGAATTTCACGAAGCTGCTCTGTAGAAGCTGCGAGAAGTTCTGTAGAGGTGCTTTCCACCTGCGCCGTCGTCTGCGCAACCCGGGTAGCCGTGTTCTGCACGTTACCCACCAGCTGTCGCAACTCTTCAACCGTGTAATTCACCGAGTCGGCAATAGCACCGGTAATGTCCTCCGTCACGGTCGCTTCCTGAGTCAGGTCACCTTCAGCAACTGTCTGCAATTCATTCATCAAACGCAAAATAGCCGCCTGGTTTGCGTCGTTCACGCGCTTTGCATCCTGCTCCTGGCCACGGGCTTCAAGCTGCCGCTGCTCTGCAACTGTCTGACGCTGGCGACTGTCCTGCAACTGGACCCGGGCGATGCCGATAGCGCACAACAAACCAAAAAGTGCAGCCACCACAAGAGCCGTTACAGATCCTGCACTCAGGCCAGACTGTGAGGAGAGTTTGCCCTGCAAATCCTCAAGGTTACGGCGAAGCGGTTCACTGTCAGCAATGATTGAAGCCTGGGCTTCACGCGCAGATACCAGACCCTGCAAATTGCCCAAAATGGCGCCAGCCTGTACACGGGTTTGTTCATATAGGGCCATCAGGGCATCCAGTCTCTCACGTGTCTGAGGATCTTTGGCGCCAGCCAGTCGCAACTCGGGACTGCCTTCCTGAAGGCCCTGTGCGATTTCCTTGAACGAGTTCAAATCCTTGCCCAACAGGAACACAGCCTCAGGGCTCACACCTTCCATGGTCAGGAATTCGTTCGCGGACTTACCAATTCGCTGCGTCAACATAACCAGCTGACCCGAAGCGGAGATTTCAGCAGGCGCCGCATTTTGCTGCAGCTTAAGGGAAGAAACTGTCTCTGCGATTTCCAGCAGATCAGACGATTGGCGGTTAATGGTCCGGAGCGCATTACCCACCTGCGTCAGAATGTCCTTCTGACCCATAACGGTTGCTGCATTTTTCTCTGCACGCTCCATGAGCGGAGTGATTTTTTCAACATCAGGCTGGAGCTCGGCATTGACGGGCTCAACCCGGAGGGTTTCGTCGCCGGACTTCAAGCCACGAACCGTTTTGGCCATCACATCCGAGCTTTCCTTGACGTCAGGGAATGCCTGGGCGCTACCCACCAGAGCCTGCGACACGGATTTTGCAAGCCGCTGCGACTGCATCAGCGACTGGCCAGTTGCAGCCACCTGTTGGGCGACAGTGTCCGCCTGAGACAGAGCACGATAAGCCACAACACCCAGAACCAGCACCGACACACCCAGCAGTATCAGCAGTATCCGCTGATGCTGTGCAATGGTGCGGCGACCGAGAATCGGTAACATCAACAGATCCGGATTTTCAATTACCACGGCCTCTTCAGGCGTTGCCATGCGGCTGGGCGCAAATTCCTCTTCGCCGGGCGCAACGTCCGGGGAAGCTACAGCGTTGACGGCTGTCTGTTCCATGGCACCAGTTGCCAGAGGGTCTGCAGGAATACCGACCGAAGCAAGATCCATGCTGTCATCAGGCTGCGCGGACTTTGTTTTGAACAGGTTCTGGATTTTTTCGATAACGGACATGGTGAGCCTTCCGGGGGAAAACGTGATGCGCTAGGCGCCGATGGTCAAAAAATGTGCTTGCTGGGCAAGGGATTGCAGGTTGATTTCCTGCCAGGATGCGCCATTCTCATCCACATACTGGGGACCAAAAAACTCAGGCGCATCAGGCGCCCTTTCCTTGAAATCACTGAAAGCCTGCTGGTTACGCAATCCCGCCAGGCGGTCTATCAGCAAGGCGCAATTAACTTCAAGTGCCGCATTCAGGGCTACCAGTCGCGATTCCTTGCGTGCAATTTCAGTTTTGGGAGCGACACCTTGACCCGTTACGTAACTCGCCAGGTCAACAACCCCGAAGAGGCCGCCCCGCAGGTTGGCTACACCGAGAAACCAGGGCTGGGTATAAGGCACAGCCTGAGTCGCGCTCATCGGGAAGATCTCGCCAGCCTGGGACATCGGGAAGAGATAATTTACCCCGCCTGCCTCAACCGCCAGCCAGGACGCCGCGACACCCTGAGTCCGGGCGATCTGCAATCTGTCCGCCAACCGGGTCTGCAGTTCTCTGAGTGCCTGTCTATTCGCCATGGTCAGCTATAAGGGGCGGGTCAGCCCAAAGCCTTGATTTTCGCCATCAACTCATCGGCATCCACCGGCTTGGTAATGTAGTCACGTGCGCCCTGGCGCATGCCCCAGACACGGTCGGTTTCCTGATTTTTGCTGGTGCACATGAAAATGGGAATATCAGAGTACAGCGGGTCGCGCGTGATGGCGCGGGTAAGCTGAAAGCCATTTTGCCCGGGCATCACCACGTCCATCAGGATTAGCTCGGGTTTTTCCTCCGCCAGACGACGAAAGGCATCTTCAGCGTTCTCGGCGGTCTTCACGGTAAATCCATTCTTGACCAAAAGGTCTGTCAGGAACATCAACTCCGTCTTGGAATCATCCACTATCAATATCTTTTGAACTGCCATTACGCTACTCCTTGTTTGGCGCTGCCCAGTTCCTGAACGGTCTGGAGCAGCTGGTCTTTTGTAAAAGGCTTTGTCAGGTAATCCTGGGAGCCCACCATTCGGCCCCTGGCCTTGTCGAATACGCCATCCTTGGAGGACAGCATGACGATGGGTACATCTGCGAACCGGGCGTTGCGCTTGATGATCGCGCACGTCTGATAACCATCAAGACGCGGCATGAGAATGTCGCAGAAAATGAGGTTGGGTTGATAGTCGTTGACCTTGGCAAGTGCATCAAAGCCATCCTCAGCCAGAAGCACTTCATGTCCCCCCTGCTTCAGAAATATCTCGGCGCTTCGCCGGATGGTGTTGCTGTCGTCGATAACCAAGACCTTGAGTCCGGAACTTGTAGTGCTCACTGTCTTCGCTCCTCTGTTTGCAACTCTGCTAAAGCCAGGACGGCATGCAGTCGTCGTGCCACCTCGAATGTCAGATCTGCACCATTTCGAAGTCTTCCTTGCGCGCTCCGCATTCCGGACAGGTCCAGTTCATGGGCACCTGCGCCCAAGGAGTTCCGGCCGCGATCCCATGCTCGGGTGCACCAGCTTCCTCGTCGTAAATCCACCCACAAATCAAGCACATCCAGGTCATTGTTTGAATCACAGCTTAAGTTGCCTTCGAATAGAATGCAACAATTGTATCGAGGCAGCGTTGCTTATTCGCGTACAGGGCAAAATCGCAGCCTATGGCAAACCCCACCCCACCCCCGGTTGACAGCAGACAGATACAAGCCGATGGCGCAGATGAGGCCCCTGCGTGCGTCATGACCTTCAATGCCAGTGACCCCAGCGGCGCAGGCGGCTTGACTGGAGACGTCGCAGCGATTTTCTCTGCTGGCGGTCACGCGATGGCCGTGGTGACCGGCGCCTATGTCCGTGACACCGCTGAAATATTTGATCATTTTTCATTTGATGAAGAGGCCGTGACCGAGCAGGCGCGAACGGTGCTCGAGGACATGGCCGCGAGCGCCATCAAGGTAGGTTTCGTAGGCAGTCCCGAAAATATAAGCGCCATCGCCGAAATTGCTTCCGATTACGCCGATGTACCCCTTGTTGCCTATATGCCCAATCTGTCATGGTGGGATGAAAACCAGATTGACAGCTATCTGGATGCATTTCGCGAGCTCCTGCTGCCACAAACCACTGTGCTGGTAGGCAACCACAGCAGCCTTTGGCGGTGGCTTCTGCCAGACTGGTCTGGGGAACGTAATCCCTCGGCCAAGGACATCGCCAAGGCAGCAGCAGAGCTTGGTGTGCCGTACACACTCGTTACCGGCATTCCCCTTCCCGACCAATTCATGGACAACGTGCTGGCGACGCCTCAGGCAGTTCTCTACAGCGAGAAATTTGAACGTTTTGAGGCTATTTTTGCAGGCGCTGGAGACACACTATCGGCGGCACTGGCTTCCTTGCTGGCCAACGGGCACGACCTGCAGGCTGCCACATCGGAGGCCCTGACCTATCTGGACCACAGCCTGGATGCCGGTTTTCACCCCGGGATGGGCCACATCGTGCCGGACCGACTTTTCTGGGCGCAGGCAGATGTCGATCACGCAGACGAAGAAGACGGCCTTGAAGAGACACCCGAGTCCGGTCTGGACACCGCCTCAAAGGCCTTTTTTGACCTGCCTCCCAATGGAACAACCAAGCACTAGAAAAGGCATGCCTGTGCACGCAACCTCACACAATGAAATCCTGTTTGATCGCGCAAGAAAACTGATCCCCGGGGGCGTCAACTCGCCAGTCCGGGCCTTCAAGGCGGTGGGTGGTACGCCACGCTTTGTCCAGCGTGCCAACGGAGCACACTTCTGGGATGCAGATGGCAAACGTTATATCGATTACATAGGCTCGTGGGGTCCCATGATTCTCGGGCATGGGCATCCTGCGGTGCTTGATGCCGTGCAGAAAGCCATGCTGGAAGGTTTTTCCTACGGTGCACCCACCGAACGTGAAGTCGAACTGGCCGAGGAAATCGTCAGGCTGGTCCCAGCCATTGAAATGCTGAGACTGGTCAGCTCCGGGACGGAAGCTGCGATGAGCACCATACGGCTCGCGCGGGGTGCAACGGGTCGTAGCAAGATCATCAAATTTGAGGGCTGTTATCACGGACACGCAGATGCACTGCTGGTCAAGGCAGGTTCCGGCCTCGCCACTTTTGGTAATCCCACCAGCGCGGGCGTACCGCCGGAAGTGGTGCAACACACACTGGTACTTGAATACAACAACCTGACGCAACTTGAAGAGGCCTTTGAGCTGCATGGCAGGGAGACTGCCTGCCTGATGATCGAACCCATAGCCGGCAACATGAACTTTGTGAGGGCCAGTGTTCCTTTCATGAAGCGCTGCCGCGAGCTTTGCACGCAGTACGGTGCATTACTGGTGTTCGACGAGGTCATGACCGGATTTCGCGTTGCGCTGGGCGGTGCGCAGAGCGTATATGCCAAAAGCATTCCAGGCTTCAAGCCCGACATGACGGTGCTCGGAAAAGTAATTGGCGGTGGCATGCCGCTGGCGGCTTTTGGCGGAACCCGCGCAGTTATGGAGCAACTGGCGCCGCTGGGACCTGTCTATCAGGCTGGCACCCTCTCAGGCAATCCGGTTGCTACGGCCTGCGGCCTGGCTACGTTACGCGAGGTGCAAAAACCTGGCTTCTACGACGCATTGGGTGAGCGGACCCGTGCGCTTGTCTCCAGCCTGAAATCGGCAGCCAGCAGTGCAGGAGTTCCATTTTCGGTCGACAGCGAAGGCGGAATGTTCGGATTTTTCCTGTTAAATGACCTGCCACAAAACTACGGAACGGTCATGACGACCGACGGGCCGGCCTTCAACCGCTTTTTTCATGCCATGCTGGATGCGGGAATCTATTACGCGCCAGCCCTGTACGAAGCGGGTTTTGTGAGCGCGGCCCACAGTACGGAAGATATTGCTGCCACTGTTGACGCGGCCACAAGGTTCTTTGCGGGTCTTTGATAACCTGTTCGGCAAATCCCCTGCATCTCACGTGCCCACCATGAGTGATGCCTGCGTGCATGCTCGTGGGAGATTCAATGCCTGAAGTGCCTGACACCCGACAGCACCATCACAACGCCCCGGTCGTTGGCGGCGGCGATCACCTCGTCATCACGCATTGATCCGCCTGGCTGGATCACACAGGTAGCACCGGCGTCAACCACAACATCCAGCCCATCGCGGAACGGGAAAAACGCATCACTGGCGACTGCCGAACCCTGCAACTCCAGCCCTGCGTTGGCCGCCTTGATTGATGCAATACGCGCTGAATCGATGCGGCTCATCTGGCCTGCACCCACACCAAGCGTCATGCCTGCGGAGCAGAAAACGATGGCATTGGATTTCACGTATTTCGCAACCTTCCAGGCAAATAACAGATCCTGCAGCTGGGCAGGCGAAGGCTGCAATTTACTCACGACTTTCAGGTCAGCCAGAGCAAGTTCATGGTTATCGGCAGTCTGCATCAACAGGCCTGAGCCAACCCGCTTTACATCCATCAAATTGCGGCCCTGTTTCCATGCTGTGTCTCCGCCAGGAGGCAAATCAATCTGGAGAATACGCACATTGACCTTGGTCTTGAACACCTCCAGAGCCTGCGGTGTGAAAGCCGGCGCCATCAACACTTCGACAAACTGCCTTGAAATCTGCAGGGCAGCAGCTTCATCCAGCGTGCAATTCAGGGCAATGATGCCGCCGAAAGCCGAGGTTGGATCAGTCTTGAACGCCTTGCTGTAAGCCTCAAGGGCATCGGCGCCAATCGCTACACCGCAGGGGTTCGCGTGCTTGACGATGACACAGGCCGCTTCTGTAAAACTCTTCACGCATTCCCATGCGGCATCTGCGTCCGCAATGTTGTTGTAGGACAGCTCTTTACCCTGCAACTGCTTTGCCGTGACAAGCGAGCCAGGCGCTGGATGCAGGTCACGATACAGCGCAGCCTGCTGATGGGAGTTCTCGCCGTAACGCAGTTCCTGCACCTTGATAAATCGGCCGTTAGCCTGGCCGGGAAACATGCTGTGCGTTCCGCCCTCCTGAATGCCGGACAGGTAATCACTGATGGCCCCGTCATATTGGCTGATGCGATTGAAGGCAGCAACGGACAGCGCAAATTTTGTCTTGTCAGCGAGCTTGCCGTCAGCCTTCAACTCCTGAAGCACACCCGCATACTGCGACGAGTCGGTCAGGACACCCACATCCTTCCAGTTCTTGGCCGCCGACCTGACCATCGCCGGGCCGCCAATGTCAATATTTTCAATGGCGTCTTCCAGCGTGCAACCTGCTTTTGCCACGGTTGCCTCAAAAGGATAGAGATTCACGACCAGAAGGTCTATGGTGTCGATTTCGTGCTCCTTGATGGATGCCATATGGGCGGGCACATCGCGTCGCGCCAGAAGGCCGCCGTGCACCTTGGGATGCAGGGTTTTCACACGGCCATCCAGCATTTCAGGAAATCCGGTATGGTCGGCGACCTCGGTGACAGGCAAACCAGCATCACCCAGCAATTTGGCCGTGCCGCCCGTGGAAAGAATCTTGATGCCCAGTGCATGCAGGGCCTGCGCAAATTCAAGGATGCCGGTCTTGTCGGAAACGGAAATCAGGGCGTTCATTTAAGTCTTGTCTGGTTGTATTGAAAAAAAACAGGCGGATGCTGTGGGGGGGCTTACCTGATCAGCTTGTGATCAAGCAGTTTTTTGCGCAGGGTATTGCGGTTGAGTCCCAGCCACTCGGCAGCGCGCGACTGGTTCTGGTCGGCATGCTGCATCACCACCTCCAGCAGCGGTTTCTCAACCACACGCACCATCATGTCGTACATGCCATCCGGCTCAGTGCCACGCAAATCCCTGAAGTAGCCCTCAAGACTGCTGCGCACGCAATCTTCAATCTGTTTTTTGCTCATGCAGCAGATTCCTTGATATTTTCATGTTGGTTCAGTTTCGGCACCGGTCCGGCAAGATCGTTAACCGCCAGCGGAATTCGATCCATCTGCTCACCCAGACTGTCAAAAAAAGCAGTCACAGCAAGAAGTTGAGCCTCGGGATCTTCCAGCACATTCATGGCCGCACGGAAAGCTTCACCTCCGGGCAGGCTTTTGACGTACCAGCCAATATGTTTGCGCGCACTGCGTACACCAGTAAATGCACCGTAAAGAGAATAGTGGTCCAGCAAATGATTAACCAGCAAACGCTTTACCTCAACCACCAACGGAGGCGCAAGGTGCGTGCCAGTGACCATGAAGTGTGTGACCTCACGAAAGATCCAGGGACGACCTTGCGCCACTCGACCCAGCATCACGGCATCGGCCCCGGTATAAGCCAATACGTCGCGAGCCTTTTCAGGAGTGTCGATATCCCCATTGGCCACCACGGGAATGCCCAGCCTGGTCTTTACCTCGGCAATCGTGTCATATTCAGCAAAGCCTTTGTAGCCCTGCTCCCGCGTACGGCCATGCACCGTCACCATCTGTACGCCAGCATCTTCCGCTGCACGTGCTATCGCCACGGCATTTTTATGTTCCTGCGCCCAACCGGTTCGCATTTTCAGGGTGACGGGCACCTTGCGCGGCGAACAAGCTGCAACGACCGCTTCGACAATCTGAAGCGCGAGGGCTTCGTCCTGCATCAGTGCCGATCCGGCCCACTTATTGCAGACCTTCTTGGCCGGACACCCCATGTTGATGTCAATAATCTGCGCACCGCGATCAATGTTGTAGGCTGCTGCTTCGGCCATCATGCGTGCATCGGTGCCCGCTATCTGCACCGCGATCGGTTCAGCCTCACCGTCATGGTTGGCACGGCGTGAAGTCTTGAGGGTATCCCACAGGTCACGGCGGGACGTCACCATTTCGCTGACGGCGTAACCAGCACCCAGCGCCTTGCACAACATCCGGAAAGGCCTGTCCGTCACGCCAGCCATGGGCGCGACAAACACGTTGTTTGCCAGGGCGTGAGGGCCGATATTCATGTGGGTATGGGAAGGCTTTGCTCAAAAAGAAGGCATGATTGTAGCTGCCTAAAATTTCAGCAATTGAAATCTGCGGGCCGGTTCCCCACCAGGTCGCAGGCAAGTTCCTGACAGCCCTGCGCCTGCCCCCTGCCTATACTTCCACAGGAATGGAAGCCTGGATACAACACCTCATAGACCTGATGGCGCTGCCCGAGTACGGCCTGAGCACTGTGTTTGTCGTGTCGTTCATTTCAGCAACCTTGTTGCCGCTCGGCTCTGAGCCAGTGGTGTTCGGCCTGGTGAAAATAAATCCTGCGATGTTCTGGCCCGCCGTGCTGGTCGCAACAGCCGGAAATACGCTGGGCGGTGCGCTAGATTGGTGGATTGGCTATGGAGCACACAAGGCAGTCGACAAATATCAACACTCATCTCACCATGGCCGGGCGGTGAGGTGGCTTGCAAAGCTGGGGCCCAAGGCTTGCCTGCTCGCCTGGTTGCCCGTTGTGGGCGACCCGCTATGCGCAGTTGCAGGCTGGCTCAGGTTTTCATTCTGGCCTTGCCTGGCTTATATGGCGATTGGCAAATTTCTTCGTTATTTCCTGATGACCGGTAGCCTGATCTGGGCCTTTCCGGGCACAGCAGGCAAACTGTTCGGAGCCTGAGTCTAGAAGCGCTCCTGTGGCAGCAGATAACGCCAGTGCCCAACCGCCAGGCTGCTCATGGGCACGCGACCTACCCGTATACGTTTCATGGCCTCAACGTGCAATCCAACACTTTCGCAGAAATATGCGATCTGACCTGGCCGCTCGCCCTTGAGCGCAAAGCGCAGACGGGTCTCGTTTTGCCAGCTTACTTTTGCAGGTGGCAGCAACATGCCATTGAAAGTGAAGCCGTGATCGACCCGGTTCAGCCGTTCGAGCCCACCGGGTTTCATGTCACCACTGACATCGACAATGACTTCATGCTCCATCACTGCCGCGTCTTCACGCAGCTTGCGCGCAACGCGCCAGTCGTCGGTAAAAACCACCAGTCCGCTGGCGGCGATGGCCAGCGGGCTTGCCAGCTCGGCGCCACTAAAGTGCTTTTTGAGTTGTTTGATGCCTGAGCGGTCATCCGGCGAGCGAGTGGCCAGCGACAAATCTGCCTCGTACCCTGCGGGTTTGTGCAGCAGCATGGTCACCGATGTTGGCGCGAGAAGGCTGGCATCTTTTGCCACTTCGATCAATTGCGCTGCAACACGAAACTGTGGCTCCTCCACAATCACGCCATCTACCGTGACCCAGCCACCTTCAATGTACTGCTCCGCTTCGCGGCGCGAACAATTGAGCATATGTGCCAGCGCTTTGGCAAGGCGGACGGGTTCTGTCATGCGATCACGCCCTCCTTTCAAGCGCCGCCGCGGAAACGGCTTTGCCGGGCCGCCAGCGGCGTCCCCTGCAAGGGGAGGATGGGCTACACAAAGTGAGCCCAGGCAGGGATGTACATACCTAGCTGCTGAACAGGAAGTTCATGACATCACCATCCTTGACGACGTATTCCTTGCCTTCGCTACGCATCTTGCCGGCATCCTTGGCGCCCTGCTCGCCCTTGAAAGAGATGTAGTCATCAAAGGCGATTGTCTGGGCGCGGATGTAGCCCTTCTCAAAATCCGTATGGATCACGCCAGCGGCCTGAGGCCCCGTATCACCCACATGAATGGTCCATGCCCGGACCTCCTTCACGCCAGCGGTGAAATAGGTTTGCAGACCCAGCAGTTTGTAGGCGGCCATGATGAGGCGGTTGAGTCCGGGCTCATCCTGACCAATTTCAGCGAGAAACATTTTTTTGTCCTCTTCGTCCATATCCGCCATCTCGGCTTCCATCTTGGCGCAAATAGCAACCACGGGCGCGTGCTGCGCTGCAGCGTAAGCCTTGAGGCGATCAAGAAAGGGATTGTTCTCGAAGCCATCTTCGGCAACATTGGCTACGAACATGGCCGGTTTTGCCGTGATGAGAAAGAACTGGTTCAGGAGCGGGCGCTCTTCCTTGCTGAAATCAATAGTCCGAACGGGCTTCGTATCATTGAGGGCAAGCTGGCACTTCTCCAGTATGGCAACCAGCTTGACGGATTCCTTGTCACCCGAGCGGGCTGTCTTTGTGACGCGATGCAGGGCCTTTTCGACAGCCGCAAGGTCGGCCAGACACAACTCTGTCTGGATGACTTCAATGTCAGAGATAGGGTCGACCTTGCCGGCGACGTGAATCACGTTATCGTCTTCGAAGCAGCGAACCACGTTGACGGTGGCGTCGGTCTCGCGGATATGGGCGAGGAATTTGTTGCCCAAGCCTTCGCCGGTGCTTGCACCCGCAACCAGTCCCGCAATATCAACAAACTCAACTATGGCGGGAACGATACGTTCGGGCTTGACGATTTCCGCCAATTGCGCCAATCTCGCATCGGGCAGTTCCACCACGCCCACGTTCGGCTCGATAGTACAAAAAGGATAATTTTCGGCAGCAATCCCGGCCTTGGTCAACGCATTGAACAGGGTGGATTTACCGACGTTAGGCAAGCCTACAATGCCGCACTTCAAACTCATGACAAACCTTCAAAAACAGGTTGGAAAGTGTATTCGATACCACTTCCGGTGCGTATTCCTGCGCTGGGCAGGGTCATTGCACGACCGGTTTAGTGCGTTTTTTGCAGCCTGTCTGCCGCTGCTTTTCTGCGTCGTGGCCCATGGGCAGCCAGTCACCATACTGACCGATCAGGCACCCATGATAGACATCAGTGGAGCCAGCAACTCATGGATAGATGTCGAAGGCAAAGTTGGCACTGACCTCATTGCAGCCACCTCGCGCAAAGCCCTGTTCACTCCATCCCGAGCCGGTCAGGTCTATGCCCTGGGAAGGGAAGGCGTGCTCTGGCAACATTACCGTTTTTCCAGAACTGATGCATCGCAACAAGAGTGGGTACTCGCGTTTCCGCAACCGTTGCTGGACCGGGTCACGGTCTATCAGAGCACCTCTGCGGGAAACTGGAGCAGCCTCACTGCAGGCGATACCTTAGCCGTAGCGACCTGGCCAGTGCCAGGTCGCTATGCGCAGTTCCAGTTACGCTTGCCTGACTCGGGCATTCACGATGTCTATGTACGAATCCAGAACGTCACAAGCATGAGCGTGCCGGTCACTGCAAGTACCCAAATCAGCCAAAGCCAGCGCTTGCAATTCGAATATCTGGTCGCCGGGCTGGTTTTCGGGGCCCTGCTTCTGCTCGTCGTGGCCTGCATCGTGCAAAGCCGCATTTACCGGGACCGCGCTTATGGCTGGTATGCACTTTACGCGGCCATCCTGACACTGGTCATGGCGGCCTGGACCGGCGTTGCAGGACATTTGCTCTGGCCCAACGCAGATGGCTGGAATGACCTTGCGCCGGGTGTCCTTGGCATCCTTGCAGGCGGTGCAGCCCTGCTGGTCATACACCATCTCTGTGGACTCGGCCTGCGGCACCGCTGGTTTGAGCACGCCGGCCAGCTCGCCGGCGTTGCCTCACTCCCACTCGCGCTGGCCTATGCCGTACTGGAGCGCCATATCGGCGTTCCCATGGTTGCCAGCTATCTGAGCCTGGTCGTCGTGATTGGACTGACCCGGGCCTGGTTGACGTGGAAGCGCAATGACGTGATAGGTCTGTGGACACTCGCGGCCTTTACCCCCATGGCAGTCGCAACGCTGCTGCTGCTCGTAAATGTGGTGGGATTCATGCCGACGAGCTGGCTGTCACGCTATGGCTTGATGATCGGGCTGATTTTTGAGATGCCACTTTTGCTGATTGCCCTCAACATGAGGTCAAGGGAAAGGCACAGCGTGGAAGCACGGGCACAGGCCCTTGTCAGCCAGGATGCACTGACGGGCCTGCTTACCCCGCATATTTTTCAGGACCGCTTCAAGCAGATTGTGGCGCGGGCAAGGCGGCACCGTGAAGACGCAGCCGTGGTCTATATCGAGCTTGTGAACTACAAGTACATCAAGAAGACCTGGGGTACGGCGGTGGCAGAACAAAGTCTTTTGCGCAGCGTCATCAAACTTCGCCGTATCCTGCGGGATGTAGATACTGTAGGCCGCGTGGACGAGGCTCGGTTCGGCCTGGTTCTCGAAGGTGTTTCAACACGTGGCCCGGTGACCGAACTGGCAGCCCGGCTGATTGCAGCAGGACTGATGCCGCTCAAGGGCCTCAAACCTGAAATCGTGCTGCAATTTCATATAGCGGCCGTATTGCTCAATGAGCGCCAGGGCAGCGACACCGAGATTGGCCAGGCACTGGCGGACCTTGTCCAGCAAATGGGGCCACGAAGCCGGCGGCCTATTCGTTTCCTGGAACCCGAAATGACCAAGCCGATGCCGCTTATGTCCAGTGAAGAGACGCCTGATGACGCTGGTTTGATGGAGCCATCCAGAGCCTGAGACGGGTCGGGCCACCAAGGCCTCTGTTCAGATCCTAATTAAAGCGGTAAGTGGCGCCAACAGTCTGCCCCACTTTGAGAACATGCTCCAGCCCCTCCAGAATGATGACGTTCATGCCGAAAGTGATGGCGCCGTTGACGCGCGCGTCCTGCCTGTAGGACTGCAGCATGTCCCCGACTTCCGTACCCGGGACAGCAGTCACAGGGTCAATGTTCGGTATCGGGCAACGCGGGCAGGGCTTGACGGGCCTGAGCCGCACCAGGCCCTGCTCGGTCGGAATGCCCAGCATGTCAAATCTGTCCTCATCGTACGGAGACAGGTTCTGCCCGGAATGGCCCAGAACCAGATTGGGGCGGAAACGCTCCATGGTCACTGCCGACGCTCCGGATTTAACGAGTTTTTCATTAAAAAAATCCAGTGAAGCCTGGCTGATGACCAATACCGGAAAGCCGTCACTGAACTGGTTCAAGGCCTCCACCTCACCAGTCCAATGGCGGCTGCTGACCCTTTTATGGTCCGGGTCAAAGCGCACGAGGCGAGCGGTGACACCAAGGAAATCCGTGAACCACTGGGCGGCGATTGCTCCCATGTCGTAGGCCTTGACCTCTTCGTCCCAGATCCTCACCTGCGCTGGCTCTTCCACCTCATCGAGTTTGATATGGAGAGCCAGCATGCCGGGTGCGCGCAGCACCATTTCATAGTGCTTCAGCTGTGGCTTGATGAGTGCCATGCGCGGCAGCTCACGCTGCGTCAGGAATTCCCCGCGCCCATCCACCACCATCCAGGCCCGGTCAAACTCCAGGCCAGTTTCTGTGAGGATGGCCGCCTGCACTTCAATGCCTGCGCACGATTTGACCGGATAGATGAACAGCTGCGAGATGACCGCATTCGCATCGGTGTCGAATTTTTCTTTTGATACATCGCTCACGAAAACGTCCTTTTAAGAAAACGGCAATTGACCAGGAAAATTCCACCACACGCGATTTTGCGCCAGCCTCCTAAAATGGGGAATGTCCAAGCACTTTGATGTCTGTATCCGCGGAGGCGGCGTGGTCGGCCACACGCTGGCCCTGCTGCTTGGCCGCGAACGCCTGAAGGTCGCCCTCATGGTGAAACCTGCCGTCGCAGTGGCCAGAGGCGAAGACATTCGGGCATACGCCCTGAACGATGCATCCAGGGAACTGCTTGAAGGCCTCAGGGCGTGGCCTGAAGGGCTGAGCACAACACCCGTTTTAAAAATGGAAATCTGGGGTGACGATGGCAGCGAAATTGATTTCACGGCCAACGAAACACCCCTCAATGCGCTCGCCTGGATAGTGGACGTCCCGGCACTTGAGCAGCAACTGGCGCAGGCGGTCCGCTTCCAGCCACAGATTGAAGTGGTTGCAGAACCCGTCCCGGCCCCTCTTCAGGTCATCTGTGAAGGCCAGAAAAGCAGCAGCCGCAGCGAGTTTGGGGCCACCTGGACAGTCAGGCCTTATCCCCAGAAAGCGGTTGCCGCGCGCCTGACGGCAAGCCAGCCGCACCAGGGGATAGCGCGGCAATGGTTTAAAAACGGGGAAATCCTGGCTCTTTTGCCAATATCCGGCGCTGCCGGGAACTCTCTAGCCCTGGTATGGTCTGTCTCATCAGAACGTGCAGATGCCCTGCAAAACCTGGATCCCCAGGCATTCTGCGCTGCCTTGCAGGCCGATTGCGGAAACAAGCCCGGCCAGCTGACACTGGCCAGTGAGCGCACCAGTTGGCCCCTGACGCTGTCAAAGGCAGACCGTTGGGTAGGGCCAGGTTGGGCCCTGGCAGGTGACGCAGCGCATACTGTGCATCCGCTCGCAGGCCAGGGTCTGAATCTCGGTCTGGCAGATGCGTCCAAGCTCGCTGACGTAATTGGCAAACGGGAATACTGGCGCGGATTGGGCGACGAAAAGCTTCTGAGGCGTTATGAACGCGCCCGCAAGGCGGACGTAGCCGCCATGGGTACGGTGACGGATAGCCTGCATGGCCTGTTTGCGCAAACAGATGTGCGCTGGCAGGCACTCCGGCATTGGGGATTGAAGAATTTTGCACGTAGCGGCCCACTCAAATCATGGGTGGTTCGGCAAGCAACAGGTTTATAAGTTTCGAGAAATCAGGATATAGCATGACATTTTCAAAAACCGCCTGGGCCCTGGGTCTGTTGATCGCCAGCATTGCCTCCATCGGTTGGGCTGCACCGCCCCTGCCACAGGAAGCCGCCATACGCAAGAATCTGGCAGAGCGGCTGCCTGCGTTCTCAAAAATCGATGAGGTCAGCAAGACACCCATGAACGGCCTGTTCGAAGTGCGCGTGAACGACAGTGATATTTTTTACACCGATGGTGAAGGCAATTTCCTGGTGCAGGGAAACCTGATCGACACAAAAGCCAAACGCAACCTGACTGAAGAGCGTGTAGAAAAACTCAATGCCATCGAATTCAGCGCCATTCCGGTCAAGGACTCCTTCACGATAGTGCGGGGTAATGGCAAGCGAAAGCTCGTCGTGTTTGAAGACCCTAACTGCGGCTACTGCAAACGCTTTGAGCGTGATTTGCAGAAGGTGACGGATGTGACCATTCACATGTTTCTGTACCCCATCCTCGGCGCCGATTCGACGGACAAGTCAAAAAACATCTGGTGCGCCAAAGATAGAGCCAAGGTCTGGCAGGACCTGATGGTGCGCGATCAGCCGGTGCCCAAAGCCACCTGCGACACCACGGCGCTTGAACGCAACATCGAGTTCGGCCGCAAATACAAGATCACCGGAACACCCACACTCTTTTTTGCAGATGGTTCTCGCGTACCAGGTGCAATCAGCTCACAACAGGTCGAGAAATTCCTGGCCGATGCGAAGTAGAACCCGGTAGCTTCGGCAGTGCGGTATTCTTTTACCCATGCCCCGCACAGCTCCAAAAAAATCACCGCCAGCCGCAAATACTGCTGCAAACGCCCCTGTCCACTACCGCATTGAGGTCGCCGACCCGAATGCCCATCTCTTCAGCATCACGCTGACGGTTGCAAAACCTACCGATGACCAGCGGGTTTCGCTGCCTGTGTGGATTCCCGGCAGCTACCTCATTCGCGAGTTCTCCAAAAACCTGAGCGGACTCGAAGCCAGGCAGGCCGGGCGCGCAATTGCTGCAAAACAGCTGGACAAAAACACCTGGCAGACCAGCTGCAAGTCGTCGCAGCCACTGGTACTACGCTACCAGGTCTATGCGTATGACAACTCGGTGCGTACGGCCTGGCTTGACAAGACCCGCGGGTTCTTTAACGGCACCAGCCTTTGCCTCAAGGTAGAGGGCCGGGAACACACTGCACATGTACTCGAGTTGCCCGAGCCTGCAGGTCGCAATACAGTTGAAAGCTGGTCGGTCGCCACAGGCCTTGCCCCACTGAAAATCAACAGGCAGGGATTTGGCAGCTATATCGCAGCCGACTACGACGAACTGGTCGATTGCCCCGTCGAGATGGGCAATTTCTGGAGCGGCAGTTTCAAGGCCTGCGGGGTACCGCATCGTTTTGTTGTGGCAGGAGCCCTCCCGGCTTTTGACGGCGAGCGTCTGCTTGAAGACGCCAAAAAGATCTGCGAATCGCAGATCCGCTTCTGGCATGGCAGCAGAAAGCCGCCATTCAAAAACTATCTTTTCATGCTCAATGCGGTGGACGACGGTTACGGCGGCCTTGAGCACCGCAACTCGACAGCGCTGATCTGCAAACGCCATGATCTGCCGCGCCTGCCAGCGCCGGGAGAATCAAAAACCAACAAGGTGTCCGAGGGCTATACCATCCTGCGCGGGCTCATCAGCCATGAGTATTTCCACACCTGGAACGTGAAACGGCTGCGCCCTGCAGAATTTGCGGGCTACGACTATGACCGTGAAAACTACAGCGAGCTGCTGTGGTTTTTTGAAGGTTTCACAAGCTACTACGACGATCTGTTCCTGCGCCGTACCGGTTTGCTGGATAACGCCGGCTACCTGCGCCTTCTGAACAAGACCATCAACCAGGTCATGCAGACGCCGGGCCGACTGCTGCAGTCGGTGGCAGAAGCAAGTTTTGATGCCTGGGTGAAGTATTACCGGCAGGACGAAAACACCCCCAACGCCACCGTCAGTTATTACACCAAGGGTTCACTGGTAGCCCTTTGTTTCGACCTGACCCTGCGCCTTGAAGGCCAAACGCCGGCATCGTCGCTCGACGAAGTCATGCGCACACTCTGGCAAAGCTGCAAGGCCGGACCCATGCACGAAGAAGATTTTGCGGAAGCGCTGCAGGCCCTCGGTCAACGTTCGTTTGCGGTCGAACTCGCGGCATGGGTGCACGGCAAGGGCGAACTGCCATTAAAAAAACTTTTGCAGGCACATGGCGTGTCGGTATTTGAAGACCCGGCGCAACTCGCGCACCGCCTGGGCATACGCGTGAGCGAAAGCAATGGCCTGCAGGTCAAGGCGGTACTGCGCGGCGGCAGTGCCGAGAAAGCCGGTTTTGCAGCGGGTGATGAGTGGCTGGGTCTGGAGCCAATTGCAAAAACAAGGACAGGCCCCTCAGGTGCGGGTTGGCGCATGAGCCGTCTTGACGACCTGCTGCTATATGCAGGCAACGCTAAAAAAGTGGTGGCATTGATATCGCGAGACAAGCGGTTGCTGCGGCTTGAGCTGACAATGCCGCCGGCGCTCACAACCTGGCGGCTGGCGGTACAGAATGCAGCAAAGGTCGACCGCTGGCTGGGCGCTCAGCCACCCAATACAGCCTCGACGTGAATCTGTCTACTCGCCTTTAAAGGCCGCAGGCCGCTTCTCAAGAAAAGCTGTTACACCCTCTATGTAGTCATGGGTCCGGCCCATCTCTGTCTGAAGATTGCGCTCGGCATCAAGCTGTTGATGCAGGGTGCGTGTCGTTCCTTCACGGAGCAGATGCCGGGTAGCGACCAGCGCCTGCGTCGGCATGACAGCCAGCCGTTGCGCCATCGCCAACGCAGCCGCAACTGCGTCATCTGCGACTTCCCAGATCAGTCCCCACTCTTTCGCCTGCGCAGCCGACAGCTTGTCGCCCGTCATGGCAAGCATTGTGGCTCGCGCCAGCCCCAGCTTCTGGACCAGCAACCAGCTGCCGCCGGCATCAGGCACCAGCCCGATTTTGCTGAAGGCCTGTACAAAACTGGCATTGGGCGCTGCAAAAGCGATGTCACACGTCAGCGCCAGGGAGGAACCCGCCCCTGCCGCCACACCGTTGACCGCTGCAATGGTCGGCATGCGCAGGCTGGTGAGCCGGCGCGCGGTGGGGTTGAAAGCCTGTTCTATGACAGGCCCCGGATCAGCACGCTCCACCAGATTGGGGCCGGGCGCCAGGTCAAATTCGGACAGGTCGGCACCTGCGCAAAAACCGCGCCCGGCTCCGGTGATGACGAGGGCGCGTATGGTCCTGTCGGCTTCGGCCCTGTCCAGTGCGGCACCCAGATCGCGGTGCATCTGGCGCGTGAAGCTGTTCAATGCCTGGGGGCGGTTCAAGGTCACCAGTGCAACCGCACCGTGGGTTGCATAAAGGACGGTCGTTTCAGCGCCGGTCGCTGGACTGGGGTTTGTCACGGGATGTCTCCTTGGAAAATTGCGCGTTGCCAACATCGACCATTGTGCCTTTTCAAGGGTAAGGCCATGGCATGATGACATCCTGCAAAAAGGAGACCTCCGTGACTTACGAAACCATTTTGACCTCAACCCAGGGCCCCGATACACGCAAGGTGGGCATCGTCACCCTGCACCGCCCAAAACAGCTTAATGCGCTCAACGACCAGCTCATGGATGAACTGGCCAGCGCACTGAAGGCCTTCGATGCCGATGAAACGGTGGGCTGCATCATCCTCACCGGCAGCGAAAAAGCATTTGCAGCCGGCGCGGATATTGGTGCGATGGCGCAGTACGGTTTTGCCGATGCCTATGGCAAGGATTTCATCACCCGCAACTGGGAACAGATTCGTGGCATACGCAAACCGGTGATTGCGGCAGTCAGCGGCTTTGCGCTGGGCGGCGGCTGCGAGCTGGCCATGATGTGCGATTTCATCATCGCGGCAGACAACGCCAAATTCGGCCAGCCGGAGATCAAGCTGGGCATCATTCCCGGCGCTGGCGGTACACAACGCCTGCCGCGTGCCGTAGGCAAGGCCAAGGCCATGGATCTTGCGCTGACCGGCCGCATGATGGACGCCACGGAAGCGGAGCGCTCCGGCCTTGTCAGCCGCGTGGTGACGCTGGACAAGCTGATGGAAGAAGCGCTGGGCGCAGCCCTGATGATTTGCAGCTACGGCCAGATCGCCGTCATGGCAGCCAAGGAATCAGTGAACCGTTCATTTGAAGGCACGCTGAGCGATGGGGTGATGTTCGAACGCCGCATGTTCCACGCGATGTTCGCCACCCGCGACCAGAAGGAAGGCATGGACGCCTTTGTCAACAAGCGCAAACCGGCCTTTACGCATTCCTGAAACCCGGCCTCGGCGCCGGTCTTTCAAGCCGCTATAATGTCGGCCTGACGGTGATATAGCTCAGTTGGTTAGAGCGCAGCATTCATAATGCTGATGTCGGTGGTTCAAATCCACCTATCACCACCAAAATTCAAAAGCCCCAGGCCCCCCTGGGGCTTTATCACTTCACAGCCTCTGGATATAAACCATGAACCGCTGCACACATGTATTTTTTGCCGGCCTTGCGACCGTTTTGGCAATTGTGGTCGTCATGGTTACCGTGCCCTCGGCACTGGCCCAGACAGGCGAAACTGTCAAACCCAACATCAGGCAATTTCCAAAACTCGCCAAGCGTGGCGAGCTGGTGATCACCACGCCACCGGACGTGGCCCTGGACGGCAAGGCAGACCGGCTGTCTCCCGGCGTTCGCATACGCGATGCCAACAACAACCTGGTGCTCTCCGGTACGCTGGTCAATGTGAAATTGCCGGTAAGGTACCTCCGTGACAACATCGGCCTGGTGCATGAAATCTGGGTACTCAATGCAGAAGAAGCACGGCAAAAAATGCCGGGTGAGGACGGCGGCGGCATTTTGAACAACATCCGCTCCATGTTCGAGACAGCGCCGGCGACTGACGACGGCAAGACGCCCTACGACAAGCTGCCTGCGTACAAGTAACAAGGCCCTGCCTGGGGCTACACCGGCATGTACAGCAGCGCATCGGGCGACACACTGGACAACAAATCATGAGCAAAAAAGTATTCATCAAGACCTTTGGCTGCCAGATGAACGAGTACGACTCGGACAAGATGTCCGACGTGCTCCATGCTGCGCAGGGTTACGAGCCGACTCTGGACATGGACCAGGCCGACCTTATCCTGTTCAACACCTGCTCGGTGCGCGAAAAGGCCCAGGAAAAAGTCTTCAGCGATCTTGGCCGCGTCAAACACCTGAAGGCAAAGGGCGTTCTTATAGGCGTGGGCGGCTGTGTGGCCAGCCAGGAAGGCGCAGCCATCATCCAGCGTGCGCCCTATGTCGACGTGGTGTTCGGCCCGCAAACCCTGCACCGCCTGCCCGACATGCTTGAAAAGCGTGCCCGCCTCAACAAGCCCCAGGTGGACATCAGCTTTCCCGAAATCGAAAAATTTGACCACCTGCCGCCGGCACGCGTGGAAGGCGCAAGCGCCTTTGTCAGCATCATGGAAGGCTGCTCCAAGTACTGCAGTTATTGCGTGGTGCCCTACACGCGGGGCGAAGAGGTATCGCGGCCATTTGAAGATGTACTGGTCGAGGTAGCCGGGCTGGCTGACCAGGGCGTCAAGGAGGTCACGCTGCTGGGCCAGAACGTCAATGCATATCGCGGCCCCATGGGAAATACCGCAGATATCGCAGACTTCGCCACGCTGCTTGAATATGTATCAGACATTCCCGGTATAGAGCGCATACGCTACGTCACCAGTCACCCGAATGAGTTCACCCAGAGCCTGATCGATGCCTACGCAAAACTGCCGAAGCTGGTCAACCACCTGCACCTGCCCGTACAGCACGGCTCTGACCGGATTTTGATGGCGATGAAGCGCGGCTACACCGCGATGGAATACAAAAGCACCATCCGAAAGCTGCGCGCCATACGCCCCGACCTGGCCATGAGCAGCGACTTCATCGTCGGCTTCCCCGGTGAAACCGAAGATGACTTCGACAAGCTGATGAAACTCATCGATGACGTGGGCTATGACACCTCCTTCAGTTTTATCTACAGCCCCAGGCCCGGCACGCCCGCTGCCAACCTGCAGGACGACACGCCTCATGAGGTCAAGCTAAGGCGCCTGCAACGCCTGCAGGCTGCCATTGACGAGAACGTGCGCGCGATCAGCGCCAGCCGTCTGGGCACGGTTCAGCGCGTGCTGGTCGAAGGTGCGGCACGCAAGACGACCGATGCGCTCTTTGGCCGCACCGAATGCAACCGCGCCGTCGTGTTCAACGGCCCCGACAGACTGATAGGCCAGCTGGTAGATGTGCGCATCACCGAGGCACCGCAACGATCCCTGCGTGGTGAGGTCGTGCAGCTTGAGGCGCAGGACCTCGTCGCAAGCGCCTGAAAAAACACCAGGTCAAGGCAAAGCGGAACATCGGTGTTCAAGCGGGTTTCATTTCGCCAGCTTCTGGTGATGGCTTTTTTGCTCATCGCTGCGCTACTGGGTGCATCATCCCTGCGTGCGCTCTACACGCTTGAATCACTGACCACCCAGAGCAGGCAAAGCGCCGCGAAGGCACTTGAGCTGAGTTCTGCAGCACAGTCACTGACGGAGCGCAGCGTCTCCATGGAACGCGCTTCCCGCCAGGCCATCGTGCTGGAGGACAGGGTGCTGCGCGACCGTTTCACTGCAACCGCACGCGATGCAGCGGCGGTTCTTGAGCGCCTGGCCGGTCAGGGCGTTCCCGCAGAACTGATCGCCCAATGGAAAGCCCGTGTCGAGTCCATCACGGCCCTGCTGCCGGGACCCATCTCTACGGCAGTTGAGCGTGAGCAGCAGGTTGCGCGCGAGTTCCGCGAGATGGATGTCGTCAGCACGGCGATTGCCCAGCAGGTGCAGCAAACCATAGAAGCGCAAAACCGCGGCCTGCTGGAAACGCTGGAGTCCAGCCGCGCATCGCTGGCACGGCAGGTGATTTCTGCGGTCGTGCTGGCCGTGGTCCTTGCACTGGCTTTCGGCATCTGGCTTACAAGGCCGCTCAAGCAGCTTGAGACGGCCATCGTTGGCCTTGGTGAAAACCGCCTCGATGAATCCATCGCCATCCAGGGTCCTGCCGACCTGCAACTGGTGGGCCAGCGCCTTGACTGGCTGCGCCTAAGGCTGGTCGAACTGGACGCTGACAAATCACGTTTTCTGAGGCACATCTCGCACGAACTCAAAACACCGCTGGCATCGCTGCGTGAGGGCGTATCGCTGCTCGAAGACGGCGTGGCTGGCGAGCTCAGCGAGAACCAGCGTGAGGTCGCCAAAATACTGCGCCACAACACGGGCGTGTTGCAGGGCCAGATTGAAGACCTGCTGCAATTCAATGCCGCAGCATTTGAGGCGCGCCAGCTGCATCGGGAAAAAACCGACCTCGTTCAGCTGGTAGAAGCCCAGGTGGAGGCGCAGCGCCTGCAATGGCGTGCGCGCGAACTCAGGGTCAGCGTTGAGGGCAGCTCCGTAAAAATGGAAGTTGATGCCGAAAAGATCGGCACAGCCATCGCCAACCTGATTTCAAACGCCATACGTTTTTCTCCTGCCGGCGGCCTGTTGCAAATCAGGCTCAGGCAGCTCGCGGAGAGTGTGTGCATAGACATACAGGATGAGGGGCCTGGCATTGCCGAGGCCGACCGCAAGCGCGTTTTTGAACCTTTTTTTCGAGGTGAACGCCAGCCGATTGACGCCATTCGCGGCAGCGGTATTGGCCTGTCCATCGTTCACGAATATATTTCCGCACATGGCGGCCGCGTGGAGCTCATGCCCGACGGCCCTGGTGCACACTTCAGGATTGAACTTCCGCATGCTTTCAAACATTGATACGTCCGCAGGGATCCGGCGCGCAAGGATCGCAGTCGGAGCGCTGGCCGTGTGCTGTGTTGCAGGCTGCAGCACCACCGTCACGCAGCCGATGCAGCCGATGCAGCCGGTAAGGGCCGCGCCCATCGCGGTGGAACTGCAGTCGGCACCTGTTGCCGCCACGCCCCCACAGCCCGCCTCCGACACTCTGACGCCGGTACTGGCCTATGCCGACAGGATTCGCACACTGCCTGGCACCGAACTCGCCCAAGAGATCACGCGCCTGGGCGATGCCCCCACGCCTGATGAACAGATGCGCCTGGCCATGGCTCTGATACAGACCCGGCAGCTCTACGACCTCGTACGCGCGCAAGACCTTCTGCAGCGCGTCCTTGCCAACGGCAGCGCCGAAGCGCGCGCCCTGCACCCACTGGCCAGACTGCTGGCCGCACGCTACGCAGAACAGCGGCGCATTGAAGACCAGCTGGACCGGCAGGGTCAGCAGTTGCGCGAAACCCAGCGCCGCCTGGACCAGACCAATGACAAACTTGAGGCCCTCAGGGAAATCGAACGCAGCCTCACACCACGGCCGGGAGCCTCCGCGCCGGCGGCCTCACGCAGCCGAGCCAGAACGGCCATACAGTGACGCATAACACTGCCCATCTTCTGGTCGTCGACGACGACGCCGACATGCTGCGGCTGCTGACCATGCGGCTCAATGCCGCCGGCTACAAGGTCAGCACGGCCACATCGGCAGAGGCGGCCCTGAACCTGCTCGACATCGAAAGGCCACAACTGGTACTCAGCGATGTGCGCCTGCCGGGCCGCGATGGCCTGGCCCTGTTTGACGACATACGCGCCCGCCACCCGTCGCTGCCGGTGATTCTGCTGACCGCACACGGCACCATTCCCGATGCCGTGGAAGCTACCGAGCGCGGCGTGTTCACCTACCTCACCAAACCTTTCGACGGCAAGGTGCTGGAAGGCAAGATTGCGCAGGCGCTTGCGTTGAGCTCGCCGCCCTCACCGGTGCAAAGCGGCGGTAAAGAGGGCAGCTGGCAGGCCGACATCATCAGCCGCTCCAGCCGCATGGCTGAGACGCTTGCGGAAGCACGGCTCATCGCGCAATCCGACGCCAGCGTGATGCTGCGCGGCGAAAGCGGCACCGGCAAGGAAATGCTGGCGCAGGCCATTCACCGGGCCAGCGCGCGCGCCAGTCATCCGTTCATTGCCGTCAATTGCGGTGCCATTCCCGAGGCCCTGCTCGAGTCCGAACTCTTTGGCCACGTCAAAGGTGCCTTCACCGACGCGGTGGCCAACCACAAAGGCCTTTTTCAGGCAGCTGAAAGCGGCACCCTGCTGCTCGATGAAATCGGTGATATGCCGCTTGCCCTGCAGGTCAAGCTGCTGCGAGTGCTGCAGGAGCGTGTCGTCAGACCCCTGGGCTCCAGCCAGTCCATCCCGGTGGATGTGCGCATTCTGTCGGCCACCCACAAGGACCTGGACGCCGCCATGGCCGATGGCCAGTTCAGAACCGACCTGTATTACCGACTGAACGTCGTCACGCTGACACTGCCGCCCCTGTCAGAGCGGCGTGAAGACATACCCCTGCTGGCCAATCACTTCCTCGTGAAGCTGGCAGCGAAATACAGCAAACGCCTCAGCGGTTTTGCGCCCGAAGCCCTGAAAGCACTCGCCACAGCGGCCTGGCCCGGCAATGTGCGCCAGCTCTACAACGTGGTCGAACAGGTATGCGCCCTGGCCACCACGCCGCTGATTCCGCTCACCCTGATCCAGCGCGCCCTGCGCGTTCCCAGCGTGCAGATTCTGACGCTGGCCGATGCACGCCAGCGCTTTGAGCGCGGATACCTGGTAAACCTGCTCAAGCTGGCAGACGGCAACGTGGCTGACGCAGCAAGGCTGGCAGACCGCAACCGGACCGAGTTCTACCGCCTGATGCAAAAGCATGGCCTCACGCCTGGCCATTTCAAGCCCGAATCTCAGGGTAATCCCTGATTTTTCGTCGCTGACCAGCGACTTCATAAGTGCTTGATTTGTAAGGATAAAGCTGCTGTCCTACAGATTCTTGTCGCTCAATGGCGACAAAAATGCCCTGTTTGAGCCACCTTTTCGCCCTGATACAGTTTGTCACTGGAGATTTCCACTTTAAGTCTTTGATTTAAATAGACTTTTTCCAGCTGGCACAGGGTTTGCCCTAGTGATGGCATGCAAGTCATTTTTGCCCCCCTGTTCACCCGCCCGGTACGCACTGGATGGGCAGGCAAGGCAGCACGCGCAACGCTGGTTATGACCATCGCCCTGCTGGCTTCTGCCGCACAGGCGTGGACGCTCGATGACGTCGCCACACTGGCAAAAACACGCGCGCAAGCGGCTTTCCAGACCATTGGCCAGATGGTGCCTGGAGAGCTTGCCGCGCTGGATTACGACGGCTACCGCGATATCCGCTTCAATACCGACAAGGCCCTCTGGCGTGCTGACGCCCTGCCGTACGAGACAAATTTTTTCCACGTCGGCCCACACGGCGACATCGTCCGGATCTCGGAAGTCAGCGCTGACGGCGTAAAGGCCGTCCCCTACAGCGCAACCGACTTCAGCTTCGGCAAGAACCGCCTTCAGCCGCAAACCTGGGGTGACCTTGGGTTTGCCGGTTTTCGCGTCCACACCGCACTCAATTCGCCGAACTACAAGGACGAGCTGATTGCATTCCTGGGTGCGAGCTATTTCCGCGCCCTGGGTGCAGGCCAGCGTTATGGCCTGTCTGCACGTGGCCTGGCCGTGAACCCCACCGGCCCGGGTGCTGAAGAGTTTCCGCGCTTTACCGATTTCTGGCTTGAAAAGCCCGCTGCCAATGCCGCAGCAGGTGCGCCGCTGGTGATGTACGCACTGCTTGATTCGCAGCGCATGACAGGGGCCTACCGTTTCGAGGTCAAACCGGGCGAACAAACCACCGTTGATGTGCGCGCCCGGATTTTCATGCGTACTGGCGTCGCACCGGCAGCCACGCTGGGCATCGCACCGCTGACCAGCATGTTTTTCTTCGGCGAAAACCAGCCCCGTGCGGCGGATTTCCGCCCCGAGGTACATGACTCCGACGGCCTGATGATGATCACCGGCGACGGTGAATGGCTGTGGCGCCCCCTGCAGAACCCGGCCTCCACCCTGGTCACTTCATTTGCCATGAAGTCGCCACGCGGTTTCGGCCTGATGCAGCGTGACCGCGACTTCAAAAGCTACGAAGACACCGAAGCGCGTTACGAACTGCGTCCCAGCGCCTGGGTGACACCGGTCGGTGACTGGGGCGCTGGCCGCGTCGAACTGCTGCAATTCAACACACCCGACGAAACTCACGACAACGCGGTTGCCTACTGGGTGCCTGAAAAACTGCCGCAGCCCGGCGAGAGTCTTGAACTGGCCTACCAGATCGCCTGGCAGGGCAAGAACCAGCAGATGCCGCCCAACGGCTGGGTCACGCAATCACGCCGCGGCACCGGCTATTCACGGCTGGACGCACAGACCCTGAGCCAGCAGGTGCAGTTTGTCATCGACTTTGCAGGCCCCGCGGTGGACGCACTGCCCGAAGGCGCACCCGTGAAAGCGGTCGTCAGCACCGACGCCAATGGCCGCGTGCTTGAAAGCCTGGCCTACAAAAACCCCGCTACCGGCGCCTGGCGCGCCACCCTGCGCGTGCAGCGCATCGACCCGGCAAAGCCGGTCGAGCTGCGCGCCTTTCTTCAGCACAACAGCAACTCAGTGAGCGAAACATGGACCAACCTGATCACACCGTGACATCTACAGTGAGCACCCGCAGTGCCCTGCGCGAAGAGCGTCACCCGAACTCGGTCACGGCGCCGCCGGTCAACCGCGGCTCCATGATGCCAAGGCCGTGGCGCGGCTTTTGGAACAGCATGGGCACACTCGCCCTTCGCCCATTGGTCGCACTGGTGAGCCCCGCCAAACCCGCAGCCTCAGGCAAGCAGTTGCAGGCTGAAAAACTGCTGCCCTGGCAGCACTCCGCCAAACGCCGCCGCGCCACTTTTTTGCTGCTGACGCTGGTCAGCACCATCATCGCCACGCGTCTTTTCATCGACATGCAGCCCGACTACGACAACGCCTGGCTGCAGTACGGCCAGGTGGCGCTGTTTGCATTGCTGTCGGCCTGGGTGGTGACGGGTTTCATGACCGCCATGATGGGTTTTTGGGTCACGCTGTTCGGTGACAAACACACGCTCTCGAGCAAAAAAGTCCAGCACCACACGCTGGACCCGGCCACCCGCACCGCCATCATCATGCCGATCTGCAATGAAGATGTGCGCACCGTGTTTGCCGGCCTGCGCGCCACCTGCGAGTCGGTGTCCACCACGGGCCACACCCGTGCGTTTGACGTGTTTGTGCTGTCCGACAGCAATGACAAGGCCATCATCCGGGCCGAACGCGCGGCCTGGGAAGAGCTTCGCACACAGCTGGCCGGACACCCCGAGCAGCCGCAGATCGAGGTCTACTACCGCCTGCGCAAGCGCCGCACCGACCGTAAGGCCGGCAATGTGGCCGACTTTTGCCGCCGCTGGGGCAAGGACTACCGCTACATGGTGGTGCTGGACGCCGACAGCGTGATGAGCGGCGATTGCCTCGTGTCAATGGTCAAACTCATGGAAGCCAACCCCACGGCCGGCATCATCCAGACTGCGACGCAGGCCATCGGCCACGTCACCCTGCACGCACGTGCCCAGCAGTTCGCCTCGCGCGTCACCGGCCGCCTGTTCACTTTGGGCATGCAGTTCTGGCAGATGGGCGAGTCGCACTACTGGGGCCATAACGCCATCATTCGTGTTGAGCCTTTCATGCAGCACTGCGCCCTGGCCCACATCAAGGGCACGGGCGGCATGGCCGGCAGCATCATGTCGCACGACTTCGTCGAAGCCGCGCTGATGCGCCGCGCCGGTTTCCATGTCTGGCTGGTGGCCGACCTGGT
Organism: Polaromonas sp.; assembly: GCA_965228025.1. Taxonomy (GTDB): domain Bacteria; phylum Pseudomonadota; class Gammaproteobacteria; order Burkholderiales; family Burkholderiaceae_C; genus Polaromonas. Next base: position 121,112 of record CBDDGX010000027.1, on the reverse strand, counting down.
TGGCAGTTATGAGCAGCAACCACCGGATTTGCTGGCAGAACTTCAGCGTGACCGTCGCTGGTGCCAGGGCAACCTGCAGAACTCGCGCCTGATTGCTGAACCCGGCATTCACCCGGTTCACCGTTCGATGTTCGGCACAGGCGCCATGGCTTACCTGTCGGCACCGCTGTGGCTGTGCTTCATGACGCTGGGCACGGCCCTGTGGCTGTCGGGCTCGCCCATGATTGCCGACTGGGAGCTGGTACCAGCCGAATTGATGGCGCTCTGGGCCTGGACGCTGTGCATGCTGTTTTTGCCGCGCATCCTCGGCATCGTTGCCATCCTCATCAACCGCCAGCAACAGTCATATGGCGGCACAGTCAGCCTGCTGCGCAGCGCACTGCTCGAAACACTGATCGCCATGCTGCAGGCCCCGGTCCGCATGCTGGCGCACTCGCTCTTCGTCGTCGTGGCGCTGACAGGCCTGAAGCTGGAATGGAAATCGCCCCCGCGCGAAGCCGCCGCCGTGCCATGGCGCCACGCCCTGCGCCAGCTCGCACCCATGAGCGGCCTGATCGTGCTGCTGGCCCTCGGCATCTTTTTCATCGACGCACGCGCGCTGGTGTGGCTGCTGCCGGTCGGCCTGCCGCTGTTGCTGGCCATCCCGATGACGGTGATCACCAGCAAGGTCGGTGTCGGCACGCTGATGCGCGCGCAGAACTTTTTGCTGATTCCAGAAGAAACCCGCTCGCCCGCCGTGCTGCGCCGGGCCTGGCTGCATGCCAGCAGGCGCGCCAAGCCGCTGCTGGTGGCTGCTTGACCGTCAGGGAGCTGGCTGGAGGATGTTCTGTCGGGCAAATTGCTATTAATTAAATAGCTGCTCACGCACGTATCTATTGGCTTGCGGCCGATTTCATGCCTGAAATCGGCCTTTTTTGCGCCTTTTTTGGCCCTCAAAAGGAGTTTGAAGCGCCGTCAAGCTGGCTGAGTATAAATTTTTAACGTATACAGCAAAAATTTGACGTGTACGTTAAAAATCACTGTTTCGAGCTTCCAGGAGGCTCCTGGTCGCCGTTTAGAACTTCGGCATGCCCTTCATGCCACCCATGCGCTTCATCATCTTCATCATGCCGCCGCCCTTGAGCTTTTTCATCATGCCCTGCATCTGCTCGAACTCGTTGAGCAGGCGGTTGACCTCCTGGACGTGAACGCCTGAACCTGCGGCGATGCGGCGTTTGCGGGTGGCCTTGATGAGTTCGGGCTTGCGCCGCTCCAGCGGCGTCATGCTCTGGATGATGCCTTCCTTGCGCTTCATGTCTTTTTCGGCCTTGTCCATGTCGACCTGACCAGCTTTTGCCGCCATCTGCGACGGCAGCTTGTCGAGCAGGTTGGACAGTCCGCCCATGTTTTTCATCTGCTGCAGCTGGCTCAAAAAGTCATTCAGGTCAAAACCGTCGCCCGACTTGAGCTTGGCGGCCAGCTTTTGCGCGGCTGCCACGTCGACACCTGCGGTGACCTGCTCGACCAGCGCCACGATGTCGCCCATGCCGAGAATGCGGCCGGCGTGGCGCTCGGCATCGAACACTTCCAGGCCGTCGAGCTTTTCACTGGTGCCTGAAAACTTGATGGGCGCGCCTGTGATCTGCCGCACCGACAGCGCCGCACCGCCGCGCGAATCGCCATCGGTCTTGGTCAGGATGATGCCGGTCAGGGGCAGCGCGTCCTTGAAGGCCTTGGCGGTGTTGACCGCATCCTGGCCCTGCATGGCATCAACCACAAACAGTGTTTCTACCGGGTTCAATATGGCGTGCAATTCCTTGATTTCAGCCATCAGGGCTTCATCAATCGCCAGCCGGCCGGCGGTGTCAACCAGCAGCACGTCAAAGAAATGCTTGCGTGCGTAGTCGATGGCCGCCAGCGCGATGTCGCGCGGTTTCTGGTCGGGCGTGCTGGGGAACCACTCGGCGCCGGCCTGGGCCGTCACGGTCTTGAGCTGCTCGATGGCGGCCGGACGGTAAACGTCGCCCGAAACCGTCAGCACTTTTTTCTTGCGCTTTTCAATCAGGTGTTTGGCCAGCTTGGCAGTGGTGGTGGTTTTACCCGCGCCCTGCAGGCCGGCCATCAGGATGACTGCCGGCGGCTGCGCGGCCAGGTTGATGTCGCTGACGCCTTCACCCATGGTGGCGGCGAGTTCCTTGCTGACAATGCTGACCAGCACCTGGCCGGGGTTCAGGGAGCCCATGACCTCCTGGCCCAGCGCCTTCTCTTTCACCCGGGCAATGAAGTCGCGCACCACGGGCAGCGCCACGTCGGCTTCGAGCAGCGCCATGCGCACCTCGCGCAGCATGTCTCCCACATTGGTTTCTGTGATGCGGGCCTGGCCACGCATTTCCTTGACGAGGCGGGTGAGTTTGTCGGTAAGGGCTGAGGCCATGGGAAGGCCCCACGAAGGTGGGGCAGTTAGGTGGGAAGGTGAGGCTGAAAAGCAGCTGCCGTAACGGCAGTAAAGGCTAAACTCTAGCCATGATTTTAGCTTTCGGCGCCTGGTGGGGTCTTGTGGCAGCGGTGGGTGCTGCCGTGAGCTATGGTGTGCTGGCACTTGCGGCCTCCCGCTTGAGCAGCAACACGCTGCGCACCGTGCTGTTTACCGCCTGGCTGTTTCATGCCGTGGCACTTGCCGCCGGCCTGCTGGGCGAGCCCCCTCAATTCGGCTTTGCGCCGGCCTTGTCGATGACAGTCTGGCTGGTGCTGACCGTCTATGCGATTGAAAGCAGGCTCTTTCCGCAAATGCAGGCGCATTGGGCGCTGGCCGGGCTGGGCAGCGCAGCCGTGGTGCTGGCGGCAATTTTCCCGGGCACAACCTATCACAGGGTGGCCTCACCCTGGCTGCCGCTTCACTGGGCGCTGGGCATTGCATCCTACGGTTTGTTTGCAGCCGCTGTCGTGCACGGCTGGCTCATGACACGCTCCGAAAAATCCATACGCCAGACGGCACAGAACAATGCCGGCGTGCCGCTCATGACGCTGGAGCGATTGACCTTCCGCTTCGTCGAGGCCGGCTTCGTACTGCTGTCGGCCACACTGTTTGTGGGCTGGCTGTTTGCCGAGCAGCTCTATGGGCCGGGCCGCGCCTGGGCTGGCGTGGGCGCAAGGCGGTGCGTGTGCTGTACCTTGGCTCGGGCCTGCTGCTGCTGGGTTATGCGGGCTCGCGATTTGTACTTGAAGTGGTGCTACACCGCTCATGAAATACCTGCTCATCCTCGCCATCGTGATGGGCGTACTGTGGCTGCTCAAGAACAAGCGCCGGCTGGACCGCGATGAGCAGGCCCCGCCGTCCGCGCCCCAACCGCGCCCCGGCACCCAGCTTGCAACGACGGAAATCGTGGCTTGTGACGTTTGCCATGTGCATTTGCCGCGTACCGAGGCGCTGACCGGTCCCAAAGGCACTTACTGCAGCGCCGCCCACAGGCAACAGGCTGGCGGATGAGCGAAACCTCCTCCTGGTTCGGCGCGCCAGACAAGGGGCCCGGCGTCTGGGAGACCGAAACGGAACAGGGTTCCTTCGGGCGTCTGTGGCGCGCATTCATGTCGGCACGCGTCACGATCGCCGCCATGCTGGTGATCCTGCAGGGCTCCATCTACGCCCTGGGCAGCCTTCCCAGCCGCTGGGCTGTCGTCATCTGCATAGGCTATCTGTGCGCCACCCTGGTGGTACGTGCGCTGGCCCGGCCCCGTCCGCCCAGCAACAACTTCGACCTGCAGTGGCTCTACACCATTGGTGTGGACGTGATGGCCTTTTCGGCGCTCAGCTACCTGCAGTCGGGCGGCGTCAACTACACGCCGCTGTTCGCGTTGCCCGTGCTGCTGGCATCCATCCTCGGGCCGCTGCTGCTGGCACTGGGCACGGCCGCCAGTGTGACGCTGTTCCTGCTGGGCCATGCATGGCTGTTGTCCCTGCTGGCCATAGGCGAGTTGCCATCACGGTTTTTACAGGCAGGCCTGAGCGGCTCGGGGTTTTTTGCCGTGGCGCTGCTGGCCAACCAGCTGGCGCTGCGGCTGGCGCGTGAAGAACAGCGCGCCGAAGCCAGCCAGTCGGTGGCGCGCATGCAGACGCTGGTTAATGAACTGGTGGTGGAGACCCTCAGCGATGGTGTTCTGGTCATTGATGCCAGCGGCATTGCGCAGTCCGCCAACCCGGCATCGATACGCCTGCTGGCCACACGCCAGGGGATGCGCGCAGCACCTTTTGTGCTGGCCAACGAGGCAGCCTGGCAACCGCTTGCCGAAATCGTGAGCCGGACGTTCATGCTGGGTACGCCGCAGGAAGGCGATATCAACCTGGACGCCAGGCGCCTGCACGTGCGCACGCGCCTGGCCACATCCCAGGACGGGCGGCATGAAAGCCTGTGCGTCATGTTTCTCGAAGACCTGCGCGAAATGGAAGCACGCGTGCGCACTGAAAAGATGGCGGCGATGGGCCGCATGTCGGCTGCGGTTGCACATGAAATACGCAACCCGCTGGCCGCCATTTCACAGGCCAACGCCCTGCTCGAAGAAGACCTGCAGGACCCGGCCCACAAGCAGCTGACCGCCATGGTCAGGCAAAACGCCCAGCGCCTGGCCAGGATTGTTGATGAGGTACTCAACATCTCCCGTGCCCAGGTGACTGAACCCGAGCAGGCTGTCACTGCGCTGGTGCTGGATGAATCCGTCCTTCGCGTCAGCGCAGACTGGGCGGCACAGAACTCGGTGGGCCGGCTGATAAAGGTGAGCACCGGGGCCGTACTGGCCGAGGTGGTTTTTGATGCCGAACACCTGCGCCGGGTGATGATCAATCTGCTCGACAACGCGCTGCGTTATGCGACCGACCAGCCCGGGGCCATTCAGGTTTCCACACAAAGTCCGGCACAGGCGCAGGCGCGCCTGTCAGTCTGGAGTGATGGCCAGCCGCTTGAAAAAACCGTGCAAACGCATCTGTTTGAACCTTTTTTCTCGTCAGAAAGCCGCTCCACCGGCCTGGGTCTATATATTTGCAGGGAACTCTGCGAACGTTATGGTGCGGTGATCGGCTACCAGCGGACCACACGCCACGCTGTCGAAGGCAATGAATTTTTTGTACTCTTCAGGGCGCCAGCTGGCGCGTCCAGTCCCGGATCAACATCTACAAGCACTTTTGCCGCCTGAACACGATGTCAACCCAAAACCCCCTGCCATCCACACAGCCGGCATCGGCACGCATTCTTGTCATTGATGACGAGCCGGACCTGCGCACGCTTTATGAGCTGACCCTGCTGCGCGAAGGTTACCGGGTAGAAGCGGCAGGCGATCTGGCGCAGGCGCGCGCACAGCTTGAAACCAGCCAGTTCGATGCCGTCATCACCGACATGCGCCTGCCCGATGGCCTGGGCCTCGAGCTGCTGCGCGACATGATTGTTCAGCAGCGCCCCGAACGCTGCGTGGTAATCACCGCGCATGGCTCTGCCGAAAATGCGGTTGAGGCCCTCAAGGCCGGTGCCTTCGACTACCTCACAAAGCCGGTTGACCTCAAGCAGTTCCGCAACGTGGTGGCTTCTGCCGTACAGGGTTCGCGCTCTGCCGCAGGCGCAGTGCCCGAACGCACAAAAATCCGAAGTAGCAACACAGCGGCCACCCATGCGACCACAGGGCCGGATGCCGCCGTGCTGCAGCGGCTGGTCGGCAAATCTGCCGTCATGCAGGCCGTGAAGGCACGTGTGCTCAAGGTGGCAAAAAGCATGGCGCCTGTGCTGATACAGGGCGAATCGGGCACAGGCAAGGAGCTGGTCGCGCGGGCAGTGCATGGCTGCAGCCACCGCGCCAGCGGCCCGTTTGTAGCTGTCAACTGCAGCGCGATTCCCGAAAACCTCCTCGAGGCAGAATTTTTTGGCGCACGCAAGGGCGCCTACACCGGCTCGGCCCAGGACCGCCAGGGCTATTTCCAGGCAGCCAAGGGCGGCACGCTGTTTCTCGATGAAATCGGCGACCTGCCGATTGCCATGCAGTCCAAGCTGTTGCGCGCCATCCAGGAGAGGGTGGTCAGACCGCTCGGGTCTGCGCAGGAAGACACCGTGGACGTGCGTATCGTCAGCGCCACCCACAAGGAGCTTGGCGCTGAGGTGCATGCCGGGCGCTTTCGCCAGGATCTTTATTACCGGCTGAATGTCATCGTGATCGGCGTGCCACCGCTGCGCGAGCGGCGCGAAGACCTGCCCGAGCTCTGCGAAGCACTGCTCGCCCGCATCTGCCACGAATCAGGTCTTGCTGCCCCCACGCTCACCGCATCAGTGATTGAACAGTTGAAGGCCTACGCCTTCAACGGCAATGTACGTGAGCTGGAAAACGTGCTGCACAGGGCCGTCGCCCTGAGTGAAGGCGGTGAGCTTTATCTGGACCCGCCGGCCGCCAGCCATGCGGAAGCACCCGCCAGGGCCATCCCCGTCGGTGTACCGGGAAACCTGCAGGACTACCTCGACACACAGGAACGCGACATTCTCTGCAAGGTGCTGCAGGAAACGCGTTTCAACCGCACGGCCGCCGCAGCCAAACTGGGGCTCAGCCTGCGGCAGATCCGCTACCGCATCGCCCGCCTGAACATCGCCATGCCGGACGGCGACAGCAACACCGATGCGGCGGATGTGAGCGATGGCGAGCCGGAACGTGCCTGAACATCACATGGGTGAAGCAAGACCCGCCGGGCAGGCCGTATCGCTCTGGAACAATGGCTGGTACCGACACGCCCGGGCAGCACCCTCACCCAATTTCGGCGCACGCCCTGCGCAATCGCAAACAGACCTGCTGGTGATTCACTCCATCAGCCTGCCACCCGGTGAATTCGGCAATGGCAATGTGCAGCGCCTCTTCAACAATGAACTGGACTGGGATGCGCACCCCTACTTCCAGGGCATACGCGGCCTGCAGGTGTCGTCGCACTTCTTTATCAGCCGTGCAGGCGAACTCTGGCAGTTTGTGAGCTGCGATGATCGCGCCTGGCACGCGGGGCAATCAAGCTACCGGGGCCGCGGGAACTGCAACGATGATTCCATAGGCCTTGAGCTGGAAGGCCTCGAAGGGCAAACCTTTGAAGCGGCGCAATACGAAACGCTGTCTGGTATCTGCGCGGCGCTGATGGCGCAATACCCAATCAAATACATCGCTGGTCATGAACACATCGCGGCCGGGCGCAAGTTCGACCCCGGACCCGGATTTGACTGGCAACTGTTGCAACGCAGCCTCGCGGCCCCGGATCAGTACTTTCCCTTGGTCGCCTGAAGCTTGAGGCGGCACGCCCGCGCGTGGTGCGTCCGTGCGCCGCCGTCACGTACATCCAGACCCAATGCGCGTCGGCGTTTGCAGGCCAAAAACCGCCGCAAACCGCATGAATGTGCGCTCTGCACATCGGGCTACTGGCTGGGCAAGCCCGCGCGCGCCATTGCGTCCCGGGTATTTGCATATGCCCGCAATATGCCCCGAATCGGGTCTAAACGTAAGAAAAAGTTTCCGGTGACAATACAGCTCGAAAACACTACCGGTAGTGCTTGAATTCACTACAGACCCTATGTATAGTGTGTAAGCCCGATTAAGTTTGATGCGATATTTGACATGTTGGTAACTGCAACGCTGACCGGGCTGAACTTCCGGCCCTGAGATGAGCCCATCAACAAAGGGCAGTTGCAGCGAACCAGACAGACATGAAAAGACAGACGTCAAGCAGCAGACCAGCACACAGAGCAGATACGGCAACGTAGCGCCTATCAAGAACAAAGCCAACAAGAGGAAGATCAATGCAAACAGCCCAGAGCACCGTACCCGTCACCACCAGCGTGCCGACCTTCTCCCCGCAAGGCAACGACAGCACACCCCAGACCAACCCCTTCAGCAATTACCAGATCATCCGGCGCAATGGCGCCGTTGTTCCTTTTGAGCCGAACAAGATCGCCGTTGCCATGATGAAGGCCTTCCTGGCGGTGCACGGCACCCAGGGAGCGGCATCTGCCAGCGTGCGCGAGACAGTGGACGAACTGACCCAGGCCGTCATGCGCGCCCTGATGCGTTCGCGCCCCGGCGGCGGCACCTTCCATATAGAAGACGTTCAGGACCAGGTCGAACTCGGCCTGATGCGCGGCGGCCACCATGAAATCGCGCGCGCCTATGTGCTGTACCGCGAAAAGCGCACCCAGGAGCGTGCCCGCCAGCTGCAAGCCCAGACACCGGCGGCAGTATTGCTCCACGTCATGGACGGCGGCAAAAAAGTCGAACTCGACATCCGCAACCTGCAGGCCCTGATCGAAGCGTCCTGCGCCAACCTCGGCGCCGACGTCAAGCCCGACCCCATCGTTGCCGAGACCATGCGCAACCTGTATGACGGCGTGCCGATTGACGAGGTCTACAAGGCGTCCATCCTGGCGGCCCGTACCCTGATCGAGAAAGATCCTGACTACACCTATGCCACTGCGCGCCTGCTGATGCACACCATCCGCCGCGAAGTGCTGGGCGGTGAAGTCACCCAGGAAGACATGGCGACCCGCTATGCCGAGTACTTTCCGAAATTCATCGCCAAGGGTGTGCAGAACGAGTTGCTCGACGAAAAACTCCAGCAGTTTGACCTGGAGCGCCTGGGCGCAGCCCTCAAGCCCGAGCGCGACCTGAAGTTTGACTACCTCGGCCTGCAGACCCTGTTTGACCGCTACTTTCTGCACGTGCGCAAGCAGCGCATCGAGCTGCCACAGGCTTTCTTCATGCGCGTGGCCATGGGCCTGTCGCTCAACGAGATCAACCGCGAAGAGCGCGCCATCGAGTTCTACGAAATCCTGTCGTCGTTTGACTTCATGTCGAGCACGCCGACGCTGTTCAATGCCGGTACGCTGCGTTCGCAGCTCTCCTCCTGCTACCTGACCACCGTTGCCGACGACCTGGGCGGCATTTATGACGCCATTAAAGAGAACGCCCTGCTCTCCAAATTTGCAGGCGGCCTTGGCAACGACTGGACCCCGGTGCGCGCACTCGGCGCCCATATCAAGGGCACCAACGGCGAATCACAGGGCGTGGTGCCTTTCCTGAAAGTCGTCAACGACACCGCAGTTGCGGTCAACCAGGGTGGCAAGCGCAAGGGCGCCGTCTGCGCTTACCTCGAAACCTGGCACCTGGACATCGAAGAGTTCCTCGAGCTGCGCAAGAACACCGGCGACGACCGCCGCCGCACGCACGACATGAACACCGCCAACTGGATTCCTGACCTGTTCATGCGCCGCGTGATGGAAAAAGGCAGCTGGACACTGTTCTCGCCATCCGACACGCCAGACCTGCACGACAAGTTTGGCAAGGAGTTCGAGGCCATCTACACCGCCTACGAAGCCAAAGCAGAACGCGGCGAGATCAAGCCTTCCCGCAAGGTCCAGGCCACCGACATGTGGCGCAAGATGCTGTCGATGCTGTTTGAAACCGGCCATCCCTGGATCACCTACAAGGACGCCTGCAATATCCGTTCACCACAGCAGCACACCGGCGTCGTTCACTCGTCCAACCTGTGCACCGAGATCACGCTCAACACCAGCGACACTGAAACGGCCGTCTGCAACCTCGGCTCCGTCAACCTCGTCCAGCACCTTAAGGACGGCGCAATCGACCACGCCAAGCTGCAGAAAACCATCATCACCGCCATGCGCATGCTGGACAACGTGATTGACATCAACTACTACGCTGTCAAGAAGGCCCGCGACTCCAACATGCGCCACCGCCCTGTGGGCCTGGGCATCATGGGCTTCCAGGATTGCCTGTACGAATTGCGCGTGCCTTATGCATCGCAGGAAGCCGTCGAGTTTGCCGACAAATCGATGGAAGCCGTCTGCTACCACGCCTACTGGGCTTCGACCGAGCTGGCCAAAGAGCGCGGCAAGTACGCCAGCTACAAGGGCTCGCTTTGGGACAAGGGCATCCTGCCGCTGGACACCCTGGACATGCTGGCCGAGCAGCGCGGCGGCTATGTTGAAGTTGACCGTTCTTCCAGCCTTGACTGGGAAGCCCTGCGCAAAAAGATTGCCCAGGACGGCATGCGCAACTCCAACTGTGTGGCGATTGCACCAACGGCAACCATCTCCAACATCATCGGTGTGGATGCGTGTATCGAGCCCTGCTTCGGCAACCTCTCGGTCAAGTCCAACCTGTCCGGCGAGTTCACCGTCATCAACCATTACCTGGTGCGTGACCTGAAGCGCCTGGGCCTGTGGGATGACGTCATGGTCGTTGACCTGAAACACTTCGACGGCTCACTGCGCCCAATCGACCGCGTGCCGCAGGACATCAAGGCCCTGTATGCCACCGCGTTCGAAGTCGAGACGCAGTGGATTGTTGAAGCTGCAGCACGCCGCCAGAAATGGATTGATCAGGCGCAATCACTCAATATCTACATGGCGGGCGCCTCCGGCAAGAAGCTTGACGAGACCTACAAGCTCGCCTGGCTGCGCGGCCTGAAGACGACCTACTACCTGCGCACACAGAGCGCGACGCACGCCGAAAAATCGACCGTGACGGCAGGCAAGATGAACTCGGTAGCGTCCAACACAGCTACTGCACCGAGCGGCATGAGCGCGCTTGATGCAGCAGCGGCCGCAGCGCAGGCGCAGATGAATGCAACGCCTGCCACCGACATCAAGTTTTGTGCAATCGATGATCCAGGTTGCGAGGCCTGCCAATAAAAATTTCTCGCGTGATGATGTTCAGTTGCATCGCCTGATCTGATCAAAGCGATGCAATTGAGCAACACAATTTTGTAGCGATGTGAATGAACACTTTTCATTTTGTATCGCTGCTTTCATAATCCCAAAGTATTGGATATCTCTATGTTGACCTGGGACGAAGAAGTCAAACCATCACCGCAAAATCATCTTGCCAGCGGCTCACCTGAAAGCCGTTCGATGGAACTTCCGCCTTTTTCTGCAACGTCCTCCTCGACCTCTACAGCACAACCACAAGTTCAGGCGCGCATGCTGAACGATGGTGCCTTCACTCCTGCAGCTGCAACTCCCGCAACGCCAGCGGCAGCAACCGCCACAGCTCCTGCAGTGCACAAGCGCGTCAAGGCTTCCGACAAGCGCATCATCAACGGCCAGACCGACGTCAACCAGCTGGTGCCCTTCAAGTACAAGTGGGCCTGGGAAAAATACCTTGCCACCTGCGCCAACCACTGGATGCCGCAGGAAGTGAACATGACGCGTGACATCGCGCTCTGGAAAGACCCGAACGGTCTGACCGAAGACGAGCGCCGTCTGGTCAAGCGCAACCTCGGCTTTTTTGTGACTGCTGATTCACTGGCCGCCAACAACATCGTGCTGGGCACCTACCGCCACATCACGGCGCCCGAGTGCCGCCAGTTCCTGCTGCGCCAGGCATTTGAAGAAGCCATCCACACGCACGCCTACCAGTACATCACCGAATCGCTGGGCCTGGACGAAGCCGAAATCTTCAATGCCTATAACGAAGTGCAGTCGATCAAGGACAAGGACCAGTTCCTGATCCCTTTCATCGATGCGATCTCCGATCCCAACTTCAAGACCGGTACCCCAGAAACCGATCAGACGCTTCTCAAGTCACTGATCGTTTTTGCATGCCTGATGGAAGGCCTGTTCTTCTACGTCGGCTTCACGCAGATTCTTGCGCTGGGCCGCCAGAACAAGATGACGGGCGCTGCCGAGCAGTACCAGTACATCCTGCGAGACGAGTCCATGCACTGCAATTTCGGCATTGACCTGATCAACCAGCTCAAGCTTGAAAACCCCCACCTCTGGACGGCAGAGTTCAAGGCCGAAATCAAGGCCCTGTTCCTCAAAGCCGTCGAACTTGAATACCGTTACGCTGAAGACACCATGCCGCGCGGCGTGCTGGGCCTCAACGCATCGATGTTCAAGGGCTACCTCCGCTACATCGCCAATCGCCGTGCCACACAGATTGGACTTGAAACATTGTTCCCGAACGAAGAAAATCCGTTCCCGTGGATGAGCGAAATGATTGATCTGAAGAAGGAACGCAACTTCTTCGAAACACGCGTCATCGAATACCAGTCGGGCGGTGCCCTGTCCTGGGATTGATGCAGCAACGATCAGAAAAGATTAAGACGACACCCGAACAACATGATTTCAAGAATTGCAATGACCAGTGACAGCGCCGCAGAAGCGCGCACCGGGTATTGCTCCTGTGTTCGCGGCGCTGGGCCCGGTTTATCCGAAGGCCCAACGCCGTGAATCGCTTTACGTACTCCAAACGTGAAGTGCTCTTTGCAATGTGATCAAGGAGAAAACTATGGCAACTGCGAAAAAACCTGCGGCAAAAAAAGTAGCCGCGAAAAAAGCTCCGGCAAAAAAAGTAGCGGCAAAAAAAGCCCCTGCTAAAAAAGTAGCGGCGAAGAAAGCCCCTGCCAAGAAGGCGCCGGCCAAGAAAGTAGCAGCAAAGAAGGCTCCGGCCAAAAAAGCTGCAGCTAAAAAGGCTCCTGCCAAAAAGGCTCCGGCTAAAAAAGTCGCAGCCAAGAAGGTAGCGAAAAAGGCTCCTGCCAAGAAAAAGGCTGCTGCCAAGAAAGTAGCGAAGAAACCCGCTGCGAAGAAAGCCGCGAAAAAGCCTGCTGCGAAGAAAGCCGCGAAAAAACCCGCTGCCAAAGCACCCGCTGCACCGGCTGCCCCTGCGGCTCAGACTACTCTGAACCCGCAAGCTGCCTGGCCGTTTCCGACAGCCAGCAAGCCGTAAGCAGTAAGGTACTTCTGCTTAAAAGCCCAGCGTCCTTGATGCTGGGCTTTTTTTATGGGCCAACGAAACATGGCAACAACAAAGTCAGCCCCTACAGGACAACTCACCCTCATTTCAGGAATGCCTTTTGTCCATACAGACAAAAGCGGTCACGTGATCATTGACATCCAGGTGATGCCGAATGCAAACAAAACACAGGTCGACGGCCTTTATGGCGAGGGTGACCCCGCCAGTCCGGTCGCATTGAAGCTCAGGCTGAAAGCGCCGCCAGTCGATGGCAAAGCCAATGAGGCCTTGATCAAATGGCTGGCATCCCAGCTGGGCATGGCCCGCAACTCACTGGAGCTGGTGCGAGGCCAGACTTCACGCAGAAAGCAGATCCGGCTTTCTGCCGAAGCTGCGGCCACTGCGAACTGGCAGCAGCTGACAGATCAACTCCATCAACCGCAACCGAACCGCACTATTTGATTCCGTCGAGCGTGTAGTTCTGGCCGCCACGGTAGGCGATCTTGTGTGCACCCACGCGGTTGCCCAGCTCGGCACACTTGACCAGCGACCAGCCCTGCTCCAGGCCGAACAGCAGCGCACCACGGAAGGCATCGCCGCAGCCTGTAGGATCCACCACTTCTTTGGCCTTGCTGGGCGCGACCAGCGTTTTTTCACCGCCTACCCAGACCTCGGAGCCTTCGGCACCCAGGGTGACGATCAGACCCTCAACACGTTTTGAGAGTTCGGCAATCGACAGGCCGGTCCGGTCACTGAGCAGCTTGGCCTCGTAGTCGTTCACGGTCACCCAGGTCGCCAGCTCGACGAAATGGGCGAGGTCCTTGCCGTCAAACATCGGCAGGCCCTGGCCCGGATCAAACACAAACGGAATATTCGCAGCCTTGAACTGCTCTGCATGCTGCAGCATGGCATCGCGGCCGTCAGGCGAGACGATGCCGATCTTGATGTCGCTGCGCGCTTCAATTCGCGTGATGTGGGCCTGCATCATGGCGCCGGGGTGGAAGGCCGTGATCTGGTTGTTGTCGCGGTCGGTCATGATCATGGCCTGGGCCGTGTAGGCATCAGCCACCTCGCGCACAAACTCCGTGCTGATGCCCATGCCCTTCATGCGTGCAGCGTACTCGGCGCCATCACTGCCGACAGTCGCCATCGGCAATGGCGTGCCGCCCAGTTGCTTGAGAGCGTAGGCGATGTTGCCGGCGCAGCCGCCAAACTCGCGGCGCAGGGCCGGCACAAGGAAAGACACATTGAGGATGTGCAACTGGTCGGGCAATATCTGCTCCGAGAACTTGCCCTCAAAGGTCATGATGGTGTCAAAGGCCAGGGATCCACAAATTACAGCAGGCATTGTTTTCTCGTTTAAAAATTCAGGAAAAGGTCAAGGGTAAAAAGCAAGCATGCGGTAACCGGCAACCCTTAGCGGTACCGCCGCTGCTGCCGCAGCGGAAGTATCTGCAGCCAGCACCTGCATGACGACAAAACCGGCAAAGTCAGAACCAGCAACCAGCATGGCGCTGGAGGCGCCAAACTGGGCCGGGGAAAGCACACGCCTGACAACAGCCTGGTCCTGCATGTCGGTCAGCGTCACCTCAAGATGGGGCATGGCCACCGGTGTTGTACCGGTGTTCTTCAATGAAAAACTCAGGCGATACGAGTCGGCATCCATCTTGTTGAAGGTAGAGCTGTCGATAACTACCGTCTCGATACGGCGCAGCGGCCCGACATAGCAATGCATCTGGTCACAGACGGCGTCCAGAAAGGGCTTGAGTGCGGGCTGCAGGGCAGCAATCTGGTCACGCTGCTGAATGGCGACCTGCAGCACAAGCCCGGCCGCGAGCAACAGGCCCAGCACCACCAGCCCCAGACGCACGACCGGCCGGCGCCAGAAAGCCTTGCGCCTGGCGTCCCTGACAAAAGAGACATCTTGCGAGTTGCCGGATTCATCCAGCAGCGGCCCGCGGACGGAGTCTTCTGTATAGAGCGGCGTTGAATGGTCGTCGCCATCCCTGTCCTGCGCCTCTGCCGCCATGACTCGCACGGCGTCACCGTACTCATCATCTTCCACGCCCTTGCGGTCATAGGGTTCACGTTGCGGTTCGTCGTCCGGGACGGGAACAGCCTGAAAACCGCCGGCATGACTCTGCTCAGGCAGAGCTTCCTTAAAGTATGGCTGCGAGGTGGGGACAGGCGGCTGGCCATTGAAAAACACGCCGGGTGTCCAGGAGGGATCATCCTGGAGTTGTTCAGCCTGAACAGGCTGGGGCGTTTGCTGGAAAGGCGCCGGCTCCTGTGAAGGCAGGTAGCCCTGATGGGACTGCCCGCCGTAAGTCTGCTGCTGCGGCTCAGGGTAGTAAGGGGCAGGCGCAAGCTGGGGTGGCGTTTGCGCGGGCTGAAGATGCAGCGAGGCATCAAAGACTTCAGAGCAATGCCCGCATCGCACCCAGCCCTGCGAGACTTTGAGTTGGTCGGCCACGACTTTGAACATCGTGCCGCAGGCGGGACAGCGCGTGATGAGGCTCATCTAGCCTCGTATTGTAGGGGGTGGTGACTCCTGAATCAGGAGCGAAAGACGCAGGCAAGCAGGGGAATCAGACCTTGGCGGTCATGAGAATCCAGCCATCTTCAGTATCGGCCACTTCCAGTGCGCACCATGGCGCATACGCGGCCTTGAGCTCGTCGGCCTGGCGCTCAAGAATGCCTGCCAGCACAAGATTGCCGCCATTTTCAACATATGCGCACAAGAGCGGCGCGAGCACCTTGAGTGGCGTTGCGAGGATGTTGGCCAGCACGGTCTGGTATGTGCCTTTGGCCTTGTCGGGCAGCCCGGCATTCAGGGTGACGTGATTGGCTTCGGCGTTGGCGCGCGTTGATTGCACGGCTGCTTGATCAATGTCCACCGCATCTATATCAACAGCGCCGAACTTGGCCGCGCCTATGGCCAGAATGCCTGACCCGCATCCGTAGTCGAGTACACGGTTGAGGGGTTGTCCAGCAGCGCCCTGCCCCGCGATCCAGCGCAGGCACATACGTGTTGTGGGATGGGTGCCGGTGCCAAAGGCCAGACCGGGATCAAGCCGGATCAGCTGCTTCGCCTCTGCAGGCGGCTCGTGCCAGGTCGGAACAATCCAGAATTCGGGCGTGATCTCGACCGGCGAAAACTGCGACTGCGTCAGGCGAACCCAGTCCTGCTCGGGTACCGGCTGGATGGCGACAAGTTTGCAATCGGCAAAAAAATCCTGCGCCTGCAACAAGGTGCCGGCCTCCCGTGCCAGCGCCTCGGTAGCAAAAAGCGACACCACACGTGACCGCTCCCAGCCATCTTTGGGAGGCGGCATGCCGGGCTCGCCGAACAGCGCCCGCTCGGCAGGCGTTTCGGCATCGGCATCTTCGACCGACACACTGAGCGCGTCCAATGCGTCAAGCGCCTCGCTGAGGGTTTCGACCCCTTCAGCAGGAACAAGTAAAACCAGCTCGAACATGCTCATTTCTGCAGCGGCTTCTTCAGCGGTCACGTTTAGAAAGCCACTCTTCGAGATAGTGGATGTTGGTGCCGCCGTCGGTGAACTTGGCGTCCACCATCAGCTCGCGGTGCAACGGAATGTTGGTATTGATGCCTTCAACCACCGTCTCGGCCAGGGCCGTGCGCATGCGGGCCAGGGCCTGGTCGCGGGTGTCACCGTGAACGATGATCTTGCCGATCATGGAGTCGTAGTTTGGCGGCACAAAGTAGTTGGCGTAGATGTGCGAATCCACCCGCACACCGGGGCCGCCCGGTGTGTGCCAGGTCGTGATGCGGCCAGGCGACGGTGTGAACTTGTACGGGTCTTCCGCATTGATGCGGCACTCGATGGCGTGGCCCTTGAGCTGCACGTCACGCTGCACAAAGGGCAGCTTTTCTCCGGCGGCCACCATGATCTGCGTGCGCACGATGTCGATGCCGGTGATCCATTCGGTCACAGGGTGCTCAACCTGCACGCGGGTGTTCATCTCGATGAAGTAGAACTCGCCGTTCTCATACAGAAACTCGAAGGTGCCGGCACCGCGGTAACCGATCTTCTTGACGGCAGCCACGCAGCGCTCGCCGATTTTTTCAATCAGCTTGCGCGGAATGCCGGGCGCGGGTGCCTCTTCAATCACCTTCTGGTGGCGGCGCTGCATGGAGCAGTCACGCTCGCCAAGCCAGACCGCATTTTTATGCTGGTCGGCCAGAATCTGGATCTCGATGTGCCGGGGGTTCTGCAGGAATTTCTCCATGTAGACCTCCGGGTTGCCGAAAGCCGCACCGGCCTCGGCCTTGGTGGTCTGCACTGCATGCAGCAAGGCTGCCTCGGTATGCACCACGCGCATGCCACGCCCGCCGCCGCCGCCTGCGGCCTTGATGATGACCGGGTAGCCGACCTGTTTGGCCGTACGCTTGATGGTGACCGCATCATCAGGCAAGGCGCCTTCGGAACCGGGCACGCAAGGCACGCCAGCCTTGATCATGGTCTGCTTGGCCGAAACCTTGTCGCCCATGATGCGGATGGACTCCGGCGTCGGGCCTATGAACTTGAAACCGCTTTTTTCAACCCGTTCGGCAAAATCGGCGTTTTCGCTCAGGAAGCCGTAGCCGGGGTGAATCGCTTCGGCATCCGTCACTTCGGCGGCCGAAATGATGGCCGGCATGTTTAGGTAGCTGTCTTTGGAAGGAGCCGGGCCTATGCAGACCGACTCATCGGCCAGCCGGATGTATTTGGCATCGCGGTCGGCTTCGGAGTAGACCATCACGGCCTTGACGCCGAGTTCCCGGCAGGCACGCTGGATTCGCAGCGCGATCTCACCGCGGTTGGCGATCAGTATTTTTTTAAACATCGTCTGGTCACCCCGCCATCACTCAATGGTGAAGAGGGGCTGTCCATACTCCACGGCCTGGCCGTTTTCGCACAGGATCCTGGTGACCGTGCCGGATTTGTCGGCCTCGATCTCGTTGAGGATCTTCATCGCTTCGATGATGCAGATGGTCTCGCCTTCCTTGACCACGCTGCCGACCTCGACATAGGCCTTGGCACCGGGCGCCGAAGACCGGTAGAAAGTGCCGACCATGGGTGACTTGACCGCGTGGCCTGCGGGAGCCGCAGGCGCGGCATCTGCGGCAGGCGCGGCGGCCGGGGCGCTTGCAGGGGTAGCGGCCGGGGCTGCTACCATGGCCATGGCCGGTTGCTGCATGACAAGCGGCGCACCGCTGGATTTGACAATGCGGACCTTGCCTTCTGCTTCAGTGATTTCGAGTTCGGACACATTGGACTCTGAGACAAGGTCTATCAGGGTCTTGAGTTTTCTTAAATCCATGAGGTCTCCAACGACGGTAGATGCCAGCGCGAGCAGGTCGCTGTCAGGCTGTTGAGGCTTTTTTGAATCTGAATACCACTTCAGACGTGATATAACTGCGAAGCGAAAAATGGCGCAGAACCATTGTTCGTCAACTTTCGCTTACTTTCAGCTTTTACCCTTTAAATCAATTGAAGGTCTTCTAAAACAGCTGCAAGCGCGTGAAGGCTACAGCATCAGACCAAACCGGGAAAGCGCAGAGTGTACATCATGCAAGAGGATGTAAATCACAAAATCGACGCTGTTACGATTTTTGTGATGGTCGCGTTTGCTTACTTTTAAATCACTTTTGATGTGATTTGAGTGCCATAAGCTTCAAAACCCGGGACCTACACGGCAGCTATTCAGCCTATGCCCAGGTTTTGAGCTCTTCGGGCGTCACCTTGCCTATTTTGCGGTGCTGCACACGACCTGCGGCATCAAACACCACCGTAAATGGCAGGCTTCCTGAAGTATTGCCCATGGCCTTGCTGAGTTCTGTGCCGCCCAGCCCGGCCATGCCAACCGCAAAGTCCAACGGCTTAGCCTGTAGCCATTTGCGGACGGCACTCGGCTGGTCCACTGCAAGGCCAAGCAACTGCCAGCCACGCGATTTGTTGGCACCATAAAAACTGTTGAGCAGGGGCAGCTCTTCAACACAGGGCGGGCACCAGGTGCCCCAGAAATTGACCAGCAGTGGCTTGCCACGAAAGGTATTCATGGCCAGCGGCTGACCGTCCGGTGTGTCAAAACTCAGGTTCCAGAACGGGTCTGCGCCCGCTCCGGGGGTTGCCACCCCTGCGGGCCCGGCCTGATGCGGCTGGATCTTCCACCACGCCACGGCAGCCCCGGCCGCGGCGGCGATTGCGGCAGCACCGCCGTAAAGCACTTTTCTGCGATTCATGTGGAAGCGTCCGATCCTGATGGCATGGCAAGCAATTTTTGCACGGCAGCGATATCGCCCCGTGGCGTGCGGCCTTTGGCGTCGGGTTTGAGTGCGCCGCGCAGGTCGTCGTGGTCATACACCATGAAGTGCACCCCGACGTTTTCATTGAGCGGCTTGCACAGGCTGCTCAGGCTCAATGCCTCGACGCTGCCGCCGGTGAAGCCCTTGACCGTACGGGGTTCGTAGTCGACGTTGTGTTCAATCAGCGCTATCTCGGCGGATTTCGGGTCATCGCAAAACAACTGTATATATATGTCGGACAGCCGGGTGGCCGTGCCGTGCCAGACCGCACCGGCAAGGTAGGGCCGGAAGTCCCTCATGCGTTCCATCCACACCAGCGCCAGTTCGCGCAATGCCTTTAGTTCCACGGGCTGGGTATCGGCGCAGAAGATGGCGATGTATTCCAGCACCGCATCCTCGATGAGGTCATTTCCCGGCAACTCGGTACGCTGCGGCAATGCCATCTGCTTGACGGCGCGGCGCTTGGCCTGGCCGTACTCCAGCCCTTCTTCGACGACCAGCGCGGCGGCCGTGGCGGCAATTTCGGATTGGAGGGTGTTCACGGCGCGGAGTGGAATGTCAGACGAAAAGAAGAGTTTAGGCCAGAGTCGCCACGGCATGGCCGACTCATAAAATACCAGTTATGCACATACATATATTGGGGATTTGCGGCACCTTCATGGGCGGCCTGGCGGCACTGGCGCGCGAGGCCGGCCACAAGGTGACGGGTTGCGACACCGGCGTCTACCCACCCATGAGCGACCAGCTCCGCGCCCTGGGCATAGAACTGATAGAAGGCTACAGCGCCGACCAGATGGCGTTCGAGCCCGATGTGTTCGTGATCGGCAATGTGGTGTCGCGTGCGCGTTTGCCCGACGGCAGCCCGAAGTACCCGCTGATGGAGGCCATTCTCAATAGCGGCCTCCCCTATACGAGCGGGCCCCAGTGGCTGTCCGGCCATGTGCTGCACCACCCCACCCACCATGCGACCGGCCCGCGCCACGTGCTGGCCGTTGCCGGCACCCACGGCAAGACGACGACGACGGCCATGCTCACGTGGATTCTGGAAAGCGCGGGCCTGAAACCCGGCTTTCTCGTCGGGGGCGTGCCTCTCAACTTTGGCGTTTCGGCGCGCCTGGGCGAAGGCAATACCTTCGTGATTGAAGCCGATGAATACGACACCGCCTTCTTCGACAAGCGCAGCAAGTTTGTGCACTACCGCCCGCGCACGGCCATCCTCAACAACCTTGAGTTTGACCACGCCGACATCTTTGACGACCTCGCCGCCATCGAAAGGCAGTTTCACCACCTGGTCCGTACCGTGCCCTCACAGGGCCGTGTTGTGGTCAATGCGCAGGAAGCCAGCCTGCAGCGCGTGCTCGACCAGGGCTGCTGGAGTGAGCGGGTACTCTTCGGCAGCAGTCCGTCTAATATCGACGGCTTCACCGCCGACGGGGAGCCCAGCGACTTCAGGGTGTTGAAAGCCGGCAAGGCTGTGACCCGCGTGCAGTGGGCCGTCGGCGGTGTACACAACCAGCTCAATGCGCTGGCCGCCATCGCTGCCGCCGAGCATGTGGGCGTGGCGCCCGAAGCGGCTGCCGAAGCGCTGGCAAGCTTCCAGAACGTCAAACGCCGTATGGAAGTGCGCGGCGTGCTGCACAAGGATGGCGGTGACATCACGGTCTACGACGACTTTGCCCATCACCCGACGGCCATCCACACCACAGTCGACGGCCTGCGCCGCCAGCTCAATGCGGCCGGCAAAAAGGCTGACCGCATCCTCGCCATCTTCGAGCCGCGCAGCAACACCATGAAGCTGGGCACCATGACCGCCCAACTGCCGTGGAGCCTGGAAGCGGCCGACCTGGCGTTCTGCCATTCAGGCGGGCTGGACTGGGATGCGCAGGCCGCCCTTGCCCCCATGGGCGCGCGGGCGCAGGTGGCCGGCACGATTGATGAAGTGGTGAACCAGGTCAGGGCAGCAGCCCGGCCGGGCGACCATCTGCTGTGCATGAGCAATGGCGGCTTTGGCGGCATACACGCCAAACTGCTGGCAGCCATGAAAACCTGAAAATAGTTGATTCAGGCCAAAAAGCGCCAAATGTTAAGTTATATATTAACAAATCTGCAAAATGTTAACCTGGAACTTAACATTTTGAGGTTTTGAAGGCTTGAAGGGACCCAAAACCTGAAAAATGGGCTCAAAAAGGCCATTTTTAGAGGCCAAATCGGGCTGTAGGCCAATAGATAAGAGCGTGAGCAGCTATAAAAATAATAGCGGTCGGCGTGCCAGACCGCGGCAAATTCAGTAGCTGATGCCAAGTGTGGCGACATCCACATGCACCACGGGTTTGCCTAAAGCGGCGCTGGCGGCCCGCGCAAACTCCTGCGACCATTTCGCCTCGGCAAACTTCGCCGGGCCCGCTGCTTCAGCCACCACAACCACCTTGTCGGCCGTCAGCAGCTTGCCCGTGGGGCGCAGCGGCTCGCAACCCATTTGTGTGAACTGGTCGTCCAGCCACCAGCGCGCAACATCGTGCGGCATGGGCTGGACTTCGTTGAGGTCCAGGCGCACTGGCGGCGACCCCTTGAATGTCACGCTGACTTCACTGCGCATGGCCGCTCCTTGCTGTAAACCGCGGTGGTGATGATGGATGTCACAGCGCGATGGTCGGCACTTGAAGGCCGGGCGGCAATTCGCGGAAACCCGCAAGCTGCCGGCCTGACTGCGCCTTACTTTTTCGCGCGGCGCGTCGCTACAGCTTGCGACAGCGTGTCCAGCACCTTGAGGGAGTCTTCCCACGACAGGCAGGCGTCGGTGATGCTCTTGCCGTATTCCAGCTTGCTGGAATCATCCTTGCCCGGGGTGAACTTCTGCGCGCCGGCGTTGAGGTGGCTTTCAACCATCAGGCCGAACACCTGCTTCGAGCCGCCCGAAACCTGGTTGGCGATGTCACGCGCGACGTCGAGCTGCTTTTCATGTTGTTTGGAGCTGTTGGCGTGGCTGCAATCGACCATCAGCGTGGCCGGCAGTTTCGACGCTTCGAGCTCCTTGCAGGCCGCCGTCACGCTGGCCGCGTCGTAGTTGGGCGCCTTGCCGCCACGCAAAATCACATGGCAGTCCGGGTTGCCGTTGGTCTGCACGATGGCGACCTGGCCGTTTTTGTGCACCGACAAAAAGTGGTGGCCGCGCGCTGCCGCCTGGATGGCGTCGGTTGCGATGCGGATGTTGCCGTCAGTGCCATTCTTGAAACCAATGGGTGCCGATAGGCCAGACGCCAGTTCGCGGTGTACCTGGCTTTCGGTGGTGCGAGCGCCAATCGCCCCCCAGGCGATCAGGTCGCCGATGTACTGGGGTGAGATCACGTCCAGAAATTCACTCCCCGCCGGCAGGCCGAGGCGGTTGATCTCGATGAGCAGCTGGCGTGCGATGCGCAGGCCTTCGTCGATGCGAAAGCTCTCATCGAGGTAAGGGTCGTTGATCAGACCCTTCCAGCCCACGGTGGTGCGCGGTTTTTCGAAGTACACGCGCATCACGATTTCCAGCGTGCCGGCGTATTTTTTGCGCTGCTCCATCAGGCGGCGTGCGTATTCAAGCGCAGCGACAGGGTCGTGGATTGAGCAGGGGCCGATGACGACCAGCAGGCGGTCGTCCGTGCCGGCCATGATGTTATGGATGCTCTTGCGGGTGTTGCTGATCAGCGATTCAACGGGCGTGCCGCGAATCGGGAAGAAGCGGATCAGATGCTCGGGAGGGGGTAACACGGTGATGTCCTTGATGCGTTCGTCGTCGGTCTGGCTGGTTTTCTCGACGCTTGCATACCAGCTCTCGCTGGCTGGTTTGGACGGATTCGCTGTGGGTGTGGCTGGAGCATTCATCGCAATCTTCCTTCTTTGATTTCTAAAAATTTTCGGCAGCGGGGCAGTTAAAACGATTTCAAAACGGGCAAAAAAAAACCGCCGGGGGTCCGGCGGTTTTGAGAATCTTGTTGCGTTTTTTGAGGTTACGCGAAAGTCTCTCGACGGCCGGAGGCGGTTGAGAACCAAAAGTAACCAAAATAAAACGTTGCGCTGTGCATGGACTGAAATGTAGCACAGCTTGAAATCATGCCAAAACCCGCGCGGCGATTCAGCGGGTTCAGGCCGTTCCGCCGACGGTAAGACCGTCGATACGCAATGTCGGCTGGCCGACGCCCACAGGCACGCTCTGGCCTTCCTTGCCGCAGGTGCCGACGCCACTGTCGAGCTGCATGTCATTGCCCATCATGGTCACGCGGGTCAATGCATCCGGGCCGTTACCGACAATCGTTGCGCCCTTGACGGGGTACAAAATCTTGCCGTTTTCCACCCAGAAGGCCTCGCTGGCCGAGAACACAAACTTGCCCGAGGTGATGTCGACCTGGCCGCCGCCGAAGTTGGTGGCGTACAGGCCCTTCTTGATGCTGGCGACGATTTCTTCAGGCGCCTTGTCGCCACCCAGCATGTAGGTGTTGGTCATGCGCGGCATGGGCACATGCGCGTAGCTTTCGCGGCGGCCGTTGCCCGTGGGCTTGACCTTCATCAGGCGCGCGTTGAGCGAATCCTGAATGTAGCCCTTCAAAATGCCGTCTTCAATCAACACATTGCGCTGGCTGGCATTGCCTTCGTCATCGACATTGAGCGAACCGCGGCGGTCGGCGATCGTGCCGTCGTCCAGCACCGTCACGCCCTTTGCCGCGACGCGCTGGCCTATCTTGCCGGCGAAGGCGCTGGAGCCCTTGCGGTTGAAGTCGCCTTCCAGCCCATGGCCAATCGCCTCATGCAGCAGTATGCCGGGCCAGCCGGAACCGAGCACGACGGTCATTTCACCTGCGGGCGCCGGGCGGGCTTCAAGGTTTGTCAATGCGGCCTTGACGGCATCGGCCACGTACTGGCCGATCTGTTCGTCATCAAAATAAGCCAGGCCAAAACGGCCGCCACCGCCGCCTGAACCCATCTCGCGGCGGCCTTTTTGTTCGGCGATCACAGTCACACTCAGGCGCACAAGGGGGCGCACATCAGCGGCCAGCGTGCCGTCTGCGCGCGCGACCATGACAACGTCATATTCACTGGCAAGACCGGCCATCACCTGCACGATGCGCGGGTCTTTGGCCTTGGCGAGTTTTTCAACCTTCTCAAGCAGCTTGACCTTGGCGGTGCTGTCGAGCGTAGCAATCGGGTCAAGGTCCTGGTACAGCGAGCGGCTGCTGGCCACCTTGCGGCTGCGGCGTCTTGATGCGGCCCGACTTGCTGGCAGCGGCAATGCTGCGCACGGTGCGTGCGGCGTCGAGCAGCGACGCGTCGGAGATGTCGTCTGAATAGGCAAATGCGGTTTTTTCGCCGCTCACGGCACGCACCCCCACGCCCTGGTCAATGCTGAAAGAGCCGGTCT
The DNA here is from genome assembly GCA_965228025.1 of Polaromonas sp. Classification (GTDB taxonomy): domain Bacteria; phylum Pseudomonadota; class Gammaproteobacteria; order Burkholderiales; family Burkholderiaceae_C; genus Polaromonas. The sequence goes on along the minus strand of CBDDGX010000027.1, from coordinate 96,678 downwards.
TGACGATGCCTTCTTCAAGGCTCCAGCCTTCGCTGCGGGTGTACTGGAAATACAGGTCTGCGTCGTCCGCGCCGTGCGAGGTGATTTCACCCAGCGCCCGGCTCAAATGCGCCTCGGTCAGGCCAAAGGGCTTGAGCAGCAGGTTTTGCGCAATCTCCAGCCTTTCCGACGTTGACGCTGCCGTCGGGCGGACGGTGGAAGACGTCGTGGAAGCGTTGAGTTTTGAGGCCGGGGAAGAGCGGAGTGAGGTCATCGGGCCATTGTAGGCAGTCTGGTCACGTCGCGGGGGCAGAAGGGTCATGCTGCAAGAGGGCCGCGAGTTCCGTTCGCACAGCCTCCAGGGGGTGGCGCCAGTCGTCGGCGACCTGCTGCCTGAAGAGCCGTGCGCCCGGGTACCAGGGGCTGTCGTCCCGTTCGAGCAACCAGCGCCAGTCGGCGGCCCGGTGCAGCAGCACCCAGACCGGCTTGCCCATGGCACCCGCCAGGTGGGCTACGCTGGTGTCTATGGTGATGACAAGGTCCAGCCCGGCGATAAGGGCAGCGGTCTCTGCAAAGGTTGTGAGTTCGCCACCCGCAAAGACGATACGGCGTTCTGTCGCCAGCAGTGCGGCATCGTCAGCCCACACTTCGGTTTGCAGGCCCACCACCTTGCCGCCCGGTGGCAGCGCTGTTGCAAACTGCGCCAGCGGCACAGAACGCTTTCGCCCGGGGACATTGCTCCAGTTGCCCGACCACACCACACCCACGCGCGGCCCGGGCGGCAAACCCATCGCATCCAGTCGCCGTCGCCAGTGGGCAAGCCTTGCGGGGTCCGCCTGCAGGTAGGCCTGACCGCCAGAGACCATCTCGCCGCTGAACTGCTTCAGCGCCAGCGGCAAACTGAGCAGGGGGCAATAGACGTCAAACGGCGGCAGGGTCTGTCCCTCTTCTAGAACCATCGACGCGCCCTCCAGCCGCGCCAGCAGGCCGCCCAGCCCACGCTGCACCTGCAGCACCACCGTCGCACCGAGCGCGGCTACCTCGCGCACATAGCGGCAAAACTGGAGCGTGTCGCCGTAGCCCTGCTCCCAGTGCAGCAGGATGGTTTTGCCGCCAATGGGCGAGTCGCCCAGCCAGATCGGCTGGGCAAAGGCCTTGTGCACCTCGCCGGGCACCTGAATACGAAAACGCCACTGATACTCACGCCAGCCCTGTTCGTAGTCGCCCAGCAGCAGGCTACTCATGCCCAAGCTGCGATGCACGCGCGCATTGTCCGGATCCAGCGACAGCAAGATTCGGCATAAGGCCTGCGCTTTCTCGCTTGAATCGTCGCCCGAAAAATAACTGGTGAGGTCAAACCCCGGCTGTATGCGCAGCACCTCGCGCATGTGCGACGTTGCAGACGCCACATCGCCCCTGTCAAAAGCCAGCCGGCCCAGCATGAAATGTGCATCGCACTGGCCGGCATCATGGCGCAGGGCCTGCCTGAGGGCCTGCTCTGCTTCTGGCCAGTTCTTTTGCTGCCCGAGCACATAGGCCAGATTGACGAACGACGCCGCATCCTGCGGGTCGGCCACCACAGCGGCGCGGTAGGCCCGTGCGGCTTCGTCGAGCATGCCCTGCGCCAACAAGTTGTTGCCGCGTTTTCTCAGCTCTGCGCAGCGCACCGAATCACGTGCGGTCAAGTGCGAAGCAGGCGATAGAACGGGGGCTCGAAATAACCTGCCCAACAGGGATTTCATGGTGGATAAAAAAGAAACTGCAAGGCGATGAACGTTACATCCGCAATGTCAGCCATTCCGTCAGCTTGTCGGCATAGGCTTCATTCACGCCACTGTCCTTGAGGGTCCAGAGAAAGGCATTGCCCAGCCTGGCCTTCTGGATGACATTGAGGCTGTTTTTCTGCTTGAATGCAGCGAGTTCACGGGCCACCTGGTTCAAGGTCTTGTCTGCCTTGACGGCAAAGTTTTTTTCCTTGATGTCCTTGTCTGCCGGCAACTGTTTCAGGACCAGCTTCGCCAGTGAAACCCCGCACTGGCGTGCCTCACGCGTGTCCAGCCATGAAAAAAAACCCATTTGAGCGTCCCTAACTTTGCACCAGCCGCTTGGCCTTGGCAATTGACATCAAAATACCCACTGCCAGCCCCAGCGTCACCATGGCCGTGCCGCCATAGCTGATGAAGGGCAAAGGTACACCCACCACCGGCAGGATTCCGCTGACCATGCCCATGTTGACGAAGGCATAGGTAAAAAAGATCATGGTCACGGCACCGGCCAGCAGGCGCGAGAAAAGTGTGGGCGCTTCCATGGCGATGGTGAGGCCGCGCAGGATGAGGAAAATGAATGCAGCGATCAACAGCAGGTTGCCCGTCAGGCCGAACTCCTCGGAAAACGCCGCGAAGATAAAGTCGGTCGTGCGCTCGGGTATGAACTCAAGATGGGTCTGGGTACCGGCCATGAAACCCTTGCCAAACACCCCACCCGAGCCAATGGCAATCATGCCCTGGATGATGTGGAAACCTTTGCCCAGGGGGTCACGCGACGGGTCCAGCAGGGTGCAGATGCGCTGCTGCTGGTAATCGTGAAGAATGGGCCATCGCACACCGTCGGCGCACAGGCGCGGCTCAAACCAGACGATCAGGAAAATCGCCACCAGTCCCAGCACCACAGGCGGGGCAATCAGCTTCCAGCTCAGGCCGGCAAAAAAGATCACGGCCAGGCCGGCTGCCAGCACCAGCAGGGAAGTGCCCAGATCAGGCTGCTTCATGATCAGGCCGACCGGCACCACAAGCAGCATGCCGGCCACCAGGAAATCCAGCGGACGCAACTGCCCTTCACGCTTCTGGAACCACCAGGCCAGCATGAGCGGCATGGCGATCTTGAGGATCTCGCTGGGCTGTATGACCACGCCCACGTTGAGCCAGCGGCGTGCACCCTTTTTGGTGATGCCGAAAATCGCCACGGCGACCAGCAGCGCCACGCCAAAAATATAGAGCGGGACGGCAAAAGCCATCAAGCGCTGGGGCGGCACCTGCGCCACCACGAACATGATGGCGCCTGCAATCAGCATGTTACGGCCATGGTCAATAAAACGCGTGCCGTGGTCGTAACCCGACGAATACATGATCATCAGGCCAGCGCAGGCCAGCAGGAAAACCGCAAACGCCAGCGGACCATCAAAGCCCTGAAACAGCGGCATGGAGCGCTGAAAGAGGGAGGGTTTGTCGAAAACTGCGGCCATGGCGGGATTATCCGTCAGCTACCCGTGCCAGTTCCCGGCAGCCATGGCAAAGACCCAGGCTTTAGGATAGCCCCATGCCCACCACCCACCTGCTCTACCTGCACGGCTTTCGCTCGTCACCCGAGTCCGCCAAAGCGAAGAAAATGGCTGCGCTGATCGCCCGTGATTACCCCCGGGTGAACTGGTGGTGCCCGCAGTTGCCGCCCTCGCCCAGGCAGGCCATGCAGGAGATCATGGACAAACTCAAAGCATGGCCGAGCGGAGACAGCATGGCCGTGGTCGGTTCATCCCTGGGCGGGTTTTATGCGACCTGGGTGGCAGAACAGATGGGCTGCAAGGCCGTGCTGCTGAACCCGGCGGTTGAGCCCTCGCGTGACCTTGGCAAATACATAGGCGAGCAGACCTCATGGCACGACCCGGAAGAAACCTTTTTCTTCCGGCCCGAGTTTGTGAACGAACTCAAGGCATTACATGCGGGCCCGCTCAGACACCCGGACCACTACTTTGCCGTTATTGCCAAAGCAGATGAGGTACTGGACTGGCGTGAAATGACAGCACGTTACAAAAATGCGCAGATCAAGCTGCTGGAAGGCGGCGACCATGCGCTCAGTGACTTTGACGATCACCTGCCGGCCATCCTGCAGTTTCTGGATCTTGCCCGATGATTCTGCGCGGGTGGCCCTGATTACACTGGGTGCCCACATCCCGGGGCATTAAAAAGGCGCACGTTTTGTTTGTATTGTTTGAAGAAGCCGGCAAGTTTCTGGCTGGCCGTATCCTTTCTGAGGCTGACAGCTCCCTGCAGGTCGAGCTGGACTCGGGCAAGCGCGTCAAGGTGAAGGCCGTCAACGCGCTGCTGAAATTCGAAAAGCCCTCGCCGGCCGACTTGATGGCTGCAGGGCAAAAGCTTAGTCAGGACATCGAGCTTGAACTGGCCTGGGAATTCGCCAGCGAAGAAGAGTTCGGCTTTGCCGATCTGGCACGTGATTACTTCAGTGCCGACGGCAAGCCCGCAACGCAGGAGCAGCAGGTCGCCGCGCTCTTCAGGCTGTTCGAGGCACCGCATTACTTCAGGCGTGCCGGCAAGGGCCGCTTCAAAAAAGCGCCTGCCGACATTTTGCAACTGGCGCTGGCCGCCATTGAAAAGAAAAAACAGGTCGCGCTGCAGATCACTGCATGGGCCGAGGAACTTGCAAAAGGGCAATGCCCCGCCCCCATACGCGAGCAGCTCTACAAAATCCTCTTCAAGCCTGACAAGAACAGTGCCGAATACAAGGCCGTGGTCGAAGCCTCGCGCAACACCCATACTGCGCCGCTGGACCTGCTGCAAAAAGCCGGCGCCATCACCTCGGCCTACCAGTTTCACTGGAAGCGATTTCTCTTCGAAAACTTCCCCAAAGGTACGGGCTTTCCGGCCTTGCAGGCGCCCGTGCACAAGGAAGAACTGCCGCTGGCCAATGTGAAAGCATTTTCGATCGACGACTCTGCCACCACCGAGATTGACGACGCACTCTCGGTGCAGGGCCTGGGCACCGGCACGGTCACGCTGGGCATCCACATTGCCGCGCCGGGTCTCGCCGTGTTGCCGGGCAGCCCTGTTGACAATGTGGGCCGTTCGCGCCTGTCCACTGTCTACATGCCGGGCTACAAGCTCACCATGCTGCCCGACGGGGTGGTACAGAACTACACCCTGCAGGCGGGCCGCAACTGCCCGGCCGTCTCGCTTTACGTGACGCTTGATGAAGCGACACTGGAAGTACGTACAACCGAAACCCGCATCGAGCAGGTGCCGATTGAAAGCAACCTGCGCCACGATGTTCTGGACAGCACTTTCACCGAAACATTTTTTGAATCTGCACAGACTGCAGCGCCGCCGGCAGAGGTGTCCTGGGCAAACGAGATGGTGTTCCTGCACAAGCTGGCAAAGCACCTCAAGGCGCAGCGCGAGATTGCGCGGGGCAAGCCCGAAAACTTCAACCGCCCCGACTACAACTTCAGGCTGGACAACCCCTCGGGCCAGGAGCCCGTGGGCAACGAAGTCGTGAGCATCACCACACGCCAGCGTGGTGCGCCGCTGGACCTGATCGTGGCCGAGGCCATGATCCTGGCCAACAGCACCTGGGGGCAGTGGCTCGCCGAACTGGGCGTGCCCGGCATTTACCGCAGCCAAGCCAGCATGGCGCCCGGTGTGAAGGTGCGTATGGGAACGAAGTCGCTGCCGCACGCCGGACTCGGCGTGAAAAGTTATGCCTGGAGCACCTCACCACTGCGCCGCTACACCGACTTGGTCAACCAGTGGCAGATCATTGCCTGCGCCAAAAACGGGCCGACGGCCGCTCTTGTCGCGCCGTTCAAGCCAAAAGACGCCGAACTGTTTTCGATCATCTCGGGCTTTGATGCCGCCTACAGTGCCTACAACGGCTTCCAGTCGGGCATTGAACGCTACTGGACATTGAAGTACCTGCAGCAAAACGGCATCACCGAACTGACGGCCACTTCTTTCAAGGACAACCTGGTGCGCGCCGACGAACTGCCGCTGGTCCTGCCAGCTGCCGGCGCACAGGGACTGCCGCGCGGCGCCCGGGTGCGGGTACGCTTGGGCGACATCGACGAAATCACACTCGACGTGAACGGCACAGTGATCGAACGCCTTGACGTAGTGGCTGATGCCGATATCGCCGCGCAGGACCAGGATGAAGAAGATGAGGAAAGCCTTGCTTCGGGGCCAATTTCGATTGCCGTTGACATGAACGAGCCCGCTGCCGACACCGCCGGTGTTGTTTCTTCTGCGTCCTGAGGCGGTTTCAAACCGCTTTTGTCGGCGGACCAGCTGTTGTTGCGCCGATAATTCACACTTGTGAAAACCTTCAGCACACTGCAAATCGCCCTGGGAGCGTCCGTCCTGGTTCACGCAGTGGTGCTGACAACGCGTTTTGTAGACCCGGAGAGCTTTAACCGGGTGTTCCAGGACACCCCGCTCGAAGTGATTCTGGTCAACGCCAAATCGAATGAAAAGCCCGAAGTTGCCAAAGCCATTGCACAGGCATCGCTGGCCGGCGGCGGCGAACTTAAAAAAGGCCGGGCCACCTCCCCCCTTCCACCGTCAGCCCTGACTGAGCTGGGCGACGCCGCCGAAGAGGCGCAGCGCAGGGTCGAGTCCATGCAGCAGCAGCAAACGCAGTTGCTGGCGCAGATCAAAAAAGAGCTGGCCTCCATGCCGCCGCCAGACCCCACACTGCCAGCCAACGACCCGGCGCAGGCCCAGCGTGAAGAAAAGCGCCGGCAGCTGATCAAGATCCTGGCGGAAATTGAAAAACGCATCAATGAAGAAAATGCGCGGCCGAAAAAACGCTACATCAGCCCCGCCACGCGTGAAGAGGTTTACGCCACTTATTACGACAACCTGCGCCGCAAGATTGAAGAGAAGGGCACAACCAACTTCCCCGAACTGGCCGGGCGCAAACTGTATGGCGAGCTGACCATGATCGTCACCGTCAATTTTGACGGCCGCATCCTGGCCACCGAAGTGGTTGAAACCTCAGGCAACCTGACGCTGGACAGGCGTGCTCAGACCATCGTCAAGGGCACAGGCCCGTTCGAGCGTTTCAGCACCGCCATGCGCCGCCGGGCAGACCAGATAGTGGTGGTCTCACGTTTCAAGTTCACCAAGGACGAAACGCTTGAGACCAAACTCACCAGCCGCTGAGCGGAGGCACATGACCATCACATCGAAAGACATCAGCTCATGAAAGCCGTGATGCGCCTGACAGGGCTGATCGTGATTGCCGGCCTGGCCCTGCAGCTGTATTTCGTTGCACGCATTGCCGTGATGATCGCGGTCAACCCCGAGTCAACAGCCTTCCAGCGCTCAGAGACTTACCGCGTGGCCACCACCACCGGCAGCCTGAAATGGCGGCAGCAGTGGGTGCCTTACGAAAAGATTTCAGACAACCTGAAACGCGCTGTCATTGCCTCTGAAGACGCGAGTTTTACTGAACACGATGGCGTGGACATCGAGGCGCTTGAAAAAGCCTGGGACAAAAACGCAAAGGCCGAACAGCGCGTGCAGAAGTCGGCCAGCCGCCCAGCCCCCTCAGGCAAGGCGCAGCTCGCACCCGCAAAGGCGCCCAAGATTGTGGGTGGCTCCACCATCACCCAGCAACTTGCAAAAAACCTCTTTTTATCTGGTGAGCGCACACTGCTGCGCAAGGGCCAGGAACTGGTATTGACGTTGATGCTTGAGGTGATGCTGAGCAAGGAACGCATTCTTGAGATCTACCTCAACAGCGTGGAATGGGGCGAAGGCGTGTTCGGCGCCGAGGCCGCCGCACAGCATTACTACCGCAAGCCCGCAGCCAGTTTGAGCGCCTTTGAAGCAGCGCGTCTTGCCGTGATGCTGCCCCGCCCCAAATACTTCGAGACACGCGCCGGCTCAGGCTATTTGTCATCGCGCGCCAGCACCATCGCGGCACGCATGGGCGGCGTCGAGCTGCCCTGACACGCATACATGCGCTTGGCGTAAGCCCCAGCCTTTGCGGACACCACAGCCGCTTATCATTGCGCCATGCTGGCAAAGATGATGGGTTGGTTTTTACTGGGCTTGATACGCCTGCTCACGGGCGCACAGGCGCGCTGGCTGGGCTGCCCGCCCAAGGCAGAGCAACGCATTTATTTCGCCAACCACCAGAGCCATGCCGACCTGCTGCTGATGTGGGCCGCGCTGCCTGAAGAGCTGCGCAGCATCACCAGACCGATTGCCGCCAAGGACTACTGGACCAAAACCGCCTTCAAGCAGTGGGTCACCACTGCGGTCTTCAACGCCATCTACGTTGACCGCGCCAAGACCAGTGACCAGGACCCCCTTGAGCCGCTGATCGAGGCACTGACCAACGGCGACTCCATCATCCTCTTCCCCGAAGGCACGCGCGGCAACCAGGAAGAGCCGCAAAGCTTCAAGTCAGGCCTTTACAACCTGGCGACAAAATTCCCTGACGTGGTGCTGGTTCCCGCCTGGATCAACAACGTGCAGCGCGTCATGCCCAAGGGCGAAGTGGTACCGGTGCCGATTTTGTGCTCGGTCACTTTCGGCGCTCCGATTTCACTTGGCGCCAATGAAGAGCGCGGCCATTTTTTGACCCGTGCACGTGATGCAGTGATGGCGCTGCGGGAAGCCTGATGAACAGTTTCCTGCGCAATCTTTCGCCGTCCAACCAGGTCGCCCTGCTGTTCGTCGTCGTCTTTGGCCTGCTGACCATCATCAGCGTCGTCGCTTTTTTGATGGCGCTCAGGGACAGCCGCGAGGACGACGTTTACACGCAGAAGCTGCGCGAGTTCAGCCGACTGCTGCGTACTTCGTGGGCGATGTCTGCCGTATTCTGGGTGGGCTGGGCGCTCGGTGAGACGGTGGCGACTGTGCTGTTCGGTCTGGTTGCGTTTTTTGCGCTGCGCGAGTTCATCACGCTGTCGCCCACACGCAAGGGCGACCACCGCAGCCTGGTGCTGGCGTTTTTTGTCGTGCTGCCGGTGCAGTTTGCGATGGTGATCACCCGCTCCTTCAACCTGTTCACCGTGTTCATCCCGGTGTATGTGTTTTTGCTGCTACCCGTGGTCAGCGCGCTGGCCGGTGACACACAGCGTTTTCTTGAGCGCAACGCCAAGCTGCAGTGGGGCATCGTCGTTTGTGTCTACGGTTGCAGCCATGTACCGGCGCTGTTGCTGCTGAACTTTCCGCAGTACCAGGGCAAAAATGCCTTTCTCGTCTTTTTCCTGGTGTTTGTGGTGCAAAGCTGCATGATCGTGCAGCATCTGGTCGGCCGAAAACTCAAGCGCGCACCGAGTGCGCCCGACGTCAGCAAAAGCTTTAACTGGACCAGCTGGATGATTGCCGTTGTCGTCGGCAGTCTGATCGGTGGCCTGATGGCCGGGCTGACGCCATTCAAGCCGGCGCAGGCCGTCGCGATGGCCTTTATCGCCTGCGTTTCCGGCTCACTGGGCCATCTGGTGATGAAAGCACTCAAGCGTGATCGCGGCATCCCCAACTGGGGCAAACGCGGCATAGGGGTGACAGGTGCGAGTGGCCTGCTGGACCGCGTGGATGCCCTGTTTTTTGCCGCACCTGTGTTTTTTCATTCCGTGCGCTGGTATTTCGGTGTTTAGGCCATGTGCTGCCGCAGGGGCGACTGAATGAGGATTCTGGGAATTGATCCTGGCCTGCAAATAGCCGGATTCGGCGTGGTGGACGTTGACGGGCATGAGCTGCGTTACGTCGCCAGCGGCACAATCACCACCAAACACCTGGACACCAAAAACCTGCCCGCGCGGCTGAAGGTGCTGTTCGACGGTGTGCGCGAAGTGGTCGACCGCTACCAGCCCGACTGCTCATCGGTGGAAATCGTCTTCGTCAACGTCAACCCGCAGGCTACGCTGCTGCTGGGCCAGGCGCGGGGTGCCTGCGTGACTGCGCTGGTGTCGGCCAACCTGCCGGTCGCAGAGTACTCTGCACTGCAGCTTAAAAAATCCATCGCCGGTTACGGCAAGGCCGGCAAGGCTGAAATGCAGCAGATGGTGATGCGTTTGCTGAAGCTGCCCGCCCTGCCCGGCAAGGACGCCGCAGATGCGTTGGGCCTGGCCATCACGCACGCGCATGCGGGACGTTCTGCCGGACTGTTGGCAGCAGCATTGGCTTCCGGGCGGTGAGCTAATGCGTCGCAGATGAAGCATTAGACATTTAATGCTTTATTTACGACACATTAAATATCAACAAGGTAATTTGGGGCTGTTTTATCACGCCGAAATGGCTAGAAGTGGCCTTTTGAAGCCATTTTTAGAAGCACTTTAGGCCTGCAGCCCTTTAAATACGGGCGTGAGCAGCTACCAAATAAATAGCAAAAACTGTCAGGCGATGCGCTCAAGCACCAGCACGGCAAAAAACCCAAGCCCGGCCAGAACTGTCCATTTGAGGATGATCAGGCCGATGCGCTTGAAGCGGGCCTGCCCGGTGCCAGCGTAGAACATGAAGGACACGATGGATGCCAGAAGCAGCAGGAAGATGAGCCAGCGGAAAAGAAGCATGGGTGCTTTGAGGATGCTGGCGGTTTACCAGGCCCTGGCCAGGGTGGCAAAACCTTTGGGCGCACGCTTTTCGTCTTCGAAGGTGACGATTTCGTAGGCGTCGCTGCGCGACAGCAGTTCGCGCAAGAGCTTGTTGTTCATCGCATGACCGGAGCGAAAGGCGCTGTAGGCAGCCAGAAGCGGCTTGCCCAGCAGGTGCAGGTCGCCCATGGCGTCGAGGATCTTGTGCTTCACAAACTCGTCGTTGTAACGCAGGCCGTCGCTGTTGAGCACCTTGTAGTCGTCCATGACGATGGCGTTGTCCAGGCCGCCACCCAGGGCGAGGCCATTGGCGCGCATCATCTCGACATCCTTGGTAAAACCGAAGGTGCGGGCGCGCGCAATGTCGCGGGTGTAGGAGCCGGTGCCCATGTCAAATTCAACGCGCTGTCCGGTCGAATCCACCGCCGGGTGGTCAAAGTCGATTTCAAAACTGAGCTTGTAGCCGTCGTAGGGCGTGAGGCGCGCCCACTTGGTGGCAGCGCCCTCGCCTTCGCGCACCTCAACAGGCTTGGTGACGCGCACGAACCGTTTGGGCGCATCCTGCAGCGCAATGCCTGCGGACTGCAAGAGGAACACAAATGAAGAGGCCGAGCCGTCGAGGATGGGCACTTCTTCTGCCGTGATATCGACGTAGAGGTTGTCTATGCCCAGGCCGGCACAGGCCGACATCAGGTGCTCAACGGTGTGCACCTTGGCATGGCCTGTCGAAATCGTCGAAGCGAGGCGCGTGTCAGTCACGGCCAGTGCGGAGATGGGGATGTCCACCGGTTGTGGCAGATCCACGCGGCGAAAAACGATGCCCGTATCGGGTGCAGCAGGCCGCAAAGTCAACTCAACCCGCTGGCCGCTGTGCAGGCCAACGCCCACCGCTTTGGTCAGGGACTTGAGTGTTCTTTGTGCGAGCATGCCGCTATTTTAAAGAGGGCGGATTAACCGCAGGTAAAGGAGGTCGATCCGGATGCGAGGCGGCGCCTCGGCGTCATCCCGGGCTTGACCCGGGACCCATGACCCCGCTTGACGACAGCAGTCGGGGTCATGGATTGCGGATCAAGTCCGCAATGACGGCGAGGGACTCTTAGTCTGCCTGTTTACGGAGGAAGGCTGGAATTTCAAAATCATCCATGCCGCCGGAAGCCAGCGCATCGACCTTGGCCGCGGCCTGCGTGCGGTTGGTGCGCCAGACGCTCGGCACAGCCATGTTGCCGTAATCAGGCTGGGCAGAGCCCACAGAAGGCTGCGCCATGGTGGTGCCGCCGGCCACCGAGTTCAGCGTAGGCACATTGAAAGGCACATTGTCGGTACCGGTGCGCAGCACCTGCAGCGGCGGGGCCGTACGGCGTACGCCCTGGCGGCTCAGGCCGGTGGCCACCACGGTGACGCGGATGTCTTCGCCCAGCTCGTCGTCATAAGCCGTACCGTAGATCACATGGGCATCAGGCGATGCGTAGGCGCGTATCGTGTTCATCGCCAGCCTGGATTCGCTCAGCTTGAGCGAGCCTTTGGCGGCGCTGATCAACACCAGCACACCCTTGGCGCCGGACAGGTCAATGCCTTCGAGCAGCGGGCAGGCCACAGCCTGCTCGGCCGCGATACGGGCACGGTCAGGGCCGTTGGAACGCGCAGTGCCCATCATGGCCTTGCCGGGTTCACCCATCACGGTGCGAACGTCTTCAAAGTCGACGTTCACATGGCCGGGCACATTGATGATCTCTGCAATGCCGCCGACGGCGTTTTTAAGCACGTCGTTGGCGTGCGCAAAAGCCTCGTCCTGCGTGACATCGTCACCCAGCACTTCGAGCAGCTTTTCGTTCAGTACCACGATCAGCGAGTCGACGTTGGCCTCCAGCTCGGCCAGGCCCAGGTCGGCATTGGTCATGCGGCGTCCGCCTTCAAACTCGAAAGGCTTGGTCACCACGCCCACCGTAAGAATGCCCATTTCCTTGGCAATGCGTGCGATCACCGGTGCTGCGCCGGTACCAGTGCCGCCGCCCATGCCGGCGGTGATGAACAGCATGTGCGCACCGTCGATGGCGGTGCGGATGTCGTCCACGGCCAGCTCGGCTGCGTCACGGCCCTTGTCCGGCTTGCTGCCCGCACCCAGGCCAGTGCCGCCAAGCTGTATGGTCTTGTGCGCGCTGCCGCGGCTGAGCGCCTGCGCGTCGGTGTTCGCGCAGATGAACTCGACGCCCTGGACGCCGCAGTCAATCATGTGCTCGACGGCATTACCGCCGCCGCCACCGACACCAATCACCTTGATTTGTGTGCCCTGGTTGAACTCTTCGATTTCAATCATTTCGATGCTCATTTGGAGCCTCCGTTTCAGTAATTTGCAGTTGCCAGAAATTTATGGATGTTTGTTTTAAGTTTTGACGTGTTTTCATGAAGGAGGATCTGCGCCTCCTGACCGCGTACATCGTGGGGCCGCCCGAATCAAAGCTGAATGGTGTTTCATGCGATGCCCCATTTAGAAGTTGCCGACAAACCAGTCTTTGACCTTGCCAAAAGCGTTGTGCACGCTGCCAGCTTTCTGCGCCACCTTGTAGCCGCGCATGCGTGCCATGCGCGCTTCTTCCAGCAGGCCCATGACGGTGGCGGCGCGCGCCTGCGCCACCATGTCTGACAGCGCACTGGAGTAACGCGGTATGCCGCGCCGCACCGGCTTCAGAAAGATGTCTTCGCCCAGCTCGACCATGCCCGGCATCACGGCGCTGCCGCCTGTGATGACGATGCCTGATGACAGCACTTCTTCGTAACCCGATTCGCGGATCACCTGCTGTACCAGCGAATAAATCTCTTCGATGCGCGGCTCAATCACACCAGCCAGCGCCTGCTTGCTCAGCATGCGTGGCGCACGGTCGCCCAGGCCCGGCACCTCGACCTGCGTGTCGGGGTCAGCCAGCAGTTGCTTGGCGTAACCGCTTTCAACCTTGATGTCTTCGGCATCCTTGGTGGGCGTGCGCAGCGCCATGGCGATATCGCTGGTGATCAGGTCGCCGGCAATCGGAATGACTGCCGTGTGGCGTATTGCACCGCCGGTAAAGATGGCCACATCCGTTGTACCGGCGCCTATGTCGACCAGTGCCACACCCAGCTCCTGCTCGTCCTGCGTCAGTACTGCGAGGCTGGAGGCCAGCGGGTTAAGCATCAGCTGATCCACTTCAAGCCCGCAGCGGCGCACACACTTGATAATGTTTTCAGCCGCGCTCTGCGCACCGGTGACGATGTGCACCTTGGCTTCAAGCCGTATGCCGCTCATGCCGATGGGCTCGCGCACGTCCTGGCCGTCAATGACAAATTCCTGCGGCTCGACCAGCAACAGGCGCTGGTCGGTCGAGATGTTGATGGCCTTGGCGGTTTCAATCACGCGCGCCACATCGGCCTGCGTGACTTCCTTGTCCTTGACCGCCACCATGCCGCTGGAGTTGATGCCGCGAATGTGGCTGCCTGTGATGCCGGTGTAGACACGCGCAATCTTGCAGTCGGCCATCAGCTCGGCCTCCTTGAGCGCCTGCTGGATGCTCTGCACCGTGGCATCAATGTTGACCACCACCCCGCGCTTGAGCCCGTTGCTGGCGGCAATGCCCAGGCCGGCGAGCTTGAGCTCACCGCCGGGCATGACCTCCGCCACGACGACCATGACCTTGCTGGTACCAATGTCCAGACCCACCACGAGATCTTTGTATTCTTTGGCCATATCGTTACCTTTTGACTTTCCTGTCCTCTTTGTCACCTGGGTTGATGGTGGTGACCCCTCTTAACCGGATGGCATAACCGTTGCCGTAGCGCAGGTCGGCTGATTCGAAATCCTTGCCGTATTTGGCGGAGACCTGGGTGAAGGTCGAGATGAAGCGTTGCGCGCGCGCCTGGATTTCATCCAGCGAGCCATGGCCCAGCTCAAGCGCAGCGCCCGTGTCAAGCCGGGCGCGCCAGCTGCCCTGACCCGTGAGTTCAAGCCGCGTTACGGCGGTATCCAGCTTGTCGAACAGCGGCGACAGCATCTGGTAGGCCTGCAGCACCAGGCCTGACTGGCCTTGCGGGCCGGCCAGTTCGGGCAACTCTTCCGCCTCGACCTCGCCCTGGTTGGCTTCAAACACTTCACCAAAACTGTTGACCAGGCGCGACTCGCCTTCAGGCCCCCAATAGGCAATCGGCTGGTGTTCCTGCAGCACCACCTTGAGGCGGTTCGGAAACTGGCGTTTGACCACAGCCTTGCGAACCCAGGGCACAGATTCGAACACGGCACGTGTGCGGCCCAGGTCCACTGTAAAGAAGTTTCCGGCCAGCCGTGGTGCGACGTTGGCGCGCAAGGTGACGGCGTTGTTGTGCGCCAGATCGCCCTGCACGCTGATCGCACCCAGATTGAACAGGGGCTGGCGCACCAGCCAGGCCACAGCTATCGCCAGCACCATGGCCACAAATGCCAGGATGAACAGGGCCGACAGGCCGTTCATGAACCTGACATCGGCCGGTATCTGGATGGGCTGTGGCGTTCTGCGGCTCAAGCGGCGCCCTCCCGCTTGTAGTCAAGCGCTGCTGTCTTGAGCAACTCAATGCACAGGTCTTCATACGACAAGCCTGCCGCACGCGCCGACATCGGCACCAGAGAATGCCCGGTCATGCCGGGTGAGGTATTGATCTCGAGCAAATATGGCTTGCGGGTGGCCCTGTCTATCATCACGTCGGTCCGCGCCCAGCCCCGGCAATTCAGCGTGCGGTAGGCCTTGACCACCATGTCCTGGATGACGGCTTCTTCACCCGCAGGCAGACCGCAGGGCACGATGTACTGTGTGGTGTCAGTAAAGTATTTGTTCTGGTAGTCGTAATTGCCTTCAGGCGCAACGATGCGAATGACCGGCAAGGCCTTTGCGTCCGGCCCGCTGCCCAGCACCGGGCAGGTCACCTCATCACCAGAAATGAACTGCTCGCACAGGATGTCGGCATCCAGCTTCGCGGCCTGTTCAACGGCCGCAACCATGTCCGGCCCGTTCACCACCTTGGTCAGGCCTATCGATGATCCTTCACGTGCGGGCTTCACAATGAGGGGCAACCCAAGCGCAGCAGGTACAGCATCAACATCCGCAGTGCTGTAGGCACCACGACGCAGCAATACATATTTAGGTGTAGGCAGGCCTTCAGCCAGCAGGACACGTTTGGTCATGACCTTGTCAATGGCCATGCTGGAGGCCATGACACCAGAGCCGGTGTAGGGAATGCCCAGAAGCTCCAGCGCACCCTGCACCGTGCCGTCTTCACCGAAGCGGCCATGCAGTGCGATGAAGCAGCGGTTAAAGCCTTCCGACTTCAATTCACCGATGTCGCGAAGTGAGGGGTCGAAAGCATGCGCATCAACGCCGCGCGATTTGAGGGCCTGCAGTACACCGCTGCCAGACATGAGTGAAATCTCGCGCTCGGCCGACATGCCGCCCATCAGCACAGCGACTTTACCGAATATGGCCCCCACGCTTTTCACTTCGTGTAATGCGCTGCCCCCCGGGGGGGCTGTGTTTGCCTGGGGCGGCCCTGCGCGGCGCACGTTGTCGGCATTCGCGTTCATGCCCTGCCCTCCTCTGCCCAGACGATGTCCACAACCTTTGCGGGTACGGCGCCTATGGATCCTGCGCCCATGCACATCACCACATCGCCAGCGCGCGCGTTGTCATAAATCACTTGCGGCATGGCATCTATGTCGTCGACAAAAACCGGTTCGACCCTGCCTGCCACACGGATAGCGCGCACAAGTGAGCGGCCATCGGCCGCCACGATGGGCGCTTCCCCGGCAGCGTAGACCTCGGACAGCAGTACCAGATCAGCCTCGCCAATGACTTTTACAAAATCTTCAAAGCAATCGCGTGTGCGGGTGTAGCGATGCGGCTGAAAAGCGAGTACCAATCGACGGCCAGGGAACGCGCCCCGCGCTGCCGCAAGCGTGGCGGCCATCTCGACTGGATGGTGGCCATAGTCTTCTATCACCGTGAACTGCCCGCCATCGCTGGCACGCATGTCGCCATAACTCTGGAAGCGGCGGCCCACGCCCTTGAACTCCGCCAGCGCTTTCTGTACAGCTGCATCAGGGACGTTGAGCTCTACCGCCACAGCAATCGCCGAGAGTGCGTTAAGCACGTTGTGTTCACCGGCCAGGTTCAGCTCGATATCGAGGTCAGGCAGTGTCACACCGTTGCGGCGTTGCGCCGTGAAATGCATTTGCGCACCGACCGGCCTGACATTGACGGCACGCACCTGCGCGTCTTCACCAAAACCGTAGCTGGTGATGGGGCAGGAGACCTGCGGCACGATCTCCCGCACGGCGGGGTCGTCTGTGCACAGAATCGCCGTACCGTAAAAAGGCATGCGGTGCAGGAAATCAACAAACGCTTTTTTCAGGTTACCGAAATCATGGCCATAGGTTTCCATGTGGTCGGCATCGATATTGGTCACCACGGCCATCACGGGCAGCAGATTGAGGAAGGACGCATCGGATTCGTCGGCCTCGACGACGATGTAGTCGCCAGAACCCAGCTTGGCATTGGCACCTGCGCTGTTGAGCCGGCCACCGATCACAAAGGTCGGGTCAAGACCGCCTTCGGCAAGAATGCTGGCCACCAGGCTGGTCGTTGTGGTTTTGCCGTGAGTGCCCGCAATGGCAATGCCCTGCTTGAGGCGCATCAGCTCGGCCAGCATCAGCGCACGCGGCACCACGGGAATACGCTTTTCACGCGCGGCCAGCACCTCGGGGTTGTCGGCCTGCACTGCGGTTGAGGTCACAACGGCATCGACTGTCGCCAGATTTTCAGCAGCATGACCCACATAGGTCTTGATGCCCAGCGAGGCCAGGCGCCTGAGCGTCGGGCTGTCAGAGAGATCAGAGCCCGAGATCACGTAACCCAGGTTGTGCAGCACTTCGGCGATGCCGGACATGCCAGAGCCTCCCAGGCCGATGAAGTGAATGTTCTTGATGGCGTGTTTCATGTGGCCAGTTCCTCACACGCGGCGACCATGCGCGCCGTGGCCTCTGTCTTTTGCATTTTTTTGGCTTGTATGGCTTTTTCAATCAGCGCGGTGCGCTGCAGGTGTTTCAGGAAATCCGCCAGTTTTTCGGCAGAAAGATCACGTTGCTGCTCCATCCACCCGCCGCCCTGCTCCACAAGGAATTTCGCATTCGTGGTCTGGTGGTCATCGACTGCCGCCGGGAAAGGCACGAAAAGGGCGGCTGCACCTACTGCTGCAATTTCCGTCACGGTGCTGGCACCGGCACGGCAAATCACCAGGTCTGCATTCGCGAATGCCGTTGCCGTGTCATCTATAAACGGCGTCAGGGTGGCCTCGACGCCTGCAGCCCGGTAGTTGGCACGCAACTCATCAATCTGTTTGGCGCCGCTCTGGTGTATGACGACAGGACGCCCCGCCTGCGGCAACAATGCCAGCGCCTGCGGAACCACCGTGTTCAGGCCCCGCGCCCCCAGACTGCCGCCAACGACCAGCAATTGCAGCGGGCCATCGCGGTCGGCAAAACGGGTGACCGGATCAGGCTGGGATGTGAATGCCGTACGCAGCGGGTTGCCCACCCATTCGGCGTTCTTGAATACCTTGGGGAAGGCGGTAAACACCTTGTCTGCCACCGTTGCAAGAATGCGGTTCACCATGCCGGCCACCGAGTTCTGCTCGTGCAGCACCAGGGGCTTGCCCAGCAACACACTCATCATGCCGGCCGGGAAGGCGATGTAGCCACCGAGTCCCACGACCACGTCGGGCTTGACCTTGCGTATCACCTGAATGCTTTGCCAAAAGGCCTTGAGCAGGCGCATGGGCAGGAAAGCCAGGGTCGTCAGGCCCTTGCCACGTACGCCGGAAAAATCGATAGTCTCAAATGCGAAACCGCGCGGAGGTACGAGCTGGCTTTCCATACTCGGGTGTTCAGGGCTGCCCTTGCCGCCCAGCCAGTGAACGCGCCAGCCCTTGTCACGCAATGCATCTGCGACGGCAAGGCCCGGGAAGATGTGTCCACCCGTACCGCCAGCCATCACCAGAGCGCACTTCTGTGTGTTCATGCACGCCCTCCGCGCATAAGCAATCGGTTCTCATAGTCGATGCGCAACACTACCGCGAGGGACACGAGGTTCATCAAAATGGCAGAACCACCGTAACTCATCAAAGGCAAGGTCAGTCCCTTGGTCGGCAGCGCACCCAGGTTCACACCAATGTTGATAAAGGTCTGGAAGCCCATCCAGATGCCCACACCCTGTGCGACCAGGCCGGCAAAAAGGCGGTCCAGCGCGATTGACTGGCGGCCTATGTGCATGATGCGGCGGGTCATCCACATGAACAGGCCAATCACCACCAGCACGCCGATGAAACCAAACTCTTCACCTATCACCGCCATGAGGAAGTCGGTATGCGCTTCAGGCAGCCAGTGCAGTTTTTCGACACTGCCACCCAGCCCGACACCAAAAATTTCACCGCGCCCGAAGGCAATCAGCGAATGCGAGAGCTGGTAACCCTTGCCCATGGAGTACTTGTCACTCCAAGGGTCAAGGTAGGCAAAAATGCGCTCACGCCGCCAGTCACTGAGCATGACCATCAGGCCAAAGGCGACCACAACCACGGCAGAGATCACAAAAAACATCCTGGCATTGACACCGCCCAGGAAAAGAATGCCCATTGCAATCACGGAGATCACCATGAAGGCGCCCATGTCGGGCTCTGCCAGCAGCAACAGGCCCACGATGGCAATCGCTATGGCCATCGGCATCACGGCGCGGAAGAAACGCTCCTTCACCTCCATCTTGCGGACCATGTAGTCGGCCGCATACAGCAGCACCGCAAATTTCGCAAGCTCTGAGGGCTGGAAGTTCATGAAGCCCAGCGTAATCCAGCGGCGTGCGCCATTGACACCCTTGCCGATAAAGGGCACCAGCACCAGGATGAGCAGCATCAGCGATGCCACAAAAAGCCAGGGTGCTACCTTCTCCCATGTGGTCATTGGCACCTGGAAGGCGAGTATGGCAACGATGAAAGCAACGATCAGGGAAATCACATGGCGCGTCAGGAAGTGGGTATGCGCATAGCGTGCGAATTTCGGGTTGTCAGGCATCGCCACCGAAGCGGAATACACCATGACCAGGCCCCACATGAGCAATGCCACAATGACCCATACCAGCGCCTTGTCAAAGCCCGCCATGCTGACCGGTGTCGATGGGCTGCGCGACAGGCTTTGCCCGCCCAGCCGTACCGGCAAAACGTCCACTGTTGCTTTGCCCAGACCGGAGAACCAGTCTGAAAAACGTGCGAGGGCGGTCACAGGGTCACCCCTTCATCAAGCGCCAATGCCTGCACAGCAGCATGAAAGGCGCGTGCGCGGTGTTCGTAGTTGTCGAACATGTCAAAACTCGCGCAGGCAGGTGACATCAACACGGCATCGCCAGTTTTTGCATGCTGCGAAGCCATGCTCACGGCCTCTTCCATAGTTGCGGCATCCATGAGCGGTACCGACGTACCCTCAAGTGCAGAACGTATGGCCGGGCCATCACGCCCAATCAGCACCACCACCCTGACGTACCGGGATACCGGCGCAGCCAGTGGCAGAAAGTCCTGTCCCTTGCCCTCGCCGCCCAGAATCACCACCAGCTTGCGATCTTCACCCAGGCCTGCCAGCGCAGCCACGGTGGCGCCTACGTTGGTGCCCTTGCTGTCGTCAAAATATTCAACGTCACGAATCACCGCGACCGATTCCACACGGTGCGGTTCGCCGCGGTATTCGCGCAGGCCGTGCAGCATGGGCGCCAGATTACAACCTGCGGCTACAGCAAGCCCAAGCGCTGCCAGCGCATTGGTGGCGTTGTGCCGGCCACGGATACGCAGGGCGTCCATGGGCATGAGGCGCTGGATAAACAGCACTACCTCTTCGTCCTTGCGGCGTTTGAAAGTTTCGTCGGCTTCGGTCGCTCGCACCAGCCAGGCCATGCCGTTGACCGTTTCAATGCCGTAGTCGCCCGGGCGTTCAGGGCTGTTGCTGCCGAAGGTGATGTATGGGCGTGACGCAGGCTGTTTGCCTTTGACAGGAGGCGGTGGCTTTGGCAGTGCCGCCATCACAAGCGCGTCATCACGATTGAGAAACATCAGCCCATGGCCGTAAATGCGGTTCTTGGCCTGCGCGTAGGCCTCCATGGTTTCGTGCCAGTCGAGGTGGTCCTGCGAGACGTTGAGTACCGTGGCGACTGTCGGCTCAAAATTGTTTACACCATCAAGCTGAAAACTGGAGAGCTCCAGTACCCATACCTCGGGCAATGCGGGCAGCGCGGGCAGGGGCGGCGGCTCTGCGGCAATCACCTCCATGACAGGCATCAGCGCAGTTTCATCGGCGTCATCTTTTTCAAGCAGATCACCAGCTTCAACGGGTTCACTGGTTTCAACACCGTCATCCTCATCGGGCTTGTCTTCTGTGTCGCTATCAGGAGATACAGCAGCAGTCAGCTGCTTATCAGTTTTTACCTTCTCGAGTTCTTGCTCCTGCTCTTCTGCTGCCGCCTTCGCAGCAGCATCGGCCTGCGCCTTCAGCGCCGCATCCAGTTTTTCTGTCAGCGTGTCCAGAAGCGTAGGTCCGATATTTCCCGCCACGGCGACCGTCTTGCCAGCGCGCTGCACCAGTTGCCCGGCCAGCGATGTCACGGTGGTCTTGCCGTTGGTACCGGTGATGCCTATGACCTGAGGCGAATAGCCACGATCCTGCCTGAGGTCTGTCAATGCATGCGCAAACAGGCTGAGCTCGTTGCCGCGTGCAGTTCCCCTGGCTTCTGCCGCGTTCATCACACCTGCGATGGATGCTGGCGACAGGCCGGGGCTGCGCAGCACCATGTCGAAAGGCGAGCTGGCAAACAGGGCCTCGTTCATCTCTGAATTAACAAAAGCCACATCGGGCAGGCTGCTCTTCAGGGTTTCAAGGTGTGGGGGCGCAGGCCGAGTATCGGCAACCGTGACCTTCGCCCCGTTGCGCACACACCAGCGCGCCAAAGCCAGACCGGATGCCCCCAGGCCCAGCACAAGAATGTTTTTCTGGTTGAGGTGGTTCATCTCAGCTTGAGTGTTGAAAGACCCACCAGGCACAGCAGCATGGTGATGATCCAGAAGCGCACAACCACCTGGGTTTCTTTCCAGCCGCTCTTTTCAAAGTGGTGGTGCAGGGGCGCCATCTTGAGGATGCGCCGTCCTGTGCCATAACGTTTTTTTGTGTATTTGAAATACAGGACCTGCAGCATCACCGACAGGGCCTCAGCAACAAAGATGCCGCCCATGATGGCCAGCACGATTTCCTGCCGCACGATGACAGCCACAGTTCCCAAAGCTGCACCAAGGGCCAGCGCGCCAACATCGCCCATGAAAACCTGGGCAGGATGGGTGTTGAACCACAGGAACGCAAGACCCGCACCAGCCATGGCCGAACAGAAAATCAGCAATTCGCCCGAGCCCGGGATGTAGGGAAAGAGCAGGTACTTCGAGAACACCGAACTGCCCGTCACATAGGCAAACACCCCCAGTGCAGAACCCACCATCACCACAGGCATGATGGCCAGGCCGTCCAGGCCATCTGTGAGGTTCACCGCGTTGCTGGAACCCACAATGACCAGGTAAGTCAGGATGACAAACCCGAACACGCCCAGCGGATAGCTGACTTCCTTGACAAACGGCACCAGCAGGCCTGCCTTGGGTGGGAGGTTGACGTCAAAACCTGATTGCACCCAGCTGACAAACAGCCCGATCACACGCAGGTTGGAGCTCTCGGAGATGCTGAAAACGAGGTAAAGCGCCGCTACCAGACCAATCAGCGATTGCCACAGGTATTTTTCACGTGAACGCATGCCTTCGGGGTCTTTGTGTACGACCTTGCGCCAGTCGTCTGCCCAGCCAATGGCACCGAAGCCCAGCGTGACCAGAAGGACGATCCACACGAAACGGTTCGACAGGTCTGCCCACAGCAGCGTGGCAATGGCAATCGCCAGCAGTATGAGCACACCGCCCATGGTTGGCGTGCCGCTTTTGCTCAGGTGGGTCTGCATCGCGTATTCGCGTATCGGCTGGCCTATCTTCAGCGACACCAGCCTGCGGATGACAAAAGGACCGGCAATCAGGCCAATCAGCAATGCCGTCAGAGCAGCCATCACCGCGCGCAGTGTCAGGTACTGGAAGACGCGGAAAAAACCGAGTTCCGGGGAAAGCGACTGGAGCCATTGGGCCAGGTTAAGCAGCATGACGCTCCCCCTCAGGATTTTTTTGTGTGTATTCGGTCATCGCCTGCACCGTGCGCTCCATCTTCATGAAGCGTGAGCCCTTGACCAGTACGCTGCCAAGCCCGTAAAGCTCGCCGAGAACTGCCTTGTTAAGCGAATCGATGTCGGTGAAATGCCGCGCGGCCCCAAAACTGCTGGCCGCCAATGCAGACTGCTCGCCAAGCGCAAACAGCTTTTCGATGCCGCGCTCGCGGGCATATTCGCCGGCTTCACGATGAAAGGCCGGGCCCTCATTGCCCACCTCCCCCATATCACCCATGACCAGCAGACGCGGCCCAGGCAATTCAGCCAGCACATCAATCGCGGCACGCATGGAATCAGGGTTGGCGTTGTAGGTGTCATCAACCAGATTGAGCGGCCTGCCACCGACCTGGATGACCAGCGCTCGCGAACGCCCCTTGACTGGCTCGAATACGGAAAGCCCGGCAGCGATGCTCGTCAGGGGACAGCCTGCAGCCAGTGCGCAGGCCGTCGCGGCGAGTGCATTTTTGACGTTGTGACGGCCCGCGATCTGAAGCGTGAAATCAAGCGGTCCCTGGGGCGTTTGTGCCCGGACTGTCCACGAATTTCCCGACCAGCGCGCCGAGCCTGTGACATCAGCGGTGCCGGCAGCCTCGGCGAAAGTCAGTACCTTGCGAGAGCCTGCCAGAGACCTCCATAAGGGTGTGTAAGTGTCGTCTGCGGGGAAGACAGCAATACCCTGCTCGCCCAGCGACGTGATAACGGACCCGTTCTCACGCGCCACAGCTTCCACTGTGGCCATGAATTCAAGATGCTCACGCTGCGCGTTGTTGACCAGCGCCACAGTGGGCTGTGCAATATCCGCAAGACAGGAAATCTCGCCCGGGTGGTTCATGCCGAGTTCAACCACCCCCGCGCTGTGGTGCTGCTTCAGACGCAACAGCGTGAGAGGCACACCTATGTCGTTGTTGAGATTGCCTTCGGTCGAAAACGCATCGCTTTTCTTCCATGCACGCAAGATGGAGGCAATCATCTGCGTCACCGTGGTTTTGCCATTGCTGCCCGTTACGGCAATCAGCGGCAGGTCGAATTGAGAGCGCCAGCCTGCTGCAAGACGCCCGAGGGCCAGTCTTGAATCCGTGACTTCGAGACCATCAAGCCCGGCAAGCTCCAGGCCGCCATGGGCAATCGCCGCCCTTGCGCCCTGCCTTTTTGCATCGGGCAAAAAAGCGTTCGCATCAAAGCGCTCCCCCTTCAGCGCAACAAACAGGTCACCCTCCTGCAAGGTGCGCGTGTCGGTGTGGACACGTTTTACCAACAGCAGTGGATCGCCCACCACGGCGCCGGAACCTACCCAGACCAGGGCCTGCTGCAAGGTCATCATGAGGCGCTCCCCATCGCTGGCTGCCTTGCAGCCAGTTCTGTTTCAGCATGTGTCCGGTCGGAAAAAGGATGTTTGACGCCCTTGATCTCCTGGTAGTTCTCATGCCCCTTGCCGGCAAGCAGGATGACATCTGCGGGATGGGCTTCGCGGATGGCCTGCCTGATGGCCAGCGCACGGTCGGCTTCAACATACACCGCCTCACTGTGCGTCAATCCCAGCAGTATCTGGCTGATGACGGCTGCCGGATTTTCACTTCTCGGGTTGTCACTGGTCACCAGCAAACGGTCTGCATTTTTTTGTGCAACTGCGGCCATCAGCGGGCGCTTGCTGGCATCCCTGTCACCGCCGCAACCGAATACACACCAAAGGCGTCCATTACGGCTTTGCGCCACGGGTTGCAATGCCATCAACACCTTTTCAAGCGCATCTGGCGTATGGGCATAGTCGATGGCAACAAGCGGCATGCCCTCGACGGCCAGTGTTTCGAGACGCCCCGGTACCGGCGACAGGTCTTCGCAGGCATGCGCAGCATCGTGCAGGCCCACACCCAGTGCGCGCATGGCGGCAATCACACCCAGCAGGTTGGACACGTTGTAGAGGCCAACCATGGCGGTTGACACTCGCTGCCTGTCTGCACCCTCAACCACATCAAACGAGAGGCCGGCAGCGCCATGCTCGATCTGCTCGGCCCGGATGCGGGCAAGTCCGCCTATGGAGACCGTCCAGACATCAAGGCCGGTACCCGACAGCACACCGTCAAGTTCGTGGCCACCGTCGTCGTCAAGATTCAGGACAGCAGCTTCGAGGCCTGCCCAACTGAAAAGCTTTTGCTTCGCCTGCCAGTAATCTTCCATCGAACCGTGATAGTCAAGATGATCCTGGGTGAAGTTGGTGAAGATGGCCACCTTCACACGGGTCGCATCAAGACGCTGCTCTGCGATGCCTATGGATGAGGCTTCCAGCGCGCACGCAGCAAAACCTTCATTAACAAAACGCCTGAGCTGCTGCTGGAGCAACACCGGATCAGGCGTGGTCAGGCCATTGAAAACCATGGCTCCAGGCTCGCCTATGCCCAGTGTGCCGACAATGCCGCAGCGACTACCGGCCTTGCCCAGCGCCTGCGCCAGCCACCAGGCCGTCGAGGTTTTGCCGTTCGTCCCGGTCACCGCAACAACCTGCAGGTGTTTGCTGGGTTCTTCAAAATAGGCGGCGGCTATGGGCGCGGCGGCAGACCTCAGGCCGGCGTAGGTCGCAATTTTTTCGTCCGCAAAGTTGAAACTGGCGGCGCCCTCAGCTTCAACCATGCAAGCCTGGGCGCCCGCCTCAATCACAGCGCTCACATATTGCCTTGCATCAGTGGCAGCACCAGGCCAGGCGATAAAGCCGTCCCCGGCCCCCACCTTGCGGCTGTCCGCCCACAGGCTGCCAGTGACGCGCGAACGTAGCCAGTCCGCGGCTTCAAGTGGTGTGTTCAGCCGGGTGTTCAAAACGACTCCACGACAGACTGGGTGACGATCTGCGGCTTGACCGACATGTCGGGCTGCACGCCCATCATGCGCAGGGTCTGCTGCACAACTTCACTGAATACAGGTGCAGCAGCTACGCCGCCGAAATAGTTGCCATCACTGGGCTCATCAATCATGACGGCTACGATGATGCGTGGCGACTCTATGGGGGCCATACCGGTAAACCATGCGCGGTACTTGTTGCTTGCGTAGCCCTTGCCAACCTGCTTGTGTGCCGTACCGGATTTGCCACCCACCGAATAACCAAGGGTCTGCGCCAGCTGGCCGGTGCCACCGGGTGCCGCCGCCATCTGAAGCATGCGACGCACGGCCTTTGCATTCTCGGCAGAGAAGACCTTGACGCCCACTGCTGGCTCGCTGCTCTTGAGCATGGTCACGGGAATGATCTGGCCGTCGTGTGCAAAAGAGGTGTATGAATGCGCCATCTGGAACAACGATGCCGACAAACCGTAGCCATAGGACATGGTGGCCTGCTCCACCGGCCGCCAGGTTTTCCAGGGCCTGAGCCTGCCCGTGACCGCACCGGGGAACTGGATCTGCGGCTTCTGCCCATACCCGAGAGCGGTGTAGGTATCCCACATTTCATGTGGGCTCATCTTCTGCGCGATCTTCAGTGCACCGACGTTGCTCGATTTCTGGATCACACCTTCGACCGACAGGGTGCCGTAATTGTGTGTATCGCTGATGGTGAAGCCGCCGATGTTGTAGCGGCCGGGGGAGGTTTCAATCACTGTATGGGGTGTGACACGCCCGGCTTCCAGCGCCATGCCGACCGTGATGGGCTTCATGGTTGAGCCCGGCTCGAAGGTGTCGGTCATTGCGCGGTTGCGCAACTGCTCACCCGTGAGGTTTTGCCGCTTGTCAGGCACATAGCTGGGGTAGTTGGCCAGTGCAAGCACTTCGCCGGTGATGGTGTCGAGCACCACCACACTGCCGCCTTTGGCCCTGCGCAATGTCACGGCATCGCGCAGCTTCTGGTAGGCCACAAACTGCACTTTGCTGTCGATGCTGAGCTGTATGTCCTTGCCTTCAAGGGGCGGCACCTGCTCACCCACGTCCTCGATCACACGGCCCAGCCTGTCCTTGATGACGCGGCGGGAGCCGGCGCGGCCCGAAAGCTCCTTGTTGAAGGCGAGCTCTATGCCTTCCTGCCCGCGGTCTTCAACATTGGTGAAGCCGACAACGTGGGCCGCTGTTTCACCTTCGGGATACTGGCGCTTGTATTCCTTGCGCTGGTAAATGCCCTTGATGCCCAGCGCCGCAATCTTTTGCGCAATCGGGTCATCCACCTGGCGCTTGACCCAGACAAACGTCTTGTCTTCGTTACCGAGTTTTTTGTTCAGCTCGGCCAGTGGCATCTCCAGAAGTTTTGCCAGTTCAGCCAGTTGCTGCTTGGTGGCTTCAACGTCTTCGGGGATGGCCCAGATGCTGGGTGCGGGCACACTCGACGCGAGTATCAGCCCGTTGCGGTCAAGAATGCGGCCGCGGTTGGCAGGCAGTTCCAGCGTGCGCGCGAAACGGACCTCACCCTGGCGCTGGAAGAAATCATTGCCAAACACCTGCACATAGGCGGCCCGCCCTGCCAGGCCCGCAAACGCAACAGCAATGCCGGCCACGATGAGCTTGCTGCGCCACACGGGCGTCTTGCTGGCCAGCAAGGGACTTGAGGTGTAGAGCACGCTTTTGCTCATGGCGTGCCCGCCTTCTTCTCGACCACAGTCGCAGAAGCAGAGGCCCTGGGGGCGCTGCTGTCTGTTGCGTACTGTGTGATGGCGGGCGTAGCCGTGCGCATCTGCAGGTTTTCCTTGGCGAGTTTTTCAACACGCAGAGGAGTGGCCTGTGCGCGTTTTTCAACCTGCAGGCGTTCGTTGTCGGACTCAAGCTTGCGGCTTTGTGCGGCGGCCTTTTCAAGTTCGACATACAGGCGGCGCGACTCATATTGCGTGCGCACAAGGTAGAGCGCACTCGCCAGAACGGCAATCAGCAGTACAAGATTGAGGCGCGTCATGTGGCCGCTTCCGTACGCTCGGCCACACGCATCACGGCACTGCGTGAGCGCGGGTTGCCCGCCACTTCCGCTTCGGAAGGCTTGATACGCCCCAGCCCCTTGAGTCTCATCTTTTTTGGCTCGGCAAAGGGCGCACGGCGGTCGAACACTTCTTTCGAGTGTTCGGCAATGAATTGCTTGACGATACGGTCTTCAAGTGAATGAAAACTTATGACCACCAATCGGCCTCCCGTTTGCAGTACTTTCAGCGATGCAGCTAGCGCCTGTTGAAGCTCTTCAAGCTCGGCGTTGATGAAAATCCGAAAAGCCTGAAATGTGCGCGTTGCAGGGTCCTTGCCCGGCTCGCGGGTTTTGACCGCGCCAGCCACGACTTCGGCCAGTTCAGCGGTGCCTCGAAGAGGGCCCCGTTCCTGTCGGCGACGATCAATCGCCTTTGCAATCTGCCCAGCAAACCGTTCTTCACCATAGTCACGAATCACCTCCGTCATGCTCTCGATTGATGCATCTGCCAGCCAGTCGGCCACGCTCTGGCCTCGCGTGGTGTCCATTCGCATGTCCAGTGGACCATCCGACCGAAATGAAAATCCGCGCGAAGGGTTGTCGATTTGCGGAGAGCTGATGCCGAGATCCATCAGGATGCCCATGGCGCTCGAAGCGGGCAATTCGCCAAGCTGGTTGAAGCCTTCGTGGCGAATCGAAAAGCGTGTGTCCTCGATGCTGCCAGCCTCCGTGATAGCCTCCGGGTCCTTGTCGAACGCCGTCAGCCTGCCCTCTGCGGACAGGTGCGACAGGATGAGACGTGAATGCCCGCCGCGCCCAAAGGTCGCGTCGATGTAATGTCCATCCGGCTTGATGTGAAGCGACTCTATGGCTTCGTTCAACAAGACGGTGCGGTGTGTCCATGTGTCCTGCACCGTCATCTTTCAGAACGAAAAGTCCTTGAAGACGTCGGGCATTTCGCCCTTCATCTGTTCGGCTTCCTGGGCGGAGTATGTAGCCGCATCCCAGAGTTCGAAGTAGTTGCCCATGCCAAGAAGCACCACATCCTTGCTGATGCCGGCCGCAGCACGCAATTCGGGCGACACCAGCACGCGGCCCGTGGCGTCCATATCAACATCCATGGCATTGCCGAGGAAGATGCGCTTCCACCACTGGGCCTGCATGGGCAGCGCGGCGATGCGGTCACGGAATTTTTCCCACTCGCTGCGGGGGAAAATCATCAGGCACCCGTGCGGGTGCTTGGTCATGGTCAACTGGCTTGCACTGGTGGCGCTCAGGACGTCACGATGCCGGGTTGGCACAGAGAGCCGACCCTTGGTATCGAGAGTTACAAAAGAAGCGCCCTGAAACACAGTTAAAAACCTTTGGAAAACACTTTTCACCACTAAATTGCACTTCCTCCCACTTTAGCAGGAAAGATTTACCACGCAAGTGCTTTGAAACAAATTTTTTCAATGAAATCAAGGACTTAGAAGCGTCTCTACAAGTCTTTTGAAATTCAAAAGATGTTCTAAATTAAGCACTTAGCGCAGGCAATGAAAGTAGTGCTTTAAGGCTCCGGTGTTTTTTTGATTCAGGTTTCAGACACGAAGTGGTTTGCGTGACGGCATTTATCGCGCAAAGGGCCCAGCCATCGCAACGCATGCAATTGAAGCTGCAGGAAGGCTCTATTCGGCTTGTCCGATGCGTCCTGCGCGATGTGTCGTCACGCAAGAAAACTACCGAAAGAAATTTTCGGCGCGTACGAACAAAAACGGAATGACGGGAAAGGAAAACCAGAGATCAGCGAATGAAAACGCGGCGCAGCGCGCCCACACGCTCAGTCAACGCGCGTGGAAACCCGGGCGTGTTCGGTGATGCCGATCACATTGAAGAATGCGGCAACAAGCCGGTTCACATCTGAAAACTGCACGTTGCGGTTTTCAGCCTGCCGCGCAGATACCCAGTTGAGCAGGGTGCCTGCGGCAGAAAAATCAACGCGTATCAGCCTGGAACATGAGATGACCATGATGTCGGCGCCCATCAGCTTGTTCTCCAGCTGGTCCAGCATGCCTATGGCGTCACCAACAACCTGGCCGGCCAGTTCAATCGACATCACGCTGCCCATCTGTGAGGCCATGCCATCCATCTGGGTATCGCCGTCCATATGGCTCAGGCCGGAGGGTGCGGAATCCCTGTACACATCACCGATGAGGGTCTGCCCGGCGATGGCGCTGCCGTCTTTCTCGATGTGTTTGTATTCGCAGCGGGCGCTCTCCCATGAGGGCGGAGAAACCTCATAGGTGACACAGAAATCCAGCGCAGCAAGTTCAAATTCGTCTGGCCGGTGAGTAATGCGCAAGGCTTCCATGCGCAACTGCCACCAGTCCTGTGGTGTCTCCTGCTGCCCGGAAGGCGTGGCCTTCTGCAACACCTGCTGCAGCTGTGCGTCCCCCATAAAGCGGAGCTGCACTGGCTGCGCGGACCAGCTGCTGAACACCTGGCAAAGCGGTGTGACGGCAGCCTGCTCAATGGATTTCAGGTTGCTCCAGTCCAGCCGCCAGGGCATGGGCGCCTTCGCCAGCGCAGCCTTCATCGCCGCAATGCTTTGCACGCCCATGGAGGAAGGGCTGATCCAGTCAGCAGCCTGCCCGGAAGTGACGGCAGGCGCCCCGGGGGCACCCATTTGACGGACCATGTCGGGCATGGAAAACCACTGTGGCGCAGAGCGGTCAAACATCTGCACAAACTGTATGGCAGTACCCTCGAATTTGTCCTGCTGCGCTGTCGCACGGTAAAAATCAAAAAGGGCCATCCATGTTTCAGGATGGGCGACGCGGGTACCACCGGGCGCCAGCATCTCCATCAGTCCGGCCTCCGCGCCGGCATCATCACCATTGGCAAAGCGGATGGAGGCCTCCTCAAGCTCGGCGTCGTGGGCAACCTCGGCCACATCCACCGCCATCATGCGGGACGGCGAGAAACCACTGGGTGCACCCTCATCACTGACGCCCACACCTGCAAGACCACCGAATTTTGCGGCCTGCACAGGCGCATTCGAGACCATGGGGCGAGGTGTGGGGGGTGGCGCAGGGGATGGCGAAAAAGACGGGAAATCAAGCGGCGCAAGGTCGACACGAGGTGCTGGCGCTTCGGCAGCTGGTTTTACCGCAGCCGCTGCCGCCTTCTGCGCTGCCAGCTGGGCCATCATCTCCAGGTTGGCCGGCTCGGTGCTTGCATAACCTGCGGGCACGGAATTCACCGGCGCAGTGGACGGCCGGGGCTGCGCCTGGCCAGGCACAGGCGAGCGGCTGGGGGGATAGGAAGAGCTGTTGACAGAATCCATGGACGACGCACCGCCCTGCTTGGTCTTCCACCACTGCATGGACATCTGCGCCTCGATCTCGTCAATCTTCTTGAGCGTGTTGGCGCGGTCGTCCGGCTTGGACGGCATGCTGCTCTGGAAAAACGATGGTCTTGCGCCGGGGTCCTGCCCCACCATGGCTTCGCGCTTGCGCATCTTGCGCAGCATGTCGAACTCGCGCTTGCGCACAAAATCGTTGCGCCGCTTGCGCTCTATCATTTCCTTGAGCAGTTGCTTGCTCAGGGCCTCGTCCCGGTCTGTTTCCTTGTTGTCAAGATCAGACCAGCTCGTCGCAGGGTTGCGGACGAACTTGACTACCTTGGAGAGCAAACCCGCAGAGGTGTCTTCTTTGGACATGGGACGCGCTTCAAAGGCCTTTAAAGGGTGCTGGACCTGGCTTTAATCGCCAAACATTTTCTGCTTGAGCTCACGCCGCTGCTGGGCCTCAAGTGACAGGTTGGCGGTAGGCCGGGCAATCAGCCGGCCCACGCCTATGGGCTCGCCGGTTTCGTCGCAATAACCATAGTCACCAGAGTCAATGCGCGCAATCGACTGCTCGATCTTCTTGAGCAACTTCCGTTCCCGGTCGCGGGTACGCAGTTCAAGCGCATGTTCTTCTTCAATCGTCGCGCGGTCTGCGGGGTCAGGTACCACGACGGTGTCTTCGCGCAGGTGCTCGGTGGTTTCGCCGGCGCTGTTGTGGATGTCCTGCTTGAGGATGGACAGCTTGTGGCGAAAGAACGCCATCTGCTTTTCGTTCATGTACTCGCTGTCAGGCATGGCCTTGACTTCGTCGTCGGTCAGGGTCTCGGCAGATTTCGTCTTCCAGTTATTGGCAAGTTTCGGGTCTTTTTTGGCGGCCACATGGGGTGGCGGCGCGATCACGCGTTCGGTCATTGTTGAGTAGCTGGCTTTGGCTGCGTCTGGCGCATGGGTAGGCACCATGGGTGCGGGGGGAGGCATTTGTGCATGTGCACGGGCAGAACTCCGGCGCCCTGGCTTCAGGGGCGGTGGCGGCGGGAGTTGTGAGGATTTTTCAGGTGGCCGGACGACTGGCACTGCGACCGGTGCCGGGGCTGGCGCCACGGCTTTCACGGGGCTGGCTGCCTTCACAGGCTTGGCTGCTGCTTTCGGGTCCACCTTTGCAGAAGGTTTCGCAGGCGCTTTTGCCTGCGCCTTGACTGCGGCCTTTACCGGTTTGGCAGCCTTGACGACCTTGGCAGGAGCGGCCGGCTTTTTCGGTGCGGGTTTGGCAGCTGGCTTGGCAACAGGTTTGGCTTTGACGGCCGGTGTTTTGGCAGCAGGTTTCACGGGGGATTTGGACACAGGTTTTTTGGCAGCGGCAGGCTTGGCAGTTTGTTTGGAAGCAGGTTTGGCAACAGCCTTGACGGCTTTTTTGACAAGCGGTTTGGCAGCAGCTTTCGGCTTTGTCTTGACCGAAGCCTTCACCGCAGTCTTTCCCACAGGTTTGGCCACGGTTTTGACCGTCGCCTTTGTCTTCTTTGCAGGTGCTTTCACTCGATGTCTCCTCTGGATGCCGCCCCAAATGCTGATTTTGTCGCTTCAACAGAAAACCTGGCTGCAAGCCCCGTGCCCTGGCTCAGGGCGCAGGCCCGGGTATTGCAGTCGGCGCGCGATTGTAGCGGCTGGCCGGAAGGCCGTGAGCGTCTTGAAACAAACCGTTGGGGAATCGATACAAACATGAGGCTCCACCACGCCTTGCAGCGTTTTTCAGCACATTTTTTACAAAGTGCGGACAGCCTACCTCAAACCAGGCACTGCTCCAGGCCCTGCATCAAAATATCCTTGGGCAGGTCGATGCCGATGAAGACCATCTTGCTGTTGCGCTTTTCGTCGGCCCCCCAGGCCGGGCCGAGGTCGCTGCCCATCAGCTGGTGCACGCCCTGGAAGATCACCTTGCGGTCTGTGCCTTCCATATTGAGTACGCCCTTGTAACGCAGCATGCGCGGGCCATAGATGTTGACGATGGCGCCCAGGAAGTCTTCCAGCTTGGCGGCGCTGAAGGCCTTGTCCGAGCGGAAGACAAAACTCTTGACGTCATCATCATGGTGGTGATGGTGGCCGTGCCCTTCGTGCGCATGTGAGGGATGGTCGCAGTGCTCGCCATGCTCGTGGTCATGCCCCGCATGGTCGTGGCCTGCGTGATCGTCTTCCTTGAGGAACTCCGGGTCAATCTCAAGCTTGGAATTGAGGTTGAAGCCGCGCAGGTCAAACACATCCTTGATCGCCACCTCGCCGAAATGCACGGCCTTTTGCGGCGCGCGCGGGTTCATGTGCTTGAGGCGGTGCATCAGCGCATCGACTTCGTCCTTGGCGACAAGATCAGATTTGCTGATGAATATCTGGTCGGCAAAGCCGACCTGGCGGCGCGCTTCCTGGCGGTCGTTGAGCTGGGTGGGCGCGTGTTTGGCGTCTACCAGCGTCAGGATGGAGTCCAGCAGGTACTGCTCGGCGATTTCCTCGTCCATGAAGAAGGTCTGTGCCACCGGGCCGGGGTCGGCCAGGCCGGTGGTTTCAATCACCACGCGGTCGAACACCAGCTCGCCCTTGCGCTTTTTGGTGGCCAGCAGCTGCAGCGTGTCGCGCAGGTCTTCCCTGATGGAGCAGCAGATGCAGCCGTTGTTCATCTGGATGATGTTTTCCTCGACGTCGTTGACGAGGATGTCGTTGTCGATGTTTTCTTCGCCGAACTCGTTTTCGATGACGGCAATCTTCTGGCCGTGGGCCTCGGTGAGGATGCGCTTCAAAAGCGTGGTCTTGCCAGAGCCGAGGAAGCCGGTGAGTATGGTGACGGGAATCAAGCTCATGGTGTCTGCCTAAAAACTGAAAACTGATGAAACCGCAGCGAAAACCGCTGAATAAAACGCCAATCTGCCGCTGCTTGCCCCGGAAATGCGGGCCCTGCGGCTGTCGGCGAAGCAAGGAGTTTAGCGGTCAGGCCCCACAGCGTCCGCCCGGCGGTTGAATACCTGCTCTGGCGTACCTGTTTCACGGAGTGATCCGGAAATTTGCTATTTAATTTATAGCTGCTCACGCTCGTATTTAAAGGGCTGCAGCCCGATTTGACGCCTGAAATGCGGCTTTTTGGGCGGTTTGAAGGCCCTTTTTGACGGTCAGACGTGCAAAACGCCGCTTGGCGGGTGAAATTCTGCCGTATACGTTAAATTTTTAACGTATACGGCAAAATTTTCTGAAATGCCACGCGGGGCACGGCGCCGTCTGCCCAGGGCCTACTTTCGGACCAGCACCAGCCCCTTGAGGTATTCGCCCTCGGGAAAGGTCACCGTCATGGGGTGGTCGGGCGCGCCGCCCATGCGTTCGCTGATAAAAGCGTCGACCTGCGCGTCAATACCCGCCGAGGCAACGATCTTGTGGAACAGGTCGGCGCTGATGCCACCTGAACATGAATAGGTGAACAGCACGCCGCCGGGTTCGAGCAGCGTCAACGCCAGGCGGTTGATGTCCTTGTAGGCCCTCGCGGCGCGGTCGGCGTGCGCAGCCGTCGGGGCGAACTTCGGCGGGTCCAGCACGATGGCGTCGAAGGTTTTGCCTTCGGCTATGAACTGGCGCAGCGATGCATTCACGTCCGCATCCATCATGGTTGTGCGGCCGGTGTCAAAGCCGTTGAGGGCGACATTGGCGGCGGCTCGCCCAATCGCCGGTCCCGACGAATCAATGGACGTGACATGCGCTGCGCCGCCAGCAAGCGCCGCCACGGTAAAGCCGCCCGTGTAGCAGTAGCAGTTGAGCACCCGCTGGAACTGCCTGCGCTTTGTATATCGGGCAAACAGGTGGCGGCTGTCGCGCTGGTCCAGGTAAAAGCCGGTTTTGTGGCCTTCGGCAACGTCCAGGCTCAATGTCCAGTCGTGTTCCCAGATGACCATTTCAGTCGAGCCGCAATTTTCCGACAGGCCGCCCTCAGGAAAATTAGCCCCCTCGGGGGGCAGCGCAGTACGCGAGGCGACAAGCGTGGGGGCCACTCCGCCAGCCAGCCAGCCGGTGGCTTCAGGCAGGCCTTCAAGGGAGCGCACACTGGCGTCAGATCGCTCATACAAACGCGTCAAGCCGGTTTCGGCCAGCAGCGCCTTCACGATGACATCCTTCCAGCGCTCAGTGCCGCAGCTTGAGAACTGCGCGACCAGCGTATCTCCGTACCGGTCCACCACCAGGCCGGGCAGGCCGTCAGACTCGCCATGCACCAGCCGCATGCCATCGCTCTGGATGTCAAACAGCCGCCGGGCAGCCACTGCAGCCTTGATGCGCGCCGCAAAAAAGGCGTCGTCTATGCGCTGCGTCTCGTCAAAGCTCCAGACCCGGGCGCGGATTTTGGATTCCGGGCTGAACGCGGCCCAGCCCAGAAATCTGCCGTCATGGCCTTCGACCCGAACGGTCTCGCCAGCATCGCCGCCACCTTTGGCAATGGCGCCGTCAAAAATCCAGGGGTGGCGGCGCAGCAGGGATTTCTCCTTGCCTTCTCTGAGTCTTAGGGTCTTCATGTCGCTATTGTCGCGTGCGTCACCACATGGCCCCTCGAAGCCTTGAGGTTTCTGATGTCGAAAAGGCGAAACTTTGCGACAATGTCTGGTTAATGATTTTTAAGTACATATCAGTGCAGATGCGTGCAATGTTGCTCGCAATACTTGCAACAGGCCTGCTCGCTGCCCTTGCAAGCCCGGCGGCGTGGTCCCGCACCGTGCTTGACCTGGATGTTCAGCAGCAGCCGGTAGCGCTTGAGGATTGGGGTGACTACTGGATAGATACCAGCGCGAAATTGACTGCAGCTGAAGTCGCCACTGCCACCGGACTCAACTGGCAACCGACAGACAGGCACCAGATATACAAACCCATGGCAGGCAACGTCCTGTGGATACGTTTTACCGTGCCACCTGCGCCCGACGCAGAACGCTGGTACGTTGAGATCCCCTATTCGTCCGTCAACAGGGCTTCGCTTTACACCCTGGACGTGTCAGGACAATGGAACGAACAGAGGGCTGGCGATATGGTCGCAGTCGGCAAGTGGCCGGTGCCACACCGTCACCCCTTGCTGCCCATCGCCGTTTCAGCAGAGACGCCCAGCCAGTACCTGCTGCGCCTTGAAAACGGCCACCGCTTCAGCGCACCGCTTCAGTTTGTCAGCGAAAGCTACCTGAGCCATTCGGAGCAGCGCGTATCGCTGATCCTCGGCATCTTTTTTGGCCTGGCCGGCCTGGCTGTCCTTGTATCGGCCATCAGCGCAATCTCGCTACGCGACCACGCCTACGCCTGGTATGCGCTGTCCGTCACCTTGATGGCCCTGACGCAGGCCACGCTGACCGGCATTGCAGGGCTGCATCTCTGGCCAGAGACGGCCTGGTGGAACGATGTGTCGACTTCCGTACTGCCCACGCTGGAGCTGGCCAGCACACTGATGTTTGTATCGGCCACCATTTCGCTGCCCGAACGTTCGCTTCGCCTGCACCGCGGCCTGATGGCCGTGTCCGTGCTGGGCGTGGTGATGGCGGTAGCACTGACTCTGGTTCCCATCGAGCGCAGGCTGGCGCTGTTTTCGCTGTATGTGTTTTTGCCGCAGGCCGTGGCCGTCTACGCCATGGCATGGGCCTGGAAACGTGGTGACCGTTTTGCGCCATGGCTGATGCTCGGCCTGTCGCCGGTGGTGATTGCAGGCGCCTGGCTGATGGCGCGCAACGCGGGCCTGGTGCCCATCAGCTTCATGACCATGCATGGTTCCCAGCTGGGCGTGGCCATAGAGCTGCCCATCGTCATGGTGATCCTGATGCTGCGCAGCCAGCACCGGCGTGAAAACACGCGTC
This sequence comes from Polaromonas sp., assembly GCA_965228025.1. Classification (GTDB taxonomy): domain Bacteria; phylum Pseudomonadota; class Gammaproteobacteria; order Burkholderiales; family Burkholderiaceae_C; genus Polaromonas. Next base: position 60,014 of record CBDDGX010000027.1, on the reverse strand, counting down.
GAATCCAGGGCCTGGACCGGGTGGACCCGGCCACCGGCCTGATCAATGGTCATGTGTTTGCCGAGCGCCTGATGCGCATGATTGCGCGTTCTGAAAGACTCAAACACCAGAGCGCTGTGATGATCATTGACATCGTCAACACCGACCAGATACAGCGTGATTTTGGCCGCAAGGCTGCCGAGGATTTGCCGCTGCGCGTGGCAGAGCGCCTGCTCTCGACCGCCCGCGAGATTGACAGTGCCGCGCGCCTGTCGGAGCGGCGCTTTGGCATGCTGGTGGATGGGCCGTTCAGCGCAGAGGACGCTGCCACGCTGGGCCCGCGCATCGTGGCGCGCTGCCTGATGCCGTACAAGGGCATGCACGTCGACTGCATTGCGCAGGTGCGCATAGGTTATGCGCTGGTGCCCTACCAGGGCTCAAACGCACAAGGCGTGTTGACGGCACTTGAGGAAAAGCTTGCGTCGGTATCGAGTGAAGACAAAAAAGCAGTCTTCATGCTGGGTGAAAGCACGCCACCCAAACGCCGCCGCCAGCGGCCGCTCCCCGAACGCCAGACGGACACCGTTTAGGGTTTTGTCTTGCCCGGGGCTTTTGTCGCCCGGGGATGGGCCGCGTCATAGACCTTGGCCAGATGCTGGAAATCCAGCCGGGTGTAGACCTGTGTCGTGGTGATGTTGGCGTGACCCAGCAACTCCTGCACTGCACGCAAATCACCACTCGACTGCAGCACATGGCTGGCAAATGAATGCCGCAGCATGTGCGGGTGTACGGGCGTTGCCAGTCCGGCGCTGAAAGAGCGTTTTTTGAGCCGCACCCGGATGTGCTGCGGCGTGAGGCGGCCGCCGCGCGGGTTGATGAACAGCGCGCCATCCTCCCTGGCCCAGCCCTGCCGCGCCGACATCCACACCTTCAGGGCTTCCATGGCCTTGCTGCCAACCGGCACGCTGCGGCGCTTGCTGCCTTTGCCCAGCACATGCGCCTCGGCCGCATCCATGTCTATCCAGCCACGCGCCTGCGCGCTGGCCCGGGCATCAAGGCCTACCAGTTCACCGATACGCAGGCCGCAGCCGTAAAGAAGCTCGGTGATGCAGCGGTCGCGGGCCTCTGCCAGAGGGTTGCTGTCGTCGCCCTCATGCGCATTGCCCCGGTAACTGGCCAGCTGCACGGCTTCGTCCACACTCAATGCTTTCGGCAATGGCTTGGCCGCTTTGGGGGAGCGCACGTCCTGCACCGGGTTGCTGGCGACAAGGCCTTCACGACCCAGCCAGGTGTAAAAACCGCGCCAGCCGGACAGGATGAGCGCTATGCCGCGCGCACTGCGGCCACCCGCGTGCATCTGCGCCACCCAGCGCCGCATGTGTGTGTTCTGTACGGCCACCAGCCCCAGGCCTGCCTGCAGGCAGTTGGCCTGCAGCTTTTGCAGGTCGAGCGCATAAAGTTCTGTGGTGCGCTGCGCAAGCCGTTTTTCAACCCGCACATGCTCAAGGTAACGTTCAACCAGGGGATCAGAGTCGGGAATCGCCACAGGCGCGTCATCCACAAGCTGTGTTGCGGAACCCGGGCCGGCGCTGCTCATGGTGATGTCTATTCGGCGGCAGCCTGGGGCAGCAGCCGCGTCAGGGCGGCGCCGGCAAGGTCACCGATCTGCGCGAGAAACTCGGTGCCCATGTCGCTCTGGAAGCGCTCAGGGTCAGGCGAGGCCAGCACCAGCATGCCGAAAGCCTCCTGGCCCGCCGCCGACCGCAAAGGCACCAGCGCCAGCGACATGGCCGACGCTGGCTCAGGCAGCCAGCCGGCCGCCTCAAAACCTGAATTCACGCCGCAATAAGGTGCGGTCAACGACGAAGCAAATGCCCGCGCATCATCACTGATGCCGCTGCTGAAAGACTCGCCTGAAAAAATGCCGTTCACGGTCCAGACCTTGATCGCAGCCTGCGGCACGGCGAACTGCTTTTTAAGCTCGCTCACAATGGTTTCCGGCAGGTCGCGTGCATGGGCCGTGAGCAGCAGGTTTCGGGTGCAGCGCTGCAATTTTTCGGCAATCGCCACGTTCTCCTGGCCGTGGCGGATCATCTCGACCACCTTGGACTCAAGCCCCTTGATCTTGTCGCGCAGCAGGCCGGCCTGGCGCTCCTGCAGGCTGACGGCTCGGCTGCCGTGGCCGCTGGACAACTGCACAGTCGCCAGCAACTCGGCGTGGCGCTCAAAAAAGTCGGGGGTGTTCGCCAGGAAGTTGGCGATGTCGTCTTCGGTGATGGAGTGGTCGGTTGGGTTCATGTTCGGGATTGTCCAGTCTTTCGGCTATTGAAGCTAGATGTCATCAGGGATGGTTATTTCAGACTCAAAAACAGTCGTGGCGGGACCGGTCATCATCACAGGTGCATCCAGTTTTCCGGTCCACTCAATGGTCAACTGGCCGCCATGCGTCTCAACATCCACACGTGTGTCCAGCAATCCCAGCCGGATGCCTGCCACCACGGCAGCACAGGCGCCGGTACCGCAGGCCAGGGTTTCGCCAGCGCCACGTTCATAGACGCGAAGTTTTATCTGGGTGCGCGAGACGACCTGCATGAAACCCGCATTCACACGTTTCGGAAAACGCACATGGTTTTCGATCAGCGGGCCGGTCTGCAGCACTGGCGCGGCTTCGGTGTCATTGACGACCTGCACCGCATGCGGATTACCCATGGACAGCACAGCCACCATGACCGGTGCGGACTGGCCTTCAAGCACCAGCGGCCACATCTCCCATGACCCGGACGCTACACCTGACGCACCCACGGCATCAAAAGGCACCTGCGGCAGGTCAAACACGGGCGCACCCATGTCGACACGCACACGGCCATCGGCCTGCCTGCGCGGCTCGATCACACCGCTTAGGGTTTTGACGACCACAGAGTCTTTGCCTGTCAGCCCCTGCTCCCGCACAAACTGCAGAAAGCAGCGCGAGCCGTTACCGCACTGCTCCACCTCACCGCCATCGGCGTTGTGGATGACGTACTCAAAATCAATGCCCGGGGCGGGCGAAGGCCGTACCGACAGAATCTGGTCGGCGCCGACCCCGAAATGACGGTCAGCCAGGAAGCGGTATTGCGCGGTGGTCAGGCCCAGCAGGCCTTTGGTTTCATCGAGCATGACAAAGTCGTTGCCCGCGCCCTGCATTTTTGTAAAGCGGATTCGCATGGGTCAATTATCGGGGCATGTTGTACCCTTGTGGCTTCACCAACTTCCAACTGCCTGCCATGCGCCTGCCTGAATGGACACCCGAACTCAAGCCCCAACCCGACGACCTTGTGCAGGCCGTGCTGCAACGCCGGGGCGGCAAGTTGCTGCCGCTGGACCGCGGCCTGTTGTGGAGTGAACCCTTCACGCGCGGCTGGAATGTTTTCGTCAAGGCCGTACGCATGGACATGGGCGGCAGCAAGAAGCTGCGCGAACTGGCGATTTCTGTGGTCTCGCTGTTGACCGGTGCCGACTTTGAATACCAGGCTCACTCGAAGGAATTCCTGGCGCAGGGCGGTACACAGGCCGAACTTGATGCCATGAAAGACGCACTCGCAGACAACCCGAGGGCACCGGCGGCCAGCACCACGCTGGGGGCGATTGAAAAAATCGTGATCCAGTACGCCGCACAAATGACACTGGACGTGAAGGTGCAGGACACCGTGTTTGCCGAACTCAAAAAGCACATGGACACCACCGACATCGTCGAACTTACAGGCGCCATCGCCACCTACAACATGGTGGCGCGCTTCCTCGTCGCCCTTGAAATCACCTGAGGCTTGTCATCCATGCGAATCCCCGACTGGTCGAACGAACTCAAACCGCAACCCGACGAACTGGTCAAGGCTATCCTGGCCCGGCGCGGCGGCACTTTCCTCAACCTCGACAAGGCATTGCTGTGGAGCGAGCCTGTCGCGCGCGGCTGGAACGTCTACCTCAAGGCGGTGCGCACCGAACTGCCAACCAGCCGCAAGCTGCGTGAGCTTGGCATCTGCACCGTGGCCTTGCTGACCGGTGCGCACTATGAGTACCACCACCACGCACCGGACTTCATCACGGCCGGCGGCTCACAGGCCGAACTCGATGCGCTGCAGGCGACACTGAAAGACAACCCGCGCGGCGTGCCCCTGAGCCCCGCGCTTGGCGATGTTGAAAAGCTGGTGATTCAATACGCCGCACAGATGACGCTCGACGTCAAGGTCGGCGATGACGTGTTCGCGGCACTCAAAGCGCATTTCGACACGACCGAAATCGTGGAACTCACCACCGCCATAGCCACCTACAACATGGTTGCGCGCCTGCTGGTGGCGCTGGGCGTGACGCCGGAGGAGTAGGCAGGATGCAGCGTAGTACACGCAGTGACAAGCATAAAAGACGCGGCCGCCGCGCAGGGCCGCCCCAAGCAAGGCCAGCCCCCCAGGGGGGCAGAGAACTACACGCAGTGAGCGAACGTGGGGGCTCTATCTAGTCGGCCTTGATATTGTTGTCCTTGACAACCTTGGCCCAGATATCCATCTGCCGGTCGACAAAGGTCTTTGCAGATTCAGGCGTTCCGCCCACCACGTCAATCCCCTGCGCTGCAAGCTTGCTGGCGATCTCGGGGTTCTTCAGCGCCTTGTTGATTTCTTCATTCATGCGCCTGACGATCTCGGGCGGTGTTTTGGCCGGGGCCAGCACAGCCCACCAGGCGGGGGCCTCAAACCCCGGGTAACCGCTCTCGGCCATGGTCGGTACGTCGGGCAGGTTGGGGCTGCGTTTCGAGGTCGTCACTGCCAGCGGACGCATGCGTTTGCTGTCGATGTGCGGCTTGGTCACAAACACCGAGCCAATCGACAGGGGTACGTGGCCAGCCACCGCGTCGTTCATGAGCGGGCCGCCGCCCTTGTAGGGCACATGCGTCCAGGCAATACCGCCGTTCTTGCCCAGCAGCTCCATGGCGACATGGCCCAGACTGCCCGAGCCTATCGTGCCGTAGCTGACATTTTTCTTCGCCTTTGCCGCGGCCACCACGTCTGCAAAGGTTTTGTATTCGCCACCGGCAAAGGTGGCAAGCACCATGGGCGAGGTGCCCACCAGAATGAGGGGCGGAAGATCCTTCTTGCTGTCGAAAGGCAGGTTGGGAATCAGCGCCGGGTTCACGCCATGGGTGTCGAACACCACTGCAAAGGTGTAGCCGTCAGCAGGTGATGCCGCCACGGCTGCTGCGCCAATGGAACCCGACGCGCCGCCCTTGTTTTCGACAATCACGCTTTGCCCGAGTTGCGCCTGAAGCGGCTGCGCCAGAATGCGTGCAACCTGGTCCACCGAGCCGCCCGGGGGAAACACCGCCACCAGTTTGATCGGTCCGCGCATGGGCCAGGCGGGGCCGCTTTGGGCCAGCGCACCTGCCGTGGCGGACAAGGCGAGCAATCCCACCAGTAATTGACGTTTCTTCAGCATGCCGGTCTCCGTGATGTAATTATTGAATGGTAAGAACAAACCAACTCATTCACCCTCAGCGCAAACCCGCAGAGCTCCGCAATGCCGCCACCGTCCTGTTGCTGCGTGACTCGGCAGACGGCATTGAAGTGCTGATGACACGCCGCTCAATGACCGCAAGCTTTGCGCCTGGCGCGTATGTCTTTCCCGGCGGCGGCATTGATGCGGCCGATTCGGACGCCCATTCACAATCAACTCGCCGACCAGGGCAAAGCGATTTGCACCTGACGCAGGCAATTGCCGCGATACGCGAAAGTTTTGAAGAGCTGGGCGTTCTGCTCGCCCGGCATGCCGACGGCACACATGCCACAACAGCCGACATCGCGGCGCTCGACAGAAAGGCGCCGTTCGCTGCGCAATGCAGGGACCGCGGACTCACACTGGCTGGCGATGAGGTGTTTGTGCTGGCGCACTGGATCACTGACCGCGATTTGCCGCGCCGTTTTGACGTGCCGTTTCTCGTCGCCCGCATGCCGCATGGGCAAGAACCGGTGGCAGACGAAGCCGAGCAATTCGAGCCGGTCTGGGTTCGCCCTGCCGAGGCACTGGCCAAACACCAGGCGGGAAATTTTTTCATCATCTTCCCGACCATACGCACACTTGAACGCCTGCAGCATTACGCCAGCGTGCACGCCGTGCTTGAAGCCTGCGCATCGGAACAACCGTTGTGGACATCCTGCCCGCGCGCCGGCCTTCTTGGCGGCAAGGAAGCGCGCTACATGGAGCATGAATCGCCCTTCGGCGAACTGGCGCTGACCAGCCCAGACGGGCAGATGGTGCACCACCTCGACTGGCAGACGGACAAGCCTGTGGCGCTTTTGAAGAACGTCATGCGCCTGACCGCGCCAAACCCGGGCGTGATGACAGGCCCCGGTACCAACAGCTACCTGGTAGGCGATGCCAGTACGGGATACATCGCCATAGACCCGGGCCCGCTGGACATGGACCACCTGCAGCGCCTGCACGATGCAGCGGGCGGCGACATCCGCATGGTTGTCTGCACCCACTCGCATCCTGACCATTCACCCGGTGCCAAACCACTGCAGGCGCTGGTCGAAGCCGGCGGCAAGGCAAAGCCGCCGATCTACGGCCTGCCCTCGCTGCCCACCGCGCGCGCGGACAGCCAGTTCACGCCGGACATCGTGCTGGCACACCACGCACACCTCGTCCTGTCTGGCGAAGGCGCTGGCGGCCACACCACCCACAGCCTGATGGCCATCCACACACCCGGCCATGCTGCCAACCACCTGTGCCTGGTGCTGGTCGAAGACGGCCTGCTGTTCAGCGGTGACCATGTGCTCAATGGCAGCACCACCATCGTCAATCCGCCAGACGGTGCGATGACGGCTTACCTTGATTCCCTTGATGCGCTCAGCGCTGCCTGCGACGCACACGGGATCGACTTCATACTGCCGGCCCACGGCTATGTGCTGGGCGATGCCAAGGGCGCAATTGAACAGCTTAAAAGCCACCGGCTCAAACGCGAGGCGAAGGTGCTGGCGGTGATGCAGGCCAACCCGGGCGGCACGCTCGACGACTGGGTGCCGCTGGCCTATGACGATGTGCATGAGCGCGTCTGGCCGATTGCCAAACGCTCGCTGCTCGCACATGTGGAGCGCATTCAGGAGCTTCAGCAGGCAGGGCATTGATGAGCAGCGCTGCGCCAGCCCAAGAGCATCCGGATGCAAGGCGGCGCGCGCTGCATGCGATCGCGCTGTTTGAGGCCATCAAGGGCGGGGTCGCCCTCGCTGCAGGCCTGGGCCTGCTGGGGCTGCTGCACTATGACGTCCGCCGCCTGGCGCTCGCGCTGCTGTGGCGTTTTCACCTTGACCCGGAGATGCATTACCCCGAGCTCCTGCTGCACTATGCAGACCTGCTCAACGCCATCGACCTGCGCACCATGGCGCCTGTGGCCATCGCCTACATCACCGTGCGCTGGCTTGAAGCGTACGGACTATGGAAAGAAAAGGCCTGGGCCGAATGGCTGGCCGCGCTGTCCGGGGCGCTCTACATTCCACTCGAAGTGGCGCACCTTGTACACCGCCCCAGCCTGATCAATGCGGGGGTGTTGCTGGCGAATATCGGTGTTGTGGGGTTCATGGCGTTCCAGCTTTGGCGACGCAGGCACTGACAACCCGAACCTTCACCCTTCGCGCAAAACAAACTGCTTTCTTGCGACCTGGGCAATTGCCGCCACACACGGATGCGTGATGCGGCGCTCAACTGAAATTGCGTAAAAGTGGTCCTGCATTTCGTCAGTGCGCCCAATCACTTCGACCCCGTATTGCTCAACCGTCTCCTCCTCAAGAACGCTGGCCGACATGAAAACCCCGCGCCCCTGCCTCCCAAATGTTTTCAACAAGGCGAGGTCATCAAATTCACCCACTATCCGGGGGTAAATGTGCTGCCGGGCCAACCAGCCTTCAAGCTTTGTCCTGATGGAAGCGGATGGCCCCTGTATCAGCATGGGGGCGTCGTTGAGGCATTTCGGGAATGCGCCCTTGAGTGAAGCCTTTAGCGCTGGGGTACAGAAAAAACTCATGGGCGTGCTGCCGAGCGGATGATTGAATGCCTTTACGCTCACCCGGCTGGTGATGGGCTCTTCAGCAATGACCAGATCCAGCCGGTTCAAAGCCAGCTGGGCCAGAAGATCCGGAAACTTGCCCACACTGCAGATCAGGCGGACCGTGACGCCCACAGACAGGGCCGGCTCCAGCAACCTGTAAACCACCGCCTTGGCCATGGAATCCGCCACGCCGACCCTGAACTCCAGCGTTTTCTGGCCGCCATGGCTTTGCCTCATTGCACTCTCCATTTCGGTGCCGAGTGCAAATATCCTGTCGGCGTAACCCAGCGCCAGCCTGCCCTCATCGGTCAGCTCAATCCGGCGGCCACTTTTCCGGAACAGTTTTTGCCCCAATGAGGCTTCAAGCAGCTTGATCTGCTCCGAAAGTGTCTGGGGTGTGGTGTGCAGCTGCTCCCCCGCACGCACGATGCCACCGGCTTTTGCCGCCACCCAGAAATAGTACAAATGCTTGAAGTTCACAACCATCTCCGTAAAAAAGCAGGCATCAACTGACCGCCAACAGTTCGTATTTTCCGCAATAAAGGTTAATTAAAAACGAATTTACACGAAGAAACTGCGCGTTTACGCTTTGAATCCCAAGGCCACAGCTGTCCAGCCGGCCGAATCCAGAGCAAGCGCCTTCGATGCGGGCCAGCCAGGCATGCGCCCCGCCACGAAACGCGGTTGCCCGACTAGTAAAACGGAGACAAAAGTTGAGAATCAAAAGTCAGCCAGATTTTTATTGCGGGGTCATGTTCATTGCAGTGGGCATCGCATTCGCGTGGGGCGCCACCAACTACAACGTCGGGGATGCGGCGCGCATGGGGCCTGGCTATTTCCCGCTGATGCTCGGCGTGCTGATGGCGCTGGTAGGGGTGGTTGTCGCCCTCAAGGCCCTGGGCCACACCACCGAACCGGAAAAAATAGGCAAATGGGCCTGGAGGCCGCTTTTTTACGTCATTGCCGCCAATGTCGTTTTTGGCCTGCTGCTGGCAGGATTGCGAACCATCAGTCTGCCCGCTTTCGGTTTGATCGTGGCCATTTATGCCCTGACCTTCATCGCCAGCATGGCACAGGCAAACTGGAGATTCCGCGCCACGCTCCTGCTCGCGACGGCGCTGGCCATCGGCAGCTACCTTGTGTTTGTCGTGGCACTCAAACTGCAATTCCCGGTATGGCCGGAATTCATCGCGGGTTGAGGGCAAGATGGAAATACTTTCGCACCTCTCTCTTGGATTTGGCGTGGCCTTCACGCCCATCAACCTCATGTATGCGTTTGCGGGATGCCTGCTGGGCACGCTGATCGGCGTATTGCCGGGCATTGGGCCCGCAGCCACCATTGCAATGCTGCTGCCCGCGACCTACGCATTGCCACCAGTGTCCGCCCTCATCATGCTGGCCGGCATTTACTACGGTTCGCAATATGGCGGTTCCACCACGGCCATTCTGGTGAACCTGCCGGGCGAGTCGTCCTCGGTTGTGACCTGCATTGATGGCCACCAGATGGCCAAGAAAGGCAGGGCCGGGCCTGCACTGGCGGCCGCCGGGCTGGGTTCGTTTTTTGCGGGCTGCGTCGGCACCGTGATGATTGCGGCCTTCGCGCCGGCGCTGACGGAACTGGCGTTCAAGTTTGGGCCGGCAGAGTATTTTGCGCTCATGGTTCTCGGCCTGATTGGCGCAGTGGTGCTGGCATCGGGCTCTTTGCTCAAGGCCGTCGGCATGATACTGCTGGGTTTGCTGCTGGGACTGGTTGGCACGGATGTGAACTCCGGCGTCGCGCGGTTCAGCTTCGACGTGCCGGAGCTGACTGACGGCATTGGTTTCGTGGCCATCGCCATGGGCGTCTTCGGCTACGGCGAAATCATCAGCAACCTTGCGCAGCGCGAGGAACAGCGGGAAGTATTCGCAGCAAAGATTGAGGGACTGTTCCCTACCCGTCAGGATTTCCGCGACATGACGCCGGCCGTCCTGCGAGGGACGGCGCTGGGCTGTGCACTGGGCATCCTGCCCGGGGGCGGAGCACTTTTGGCAGCCTTTGCGGCTTATACGATCGAGAAGAAAGTCAAGGCCAGGCCGGGTGAGGTTCCTTTTGGCCAGGGCAACATCCGGGGCGTCGCAGGTCCCGAGGCTGCGAACAACGCCGGCGCCCAGGCCTCTTTCATTCCCCTGCTCACGCTGGGCATTCCATCAAACGTGGTGATGGCACTGATGGTCGGTGCCATGACCATCCACAACATACAACCCGGGCCACAGGTCATGACCAGCAACCCGGAACTGTTCTGGGGGCTCATCGCATCGATGTGGATTGGCAACGCCATGCTGGTGATCCTGAACCTGCCGCTCATCGGCATCTGGATCAAGCTCCTCACGGTGCCTTACCGTTTTCTGTTCCCTGCCATCGTGCTGTTCTGTGCGATTGGTGTCTACTCAACCAACAACAACACCTGGGACATCTGGGTGGTGGGTGTCTTCGGCGTGGTCGGCTATATCTTCCACAAACTGAAGGCAGAGCCGGCACCCCTGCTGCTCGGACTCATCCTGGGGCCCATGATGGAAGAAAACCTGCGCCGGGCGCTGTTGCTGTCGCGTGGCGACTGGAGCACCTTCGTCACGCGCCCGCTCTCTGCAGGGCTGCTGATCGCCTGCGTCGTGCTGCTGTTGATCGTTTTGTTGCCCGCAGTGAGGAAAACACGCGAAGTGGCATTCGTCGAAGAATGACGCCCAGCCCGTGCATCTGGTTGACGCAGGGGTAGTTGCCGGCAGCCATCCGCTGCCTGCGCGACGCCGCCGATAAAAGTGTGAAGCCCGCCGATAAGCCGGATTCTGTGCGCCGCACCACCTTGCGATGACGCGGTGTGACCGCCATTAATCTGGGCCGGGGGTCGCCCCCACGGCTCGGTGCTACCTACCCGCCAGCTCTGCGGAACCACATCAACGCTGGCCTACTTGGTATTGCTGCGCGTAGAGATTGCCCGTTTCACCCGGCGATTCGGGTTGCCCCAAAAAGCCGACTCGTCTCTGTTGCTCTGATCCTCACCTCACGGTGGAGAGGTGTTACCTCCTACGCTGTCCTGTGCAGTCCGGACGTTCCTCCAGTGCTTCCTTTCGGAAATTGCACCAGCGGCGGTCTGGCAGGCTTCACGGCTTGATTATCGCGGCATACGCAGCCGCCTCTTAAAACAGCTGTTATAGCTATAACAGCTGTTTTAGCGGTCCCAACAAGACGGTTTTATTGACCACGTAGCCTGATTTCACCCGTTTCAAGTTAAAAACAGGCCATTTTTAGTGCCAAAAATGGCTACAGGCCAATAGATACGAGCGTAAGAAGCTATGAAAAAAATAGCAATTTAAACAAGGAGGCGGGCACCTAAAATACAGGCTGATCCGGAAAACAGATCCCAAGAAAGCCTAAATGATTCGCCTGACCGAACTCAAGCTTCCGCTTGACCACGCAGAAGACGCCCTTCCCGCACTGATCGCCAAAACCCTGGCCATCCCGCCCGGCAACATCCGCAGCCACAGCATCTACAAACGCAGCTACGACGCCCGCAAGCAAAAGCTGCTGCTGGTCTACATCGCCGATGTCGAGCTGGCCTCCGCCGAACTCGAAGCGCGCCTGCTCAAGGAGTTTGAAGGCAACCCCCACATACGCCCCACGCCCGACCAGGCTTACCACCCGGTGGCACATGTCGACACCGCGCCGGAACTCCGGCCTGTCGTCGTCGGCTTCGGACCCTGCGGCATTTTTGCGGCACTGCTGCTGGCGCAGATGGGCTTTAAACCCATCGTGCTGGAGCGCGGCAAAAAAGTGCGTGAGCGTACCAAAGACACCTGGGGCCTGTGGCGCAAGAAGGTGCTGAACCCTGAATCGAATGTGCAGTTCGGCGAAGGCGGCGCCGGCACTTTTTCCGACGGCAAGCTCTGGAGCCAGATCAAGGACCCACGCTTTCTAGGCCGCAAGGTGATGCTTGAATTCGTCAAGGCCGGCGCACCCGAAGAAATTTTGCTGGTCAGCAAGCCGCACATCGGCACCTTCAAGCTGGTGAAGGTGGTCGAGAACATGCGCGAGCAGATCATCGCGCTCGGCGGTGAGGTGCGTTTTGAGCAGCGGGTGAGTGATGTGCAGATAGAGGCCGGCCATATCCGCGGCCTCAAGGTCGAGAACCTGGCCGACGGCAGCAGCTACGAGATGCGGGCAGACCATGTCGTATTGGCACTGGGCCACAGCTCGCGTGACACTTTCGCCATGCTGCATGAACGCGGCGTTTACATGGAGGCCAAGCCTTTTTCGATCGGCTTTCGCATCGAACATCCGCAGGGCCTGATTGACCGTGCGCGCCTGGGCCAGCATGCTGGCCACCCGCTGCTGGGCGCGGCCGACTACAAGCTGGTACACCACGCGGCCAATGGCCGCTCCGTCTACAGCTTTTGCATGTGCCCGGGCGGCACGGTGGTGGCCGCCACCTCTGAAGAAAACCGCGTCGTGACTAACGGCATGAGCCAGTACTCGCGCAACGAGCGCAATGCCAACGCAGGCATCGTCGTCGGCATATCGCCAGCCGACTACCCCGGCGGCCCGCTGGCGGGTATCGCCTTTCAACGGCAGCTGGAGTCCCATGCCTTCACCCTGGGCGGCAGCAACTATGAAGCGCCCGGCCAGCTGGTGGGCGACTTCATCGCCGACAAACCATCAACGCAGCTCGGCAGCGTCGAACCTTCTTACAAGCCCGGCGTGCTGATGACGGACCTGGCGACTGCCCTGCCCGAATACGCGATTGCGGCCATACGCGAGGCACTGCCCGCCTTCGGCAAAAAGATACGCGGTTTCGACATGCATGATGCGGTGCTGACCGGCGTCGAAACCCGCACATCCTCACCACTCAAGATGACACGTGGCGATGACTTCCAGAGCCTGAACGTCAGGGGCCTGTACCCTGCAGGCGAAGGTGCCAGTTACGCTGGCGGCATTTTGTCGGCCGGCGTTGATGGCATTGAAGTAGCCGAAGCCGTGGCCCGCAGCATCACTCAAACGGAACGAACATGAACCATGACTTTCACTTCTACGAACCAGCGTTGGGCCATGGTTTGCCGCACGACCCCTTCAACGCCATCGTCGGCCCGCGCCCCATAGGCTGGATCTCGTCGCAGGATGCTGAAGGCCGGTTGAACCTGGCGCCCTACAGTTTTTTCAACGCCTTCGCCTACCGGCCGCCCATCATCGGGTTTTCAAGTGAAGGCGAAAAAGACAGCCTCAACAACATCCGCGCAACGAAAGAGTTCTGCTGGAACCTGGCCACGCGCCCGCTGGCGGAACAGATGAACGCGTCGAGCGCGATGGTGGCGCATGAGGTCAATGAATTCGAGCTGGCCCAACTCACAACGGCTGCTTCGCAAAAAGTGGCCGTGCCGCGTGTGGCGGAAAGCCCGGTGTCGTTTGAATGCAGGCTGACACAGATCGTGCGGCTGGAGGACGTGAACGGCACGCCCATGGACAACTGGCTGGTGCTGGGCGAAGTGGTGGGCATCTACATTGCCAAACACCTGCTGAAAGACGGCATCTACGACACCGCAGCAGCAGAACCGATACTGCGGGGCGGCGGTGCCGCCGACTACTTTGCCATCACGCCGGAAAACCGCTTCAAGATGTACAGGCCGCGCTAACATCAGCCCGCGCTGATCGCCCCACTCATCTATCACCCTATCACCCAATTTTGATTGCCTACATGACAGAAGCACCACAAGCCCCCACAGGCAAAACAAAACCACGGGGCAACCGGCCACCACGGCCCCCGGAGGCAGGCAGGCAGCAGCAACGCCCACCGCGTGAAGTCAACCCGCTTCTCGAAAAACTGTTCGAGCTGCACCCGAAGCTTTTCGGTGCGCAGTTCCTGCCGCTCAAGCTGGGTGTGTTCCAGGACATCCTGGCACGGCACCCTGAGGTTTTCAAAAAAGACGAACTCAAGCTTGCCATGGGCCAGCACGCACGCTCTACACGCTATCTCGAAAGCGTGGCAGCCGGGCTGGCGCGCCACGACCTGGACGGCAACGCGGTGGAACCCGTCTCACCAGAGCACATACACCACGCCATCCTCGAAGTCTTCCGCCGCCGCCAGGCCCGCTCAAAAGAAGACCTGCGACCGCGGGTGATTTCCAAAATTGTGGCAGCCATTGAAGCGTCCGGCTTGCCGCGTGAAGAGTATGCGGAGCGGGTCAGGGTGCAAGACGAATCCGCCAATGCGCTTGTCGATGAAGCGCTTTCACAGCTCAGGCTTGAGGCTGCCAAACGTGATGCATTGATGGCTACCTTCAAGGCGAGCGGGAAGAGTGAGGCTGAGTTTGCCGAGATGTATGGGATGGATTTGGGTGAGGTTGGGGCTGTGCTCGAAAGGGTCAGGCGGGACCAGTCGGCCTGAGCAGATTCGCGCCGACTCTGAATTGGGTGTGTCGCCCTTCACCATCAGGCCGGGGGTAGCCCGGCAGCTAGTCACTTTTCTTTTGCTTCGCCAAAAGCAAAGTACGGCGGTCTCAAGGACCAAGTGCAACACATGTGGGGATCTGGGCATTGTGCTTGATGCAGTCTTCAAAGAAGGCCTCAGCGGGTGTTTTCCAGTTCAGCCTAGCCCTTGGTCGGGTATTGAGGCTCCAGGGATCTGGTCAAGCTGGCGCTGGCTGTGCACGCTCAGGTCCGTGCCCTTGGGCGGGTACTGCCTGATCAGGCCATTGATGTTCTCATTGCGCCCACGCTGCCATGGGCTGTGCGGGTCGGCAAAGTAGATCTTCAATCCCGTGCTTTCAGCCAGCTTCCTGTGAAGCGCCATCTCCTTGCCCTGATCGTACGTCAGCGCCTCTTGACTGCCTGAGCAAAGAAGTCAGCTCCTTGCGCAGCTCTCCTTTGGGCCTGGCATAGATGGCGGTGTAGATGGTTTCGTGGGAGGCTTGCAAGGCGGCTTGTTGTGGATGATCCCGCCTGAGGATACCGGCGATCTGCTGGGGTGACCAAAATTGCTGCAGAAGACTGCGAACCCGGCCCCACAGGACACTGCCCTGACAAAGCTTGCGGGGCCTGCGTGCAAGCCGACGCATACGCCGGGGGCGCGCGCCGGCCCTGACGGCGTCATAGCCTCCTGCGATGCGGGGTCTGCCCAAGTGCGCGTGATGGGCGTCGGGCAGGTAGCCGTTGCGCCTGAGCTCACGGCTGATGCTGCTGGGTGCTCGGCACAACGTGCGCCCTATCAAGCTGGCGCTGCAGCGCTGAAGACTCATGGCCATGATGGCTCCACGGTCTTCGGCGCTCAGGTGTCTGTAGTGGCTCGTCATGCTGCCCTGTCTTTACGGTTGAGCAGTGTTGCACTTCACTCTTGAGACCGCCTTACTTTTCTTTTGGCGAAGCAAAGAAAAGTGCCTCGCCCGCCGGGGCAAGACCCGGCTTCTATGTGAAGGGCACCACCCTTCAACCAAACCAGAACGTCACTCAGAGCTCCGCTGAAGCGTCCACATCCTCAAATACCTATCCCCAAAAGCCAGAAGCTCGGCATGCGTCCCCCGCTCAACAATCCGCCCGTCCTCCATGACCAGAATCTCATGCGCATCCACAACGGTAGACAGCCGGTGCGCAATGACCAGCGTGGTCTTGTTCCTGGCTGCCGCACGCAACTCACCCTGTATGGCACGCTCATTGGCTGAGTCGAGCGCAGAAGTTGCCTCATCAAAAATCACGACTGGCGGATTCTTGAGCAGGGTGCGGGCAATGGCCACACGCTGTTTCTCGCCACCCGAGAGTTTCAGGCCGCGCTCGCCCACCATGGTGTTGTAGCCCAAGGGGGTTGACGCAATAAAGTCATGGATGCGCGCCGCACGGGCTGCGGCCTCGACCTCTTCATGCGAGGCGCCGGGTTTGCCATATGCGATGTTGTATTCGACCGTGTCGTTAAATAGCACGGTGTCCTGCGGGACTATGCCTATTGCCTGACGCACGCTGGCCTGCGTGACCTTTTTTATGTCCTGCCCGGCGATGGTGATGCGGCCGCCTTGCACATCGTAAAAGCGGAACAGGAGGCGCGCCAGGGTAGACTTGCCGGCGCCGGATGAGCCGACCACCGCCACAGTCTTGCCCGGCGGAATTTCAAAACTCACATCCTTGAGGATGGGTCTTGCCGCCTCATAGAAGAAGTTCACGTTCTCAAACCGCACTGCAGGCTCGTCGCGAATCTGTATCGGCAGCGCACCGGGCTCATCCGCAATCTCGCGCTCTTTTTCAAGCAGGGTGAACATCTTGTCGAGATCTGTCAGGCTTTGTTTGATCTCACGGTAAATCACACCCAGAAAACCCAGCGGAATATAGAGCTGGATCATGAAGGCGTTGACCATGACCAGGTCACCCAGCGTCATGCGGCCATCGACCACACCCTGCGTCGCGCGCCAGAGCATGGCCACCAGGCCCACTGCAATGATGAGCTGCTGGCCGGTATTGAGCATGCTCAGCGTGCGCTGGCTCCTGATGGCGGCGCGCCGGTATTTCTGCAGGCTGCTATCGTAACGGCTGGCCTCAAAGGCTTCGTTGTTGAAGTACTTGACAGTTTCGTAATTGAGCAGTGAGTCGATGGCGTGGCTGTGCGCAGTGGAGTCCAGCGCGTTCATCTCCTTGCGGAACTTGGTGCGCCACTCCGTCACCGTCACGGTGAAGGTGATGTAGAGCACCAGCGCTGTCAGCGTTATCCAGGCAAACCAGGCATCAAACTTCACCGCCAGAATGCCCAGCACCAGGCCAACTTCAAACAGAGTGGGAATGATGCTGTAGAGCGAATACGAGATCAGCGAATGCACGCCGCGTGTGCCGCGCTCGATGTCGCGTGTCATGCCGCCGGTCTGGCGCTCCAGGTGAAAGCGCAGGCTGAGCGCGTGCAGGTGGCGAAACACCTCGAGCGAAATTTTGCGCGATGCGCCTTCGGTCGCCTTGGCGAACACCAGCTCGCGCAACTCGCTGAACAGCGAGGTCGACAGGCGCAGCAGGCCATAGCCCAGCAGCAAGGCGACCGGCACAACGAGTACGGCCTGCACATTGCCGGGTTTAAGGCTCATGGCATCGACCAGCGTCTTGAGCAATACGGGTACACCGACATTGCCCAGCTTGGCCGCCAGCACAAACAGCAGGGCCGCCAGCACGCGCCACTTGTAGTCCCACAGATAGGGAAACAGGCGTTTGAGCGTGCCCCAGTCAGACCGAGGGGGCGGCGTAACAGCGACACCGTTCACAAGAACCGGCGGCATGGCATGGAATGAATCAGTACTGGAGGCTCGGGAGCGCATGGAGGACAATCGTTGTGTTGTATTTACTTTTTGCAGATTGTGCCTATGTCTTCTGAATCAAGCGCCCACTCAGGTACTCCCCACGAAACCCTGCACGTCGAATTGCCGACGGACAAGGAACTGGTGCTCAAGGTCTTCCCCATGCCCAGCGATTGCAATGCCAATGGTGATATTTTTGGCGGCTGGGTCATGTCACATGTTGACCTGGCGGGTGCAGTTTTGCCCGCGCGGTATGTCGAGGGGCGTATGGCGACGGTGGCCGTCAATGAGTTCATCTTCAAGCAGCCGGTGCGGGTCGGTGACCTGCTGTCTTTCTTTGCATCCGTAACGCGCATAGGCACCACGTCGATCACGATACAGGTCGAGGTCTATGCAGAACGCCTGCGCAGCCAGGGCAAATACGTCAAGGTCACAGAGGCCAGCCTGACCTTCGTGGCAATCGACGATTTCGGCAGGCCACGCAAGATACCCAAACCTGCAGCGTGACCGGATCCGCCTGTTCTCAGGAAACGATGTAAGCGCCGGCGCCTGTAGACAGCAGCTTGCCGTCAGCTGCAAAAAACTCCATGCGCGTGCTGGCCACGCGCGAACCCAGGCGCATCACTTCAGCCTGCAAGGCGAAATGGTCACTGATTGCAGGCCGCAGGTAGTCCACGCGAAGGTCTATCGTGCCCAGCTTTGAAAAGCGCTGCAGGCGCTGCTGCGGCGACTCATCCATATGGCGAGCCCCGATGGCTGCGACCACTGCGATGCCGGCCAGTGCGTCCAGCGAGGCACTGACCACACCCCCATGCAGGCGGTTGTACATGAAATGTCCGACCAGCTCGGGCTTCATGTCTATGCGCGCCTGAACGCGATCAGGCAAGATGGAGGTGATCTTCAGGCCGATGACACTGTTAAAAACGATCTTGTTTTCAACCAGGTCCGTCAGGCCTGCAATGAATTCATCTTCAAACTTGACGTCGGAGACATCGCGCGTGTGGAGGGATTTGGTCATGCCCTATTGTCGTGCCCTATTTCCTGATGTGTGCGTCAGGCTCCTCCAACTGAAGCGCCCGCTCCAGTAGCAGCTCACGCTCACGCGCATTGCCCGCCAGTTGCGCGGCGCGTTCAAACTCCGCCCTCGCCTCTGCGTGACGGCCCAGTTTGGCCAGCAGGTCGCCGCGCACGCTGGGCAGCCACTGGTAGTTTTGCAACGACTTGTCTGCGCCCAGCCCATCAACAATCGCCAGACCCGCTGCGGGCCCGAAAGCCATGCCTACAGCGACCGCGCGATTCAGCTCAATCACGGGTGACGGTGTGGCCTGGGCCAGTGCGTCGTAAATGGCGGCTATGCGTGCCCAATCGGTGTCTTCGCCTCGCGCAGCACGCGCATGGCAGGCGGCAATCGATGCCTGCAGCGCATAGGAGCCCAGCGGTTTTGCGCCGGATTTCGCAAGCGACTCGGCATCCTTCAGGGCGGCCAGGCCACGCCGTATCAGGAGGCGATCCCAACGGCTGCGGTCCTGCTCCAACAGCAGCACAGGACGGCCGGCCTTATCCACACGGGCTGCAGCGCGCGAGGCCTGCAGCTCCATCAAGGCCAGCAGGCCCTGCACCTCACCCTCGTCAGGCGCAAGGCCGCCCAGCATGCGGCCCAGGCGCAGTGCCTCATCGGTCAGCGCCGGGCGCATCCAGTCTTCGCCTGCCGTGGCGGTATAGCCTTCGTTGAAGATCAGGTAGACCACCTCAAGCACCGAAGCCAGCCGTGCATTGAGCTCATGGCCGGTCGGCACTTCAAACGGCACTTTCGCCTCGCTCAGGCTGCGTTTGGCGCGCACGATGCGCTGCGCAATCGTCGGCTCGGGCACGAGGAAGGCACGGGCGATTTCATGCGTGGTCAATCCGCCCAGCAACTTGAGCGTGAGCGCGACCCGCGCCTCCGTCGACAGCAGCGGGTGGCAGGCTGTGAAGATGAGACGCAGCAGGTCATCGGCAATTTCGGCTTCCTGGCGCGCGGCATCCAGGCCGTCGACAAAGTCAGGCACGACATGGATCTCCTGCGCCTCCATATCGTGGCCGACCTGCTCAAGTTTGCCCTGCAGCGACTTCTCGCGCCGCAGGCGGTCAAGGGCCTTGTTTTTGGCTGCAGCCATCAGCCAGGCCCCGGGGTTGCCAGGCACACCGGACGCGGGCCAGTGCTCGAGCGCAGAGACCAGGGCGTCCTGCGCGAGTTCTTCGGCAAGACCAATGTCCCGCACCATGCGCGCCACCGCACCGACGATCTTTGCCGACTCGAGGCGCCAGACTGTGGCGATGGCCTGGTGGGTTGCTGAATGCATCTGCCGAGTTTCCCAGATTCAGAGGGGAAAACTCAGGCTTGGGGTGGAGCTGCATTAGAGTCCATCCAGAAGACTTCCCAGGTGTGGCCGTCCAGGTCCGTAAATCCATGCGAGTACATGAAACCATGATCCTGGCTGGGATTGGGCGCACTGCCGCCAGCGGCCAAAGCCTTGCTCACGTAGTCATCAACCTCCTGGCGGCTCTCGCACGACAGCGCAATC
Source organism: Polaromonas sp. (assembly GCA_965228025.1). Lineage (GTDB taxonomy): Bacteria > Pseudomonadota > Gammaproteobacteria > Burkholderiales > Burkholderiaceae_C > Polaromonas. The sequence goes on along the minus strand of CBDDGX010000027.1, from coordinate 40,118 downwards.
AGTACCTCCGTCGTCTTGGTCGCATCGGCAATCGCCTTTTTGGTGAAACCCTGGAAGAAGGGCTCAACCAGCAGCATAGCGTAGCTGTGGTCCTTGCTGATGATCATGCAGGCGCCCTGCTCATTGGTGAACTGGGGGTTGAACTCGAAATCCAGGCTTTTGAAGAAGGCCTGGCTGCGCGCCATGTCCTTGATGGGCAGGTTAATAAAAACTTGACGTGACATGTGGCTCTCCTTTGGTGAAGTGACGGGATAAATCAGGACTTTTCAGCCTTGCTTTTCAGCGCAGCAAGGCCGTCGGCGAAGTCTTTGCCGATCATCTTGTCCATATTGAAGATGACGCCCATGAACTTCGAGATGAAGGGCGCGGGCCCGGCCATGGCCCAGGTGACCGACGTCTGCGCGCCCTGTGGCAACAAGGTAAACGTAATGACGTTGTCGGCCTTGAAAGGCGCAGTCATCAGCAGCCGCATCTGCAGCTGCGAGGGCGCCCGGGCCTGCGTGATTTCAAAAAAACCGCTGCCGGATTTTTTGCTTTCAAAGTCATAGTGCGCGCCAGGACCACTGGCCGGACCGCTGTAGCTGCCCTTTATGGCCGGGTCCTTGTGGTTGTAGGGGTTCCAGGTGTTGAAGGCATGCACATCGTTGATGAGCGGAAAGATTTTTTCAGCCGGCGCGGCAATCACCGTGCTGCGCGCAACGCTGAAGGTGTCGGGCCGCTGCGACGCCAGGGCGGCAACGAGGGCAGTGGCCAGCACCAGCAGGCCGAGAAGGGTAAGGACGATGGTCATGGCTTTTTTCCTCATTTTTGTATCACTCCTGGTTTACTTTTGAGTGGCGGTGTTCATTTGGCGAAAGCGCTCAAGCTGCCCGCTGTGCAGTCTCCCAGCTCATAGAGCTGCCGTACCTCTATCACGGCAGCCATGTTTTTTTCACCGGCGGGGTTGGGGTAGCGGCGCGACCATTCCATCGCCTCTTCACGACTGCGCACCTGGATGATGGTGAAGCCGGCGATGAGCTCTTTCGCTTCGGCGAACGGGCCGTCAATGACGGTCCGCTTCTGGCCGTCGTACTGGATGCGCCAGCCCTTGCGGCTGGGCTGCAGGCCGCTGGCGTCAAGCAGCACACCGGCGCGCGACAGCTCTTGCATGTAGTCAGTCATCGCCGCCATCAGTTTTTCGTCGGGCGCCTGCGAGGTGATTTCAGCTTCCAGCCCGGGCGTCGATTTGACAATGATCATGAAGCGCATGGCGCATCTCCTGGAGGTTTAAAGAGCCCTGAAAAATCTGGCCTTCACCCACACGACGATCGGCAGGCTGCCGGATCGACACCCACCTGTAAAAAAATCGGCTTTTTTGCCGGTTTTGTTTGAACTAGTGCAGCTTGACCGTAGGGTCGGTATCGTCGTCGTAGCAGGGGCCGGTGGAGCGCACCTCGACGGTTGCCCATTCGGCAGCAGGGCACTGCTGGGCAATGGCCACCGCTTCTGCCCAGGTCTTGCAGCTGAGGAGAAAGAACCCGCCAATCATTTCCTTCGCCTCTGCAAACGGGCCGTCCACCACCGCCGCCTTGCCGCTCTTGACTGTGACCCGCGCAGCGTTGGCGTGAGAGCTGAGCGATTCGCTGGCCACCAGCACGCCCCGCGCGTGCAAATCCTGGCCGAAACGCACCATGCGCTGATACACGGCCTCGCCCTCGGCTGGCGTGCGGGTGCGCCGCTGGGCAGGGTCTTCAACAATCAACAACATATAAGACATGGGGTTCTGGGCTCCAGTGATCAGGTGCTGCAGGCCGGCAAGGCGCTGCCAGTTGGTCTGGAGGCATTGTCCCGGTTTTTGCGGGGCGGCCAAGCACAGCCGGATCACTATACTTTTGATAGCTGCTTACGCTGGTATCTATTGGCCTACAGCCGTTTTTGGCACCTGAAACAGGCCTTTTTAGGGCCCCTGGAAGCCAGTTTTCGACCCGTCCGGCCGCCCAAGGCCTCAAAAGTTAATATGGAAGTTAACTTTTTATAAAAATTTAACGTGTACGTTAAATATTTACCGTATACGTTAAAAACAGGTCTGCCACGCCTAAATTGGGTAAATGATGGAGTTCGGGATCATCTCGCTGTCGTAGATGCAGTGGCGTGATTCGAACTTCAGGCCGTCCGGCGTTTTGACCACCACGTCGATGTAGCGGCCAGTGTTGAACACCGTACTTTCCTGCGAGAGCTTGGTGCGAAAGACCGCGTAGTTGGCCTCGCTTTCAAAACGCTGGCCATCTGCCTTGTGGATGATGGGCGTGCCGACCACATGGCGCTGGTAGTAGGGGTCATGGAACAGCGTCTCGCGAATGCCGTAGGCGCGGTCTTTCAGCATGCCCTTGCTTTCAAACATGAGCGTGGCCAGCGGAAAGCCGCGTTCGTGGTTCTCGCGCGGCATGAGCTTGTAGGAGCATTCTTCGGTAAAAAACTCGGGCCACAAATCCCAGTCGCCCGAATCGACGGCCTTGGCGTAGTTGGCGTAGAGCTGCGTGAGCGCCAGGTAGTCGTTGAAGTTGATGTTTGCGGTGATGTCCATGTCAGATCTTTGAAGCCAGGAGCAAGGAGACCGCGGGACTGGCTTTGCCAGACCGCAGGTATCGCCCCCTTGAGGGTGGGAGGGCCTTACACGAAGTGAAGGCCAACGGGGGTGTCATCATCTCTTTCAGGCTTCCATGACTTTGCGCCAGTATTTGTACATACCGCGAATGAGTGTTTCTGTGACCATATGGTCAGTGTCTTCCACACCGCGCCCGCCCAGTTCTGCCAGCGTGCGGTGAAAAGGCTTCTGCTCAAAGCCCTGCTGCGAGAACTCGATGACCTCGCCGTCGTCCGCGGACACAAAACCTGCAGGGCCGAACAGGTTCGCCTGACGCAGGCGGCGCTGCGTCATCTCGGGTGTGTCTTCTTCAAACCCGAAGTGCGTCCAGACAAAATCAAACTTGCCATGGCCGACCGGCTGGATGTGGCGGGTCGACACACTGTTGACCTGCTGCTGCAGGATGACACTTGGGAACAGCGTCATCATCACCGCCGTCGGCCCGCCCCACCAGGGCTCGGGCACGATGTCGAGAAAGCGCGGATCGTTCAGTTCCATGCTTTCCTTGAAGCTGGACACCTGCGTCACCTGAGTTGCCTGCTCTGACTTGCCGGCGCTGCCGCGCGTCGAAATCATGGCCGCATGGCGGTGGTGCGCGTCCATCTTCAGCTCTGACTTGTTGTCGGCGCGCCAGAGGCCGAAGGTGACAAACCAGGTGTGCAGCAGGCCGGGGTGATAGGGGTCCTTGATGTTTTCCTGCATCAGCTTCCAGTTGCCGGGAATGCGCTGGCGGTTGTAGCCCAGGATGGTGAGCTTGCGACCATCGAACAGGCGGTCAAAGTAGCCGAGGATGGTCGGGCCCATGAAGTCTTCGAACGACTCGATGTCGTGGTCGAAGCTGGCGAACACCACGCCGCCGCGCGTCGCAACCTTCAGTTTGTTCAGGCCGTGGTCTGCGGTCTTGAAGTCCTCCGGCATGCCGCCGTTGACCTTGCCGTCCACCCGCACGCCGCGCCTGAACGGCACACCCAGCAGGTCGCCCTTGAGGTTGTAGCCCCACTGGTGGTACGGGCAGACAAAACCCTTCTTGTTGCCGTGGCGATCGCGGCAGAACTGCATGCCGCGATGGGCGCAGACGTTCTCGACCACATTGATCTCGCCATCGCCGCCACGCGCCATGATGACTGAGCGCTCGCCGATCACCGTGCGCTTGAAGTCGCCGTGATTGGGGATCTCGGCTTCCAGCCCGACGTAGCACCAGTGGTTTTTGTAGAAGAAGCGCTCCAGCTCTTTCTTGTGCAGCTCTTCGCCTGTGTAGGCCATGAAAGGGATGCGGCTCGTGCCGTCGGACTCCCACTGGATTTCTGACGGAAAAGTCGGGTTGGCCTCGAGAGGCGGCAAAGTTGTCTGGGTCATTTTTTGTCTCCGGTTTTCCTTGCCCGCGTGGGACGGGCACCTGCGTAGCGTGTCGCCCATGATCCTGCAACCCGCAAAATCAGTCAATGCAATGGAGATAATGCCGTCCATCACCCAAATCAATAATTTTGGAGGCAGCATGGAACTCGAAGACCTGGACCTTAACCTGCTGGTGGTGTTCAACCAGTTGCTGATCGAACGCAAGGTATCCAAAGTAGCCGAGAACCTCGGGCTGGGGCAGCCTGCGGTGAGCAACGCGCTGGCGCGCATGCGCAAGCTCTTCGGCGACGAGCTGTTTTTACGAACCTCGCGCGGCATGGAGCCCACGCCCTTTGCCCAACAGCTGGCCGAGTCGGTCACAGCAGGTCTGGGCCTGATTCACGGCGCCATCAACAGCAGCAGCACTTTCGAGCCTGCGACCAGCCAGCGACGTTTTGCCGTCGGCATGACGGACATCGGCGAAATCTATTTTTTGCCGCGCCTGATGCAGGAGCTTGCCCGCATCGCGCCGTCGGTCACCATCACCACCGTGCGCAACAGCCAGGCGCGGTTGAAGGACGACATGGAGGCCGGGCGCATAGACCTGGCCATCGGCCTCTTGCCGCAGCTCGACAGCGGCTTCTTCCAGCGCCGTCTCTTCATGCAGAAATACGTCTGCCTCTTCCGCAAGGGCCACCCGCTGGAGAAACTTGCCATGTCGACCACAGATTTTTTCGCTGCCGACCATGTGGCCATCGTCTCTGCGGGCACGGGCCACGGCAAGGTCGACGAGATCATCGACAGCAAGGCCGTGAAACGAAAAATCAAACTGACGGTGCCGCACTTTGTGGCGGTGGGGCACATCCTGCAGTCCACCGACATGGTCGCCACCGTGCCGGAGCGGCTTGCGCACAGCATGGTGCAGCCGTTCGATCTTGTATACCTGCCGCACCCGGTGAAGTTGCCGCAGATTGCGATCAATTTGTTCTGGCATGCGCGGGTGCACAAGGACCCGGCGAGTCAGTGGTTACGGAATCTTGTGTTTGATTTGCATTCGGGTTGAGTGCGTGTCATCGCGAGCTTGACCCGCAATCCATGGGGAACGAAGCGGGAGGGACAATAATCCCGGCGAGCTCATTGCCCTTCATGACCAGGCCGGGTCTCGCCCCGGCAGGCGAGTTACTTTTGACGAAACCTGCGAGGCAGGTTTTCTTTGTTCGCCAAAGGCGCGCTGTGCGCGCGGGGTTCACTCACTTTGCAAGGCAAAGTAACTGAACACCAAACCTAACGAAAAGAAAGGCGACCCTGTTCGTCGTCCCTACGCTTCGCTGCGGGCACCCTGCGATGCTCGGTTCAGCCGGGGTCTGAAACAACTCGCCTGCGGCTCAGACAAGTTTCAGCCCTGATCCGTCTGGCCCTGTGCTTCTCGGCTCCTCTCCAAGGGTTTGGGGGATGAAGACAAAGACAGGGTCCAAAGATTCGCCTCAAGCGCTTCGCGCTTGAGGCTCCCCGAATCCACTCCCCACCCCGTTGAGGCTGGGCCGAGGAGCGGAGATGGAGTCGGCATCAAGGGGCCGCAGCTGTTTGAGCGCAGCGAGTTCTGCGGACCGCCGACGTAATCGAGCACCGCAGGTTAAGTTATTGGGGTCATACACCAATTTCACCGCAGTGCAGTGCAAAGCACTGCACCCGGAGTGCGAGCCAAAGGCTCGGTGAATTTGGGCTCCGACCCCAAAAACTTCGCGGACTGGGGGTCGCCTTTCTTTTGGTTAGGCGGTCTCAAGAGTGAAGTGCAACACTGCTCAATCGTAAAGACAGGAGCAGCATGACGAGCCACTACAGACACCTGAGCGCCGAAGACCGTGGAGCCATCATGGCCATGAGTCTTCAGCGCTGCAGCGCCAGCTTGATAGGGCGCACGTTGTGCCGAGCACCCAGCAGCATCAGCCGTGAGCTCAAGCGCAACGGCTACCTGCCCGACGCCCATCACGCGCACTTGGGCAGACCCCGCATCGCAGGAGGCTATGACGCCGTCAGGGCCGGCGCGCGCCCCCGGCGTATGCGTCGGCTTGCACGCAGGCCCCGCAAGCTTTGTCAGGGCAGTGTCCTGTGGGGCCGGGTTCGCAGTCTTCTGCAGCAATTTTGGTCACCCCAGCAGATCGCCGGTATCCTCAGGCGGGATCATCCACAACAAGCCGCCTTGCAAGCCTCCCACGAAACCATCTACACCGCCATCTATGCCAGGCCCAAAGGAGAGCTGCGCAAGGAGCTGACTTCTTTGCTCAGGCAGTCAAGAGGCGCTGACGTACGATCAGGGCAAGGAGATGGCGCTTCACAGGAAGCTGGCTGAAAGCACGGGATTGAAGATCTACTTTGCCGACCCGCACAGCCCATGGCAGCGTGGGCGCAATGAGAACATCAATGGCCTGATCAGGCAGTACCCGCCCAAGGGCACGGACCTGAGCGTGCACAGCCAGCGCCAGCTTGACCAGATCCCTGGAGCCTCAATACCCGACCAAGGGCTAGGCTGAACTGGAAAACACCCGCTGAGGCCTTCTTTGAAGACTGCATCAAGCACAATGCCCAGATCCCCACATGTGTTGCACTTGGTCCTTGAGACCGCCGTACTTTGCTTTTGGCGAAGCAAAAGAAAAGTGACTAGCTGCCGGGCTACCCCCGGCCTGATGGTGAAGGGCACAACCCTTAACCCGAAAGAGGACCTCAAACCTGTCCAGGCTGCGCATTCTGCAAAGCAGCAATACGCTCTTCAATAGGCGGATGGGTAGAAAACAGCTTCCCGATCCCGCCAGTAATCCCCATGGCCTGAACAGTCTTGGGCAACTCGCCAGGCACCATGCCACCCAGCCGAGCCAGGGCATTGATCATGGGCTGCTTCTTGCCCATCAGGCTTGCAGCGCCCGCATCAGCGCGGAATTCTCGATGGCGTGAGAACCATGCAACGACGATGGCGGCGGCAAAACCCAGCACGATGTCGAGCACGATGGTGCTGATGTAGTAGCCGATGCCGGGGCCGGAGTTGTTGTCGCTGCCGCGGCGCAGGAAGCTGTCAACGGCGTAGCCGATCACACGGCTGAGGAACACCACAAAGGTGTTCATCACACCCTGAATCAGCGTCATGGTGACCATGTCGCCGTTGGCGATGTGGGCCACCTCGTGACCGAGGACGGCCTCTATTTCTTCACGCGTCATGCCCTGCAGCAGGCCGGTCGAGACCGCGACCAGCGCCGAGTTCTTGAAAGCGCCGGTGGCAAATGCATTGGGTGCACCTTCAAAAATGCCGACTTCCGGCATGCCGATGTTGGCGGTGGTGGCCAGCTTTCGCACGGTTTCCACGATCCAGGCTTCGTCGGCGTTTTGTGGCTCATTGATCAGGCGCACGCCCGAACTCCACTTGGCAACGGGTTTGCTGATCAGCAGCGAGATGATGGCGCCGCCAAAACCGATCACGGCGGCAAAGCCCAGCAGCATGCCAAGGTTCAGGCCTTGCGGCGTGAGGTAGCGGTTCACGCCCAGCAAGCTGGCAACGATGCCCAGCACCACCACAACGGCAAGGTTGGTCAGAACAAACAAAATAATGCGTTTCATGGATTCTCCGTAGGGAAACTCTTTGACTGATCTTTAACTAAACGACGCCAGCGAAAACTACTAAAAGCTGCGTCCCCGCTTAATTGGGGGATGGCGCAAGCAAATCAAGCGGCTGGCTACAGCTGCCGCACTACATTTTTACGGGTTGTTTTGTGTGCGCGGCCTGAATACCAAAGAGTCATCATAAAAGGAAAAGTTCTCGTTCTCGGCCCACCAGCCGGGCACGCCCAGTACCGGCAAGGGCAGAAAGGGCTTGCCAGCCAGCCTGTCAGCACTCAGGCTTGCCGCAATCCAGGCATCAAGTTCAGGAATTGAGCCGGTCACCGGACGGGACTGATACACGTGGGCAGTGATGGGTTTTCTGGGGTTGAGCAGCTTTTCAAGCAGGGCGTGGCCAAACAGCACCAGTTGCGCCTCTGCCCAGAGTGGCCGCAAGTCACTAAACAGTCTCTTCCAGTCACGCGCTTCAAGTGCATCCCAAATCTGTTGCGGCGCCAGCAGGAAGGCAGAATTTTCGTCAAACAGTGTCAGCGCATCGCGCACCGGGCCGCGTGTGTTCTGCACGCCCGCCTTCGCAATTTCGGCCGCCTGCAGCTCATTGAGTTTCTTTTTGGTCTGCGGGAAGGTGATCCAGCAAAGTCCGTTGAAGAAATCATGCGCGTTGTCGCGTGTGGGGACGGTACCGGTGTCGAAGATGAATTGTTCGTAGGCCATTTCCGTCGGCAAGACGGATTGCGGACCGAAAGAAACCAATAAATCCGTAGCACCACTCAGGGCTTGATATAACTTGCCTGAGCATTTCCAGGCTCTTTCTATTGGCTGCCCTTCTGCTTTTACATGTTTCAGCCAGGGTGTTGACCAATCGCACAAGGGCTTTGAGTCAAGGTTTTCCAGGTCAGGCAGAAGTGATGACATAGCGGACTTGATGCGGAGCTTTCAAAGAGACCTCAAACATATCTGGAAATTTCTTGAAGAGCCTGGTGGAACTGGCGCTTTTGCCAAGCACACTGGCTTCATGAAGCAGCTTCACCACGTCCCCCAGCGGCTGCGGACGGCCAGTCTTCAGTGCGGGCGCAGCCCTCAGGATGTCAGCAACTCCGATCTCGATTGCAGTGGAAAGCGCTTTTTTTGCAGCTCCGCCATTGTTGGCTGGCTTTTTGGGCAGTGCTTTTGCAGCAGTCTTTTTGGCTACAGGTTTTTTATCAACGATCTGCAGCGGCTTGGAGGTTGACGTCGGTATACCTGCTCCAGAGCCACCCAACTGCAGCGTCGGCGCGATACCTTCAGGTAATGCTGCCACGTAAATCACTTTCTCATAAGTACGTGGCAACTCTTCTGCAGCCTTACTTTTTTGCGCAAAGCAAATAACCCTGACACCCGCCTCGCGCAGTCGCACGGCCAGCGGAGAAAAATCAGCATCGCTTGAACCAATGGCAACGGTGGATGGAAGTCGCGCACTATGCAGCATGTCCATCGCATCAATCACCAGCGCAACATCGCTAGTGCCCTTACCCTGGTTTACAAAGCCCTGTATCGAATGCCGCCGCAAAACATCTCTAATTCCCGCGAGCTTTTCCAGCCCACCGTATGCACGTCGGATGGATACTGGCCCCAGTTTTTGCAGATGACGCATGGCCTCATCTATTGCATCGGGACTGAGGTTGTCGGCGTCAATCAAAAAAGCTGTTGAAGTGTCTTGGTTGGCGAACATGACTCACTCCAGAGGTAAGAACAAGAATCAGCTAACCAGGCGCCAAGGCAAAATTTCACCTGACCGCAAGGGCTTGAGCTCCGCCTCGCCGAATGGATAACTCTCGGGCGGCGTCCAGCTTTCTTTTCTCAATGTGATCGTGCCTTCGTTACGCGGCAGGCCGTAGAAGGCCGGGCCGTGGAAGCTTGCGAATGCCTCGAGTTTGTCGAGAGCGCCTGCGGCCTCAAAGGCTTCGGCATAGAGTTCCATCGCCGCATGCGAGGTGTAGCAGCCTGCACAGCCTGTGGCGTGCTCCTTCAGGTGTGCCGGGTGCGGTGCGCTGTCTGTGCCCAGGAAGAATTTGTCGCTGCCGCTGGTGGCGGCCTCAACCAGCGCGATGCGGTGTGTCTCGCGCTTGAGCACCGGCAGGCAGTAGTAGTGGGGGCGAATGCCACCGGTGAAGATCGCATTGCGGTTGTAGAGCAGGTGATGGGCCGTGATGGTCGCAGCGGTAAAGCGGTCCGCGCTACCCACGTACATCGCAGCCTCTCTGGTGGTGATGTGCTCCATCACGATTTTCAGCTCGGGCATGTCCTTGCGCAGCGGAATCAGTTGCTTGTCGATAAACACGGCCTCGCGGTCAAACAGGTCGATGTCTGCACTGGTGACTTCACCGTGCACCAGCAGCAACAGGCCTTCCTTCTGCATGGCTTCAAGCGTTTTATAGGTCTTGCGCATGTCGGTCACGCCGGCATCGCTGTTGGTGGTGGCGCCGGCAGGGTAAAGCTTGAGGGCGACCACGCCAGCGTCTTTTGCGCGTTTGATTTCGTCAGGGGGCAGGTTGTCGGTCAGGTAGAGCGACATCAGCGGCTCGAACTTCAGGCCCTTGGGCACCGCGGCCAATATGCGCTCCCGGTAGGCGACGGCCATTGCAGCCGTCGTCACGGGTGGGCGCAGGTTGGGCATGATGAGGGCGCGGCCGAACTGCGCAGCCGCGTGCGGCACGACGGTATTCAGGGCGTCGCCGTCACGCACATGCAGGTGCCAGTCGTCCGGACGGGTGATGGTCAGGGAGGTAGCGGGGCTTTGGACCGACTTGGGGGTAGATGTGATCGCTGAATTCATCCCTTAATTGTCTCATTTGCCGCTTTCCAGGTCGATCGTGATGCCTGCCGCCCAAGGGCAGGTACCGCGCCTAAGGAAAGCACTTAGGCAAGGTAAACCAGCCAGCAGTTAACATCATCGGCCAGCCACAAAAAGGCTGCACAGGCGTCACCATCGCCGAACGCTCGCCACTACAAGAAGTTTTCATGCATCTGCCCCCCGAATCTGGCCACACGCCAGAAGCCATGCCGCCGCTTGATGCGGCCGACGAACCCGTCAGGGTTTCGCTCAAGATTGAAGACTGGCTCACCGTCATCGTGATGGGTGCACTGGCGCTTTTTACCTTTGCCAATGTGCTGGTGCGCTACTTCACCAGCCAGTCATTTGCATGGACGGAAGAGTTTTCTGTCTTCCTGATGATCGTGCTGGCACTGGTGGGCAGCTCTGCCGCCATCGCACGCGACCGCCACATCCGCATCGAATATTTCTCCGAAGGTGGTTCCATGGCCAGGCGCAAAAGGCTGGCGCAACTGGGCGCGGTCATGGTCGCCATCCTGTTTGGCCTGATCGCCGTGCTCAGCGTGCGCCTGGTGTGGGACGATTACCGCTTTAATGAAACTTCGCCGGGCATTGGCATTCCGCAATGGTGGTATTCCATCTGGCTGCCGATTTTGTCGCTGGGCATGGCGCTACGAGCTGTCGGCCTCTTCATACGCCGGGGGCGCCGCGAATGATTCCAACGCTTCTTTTTATTGCCTTCATTGTGTTGATGCTGGTCGGCGTGCCGATTGGTGCAGCGCTAGGCCTGGCTGGTGCTGCAGCGATTGCACTGGCCAATTCGGACGCGCAGTTATTCGGCCTCATGGCGGTACCGCAAAACTTTTACGCCGGGCTGGGCAAATACCCGCTGCTGGCGATTCCGATGTTTGTGCTGGTCGGCTCTATTTTTGACCGTTCAGGCGTGGCGTTGCGGCTGGTGAATTTTGCGGTGGCCATCGTCGGGCGCGGCCCGGGCATGCTGCCCCTGGTAGCCATTGCGGTTGCCATGTTTCTGGGCGGCATTTCGGGCTCCGGCCCGGCCTGCGCGGCAGCCGTCGGCGCAGTGATGATCAGCGCCATGTCGCGTGCCGGCTACCCACCATCGTTCTCTGCAAGCGTAGTGGGCGCTGCAGCATCGACTGATATTTTGATTCCACCGTCGATTGCCTTCATCGTTTACTCGGTGCTGGTGCCCAACGCATCCGTGCCTGCGCTGTTTGCAGCAGGCATGGTGCCCGGCATCCTGGCCGGACTGGCGCTTATCGTGCCCTCGGTCTGGCTTGCGCGCAAATACAAGATGGGCGCGCTTGAAGCTGACATGCCAAAGCCGCCTTTCTGGGCCAGCTTGCGCGATGCCATCTGGGGCCTTGCAGCACCGGTGCTGATTCTGGGTGGTATGCGTGCAGGCTGGTTCACGCCGACCGAAGCCGCAGTCGTCGCCGTCTTCTACGGCCTGTTTGTCGGCATGGTGATTCACCGCACGATCAAGTTCCGTGACCTGTTTGAAATCCTGCGCGAGTCGGGCGAACTGTCTGCCGTGATTTTGCTGGTGGTGTCGCTGGCAGGCATCTTTGCATATTCGCTCAGTACGCTGGGTGTGATTGATCCACTCACACGCGCCATCACCAATTCCGGTCTCGGCGAGTACGGCATCATGGCATTGCTGATATTGATGCTGGTGACCGTCGGCATGTTCCTCGATGGCATCTCCATCTTCCTGATTTTTGTGCCGCTGCTGCTGCCGATTGCGCAGCACTACAACTGGGACCTGGTGTGGTTTGGCGTCATCCTCACGCTCAAGGTCGCCATAGGGCAATTCACCCCCCCGCTGGCCGTCAACCTGATGGTGTCCTGCCGCATCGCCAACGTGCGCATGGAAGAAACCGTGCGCTGGGTGATCTGGATGATGCTGGCCATGTTCCTTGTGCTGGTGGCCGTGATTGCTTTCCCGCAACTGGCCCTGTGGCTTCCACGCACACTCGGCTATTAAAGACACCTACCGCTTTTTACCAAGGAGACTCACCCCATGAAATTCAAAACCGTCCTCGGCCTCGCGCTGGCCTGTGCCTCGCTGGCCTTCACCGCTGCTGCGCCTGCGCAGACCTACAAGTCCGAATACAAAATGTCGCTGGTCGTCGGCCCCGCGTTCCCCTGGGGCAAGGGTGGCGAGATCTGGGCCAACCTCGTACGTGAGCGCACCCAGGGCCGCATCAACATCAAGCTCTACCCGGGTGTCTCACTGATCCAGGGCGACCAGACGCGCGAGTTCAGCGCCATCCGCCAGGGCGTGATCGACATGGCCGTGGGTTCGACCATCAACTGGTCACCTCAGGTCAAGGAACTCAATGTGTTCTCCCTGCCCTTCCTGATGCCCAACTTCGCGGCAGCTGACGCGCTGACCCAGGGTGATGTGGGCAAGGAAATATTCAAGGTCATCGACAAGGCTGGCGTGGTGCCGCTCGCCTGGGGCGAAAACGGTTACCGCGAAATCAGCAACTCCAAGCTGGCCATCAAAAAGCCGGCCGACATGAAGGGCCTGAAGATCCGCGTGGTGGGCTCACCGCTGTTCCTCGACACCTTCACGGCACTGGGTGCCAACCCCACCCAGATGAGTTTTGCAGATGCACAGCCCGCGCTTGCGACCGGCGCGGTTGACGGCCAGGAAAACCCGCTGTCGATCTACACCGCTGCCAAGCTGCACAACTCCGCGCAGAAACACATCACGATGTGGGGCTACGTCAATGACCCGCTGATCTTTGTGGTGAACAAGGAGGTCTGGGCCTCATGGACCGAAGCCGACCGCGCCATCGTCAGGCAGGCGGCCATCGATGCCGGCAAGCAGGAAATCACCATTGCCCGCAAAGGCCTGGTTGAAGCCGACAAGCCTCTGCTGAAAGATATCGCGGCCCTGGGCACCACCATCACCCAACTCACGCCTGAAGAGCGCGCAGAGTTCGTCAAGGCCACGCGACCTGTGTACGACAAGTGGAAGAACCAGATCGGTGCCGGCCTGGTCACCACGGCTGAAAAATCCATTGCCGCACGCAAGAAATAAGAAAACCTGCAAGAACCAAAAAGCCCCGCAGTGCGGGGCTTTTTTCATGCGCCTGTCAGACGCAATATGCGCGCGGCGTTGTTTAATGCGCCAGGATCTTGTTGAGGAAATCCTTGGTACGCGGCTGGCGGTTTTCGGGGTGGCTGAAGAACTCGTCCTTGGAGCAATCCTCAAGCATCTTGCCGCCAACGTCCATGAAGATCACACGGCTGCCAACCTTCTTGGCGAAGCCCATTTCGTGGGTCACGCACATCATGGTCATGCCGTCCAGGGCCAGGCCCATCATGGTGTCCAGCACCTCGCCGACCATTTCGGGGTCAAGCGCAGAAGTCGGCTCGTCGAAAAGCATGGCAATCGGGTCCATGCTGAGCGCACGGGCAATCGCCACACGCTGCTGCTGGCCACCCGAGAGCTGGCCGGGGAACTTGTCCTTGTGCAGCATCAGGCCCACGCGATCAAGGTACTTCAGGCCATGGGCCTTGGCATCGGTGGCATTACGACCCAGCACCTTCATCTGCGCCAGGGTCAGGTTCTCGGTCACGCTCAGGTGCGGGAAAAGTTCGAAGTTCTGGAACACCATGCCGACACGGCTGCGCAGCTTGGGCAGGTCGGTCTTGGGGTCGTGCACAGCCTGGCCGTCCACAAAGATCTCACCTTTCTGGAAGGGCTCCAGCGCGTTGATGGTCTTGATCAGCGTGGACTTGCCGGAACCCGACGGGCCGCACACCACCACCACTTCGCCCTTTTCAATGCTGGTCGTGCAGTCGTTGAGCACCTGCACCGGTCCATACCACTTGGACACATTCTTCATTTCAATCATGGCCATCTTTAACTCCAGTATTTCTTAAGTTTTGTCTTGGGCTGCGCAGGCAGGCTCAACGAATGATTGCAATTTTGACCTGCAGGCGCTTGACCATGTAGGACAGTGCAAAACACATCACAAAGTAAACAACGGCAGCCAGCAGGTAGGCCTCTTCGGGGCGGCCGTATATCTTGCCAGCGGTGCTGAAGCCCTTGAGCAGGTCATAGGCGCCGATGGCGTAAACCAGCGAGGTGTCCTGGAACAGGATGATGGTCTGCGTCAGCAGGATGGGCACCATGTTGCGGAAGGCCTGCGGCAGGATGATGAGCTTCATGTTCTGGGCGTAGGTCATACCGAGCGCACGGCCGGCGTTGACCTGGCCACGCGAGATGGACTGTATGCCCGCCCGCATGATCTCGCTGAAGTAAGCCGCCTCGAACGCCACAAAGGTAATGATGGCCGAGATCTCTGCACGGTAGTTGCTGCCGCCCGGAATGATGGCGTAGAAACTGGCAGGCACCAGCAGGAAGAACCACAAAATCACCATGACCAGCGGCACTGATCGCATGCCGTTGACATAGAAGGTCGCGGGGATCATCAGGAATTTCTTGCCCGACAGCCGCATCAGCGCCAGTATCGTGCCGAAGATGATGCCGCCTATGGTGGCGATCACCGTCAGCTCTATGCTGAAGATAAAGCCCTTGATGACGAACTTGGAAATAATGTCCCAGCTCAAAAAACTCAGGTCGAGTCCAAACATGTCAGTGTCCTCCACCAGTTGCACCGGCCACCACAAAGCCCGGTATCTGCAGTTTCTTCTCCACCACCGCCATGACGCGGTTGACCGCGAAGGCCGACGCCGCATAAAGCAAGGTGACTGCAAGATAGATTTCGATGCCGCGCGAGGTTTCTTCCTGCGCCTGCATGGCGAACATGGTGAGCTCGGCAATCGACACGGCAAACGCCACTGATGAATTTTTCAGCAGGTTCATGGACTCGCTGGTAAGGGGCGGGATGATGATGCGAAACGCCATCGGAAGAATCACATAACGGTAGGTCTGCGCCGTCGTGAAACCCATGGCCATGCCTGCATAACGCTGCCCGCGCGGCAGGGCCTGGATACCGGCCCTGACCTGCTCGGCGATACGCGAGGAAGTAAAAAATCCGAGCGCAAACACCACAAGGATGAAGCTCGGCAAATCTTTCATGGCCGGGAAGATTTTCGGGATGACAAAGTACCAGATGAATATCTGCACCAGCAGCGGCACATTGCGAAAAAGCTCTACCCATGCATTGGCCAGCCGGACCAGCCATGGGCTGTTGGGCAGGGTGCGCATGGTGCCTATCAGCGCGCCGAAGATCATGGCGACGACCCACGACGCACCAGCGACGGACAGCGTCCAGCCCCAGGCGTCGAACATCCACTGCAGATAGGTACGGCCACTGCCGTCATCCTGCAAAAATACTTTCCAGTCCCAGGTCATGGTTACTCCAGCCTACTGTTATTGATGTTGTTGCTCAAACGAAAAGCCTTGCGGCAAATGACAAACCCCGCCGTGAACAATCAGGGACGGGGTTTGTATCTCTTCAGGCGCTCATACGCGGATTCATACGCGGATTCAAGCCGGATTACTTCTTGGTGGCGTAGTCTTCCATGGGCTTGTCGTTAGGCGTTGCCCAGGCGGCCTTGGTGCTCTCGCTCAGTGCCAGACCCACCTTGGTGTTCTTTGGCGGGATGGGCTGCAGGAACCACTTGTCCCACAGTTTTGCCATGTCGCCGGCCTTGATCATGTCCTTGATGGTGTCTTCGCCCAGCTTCTTGAACTTGGGATCGTCCTTGCGGATCATGATGGCGATGGGTTCCACGCTCAGAACTTCACCAACAATCTTGAAGTCGGCCGGGTTCTTGGCGGTGGCGATGTTGCCTGCCAGGATGGAACCGTCCATCACGAAAGCATCAGCACGACCCGACTCGAGCAGCAGGAAGCTGTCGGAGTGGTCCTTGCCGAAGACTTCCTTGAAGTCGACGTTGGTGGCGCGTTCGTTCTTGCGCAGGGTCTGCACAGAGGTGGTACCGGTGGTGGTAGCGACGTTCTTGCCGTTCAGCTGGGCGATGCTGGTGATGCCGGAATTGGCTTTCACCGCGATGCGCACTTCTTCAACGAAGGTGGTTGGCAGGAAAGCCACGTCTTTCTGGCGGGTGGCGTTGTTGGTGGTGGAACCGCACTCGATATCAACCGTGCCGTTCTGGACCAGTGGAATGCGGTTTTGCGAGGTCACAGGCTGGTATTTGACTTCCAGTTTGCGGCCGGCTGCCTTTTCAAGTGCAGCCACAACCCGATTGCATATTTCGACGTGGTAACCGGTGTATTTGCCGTCACCCAGGGTGTAGGACAGGGCACCGGAGGAGTCACGAACGCCCATGGTGACCACGCCGGAGGCCTTGACCTTGGCGATGGTGTCGTTGGCCTGGGCAAAAGCACCGCCGGTAGCGAGCAAGGCGATTGAGAGGGCGGCTAGTTTGAGTTTCATGCTATCTCCTGTATTGAAAATGAAACGGTTGGTGAATGCCATTCTAGAGAGTCGATACAAGGGCTAACCCCAAGGTTTACCCGTGCCCTTCCAGAACGTTTTGAGAGGTGTTTACGTTGATCCAGGGACCTGAAAATCCTGTCTTGATTACTGTCTTTACAGGGGATTCATGAGCAGCGTCGCAGCGGCCCCAATGTGGTGCGCACTAACCGATAGCCATCATGACACCTTTTGCAAGCAGTCTTTATGCCAGCCCCTGCCCTGCACCTGTCATCGCAAGATTTATGTCAGCCTGCAATGCCCAGTGCGTTCCCGTTCAGCGGTCCCGAACTGTAAATTTGCCAACCTCAAAACACCAATGCTGTTTCAGGCAACGGTCATGCATTTTTTTAATAAGGGCCAAGGGTTACTACTTAGGCGAGCTTCTGCCGCCTTGCGGCGCGGCCTTGGCGCCGGTCTGCGCCTGAAGAAAGGTCCAGAGTGCCTGGGCATGCCCTTTTGCAGAGGCGTTGGCCACCGGGCGCTCGCGGTAAACGCGAATGTCCATGGTCATCTCAAGCTTGTCCCCTGCACTCACCAGTTTCCTCGCGCGCAAGTCCTTCTTGACCGCACTGGAAGGCAAAAACGCCACGCCGTGGCCCTCCAGCGCCATGGCCTTGAGGCCTTCGGCCATGTCGGTTTCATAAACCCGGTCCAGGTGAATCGCCGTGCCCGACTGCTTGAGGATGAGGTCTACCACCCGGCCCAGATAGGCGCCTGGCGCGTAACCCAGGTAAGGCAGTGGCTGGCCTGCACGACCCGGCAGGCGGAACATCGGCTGGCCCTCCGCATCCGGCTTGACGTAAGGCGACAGCACCTCCTGCCCCAGTGTGACCATCTCGTAACGGTCCGGGTCGAGCTGGAAAGGCTGCGAGTCGTGGTGATAGGCAATCAGCAGGTCACAACTGCCCTCGACCAGCCTGAGCACGGCATCATGCACATTGAGCGCGATCAGCCGGCTCTTGATGGGCCCGAACTTCTCGCGCAGGCTGCTGACCCATGCCGGGAAAAACGTAAACGCCAGCGTGTGCGGCACGGCGAACTCAATGACGTCCTGGCCAGCCGACGTATGGCCGCGCAACATCGCCCGCGTCGACTGCAGGCCCTGCAACATTTCAAGTGACTGGCTGTAAAGCGTTTCACCAGCAGGTGTAAGCCGGGTCGGGTAGGAACTGCGGTCCACCAGGTCGGTGCCCGCCCATGCCTCCAGAGCCTGGATGCGCCGCGAAAACGCCGGTTGCGTGACGTGGCGCAACTGGGCCGATCGGCTGAAACTGCGGGTTTCAGCCAGGCTTACAAAATCTTCCAGCCATTTGGTTTCCATCTTTTAATTATGGGGGCTTGGATTTCGCCGGGTGCTAGGGGAATTCCATGCGGCCGGGGTTGGTCTGGTTTAAGGTGATGCCCTTCACTATCACGCCGGGTAGAAGCGATAAGCTCCATTGCCCTTCACGACCAAACCGGGGGTAGCCCGGCCTCTACGTGAAGGGCACACACCTCACTCAAAAGCGCAAATGGCCCCCGGACGAAGTCCAGGATAACGGAGAGGTGTGTTTCAGAGCGCCGAAAAATCCGGCTTGCGCTTGCCAAGGAAAGCGGTGAAAGCCTCTTTCGCCGCCGGCTCTGTCAGCATGCGGCCAAAGCTGGCGGCTTCTTCCATCATGCGTTCGGCGACCATGCCGGCGTTGCCCTTTTTCATCAGGCGCTTGGTTTCGATCAGCGAGCTCATCGGTTTGGTCGCCAGCTTGCGCGCCTGCTGCTGTGCGAGTGCATTGGCCTCGCCGGGGGGCACGATGCGGTTGATGAGGCCCATTTCAAGTGCGCTTTCCACGCGGAAGGGCTCACCCAGCAGCAGCGCCTCGGCGGCACGCGGGTAGCCCATGAGCTGCGGCACCAGGAAGCTTGAGGCCGCTTCAGGGCAAAGACCAAGATTGACGAAAGGCAGCGAGAAGGCAGCGTTGTCGCCTGCGTAAATCAGGTCGCAGTGCAGCAGCATGGTGGTACCTATGCCGACGGCCGGGCCGCAGACGGCAGCGACCACGGGTTTGCTGAAGCTGCTGATGCCGCGCAGGAAGCGGAACACCGGTGCGTCCTGCGTCGAGGGCGGCTTGTTCAGGAAGTCGCTGATGTCATTGCCAGCGGAGAAAATGGTTTCATGACCCTGGATGACAAAGGCACGAACGCTGCTGTCGTGCTGCGCGGCTTCAATCGCATCGGCCATCGCGGCATACATGGCCGCTGTGAGCGAGTTCTTTTTGTCGAGGCGGTTGATGGTGAGCGTCATCACACCGGCGTCGATGCTCGTGAGGATTTCGGGGACGGCATTGGGAGTGGTTGTCATGTTGTCTCGATTAAAAATTGGAAAACGATATTCGGATTTTCACCGAAGCGAGGTTTTAGCAAGCAGAGCCGCAGAACCGGCTCCGCCTGGCTGCAGGCGGACGGCCCCCTCGGGGGGCGGTTTTTGGGGTCAGAGCCCCAATTCACAAACCTCCGGTCGCCCGCAGGGCGCAGTGCTTGCACTGCTGTGAAATGGGTGTCTGACCCCAATAACCGGCGTGGGGGCCGTATTCACTCTTTGAAGTAGACCAGTTGATGGCTGGTGACCAGCAAGGTACCGTCTTCACTCCAAAGCTGCGCGGCCTGGTCAAAAAAGCCATGGCGGAAAGCCTGACCCTGGCCTTGCGCCAGCACATAGCCGGTGCCGACTTCCTTCAACTGCGCAGCGCTGGCATGAAAGTAAGTGGTCATCGACACCGTGCCGCCCGGCACCCGCACGGGACGGCGCAACCAGATGCGCGGGTAAAACACATCGGCCATCGCGGCGATGGAGGTGAAGTCCAGAACACGTGGCACGTCGTCACGCACCCATATCTGCGTCACGCTGTCGGGCGAGCGTTTTTCGTCGCCGTGCCACTCTGTCGGGATGGGGCCGCGTGCAAAGCGCATTTCATAACGGCTCAGCCACTCCATCGCGCCGCGCATGTCGGCGCGTGGCACATCCTGCGGTTTCGCGACCTGCGGCATGGGCATGTCATTGAGGTGCCAGGTGTCACGGCGCAGCGCGGTCATGGCGGTGGCTGTCATGGCGACCTGCTCGTTGCCTTTGTCGTCGGCCTGGCTCAGGCTGATGACCCAGTGCTGGGTAGAGCGGTTGGTGCGTACCGGCGTGGCGGTGATGCTGAACGCGCCCTCGCTGGTCGCAGCCGCGTAATTGACGGTGAGCGACACCGGCTCGCCGAGCAGGGCCGGGTGCTGCAGCACGGCCTGCAGTGCAGTTGCTGCAGTCGAGCCGCCAAACGGTCCGACCATGTTCCAGTAGGCGGGGCTGGTGTGGCCGATGAAGGTGTCAGGCCTGTCAGCGCCCGCAGGTTCAAGCGCGAGCGCCTGGTCGAAAGGATGTTTGGTCATGCGCTTGAGTTTGCCCTGAACCACGCAATCAGGCAGTCGTGTGTGTGACGCCAGCGGCAGGCAGTTTTGCCATGCCATCGAACATTTGCAGGCTGAGCGGCCACAGCGTCTGCATGAACTGTTCGCGAAAGAAACCAAAGTGGCCGATGCGTTTGGCCTGCACGTCGGCAGGCGCAATCAGCTCGACGCTGCGCGGCGCGTTGGCGTACAGGTTGATCAGGTTGTGCGTACCGCGCAGGGTCATCAGTTCGTCGTCGGTGATGGACAGCGCGCGAACGGGAAAGCCGACACGACCATAACTCTGGCGTGCACCCTCGCCTTCTGCGCCCACGCTGTAGTGCGGGTCAAGACACCATTTGCGCCACTGCAGCATGACACCGGCTGGCAGGTCGCCCACCTTTTTAAGCTTGCGGCCAGGAAAGTAGCCGAACAGGCGGGTCGCCACCGGCACCAGCACGTACCAGAAGTAAAGAATCAGGCGCCTCAGCTGCGGCGCATTGTCGCGCCAGTAACCGCTGCCTGCTGCCACGCTGAGCAGGCCATCGACCTGGTGCTGGTTGGTGAGAAGCCCGGGCAGCTGTGCGCCCAGGCTGTGGCCCAGCAGGTACAGCGGTGCACCGGGCAAGGCGGCCCTGGCGTCGTCGATGACTGCTTCGTAGTCGGCCGCCCAGTCGATCAGGTCAGCCTTGAAGCCGCGAAGGCCACCGTGCGCGGTGTCGGGCAACGAATCGCCGGAGCCGCGGTAGTCGAAAGTCGTGACGCGAAAGCCCTGGGCAGACAGCCACTGCGCGAAGGCGGCGTAGTAGTCCTGCCGCACACCCATGGCACCGCCTATGACGACGCTGGTGTGGCTGGCGCTGCTACCGTAGACCCTCAGCGACAGCCTGGCTCCTGAGGTGCTCAATGTCTGGGATTGCATGGCATTCTCCGGTGATGGCCTTTGTGTGGCTCTTAATTGCTGCTTACTATCATTTCAGTAGCTGGTCACGCTCATGTTTAAAGGGCTGGAGGCCGATTTGACGCCCTAAAACGGCATTTTTCCGGCAATTTTTGACCTCAAAGCCGGTTTCCGGGCGCCTGCAAGGCGCAAAGTTAACTTCCATATTAACTTTGTTAATTTAAAAGTTAACTTTATACGCGTCGAGGGGCGTAGCGAGCGGGATGAGATGCAAGGCGGACGGAGCGGACCCACCGGAACGTACCTCAGGTACGTGAGGATGGGGAGCACCGGACCAACGCCGCAGATCGCCCGCGCAGTAGCCAGGGCCTGCTCACCCTGTTTTCAGGAGTGCGAACGCGGTGAAAGCAGCGCCAATCAAGGCGCACGACGACGGCAAGGCTCCTGCCTTGCCTAGGAGTGCAACGCGGAGTGGCGCCGTTTTCACCCCGTTCCCTGCGGGTTGTGATCAAAAGGTCCGTGCGCGGCGTTGCAAAGCCTTGCCGGGGTCTACCCCGTCTACGTTTTGCGCCTTGCGCACAGCCCTTTTGACTCACAACGCATCTCCTGAAAACAGGGTGAGCAGGCCCTAGACACGCTCGAAGATGCCTGCTGCACCCTGCCCCATGCCCACACACATCGTCACCATGCCGTACTTCAGCTGGTGGCGGTGCAGTGCATGAATGACGGTGGCAGCGCGGATGGCGCAGTTGCGCCCAGCGGGTGGCCGAGCGCAATCGCACCGCCCATGCGGTTGACCTTGCTGGCATCCAGCTTCAGGGTGTTGATGACGGCCAGAGACTGGGCAGCAAACGCCTCGTTCAGTTCAAACCAGTCGATATCCTGCTGCTGCAGGCCGGCGTAACGCAGCGCGGCGGGTATGGCCTCAATCGGGCCAATGCCCATGATCTCGGGCGGCACGCCCTTGGCGGCGTAACTCACAAAACGTGCAAGGGGTTTGAGGCCGAAATCCTTCACGGCCTTCTCGCTCGCAAGTACCAGCGCGCCTGCGCCGTCAGAGGTTTGCGAGCTGTTGCCGGCGGTGACGGAGCCGCGCGCTGCAAACACGGTCTTGAGTTTGGACAGGCCTTCGAGCGATGTATCGGGGCGCGGGCCTTCGTCGAGGTTGACAGTACGGGTCTTCTCAATCACTTCACCGGTCTCGAGGTTCGCCGTACGGTCGGTCACTTCAACCGGCGTGATCTCGTCAGTGAACTCACCAGCCTGCTGCGCCTTCATGGCTTTCTGGTGGGATTCGAGCGCAAACTGGTCCTGCGCCTCACGACTGACCTTCCATTGCTGCGCGACCTTCTCGGCCGTCAGGCCCATGCCGTAAGCGATGCCGACGTTCTCGTCGTTCATGAACATATTGGGCGACAGCGAAGGCGAGTTGCCCGACATCGGCACCATGCTCATGCTTTCGGTACCTGCGGCAATCATGACGTCAGCCTCACCGACACGGATACGGTCAGCCGCCATCTGGATGGCCGAGAGGCCCGATGCGCAGAAGCGGTTGACAGTGATGCCGCCCACGCTGGTCGGCAAGCCGGCCAGCACCGCGCCAATGCGCGCCACGTTCAGGCCCTGTGGGCCTTCGGGAATCGCGCAGCCGCAGATGATGTCTTCAATCGCTTTCGGGTCCAGCGATGGAACCTGCGCCAACGCAGCCTGCAAAGCTTTTACCAGCAGGTCGTCGGGCCGCATGTTGCGGAAATAACCCCGGCCCGAGCGCCCGATGGGGGTGCGCGTGGCGGCAACGATATAGGCTTCCTGGACTTGTTTGGCCATGATGTGTTCCTTGATTTTTCGGTTACTTCGTTTGTTCTGTCTGGGCTGTCGGGGCGGTCTGGTCTTTGCGCGGGCCGGATGGAATCCAGGCCCACACAAATTCGCACTCGACCGGATTAATACCCGTTTCGTCGGTCACGGTGACCTGCACCGTCACCTCACCTTTGTCGCTGGCGGCCATGGCTGCGCGCTGCTCGGCGCTTAACGTTGCAACCGCGCGCAGCCCGCCGGTCGCGCGCTTTTTGAACGCCATCTTCATTTCCTTGGCCAGCGGGATGCAGTCGTCACGCACATTCATGCCAACCACCATGCCGGTCGCGGTCTCGGCCAGCAGGTTCATCGCCGAGGCATGAACACCGCCGATGTGGTTCTGCACCTTCTTGACGTTGTCGATGGCAATTTCGGTTCGCTCCTGCGACATCTCGACAAAGCGCAGGCCTGCGGTACCCGTGAATGGCACGGCACGGCGCAGCACCACACTGCGAAACCAGGGGCGCGCAAATGCAGGCACTTCATCGAGCCGTTCAAGCTGCCGCTCCAGGCGGTTTGGTGGATGTTTGTAGGCGTCAGTCATGTCGTGTCCCTGCAAGTGGGCACCGCAAGACCGGCTTTGCCGGACTGCCAGTGCCGCCCCCTGCAAGGGGGGAAGGCGCTACACGCAGTGAGCGTTCGACGGGGGTGTTCATATTTCAGTTACGGACTGGTTTTCCGGTGCTCATCATGCCCATGATCCGTTCCTGGGTCTTGGGGTTCTCCAGCAGCGAGCAGAACGCCTTGCGCTCAAGTGTCATCAGGTATTCCTCGGTCACCAGCGTGCCGGCATCGACATCACCGCCGCAGACGACGTTGGCGATCAAGCTGCCAATGTGGAAGTCATGCGCGCTGATAAACCCGCCATCACGCATATTGACCAGCTGGCCCTTGATGGTGGCCAGGCCGCTGCGGCCCACCACCGGGAACTGGCGCTTGTGCGGCGCACGGTAGCCGGAGTTGAACATGGCGCGCGCTTCATTCAGTGCGACAAACAGCAGCTCGTCCTTGTTCGGCACGATGATGTCGCTGTCCAGCAGGTAGCCGATCTTGCGGCTCTCGATCGCGCTGGTTCCCACCTTCGCCATGGCTGCGGCGGTAAAACCTTCGGTGAGAAAAGGCAGCAGATCCTTGTTAGTGGACGTCGTTGCGTTTTCTGCAGCGCGACGCGCAATGTAGGCCAGACCGCCAGCACCGGGTACGAGGCCCACGCCGACTTCAACCAGGCCGATGTAGCTTTCCATCGCGGCAACACGTTTGGCCGAATACACCGCCATTTCGCATCCGCCACCGAGGGCCAGGCCGCGCACGGCAGACACCACGGGAACTGTCGAGTAACGCAACTTGAGCATGACCTGCTGCAGCTCGGCCTCAATGCCTTCAATCATCTTCACGCCGCCCGCCATGAAGGCCGGCAGCATGCCCTGCAGGTCAGCACCGGCAGAGAACATCTCGTCGTTGGACCAGATGACCACGCCCTTGTGGCTCTTTTCTGCGAGGTCAACCGCCATCGCCAGCCCCTCTGCCACATCAGGACTGATGGCGTGCATCTTGGTCTTGATGCTGGCAATCAGCACATCGTCGTTTGGCGCTGGCAGCGTCCAGAGGCGAATGGCGTCGTCTTCATGCAGCGTGGCGCCTGCAGTGGCGAAGTCTGCAGCTTTGGAGCCGAGAACGTCTTCGGGGAAGAACTGCCGTTCATAGACCGGCAGTTTTCGGCGGGGAATGAATTTTTTGGCCGATGCGCTCCACGAGCCTTCAGCGGTGTGCACGCCGCCTGCATCGGCAACGGGACCCTTGAACACCCAGTCGGGCAGCGGTGCTTTGGAAATGGCCTTGCCTGAATCAATATCTTCCTTGATCCATTCTGCGACCTGCTTCCAGCCGGCCTGCTGCCAGAGCTCGAACGGGCCCTGTTTGGAGCCAAAGCCCCAACGCATGGCGAAGTCGATGTCGCGTGCGGTTTCTGCGATGGTCTCAAGATGCACAGCCGCGTAATGGAACTGGTCGCGCAGGATGGCCCACAGAAAGCGCGCTTCAGCGCCTTCGGCTTCGCGCAACAGCTTGAGGCGCTCGCCAGCAGGCTTTTTCAGCATCCGGCCCACAACCTCATTGGCCTTGGCGCCACCGGCCACGTATTCCATGGTCGCGGGGTCAAGACGCATGATGTCGCGGCCAACCTTTTTGTAAAAACCAGCGCCGGTCTTCTGGCCCAGGTTTTTGGATTCAAGCAGTTTGGCCAGCACAGGGGGTGTGCCGTACATGTCAGAGAAAGGGTCAGGCGTCTTGTCCGGGCCGAGGTTGTCCTGCAGCGTCTTGACCACGTGCGCCATGGTGTCCAGGCCCACGACGTCGGCAGTGCGGAAAGTACCAGAGCTGGCGCGGCCCAGCTTCTTGCCGGTCAGGTCATCGACCACGTCATAGGTCAGGCCAAAGGCTTCGGTTTGCTTGATGATGGCCAGCATGCCGGCGATGCCGACGCGGTTGGCAATGAAGTTGGGGGTGTCGTGCGCGCGGATCACGCCCTTTCCGAGCGCGCTGGTCACAAACGCTTCAAGGTCGTCGAGTACCTTGGGCTCAGTGGTCGGCGTATTGATCAGCTCGACCAGCGTCATGTAGCGCGGCGGGTTGAAGAAGTGAATGCCGCAAAAGCGCGGCTTGATGGACTCGGGCAGCGCCTCGCTGAGTTTGGTGATCGACAGGCCTGAGGTGTTGCTGGCCACGATGGCACCTTCAGCAATGAAGGGCGCGATCTTGTGATACAGGTCGGTCTTCCAGTCCATGCGCTCGGCAATCGCCTCGATGATGAGGTCGCACTCCTTCAGCACATCCATGTTCTCTTCATAGTTGGCCTGCTGGATCAGCGCCGCATCTTCAGGCACACCCAGCGGTGCGGGCTTCAGTTTTTTCAGACCTTCGACGGCCTTGATGACGATGCCGTTCTTCGGGCCTTCCTTGGCAGGCAGGTCGAACAGCACCACAGGCACCTTGAGGTTGACGAGGTGCGCAGCGATTTGCGCACCCATCACACCGGCACCGAGCACTGCAACTTTTTTCACTTGAAATCGGGACATGTTTTATTCCTTATCAATGTTCTACGGGATCCCCCACCAGTGACAGCGTGGAACCGGCTTCGCCGGGCCACAGCTGTCGCCCATGGAAGGGGAGTCGCGTCTACACGAAGTGAGACGCAGGCGGGGTGGGCTTAGCTCAGTGCCTCGTCGGTTTCCATCAGCGACTTGCTGCCGGCACGTGCAGTGCGCATCAGCGTGGCGGTCTCAGGGAACAGTTTCGAGAAATAAAAGCGCGCGGTCTGGAGCTTGGCGATATAGAACTTGTCGGTGTTGCCTGCAGCGATCTCGCGCAGTGCAGTTTGCGCCATGCGGGCCCAGAAATAACCAAACACCAGGTGGCCGGCCACGCGCAGGTAATCGACAGCAGCTGCACCCACTTCGTCCGGGTTCTGAAAACCCTTGAAACCGAGCTCTGTCGTGAACTTGGTCATCTGGTCTGCGAGGTAGGCCAGCGGGTTGATGAACTCGGCCATTTTTTCGTTGACGCCCTCTTCTGCAATCAGCGCACCGATGACCTTGCCGAATTTCTTGAGCGTGGCACCGTTGTTGCCCAGGATCTTGCGGCCCAGCAGGTCCAGCGACTGGATGGTGTTGGTGCCTTCGTAGATCATGTTGATGCGGTTGTCGCGCACAAACTGCTCCATGCCCCATTCCTTGATGAAGCCATGGCCGCCGAAGACCTGCATGCAGGCGTTGGTGGCGATGTGGCCGTTGTCGGTCAGGAAGGCCTTGACGATAGGGGTGAGCAGCGCGACGATTTCTGCAGAGTCCTTGCGCACTTTTTCGTCGGGGTGGTACAGCTCCTTGTCGAGCAGCACCGTGCAATAAATGGCCAGCGCGCGACCGCCTTCGGCGTAGGCCTTGGCGGTGAGCAACATCTTGCGCACATCGGGGTGCACGATGATGGGGTCGGCGGGTTTGTCTTTCGCCTTGACGCCGGAAAGCGAGCGCATCTGGATGCGGTCCTTGGCATAGGCCAGTGCGTTCTGGTAGGCCACTTCGGTCAGGCCCAGTGACTGGTTACCCACGCCCAGGCGGGCGGCGTTCATCATCACAAACATCGCGGCCAGGCCCTTGTTGGGCGCACCGACCATGGTGCCAACGGCGTCTTCAAGCACCATCTGGCAGGTGGCGTTGCCGTGGATGCCCATCTTGTGCTCCAGACCGCCGCAGTAAATGCCGTTACGCGAGCCCAGGCCCCCATCCGGCGTCACATTGAACTTGGGCACGGCAAACAGGCTGATGCCCTTGCTGCCTTGCGGCGCATCCGGCAGGCGGGCCAGCACCAGGTGCACGATGTTGTCGGCCATGTCGTGTTCACCGGCGCTGATGAAGATCTTGTTGCCGGTGAGTTTGTAAGTGCCGTCAGGCTGTGGTTCGGCTTTGGTGCGCAGCATGCCGAGGTCGGTGCCGCAATGCGGCTCGGTCAGGCACATGGTGCCTGTCCACTCCCCGCTGGTGAGCTTGGGCAGGTAGAGTTTTTTCTGCTCATCCGTGCCGTGTGCATGCAGTGCTTCATAGGCACCATGCGACAGGCCGGGGTACATGGTCCAGGCCTGGTTGGCCGAGTTCAGCATCTCATACAGGCACTGGTTCATCACAAAAGGCAGGCCCTGGCCACCGTATTCGGGGTCGCAGCTCAGCGCGGCCCAGCCGCCTTCAACATACTGTTTGTACGCGTCCTTGAAGCCCTTGGGTGGCGTGACTTCATGCGTGGTCTTGTCGAGCTTGCAGCCCTCCTCGTCACCGCTGATGTTCAGCGGAAAGGTGACCTGAGAGGCGAACTTGCCGGCTTCTTCAAGCACCGCGTTGATGGTGTCGGCATCGACTTCGGCATGCCTGGGCATGGCCTTGAATTCATCGGTGACCTTGAACACCTCGTGCATGACGAATTGCATGTCGCGAAGCGGTGGGTTGTAGATGGGCATTTCTGAATTACTCCTTGGAGGCTTTGGTTGATTTGCTGGCGGCAACAGGGGACACAACGGCCTCGTTGCCATAACGTTTGATGATGTTGGCGAAACCTGCGTTGGCACGGTCCATGGAGCCGGGTGTCTTTAGGAAGCGCGCTTCGTAATGCAGCGCGAGGATGAGGCCGTGAATCTCGAAGGCCATCTGGTGCTCTTCTGCATCAGCGCGCAAGTGGCCGGTTTCCTTGGCCTGCACGACTGCGCGGTACATGGCCGCGAGCCAGGTCTGTACCGAGCCGGCGAGCGCATCACGCACCGGTCCCGGCCTGTCGTCAAACTCAACTGCGCCGCCTATATAAAGGCAGCCTGAATCGATTTCAGTAGACGTACGAACCATCCAGTTCTGGAACAGCGCCTGCAAACGCGGCAAGCCGCGTGGCTGGCGAAGAGCAGGATAAAAAACCTCTTCTTCAAACCGGGTGTGATATTCACGAATGACGGATATCTGCAACTCTTCACGCGAACCGAAGTGGGCAAAAACACCCGACTTGCTCATGTGCATGACCTCGGCCAGCGCACCTATGCTCAGGCCTTCAAGGCCGATCTGCGTTGCCAGGCCCAGCGCCGCATCAACAATCGCGGCCTTGGTTTGCTGTCCCTTGTGCATGGCAGGCGTGCCAGCCTGCACTTCACGGCCACCCAGGATGTCCTTAAGCGGGCGGGAGGCTTTGGCGGATAGGTCAGAGACGGACATGGCATCCAGACATGAAAGGAATAAAACGAACGGTCGTTCTATTTTGCAGCAAATTGCTGTCCGTCAAGTCATTTACTTCAAAAATTGGGGGGATATAGGGTCCGCGCTCTAGGCTGGTCGCGGGTTAACCCTTGGCACGCCGTGGGCGCTTGCCCACGGGTGTTGAAGACGATTTTTAGAGCTTGAAAGGCACAACCAGCTGGCGCTGGTCGCCGAGCCCCGTGATGCCGGCAGTCATCACGTCGCCCTTTTTCAGGAAGATGGGCGCAGATTTACCATCCTTCTTCTTGCCCATACCCACGCCCGGTGGCGTTCCCGTGGTGATGATGTCGCCGGGTTCAAGCGTCATGAACTGGCTGACGTAGCTTACGATTTTGGCTACGCTGAAAATCATGGTTTTGGTCGAACCGGTCTGCATGCGCTCACCATTGAGGTCCAGCCACATGTCGAGCTTTTGCGGATTGGGCACTTCGTCGCTGGTGACCAGCCATGGGCCGATGGGGCCGAAGGTGTCGCACCCTTTGCCCTTGTCCCATGTGCCGCCGCGCTCGATCTGGAACTCACGCTCGCTGACGTCATTGATGACGCAGTAACCGGCAACATGGTTCAGGGCGTCTTTTTGCGAGACATAACGGGCACGCGTGCCTATGACCAGGCCGAGCTCGATTTCCCAATCACCCTTGACGGAGCCCTTGGGAAGCATGACGTTGTCGTCCGGACCCTGGATGCAGCTGGTGGGCTTCATGAAGATCACGGGCTCTTTTGGCAGCGGCAGGCCTGACTCGGCCGCGTGGTCTGCGTAGTTCAGGCCGATGGCCACAAACTTGCGCGAACCGGTGACCGGGCAGCCCATGCGCGGCGAGCCCTTGACCAGTGGCAGCTTGTCGGTCTTGATCTTGCGCAGTTTGGCGAGTGAGGTCGCGCTCAGCTCGGCAGGCCCGAAATCCTTGACGTGTGCGCTGAGGTCGCGCAGCTTGCCGTCGTTATCAATCAGGCCAGGTTTTTCTTTTCCGGGGTTGCCATAGCGAACGAGTTTCATGATGCTCCTTGGTTGTTATAAATAGCCAGTGATATGCGGGACAGGTGGACGCGGGCAGGTCGTAAAGCAGTCACCGGCAAGCACCGGCAACCCGACATGGCATCAGGACAGGATGGTGGCGAGGCTGGCGTCCAGGTGCTCGGACGGCAGGCGCTTGAAGCCGGAACGGGCAAACCGCTGCAACCGGCCGACCATGAAGGAAACGATGACCGAAGCGCGTACCTGCGCATCAACGGTGGGGGTGGCGGCAGCGCTGGCCGTGGCCGCATCACGCAGGCTTTGTTTCAGGCTGGATTCCAGCTTGTCAAAGAACTGGTTCATGCGCTCCTGCAGGCGGTCATTCTCGAATACCAGCGCATCGCCAACCATGACACGGGTCATGCCAGGGTTCTTTTCGCCAAACTGCAGGACCATGACCACCAGCTTGCGGGTGCGCAAGACAGGATCAGCTTCCCGTTCACCGATCTGGTTGACCAGGGTAAAAACGCTCTGCTCTATGAATTCGATCAGGCCCTCAAACATCTGGGCCTTGCTGGCGAAATGGCGATAGAGTGCGGCCTCACTTACCTCGAGCCTGGCAGCCAGAGCTGATGTGGTGATGCGCTCAGCCCCCGGTTGTTCCAGCATGGTGGCCAGCGCCTCCAGGATCTGCACCCTGCGCTCGCCCGGCTTGGGCCTTTTTCGAACCGGCGCATCGACCGCGGCGGACGGGGCATCAGGGCTCTGTTCGGCATCAAGCGTCAGGTCAGACATAGGGGCGTTCGGGTTGAGGGAGTTTGTTTCAAAAAACCGGGTATCGTTTCAATTCATTCTCGCACAGCACCCTGCGGATTTCCCCCCGGGGGCACCCCGGTTTGGCCCGGGGCGTGGGGTAAAAAGAACAACCGGCCAGTGAAAGATCAGGCATAGAACCGCAAGGCAGGCCACCGCCGCCCCGGTTTTAGCCTACAGGCGCAAGCGCACCCTCAGCCCACCCACACCTTCGGGGCCATGGCCGGCGTCTTCAAGCTCAAGCTGGGAGCGGTGCACACGGGCAATTTCATCGGCAATCGCCAGGCCAAGACCATTGCCTTCCCCGACCGTGCCCAAAACCCGGTAGAACCGCTGTAATGCCCTGGCGCGCTCTTCCGCCGCAATTCCGGGTCCGTCATCCTCCACTTCCAGAAAGACGCCAAACGAGCGACCGGAAGGCTGTTCTGCGGTGGCATTCAGGGAGTCCAGCGTGCCGCAGCGAATCGTGACGGTGCCGCCGGCCGGTGTGTATTTGACGGCGTTATCAACCAGGTTGTTGAGCAACTCGCGCAGCAGCCACTCGTAAGCACTGGCCTGTGCAGGTTTTGCATCAAGGCCCAGATCAATGCTTTTGGCTGTGGCTGCATCCAGATGCAGGGGCAGGATGGACTCGCACAAATCCTTGAGGTCCACGCGCTGCATGGGCTGCGCCGCCGCTGTAGACGCGTCGGCTCGGGACAGGGCCAGCAGCTGATTGGCCAGTTGGGAGGTGCGCCGGGTGGCGGCGCGCAAACGCAGTATCTTGTCTGCGGGCAAGGTCACCGCAGCATTGCCTGCGCCCGCCCCCTTGCCCTGGGCTGTGCGCGCCTGTTGCGCCCAGGCCTCAACCTGGGCCTGCAAACCCGCAAGCGGCGTTCGCAGCTGGTGTGCGGCATCGGCCACAAACCGGCGCTGACCCTCAGCCTGGGTATTGACCAGCCCGAAGAGCCGGTTCAGGGCGCTGACCAGCGGCTGCACCTCTACCGGCGTGGCCCGCGGATCAATGGCGCTGAGGTCGCGGGGGCTGCGCCGCTCGACTGCATCGGTGAGTTCAATCAGCGGCCTGAGCGCGCGCGTGACGGCCCAGTTCACGGCAAAACCGGCAACGATGACCAGCACCAGGTTGGGCAACAAGACCTTGAGCCACACTGATCGCACCCACTGCTGGCGTGCGTCCGAGCCGTCCGCGAGCTGAAGGATCAGTTCGCCCGCCGCCGTCTCCACACGCTGGGCGACCAGCCGATAGGTGATGCCGTCCTCTTCGACGCTCTGGAACTCCGGCTCATAGGTTGCCGGAATAACCCCTGCGATCCAAGCCTCGCCAACAAGAAAGCCCCCGGCCGAGTCCGAAATGCGGAAACCCGCGGAACCGGCGCGGCTCTTCATAAAGTCCTCGACCTCGGGCGCCAGCAACAAAAGTGGCACGCCTTCCTGCGCCGGACCTGGGGCCAGGACGGAATCAGCCAGCAGGGGAATCAGACGGCGCAGCTGCTGGTCTTTCTGCAGGGCCACATTGCCGGCAGTCTGGTAATCGAAGTACACGCTGACCAGTGCAAAAACGCCCAGGGGAAGCAGCAGCAACAGCAGCAAGCGCCGCTGCAACCCTGACTTCATGGCCGTGGGCACCATGCTGCTGCCGGTCGCGAGAACTCGCGTACTGAAAAAGTGCTGAAGACGGCCGGCCCAGGAGCGATGGGATGAGCTCATGGGAGCCTTTGGCGCAAGCTATTCAGCGCCGGGGGCGGCGGCTGGCAAGGGCTCCACCAGTTCCAGGCGATAACCAAAGCCGCGAATCGAACGCACGGCAATTCCATACGGTTCCAGCTTGCTACGCAGGCGGGAGATATAAACCTCAATGGCATTCGGCGTGATTTCCTTGTCCCAGCCTGTCAGGGCCTGCAGCAGCTTGTCCTTGCTGGCGGGCTTGGGGGCATTGATGAGGAGGTACTCCATCACCGTCCACTCGCGCGGGCCCAGTTCCATCAGTTGCCCATTGGCACGGGCCTCGCGCCTGGCCGAATCAAGTTCAAGCACGCCAAAACTGAGGATGGCGCTGGTGGCGGCCTGCGAGCGCCGCAGCAGGGCGCGCAGGCGTGCCAGCAACTCAGGCAATTCAAACGGCTTGACCATGTAGTCGTCAGCGCCGAGGTCAAGCCCCTGAACGCGATCCTGCAGGGCATCACGCGCAGTCAATATGAGCACCGGCATGGTCAGGCCGCTGGTGCGAAGCCGCCTGGTCAGTTCCAGCCCGTCGAGCTTGGGCAGGCCGATATCGATGATGGCAGCGTCAAATGACTCCTTGAGCATGACCTCTTCAGCACGCTCCGCGCTGCCCACCCAGTCAACGGCATAACCCGCATCGGTCAGGCCCAGCTTGATGCCACTGGCCACCATCACATCGTCTTCAACCAGAAGGAGTCGCATAGTGCCTGAGCATAGGGGTTGCGGGACCGGGCCAGATTCGGGAATACACCAGCCGGATCAGGCCCGACAGCCAACTGTCAGAAATCCCCAGCCAGCCGCCCTGCCTGTCAGTGCGAACGGATCATGGTGCCGAAGGCCTGCTCGGTCAGGATTTCAAGCAGCATGGCGTGTGGCACACGACCGTCAATGATATGAACCGAGTTGACGCCGCTCTTGGCCGCATCCAGTGCGCCGGCAATCTTGGGCAACATGCCACCCGAGATGGTGCCATCGGCAAAAAGATCATCAATCTCGCGCGCTGTCAGGTCGGTGAGCAGGTTGCCCGCCTTGTCGAGCACGCCAGGGGTGTTGGTCAGCAACACGAGCTTCTCAGCCTTCAGCACCGTCGCCAGTTTGCCAGCCACCACGTCGGCATTGATGTTGTAGCTTTCGTTCTGTTCGCCAAAGCCAATGGGGCTGATGACGGGAATAAAGGCGTCATCCTGCAGGGCCTTGACCACGCTGGGGTCAATGGCCACGATGTCGCCCACAAAACCCACGTCGTGTTCTTTGGCAGGATCCTTGTTGTCCACCATCTTGAGCTTCTGTGCGCGGATCAGCCCGCCGTCGCGACCGGTAAGGCCAACAGCCTTGCCACCCGCCTGGTTGATCAACCCGACAATGTCCTGCTGCACCTGCCCGGCCAGAACCCACTCCACCACTTCCATGGTTTCTTCGTCGGTCACCCGCATACCCTGGATGAACTCACCTTTTTTTCCCAGTCGATTGAGCGCAGTTTCAATCTGCGGCCCACCGCCATGCACAACAACCGGGTTGATACCGACCAGCTTGAGCAGCACCACGTCTTCGGCAAAGTCAGCCTGCAGTGCCGGGTCTGTCATGGCATTGCCGCCATATTTGATGACCATGGTTTTGCCGTGGAACTTGCGGATGTAAGGCAGGGCCTGCGCCAGGATTTCTGCCTTGTCGCGCGGGCCGATGTGTGAGAGGTCAGGTTCGGTCATGGTGGTGAGTTGAAAAGGTTGAAACAGGTTTCCTGAACATTGTGCCGGAAGGCTCAATCACTGCGCGCAAGCAGGTGACGGGCAGCCATGACAAGACCCGCATCCACAGAGACTGGAGGTATCCAGCCAAGCAATGTCTTGTTTTTGCTGATATCTGCCTGCAGCGAGCCACACAAACGCTGGGCTACATCGCCCTTGCCGATCAGCCCGGCCCCGACCTTGAGAAAAATAGCGGGGACCGGCACCAGAAAAGCCCGCTTGCCAAGCGCATTTGCAGTTCGCCGCAGAAGGTCCGGCGTCGACAGGTCCTCTCCATCGCTGGCCAGGAACACCTGCCCGGACGCTGCCGGGTGATCCAGGCAAACGGCAATCAGATCCACAAGGTTATCCAGGGCGACCATGCTGCGCCTGTTGCGAATGGCCCCAAGCGGCAAAGGCACCCCTTTCTTCAGCCACCGCATCATGGACAGGAAGTTTGCACCAACGCCGGGGCCATAGACCAGTACAGGACGGATGATCACCACCTCCATGCCTGCGTTCCGGGCGAGTGCCAGCAATCCGGTTTCAGCTTCATATTTGGATATCCCGTAACCATCCAGTGGCGCGGGGGTGTCATCTGCTGAAAATGGCTTCCCGGGCAATGTAGATTCGCCATTGACCTTGATGGAGCTCACAAAAACAAATCGCCGTACGCCCGCAGCGGCAGCCTGCCGGGCGAGCACCAGGGTACCTTCAACATTCACGCGCCTGAATTCGGCCAGCGGATCCAGCACTTTGTCATTCATCACGTGTACCCGCGCGGCAAGGTGGACCACGGTATCAACACCTTGCAAGGCTTCAGTCCAGTCAGTGTCCGGACCGAGACCCCCGACCTGAACAGAGTGAACATCCGGGGTTACGGATCGCGGGGAACGATATGCAGCGCGCACGTCACGCCCGGATGCGCGCAGGGCATCGGTCAAACGACGACCTACGAAACCCGAAGCTCCTGTGACCAGTACCGGCTTGCTCATGGCGCGCACATTTCCCGGTATACCGCGAGTGTTTGACCCGCTACATATGCCTCGGAAAATTCTTCTTCGACCATTTGACGGCCTTTCCGCCCCATACCTGCCCTGAGAGCAGAATCGGCCAGCAAACGTTCGATAGCCAACGCCAGTGCAGTTGAATCGCGCAAAGGCACCAGCAAGCCGTTTTCACCGTGGCGCACGATCTCCCGGCAGCCCGGCGCATCGGTAGCGACCAGCGGCAGGCCGCAGGATGCGGCTTCAAGCAGCACCTTGGGCAAGCCCTCCCTGTAGGACGGCAGGCAGACAATATGGGCCTGTGCAAAAGCACCGGGCATGTCCTCACACCGGCCCCAACACTCGGCCACACCACTGTCATGCCAAAGTTCGAGCTGCTCATCCGGGATGGATGCCGGATTGTCCGGATCGCCATCGCCCACCAGCACAAACCGGGCCTGCACCCCGCGCGCGCGCAGTTGTCTTGCTGCATCAACAAACTCACCGACACCCTTGTCCCAAAGCATGCGTGAAGCCAGCATCACGACTGGAATACCATCAGGTTCGGGCGCAGGATGGAAACGCTGCGTATCAACACCAGAGCCGCGTATCAGCCGCACACGCGAAGCTTGCACGAGGCCACCAGACACCATCAGGTTGACGTCGTCCGGATTTTGAAGAATCAGCACATTGCGCCCGGCGTTGAGCAACACGCGAAAAACACGGGAAACAATGGCCCGGAGCCATCCGGCGGAGCGACTGCTGGAGGTAAAAAGAAAGCCCATGCCGGCCATCGCGTTAACGACGGCTGGCCGGCGGAGCAAAAAAGCTGCAACCGAGCCATAAAGCACGGGCTTCAGGGCCACATGGTGGACGATGTCAGGACGCTCCCGCCAGTAAATCCGGACGATCTCCCACACTGCGGCCAGTTCCTGCAGTGGGTTTCGACTACGCCGGCTCAGACTCAGGGGTATGACCCGGAAACCCTCGGCGGCTATCTGCTCTCCCCGGCGATCAACACGCGTGGCAACCACGACCTCATAACCTGCCGCCAGCGCAGCACGTGCAGGTGGCAGACGATGGGAGCAGAAATACCAGTCCTCAGTGACGAAGAACAGCAGTTTCCTTCGCTTGCCAGACCTTGTTTCAGGACTGATCATGATGTCGTCCCGTGTGCAGCAGTGGGGATGAGGCTTGGCAACTTTACAGGCGCAGATCGACGGCGTCAGCTGCAAGCACGTATTTCAGGTCATACAGCACGTGCACAGACTTGCCCAGCGCGTGAATGCCTTCAGCCCCCATAGAACGGAACTCGTTGTGCGCAACAGCCAGAATGATGCCGTCATAGGTGCCAGCCTGCGGCTTTTCGATAGGCGTGATGCCGTATTCATGCACGGACTCTTCCGCTGAAATCCAGGGATCGTAGATATCAACCTGGCAGTTGTACTCCTTCAGTTCTGCAACGATATCGACCACGCGGGTATTGCGCAGGTCGGGGCAGTTCTCCTTGAAGGCCAGGCCCATGACCAATACACGCGCACCATCAACCTGTATTCGTTTTTTGGTCATCGCCTTGACGAGCTGTGCCACGGCATAAACGCCCATACCATCATTGAGCCGCCTGCCCGCCAGGATGATTTCAGGGTGGTATCCGAGCGCCTGCGCCTTGTGCGTCAGATAGTAGGGGTCGACGCCTATGCAATGGCCACCAACCAGACCCGGGCGAAATGGCAGGAAATTCCATTTGGTTCCCGCCGCCTTGAGCACGGCTTCAGTATCAATGCCCATCTTGTTGAAGATCATGGCCAGCTCATTGATGAGCGCTATGTTCAGGTCACGCTGGGTGTTTTCAATAACCTTGGCAGCCTCCGC
This sequence comes from Polaromonas sp., assembly GCA_965228025.1. Classification (GTDB taxonomy): domain Bacteria; phylum Pseudomonadota; class Gammaproteobacteria; order Burkholderiales; family Burkholderiaceae_C; genus Polaromonas. The sequence goes on along the minus strand of CBDDGX010000027.1, from coordinate 3,275 downwards.
AACCTTGATGCTGGGTGCCTTGTGGGTGCCTGCGACGATGATCTCGTTGTAAAGCGCATCGACCACCTCGGCAATCTCGGGTGTTGAACCTGACGTTACTTTCTTGATGGTGGTGACGCGGTGTTCCTTGTCGCCCGGGTTGATTCGCTCCGGGCTGTAACCCGCATAAAAATCGCGATTGAACTTGAGGCCGGAGAATTTTTCAAGCACCGGCACACAATCTTCTTCGGTCGCGCCCGGGTAGACAGTCGATTCGTAAATCACGATATCACCGGCCTTGAGCACCTTGCCTATGGTTTCGCTGGCCTTGATGAGCGGGGTCAGGTCTGGACGCTTGTGCTGATCAATTGGAGTCGGCACAGTGACTATGAAGACATTGCAGTCGCGCAAGTCTTCTGGATTGGTGGAGAACGTCAGGAGCTTTGCCTCTTTCAGCTCCTGAGGTTCAGTTTCAAGGGTGTGATCAGAGCCAGACTGCAATTCGGATATGCGCCCCTCGTTAATATCAAACCCCGTGACGGCTCTCTTCTTTCCGAATTCCACTGCGAGCGGCAAACCCACATACCCAAGACCTACGATAGCTAGCTTAATGTTGGACATATTCTTGTTTAACAGGGGGTTGCAGTCAGGTCCTGAACATACCAGTCCATGGCTTCAGCCATTCCCTTGCTGATGTTATGAGTTGGCCGGTAACCAAGCAAGAACGCAGCCTTTTCGATACTGGCTAGCGAGTGCCGTACATCAGCCACCCGGAAATCCCGATACTCGGGCGCTGACACCTGCAGATCCGGAAGTCGACTTTTTAGCTCGCGCACTATTAAAGCGTGCAGTTCGTTCAGTGTTGTTCGATCGCCAACAGCAATGTTGTAGACCTGATTTGATGCGTCCGGGTTCTCGGCAGTTGCAGCAAGCAGATTGGCCTGGATGACATTTGCAATGAAACAAAAATCCCGACTGGTTTCTCCATCGCCATTTATAAACAGTGGATCGCCTTTGAGTACCGCAGATATCCACTTCGGGATGACAGCGGCATAAGCGCCATCCGGGTTCTGGTGAGGACCAAAAACGTTGAAATATCGCAGACCGATACTTTTGAAGTCATATGTTCGTGCAAAAACTTCCGCATAAAGCTCATTGACGTATTTCGTGACCGCATAAGGGGAAAGGGGTTTCCCAATTCGGTCTTCAATCTTTGGCAATGCGGGGTGGTCTCCGTACGTGGAACTGCTGGCCGCATATACAAAACGCTTTACACCCGCGTCCCTGGATGCCACAAGCATGTTCAGAAAACCATTGATGTTGGCCTGGTTGGTAGCAATCGGATCCGCGATGGAACGCGGCACAGACCCCAGTGCCGCTTCATGCAAAACGTAGTCAACCCCTTTAACAGCCTCAGCGCAGTCGGCAGCCGTCCGGATGTCGCCTTTCACAAATCTGAAATTTCTCCATCGTTTATCGCCCACCAGGTCACGAATCTGATCCAGATTGATCTGGCGCCCGGTCGCAAAGTTATCAAGTCCCACGACCTTTTGATCTAGTTTAAGCAGCGCTTCAAGCAAATTGGAACCGATAAAACCCGCCACCCCGGTAATTAACCAGACGTGCGATTGGGCAGCCAACCGGATTTGCAATTCTTGGTATGCAGTCATATTTCAGTCTTCTACTTATTTTTCGGTATCACTGCGGCTAACCGAGCCCGACCTGTTCATGGCCTCGGAAAGGCGGCGTTTGGATAACAACACTGCCCCCAGAAGCAAGCCCGGGGCTTTTGCAACATCAAGGCAAAAGCCTACAAAACTCACCGCGATCCATCGCCAAGGCAACAAATAGGACCAAGGAACCCGAACCTGCCTGGGACGAATTATCCCTCGGTAAATGAAATAGGCGATCACCAGAAAAGCAACGAATATCTTGGTGATGTTCGGAATATAGAAATCCCTCATGCTCAGTCGGGCAAACACAAAATTCCAGCGGTAGGCAATCAGAATCAAAAGTGCAACAAAAGCCAAAAAATACAGTTTCTTCTGATTATTTCTGACGTCGATGGCGGCATTGGCAATCGCGTACGTATACCACTTTCTAATCGCCTCCCAAAGCGATTCCGCGAAGCCGTCATAGCGAATGGTTGCGGCGCGCACAAAAGCAGTATTTATAGAGGAGGATTTGATGCGCTGCATCCATTCCAGGTCCTCACCAGCCCGAATCAGGGGAAGAAAACCTCCAGATTTCTCAAACGCAGACTTGGTAATCATGGAACCCGGCAAGGTTCTCATCATTTCCCGCCCATAGGTAGCAGCCAACATTATTCGCTTGAATTGTGTGTCGGCCTCACTCAAACAAAGGGCTCCGACAAATTCAGCCTTTGAGGTCAAGGCTACGGAAGCCGTACTTTCAAGCCAATCAGGGTTTGGACGTGTCCTGCAGTCAAGAAAAGCAATCCATTGCCCACCAGCCCGTTTGGACGCCCAAGTTTCGCGCATGTCCCGGATAGGAGAATCCCACCTTCTCGTAGACTACTGGAATGCCGCCATCCCAGTTTGCAAGCAAGGACTCGGTTGCTTCAGAAGGCGTGGAATCCACCACCACAATCTCGCTCGGGCGCAATGTTTGCGCCCGGATTTTCTCCAGCAACAAAGGCAGGTGCTTTTCCGCCTTGAAGGCGGGTATTACTATGCTGATGGTAAATTTCTGAATTGCGTCGAACTCGCTCATGGGATGTCTCACTTGCGTCCAAGGATAAACCATGATGTGACGGGTACAAGGGAAGCGAATGCCAAGTTCACCCTGCAGGATCTTGCGTGAAGCGCATTTTTGCAACTTTTCATGCTGTATTGGCCGAATCCTGGTGCCGCCAGCGCCTCCAGTCCCAATCGCCTCTGAGCTTCTGGCGAAACACTGTAAGAGCATCATTTGACCAAATGTCGGTCCGGGAAAGAAGCAGGGAATCCCGCCCGTTTAGGTTGATGTCAAACCGGCTCGTAGCACCCAATTTGTAACCGGCCTGCTCCGCTGCATCTCTTACCCGGCGATCCACATCGCCATGAGGGTACGAAAGCGCAACCACCTCTTGCCCGGTAACATCCTCGAGATAGGATTTGCTTCGTACAAGCTCGTCACGCAACTGCTTGTCGTTGCATCGCGTGAGCCGGGCATGACTGGCCGAATGAGAGCCAATTTGAACGCCCGGCAAAGCAGAAAGCTCGGAAACGCCGCGCGCATCCAGGAAACCCTTGTGCCGCTGAGCTACGGCATCTGTGCACACAAAGACAGTAAAC